>NZ_JASISM010000003.1 GCF_030063145.1 Cryobacterium sp. PH31-L1
ATCTGGCTACGATCTGGTCCCACATGAGGCCGAAAAGCACTGCGGCTTTTCGCACCTTTGGGGTACGTATAGATACATTACGGCCACCACACCCACCCGTCAAAACGCACCCCACCCGGGCGTGTCGCACCGGTCCCGGGGGGACACTGGGGAGGTGAGTCGATCAGAGAAAATGCAGCCGGAGCATCCGATAGAACACCGCGCGTGGATTCTGCGCCTGGGGTGTCGCCGGAGTCTGCTGCGGGCGGACGATTCCGCCAGAGGCGACCGGGTCACCTACATCGAGCTGTTCTTCGACCTGATATTCGTCTTCGCCCTCACCCAACTGTCGCGCTACCTGTACGCCAACCAGTCCTGGGTCGGTGCGCTGGAGTCGATCATTCTGGTACTCGCGCTGTGGTGGCTCTGGGTGTACACCACCTGGGTGACGAACTGGCTCGACCCGGCCAGGCTGCCGGTGCGCGGCGTCGTGATCGGGCTCTCGCTCGTGGGTTTGGTGATCAGCACGTCGATCTACGATTCCTTCGGCGACCAGGGGCTGGTCTTCGCTGTCGCTTATGTTGTGCTGCAACTGGGCCGCACCGTGTTCATGGTGCTCGCCCTTGCCCGGCACGATCCGGCCCTGCACGCGACCTTTCTGCGCATTCTGCTCTGGCTCTCGGTGGCGAGCGTGTTCTGGATCGTCGGTGGCCTCATGCCGCTCTCGGTGCGGCTGCCGGCTTGGTTGATCGCCCTGGCCATTGAGTACGGTTCAGCGAGCCTCGGATTTCGCATCCCCGGACTGAAGGCACCGGGCGTCGATGATTGGGATGTCTCCGGGCCGCACATCGCCGAGCGCAGCGCCCTGTTCGTCATCATTGCCGTCGGGGAGTCTTTTCTGGTGACCGGGTTTGCTTTCGTCGATCAGGAGGCATCCGCTCTGGGGATAACCGGGTTGTTTCTCGCCTTCGTCAACGGGGTCGCGATGTGGTGGCTGTACTTTGATCACGGCGAGCGGGCCGGCAGTAAGGCGATCTCGGCATCGAACGAGCCGGGCCGCATCGCCCGACTCGCGTATACGTACGTCCACGCGATCATCATTGCGGGAATCGTCGTCACCTCCGTTGCCGACAAGTCGGTGCTCGAGCATCCGGAAGATTCAATGACGCTTCCGGTGGCGGTGACCATCATCGGTGGGCCGTTGTTCTACCTCGTCGGGCTTCTGCTCTTTCGGTGGATCGTCACGCGCACGCTGCTCTTCTCCCACCTCGTGGGGCTGGTGTTGCTCGCGCTGGCCGGCACGGTTGCAACGTTCATGACCCCGCTCGGGCTCGGCGCCACGACCTCAGTCGTCCTGGTGGTCGTTGCGGCGTGGGAGACGGTTACGCGGGTCGTCGCCGGTACCACCGACGACGACGCCGGCTGACCGGATGCCGCGCCCTCCGAACGGCCGCGTACCCGCCGGGGACTGCGGTCCCGAATAGGGGGGCGAATGGGGTCGTAGGACCCTACTGGGTCGGCGGCCGAGAAGAGATACTGAGATCGGTGACATCGTTCACTCGATCAGAAAGGCAATCATGGGTTCTCTCACATATGACCGCGTCGTAGTGGAGATCGATGATCGTACCCTCGCTCACCTGCAACTCGTGATCGCGCAGAAGCTGCGCCGGGGTGAGAGTTTTCTGCTGTCCTGGCAGGACTCCGCCGCTGTCGGTTCCGGTCGCAGCTCGATTTGGCTGAACCCGGCGATCCCGTTGTACTTCAAGTACGCCGGCGGGCAGGCCGTCACGCTCAACCGCCAGTGGATCGAGGACCTCAGCCGCTCAGCCAACAGCGCCCAGGGCCTTGTCATCGTCAGTGAGGCCGGCTCGCTGCCGGTGGCCACGCTCACTGCGCGGCCAAAGACGACGATTGATGCCCGAACGACCGCGCGCACCGACACTGTGCTCATCTAGCCGTCTCACGAGTTCGCCTCACGCTCACGCGTTCAGCAGAATCTCCTGGAGCTGGGTGACCCCGAACGTGCACAGGCGTCGTAAGCGTTCGGAATACGACGGGCGAACGCGAAAAACGAGAGGGGCCCGTGCAGTGCGCGGGCCCCTCTCGTGTGAACCTAGTGCTTCGCGACCAGCGTCAGCACGTCGTAGGAGGCCACGAGTTCGTCGTTCTGGTTGGTCAGAACGGCATCCCAGCGCACATCGCCGTAGTCGTCGGTCTCGCGCGGGGTGATCTGCTTCGCGGTGAGCGCGACGCGGATGCTGTCACCGGGCGAGACCGGCGTGACGAACTTGAGGTTCTCGAGACCCGAGTTGGCGAGCACCGGTCCAGGCGCCGGGTCGACGAACAGTCCGGCGGCCCAGGACACGAGCAGGTAGCCGTGCGCCACCCGGCCCGGGAAGAACGGGTTCGCGGCGGCAGCGTCTTCGTCCATGTGGGCGTAGAAGGTGTCCCCGGTGAACTGGGCGAAGGTTTCGATGTCTTCGAGGGTGACCGTGCGGTAGTCGGACACGATCTGGTCGCCGATCACGAGTTCGGCCAGGCTCTTCCGGAACGGATGCGTGTCGCCGGCTCGTGCAGACGCGCCCTGGTGCCAGATTCCGGTGATGGCCGTGAGCATTTCGGGCGAACCCTGAATGGCGGTGCGCTGCATGTGGTGCAGCACCGCACGGATGCCGCCGAGCTCTTCGCCGCCGCCGGCCCGGCCTGGACCACCGTGCACGAGCTGCGGCACCGGCGAACCGTGCCCAGTGGACGTGCGGGCGTCGTCGCGGTCGAGCACGAGCACGCGGCCGTTGAAGGCGGAGATGCCGGTCATCAGGGCGACGGCCACTGACGGGTCGTGGGTGGCGATACTGGTCACGAGCGACCCGCCGCCCCGGCGCACGAGGGCGATGGCTTCATCCAGTGTGTCGTACCCGAGCACACTCGAGACCGGGCCGAAGGCCTCGACTTCGTGCACGGCGGAGGCGGAGGCGTCGTCGAAGCGCAGCAGCAGCGGCTCGACGAAAGCACCGCCGGGAGCGAGCGCGGTCGTGCCGTCTGCGTGGAGAACGAGCGGAGCATCCGTTTGGCCGACGACTAGCTTGCCGCCGGCCTCCTGCAGGCGGGCGACCTGCTTCAGCACTTCGAGGCGCTGTGCTGCGGAGGCGAGCGGGCCCATGGTGACGCCCTGGGCGCGCGGGTCACCGAGTACGATGCGTTCGGTGATGCGCGCCTGCACGGCAGTGACGACGTCATCCATGGCCGCGCGCGGCACGATGACGCGACGGATGGCGGTGCACTTCTGGCCGGCCTTGACGGTCATCTCGGTGACGACCTGCTTGACGAAGGCGTCGAATTCGGGGGTGCCGGCGGCGGCATCCAGACCGAGAACGGAGGCGTTGATCGAGTCGGTCTCGTTGGTGAAGCGCACTCCTCCGGTCTGCACGGAGTCGCTCGCGCGCAGCTTTTCGGCGGTCGAGGCCGATCCGGTGAAGGCCACGAGGTCGCCGAGGCGCACGTCGTCGAACAGAGTGGGCACGCTGCCGGACACGAGCTGCAGCGAGCCCTCGGGCAGCAGGCCGGAGTCGGCGAGAATGCGCACGAAGGCTTCGGCGAGGTAGCCGGACGGCGTCGCGGGCTTCACCAGGGTCGGCACGCCGGCCAGGAAGGCCGGCGCGAACTTCTCCAGCGCGCCCCAAACCGGAAAGTTGAAGGCGTTGATCTGCACGGCAACTCCGGGCAGGCGCGAGTAGATGTGGCGGGCGATGAAAGAACCGTCTTTGGAGAGCGGCTCGACCGGTCCGTCGACGTAGACGCGGGCGTTGGGCAGTTCGCGGCGCCCCTTGGAGGAGTAGCTGAACAGCACGCCAATGCCGCCGTCGATGTCGACCCAGGAGTCGACCTTGGTGGCGCCGGTTCGGCTCGACAGGGCGTAGAGCTCTTGCTTGCGTTCGGTCAGCAGCAACGCCATCTGCTTGAGCAACACGGCACGCTGGTGAAAGGTGAGCTCGCCGAGCGATTTCTGGCCGACGGTACGGGCGTAGTCGAGGGCGGCGGCGAGGTCGAGGCCCTGCGTGCTGACCCGGGTGACGACCTCACCGGTCGAGGCATCACAGACGTCGACCGCAGCGTCCTCGGACGTCGGGGTCCACCAGGCGCCCTGGACGTAGCTGGGCAGAATGGTCGTCATGGGGTCTCCTTCAATGCGCGTGCGGGGGGCGGTGTCGGTGCGGGCGGGCATCAGGCTTCGTCCCACCGGTAGAAGCCCTGGCCGGACTTGCGGCCGAGCTTGCCTTCGGCGACGAGTTTGCGCAGCAGCGCGGGCGGTTCGAAACGGGCGCCGAGCTGCTTGTGCAGGTATTCGGCGATGCCGAGCCGCACGTCCAGTCCGACCAGATCGGTGAGTTTCAAGGGTCCGACCGGATGCTTGTAGCCCAGCATCATCGCCGCATCAATATCCGAGGCGCTCGCGACACCCTCCTCGAGCATGCGGATCGCTTCGAGCCCGAGGGCCACGCCGAGGCGGGACGAGGCGAATCCGGGGGCGTCACTGACGGTGATCGGAGTCTTGCCGAGCGCCGAAACCCAGCTCTGGGCATCCGCGACCAATTCTGGCGAGGTGGCGCTGCCCGTGACGAGTTCGACCAGGTTCGAGGCCGGCACCGGGTTGAAGAAGTGCAGGCCGAGAAAACGGGCGGGGCGCTTCAACTCATCGGCGAGGTCGTCGATCGAGATCGACGAGGTGTTGCTGGCGAGGGCGGCGTCGGAGGGAAGGTGGGCCTCGACCTTCTGCAGGGCTTCCACCTTGAGCGCGCGCACCTCGGGAACGGCTTCGACGACGAGTTCGCGGTCGCTGAACAGGCCGAAATCGGCGCCGACAGCGAGGCGAGCCTCGAGCTCCGGGCGGGTCTCCCCGGTGGCGCCGCGGGTGATGCTCGCGTCGACGGCGCGCAGCACGCGCTCGCGCGCGGCATCCGCTTCGCTGTCGTTGCGTTCGACCAGAGCCACGTGGGCTCCGGCGAGCAGGAAGGCGTGCGCGATTCCGGCGCCCATGCGCCCGCCGCCGAGCACGCCGACGCGATCAGGAACGCCGGATTCGCCGCGGTCGCCGAGTTCGAGTTCAGACACAGACATCAGACACGCTCCAAAATGAGGGCCGAGCCCTGGCCGACGCCGACACACATGGTGGCGAGGCCGTGCTGGGCGTTTTCCCGCTCCATGCGGGCGAGCAGCGTCACGACCAGGCGTGCACCGCTGGACCCGAGCGGATGCCCGAGCGCGATAGCGCCGCCGTCGCGGTTGACAATTTCTTCGTCGAGGCCGAGGCGGCGGATGCACGCGATGGACTGGGTGGCGAAGGCTTCGTTGAGTTCGATGGCACCGAGGTCGGCGAGGCTCAGGCCGCTGCGCTCGAGCGCGCGCTGAGTGGCGGCGACCGGGCCGAGGCCCATGATCTCGGGGGCCAGGCCCACGCTGGCGCCGACCACAATGCGAGCGCGCGGCGTGAGGCCGTACTTTTTCACGGCCTCGCCGCTCGCCACGAGAACCGCCGAGGCGCCGTCATTGAGCGAGCTCGCGTTGCCGGCCGTGACGACCGAACCGCCGGCAACGATGGGCCGCAGGGCGGCGAGGCCCTCGAGGGTGGTCTCGCGGCGTAGACCCTCGTCGACGAGCACCTCGCCCTTTTTAGTGGGCACGCCGACGATTTCATCGACGAAGTGGCCGGCGTCGATCGCGGCGGCTGCGCGCTGGTGGCTGCGGAGGGCGAAGGCATCCGCTTCTTCGCGGGTGATGCCGTCGAGGCGGGCGACCTCTTCGGCGGTCTCCGACATGGAGAAGGTGGCCTTGTCACGGGCGGCGAGTTTGGGGTTCACGAAGCGCCAGCCGATGGAGGTGTCGAACTGGGCGCCGGGCTTGGCCCAGGCGCGGTCGGGTTTGGCCTGCACCCAGGGGGCGCGGGTCATCGACTCGACGCCGCCGGCGATCATGAGATCGGCGTCTCCGGCGCGGATGGCCTGCGCGGCCATGGTGATCGCTGACATGCCGGAGGCGCACAGCCGGTTCACGGTGATTCCCGGAACGTGGTCGGGCAATCCGGCCAGCAGCCCGGCCATGCGGGCGACGTTGCGGTTGTCTTCGCCGGCCTGGGTTGCGGCTCCGAAGATGATCTCTTCGATCAGGCCCGGATCGATTCCGGCGCGGCGCACGGCCTCGCCGACGACGAGCGCGGCGAGGTCATCTGGACGAACTGTGGCCAGCGCTCCGCCGTACCGACCTACGGGGGTGCGTGCTCCTCCAACGAGGTAGGCCTCAGCCATGTTTTCTCCTGACGACGATGTCTGCGGGTGCGTGTGGGAACGAGTCGTAACTTACCGACCGTTCGGAAAGTAATTCTGGCAGATGCGGGCGAGTTCGGCAAGCGCGGCGCAAACGGTACGCAAAAGGGGCACCCGCCGACTGGCAGGTGCCCCTCTTTTCTAAAACAAGCGGATGCTAGATGCTCGCCAGTTCGCGCACAGCCGCGCCACCGGGGGCGGCGGTGGTGTAGCTCGCGTCGATCTCGGCGCGCTCGAGCAGCTCGCCCATGCGGCGCTGACGCTGCTTGGGAATGAGCGTCACAACTGTTCCGGTCTTGCCGGCGCGGCCGGTACGACCGGCGCGGTGGAGGTACGTTTTGTACTCGTCGGGGGCGTCGGCCTGGATGACCAGGTCAATGTCGTCGACGTGGATTCCGCGAGCCGCGACATCCGTTGCGACGAGAACGTTGACCCGGCCGCTCGTGAGCATCTGCAGGTTGCGGGTACGGCGGGCCTGGTTGAGGTCACCGTGCAGGCTGGTGGCCTTGACTCCGGCGTCTTCGAGCTGGTCAGCGAGCTGCTCGGCGTAGGCACGGGTGCGGCTGAAGATGAGAGTCTTGCCCTCGCGGTTGACGAGCTCTTCGATGATGCGGCCCTTGTCGCGGTGCTCGATGACGAGCACGCGGTGGTCGATCGTGGAGGAGGCCTGGTCTTCACCGGCAACCTCGTGCACGGCCGGGTTGGTCAGGAATTCCTTGACCAGCGAGGCAACGCCCTTGTCGAGGGTGGCGGAGAAGAGCAGCTTCTGGCCGCCGGCCTTGGTCTGGCGCAGGATGCGCTGCACCGGCTCCAGGAACCCGAGGTCGCACATGTAGTCGGCCTCGTCGAGCACGGTGACGACAACTTCGGAGAGGTCGAGACGACCCTGGTCGATGAGGTCTTCGATGCGGCCGGCGGTGCCGATGATGATGTCCACGCCGCGCTGGAGGGCGCTGACCTGGCGGTACTGCGGAACTCCGCCGTAGATCTGCGTGGTGAAGAGGCCAACGCTGCGGGCGATGGGCTGGACGGTGCGGTCGATCTGCAGCGCGAGCTCACGGGTGGGCGCGAGGATGAGCGCGCGGGGTTTGCGGGCCATCTTGCGGTCCTTGGCGCCGTTGTTCTCCATCAGCTTTTCCACGAGGGGAGCACCGAAGGCGATGGTCTTGCCGGATCCGGTCTTGCCACGGCCGAGCACGTCGCGCCCGGCAAGCACGTCGGGGATGGTCGCAGCCTGGATCGGGAACGGTGACGGAGCGCCAAGGGCGGCGAGCTCGCGCACGATGTTCTCGCCGAGGCCCAGGTCGCCGAAGGTCACACCGACGACATCGGATGCCGTCGTGGCGATGGCTTCGAGACGCTCGAGTACGACGTCGTCGCCGCCGGCGAAGCTCGGCTTGGCGCCGTTTTCGTTGCGCTTCGGGTAGAAGGTGCTGTCATTGTCTGAACGAGCCGGGCGATCGTTACCGAAGTCGCGACGTGGCGCACGCTCGGCGCGATCGCCGTAAGACGGACGCTCCGTGCGAGCGGGGCGGTCGTTGTTGTAGGTCGAGCGGTCGGTGCGCGGGGCACGGTCACCATAGGACGGACGCTCCGTGCGAGCCGGACGGTCGTTGTTGTAGGCCGAGCGGTCGGTGCGCGGGGCACGGTCACCATAGGACGGACGCTCCGTGCGCGGAGCACTGTTGCGGTCGCCATAGGAGGGGCGCTCGGTGCGGGCCGGACGGTCATTGTTGTACGACGGACGGTCAGTGCGCGGGGCACGGTCACCGTAAGAGGGGCGCTCAGTGCGCGGGGCACTGTTGCGGTCGCCGTAGGACGGACGGTCGTTGTTGTAGGCCGGGCGGTCGGTGCGCGGGGCACGGTCACCATACGAGGGACGCTCGGTGCGCGGAGCACTGTTGCGGTCTCCATAAGACGGACGGTCGTTGTTGTAGGCCGGACGGTCGGCGCGCGGGGCGCGGTCACCGTAAGAGGGGCGCTCGGTGCGGGCCGGACGGTCACTGTTGCGGTCATTGTTGTACGACGGACGATCCGTGCGCGGACGGTCGTTGTTGTAGGCAGGGCGCTCGTTGCGCTCGCTGTTGGTGCGGCCACCGTTTTCGGGGCGAACGGAACGCGAGCCGTAGGCCGGGCGTTCGCTCGACGGACGCTCATTCGAACGAGCCGCGCGCTCGTCCGCGTTCCAGCGCTGCTTCTTGGGGGCACCCTCGTCCGCGCGGTAACCGCGGTGTCCGGGGCTCTTGCTGCCGGCGTTGTTGGAACCGCCGTGGCCCGATCCGGCCTTGGAGGCATACTTGGGATCGAAGTTCTTACCGCCACGACCGACGGTGGAGTTGTGCGAATTGCCTTGAGGCATAAAAATATCTCTGGGTTGTGTTCAGTACATGGCAGAACAACATCGCACATGCGACGTAACTGAGAACCCGAGCAATCTGTGGTCGGGGCCGTTCACATACAGTGATTTTTCACCAGCGGATTACTGGGAAACCGGCCCAACTTGACTTACAAACCCATCCGCGCACAGCGCGGTGTCAAGAGCCGACTTGTCTACGCTACCGGATATACCCTGAAAAGTCACGCTCAAGTGCGCACATTGCCGCGCTCTATTCTGATGACATGACCATTTCGATCAGTATTGAGCAACCGCGCCAGGCCGACGTCGCGGCCTTACTGGCCGCCGGAACCGTCTTCGCATACTCGCTCTACCCGGTGGAGAACACGTTCCTGCTGAGTACCGACGAACTCGAGCGTCCCGGTGTCGCCGTGTATGTGGCCCGTGATGCGCACGGCGCTGCCTGCGGAATGGCGGCTCTGGTTCCGCTGGACTCGGCCGACACAGCCGAACTGAAGCGATTGTTCGTGCACGCCGAAGCCCGGGGCCGCGGTGTGGCCGGCCGCCTGCTCGACCGCATCGAAGCGGATGCCGCTGCCCGCGGCATCCGCTCTCTCGCGTTGGAGACCGGAACGCTGCAGGACGCGGCGATGGCGCTGTACCGTCGTCGCGGCTACGAGCAGATCGAGCTGTTCGGCCCGTATGTCGGCGAAGAGTTGAGCGTCTGCTTCGCCAAGAGCCTCTGACTCAAGCGGCACGTTCGAGCACCCAAGCCGGGAACGGGTCGGCGAGGGTGTTCCAGAACATGGGGCCGGCGAGAAACTCGGCGTCGGTGAGCAGGCAGTCGTCAAGGTTGGCGCTGAGCAGGCGCGCATCGAGGTCGCGGCCGAAGAATGCGATCTCCTGGCCGAGCAGTGACTCGGGGTCGTGGCTCGCCATGCCGGTGGGCTCGAAGGTGATGGTGGGACCGGCGCTGCTCCAGGATCCGACCGTGGCGGGCCGTGTGGCGAGACGAAACAGTCCGCGGGAGCGCAGGATCTCGCCAGCCTCCTCGGCGCGGTCCCGAAAAAAGTCGGCCAGGCGCGCCGGGTGGAACGGTCGCACGTCCCGGTAGACGACACAGTTAAGCCCCTGCGGACTGCGCGAGAGCAGGGCGTCGCCGTTGAGTTGGCGTACCCAACCGGAGCTGCGCTGCAGCCAGGCGAACATGTCGCGGCGCGGAACGGGCCAGCCGTCGGCACTGCCCTGGCCGTGTTCGGCGAAGACGATGTGGCTGGCCGGATTTAGCAGGCGCACGAAATCGCGAATATCGGCGGAATCGCTCATGGGCACAAGGTCAGTCTTGTTGATCACGACGATGCTCGCCCACTCGATCTGTTCGATCAACAGGTCACCGACGGTGCGCTCAGGGTCGTTGTGGGCGTGGTCATAGTTCACGTCGTGTTCGTCGGGAGTCGGCGCGAGGGTTTCACGGTGGAGGTCGTCCCAGAATCGCTCGGCATTCAGCACGGTGATGAGGTCGCCGAGACGCACGGCGTGGCCGTTTGCGAGTCGCTCGGGTGAATCACCGGTTGCGACGAGGGAACTGGCAATCTCGAGCGGCCCGACCGCGGTCGGTGCCTCGACGAATACGTCGAGAGCGGATGCCTCGCCCCCGCCCGTTGGGGCACTGTCGGCCGCTTCGATCAGCACAGTGCGCAGGCCGCCGGCCGCCGATGTGGTCAGGGCGAACGGTTGGCGCCCGAGGTTGTGCGCCACCGATGTCTTGCCCGCGCCGGCCAGGCCGCTCACTACATTCACCCGAAGATACGTTTCTGTCTGCATGTCTGTTACTCTAGTTGATAGTCGTTCTCAATAAGAATTTGGAGACAGCGTGAAGGTACGCAATTCGCTCAAGGCGCTCAAGAAGGTTCCGGGCTCGCAGATCGTGCGGCGCCGCGGCCGCACGTTCGTGATCAACAAGCTCAATCCGCGCGCCAAAGCACGCCAGGGCTAGCCGCGCCACCGTCGCCGCAGTCTCGGCAGGGGCGATCGACCGCGATTCGCTGGCGGCAGCGGATGCGCCTAGTCTCGAATCGACCAGAATCGATTCCGGGGGGCGTCAGTGACACCAGCTCGACGCCCGACCCCGCGCGGCCGCCGCCGACTCACCCGCGGCAGCATCGCGCTCATTGCAACGAGTGTGGCGATCGTGGCCACTGGCCTGCTGGCCGGCTTTCGGGTCGACCTGTATGACGTCGCCCCCGACGATCCGGCAGCGCGCGCCAGCGAGCTGACAACCAACGATGTCGTGGGTATCCGTACCTTTGCGCCCGGCGACGACGTGACCGTCACGACCGATGTCGTCTACGGCACGCAATCCGACGGTGCGCTGCTCACCCTCGATGTCTGTTCGCCGACTCCCCCGCGATCAACCAGCACTCCCGACCCGTCTGACACCGCGCTCGATGGCACAGCACGCGACGATACAGCACGCGGCGGCACAGCACGCGGCGATACAGCGGATGGCGTGGCCGGCGGTTCCGCAGACGCCGTTCTGCCGGGCGCGGGCACCGACACGGGCACCGAAGCTGAGGCCGCGATGCCGTCCGACGCCGCGACATCCGCTCCTGAGCACTCGCTCCTGCCGGCCGTCATCTCGGTGCACGGCGGCAGTTGGGCCCGCGGTGACAAGGGCAACAGCGACTGGCGCCTCGTCTGCGAATGGCTGGCGAGCGAGGGATTCGTGGCCTATTCGGTGAACTATCGGCTGGTGCCCGACGCCGTCTTTCCGGCCGCGATCGATGATCTGAAGCTCGCCGTGGAATGGGTGCGTGACCTGGACAACGCCGAGGAGTACGGCATCGACCCCAACCAGATCGGGGCGTTCGGCGGGTCGGCCGGCGGCAACCTCGTTGCCCTGCTCGGCACGAGCGGCCGCGGCGCGCTCACGACCGACGCACGTATCGCCGCGGTGGCCGAGCTGTCGGGGCCGGTCGACCTGCGGGCATCCGGTCTGGTCAACGCCGTCGACGGGCTTACGCGCATCACCCGCAACTACCTGGGCTGTACGAACATCAACCGGTGCGCTCAGTCCGTCGACGCCTCGGCCTCGAGCCGACTCGACCGCAGCGACCCGCCGGTGTTCATCGGCACCTCCTCTGACGAATTCATTCCACTGAGCCAGTCGACCGAGTACGCCGCGCAACTGGAGAGCCTGGGCATCCGCACCGAGCTCGTGGTTGTGCCCGGAGACCTGCACTCGATCGGCATCCTCGACGAGGGCATGCGCACCCGGGTCGCGTCGTTTCTGCACGCCGAACTGGGCTGGTAGCGGGCCGCGAATCGGCCTCAACTCCCTCGCGGTACGTGTTTGAGAAGGTGGCACTGGTTTGAACACGTGCCAACTTCTTGGAGGCGTGCCGCGACGCCCGGTGAGGGCGGCTCAGCGCGGCCGGCCGCCGATCCGACGGGACAGCTCCGCGGCCGTCGCCGCCACGGTTTCGGCGAGGGCCGGCCAATCCCCGGGTGAGAACCGGTCCTGCGCGAAGGTCACCGCAATGGCGGCGGCGGGCCAGCCGGCGTGGTCGTGCACGGCGAGCGCAACGGAGGCGATGCCGGGCGTGATCTCGCCGTTTTCGGTGGCGTAGGCATCCGTTTTGACCCGGTCGAGCACGGCTCGAAGCTCGAGCCTCGTGCGCGGGCCACGGCCGTCGCGTTGTTCCAGAGCCGCCTGGTTGGGATAGAGCGCACGCAACTGGGCGGCGGGCAGGGCCGCGAGCAGGGCGCGTCCGCTGGCCGTGAGCTGCGCGGGCAGCCGCACCCCCACGTCGGAGACGAGGGAGGGGCGATGGGCCGCACGCTCCTCGACCAGGTAGATCACGTCACGCCCGTGCAGCACCACGAGGTGCGCGCTCTCCCCCAGCCGGTCGACGAGCTGGGCGATCAACGGGCGGCCGAGCCGGGAGAGCGGTTCCTGCCGACTGAACCCCGAGCTCAGTTCGAAAGCGGCGATGCCGAGCCCGTAGCGGTGTTCCTCCGGCAGGTGCACCACGAACCCCTCCGCCACGAGCACGTCGAGCAGTTGGTACACGGTCGAGCGCGGCAGGTCGAGGGCGGTCGCCAGCGCTGCCGCGGGGATCGGACCGCGCTGGGCGGCGAGATGCGTCAATACGCGCAGGGTGCTTTGCGCGGCCGGAACCTTTGACGCCATCACGAATCCTTTCAGAGCGGATGCTCGCGTCCGGTATCCCGGACACCGTCCAGCGTATCGCCCTGTTGCCCGGGCCCGCGAGGGTGTGCAATCGAAACATGACCCTTGCAGCAACGCCCAGAACCGACCGGATCAACCCGAGCGGGGCGTCCGCTTCGAGCGTTGTCGTGGGAGCCGGAGCGCTCTCCTTTGCCGATGTGATCGCCGTCGCCCGCCACGATGCGCTGGTCACCCTCGACCCCACCAGCCTCGAACAGGTCGCGGCGACCCGCACGATCATCGACGCCCTCGCGGCGGATACCGAGCCGCACTACGGCATCTCCACCGGCTTCGGGGCTCTCGCGACGACGTTCATCACCACCGACCGGCGCGCCCAGCTGCAGGCGAGCCTCGTGCGCTCGCACGCTGCTGGCAGCGGCCCCGAGGTGGAACGCGAGGTCGTGCGCGCCCTCATGCTGCTGCGGCTTTCCGCGTTGATGACCGGTCGCACCGGTGCGCGCCCGGCCACCGCCGAGACCTACGCGGCCGTGCTGAACGCGCAGATCACACCGGTCGTTCACGAATACGGATCGCTCGGCTGCTCCGGCGACCTCGCCCCACTCGCCCACTGCGCCCTCGTCGTGATGGGCGAGGGCCAGGCGCGCGACGCGGCCGGCACCCTGATCAGCGGCGACGAAGCCCTCAAAGCCGCCGGCATCCCTCCGGTCGTTCTCGCCGAGAAAGAGGGCCTCGCCCTGATCAACGGCACCGACGGCATGCTCGGCATGCTCGTGCTGGCCCTCGACGACCTCGCCCGCCTGCTCGTGACAGCCGATATCGCAGCAGCGATGAGCGTGGAGGCTCTGCTCGGAACGGATGCCGTCTTCGCGGCCGATCTGCAGCAGCTGCGGCCCCAGCTCGGCCAGGCCGACAGCGCCGGAAATCTGCGCCGCCTGCTCCACGGCTCAGGCCTGTTGGCCAGCCACGCCGGCCCAGAAGACACGTCGGTGCAGGACGCCTACTCGCTGCGCTGCGCCCCGCAGGTGCACGGTGCCGCGCGCGACACCGCCGCGCATGCCGCCCTCGTGGCCGGCCGCGAACTGGCCAGCGCTATCGACAACCCGGTCGTTACCGTCGACGGGCGAGTAATGTCGAACGGTAACTTTCACGGCGCCCCGCTCGGCTACGTGCTCGACTTTCTCGCCATCGCCTCAGCGGACGTCGCGAGCATGAGCGAGCGCCGCACCGACCGTCACCTCGATGCGAGCCGCAGCAAGGGCCTGCCGCCGTTTCTCGCCCACGAAGTTGGCGTCGACTCCGGGCTCATGATCGCTCAGTACACCGCCGCCGGGATCGTGTCGGAGTTGAAGCGGCTGGCTGCACCGGCATCCGTTGACTCAATTCCGTCGTCGGCGATGCAGGAGGACCACGTATCGATGGGCTGGCACGCCGCCCGCAAGCTGCGCCGCTCGCTCGACGGGCTCGGTCGGGTGCTCGCGATCGAGATCATGACCGCCTCCCGATCGCTCGACCTCCGGGCGCCGCTCGTGCCGGCCGCGGCGACCGGAGCGGTGCGCGACCTCGTGCGCACCGTCGCTGCCGGCCCCGGGCACGACCGGTTTCTCTCCCCCGAAATTGAGGGGGTAATGGCGCTCGTGGCGTCGGGCGCGGTGCGCTTGGCTGCCAGCCCGGGGCTGGTGTAACGCGCGGCCGACCTTGTAGCGACCTTGAACGGTGAATTTGCCCCGTTGTGAGCGCACCGGTGCCGTGCCATACTTGCGCCACGCTGGCCCGCCCGAGCCGCGTAAATCCATTACCCGAAATGGATCAGGTCCTGCAATGTTGCCACCCGCGAAGCGCCGACGCACCGTGCGGTTCGGGCGAGCGAAACCGCGGCATCCGGCCACAGCCAAGCGGATGCTGGTTCGTCGCGACGGCTGGCTCGCTGCGGTCGTTGTCACGGCCCTCGTGCTGTTCGGCGCTCCGATCGCGGCCAGCGCCGACGACCTGCCAGCGGGCTCGTCGGCCACGCCGCCGTCCGCTGTCAGCGCGAGCCCGGAGCCCGCGCCCACGCCCACGCCTGAACCAACCGCCCCGGACGCCGTGTTGGCGCCCACTCCGACGCCGGAGCCCACGCCTGAACCGACGCCTGAACCGACCGTCGCGCCGACGCCTGAGCCAACCCTCGAGCCCACCCCTGAACCTGCCCCTGAACCTGCCCCTGAACCGACCGCAGAGCCAACGCCAACCCCGACCGAGGCACCCGCTCCTGAGCCGAGTGATGGTCCCATCCCACCGGTGACCGAGACGCCTGAGCCGACTCCAGACCCGACCGTCGCCCCGAACCCGGTTGCAGCGATTGACACCGGGGCTGCTGCGGCACAAGCCGCGACCACGGCATCCGCTCAGGCAACGGCGCGCGCGGCCGCCGCCCAGGCTCTCGCGGCGCAGCGGGCTGCCGCCGAACGGGTCGCTGCCGAGCGCTCGGCCGCACAGGAACTGACCGTTCAGCGAGCAGCAGTATTGGCGACCGCGCTGACCCGCTCGCAGGCCGCACAGGTCGCGCTCGACACCGCGCGCAACGAACTGGAGGCAACGCGGGCGAGCCAGTCAATCGCCCTCGGTCGCGCCTCCCTCGTGCACCGCCTCGCGCTAGAGGCCGTACAGCAAGCCGCCGACTCCCGGCGCAGCTTCGCGGTACTCGCGCGCAAGCTCGCCCAGCAACAAGGCGGCGCCGGCGTTGCCGACGTCTTTCTCGGCGGGCACTCGCTGGGCAACGTGCTCGATCAGCTCAGCACGCTCGACCATCTGGACCGCGTTACCGAGAACATCGCGACCATTCAGGCGCGCGCCGAGGCCGATTCAGGGCGCGCAGACCGGCTGAACCAGCAAGATGCCGAGACGCGCGCCGCAGCGAGCTCGGTGTCGGTTGGCGCCAGCCAGGAAACCCTCAACGCGGCCACGACCAACTTCGAGGCTGCGGGACTCGACCTGGTCGCCGCCGCAGCGCAGGCGGTGACAGCCGCCGCGAGCCTGGCCGCGCTCGGCGTGCGCCCGATTCTCAACACCGACGTCGGCCAACTGAGCAACCAGGGCTGGGTGAACCCGGCACGCGGTCCCGTAACGGATACCTACGGTCCGCGCCCGGTTCGCCCGCTCCCCGGAGCCGGCGCGTTCCACTACGGCACCGACATCGGGGCGAGCTGCAGAGCACCCGTCATAGCCGCCACCGCCGGAATCGTGCGCGCGGCTGGCTCCGTGGGGAGTTACGGCAATTGGATCCTGATCGACCACGGCGAGGGTGTGCAAACAGGCTACGCCCACCTCGCCACCGGTGAAACTCTCGTCACTGTCGGTGATCGCGTCGCCGCCGGCCAACGCATTGGGAGCATCGGCAGCACCGGTCTGTCCACCGGCTGCCACACCCACGTTGAGGTGCGGGTCGACGGTGTGCGCATCGACCCGCAACCCTTCTTCCTGCTTCGCGGCGTCGTGCTCGGAGGCTGACTGCACGCGGACGTAGTGCTGCCTGCGTCAGCGTCACCGTCAGCGGCAGCGGCAGCGGCAGCGGCAGCGGCAGCGGCAGCCGATGCTCGGTGGTCGCTATCGGCCATTCGCTGTGGCAGGGCACTCACCATGCACGAGATGCCATTTTCGGCCCCAGGAGCCTCGTCCACCACACGTGAGATGCCAGATTCAGCCCCTTGAACCCGGGCATGGGGCCGAAAGCGACGTCTCGCACGAATCAAGGGGCAGAAGTTGGCATCTCGCACCGAATTCAGGCGGACCGACGCACCGCACGCCGCTCGCGCGTGCCCTCGACCAGCAGGTAGAGTACCGGCAGCACGATCAGGGTCAGCACCGTTGACGATACGAGCCCGCCGATGACGACGAGGGCGAGCGGCTGCGAGATGAATCCACCGTGGCCGGTGAGGCCGATCGCCATCGGCAGCAGCGCGAATATGGTGGCGAGCGCCGTCATCAGAATAGGCCGCAGCCGCCGGCTGGCACCGGCCACAAGGGCGTCGGGCACCGAGCGACCGCGTCGCCGATACTGGTTGACCAGGTCAACGAGCACGATCGCGTTGGTCACGACGATTCCAATCAGCATGAGAACACCGATGAGCGACGGCACCCCCAGGGGAATGCCGGTCACCACCTGCAGCGCGATTGCCCCCGTCGCCGCGAATGGCACCGATACGAGCAGCAACAACGGCTGCAGCAGCGACCGGAAGGTCGCCACCATCACGATATAAACGATGAGAATGGCCACGAGCATCGCCACGCCGAGCTGCTGAAAGGCTTCGGCCTGATCGGCACTCACTCCGCCGAGCGTCGCGGTCGCCCCGGTCGGCAGCGTCGTGTCGGCGAGCATCTGGTTCAGCTGCGCGTTCGCCGTGCCCAGGTCATCGCTTCCGGGGGTCGCCGACACGGTCGCGGTACGCAGCCCCTTCGCCGTGGTGAGCGTGCTCGGACCCTCGACCTGTTCCACGGTCGCAAGGGTATCCAGAGCCACCGCTCCGGTACGGGTGGGAATCCGCAGGGCCGCGAGATCGGCGGCAGTCGTCGGCGGCGACTGCGCCGACAGGTAGACGGTGAGATTGGTCTCGTCAATCACGATCGACCCGATCGCACTCGGCTGCATGGCCTGCGACACCAGGCTGCCGAGAGCGAATTCGCTCAGTCCGGCCGCGGCTGCCGCCTCCCGGTCGACCGTGACGGCCAGATAGGGCAGCGAGGCGGCGAGGGTGCTCGCGCTCTCCTTGATCGCCCCGAGTTTCTGTACCGCGCTGAGAATGGAGGTAGTCGCGGTCTGCAGGTCGGCATCCGTTGCGGCCGTGATATCGACGGCGATGTCGGAGGATGCCCCGAAACCGCTCGCCGCGGCCACGGAGACCTGGCCGACATCGCCCAGTTCGGCCAGGGCCGTGCGCGCGTGGTTTTGCACAGTGTCGGCGTCGGCACCATCGGCGGTCGTGATCGAGTAGGTCACCGCGCTCGACGTGGGCGCCCCGCCGCGGAACGCGCTCGCGGCGCTGCCTCCACCGATCGAGAGCTGCACGATGTCGATACCGTCCAGGTCACGCAGGGCTTTTTCGACCGAAGCGGATGCCGCATCCTGCGCGGCCAGGCTGCTGCCGACCGGCAGGGTTTGGGTCACCCGAAAGGTGTTCTGCCCGGTGGATCCGAGAAAGTTCACCTTCATGAACGGCACGAGCGCCGCCGTTCCGCCGAGAACGAGCACGGCGAGCATCAGGGTCGCGACGGCATGTTTGAGGGTGAATCGGATCACCGGAAGGTAGCCCCTCTGCAGCCGCCCCGGGTTCTCGCCGGCCTCGGCCGCCGCCGACAGCCCCGTTGGCCGGTCCGCTGCCAGACCGGACGAAGCGGATGCCGCGGCCGCGTGCCGCGAGTGCCCGGCGGTTGCCGGAATCGCCGGCTCTGGTTCGGCGGCGAGGGCGGTTTCGTCGGCAGTGATGGCCTGCGGCGCCCGCAGAAACCAGTACGCGAGCACGGGAACGATGGTCAGCGACACCAGCAGTGAGGCCAGTAGCGCGATCGTCACGGTGAGCGCGAACGGCCGAAACAGCTCGCCGGTCGACCCGCCGACGAAGGAGATGGGCAGGAACACGGTGACCGTCGTGACGGTGGACGCCGTGATGGCCCCGGCCACTTCGCGCACCGCAAAGACGATCGTGGCGGCGCGGTCGGCGCCGGCGACGAGGTGTCGTTTGATGTTCTCGATCACCACGATGGAGTCGTCGACGACCCGGCCGATGGCGATCGTGAGCGCGCCGAGGGTAAGGATATTGAGCGAATAACCCACGCTCTGCAGCCCGATGAAGGTGATCAGCACCGAGGTCGGAATGGAGATCGCCGTAACCAGGGTGGCGCGCACCGAGAGCAGAAACAGCAGAATCACGATCACCGCGAAGCCGAGGCCGAGCAGGCCCTCCTGGGTGAGCGCGTCAATCGATTGCTGGATGAACGGCGCCTGGTCGAACACGACAGTGAAGGTCGCGGGCGCGACGGCCGCCTCGAGCTGCGGCAAAATGGCGCGCACCGCCTTCGACACGTCGACCGTGTTCGCGGCGGGAACCTTGGTGACGGCAATGGTGAGCGCGGGTTCGCCGTTCACCCGGGAGATGGTCGTGATTGGGTTTTCGACGAGCGCGACCGTGGCGACGTCGCCGATGGTCGTGGGGGCGGCATCCGCTACGCCGGTGAGACCGGTGGAACCAGCGATCACGGGCAGCGCGGCAATGTCGTCGACCGAGCCGAGCTTGCCGCCGGCCTGCACCGACAGGGTCATGTCGCCCTCGGTGATGGCGCCGGCCGGAATCAGCGCCCCGTTCTGCTGCAGGGCGTCCCGCAGGTTTTGGGTGCTGAAGCCGCGGGCGGCGAGTTCCTCGGCGTTGGGCGTTATCGTGACGCGGCGGCCGATGTCTCCGATCAGGGCGGCATCCCGCACTCCGGCCACGTCGCGAATGTCGCCGAGTACGCTGCGCTTCAGCTGGTCGGCGAGCGCCACGGTATCGCTCGAGGTGACCGCGAGCGAGATCACCGGAAAATCGTCGATGCTGCCGCTGATCACCTGCGGGTCTACGTCGGCCGGCAGCACATTCTTGATGCGGTTGATGGCCTGGTCGATGCGGGATTCGGCCTTGACCAGGTCGGTGCCGTAGGTGAAGGTGGCGCTGACCAGCGAGGAGTTGGTGTTGCTCGTCGTCGACGTGGTTTCGAGGCCGACCAAGCCCTGAATGGCGGTCTCAATCGGGGTCGAGACGTCGTCGTTGACCACCTGCGGCGACGCGCCCGGGTAGCTGGTGGACACGAGCAGCTGCGGCAGTTGCAGCGACGGAATCAGCTCTTGCTTGAGCCCGGTCAGGGCGAGGCTGCCGAACACGGCCGCCACAATGGTGATGAGGGCAATCAGCGCCCGATTTTTCATGCTCACTACCGCGAGAAAATGCACCCGCTCAGTATGCCAGTGCGCGCGGGCTGCGCGGGTCAGACCACTTCGGCCAGGTACCCGGTGTCGATAAACGGATGCCGCAGCAGCGATCCCCAGGCCGCCTCCAGCGCGTCGACGGCCCGGTCGGTCTCCGGGGCGGAGTGTGAGAACGGCACTCGCAGGAATCGCTCGAAGGCCCCGTCGAGGCCGAATCGCGGACCGGCCGGCACGAGCAGCCCGTGGCTGCGCGCGGCGAGTGCGAGCTGCGAGCTCACGGGGCTGCCGAGGTTGACCCAGACGGTGATGCCGCCGTCGACGTGGGGAACATGCCAATCGGGGAAGGTATCGGCCAGGCGGCGTTCCAGGTGGTCGCGGCCCACGCGCAGAAGCTCACGCCGGCCGGCGAGAATGTTGGGCATGTCGGCGAGCAGCCCGGTCACGATGAGCTGTTCGAGGATGGGCGTGCCGAGGTCATTGGCGCTGCGGGCGGCGACGAGCTTCTGAATGAGCGCCGGTTCCGCCCGAATCCAGCCGAGGCGGATGCCACCCCACACCGTCTTACCCACCGACCCGACGCTGACCACACGTGGTGCGGACCGAGCGTCGGCGCAGGCCGCGAACGGCGGAAATTCGCCCTCCCGGTCAATCGTGAGCTCGGCGATGGTCTCGTCGATGATGAGCGTCGTGCAGGCGTCCGCAGCGGCGGAGGCCACCCGTTCGCGCTGCTCGGCCGGCATGCTCTGGCCGGTGGGATTGTGAAAGTCGGGCATGAGGTAGCCGACGACCGGGCCGCTCCGCTGCAGGGTCTGCAGGAGGGCGGCTTCGTCCCAGCCCCGGGTGGCCGGGTCGTCGTGCGGCCCGCCGGCCGACACGTTCACGGCGGCGAGGCGGGCGCCGGCCGCACGCAGGGCCTCGGCCGCGTGCGGGTACGTCGGTGATTCGATCACGGCGCGGTCCCCCCGCCCCACGAGCACGCGGGCGAGCAGGGCGATCGCGTGCTGGGCACCGAGGGTCACCATGATCTGTTCCGGCGCGGTCGGCAGGCCGCGGTCTGCATAGCGGTCGGCGATGGCGGCCCGCAACTCGGGAATGCCCACGGGGTCGAAACCGGAGTCACCCAGGTGCCGAGGCAATTCGGCGACGGCGTGCGCTGCGGCATCCGCTAGCCCGGGCAGTGCCGGCATTGTGGCCTTGCTGAAGTCCAGGGTTCCCTCCGCTGCCGGAGTGGGACTGGGCGCGCCGTCCCCCGGCAACCGCACAACGCTGCCCGACCCGCGCACGCTGCGCAGGTACCCCGCGTCGCGCAGCTCACGATAGGCCGCCGTCACCGTGGTTCGACTGACACCGAGGCGCTCGCTCAAATCGCGTTCGGCGGGCAGGCGGCTGTCGGTGGGGATACGCCCGTCGAGGGTCAGCAAGCGGATGCGATCGCCCAAGGCTCGATACGCGCTCGCCCCGCCGCGCCACTCGCCCAACAGAGCATCCAGGCCCCTCGCACTCAGGTGGTTCTCGCTCATGAGGCCACTCTAGCCAGATTGGCATCTTGATTACAGGCCAGTTATGCAATTGGATTGCTAACTATGACCCGTCGAATCACGCAGCTGCTTATTGGCCTCTTCCTCTACGGAATCGGCATTGCTCTGATCGTGCGTGGCGGCATCGGGGTGGCGCCGTGGGACGTGCTCACCCAGGGCATCGACAACCACACCCACCTGGGCTTTGGGCTGATCACGATTCTGACCAGCGCCGTCGTGCTCCTGCTGTGGATTCCGATTCGGCAGAAGCCTGGCTCCGGAACGCTGCTGAACGCCGTGCTCGTAGGCCCGGCCGCCGACGTCGGCCTGTGGCTCATTCCGGCCGACCTCGACCTGTGGCTGCGGGTGCTCTTGTTCGCCGCAGGCCTATTGATGATTGCCGTCGCAACCGGCCTCTACATCGGGGCACACTACGGCCCCGGCCCCCGCGACGGCCTGATGACCGGTCTGCACAAGCGCACCGGCTGGAAGATCTGGATCGTGCGCACCGGCATCGAGGTGACCGTGCTCGGCGTTGGCTGGGCGCTCGGCGGCAACGTGGGAATCGGCACCGCGCTGTTCGCCGTACTGATCGGCCCCCTCTGCCAGCGCACTCTCCCTCTCTTCGCGATCAAGCGCTCAGCGCCCACCGCCCTGGTTCCGACTCCCTAAAAGCGGTCGAACCCGGAGCTTGTACAATCTTGCGAAGCAAGGAGCACGGCGGTTGGGTCTCCTGCGGGGTTGCGAGTTTTGCGGTGTTTGAGCGAGGAGCAGGTGTCCCATCCGACGCGCGGGCCGCCTACGAAACAGAACTGAACTACAGGTTCCGCTCTGCACAGATCACCATGGCATCCCGCACAAACGACGCCCCCGCCATAGTTCGCCGCAAACCGCTCGTCCGCCACGTACATCTCCGCGAGTCCCATGAAGTACTTTCGACCGACCGGATCTGTCGGGCCAGTCGTTCGTGCTCCGGCCGGAGCCAGCGGAGGTGATGCAGCAGCGCCTCGCTCTCGCCCAGCTGCTGTGCGAGGACCTCGCCGATGGCCGGCAGGCCGAGTCCGAGCGCGCGCAGCATCAGAAGAGCCCAACCCGGCCGATCCGCCGGGGTCTTCGGGTTTCGAGCTGCGGGTGCACGAGGTCGTGCTCACCTCCATCGATCCCGACAACACGCAGCTGATCATCGAGTCCTGGAACGAGGGCAGGGGGTTGCAGCGAATCAGCCAGCTGTAGGCCCGCAGAACTCGGTGATCGTGCCCGTCAGAATGTCAGCGAGCGCGCGCACCGACTGGGCGTCGGCCCACTCCGTGTCGGCGTGCAGGCCGTCGCCGTCAGCGCCGACCACGACGCAGGGAATTCCGGCTTCGAGAATGAGCCCGGCATCGGTCCAGAACGGTTCGCCGCGCGTGACCGCCGGGCGTCCGAGAACCCGCTCGGCGTTCGACGTCAACGCGCGAACGATGGGCCAGTGCGGCTCGGCCTCGAAGGCCGCCCGCGCCACCAGCCGCGTCAGCGTGAACTCAAACTTCGGCTCCTCCACTGCCACAGCAGTGAACAGCGCGCGCAGCTCGGACTCGACCTGCTCCGGGGACTGGCCCGGTAGCATCCGTCGTTCCAGGGTCAGCACACAGTGGGCCGCGACCGTGGCCGCATCGTCGCCGCCGGCGATCTTCGACACCCGCACGGCGCCGTGGCCGAGCGTGGGGTGGGCCGGTTCCGCGTGAAGTCGCTGCCGCAGCCCGTCAAGGGCGCCGAGCGCGAGGCCCGCGTGCCAGATGGCGTCGACGCCCAGCTCGGGCTGCGAGCCGTGTGCGGCCCGGCCGGTCAGTTCGAGTTCGAACCAGGCGAAGCCGCGGTGGGCGGTAGTGAGTTCAAGGCTGCTCGGCTCGATCACCAGGGCGGCGTCGGCGCTCACTGTTCGCAACACCTCCTCGGTGCCGATGCTGCCGAATTCCTCATCGGCGACCAGCGTCACGATCACATCGCCGGCCAACTCGCCGGCGGATGCCCGCACCGACGCCGCGAGAATCGCCGCGAGCCCGCTCTTGGTGTCGACGGCCCCGCGCCCGAACACCCGGCCATCACGAAGATCACCACTGAACGGGTCGCCAGCATAGGTCGCGACGCCGACCGTGTCGAGGTGGGCGTTGAGCATGATCGAGCGGCCGGTGCCGGTGCCGTGCTTGACGCCGACGACCGACGGACGCCCGGGAGTCTGCTCCAAAACCGTGACCTCGAAACCCTGCTGGCGCAGCCACTGGCCGCACCAGGCCGCAATCTCGGCTTCCCCGGCGGCTCCCGGCACGAGGTCGGGGTTGACCGAATCGATGCGCACGAGCTGCTGCAAAATTGCGACGGGGTCGCTCTCCGGGAGTAGACGAGTCATCCCTAAAATCTAGGCCCTCTCGCGAGAGCGGGAAAACCGCTGCTTCCGGGGGCTGCTGCAACACTTTTTCCGCTCTCGCGGAACTGGGAACTGCGCTGGGTAGGGTGCAGCATGGGCACAACATCACGGTGGGGGCTGATTCCGGCGGCGCTGGTGAGCGCATCCGCTGTGCTGTTGTTTGCCGTGAGGATGCCGCTGGCCGGCTACTTCGTGCTCGCCATGGCACTCGTGGTCGCCTTTGTGATCAGCCGGGCCTTGTTTCGCGACCTTCTGCTCATTGCCGTCGGCCTCGGCATTATCAGTACGATCTCGGTCGAGGCGAACATCAGCTACCCCAATATCGCACTCATGGGTACCGTGCTGAGCCTCTCGGTGCTCGTGCCCTACCTGCTCTCGCGGTACTACTTCAAGGACCACACGATTCGGTTTCCGATCCGCACCGGGAAGCGCTGGACCACCCTTGAGAAGGCGTACCTGCCGATCGTGGTGCTGCTCGGGTATCTGATTCTGCCGAGCTACTTCATCGGAAGCGGCGCGTACCAGAACTGGCCCACGGTGACCGCTCCCGACGAGATCGCCCGGCTGTTCGTGGGCGTGGGTTTCGTAGGCATCTGGGATGAACTGTTCTTCATCTGCATCGCCTTCGCCCTGCTTCGACGGCATTTTCCCGATTGGCAGGCCAATATTCTGCAGGCGGTGATCTTCTCCTCTTTTCTCTGGGAGCTCGGATATCAGAGTTGGGGGCCGCTACTCACCGTGCCGTTCGCGCTGCTGCAGGGCTATACGTTCGCCCGCACCCGGTCACTGACCTACGTGGTCTGCGTGCACCTTCTATTCGACGTCGTGGTGTTCCTCGTGCTCGTGCACGCCCACAATCGCGACTGGTTGAACTTTTTTCTGTACTGACCCTCTTGCGCCTCTCAGGAACGCGCTATATCGTGTCTTTTAGAACACGCGATATAGCGCGAGTTTACCCTTCTGAAAGGACAACCCAGTGTCACTGGAAAAATGGCTGGTCGCCCCCGGGCAGACCAAAATCATCGACGTCGAACTGGTGCGCAAGCTTAAGGTCGGCCTCATCGCCGGCACGGTCGACATCATCGGCCATGACGAACCCGGGGCCCGCATAGAAGTGCACGGCGTTACCGGCAAAGACCTGAAAATCTCGATGGACGGCGACCGCTTGGAAATCGACCACCCGCAACTGCGTTGGGACAACTTCATCGAGGTCTTCGCCTCGTTCCGCGGCACCGCGCGAGCCGAAGTGAGCATCTCGGTGCCCCGCGATGTCGCCCTGCGCTTCGGCGTCGTCTCGGCCGACGCTCTCATCTCGGGCCTCCGCAATGATGCCAAGCTCAGTACCGTCTCCGGCGACCTTGTCGTCGACAACGTACAAGGCGACCTTGAGCTCAACGCCGTGAACGGTGAGATCTCGGTGCGCAACCACGTAGGAGCCCTGGTCGTGCACACCGTGTCTGGTGATATGACGGCGAGCGGAAGCATCCGTCAACTCACGCTCGACGGGGTCTCGAGCAATGTGTTTCTCGACCTCACCGGCACGCCAGACCAGATTGTGACGAACTCGGTCAGCGGCAACCTCACCGTGCGGCTCGAGCCCGGCGTGTCCGCGCGCTACCACCTCAACACCCTCTCCGGCACGCTTCAGCTCGACGACCAGACCGTGCGCACCGCCTTCGGCAAGGGCTACGAAGGCTCCACCGGCGCGCTCGACGGCAGCTGGGTCGACGTGCGCTCCAACTCGGTGTCCGGTGACATCTCGGTCGTGCGCAGTGACCCCGCGAGCCCCAGTCCAGCGGATGCGACTGCTCCCGGCACGGCCGACGCGCACGCCCCGGCCCACTCCCCCGAGGACCCGGCATGAGTGCCATGTTCGCCCACGGCAGCCTGCGCCTGTACCTACTGAGCCTGCTCAACGAGCGGCCCCGGCACGGCTACGAGCTGATCCAGGCGCTGAGCGACCGGTTCGGCGGTACCTACAGCCCGAGCGCCGGCACGATCTACCCGAGGCTGGCCAAGCTCGAGGAGGAAGGCCTCGTGACGAAGCAAGCGGATGGCCGCAAGACCGTCTACGAGATCACCGACGCCGGCCGGGCCGAACTGCTCGCCCGTGAGGGAGAACTCGGTGCGATCGAAGACGAGGTGACCGACTCTGTTCGCCGCCTGGCCGACCAGGTGCGCACCGGCGTCAACTCTGCCATGAAGACCCTGCGCGCCGACCTCGCCTCCGCCGCCCGGCAGGCCCGCGACGCGTCAGCGCCGCCAGCTTGGCGCGGCTACGACGGCACGCCGGAATCCTGGGACCCGGCGGGCTCGTCAACCTGGCAGAGCCCCACGCCCACGTCTACCGGCCCGACGTCGCCCGACGGACCTCCCGCACCACCGACTCCGACCGCCCCGAACGAGGACACGTCTGCTCGGCTGGACTCCCGCCGCGCCCTGAACGAAGCCGACATGGTGCTCAACGAGTTTCGGCAGCAGCTGCGCACCGACCTCCGCACGCAGGCCGCCCGTTCCACCGTTCCAAGCGACACCGTGCCGTCCCTGCGCCGACAGCTCGCCGACGTGCGCGCGAACATCCTCGCCACCCTCCACCCGTAGGTTCTGCCGAGACCGCCAGCGCCAGTCGATGGCGGTCTCAACAGGCTCGACCAGCGGGATGGGAGGGTTTGGCAGACCCAGTTCGCACCGTCGCCGGGGCCCACACGCATCCGCTTGAGAACATCGCCGGAATCGCCCAAGTACACACTTTGATTTGACAGTGGCCGCCGTAGGTGTAGTGTCGTCCCTCGTGACACCCGAGGCGAACGCCCCAGTACCGGAAAGCCGTTCACCCAAGCGGTGGATCATCGGCGATCCGCTCCCAACCGAGCATTTGGACGGCCAGCTGCTGCCCAAACACCTCGCCCTTCCCATCTTCGCGAGCGACCCATTGTCGAGCGTGGCCTACGCGCCGCAAGAACTCCTCATGATCCTGACCCTCGGCGGACTTGCCTTTCTGAGCTTCGCCCCCTGGGTTGCCGCGGTCGTCGTCGTGCTGCTCGTCGTGGTGGTTGCCTCCTATCGCCAGCTGATCAAGGCCTACCCCTCGGGCGGCGGCGACTACGAAGTCGCGCACAAGAACCTGGGCGAGAAGGCCGGCCTGGTCGTCGCATCCGCTCTGCTGGTGGACTACGTGATGACCGTGGTCGTGTCGGTTGCCAGTGGTGTGGACAACATCATCTCGGCCCTGCCTTTTCTGGCGCCGCTGCGGGTGGAATTCGCCGTCTTCTTCATCATTCTGCTCGCCGCCGTTAACCTGCGCGGGGTGCGCGAGTCGAGCAAAGCCTTCGCCATCCCCACCTACCTGTTTGTGGCCAGCGTGCTGCTCATGATCGTGGTCGGCCTCGTGCGGGTCGCACTCGGCGATGCGCCCACCGCCGAATCCGCCGGATTCGATGTGGAGTCGCACAACCTGGCCCAGTCAGCATTCATTCTGCTGCTGCTGCGCTCCTTCGCAAGCGGATGCTCCGCCCTCACCGGCGTTGAGGCCATCGCCAACGGGGTGCCAGCATTCAAACACCCCAAGGTTAAAAACGCCCAGCGCACACTCACCCTCATGGGCGCGATCGCGATCGTGCTGTTCATCGGGCTCACGATCCTGGCCCTCGTCTCCAAAGTGCACTACTCGGAGAATCCGTGTGACCTGATCGGCTGGGCCGAGTGCGCCACGGCACCGCAGCGCAGCCTGATCGCGCAGGTCGCGGCCGCGACCTTCGGCAACTACTCGATCATGTTCTTCGTGCTGCAGGCGGCCACCGCGGCCGTGCTACTGCTCGCCGCGAACACCGCGTTCAACGGGTTCCCGTTGCTCGGCTCGGTGCTCGCGCAAGACAAATACGCACCCAAGTCGCTCAGCACCCGCGGCGACCGCCTAATCTACTCGAACGGCGTCGTGCTGTTGGCCCTCGCCGCGTGCGTGATCATGGTGGTGTACCGGGCCAACCTCACGGTGCTGATTCAGCTCTACATCATCGGTGTGTTCGTGTCGTTCACTCTCGGCCAGACCGGCATGGTGCGGCACTGGATCAAACTGCTCAAAAAGAACCCGCCGAACCGAGGCTCGATCATTTTGAGCCTGTCGATCAACGGTTTTGGTGCCGCTCTGACCGGTGTGGTGCTCATCGTCGTCACCATCACCAAGTTCACCCACGGGGCCTGGCTGGTATTCGTGATGATGCCGGTGCTGTTCTTCCTCATGATGGGCGTCAACCGGTATTACCGCGACGTCGCCAAGGAGATTGAAGTCGACCCGATCACGACGTTCGGGTCGCAAGGCGACCACGCGATCGTGCTCGTCGGCAAGATGCAGAAGCCCGTGCTGAAGGCACTCGACTACGCCATCGCGGCACGGCACGTCAGTCTCGAGGCCGTGCACGTCTCCATCGACACCGCCGAAACCAAGGAGCTCAAACGCGCCTGGGTGAAGCAGAACATCCAGGTGCCGCTGCGCATCGTCTCCTCGCCGTACCGCGACATCAGCTGGCCGCTGATCAACTACATTCGCGGCCGCCGTGATGATCACGGCGCCGAGGTGATCACCGTCTACACGCCCATCTACATCGTCGGCCACTGGTGGGAAGGCCTGCTGCACAACCACAAGGCTCGCCGCCTGCGCCAGAAGCTGATGCTCGTGCACGGCGTGACGATCGCCCTGGTGCCGTGGCTGCTCGACTCCTCGGAGCTCATCTACGGCCGCCGTTCCCGGCCGATCCCCGGCCAGGACCGTCGTGGCGAACCGGTGCGTTCGCGCCCGGTTTCGCGTCGTCCGCTCGCACCACCGACCGGTGCGATCGACACAGCAACCAGGTCGACCACGACCGTCGGAACCGTTCCGCCGCAGTCGCGACCCTCGGCATCACGCAGGCGCAAGCGCAAGTAGCGGCGGGCATCCGCTTATGGGCTAGAGCTTGGCCATGATCTGTCGAGCGATGATACGTCCGGCCCGATTGGCGCCCACTGTGCTGGCTTGCGGACCGTATCCGGCGAAGAAGATGCGCGGGTCGGTCCAGGACGCACCGGAACTGACTGAGACTCCGCCGGCCTTCTCGCGCAGTTTGAGCGGGGCCAGGTGCCGCAGCTCCGGCCGAAAACCGGATGCCCAGACGATCGCGTCGGCCTCGCTGAAGGTTCCGTCACTCCAGCGCACCCCGGTCGGTTCGATGCTCGCAAACATGGGCCGGGCCACGAGCAGCCCGCGGTCGATGCCGGCCGCAATGCGGCGGGTGACCGGCACCCCCGTGCCGCTGACGATGCTCGGGAGGGCCTTACCGGCACGGGCCGCGCGATCCTGTTGCATCACGGCCGCGACGGCGGTCACCTCGGCGAGCTCGTCGGTGTGACTGAAGTCGATCGGGCGACGTGACGCCCAGGTGAGGTCGCTGGCCACCCCCTCGAGCTCGAGCAGAAAGCCGATCGCCGACGTGCCGCCGCCCACCACGATCACGCGCTGGCCGGTGAACGCCTCACTCGAGACGTAGTTCGCCGTGTGCACCTGCGTTCCTTGGAACGTGTTCGCCCCCGGGTAATGCGGCACGAACGGCGCTCCCCAGGTGCCGGTCGCGTTGACGATCATGCGCGCATTGGTTTTCTGGTCGCCGAAGATTGGTGAACTCGTGGCCACGACCAGGTCGGACTGCAGCGGTGCCACGCTGGTCACGGTCACCGGGCGCACCACGTTCAGCTCGTAGTGCTGCTCATAGTCACGGTAATAGTCGCTGACGACGTCGCGGGCCGGCAGGTTTCGGTCGGCCGTGTCAAAGCTCAGGCCGAGGTCTTTCATGCCGGGAAGATCGTTGACTCGGTGCGCCGACCCGAGTTGCAGGGCCTGCCAGCGATGCTGCCAGGCACCGCCGGTGCCCGGTCCGCGGTCAAAGATTATGAAGTCCCGGCCGGCCACGAGCTCGAATCGGCGCAGGTAGAATCCCACGGACAGCCCGGCCTGGCCGGCGCCGATGATGACGATGGGCATGCTGACAGTGCCCGCCATGTCACCCCATTCCTACGGATTAGCCTTGCGAACGGCGTCCGCGGGGCGCAAGGCCCATCATGCTAAACTAAACTCTAGTTTTTACACATTCCGTTCGGCAAATCCCGAGGGTCTCGCGACTCGCTCGGCCTGGCATCGTAAGGGGGTCACGCATGGGGCGCGGCCGTCAAAAAGCAAAGCACACCAAGGTAGCTCGGGAGCTGAAGTATTTCAGCCCGGATACCAACTACAACGCGCTCGAACGCGAGCTCACCGGGCATCCGTCCGACCCGCGTCTCGACGAGGATCTGGCCAAGTGGCCGGAGTACGAAGCGGACAAGGCCAAGAAGGCCGCTGACGCCGGTGCCACGGACTCCGCCGACGATGACGACGATCCGGACGGCGACGATGACCGTTACGTCGACCACTACGCCACCGAAGACGAGAAGAAGCGCGCCTAACGCCGCCACAGTCTTTCGCGGCTCGCGGCATCCGCTCGAGCTGCAGCAATTCGTAGTCGCCACGATTCGTCGATCACGGGTTGCGCAGCCGTCTCCTGCTCACGCGCCTGGCCCGCGACGCGCGCCAGGCGGGCGAGGCGGCGCGTGCGCCAACCGGCCGCGCGAGGCTGGCGGTCGGGGCTGTGCCTGAGCCCTGACTCGTGCGCTCCCACCACCGGCGGCGCTGAGAGCCGATCGGGTCGGGCTCAGCTCGCGTAGGACCCGACCAGACGCACAGCGCCACCGTTGACGCCCTTGGCGCCCTGCTCAAATTTGGTCAGGTCGTGAGCGGCGCGCGAAACCCGGCCGGTGACCCAGGCGGGAATGCCGCTCGTGGCCAGCCGGGCGATGACCGACGAAGCGGATGCCGCATCCACGACCGCAAACATGCCCACTCCAAGGTTCCAGGTTCCCTCCGCGCTTTCCAGCGTGGAGCCGGCCATGTCACCGAGCACCCGGAACACCGGGGCCGGGGACCAGGTGGAGCGGTCGACCTCGACCCAGGAGCCGACGGGCAGCACGCGGGCGAGGTTCGCCGCGATACCGCCGCCGGTGACGTGACTGAGCGAGTGGATAGCGCCGGCCAGCTCTGGATCGTTGATCACGTCGAGCAGCGGCCCGGTGTACAGGCGGGTCGGCTCGAGCAGAACCTCACCGACCACACCGCCGAGTTCGGCTGACGTGTCGGTATAGCCGATGCCGCGCTGCGCCAGAATATGGCGCACGAGCGAATAGCCGTTGGAGTGCAGGCCGCTCGACGCCAGCGCGATGACGACGTCGCCGGACACGACCTTGTCGGCGCCGAGCACCTGGTCGGCTTCGACCACGCCGGTGGCCGCGCCGGCCACGTCGTAGTCGTCCTGGCCGAGCAGGCCGGGGTGTTCGGCGGTTTCGCCGCCGACGAGGGCGGTTCCGGTCTCGGAACAGGCGCGGGCGATGCCGGCCACGATCGAGGCGATGCGCTCGGGGACGACCTTGCCGCAGGCGATGTAGTCGGTCATGAACAGCGGGCGTGCTCCGACAACGATGATGTCGTCGACGACCATGCCGACGAGGTCTTGACCGATGGTGTCGTGCTTGTCGATGGCCTGGGCGATGGCGACCTTGGTGCCGACGCCGTCCGTTGACGTGGCCAGCAGGGGCTGCCGAAACTTGGTGAGGAACGACACGTCGAACAGCCCGGCGAAACCGCCGACACCGCCCCAGACCTCGGGGCCGTGCGTCTTAGAGACGGCCGACTTCATGAGCTCGACCGCGAGGTCACCGGCCCTGGTGTCGACTCCGGCTGCTGCATATGAGGAGTTGCTCATTCTGGTCTTCCTGGGTCACCGAACGGCACCTGGCCCAGGCGGGCGAGGGCTTCTTCTTTGCGTGCGGCGGGTGCCAGCACGGCTTCCAGGTCGGAATCCGGACCGGGGTCGCATCCGTTTGCCGCTGCCGGTCGCTCCAACAGGTTCTTGCCGAGGTGCTGCGCTTCGGGCAGCGCGATCGGGTAGACGCCGGTGAAACAGGCGGTGCAGAGGCGTTCGCGCGGCTGCTCGGTAGCTGCGATCATGCCGTCCTCGGAGAGGTAGCCGAGGCTGTCGGCGCCGATCGACTGGCGCACCTCGTCGATCTCGAGGCCGGTCGCAATGAGTTCGGCACGGCTGGCGAAGTCGATTCCGTAGAAACACGGCCAGGTGATCGGCGGGCTCGAGATGCGCACGTGCACCTCGGCGGCGCCGGCCTCCCGCAGCATGCTGACGAGGGCGCGCTGCGTGTTTCCGCGCACGATCGAGTCGTCGACGACGATGAGACGCTTGCCCTTGATCACGTTCTTGAGCGGGTTCAGTTTCAAGCGGATGCCGCGCTGCCGGATGGTCTGCGACGGCGCGATGAAGGTACGCCCGACGTAGGAGTTCTTGACGAGGCCCTGGCCGAACGGAATGCCCGATGCCTGCGCGTAGCCGATGGCTGCCGGGGTGCCGGATTCCGGGGTGGGGATGACGAGGTCGGCCTCGACCGGGTACTCGGCGGCGAGCTTGCGGCCCATCTCGACCCGCGCCTCGTGCACACCGCGACCGGCGATGGTGGTGTCGGGGCGGGCGAGATAGACGTATTCGAAGACGCAGCCCTTGGGGTCGGCCTGCGCAAAGCGCTGCGTGCGCAGCCCGTTCTCGTCGATGGTGATGAGCTCACCCGGTTCAACCTCGCGCACGAAGCTCGCACCGACGATGTCGAGGGCTGCGGTCTCGGAGGCGACGACCCAGCCGCGTTCCAGGCGGCCCAGCACCAGCGGCCTGACACCCTGGGGGTCGCGAGCCGCATAGAGGGTGGTTTCGTCCATGAAGACGAGGCAGTAGGCGCCTCGGAGCCGCGGCAGCACCTCGAGCGCTGTGGCTTCGAGGGTGTGGTCGAGGTCGCCGGTGAGCAGCGCGGTGACCACGGCAGTGTCGGTGGTGTTGCCGCGAGCGAGTTCACCGTCAACCTGCGGGTAGCGTTCGTGCACGAGCTGCAGCAGCTCGGCAGTGTTGGTGAGGTTGCCGTTGTGGCCGAGGGCCACCGTTCCGCTCGCGGTACGGCCGAGCGTGGGCTGGGCGTTCTGCCAACTCGACGATCCGGTCGTGGAATAGCGGGTGTGCCCGACGGCGATGTGCCCCAGCAGGGTGCTCAGCGAAGCCTCATTGAAGACCTGCGAGACGAGTCCCATGTCTTTGTAGATGAGGATCTTGGTGCCGTCGCTCGTGGCGATTCCGGCTGATTCCTGGCCGCGGTGTTGCAGCGCATAGAGACCGAAGTAGCTGAGTTTCGCTACCTCTTCGCCGGGAGCCCACACTCCGAAGACACCACAAGCATCTTGTGGGCCCTTCTCATTGGGAAGAAGATCGTGATTTAACAGTCCGTCGCCACCGGGCAAGCCGCAGCCTCTTTACTTCTCGTTGAACGCTTGGAAATCATCGTTGGGGGTGCCGGAGCCAGGCTCAGCGGCACGATCGTTGGTGCTGTGTTCGTTCGCGCCCAGTCTATCGGCGACCACCGTCATGCGCGATCGACCCACAACACGGTCGATTATTAGCGCCACAGCGGCACCGAGGGTTGTACCGATGGCCAGGCCGCCGAGCAGCAGAAAGCCGAAAATCTGTACCCGGTCGTACTCATCATTCTCCGGAAAGGAGACCGTGAGAATGAGGGCGAGCAGCACGCCGACGACCGCTCCGAGGAGCATGAAGTTGCGGTAGCGCGGGGCCCGGTGCACCGTCACGGTCGCCTCAGCCAGCACGGTCTCGCCGTTATTCTCGGTCGACGGGTCTTGGGGTTGTTCAGCGCTGGGCTGCTCAGAAGCACTCACCCACTCATTGTCCCATGGGCAGATGCAAGACTGGCTCTATGAACACGATTGCAGTACTAGGAAGCGCCAACATGGATCTCGTCGTGCGCCAGGCGCGCCTCCCCCAGCCCGGCGAGACGATGTTCGGGGCCGGTTTCACGACGGTTCCGGGCGGTAAGGGGCTCAACCAGGCGGTCGCCGCCGCCCGCTTGGGAGCGGATGTGACTTTTCTGGGAGCGGTGGGAGCGGATACCTACGGAACGCAGCTGCGCGCGCTGCTGGTGAGCGAGGGCATCCGTTCTACCGAACTCGCCTCAGCGGATGCCCCCACCGGCACCGCCCACATCTCCGTCGTGGACAGTGGTGAGAATTCGATCGTCGTGGTGTCGGGCGCCAATGCCACGGTCATGACCCTGAGCGTGGAACAGCGCGCGATCGTGGCCGACTCGGCATTTCTCGTCCTGCAGTGCGAGCTGCCGGTGCCTGTGCTCGTCGAGGGGATCCGGGTTGCCCGCGCGGCCGGGGTGTTCACCGTGCTGACCCCCGCGCCGGTGGTACCGCTGCCCGCCGGATTTCTCGCCTCGGTCGACCTGGTCGTGCCGAACCAGGGCGAAGCCGCGGAGCTCACCGGCGAGAGCGACCCGGTGCGTGCCGCCGAGGTGCTGAGCGCCGGGCAGACCTGGGCGATCGTGACTCTGGGCTCGGAAGGGTCGGTCGTGGCCTACGACGGCGACGCACTCGGGCTCGCGCCGGCCCGGCCGGTGACGGCCGTCGATACGACGGCGGCCGGCGACACCTTCGTCGGCGCCCTCGTGGCACGCCTGGCCGCCGGGTACGTGCGCGGCACCGCCGTGACCCCGGACGACATGATCGAGGCCGTGCGGTACGCGACGGTGGCGTCGTCGATCGCGGTGACCCGCGCCGGAGCCACCACCTCGATGCCCACGAGCGCCGAGGTGGAGGCGATTCTGAGTTAGCTCGCTCTGGCTGCCGGTCAGTGTCGGGCGCGGAACGCGCGCAGGGTTACCAGGGCGATTGCTGCCGCAGCTACTGCGCCGAGCAGGATCAGCGCCAGGGTCAAGATGTTGAACGGGACGACGTCGTCAACGGCGGTCACCTCACCGACGGCACCGACATCGTCCGTCGAGCTCTCGCTCGGGGTGTCGGCGCCGCGGCCGGCCTGCGGGACGGCGGCAGCGGCATCCGTTGCGGCGGCGGCTATCTCTGCCGTGAGTGCCGCGCTCGCGTTGTCAGCGAGGGACTGCGAAGCGCTCGACAGCACGAACGGAGTCACAACCGGAGCTTCGGGAGACTCGTGGGCCGAAGGAACGGGTGCCGCGGGTGGTGCCGCTGTCTCGGGCACCACAACCGGCGCGGCAACGGTCAGGCGGCGAACCTCGGAGTAGGCGGTGGCTCCATAGGGGTCTTCGGAGTAGGCGTACCAGCCGTGGGTACCGATTCCGGGGTTCCAGCTCGCGGTGACCGCAGTGCCGCTTGCCACGGCCTCAAACGTGGCAATGGCGGAATTCGTCAGGATGTCGACGGCGAAGGCATCCGTTGCCAGGGTCTTCTGTTGGGATTTCATGCCGAATGCCGCGTAAGGAACGGTGAATTCCTGATGTTCCAGGTCCAGGGTGGGGTCCTCGGAGTTATAGGTGTCGAGATAGGGCGAGTAGGTGCGCACGCTGATCTGCTCGGTGGCATTGTCGAAGTGCAGCAGTCGCAGGAAGGACTGACCGCCCTCGGGCAGCCCCTGATAGTCGAACAACATCTGGTAGACCGAGCGATCGGGAGTGCCGTCCTTGTCGTCATCGAACTGATCGATGCGGGTGAACGCGTCGTGATAGTGGCCGGAGAAGACCATTGCCACGTTGGGATTGGTCGCCACGACTTCGTCGTGGATGCGCTGGGGCACCGCGCCGAGACCACCCGTGGTGAGCATGTATTCGTGCAGGTTGAGGATGGCCGTGCGCTCGGGATACTGGGCGAGCACCTCGTTGAGCCAGGCGATACCCTCATCGCTCGGGGCCCAGCCGAGGTAGAGCATTATGAAGTCGACGCCGCCGGCCGTGACCAGGTCGTAGTGACCCCGGTTGTCCTGAAAACTCGCGCCGTACCAAGGGTTTGCACTGTACCGGTCCGCCCCGAAATTGGCGCTGAAAGCGGTGTAGTCGGCGTCTTTATGCCCCACGTCGTGGTTGCCGGCCAGCACACCGTAGGGCAGCTGGGCGTCGTCGAGCATGCTGTAGGCCTGATTAGCGTTGGTCCACTGGTGTTCATCGGCCGAGTTGTCGACGATATCGCCGGTGTGGAACACGTACTGCAGGTTCACGGCCGACCGCTGCGTGAGCAGGTAATCGTGGATATCGAGCTGACGCTGGAAATACGTGTCGTTGTAGTACTGGGTGTCGGTTTCAACGGCGAGCGTGAAGTCGTAGTCGGATCGAGGGGTGTCGTTGGCGTTGTTGACGGGCAGGGTGCTTGACCGGTCCGATAGGTCTGCGCCAGCAAAGCCTTCCGAGTGCTGGATCAGCACGGTGATCACCTGGTCCTGCACGTGATCAGTGGCCGGCACCATGGCATCGAGGGTGAAATCAGTCGCACCCTCCCCCATGGTGATCTGCCGGTCGAACTCTTCCCAGACGCCCGTCGTCACGTTCTGCACGTAGAGCAACACCTTGGCATCGGCATTCGCGCTCCCGTCCCAGCGGACCCGGGCGGTGAAGTCTGTCCCGGAATCCTCCGGAACGTCGACCTCGAACAACTGGTACGGAAACTGGGTGTCTGAGGCGACGGGCTCGGCCGCGCCGTCGAGGCGGGCCATGGCCGTGACCTGGTCCCCGGTGAGCAGCGTCTTGATGGTGCGATCGGTACCGTTCGCGATGGCCGTCGTGCCCGAGTAGCCGCGCACGGTGCTGTCGGCAGCGGATGCCACGAATCCCCGCCGAAAAGTGACGTCCAGCTGGTCCCCGGTCGGGTCGGTCGCCCGAGCGGTGAGGTCGAGGGCTCCGTCGTCGAGTACGGCACCGTCGAGCGGTGTGATCAGCTCATTACCGGGCTCTTCCACCGGGGTGGAGAACACCGTGCTGAGTTCGCCAACGTTCCCCACCTGGTCGCGAGCCGAGAGCAGGAGCGTGTGCTCACCGTCGGTGAGCTTGATCGACGAGGTTGCGTAGGGCAGCTCGATGGGGCGCCCGTCGAGGGTTGCGACGAGGGTGTCGAAGCCGGCGCCGGCATCCGTTGCCGCCCCGTCGAGCATGAACTCACCCTGGTAGAGCTGGCCAGCGACCGCAGAGGTCGTGACCGTGGGAGCGGTGTTGTCAACCGTGACCGTTCGGGTGACCGAGTCGACGCCATTGCTCGCACCGACGGTGTGCGCGCCATCGGCGACCGCTGTGGTATCCCAGGCATGGGCGGCGGCCATGTAGGCGTCATCGGGGATGGTGAAGCTTGCATCGTGGAAATCCAGTTTGCCCGCGCTGTCACCCATGCTGAGCACGAGGGAGGGATCACTGTATCCGGTCGGCTGCAGGCTGCGTCCGTCGGGCAGAACCAGGCGGAGGTTGCGAATTTGAAAGTCATCGTTGTTCTCGTTCGGGTTGATCTCCGGGGCAACTTTCGACCCGGCCCAGACGCTGACCACGATGTCTTCACCCTGCGTCACGTAACTCAGCGGCACGGGAGTGGCAATGGTGTCCCAGCCTTCCGGGATGCCGTCATCGAAGATTCGCAGGATGTCGGTTCCCACGAGGACGCCGTTCTGGAAGAAGGTGTTAACCGCGGTGACCTCGAACACGAACTGCGGTGCGAACTCCAGCTCCGGGTTGGTGGCGACGACCTGATCGTCGATGCTCAGCGTTGTTCCGTCGGTACTGCTATCCCCGGCAGCCGAAAGGATGGTGCTGCCGGCCACGAACTGACCGTCGGTGACGTTGAGGCGCACCGGCGAGTTATCCACACCCGTGAGGTCGACCCGAACGATCGCGGTACTCGACTCGTTGCTGGCGTCGCGGGCAGTGAAGTAGTACTCGTACCAGCGCTTCCCGGTGAGGTCGACCCGTTGCAGGTCGTACTGGTAACCGTCGGCGCCGTCCGTGGACAGGTTTGTGGTCAGGTATTCAGCGTCGATATTGCTTTTGAGGTGCAGCAAGACGGTGCGGGCCTGCACGTCGTCGGTTACGGTGGCCGATACGGTGAAGTTTTGCGCCGGGTCAATGGCCCCGAGGGTGTGATCCACGATCACCGGAACGGTCGAGTCAGCGACGATGGTTTTGAGATCGCTGGCCACCTGAGCGGAGTAGATAGACCCGGGCGTGGCCGCTACCCGACCGAGGTTGAGCTGCCGACCCGGCATCGTGGCGTCGTTGCCGTACTGGATGCCCATGTTCGGGTCGACGTCGTCGACGCTGGCGAGGTTGTAATAGGCCGTATTGACGCTGAAACCGGTATTAGTCAGAATCTCCAGGCCGCGCGCAGAGCCGTTGGCCATTCCACCGGCAAACACCTCGATCAGGTCGGTGCCGAGCGTGAGGGTCGATCCAAAATTGGCGTTGAATTCGGTGGAACCGAGGGTGTCGTTCTGGCCGTTCTTTATCCAGAAGACCACGGTACTGCCCGGGTCGATCACAACGTCCGTCGGCGTGCTCGGCCAGCGCACCGTAGAACTATTCGTGAGGTCGGCTAGCGGGTAAAGATAGTTGAGGGTGTAATCGCCGAAGTTGATCGGATTAGCGGTGGAGTTGTACACCTCGATGAATTCGTAGCCATCAGCCGAGCCCACGTTGGTGGTGTCGGGGGTGATCTCGGTGATCTGCAGGGGGGCGGTGTCGGCGCTGGCGGGCGCAGACGGCGTCGCGGTCGGTGTCGGTGTGGCCGTCGGTGTCGGGGATGCTGTGGGGGTCGGCGTCGCTGCCGGTGCCGGGTCACCCGGGGTGGGGACTCCGAGCGATTGAACCAGTTCCTGCGACGGCGACTCGGTCGTTGCCGGTGCGCCGAAGTGGGCGCTCTGGTCGACGGCAACGGAGCCGGCGGGGTAGACCGCCCAGCTGATCGACGCGTTGGCGCCGTCGACGATGCGGATTCCGCGACCGCCGCCGTTGGCCATGCCGGCCTGCCCGGTCACCCGCACCACCGGATAGGCATCGGTGGAGCTGGTTGCGGTGGCGAAGTGCGCGCGGAAGTCGGCTTCGGTGAAGACCGACGTATCGACGTTTCCGCTGGTGTAGTCCAGCCAGAACACCGTGCTTGCGCCGGCCGGGATGGCCGTACCAGCTGGTATCACGAAGGGCACATCCTTGCTGCGGTCGTCCGAGTCCGCATAGATGTAGCTCAGTCCGATGCCGGCTTCACTGAAGTCAATGTCGACCGCGGTCGTGTTGGTCACCTCGAAGAACTCGAAGTTGTCGTAGCCGACGTTGTCCGGGGTAATTTCAGTGACGAGAAGCGGTGGAACTGGCGCGTCGGCCGCTGCAGCTGACAGTCCCGGCGTGAGCGCTCCAGGGCCACCGCCGATCAGCAGCACCAGGCCGACGGCAATCAGCGACGGACGAAATGGACGAGTCGATCTGGGCACGGAGCAGCCTTTGTTTCATGGGGGCGGTCCCCTGAAGCTAGGGGCGGCACCCATCCCGCGGATGTCTTCCACATGAACAGACGGGGCCGCGAGAGCGCAATAATTGCCCGATTGGATGCCTTAAACGGGCACTTTTTGCGCTCTCGCGGGCTGGTTAGAGCAGCGGGAGGTGACCGTGAAGGGTGGCTCGGGCCCCGGAAGCGTGGATGGCGCCTGTTGCGACGCCATCGGCCCAGGAGATAGCGCCGGTAGCGAGCGCCAGCCAGGTGGCGGCATCCGTTTCGATGACGTTGGGCGGAGTTCCGCGAGTGTGGCGGGGGCCGGCGACGCACTGCACGGCGCCGAACGGCGGCACCCGCACCTCGAGGGTGTTGCCCTCGGCCTGTTCGGCCAGCAGCTGCAGGGTGTACCGCACGGCCTGGGCACGGATATCCCGGCTCGCGTTCGAGCCCTCGGCGAGCGCGGCCCGCACGGCCGCCCGGCCTGTCCCGTCGTCGATGCGTGCTCGTGCCATGGCTCCAGTCTGCCGGATCAGGCGGGCCCGAGGCATCGGGTAGCCTGAAATGGTGAAAATTCTGGTCCTTGGTTCCGGTGCCCGCGAGCACGCCATCATCACCGCGCTGATTCGTGAGCAGCCGCGGCCGACCGTTGAGTGCGCCCCCGGCAACGCCGGGATCGCCGCTGAGGTACCGTCCGTCAACCTTGACCCGAACGACCCGGTTGCCGTGACCGACTATGCAGTACTGCACAGCATCGAGCTCGTCGTGATCGGGCCGGAAGCCCCACTCGTGGCTGGTGTCGCCGACGCCTTGCGCGCACGCGGCATCGCCGTATTCGGGCCCGACCAAGCCGCCGCTGCCCTCGAGGGCAGCAAGACCTTCGCCAAGCGCATCATGGACGAGGCGGGCGTTCCCACCGGCCGTGCAGTGCGCGCCGGCACCCTCGCCGAGGCCGAATCCGCCCTCGACGAGTTCGGCGCCCCCTACGTCGTGAAGGCCGACGGCCTCGCCGCCGGCAAGGGCGTGCTCGTCACGTCTGACCGCCCAGCCGCCATCGCGCACGCGACCTACTGGCTCGAACACGGCGGTGTGCTCATCGAAGAGTTTCTCGACGGTCAGGAGATCTCATTGTTCCTGCTCAGCGACGGCCAGAACGTGCTGGCGCTCTCCCCCGCCCAGGACTACAAGCGAGCACTCGACGCAGACGCCGGCCCCAACACGGGCGGCATGGGCGCCTACTCGCCACTGCCCTGGCTCGACGCCGAGTTCGGCAGTGAAAACGCGTTCGTCGACGAGATCATCGACACCGTCGCGCTGCCAACCGTGCGCCAGCTCGCGACCGAGGGAACCCCGTTCGTCGGGCTGCTCTACTGCGGGCTCATTCTGACGGATGCCGGCATTCGTGTGATCGAATTCAACGCACGGTTCGGGGACCCCGAGACGCAGGTCGTTCTGCCGCGCCTGGTGACGCCGCTGTCGAGCCTGCTGCTGGCCGCCGCGACCGGCGCGCTCGGCGGGCACCCCCGGCCTGAATTCTCGTCCGACGTCGCCGTCACCGTCGTACTGGCGAGCGAGAACTACCCGCAGGAACCGCTGGTCGGGCGCGAGATCACCGGCCTCGATGCCGCCCTGGCCGTGGAGGGCGTCACGATCGCCCACGCGGCGACCCGGCTCGACGGCGACACACTGGTCTCCACCGGCGGACGGGTGCTCAGCGTCGTCGCCGTCGGCGCCACCTTCGCCGAGGCCCGCGCCCGCGCCTACGAGGCTCTCGGCCACGTATCGCTCGCCGGCGCCCACTTTCGCACCGACATCGCCGCCCGTGTGGCGTGATGCGGGAGAATGAACGGGTGAGCCAATCTGAGCACGTGTCCCCCGCATCCGCTGTCGCCGCGCTTGAGGGGTGGACCAGTGTCTACTCGGGCAAGGTGCGCGACCTATACATTGAAACAAGTCTGACAGCGGATGCCGCCCCCTCCCTCGCCACCGCGGCCCGCGTGCTCGTGGTGGCCAGCGACCGGGTGAGCGCGTTCGACCACGTGCTCGAGCCCGGAATTCCGGGCAAGGGAGAGCTGCTCACGACACTGAGCCTGTGGTGGTTCGACCGGTTGACCGGAGTGCCGAACCATCTCGTCGCCGACCACGAACAGGTCGGCAACGCCGTGCGCGAGCTCATCCCGGCGAGCGTCGCCGGCCGGGCGATGCTCTGCCGAACCCTCGACATGTACCCGATCGAGTGTGTCGTACGCGGCTACCTCACCGGCAGTGGCTGGAAGGAATACCTCGAAACCCAGTCGGTGTGCGGCATATCGCTGCCGGCTGGACTGCAGAACGGCGACCGCCTGCCCGAACCCATCTATACCCCGGCCTGGAAGGCCCCGATGGGCCAGCACGACGAGAACATCTCGTTCGAGCGCACCGTCGAACTCGTCGGGCCCACCATTGCGGCCGAACTGCGCGACCTCTCGCTGGCCCTGTTTCGGGCCGCCGGAACGATCGCCGAGAAGGCCGGCGTCATTCTCGCCGACACCAAGTTCGAGTTCGGTGCCGACCGACACTCCGGCGTGACCGTACTCGCCGATGAGGTGCTCACGAGCGATTCGAGCCGCTATTGGGATGCCGCAGCCTGGCGAACCGGCACCACCCCGGAGACCCGGATGGCGAGCTTCGACAAGCAGATCGTGCGCAACTGGCTCTCCGCGAACTGGGACGGCGCCGGCATGCCGCCCGAGCTGCCGGCCGAGATCGTGGAGCAGACCGCGGCCCGCTATCGCGAACTGCTTGAACGCCTAACCGGCGCTTGAGCACACAGCGACACAACAACACCGCGACGCAACAACCGCGGCAGGCCTTCCCACGACGGGCAAACGGGGGTGACGCAACCCGGCGGATCGCGGAATAGCCGGGGCGGCGCATCTGTTGTGCCTGCTGTGACCCTAACCGCGAAAGATCTGCTGGCCGCCGACACCGGAATGGGGGCGGTGACCCTGCGCGTGGGCAACCTCGACGCCATGATCGCATATTACCGCGACATCGTGACGCTGGAGCGGCAAAGCCATGACGGCCCGGTAGCGGTACTCGGGCGCGGCCAGACCCCGCTCGTGCTTCTGCAGCACGCCCCCGAGCTCAAGGCCGCTGAAGCACGCTCGGCCGGTCTCTATCACACGGCGATTCTGTTCGACACGCAGGCTGACCTCGCCGCCGCCGTGTACTCGATCGGCACAAAAGCCCCCGGAACGTTCACCGGCAGTGCCGATCACCTGGTCAGCCAGGCTTTCTACTTCACCGACCCCGAGGGGAACGGCATCGAGCTGTACTGGGACCGCGACCGCACCCTGTGGAGTTGGGCCCCCGGCCAGGTCGAAATGGCCTCGCTCTACCTCGACCCGAACGCATTCATTTCCGAGCACATGTCCGCTGAACCGAGCGAGGGACACGCCATCGTCGGCCATATTCACCTCTCGGTGGGCGACGTCGCCAGCGCCCGCGAGTTCTACGTGAATCGGCTCGGCTTTGCGGCGACCGCGAACTTCGGGCCGTCAGCGCTGTTCGTCTCGGCCGGTGGCTACCACCACCACATGGCCATGAACACCTGGGAGAGCTCGGGCAGCGGCAAGCGCCGCCTGGCCCTCGGCCTCGGCGAAGTCAGCATCATCGTGCCCAGCACCGACGACGTGAGCGCTCTGGGCGAGCGGATGGCCCACTACAGGGTCGACACCACTCACGACGGCCAGACCCTCGCCTTCGAGGACCCGTGGGCCAACCGCATCCGAGTGAGCGCAGCCGACGCACCGACCGTCTAACCCTCACCGGGCGGCGCGGGCCGCCCGGCGAGTCAGGCCGTGCACGGTGGCCTGGTAGTCCTTCACGTTGAGCGGGCGGCCGGGCAGCTTGGCCCGCGGCGCGTCGGGGGCGCGTAGGCCGTCGAGCACGATCGAGAGCTGACGGCGCCACTGGCCGGCGTAACCGTCGCCGAGGCCGCCGAGCGACCCGACCATGGTGACGAGTACGGCGAGGTCGACCGCGTCGACGTCCCGGCGCAGGGTGCCGTCCTTCTTGGCGCGGGCCACCAGGCTCGCGATGAAGCCGTCGAACTCGGCAGCGGGCCTAGCTGACGGGTCGAGCTGCGCCATGCGGCGCAGGATCGGCGGCAGCGACGGGTCAGCGACGAGCCATTCGGCGACCCGTTCGGTGTACACGACGAGCGCTTCCCACGGGGTGGGGGCAGCCTCAATCTCACCGCGCACCGCGTGCAGTTCCGCCAAAGCCAGATCGTACAGCGCCCGAACCAGGTCATCCCGCGTCGAAAAATTGCGGTACAGGGTCGCCGCGCCCACCTCGGCCTGACGCGCGATCTCCTCGAGCGAGGCGTCGATCCCGTACTGGGCAAATTGAGCGCGAGCCGACACAACGAGGCGGTCCCGATTCAGCCGGGCATCGCGGCGGCGGGGCGCAAGCGCTGCGGTTCGCTCGGGTACAGACGGGGCTGGCACGCCATCCTGGGGCTTTCGGGTCGGCGGGGTCATGCGCTCCAGTCTAGAACTTTGACCTGCACGGTTCGCTGTGGTGTTGCGCCGACAGCCGCAACCTGCGCACAATTTGAACAAGCCGAACGGAACCCGATGACTCTCAAGAACAACACCCGTGACTTCGACCCCGAGATCGTCACCGATTTTCGAGAGAAGATGAGCTACGGGGCGTACCTCAACCTACCGACCCTGTTCGACTCCCAGAAGCCGGTCAGCGTACCGGAACACCACGATGAGCTGCTCTTCATCATTCAGCACCAGACCACCGAGCTCTGGCTCAAGCTCGTGCTGCACGAACTGCAGGCTGCCATCGAGGCGCTCCGGCAGGACCAGCTCGCACCGGCTCTCAAGGGCATCGCCCGGGTCAAGCACATTCAGCGCACCCTGACGGAGCAGTGGTCGGTACTCGCGACCCTCACGCCCACCGAATACGCCCAGTTTCGGCATTTTCTCGGAAACTCCAGCGGCTTTCAGTCATACCAGTATCGCGCGGTCGAGTTCGCGCTCGGTAACAAGAACCGTCGCATGCTGTCCGTCTTCGAAGCGGATGCCCCGGCCCACGCCCTGCTCACCACCACGTTCGAAGCGCCCAGCCTCTACGACGAGTTTCTGCACTACCTTCTCCGGGCCGGCTACGACATTCCCGCCGCTGTGCTCGAGCGCGACGTCACCGAGGCGTGGACCTACCACCCCGAACTCGTGCATACCTTTAGAGGAATATACGAGAACGCCTCTGAGCACTGGGCTGCCTACGAGGCCTGCGAAGAACTCGTCGACCTCGAGGACAACTTTCAGCTCTGGCGCTTTCGCCACCTCAAGACGGTGCAACGCATCATCGGAATGAAGCACGGCACCGGCGGATCCAGTGGAGCGGCCTTTCTGCAGAAGGCCCTCGAACTCACCTTCTTTCCCGAGTTGTTCGCGGTGCGCACGGAGATCGGCGCGTGACCACTCACTTTCTGGTCGGCCGAGGCACGGTACTGCCGGGCTTCCTCGACGCGCACCTGCACCTCGCCATTATCGACGGGACAGTTCTGCCGAGCGGCGGAATCGCCCGGGCCATCGACCTCGGCGGCTGGCTGCCCGACGGCCTCCGCACGTCTATGCCCGATCTGGCATACGCACACCAGTTCATCACGGCTCCCGGCGGCTACCCCAGCCGGGCCAGCTGGGCCGAGCCCGCCTGGAGCTGCGCGGTCGCCTCCACCGCGGATGCCGCCACCGCCGTCGACCTGCAGGCCGCGGCTGGGGCATCCGTTTTGAAAATCACCCTCAACTCGGTCGCCGGCCCGGTCTTCGGCGTCGAGGTCTTGGCCGCGCTCGTCGGGCGGGCACACGAACGTTCGCTGCCGGTCGTGGCGCACGCGGAGGGTGCCGGGCAGGCCGATCGCGCGTTTACGGCTGGAGTGGACGCGTTCGCGCACACCCCGTTTTCGGAGCGACTCGCCGATGATCTCGTGACCGCGATGGCCGCCCGCATGACCTGGATCAGCACCCTGGACGTTCACGGCTGGGGTCGCCCCACTGCCGCGTTCGAGATTGCCAGCGACAATCTGCGTCGGTTCCACGCGGCCGGCGGGCGGGTGTTGTACGGCACCGATCTAGGCAACGGGCCGCTGCCGCTCGGGTTGAACGCGGGTGAGATCGCGGCACTGCTCGAGGCTGGGCTGACTCCCGGCGAGGTCCTGACCGCCCTCTGCTCGCCGGCACCGCTCGGCCTGACCCTCTCCGATAGCCGGGTGACCTTCATTCCGGGCGAACGGCCGCGCGATCCCCTGGACTTCACCGACTGGCTCTGCACCGCCCGCGCCCTCACCCGCCCCGAACTCGAGGTTCTCGCATGACTCCCAGCTTCACCAGCTCAACCGGCCGGGGCGCCCACCTCGCCTTCGCGCGCCGGATGGACCGCATCGATGGCCTCGCGCACTACCGCGCCCGGTTTCTCGGCACCGACGCTGACCCCGCGACGGCCAACCCGCGCGCCTACCTCGACGGCAATTCGCTCGGCCGCCCACTGCGGGCCAGCGCCGAACGCATCGCCGACTTTCTCGTCAAGGACTGGGGCACCCGGCTCATTCGCGGCTGGGACGAGCAGTGGATGGAGCTGCCCCTGCAGATTGGCGACGACCTCGGCCGCACCTGCCTCGGTGCCGCGGCCGGCCAGGTCTTCGTCGGCGACTCCACCACCGTGCTGCTCTACAAACTGGCCCGCGCCGCCGTGGATTCGCGGCCGCGCCGCACCGAGATTGTGGTCGACAGCGACAACTTTCCCACCGATCGGTACATTCTGGAGGGCATTGCGCGCGAGCGCGGCCTGACCCTGCGCTGGATCGAATCCGATACCGAGGGCGGAGTGACCGCCGATCAGGTGCGCAGCGTGGTCGGCCCGCAAACCTCGCTCGTGCTCCTCAGCCACGTGGCCTACCGTTCCGGCTACCTCGCCGACATGCAGGCCATCACCGCCGTCGCCCACGAACACGACGCCCTCGTGCTCTGGGACCTCAGCCACTCCGTCGGGTCGGTTCCGGTCGAGCTGGATGCCTGCGATGTCGACCTCGCGGTCGGCTGCTCCTACAAATACCTGAGCGGCGGGCCGGGCGCGCCGGCGTTCGGCTATGTGAAGAGTGATCTGCAGGACGTGCTGACCCAGCCGATCCAGGGCTGGATGGGTGCGCAGGCCATCTTCGAGATGGGGCCAGGATATGTGCCGGCCACCGGCATCCGTCGGTTTATGAGCGGCACTCCCGCAGTCGTGGGCATGCTCGCCATGCAGAACACGATCGCCATGCTCGATGAGGCCACGATCGGGTCGGTGCGCGCCAAATCGGTCGCGCTGACCGAGTTCGCCATCACCCTCGTCGATGAGTGGCTGGCCCCGATGGGCGTCACCGTGGCCTCGCCACGCGAGCAGACGCATCGCGGCGGTCACGTGACCATCAACCATCCGCTCATGCGCCAGGTCACAAAAATTCTGTGGGACAACGATGTCATTCCCGATTTTCGCAGCCCCAACGGCCTGCGACTCGGCCTCGCGCCGCTCAGCACCAGCTTCGTCGAAACCTACGACGGAGTGGCCGCCGTGCGCGACGTGCTGCGCGGCATCCTGCTCGGCCAGAAGGGCATCTCGGAGTGACACGCGCCGAGCCGCCCGAGTCGCGGCCTGTAGAATTACAGAGATTTGCCACGACTATTAGCCCCAGACTGTATGCGGAGTGCCCAGTGCCAACGATCGTCGTCGAAGTAATGCCCAAGGCTGAGTTGCTTGACCCCCAGGGCAAGGCCGTCGCCGGCGCCCTCGGTCGCCTCGGTCAGACCCAGTCAGCGCTGGCCAATGTCACCGGCGTGCGCGTCGGCAAGCGCTTCGAGATTTCCATTGACGGCGAAGCGGATGCCGCTACCCTCGCGGCTGTGCGCGAGCTTGCCGACACCGTGCTGTCGAACTCTGTGATCGAGGATGTCGTCGGCATCCACGTGCAGAACGCGCCCTCGGCAGCGGTCGTCTGATGCGCATCGGCGTCGTCACCTTTCCCGGCTCGCTCGATGATCGTGACGCTGCGCGCGCGATCCGCCTGGCCGGCGCCGACGCGGTAGCCCTCTGGCACGGCGACCACGACCTGCACGGGGTCGACGCCCTGGTGCTGCCGGGCGGTTTCAGCTACGGCGATTACCTACGCGCCGGCGCCATCGCAAGCCTCTCGCCGATCATGACCGAGGTCATCGACGCGGCGAACAAGGGCATGCCCGTGCTCGGCATCTGCAACGGATTCCAGATGCTCACCGAGGCCCACCTGCTCGACGGTGGACTCATTCGCAACGACAAGGGCCGCTTCATCTGCCGCGACCAGGGGCTGCGCATCGAGAACAACGCGAGCGACTGGACAGCCGGATTTTCGGCCAACGCCGAGATCGTCATCCCGCTGAAGAACGGCGAAGGTTCGTTCATGGCCAGCGCCGAGACCCTCACTGCCCTTGAGGGTGAGGGCCGCATCGTGGCCCGTTATATCGGCGGCAACCCGAACGGCTCGCTGAACGACATCGCCGGCGTCACCAACGCCCGCGGCAACGTCGTCGGACTCATGCCGCACCCCGAGCACGCCGTCGAGGCCGGTTTCGGCCCCGACACCGACACCGCCATGGCGAGCGGCGTCGACGGGCTCGTTTTCTTCACCTCGGTCATCACCCAGGCGCTCATCGCCCGGTAACCGTTTCCCCGTAGCGGCGTGCCAGCAGCCGCCGCTGCGCTTCACTCTTGGTCAGGGTGCACGCTCGCTTCGCGGCAGCGGATGCGTCGCCCGACCGTCCCAGGCGCCGCAACAGTTCCGCGCGGCTCGCGTGCCACCAGAAGTACTCCTCGAGGCCTTCGAGCGCCTCGACCTCGGCGAGGGCAACTGCCGGCTCCCCGCTCTCCGCGACTGCCGCGGCCCGGTTGAGCAGTACCACCGGGCTCGGGTCCAGCAGCACGAGCACGTCGTACCAGGCGACGACGGCGCGCCAGTCGGTGGCGGCGGCATCCGCTGCGATGGCGTGGCAGGCCGCGATAGCGGCGACCACCGCGAACCGCTCCGGCACGACGCTGCTGAGGCGAATCGCCTCGGCAGCCCGCGATACGCCCTCGGCGGCGAGCGCTCGGTCCCAGCGCGAGCGATCCTGGTCGCCGAGCAGCACGATGTCACCGGCATCGTCGAAGCGGGCCTCGCGGCGAGAATGCTGCAGCAGCATCGCGGCCAGCAACCCCTCGAGCACGGCCTCGCCCGGCAGTAGCGCCACGAGCAGGCGGCCCAGCCGAATGGCCTCCTCACAGGGCTGGCGCCGCTCGTGCAGCCCATTCGAGCGCGAGGCGTACCCCTCGGTGAACAGGAGGAAAACCGTCGTGGCGACCGCGCGCATCCGCTCGGGCAGGTCGGCCGTGTCGGGCACCCGGTAGCGGATGCCGGCAGCCGCGATCTTGCCGCGGGCCCGGGTGAGACGTTTGGCCATGGTCGGCTCGGGAATGAGCAGCAGCCCGGCGACCTCGGCGACGGTGAGGCCACAGAGCACGCGCAGGCTCAGCGCAACCTGCGCCTCCGCGGCGAGAGCGGGGTGGCAGCAGGTGAAGATGAGGCGCAATTGGTCGTCGCGCAGCACGCCGATCGGAAAGTCGTCGGGGGCTCGTTGCAGTGCCAGCGTGATCGCCTCCCTCTCCTTGCCGGGCCGGATAGCCTCCCGTCGCAGCTCGTCGATGGCCCGCCGTTTCGCGGCAACGATCAGCCAGGCGCGCGGGTTAGGCGGCAGGCCGGTACGCGGCCAGGTGCGCAGGGCGATGATCGATGCCTCCTGCACGGCGTCTTCGGCGAGATCCAGGTTGCCGGTGAGCCGGGTGAGCGAAGCGAGCACCTGACGCCGCTCACGCCGCAGCACCTCGGCGAGCACTGTCGGCTCACCGAGGTGTAGGACGGGTGCGTTCCCGACGTCGCTCACGTCAGGTGGTGACCGACGATGCTCGGGCCTCCGCCCGGCGTGCTTCGACGCTGTCGGGGGTCGGCGCTTCCATCAGCAGTACCGGACGAACCTCGACGGCTCCGTTCCACGCGGCCGGAATCATGGAGGCGACCTTGATCGCCTCGTCGAGGTCGGCGCACTCGAGCAGGTAGAAGCCGGTGAGGGCCTCCTTGGTCTCGGCGTAGGGGCCGTCGCTGAGTACGACATCACCGCCCTTACCGCCGGTGACCCGTACCGTCGTGGCGGTGTTCGTCTGGTACAGAACAGCGCCACCGCGGATGACGTTCACGGCAGCCTGGCCGAATTCACCGTAGGCGGCCATTTCGTCGGAGTATTCGGGACGGCTCCAGTCGACGTCGGGCGAATAGATGAGTGCGACATAGTTGGGCATGATTGCTCCTTCACGGGTGTTCGTGTGGATCCCATCGGATGATGACATCTACCTTAGAAACGAACAGCCCCCGTTGGATAGGACAGCGCGACCTGAATTTTCTTCTCCAATGCAAGAAATGGCCCCGCTGGTCATGGGCGGCAGACACCCGTGACCCGCGGGGCCACTGTTTAGATCAGTTCATCGTTGGTCGAGCGGATGCCACCGCTTCAGTTTCGTCGTCGACGCCGGCCGAGCTTTCCAGACGAACGTAGGTGGCACCATCCGTTTCGAGGGTTTCGGGCAGGATGTCACGCTCGATCGTGGTGGCGAGCGGCTTCTCGGTCACGAAGCAGAGCAGGATGACGGCCACGACGACCAGCGGCACCATGTAGAGGAACACCGGGGTGAGCGCGTCGTTGTAGCCGCTGATAATGATCTGGCGGGCAGCATCGGGAAGGTCGCGCACCATGGCCGGGGTGAAGGAGTTGGCCGCACCGGCGCCGCCGGCGGGAAGGCGCTCGGTGAGTAGTTCGGTCAGGCGGGCGGCGAACAGGCTGCCGACCACTGCTGACCCGATGGAGGCACCGATCTGGCGGAAGTAGTTGTTCGAGGCGGTCGCCGTTCCGACCTGGGAGTTCGGGAAGGAGTTCTGCACGATCAGGATGAGGATCTGCATGCTCAGGCCGAGCCCGAGGCCCATGACGGCGAGGTAGCTGCACAGGATCCAGATCGGCAGCGTCGGGGTCATGGTCGAGAGCAGCACCAGGGCGACTCCGACGATGACCGTGCCCAGGATCGGCATCCACTTGTAGCGGCCGAATTTGCTGACCAACCAACCGGAGCCGATCGAGCTGATCAGCAGCGCGGCCATCATCGGAATCATCAGGAACCCGGCCTCGGTGGCGTTCGCGCCGGTCACCATCTGCAGGTAGGTGGGCAGGTAGGCGAGTGCGCCGAACATCGCGATGCCGGTGATCAGGCCGGCGACGGTGGTGAGGTTGAAGTTGCGGTCCTTGAACAGGTGCAGCGGCATGATCGGCTCGGCGGCGCGGCGCTCGACCATGACGAAGGCCACGGCGGCGACGACGGTCGCTGCGATGAGCGAGAGGATCAGCAGGGAATCCCAATCGTAGGTCGTGCCTCCCCAGGTGGTGGTGAGCACGAGCCCGGTCGAGGCCAGGGCGAGCAGGCCCATCCCGGCGACGTCAAGCTTCGGCTTGGCGTGGTCTTTTGTCGGCAACCGCAGGAAGAAGATGGCGGTCACGATAGCGAGGGCTCCGAGGGGAATGTTCATCCAGAACGCCCAGCGCCAGCCGATGCCCTCGGTGAACCAGCCCCCGAGCAGCGGGCCGGCTACGGAGGACAGCGCGAACACGCCGCCCATGACGCCCATGTACTTGCCGCGCTCGCGGGCCGGCACGACGTCGGCGATGATCGCCTGGGAGAGGATCATCAGCCCGCCGCCACCGAGGCCCTGCACGGCACGCCCGATGATGAGCCAGGTCATGTCGGGGGCCAGCCCACCCACGATTGAGCCGAGAATGAAGATGCTGATGGCGCCGATGAACAGGCCCTTACGGCCGATCAGGTCGCCGAGCTTGCCGTAGACCGGCAGCATGATGGTCGACGCGAGAATGTACGCGGTCGTCACCCAGAGCATGTGGTCGACGCCGTTGAGCTCGCCGACGATGGTCGGCAGCGCGGTGCTGAAGATGGTCTGGTCGAGCGAGGCGAGCAGCATGGTGACCATGAGCCCGGCGAAGACCAGCAGAATGTGACGCTTGCCGGGGTTGGCGGCGGCCTCGGCCGCCTCCGGCTGCGGGGTGAGTGTGGTGGTCATGAAAGTTTTACGGATACCTCTCTGGCGAGTGAAATTGCTCGTGATTCAAGTTGTTCGGCCGCACCCTCAGCGTTGGTCGGGCGCATTTCGGCCCATTCCTTGACGGCCACGCGCACCGCGCCGCCGCACAGGGCCAGCACCAGGTCAGCGGATGCCGCCTGTTCGGCCGGCGAGTCGCCCGCGAACCGCGCGTCCCGTGCCACGAGGGCCGTGACCGCGCTGGCGACTTCGGTGGTCAGTTGGGTGAATTGGGCAAGCTGGGTCGTGAGTAGCTGCGGGTGCCGACGCAAAATCTCGAGCCGGTCTTCCCTCATCGTCGGTCGGGTCGACGGCGGGCCGATGACGGTCAGCAGCAGGTGAATCACGGTATCGAGCAGACCCTGTTCGGCCACGCGGTCACAATGCTCGACCAGCTCGTTCTCGGCGATTTCGACCTGGCGCAGACCGAGGATGGCGGCATCCTTGCTCTCGAAGTAGTTGAAGAAAGTGCGCGGCGACACATTGGCGAGCTCACTGATCGCGTCGACCGTAGTGTGCTCCAGGCCATCGCGCAGCACGAGGGTGACCGCGGCGTCTTCGAGCCGCAGGCGCGTATCGAGACGCTTGCGGTCACGAAGGCCGAGGTTCGGTTCAGTTATCACGGGGACAATTCTTGCGCACAGTGCGTTTTTGCGCAACTGCAAGTTTACAGTGATGCATGTTTCGCGGTGAATGCTCAGGTGCTTGTTCAGGTGCGGCTGCAACGCCCTTGCCCCGCCATCACTGGAAAGTATCATCGGCCCGCCCGGCGGCACGATCTAGCCGTCGCACTCGGTCACCGCCCCAGTTGCCGGAGAGCGCGCCACCTATGGCTGGCGCGGTGCCCGACAACTGGCGCGGCGACGCGGCACTCGCGGCTCAGGCGACTAGTTGGGTCAGCCGAGGGTCGCGGGCGGCTGCGGGGCGAGGCCCACGCGCGGGTGGCGGGCCGTCGCGGCCAGGGCGAGGGCGGCATCCGCTTGGGCGAGCGGAAAAGTCGTTCCGACCAGTGCCGAGAACGGATGCCGGTGCCAGGCTCTCCCGAGATAGGTCACCGCCTGCGACAGGTCACCCGGCGTGTAGTTGTGCACGCCGCGCACGGTGACCAGGCGGCGCACGATCGACTCCGGGTCGAGCAGAACCGGGTCACCGGGCGAGACGCTGCCGACGAGCACGACCACTCCGCCGACGCCGATCAGGTCCAGCGCAGTTTGCACGGCCGGTCGGGCGCCGCTCAGCTCCACGGCGATCGTCGGTTCGGCGGCGCCGGCATCCGCGAGCGCGGCGAGCAAACTCGCCACCCCGGTCGGCGACTCCCGCGGCGCGCCCGGGTCGGCGACTGCGGCGGCCCCGAAGGCGAGCGCGAGCTGACGCCGGGCGGGGTCCGGGTCGCTGACCACCACGAGGGCGCCGGCATCCGTCGCCATCGCGCAGGCCGTCACTCCGAGCATCCCGGCACCGGTGACCAGCACGGTCGCCCCGGCCAGCGGCACGAGAGCGGATGCCGCCCCCAGCGCCGCTACCACCGTCGCGGTCGCGCAGGACGCCGGCGCCAGAACCGTGGCCGGAACCTGTTCGTCGACGACCACTACCGCAGTTCCGGCTCGCACCTGCACGTGGGTGGCGAAGCCGCCGCTGAGTTCCCAGCCGCGTTGCATCCGTTCGTGGCCGTATTTCACCAGCTCGAGGCACTTCTGGGGCAGGCCGCGGCGGCAGCGCGGGCAGGTTCCGCAGCTCACGGTTACCGACCAGACCACTCGCTGCCCGACCCGCAGCGGCATTCCATTTGCGGCATATGACTGCTCCGTGACCGCGACAATGCGACCGACCTGCTCGTGCCCGAGCACGAGCGGCTTCGCAGCGAGGCGGTGGCCGAGCGCCGTGTGCACGTCGGAGCCGCAGATCGTGGCCAATTCCAGCTCCACCAGCACGTCACCGGGCCTAAGCAGCACGCCGGGCACCGCTACGCGGTCCAACGGCAGGCCGACGCCCGACCAGACCATGGCCTCGGCGGCGCGCGGCAACACGACCTCCCGGCCGACTCCGAGGGTGAGGGCCGGCAGCGTCACCGGTGCAGCGATTGGATCGTGTTCGGGCATAGCTACTCGATCGTTTCCTCACGCAGGCCGAGCAGTTCGGCCAGGTCAGCGACGCTCGTGACGACGACATCAGCCCCGGCGTCCTCGAGGGTGTCGGTGTCGTGCGTGCCGGTCAGCACGCCCACGACCAGTCCGGCGCCAGCGCTCAGACCGGAGAGCATGTCGCTGGCCGTGTCGCCGACGACGACCATGGCCGCGACGCTCGATGCGCCGGTGCGGAGCAGCGCCGTGAGCGGCAGGTCGGGGTAGGGGCGGCCACGGCCGGCTTCGGCCGGGCAGAGGCTCACGTCGATGAGGTCGCTCCAACCGAGCGCATCGATGAGTGTGTCCTGCGTCGTACGGGAGAAGCCGGTGACGAGGGCCACCTTCACGCCGGCCTCCCGCAGTTCCTGGAACAGGTCGGCCGCGCCAGGGATCGCGGTCACTCCGACCTGTTCAACGAGTTCGCCGTAGGCGGTTTCGAAGGCGGCCGTCGCCGCGACCGCCGCTTCTTCGGAGTCGGTCAGCTCGCGAAAGACGTCGAGCTTGGACTGCCCCATGGTTTCTCGCACGAAAGCGACGGCTTCCTCGAGGTCGTCGGCGTTGTCGACCAGGCCGCTGCGCTCGGCGGCGAGAACGAACGCCCGCTCGACCAGTCCGTCGTCGCTCACGGTGGTCCCGGCCATGTCGAAGACGACGAGCTCAACGTCCACGTCGTCGGTATCGAAATCATCAAGGTCAAGGTCAAGATCAACGGGTGCGGTGCTCATGGGGTGCCTTTCAGGGTGAGTGAGGGAATGGCGAAATTGCAGGCGGTCGAGATGACGTGTTCGGCGAGACCGAGCCCGGTGGTCATGCCGATTCCGGTGGTGGCCGCTACGAGGTACACACCGGCTTCGGGCTGGTCGATGAGAAAGTCGGCACGCCCGGAGGCATAGATGCCCTGCCACCGTTCGAGCACCCGCGGGCGCGGCACGCCGAACAATTCGGAGGTGAGCTGCAGCAGCTGTGCGAACGCATTCTCATTCTGGAATGCGGAGACGCATGCGCCGCGGTAGTGGGTGTCCCCCACGATCAGCGAGCCGTCCTGCAGCTGGGTGTACATCTGGTTGAGGTCCAGTTCGGCCAGCAGCGGATACTCCCGCCGTAGCCGTTCGCCCAGAGTGGCTGCCGCCGGAAGGTTGGAAAATGCTCCGTAGCGCAGCAGCGACCAGCCGGTCAGCACCGGCGCGGGCAGCGGCACGCGCAGGCCAGCGTCGACGCGGAGCATGTCCAGGCCGCAGCGCACAATGCCGTCGCGCTCGGCGATCTCCGGGTAGAGCTGGTCGATGTCCTGGTTGACCGCCACGATGACCGTTCCGGAGTCTATCGGCCCGCGAGTGGTCGTGACCCGGCCTGGCCGTACGGCCGTGACCGCGGTGCGGTCGCGAAAGTCGACACCCCGGCTGGCCAGGTATGCGGCCAGACCGGCGGCGGCCTGGCGCGGATTGACTTGCAGGTCCCAGGGCAGGTGCGCGCCGCCCACCGCGGTGCCGTCGGCGAGCGGCAGACGCTCCGACACCTCGGCGGCGCCCAGCAGCACGACGTCGGGCGCGCCGACGCCGAAGACTGACTCGGCTCCGCGCTGCGCCGCCAGCTCCCGCAGCACTTCCAATTCGTCCTCGTGCCGGGCGATCACCACCGTGCCCGACTCGCGCAGCCAGACACCGGCATCCGCCTGCAGCCGCAGCCAGAGCGGGCGGGACCGCAGGGCGAATTCCCGGGCCGGACCGCTTTGCGGGGTGAAACACAGGTGGCCGAAATTGCGAACGGATGCCCCGCCGATGGCCGCCGCGCGGTCCACGACGGCGACGGAGAGGCCCCGGTCGCTGGCGGCGAGCGCGTGCCCGAGGCCCACGATGCCGCTGCCGACGACGACCACGTCGAAGCGGGTCATCGGAACACCCGCCGCATCCACATTGCCAGGCCTTCGACCGCAACCACCGTCACGAGAATCATGAGCACGATCGTGGTGACCAAGTCATAGCGCGACCCCTGGCCGGCGTTCAGCAGGTAGTAGCCGACCCCGCCGCCGCCGACCAGGCCGAGAATGGTGGCCGCCCGAATATTGGTGTCGAGCATGTAGAAACTGTGTCCGATCAACGCTTTCATTCCTTGGGGAGCCGTGGCGCCGGCGTAGACCTGCAGCCTCGTTGCGCCGGCCGCCCGGAGGGCCTGTTCCGGCCCGCGCTTGACCTCTTCGAGTGAGTCGGCGAGCAGCTTTCCGAGCAGGCCGATGCCACCGATAGAGAGGGCGATGGTGCCGGCCTGGGTGCCCAGACCAGTGACGACGATGAGCACGATGGCCAGGATGATCTCCGGAATGCCGCGGATCGTCACGAGCACCAGCCGAAAGCCGGCCCGTACGCGCGGCGACGGGGCGACGTTGCGGGCGGCGAGCGATCCGATCACGATCGACGCGACGATCGTGAGAATCGTTGCGGCCAGGGCAATCGCGATGGTTTCGCCCATCGCCGCGAGCATGACCGGGGCGTCATAGTTTCCGAAGCTCGGCGGCCAGAATTTGGCGGCGGTCTCGGGCAGGTACGACCAGACGGTGAGAAAGTCGCCCCACTTTATGTCGCAGATCCAGACGCTGCCGATCACGATCAACGCAGCGAGCACGCCCCAGACCGCGTTGCGCAAGCGGGCGTAGGTCCAGGGGCGGCGCGAGGCATCCGCTGTCTGGCCGGTCATACCGAGGCGTCGCAGCAGCCGGTCTCCGATCCCCTGACGGGTGGGCGCGAGGCCGAGCATGACGGTGCGCACGGCGCTCGACACGATTTCCATCACCACGCAGAGCGCGAAAATGACCAGCGCGATGCCGAGCCCGAGCGAGTAGTTGAGCGATTTGAAGGCGTAGGACATCTCGAGACCGAGTCCGGCGACCCCGACGTAGCCGAGGATGACCGAACCGCGCAGGTTGATATCGTTGCGGTGCAGCACGGTCGCCACCCACGACGGCAGCACCTGCGGCAGCACGCCGGAGAAGAATTCCTGCACCCGCGTGCCTCCGGCGGCCCGAATCGCCAGCCGGGGGCCCTCGTCGATCTGCTCGATCGCGTCGGCGAACATCTTGCTGATCATTCCGATCGAGTGGATGCCGATGGCCAGGATTCCGGGCAGCGTACCGAGCGAGAACATCAACACGAACACCATCGCGAGCACGACATCGGGCACCGCCCGGGTCAGCACGCCGAGAAAGCGAGCGACGGCCATCCACCCGCGACCGGGTGAGGTATTCGCGGCGGCGAGCCACGCCAGCGGCACCGAGAAGAACGCGGCGAACAGGGTACCGAGCAGCACGAGCCCCACCGTGAGGGCGGTCAGGTAGAGCAGCTCGCCCGGCGCTGGGAAGCTGATGACTCCCACGCGATCGAAGAATCGAGTGGCGTTCGACCAGCTCGCCACCATCTGCGGCAGCGAGATATCCACGCTGATCAGTGACAGAACGGATGCCGCCACCAGCGCAACCAGCGTGAGCCCGGCCGCGATCTTCTCCGGTTGAACGCGGCGTTGCGGTGCTGGGATGACGGCATCCGCTTGGTCGGCGTGGGGGCGTTCGAGCGTGAGCGTCACCGGCGGTTGTCCCATGCCGAGCTGGAGGTCGCCAGATCGAGCTCGCTCTGTTCGTCGGGCTCGCCCGCTTCACCGGTGCCCAGCTCGGTGCCCAGCTCGGTCTCGATCGCGTCGAGCTCACCGGTCGAGGTGGTGACGCGGCCGTAGATCTCCATCACATTCTGCTTCGAGAGCCCCTGCGTGGCGGTGTCGAGCACCACCTGGCCGTGGCGCAGGCCGACAATGCGATCGCCCCAGGACAGGGCCAGATCAACCTGGTGCAGACTGCACACCACGGTGAGACCACTGTCAATGGCGATCTCCCGGATCAGTGCCATGACCTGCGCGCTCGACTCCGGGTCGAGCGAGGCGACCGGTTCGTCGGCGAGCAGAATGCGTGGGTTTTGCATGAGCGCTCTTGCGATGCCGACCCGCTGCTGCTGGCCGCCCGAGAGAGTGTCGGCGCGCTGGTAGGCCTGGGCGAGCAGTCCCACCCGGTCGAGGTGGCCGAGCGCGGCCAGCTTGAGCTCGCGGCGGTACCCCCACAGGCCCAGTCTCGGCCCGCGCACCCGGAACAGGGCACCGGTCAGCACATTTTCGAGCACGGTGAGCGATCCGACCAGTTCGAACTGCTGAAAGACGAAACCGACCTGACCGCGCAGCGCGCGTAGCGGCCGTCCCTTCAGGCCCGATAGCGGAGCGCCGAGCACGGTCACAGTGCCGGAGTCGGGCCGGTCGAGGCCGTCGAGGTGTCGCAGCAGGGTGGATTTGCCCGAACCGGACAACCCGAGTAATACGACAATTTCGCCGCGGGCCACCGTCAGCGACAGGTCGCTGAGGGCCGTCGTCTCGCCGAAGGTTTTGGTGATTCCGCGCACGTCGATCACCGGTTCCGCTGCGGAGCCGGAACCGGTGGTAACGCTGGAGTTACTGGTTAGCCCTGGCACTGCGATGCCGACGTCTTCACGCAGATGTCGCGAATTGTGTCGTAGTACTTGTCATCGACCGGCTCGGTCGCGTAGAAGGTGTCGCGAAAGGCCTGGGTGTCGGCGCTCGTCACGCCGGAGGCGATGATGTCGTCGATGGTGACCTGGCCGAGCACCTCGGTGAGCTGGGTCTTCAGTTCGGCCGGCAGAGTGTCGGAGACGACGATCGGTGCCCCGGGAACCATGGTCTCGGCGATGACCTTGACCTTGTCGCTCTTGGCGACCTCACTGTCCTCGGCGAAACCGACCTCACACTCCTTGCCCTCGCCGACCTTCTGCACGCTCACGTCGTGCTTGCCGGCGAACACCGGGGTGACGTCGGAGACCGGGTCGACGCCGGCTTCGAGCAGGTTGTAGGAGGGGAACAGGTATCCGCTCGTCGATGACGGGTCGACGAAGCAGACCTTCTTGCCCACGAACTCGTCCAGCGAGGTGATGGCGCTGTCTGCCGGAACGATCGCTTGCGAGTAGTACCCGGGCACCTCGCCCTCGGTCGTGACGATCGAGGAGATCGGGGTGATAGCCGCACCGCTGTTGGTCGCGGTGATGTAGGTGAAGCCGGAAAACGAGGCCACGTCGATCTTGCCGGCGATTGCCGCTTCGATCAGGGCGGCGTAATCGGTCGACTCGTGGTATTCCACGGTCTTGCCGGTCTCCTGCTCGATGTAGTCCATCAGCGGCTGGTAGTTGGTCTGGGTGTCGACCGAGTCGGGAACCACACCGAACACGAGGGTGTTCTCATCGGCGGCGTAGCTGACGCCGTCGGTGCCGGTACCGGCCGCGTCGGCGGTGTCCGCCGAGCACGAGGCCAGGCTCAGGGTGAGCAGAACGGCGGCGCCGGCGGCGAAGGCCGTCTTGGCGCCGAGAGAAGTGGTCCGTGAAAAAGCGCTGTGGATTGCCACGTGAAACCTTCCTGAGTCGAGGGCATTACGTGGAGCCACGCTAGGCAGGCCACGCCAACAGCACGGGAGCCCCGGGTAACCGGCAGGTGAACGCGCCGTGGCAAATGCGGGCGCGGGCCACTCGGGTCACATGCACAGTTTCGCGTCAGCCCCGAGCGGTACCGTGTGCATGCCACACCGATCAAAGGAGATCCCCCGTGTTCACGAGCCCCTACGCTCCCGTTGAGATTCCCTCGCAGAGTATTTTCGACTATCTGTTCGGTGACCTGAGCGAGGCCGAGCTGGATCGCACCGCCGTCATCGACGGTGCCAGCGGGGCCGCTCTCAGCTACCGCACCCTGGTCGATCAGATCACCCGGGTGGCCGGCGCTCTCGCCGCCGACGGCGTCGGGCCCGGCACTGTCGTGGGTCTGCTCTGCCCGAACACGCCGGAATTCACGGCCATCTTCCACGGCATTCTGCGCTCGGGAGCCACGGTCACGACCATCAATTCGCTCTACACTCCCGACGACATCCAGCGCCAGCTCCACGATTCCGGTGCGACCTGGCTGGTGACCGTCACCCCGCTGCTGGCCGGCGCCAAGGCGGCAGCCCACGCGGCAGGCATCTCCGACGAGCAGATCGTCGTGATCGACGGAGAGCCCGGACATCCGTCACTGGCCGATTTATTGAAAGCGGATGCCGCCCCGCCCGTCATCAGCATCGATCCCGCCACGCACGTGGCCGTGCTCCCCTACTCTTCGGGCACGACGGCGGCGCCGAAGGGCGTCATGCTCAGCCACCGCAACCTCGTGGCGAACGTGCAGCAGGCCCGCGATCTGATCGGGGTTGTTCCGGACGACAAGGTGCTCGCGCTGCTGCCGTTCTACCACATCTACGGAATGACGGTGCTGCTGAACCTCGCCTTCAAACAGCGGGCTTCCCTCGTCACCATGGCCAAGTTCGACTTCGTCGAGTTTCTTCGCATGATCCAGGATCACCGCTGCAGCTACGTCTTCATCGCGCCGCCGATTGCGGTGGCCGTGGCGAAGCATCCGCTGGTAGAGAAGTACGACCTGTCGAGCGTGCACACGATTCTGTCGGGGGCCGCGCCGCTCGACGGCGCTCTCGCCGCGGCCGTCGCCACCCGGCTGGACTGCCGCATTCTGCAGGGCTACGGGATGACCGAGGTCAGCCCGGTCAGCCACCTCATTCCGATCGATGCCCCGCACCTCGCGCGCGCCTCGGTCGGGGTGACCGTGCCGAACATGGACTGCAAGCTCGTGTCGACCGAAACCGGCGAAGAGATCGAGATCCCCGAAGACGGTGTCAGCGAGCCCGGCGAGCTGCTGGTGCGCGGCCCGAACGTGATGCTCGGCTACCTGAACAACGAGAAAGCCACCCGCGAGACCATCGACGCCGACGGATTTCTGCACACCGGCGACATCGCCACGGTGAGCGCGCTCGGCGAGGTGACCATCGTCGACCGCAGCAAGGAGCTGATCAAGTACAAGGGCTACCAGATCGCGCCGGCCGAGCTGGAGGCGCTGCTGCTGACGCACCCGCAGATCGCAGACGCGGCGGTGATCGGTGCAGCGGATGCCGACGGCCAGGAGATCCCGAAAGCCTTCGTCGTCGCCGTGGCTGAGTCGGCGGTCACCGCCGAGGAGGTCATGGCGTACGTCGCCGAGCGGGTCGCCCCGCACAAGAAGGTGCGCGCAGTGGAGTTCATCGACGCGATCCCGAAGTCGGCGTCCGGCAAGATCTTGCGGAAGGACCTGCGCGCCAGGGAGAAGGCTGCCGCGGTGTAGCGGTTCGGGCGAGTCAGTCACCCGCTCCCGGGCATCCGGTCCCATGTCGAACATGCGCGCGGCGAGGTTCCTCACTTCGACCTGACTTGCCCTCTCAGTGAGGGCTACAGTGAAGGCGCAGTGAAGACGAGTCAGGGGTCACTGTCACTTCTCATCTTTCGGAGGCAATGCCTTGAGATTCACGACGGCCTGCATCGGGGCGTGGTCCGAGGGCCAGCCGCCCTCATAGCGCTTCACGTTTATGGCGGCTTTCAGCACGGGGACGCCGGGCGTGACGAGGAGCCAGTCGATGCGTTTGAGATTGCGCTGCGGCGGGCGATAGTTCAAAAACGTTCCCCACTCTTCGGTGACGCGTTCGTCTGCTGTGTTCCAGGAATCCAGAAGCAGGCCCAGGCCGGTGAGGCGGTCATAGGGGGCGGTATTCGCATCCGTGTTGAAGTCGCCCGTCACGATCGTGGACAGCGGCGACGCTGACACGATGCGTCGAAGCACGTCGGCGGATCGCAGCCGCGAGGTACGGGAGCGGTGGTCGAAGTGGGTGTTCACGGCCTGAAAGTCGATGCCGGTGGCGATGTCGTGAAAGGACACGTCAACGACGACGCGCGGAACGCGGTTGCCCCACGCGGTCGAGCCGGGCCGCGACGGTGTGTCGGAGAGGGCCGTCTGCTTCCATTCGAGCACGCGCAGCCGACGGGAATCGTAGAAGATCGGGCAGCCTTCCCCACCCCTGTTCGTTTCCCGGCCATAGCCGATCGAACGGTATCGATCTCCGAGCGCGTGACGCACGAAGTTCGCCTGGTCGAACAGTGCTTCCTGCACGCCGATCAGTGCGGGCTGCTCGGCAGCAAGCAGACGTTTCAGTAGCGGCCGGCGATGCACCCACCGATCGGGGCTGCGCGGGTTGAGGTGTGGCATGCGTCGACGGATGTTGAAACTCATGACGTGCAGATCCGGCGCGGCGACGGGGCCGATGAGTGCGCTGTCAGTCATGGGACCAGCCTATTGCGATGGTGCGACGACGTCATTCTCGGTCACCGCACCACGTACCGGTGACCGCGCCAGCTCTACCTGGCGCGGTCACCCGCAACGGGCGCGGCGACTAGCGACACTCTCGCCAGCCGCTTCGGCCGGTTCTTCACCGCGATGGCGACGACCGCCACAGCTGCACCGATCGAGGTGGACACGAAGATGGTCGATGCTACGGCGATCCAGAACCAGAACCAGATCAGCGCGACCCCGTTGCGGCGGGGCGCACTCACATCGGCCTGTGCCGGTTCAGTCGGCTGAGCGGCGTTGAGACTACTCATGACTCCCCCGGTCCGGCCGGTGATGGGCCGCGTCGCTCCAGCAAGACTAGAGTTCTGCGGGCCGGGGCCGGGCGACCGGTAGACTTGCCGGGTCAAGCATCCGCTATCTCGGGGAGAATTCCACACGTGACCGCTGTTTCCAACACCTCTTCCCGCGGCGTCGCCGACACCGTTTCGAACGCTATTGCCACGCCGGAGAAGGATCAGCCCTACGGCGCGCTCGGGCTCAAGGCCGATGAGTATGCGAAGATCCGCGAGATTCTGGGCCGCCGCCCCACGAGTGGCGAGCTCGCCATGTACTCGGTGATGTGGAGCGAGCACTGCTCCTATAAGAGCTCGAAGATGTACCTGCGCCAGTTCGGCGACAAGGTCACCCCCGCCATGAAGAAGAACCTCATGGTCGGTATGGGCGAGAACGCCGGCGTGCTCGACGTCGGCGAGGGCTGGGCCGTCACCTTCAAGATCGAATCCCACAACCACCCCTCCTACATTGAGCCCTTCCAGGGCGCCGCCACCGGCGTCGGCGGCATCGTGCGCGACATCATCTCGATGGGCGCCCGCCCGGTGGCCGTGATGGACGCCCTGCGCTTCGGCGATATCAACGATCCCGATACTGCCCGCGTCGTGCACGGCGTGGTGAGCGGCATCAGCTTCTACGGCAACTGCCTCGGCCTGCCGAACATCGGCGGCGAAACCGTGTTCGACCGGGTGTACCAGGGCAACCCGCTGGTCAATGCGCTCTCGGTCGGCGTGCTGCGTCACGAGGACCTGCACCTGGCCAATGCCCGCGGCGTTGGCAACCAGGTCGTTTTGTTCGGTGCCCGCACCGGCGGCGACGGCATCGGCGGGGCATCCATTCTCGCCTCGGATACCTTCAGCGCCAATGGCCCGACCAAGCGTCCAGCAGTGCAGGTCGGCGACCCGTTCGCCGAGAAGGTGCTCATTGAGTGCTGCCTCGAATTGTTCGCGGGCAAGCTCGTCGAGGGAATCCAGGACCTCGGCGCGGCCGGCATCAGCTGCGCGACCAGTGAGCTGGCCTCGAACGGCGACGGCGGCATGTTCATTGAGCTCGAGAAGGTGCTGCTGCGCGACCCAACGCTCACCGCCGAAGAGATTCTGATGAGCGAGAGCCAGGAACGCATGATGGCGATCGTCACGCCAGAGAAGCTCGAGGGCTTCCTCGCCGTGACGAAGAAGTGGGATGTCGAGACCAGCGTGCTCGGCGAGGTCACCGACACCGGCCGACTAGTTATCAACTGGCACGGCGAAGAAATCGTCAACGTGCTGCCGCGCACCGTGGCCGTAGATGGCCCGGTCTACGAGCGTCCGCTCGCCTACCCGACCTGGATCGACGCCCTGCAGGCCGACACCGCCTCCGGACTGCCGCGTGCCCTCGACGGCGAGACCCTGCGCGAGCAGTTCCTCGACCTGCTCGGCTCACCGAACCTGGCCGATCCGAGCTGGATCACCGACCAGTACGACCACTACGTGCAGGGCAACACGGCACTGTCTTTTCCCGACGACGGCGGCATGATTCGGGTCGACGAAGAGTCTGGCCTCGGCTTCGCGATCGCGACCGACGCGAACGGCCGCTACTGCCAGCTCGACCCGTACCGCGGCGCCCAGCTGGCCCTGGCCGAGGCGTACCGCAACGTGGCCGCGACCGGCGCGGTCCCGGCCGGCGTCAGCGACTGCCTCAACTTCGGCTCGCCGGAGAACCCCGAGGTGATGTGGCAGTTCCGGGAGGCCGTCACGGCCCTCGCCGACGGATGCCTCGAACTCGAGATTCCCGTCACCGGCGGGAATGTCTCGTTCTACAACCAGACCGGCGATCAGCCGATTCACCCCACCCCGGTCGTGGCCGTGCTCGGCGTGATCGACGACGTCGCCCGCCGCATCCCGAGCGGCTGGCAGGACGACGGCCACAACATCTACCTGCTCGGCGAGACCCGCCTCGAGCTCGACGGTTCGGCCTGGGCCGGAGTCGTGCACGACCACCTCGGCGGTCGCCCGCCGATCGTCGATCTCGGTAAGGAGAAGGCCCTCGCCGGCCTGCTACACGCCGCCTCGAAGGAAGCCCTCATCGACAGCGCCCACGACCTCAGCGAGGGCGGGCTCGCCCAGGCCCTGGCCGAAGCCGTCATGCGCTTCGGTGTGGGAGCCCGGGTCTGGCTGGGCGACATCTGCGGGCGCGACGGGGTGGACGCATCCACTGCCCTGTTCTCGGAATCGGCCGGTCGCGTCATCGTCTCCGTGCCGCGCGAAGACGACGTGAAGTTCCTCGGCCTCTGCGCCGGCCGCTACATTCCGGTGCTGCGCATCGGCGTGACGGATGCCACCCTGCACGCCCTAGAGGTGCAAGACGTCTTCGCCGCGCCCCTCTCCGAAATGAAGCAGCGGCACCAGTCCCCGCTCCCCGCCGCCTTCGCCTAACCCCAGCTCGCGGCCCCGTTCTGGTCGACAGCACTCCGGCATGACTCCTGCAAATTCCGGAAGACACAAAACTGAACGCCGGAATGACGCGGGACTTTCATATTCGGCGCGTAAATTGCAGGAGTTATGCGGTGGGAGCCGACGACGCCTCTGTGACGGGGGCTAAAGGAACGGCTCGCCGATGAGGGTCTCGGCTCGCTCCCAGAGGCGCGCGGCGACCGCTCGGTCTCGGGAGGTTCGGGTTGCGGGCTGACGGACAGGCGCGCCGCGCACCAAAAGGCGGGGGCCGAAGTAGTCGCCGCCGTGGGCATCCGGGTCGATCGCTGCACGCACTGTCGACCAGGCTCCGTGATGCTTGCCCTGCGCGCCGACCAGCGTTTGAAGGCCGTCGATGACACGCTTGGCCGGGGTGATTTCGTTGACACCGGGAATGGTTGGAGTCAACCCCGAAATCGAGTATCCCGGATGCGCCACCAACGACTGCACCACGCCGGCCCCGTTGGCCCGCAGCCGCCGATCGAGCTCGAATCCGAACACCTGCATGGCGATCTTGGACTGCGCGTACGCCTTCCACCCGTTATAGGTAGTGGCCAGCTGCAGATCGTCAAGCGAGGAATCCATCAGCCGAGAGATCAGCGACCCGAGGGACACGACCCGGCTACCGGGAGTACGCCGCAAGGCCATGAGCGACCCCGCGGTCAAAGCAAAATGCCCGAGAAAGTTCGTCGCAAAGACCAGCTCGTTGCCGTCGAGGCTCACGGCGCGATCCGTCGGCGGGTGCACGATTCCAGCGTTCAGAATCAGGCCGTCGAGGCGAGGAAGGGCGCGCAGGGTTTCGCTGACGTCGCGAACCGATTGCAGATCCGACACATCCAGCTGCACCACCGAAACGGATGCCCCCGCCACGCGGGCGCGAATCGCCGCGGCCGCGGCATCCGCTTTCACCGGGTTGCGGCAGGCGAGCACGACGTGGGCGCCCGCGCCGGCGAGCTGCTCGCTGGTGAAATAGCCGAGGCCGGCGTTGGCACCGGTCACGACGAAGGTCTTGCCGGTCTGGTCGGGCAGAGCCCGCGGGTTCCAGTTCACGAGTCCTGCTCGGCATCGAGCTGACGCCCGAAAACGTCTGTCTCGACGGTCACAGCGCCGAGATCTCCGGGCAGGCGGACGTCACGACGCCGAGCTTGGTGCGTGCGCTACCGGCGGGTGCGGAAGCGGGCGTGGCTGCGCAGCCGGGGTCGCGACAGCGGACGTCGGCGCAGAGCCGGCGGCCCGCCCCAGCTGCACAGCATCCCCACCGGCGATCTTCACGTGGTGGTGAATGACCTCGGCGATGATGAAATTGAGAAACTTCTCGGCGAAGGCCGGGTCGAGGTGGGCCTCTTCGGCGAGGCCGCGGAGCCGATCGATCTGCATGAGTTCACGCGCGGGGTCAGCGGCCGGCAGCCCGTGCGCTGCTTTGAGCCGCCCCACCTGCTGGGTGAACTTGAATCGCTCGGCCAGCAGGTGAATGAGCGCGGCGTCGATATTGTCGATGCTTTCGCGAATGCTGTGCAGCTGCGCGATGGCAGCCGTGTCAGCGTCGGCGGGTAACTCCTCGTGTACGACCATACTTTTACGATAATGCATGGCCTAAGCGGATGCCGCCGCCTCCCGGCCGCCAGGGCGCAGCGACCCGAATCGCAGCCGTTTCTGCGTCAGCAGGATGCCGAGCAGCACCAACAGCGCCCCGGTCGGCTCGTGCCAGGAGAATGTTTCGGCCAGCACGAGCACCCCGAGCGCCACGCCGACCACGGGCGTCACGTAGGTCACCGTGGACGCGTTGGTCGGCCCCCAGGCGCGCAGAACGTTGATGTTCCAGATGTAGGCCAAGCCGGTTCCGAGTGCACCCAAAGCCAGCAAGCACAACACGATCGGCAGGGTCAGCATGACCGGGCTCCACGCCAGCACGGGAGTCAGCAGCAGCATGATGCCGCCGGCGATGCCGATATTGAGAAACGCGAAAGTCGAAGCGGCGATCGGCCGCCCGCTCAGAAAGCGGCGCGTGTAGCCGAAGGTGAAGCCGTAGCAGACCGCAGCGCCGAGGCAGGCGAACTGGCCCCACAGGTCGCCGGTGAGCGAGGCATACTGCCAGGGTCCGATGATCACGACGACGCCGATGATGCCCAGAACGACACCGGCCACCTGCGCACGCACGAGCTTCTCCACTCGAAACGCGAGTGTCGCCATGAGTGCCGTCATGATCGGAGTGACGGCGTTGTAGATGCTCGCGAGGCTCGAGGAGACGTACTGCTCAGCCCAGGCGAAGAGCAGGTGCGGAATCACGCATCCGCTGATCGCAATCACCAGAAAGTGCAGCCAGACCACGCCCTCCCGCGGCAGTACCGGCCCGTTGCCTATGCGCGGACGGTTCACCAGCACGATCAGCCCCAGGGTCAGCCCGCCGAGCACGAGCCGCGACCAGGCGATTTGACCGAAGCTGACGCCGTCGAGGGCGATCTTCATGAACAGAAAACTGGAGCCCCAGATCAGCCCCATGCCGAGAAATTGCAGGGTGACGAGGGGCTTGCTGGCGGCAGGGGTCGGGGACACCTTCCGAGCCTATAGCTGGCGTCGGCATGCCAGTGCCCGCCAGCGCACAAGGTCTGAAAATCGCCGAAGAATGGCAGCGGATGCTGCACGCCCCCCTGCCCGTGGTTAAGGAAATCCGGCTCACCGGCCACTCGGGTACCGCATGATTCCGGGGTCCCACGCGCCCGCCCATCAGACTTTTCCTGAATTAGCCCCCACAAACCCCCCAGAGCCCCCGGAATCACAAGGCACCGACAAACGGATGCTCCACCTACTGCGAGGTGTCGGCCCCGGCGCTCTGCTCCGCGTCGCTTCCAGATTCCGGGACCGGACCGGCCGAGCCCGAAGCAGCCTCAGGAGCATTTCCGGCGCCCGGACCAAAGCCGCCCCGCGGCCCGCCTCCGGTGATGGTGCCGCTTGGACCGGTCGGTCGCAGGCTGCGGTAGGTGACGAACCGGCCCTCGAACGCGTTGAGACGCGCCTCGAGTCCCGCGCGCACGGCCGGCCACTCGTCGGCGAGGATCGAATAGACGGCGCTGTCCCGCCAGGTGCCGTCGGCGCGCGGGCGGTCGCGGCGCAGGATGCCCTCGAACGTGGCACCGATGCCGAGGATGGCGGCGCGGGAACGCTCGTTGATGGCATCCACTTGAATCTTGACCCGCCCGAAGCCATTGGAGAAGGCGGCGCCGAGCACGAGCAGTTTGGTGTCGGCGTTGACGGCGGTGCCCCAGACGCGCGGGTCGTAGGCGGTCCAGCCGAGGTGAATTGACTCGTTCACCTCGTCGATATCACCGAGGGTCGTGGTTCCGACGACGTCGCCGTCGTTGGGGCCCCCGAGCAGACGCACCACGTAGGGCAGGCTCTCCCACTGGAAATAATCGTGTGCCCACTTGATGAAGCCGTCGACATCAGAATGTAGGGCGGCCGGGCCTCCGCCGTAGCCGGCCGCGAACACTTCGGGGTGCGCGATGGCGCGGTGCAGGTCGGGAAGTACTGCGCTGCCCATGGGTTGCAGCTGCACGAATCGACCGGTCAGGGTCAGGGAATGGGGTCTCACGGCGTTCACTCGCCTAGTGTGACAGGTAAAAGTGAGGAATTGTGCACCGATTGTGGCAACCGGGCGGAATCGCAGTGCCCGGTTGCCGGAAAAACCAGTACTGATCAGTCGATCAGGTCGTGCCGCACCACGATGGCCTCACGGTCGGGGCCGACGCCGATCGCCGAGATGCGCGATCCGCTCATGCCTTCGAGAGCGAGGACGTACTCCTGTGCCGCCTGCGGCAGGTCTTCGAACCGGCGCACGCCGGTGATGTCCTCGGTCCAGCCGGGGAAGTTCTCGTAGATCGGGACGGCGTGGTGAAAGTCGCTCTGCGAGACCGGCACTTCTTCGACACGCACGCCGTCGACCGAGTAGGCCACGCAGACCGGAATCTCGGACAGACCGGTGAGCACATCGAGCTTGGTCAGCACGAAGTCGGTGACGCCGTTGATGCGCGCGGTGTAGCGGGCAATCGGGGCGTCATACCAGCCACAGCGGCGCGGGCGCCCGGTGGTGGTGCCGAACTCGAAGCCGTTGGAGCGCAGGTATTCGCCCGACTCGTCGAACAGTTCGGTGGGGAACGGGCCGCTGCCGACGCGGGTCGTGTACGCCTTGACCACGGCAATGACGCGGTCGATGCGGTTCGGGGCGATTCCACTGCCGGTGACCGCGCCACCCGAGGTGGCGTTCGACGAGGTCACGAACGGGTAGGTGCCGTGGTCGACGTCGAGCATGGTGGCCTGGCCGCCCTCGAACAGTACGGTCTTTCCGGCGTCCAGTGCCTGGTGCAGCAGCAGGGCGGTGTCGGTGACCATGGGGCGCAGGCGTTCGGCGTAGCCGAGCAGCTCGGTGACGATCTCCTCGGCCTCGATGGCACGGCGGTTGTAGACCTTGACGAGCATGTGGTTCTTCTGGTCGAGGGCTCCCTCGACCTTCTGGCGCAGAATGTTCTCATCGAACAGGTCCTGCACGCGAATGCCGACCCGGTTGATCTTGTCGGCGTAGGCCGGGCCGATGCCGCGCCCGGTGGTACCGATCTGGCGCTTGCCGAGGAAACGTTCGGTGACCTTGTCGAGGGTTCGGTGATACGCGGTGATGATGTGGGCGTTGAGGCTGACCTTCAGTCGCGACACATCGACACCGCGCTCCGAGAGCGCGTCCAGCTCTTCGAACAGCACCTCGACGTCTACGACGACGCCGTTGGCGATGACCGGGGTGACGCCGGGGCTCAGGATGCCTGACGGCAGCAGGTGCAGCGCATACTTCTCGTCGCCGACGACGACGGTGTGGCCGGCGTTGTTGCCGCCGTTGAACTTGACGACATAGTCGACCCGGCTGCCGAGCAGGTCGGTGGCTTTACCCTTGCCCTCGTCGCCCCACTGGGCTCCGATGAGTACGATCGCGGGCATTTAGTCTTCTCCTCGAATAACGAAAGCTTCGGTGGGCGGCGCCGGGTCGAAGCCCGGGCTGCCGGTGTACAGGGCCCCGATGATGTCGATGGCGTCCACGTCAGCATCCGTCAAAAAGGCTGTCAGACGGGAGACCTCGTCGGCCTCACCGATCTCTTCGGCGCCGCGGCGCAGCGCGAACAGGGCGCGGAGCACACCGCGGTTGGGTTCGTGGCGCCACGGAATGGGTCCGTGGCCGCGCCAGCCGGCCTTGCGCAGGGCGTCGAGTCCGCGGTGGTAACCGACGCGGGCATAGGCATACGACTCGAGGATGCGGCCCTCGGAATGGGTGGCATCGGCCAGTTCAGCCCAGGCGAGCGGAGAGGTCGGATGCACCTGCACGACACCGGAGATCTCGCTCCTCGCGGTTCGACGGAGGGCCTCGAGCACCTCCGGTTCCGCGGGAAGAAGGGTCTCGGGCTCTGAAATCAAATTGTCGCCGGTCACACTGAATCCTACCAAGACCGAGACCGGGCGCCCCGGCGACGGGCCAGATGAGCCTAAAACGCCAGTCCCTACGTGGCTAGGCCTGGCTTTGCTGCCGGGCGGCGACCCGCCAGCCGCCGTTGACGAACAGGTAGGTCGTCGACATGTTCAGTTCGGCCACGACCTCGCCGCGGCGGGCGATCGCCTTGTACACCACGACACCGGCGTGTTCGCCGAGGCGGATGATGGCGGGTTCGTGAATGCCGTAGCTCTCCCACGGCACCGCCTGATCGAAGTACGCGGTGACCTGGTCACGCGTGATGACGGCGCCCGGCACAATGATCAGACCGTCGTCGGTCATCTCGCGCTGGTAGTAGGCGCCGCCGTTCCCGCCCAGAATGGCCTCCCATCCGGCGTTTTCTTCGTGGAGGAGTCGGGCCGGAAGATCGTCAGTGATCGCAGTCATACCGTCACGCTAGCCCGTATTCAGCCCGCAAACCAGTGAAGATCAGAACCGGTGCTGGACCACCCAGGCATGCATGGTCACGGCGGCGGCCGCCGAGGCGTTGATCGACCGGGTCGACCCGAACTGGCTGATTTCCACGACGGAATCGGCGGCGGCGATGGCCGCTTCCGACAGGCCCGGGCCTTCCTGACCGAACAGTAGCGCGCAGCGTTCGGGAAAAGTAAAGGTCTCGATGATGACGCTGCCTGGCACGTTGTCGATCGCGATAATCGGCAGTTCTCCAGTCGCACACCACTCGACGAACGCGGCGACATCCGGGTGGTGCAGCACGTGCTGGTAGCGGTCGGTGACCATGGCACCGCGTTTGTTCCAGCGCTTGCGGCCAATGATGTGCACCGTGTCGGCGCCGAACGCGTTGGCACTGCGCACGATCGAGCCGATGTTCATGTCGTGCTGCCAGTTCTCAATGGCCACGTGAAACGGATGCCGATGCTCGTCCAGGTCAGCCACGATCGCGGCCATATTCCAGTAGCGGTATCGATCGATCACGTTGCGGGTGTCGCCGTGCTGCAGTAGCTCAACGTCGTAGCGGTCTTCGCTCGGCCATTCTCCTAGCCAGGGACCGACGCCGTAGGTGGAGCGCTCTGGCGTGGAGTTGTCGACTGCAGATTCTGGCACGACCCAACAGTATCCTGCCAACTCCGGCCTAGATTGGGGTTTCGGCCTGCCTAAATTCTGGCTATGGTTTCGGTATGTCTAAAACGGATGCCTCCGCCCCAGACCGCGTGCTGGCGGACGCTCCTACCACGGTCGCCTCCAGCCGCCTGCTCTGGCTGCTCGGACCGGCCCTCGTCGCCGGGGTCGCCTACCTCGACCCGGGCAATGTCGCGAGCAATATGACCGCGGGCGCCCGCTACGGCTATCTGCTGGTCTGGGTGGTTGTGGCCGGCAACGTCATGGCCTGGCTCATCCAGTACCTCTCGGCCAAGCTCGGGATCGTCACCGGTGCGAGCCTGCCGGAGATTCTCGGGGTGCGCATGAAGCGACCCACCGCCCGCAGGCTGTACTGGATCCAGGCCGAGCTCGTAGCCATGGCCACCGACCTCGCCGAGATCATCGGCGGCGCGGTCGCCCTCAATCTGCTGTTCAACCTGCCGCTCATCTGGGGCGGCGTGATCACGGGCACCATCTCCATGGTCGTGCTCATGGTGCATTCTCGACGGGGGCCGCGCATCTTCGAGCGCGTCATCATTGCGCTCATGCTCATCATCACCGTGGGTTTTACAGCAGGCGTGTTCTTCGCTCACCCGGAGGCCGGTGGCGTGCTCGCCGGAATGGTGCCCCGCTTCGAGGGCTCGAACTCGGTACTGCTCGCCGCGTCCATCCTCGGTGCCACGATCATGCCGCACGCCATCTACGCGCATTCCTCCCTCACCCGCGACCGGTTTCCGGAATGGCAGGGCATCGTGGCCACGCGTCGCCTGCTCTGGGCCACGAAGTGGGACGTCACCATAGCCATGGCGATCGCCGGAACGGTGAACCTGGCGATTCTGCTGCTGGCGGCATCCGCTTTGCAGGGTGTGGACGGAACCGACACCCTGCAGGGTGCCTACGTCGCGCTCAGGGACACGCTCGGGCCGGCGATCGCGACGACGTTCGCCATTGGACTGCTCGCCTCCGGCCTGGCCTCGACCTCGGTCGGCGCCTATGCCGGAGCCGAGATTATGCACGGCCTGCTCCAGGTGCGCATTCCGCTGCTGCTGCGCCGGTTGGTCACGCTGATTCCGGCGCTGTTCATTCTCGGGGTGGGGTTCGACCCCACGCAGGCGCTCGTGCTCAGCCAGGTCGTGTTGTCGTTCGGTATTCCGTTCGCTCTGATTCCGCTGGTCTGGCTCACCGCCCAGCGCGGCCTGCTGGGAACCTTCACCAATCGCTGGTTCACGACCGCTGCCGGAGTGGTCTGCGCTCTGGCGCTGGTGGCGCTGAACGTGGTGCTGCTCGTACTGGTGTTCACCGGCGCTTGACCCGGATACCCTGAAACAGATATGACGCACACGACCGGCGCGGCCGAGGACTACCTCAAAACCATCTATGCCCACACCGAGTGGCAGACGGATTTGATCACCCCGTCGGCGCTGGCCGTGCGACTGGGTGTGGCACCGTCATCCGTTACCGAAATGGTCAAGAAGCTCGCCGCGAGTGGGCTCATCACCCACGTTCCCTACGGTCCGCTGGCACTAACGGATGCCGGCCGGCTGCGCGCGACCGCCGTCGTGCGCCGGCATCGCCTGATCGAGACCTGGCTAGTCGGCGAGATGGGCTACGACTGGGACCAGGTACACGACGAAGCCGAGATTCTCGAGCACTCTATCTCGGACCGCCTGCTCGAAGCCATCAACGCGCGCCTCGGATTTCCGGCACACGATCCGCACGGCGACCCGATTCCGGCCGCCGATGGCACCGTGCTGCGGCCGCCGGCCGTGCTGCTGGCCGACGCCACGGTCGGGCACCGGGCTGCCGTGCTGCGCATCAGCGACCGCGACCCGGTCGTGCTGCGTGAGCTCGCCGCCGACCTGATCGGGCCGGGCACGGAGTTCACCCTGGCAGCGCCCCTCACCATCGTTCTAGCGGACGGCCAGAGTCGACTGGTCACGCCCGCTGCGGCCGCGTCGATTTGGGTGACCGCCTGAGCGGGCGGGTTGTCGCACGCGGCGGCATCCGCTTATTGTGAGCCAACCCGTAACCGTGGGGAAACTTCGCGCGGCTAGGCTGAACACGACGAAAAGGAGCGCCTGATGGCACGACGCGACGAGATCGAATGCTGGCTCACCGACATGGACGGTGTGCTCGTACACGAGAACCAGGCCCTTCCCGGGGCTGCCGAGCTGCTCCAGCAGTGGACCGACTCGGGCACGCCGTTTCTGGTGCTCACCAACAACTCCATTTTCACGCCACGCGACCTGAGCGCGCGGCTACGTTCGAGCGGACTGAACGTGCCGGAGGATCGCATCTGGACCTCCGCCCTCGCCACGGCGGACTTTCTCAAGTCGCAGGTTTCCGGCGGCACGGCGTTCGTGATCGGTGAGGTCGGCATCACGACCGCGCTGCACGAGGCAGGGTTCATCATGACCGAGACCGACCCCGACTACGTGGTCGTCGGCGAGACGCGCAACTACTCGTTCGAGGCGATCACCAAGGCGATCCGGCTGATACTCGGCGGGGCGCGATTCATCGCGACCAACCCCGATGCGACCGGGCCCAGCAAAGACGGCCCGATGCCGGCGACCGGCGCGATCTCGGCACTGATCTCCAAGGCCACCGGCATGGAACCCTACGTTGTCGGCAAACCCAACCCCATGATGTTCCGCTCCGCGATGAACAGGATCGGCGCGCACTCGGAGAATACCGGCATGATCGGCGACCGCATGGACACCGACATCGTCGCTGGCATCGAGGCCGGGCTGCACACGATTCTCGTGATGACCGGCATCAGCGACGAGGCCGAAATCAACCGCTACCCGTTTCGGCCCGACGAGATCGTGGCCGGCGTGCACGAGCTGCTCTCGACCGAGCTCATCGAGAGCGACGAGATCTAGGCGGCTCCTCCACAAGCGCTCGCTCGTGCACACTCGCTGCGCCAGAGAGCGGATGCCGCCCCCTGCGGGTTCTGTCGGCGTCGACCCACCCGCATAGCTGAGGTGCACGGTCGCAGTTGAGGTGCACGGTCGGTTGACTGCACGGTCGACTGACTGCACGGTCGACTGACTGCACGGTCGACTGACTGCACGGTCGGCTGACTGCACGGTCGACTGGCTGCACGGTCGACTGGCTGCACGGTCGGCTGGCTGCACGGTCGGCTGGCTGCACGGTTTTCCCGCCAGACCCAAGTCCAGCGCGTCAGGCCAGAAACACCGTTTAAGAGACAGTCCTGTCGAGACCGCCGTAGTCCCGCGGTGGCTGTCTGCGGTGCCCAGCCATTCCGTCGGCCGAGTGCAGTTCGCGCTACTTGTCCCAGTGGGGTTTCTCGGCGGGTGTGGCGGCGCGGTTTTGGCCGGCGGGGCGCCAGGTTTGGGTGGGGTCGAATACGAGCGGGCCGCGGATCCAGGGGCGGCCGTCGCGCATGTCGATCTCCCAGCCGGAGGTGTCGATGCTGGCATGGCCGGCGTTGCAGAGCAGCACGGCGTTGTCGATGTCGGTCGGGCCGCCTTTTTGCCAGGGGATGACGTGGTGCGCTTGTGCCAGGTGTGGTGGCACGGTGCAGCCGGGGATGACGCAGCCGCCGTCTCGGGCGGCGAGGGCTCGGCGTTGGGTGGCGGTGAAGAACCGGTTGCTGCGGCCGAAGTTTAGGATTTGGCCGTTCTGGCCGAACAGCGCGGGTTGGTAGCCGCCGGCGCAGATCAGTTCGTCGACTTGGCTGGTGGTGAGGTGTCCGTCGATGCCGTCGATCCAGCCGGTGCCGCGGCCGTCGAGGAGGTCGTTGATGTTGATGTGTACGAGCACGGTGGGGGCGGCTCCGCCCATGGTGGGGGTGCCGGGGTGCCGGGCGGCGCCTTCGAACACGGCGCGCAGGATGCTGGCTCGTTTTTCACTGCGGGAGCGGGTGTCGTCGGGTTGCTGCGGGCACGGACTGAGCCGGTCGGAACTGAGCCGGTCGGAGCTGAGCCGGTCGGAGCTGAGTGGGTCGGAGCTGAGTGGGTCGGGTGGGTCGGTGCCGAGCGTGTCGCCTGCCTCGCTTTCTGGACCTGCCTCACTCGCCTCGCTGGTCGCTTCTTGTGCCGCTTCGTTGTCGTAGTTTTGGTTGCCCTGACGGTTCTGGCCGTCGATACCGATGTGCGCGCCGTAGACCCCAGCTTCGGTCTCGCCGTTCTTGTCATTGTCGTTTGTGGTGGCGTGATCGGGTTCGGTCTCCCGGAACGCGACCCGCGCCCGCGGAGTGGTCTTGGAAACTCGACTCGTGCCGGACGCCGTGCCAGAGGTGGTGCCGGTCGCCCGGGTCGCGGCGCTGTCGGCGCCGGGAACCGGGTTGGCCGCCGCGGCGGACAGGTACGCATCGAAGACGTTGCCGATGATGGCGCGGTCGAGGGTGGTGAACCAGCCGTTCAAGCTATAGCCGCCGTTGGCTAGGCCGCCGAAGGTGAGCCAGCTGCGCCGTTCGGTGGGGGTTTCGCCGGGTGCGGTGCCGTCGGGGGCGAGGCGCGCCTTCCACTGGATGCCCTGCTGCCGCAGCAGTTCCGGCGCAAAGGCGATGCCGGCACCGGGCAGTCCCTCAGTTTCGGGAGTGATCGCCCCGGACCCGCTCGCCACGAGGGAGCGTTCGACCCGGTCGAGGTCCGGGGGCAACACCTCGAAGCGCAGGCCGTCGAGCACCTGCACGATCACGCGGGCCTGCTCCAGCCCGAGCTCCCCGCCCTGCAGCGCCTTCCCGAGAACAGAATAGGTGGGACTGAGGGGGCGGCCGAGTAGCATCCGCTGGCCGGCTTTCTCACCGAGCGCGGACCGCTGACGCACCTCGCTGCGGGAGAGTCGGGCGAGGGTGCAGACCAGTTCGACGCCGCTGCGGCAGCCCAGCCGACGGGCCAGCGTCGGCGCAGCCAGAGCCGCCGCGGCACCCGCCACGCTCGGCGAGGCCGCAGCAGCCGCAGCAGCAGCCTCAAGGGGCACAGATTCCGCAGAAGCAGTGTCCGAACCAGCACTGTCCGCACCAGCACTGTCCGCACCAGCACTGTCCGCACCAGCACTGTCCGCACCAGCACTGTTCGAACCCGCACCGCCCGGGGCGGCGGCACTCTGATCAACAGCCGCCTGGGCTGCGGCTTTCGCTGCGGCAGCATCAAAGTATTCGGAGCGGCGCAGCACGTCGGTCGTGGAGAGCACCCGGGCACCGTCAACGACCCGGCCCACGCTCTCCAGCGCCAGCAGCACGGTCAGGGATTCTTCATCGCCCAGCAACCCGAACGACACCCCGCCCAACGCCGCCAGCAATGCATCCCGAGCCTGCTCCACCGCCACAATGACGGGGTTCGAACCGGACTCGCTCGGGTTTTCCATGAACATGGGCGCCATTGCCTCCTTGACACCCATTCTACCGCCAATAGAACACAAAAGCGAGAGAAACTCAGAAATGGTTCGGGACGAACTCTAGGACTTCGGCGCCTGCAGCACCGGGTTACTCAGGTAATGAATCATTGCGATTGAGGTGTACGGCGGTCCTGACCGGACAATGGATTCCTGAATCAAAATTCGAAGTCTTCAATGAATTTTTGACTACAAATTGTACACGAAGTGCCATTGTGGCCGACTGCTATCGACCCACGCCGCTGTACGTGGAGCCGGGCCCATATTGCGTTTACGGGCCCAGTTTATAAAGTGGGCCCGTGGACGGGGCCCGGGCGTCGCTCACAGAAGTGCTGCGTCAGACCCGACGCAATTCGGAACTCAGCCACGAGCCCGCGCATTCTCGGCTCTTTCACGCTCACGGCCGCTCTAGGCTGGCCAACGCCGCATGCGCGGCTGGCCTGCCCGCCGCGCCGGCAGCATCCGCTCGCCCGGACCGCCGAGCAGCGCACGTGCCTGCTCCGCGGCATCCGCTGCGCTGGAGTCGAAACTGCCGCTGGCACCGAGGCGCTCGGCCCTGGCACGCTTGGTGTCGAGCAGATCCGCGACGACGACCGTCGCAGCGCCGGCTTGCAGCCCGGCCAGGGTCGCGAAGAGTCCGATCGGTCCGGCTCCGAGCACCACGACGCGCTTTCCTGTGAGGTCACCGGCCCGCCGCACAGCGTGCACGGGCGTCGACAGCGGCTCAATCAGGGCGGCTTCCAGGTCGGACAGGTCGTCGGGCAGGGTGATGATTCGACCGACGTCAATGACGAACTGGTCGGCCATTCCGCCCGGCGTCTGGCAGCCGAACACGTCGAGGGTCGCGCAGATGTTGCACCGACCGGCGGCGCACTGGTCGCAGGTTCCGCACTACAGGTTGGGCTCGATCACGACGCGAGTGCCGATCCATGCGGGGTCAACAACCACTCCCGCGCCAGAGACGATGCCGACGACCTCGTGGCCCGGCCGAAACGGCAACGACATGAACGGATGCTTCCCGTGCGCGGCATGCATGTCCGACCCGCAGATTCCCACCACGGTCGAGCGCACACTCACCTCGGTGGCGCCGGGAACGGGTATTTCGATATTTTCGAGCACGACGTCGTTGGCGGAGTTGACCACGACGCGACGGTCGCTGACGGCTGCCATGATCAGTAGACCGTGTACCCGCCGTCGGCGACGAGCACGGAACCGGTGATGAACGACGCTGCTTCGCTGGCCAGGAAGACTACGCAGGGCGCGATCTCCTCGGGCAGGGCGAACCTCTGCTGCGGTGCGTCTTCAACCCAGTAACGCTGGAATTCGGGCCGGTCGACCGGTGCCATCTCGGTCTTGACATAGCCGGGGGCGACCGCGTTCACGCGGATTCCGAGTGGGGCCCATTCGGCCGCCAGAGACTTGGTGAGATGGTGCACGGCCGCCTTCGAGGCGTTGTACGCGGGCTGCATTTGCGGGCGGTTGACGATGATCCCCGACATCGAGCCGATGTTGACGATGGAGCCCTTGCCCTCGTTGCGCATGTGGGCACCAACCGACAGGCTCGCTTTCCAGAGCGCGCGAACATTGAGGTCCCAGACCGCGGCCCATTCGTCGTCGGTGACGTCGAAGGCCGGTGCGTGGTAGCAGGTGCCGGCGTTGTTCACGAGAATGTCGATCGTGCCGAGGCCGGTGATGGCTTCCTCGGTCATGCGGGCGACCTGGTCGTCTTTGGTGATGTCGGCCTGGATAGTGACGAAGTCATGCCCGGCAGCCTTCGCCTCCACCGCAACGGCGGCGTTGCGTTCGGCGCTTCGCCCGGCGATTGCGACGCGGGCGCCAGCCTGGGCCAGCGCGAACGCGAAGGCCTTGCCGAGCCCTTGGTTGCCGCCGGTGACCAGGGCTGTTCTTCCTTCGAGGCTGAATACATTCATGGTGGTGCTCCGTTTCTCTCGGGACTAGTTCGGGTAGACGATGGACTTGAGGCTGTCTTCGTTCCGATCGCTGTCGAGGGCTTCTGCTACATGCTCCAGGTCGAATTTGCCGGTCACGAGCGAGTCGAGGTCGACCTGTCCGGAGGCGACCAGGTGGATAGCGGTCGGCCAGGTGTCCACGTAGCGGAAAATGCCGGTGACGGTCAATTCCAGGTTTTGAATTTGCGACACCGGCAGGATCATCTCGGGGTTGCCGAGCCCCACCAGAACGACCGTGCCGGCTGGCCGCACCGAGCGGATGCCACTGTCCACGGCCCGCGCGGAACCGCTGGCGTCGATGAACGCGTTCACGTCAAGGCCCAGCGTTGCCGGGTCTTCGGCCACGGGGTCGATGACCCGGGTGGCTCCGAACTTCAGCGCACGCTCACGCTTGGCTGCGATCAGGTCGGAGACGATGATCTCGCTCGCGCCGAAGGCCCGCGCGGTCTGGGCGGTGATGATGCCGATCGGGCCGGCACCGGCGATGAGAATCGATGACCCGGGGACGATACCAGCCTTGCGGATGCTCGCGATGGCAACCGAGAGCGGCTCCAGCAGGGCGGCAGCCTCGAACGAGACTGAATCAGGAATAGCGTGGGCGAATTCGGTCTGGATCGTCACGTAGCCGCAGAAGGCACCGTCGATGGGCGGGGTTGCGTAGAATGCCATCTTCGAGCACAGGTTGTACCGGCCCGCACGGCATTCCCGACAGAGGCGGCAGGCGCGCTGCGGTTCCACGGCGACCCGCTCCCCCACCCGAGCGGGGTCGACATCCACTCCGACGGCCACGATCGTGCCGCTGAGCTCATGGCCCAGAACCAGGGGGGCATCGACGATGAAGTCGCCGATTCGGCCCTCGCGGTAGTAGTGCACGTCGGAGCCGCAGACGCCGACCGCGGCGACCTTCACGAGCACCTCGTCGGCGCCGGCCGTGGGTACGGCACGGTCCTCGATCGTCAAGTCTCGTTGCTTCAGCAGAACGCTCGTTCGCATTGTCGCCGGGAGCGTGGGTGAACTGGCCATGACTAGTCTTCTCTCTGAAATGGATGTGATTCGTGGGGACTGAAAAGTAATGCTCGCCCGGAGACGATAGAGCCAGCGTTAGGCACCCTAACAATGAAGAGCGCGATGGAGGAGTCGACCCCGCTAGCGGGCCGGTCACCTCAGTGAAATGTGGTCGTCGCTTCGGACGTGATGCGCTAGTTACCATCGTCATCGATGGCGGCTACACCGCACTCTAGCCCTGCTTCGGGCTGGAAGAAGCTGATGCGGCGGCTGGCCTGCCGGCCGCATCCGCTCGCGCCTGCAGCCGGCCGAGCCCACGATCAGGCGGCCGGGCCGGCACCCATGATGGTCGCGGCCAGCGGTTCGGCCGAGGCACGGCTCACGAAGCAGTAGTAGTTGCGCGGGCCGGTGGCCCACTGTTCGTCGGTGATCGGGTAGCTGCCCTGTATTTGCAGGTTCGGGTAGGTGCCAGCGGCGTTCAGGTCGAGGATGCCGGGTGCCGTGCAGAGCAGGTTGATCTGAGCGGCGAGCGCCGCCTCCCCCGGAAACACGGTGGTCGCATCGCCGCCGAAGCTGCCGCGGTAGACCAGCTGGGCGGTGTGCGCGACGGCGCAGTCGACGACCGTGAACTCTTCCTCCCACGGCGAGACATACGGTTCGAGGCACTCGCCACCGAACAGGGTGTTCCACTCGTGTGCACCGGCGGCCTGGACCGCGGTGACCTCTGGGATCGGCGTGGGCGTGGGGCTTGGAGTGGGCGTCGGCGTCGCGGATTGGGTCGGCGCCGGAGCCGCTACCGGACTCGCGACCAGCCGCTGTCCGAGATAGAACAGGCCCACCAGCACGATGAGGGCAAGCAGCCCGACGGCGGTCCAGACCAGGGCAGCTTGCGTTCCCTCGGCAAGGACTCGCCGGGACCGGTGGCGATTCGGCGCCTCGGTGTTCCTGGGCCGGTCGGTGCTGGCCTCGGCGTCGGCGTCGGCATCGGCATCGGCTAAGCGGATGCTCGCCCCCACGTGGGGCACGCGAGTATCCGTTGCAGAGACCGGCAGCAGCTCGGTTGCGGCCGTCGCCTGCTGTTCGAGAAGCTCACCCGCGATGACGGCCGGCGGAGCGAGCTGCTCGGCAGCGGGGGCCTCGGCCGTTACGGGCTCGGACGCAACAGGCTCAGCAGCACCAAGCTCTGCCGTTGCCGGGGCGACCGTCACCGGACCGCCCGTGTCGGGCTCGGCGGCTGCCGATTCAACGGCGGCCACTTCGCTGGCGGCCGGCACTACGGCGGCCGGTACGACAGCCGCTGGCACGGTCGCGGCCACCACAGCAGCGGGCGTGACGGGTTCGGACCCTGCAGCCGGCCTCGGGTCCAGCACAGGCTCACTGTGGGGTGGCGGAACGACTTCGTGCCCGGCGGGAGTGGCCGGTGCAGCGTCCTCCGCAGCGTCAGCAGCGTCAGCAGCGTCGACCTCAGCTTCGACCGGTTGCGGCAGCGGGGTGGTCCACCAGGGAGCTGGCCCGGCCGGAACTGCCGGGACCGCCGGGACAACGGGCTCAACGACCTCGGGCTCAGCCACTGCCGCCTTGGCGCGACGCGCGCGGCGACCAAAGCGGCTCGTGGGTGCGGCGACATCCGGCGCGGCGGCATCCGTTTTGGCAACATCCGTTTTGGCGTCGTCTGTAGCTTCGGCAGCAGAGTCGTCCGGCGAGTCAGTGCCGGCACCGGCGGTTTCCGGGTCGAGCTGCGACGCGAGCCAGTCGATTCCTCGCTCGTCGTCGTCTGAGACCACTAGTTGAGCCCCAGGTCCTCAAGGGAGATCGCGGCGTAATAGGGGTAGCCGGCGGCCTCGATGATTTCGCGAGCACCGGTGTTGCGGTCGACGACGACGGCGACTCCGGCGATGATCGCGCCCACCTTGAGCAGGGCTTCGATGGCGGCGAGCGGCGACCCGCCGGTGGTGGAGGTGTCTTCGAGCACGATCACGCGCTTGCCGGCGAGGTCGGGGCCTTCAACCTGGCGACCTCGGCCGTGGTCTTTCGGCTCCTTACGCACGACAAAGGCGTCGTAGTTCGCGCCGCGGGCCGCGCCCTGGTGCATGACGGCGGCGGCGATCGGGTCGGCGCCCATGGTCATGCCGCCGACGGCGACGACATCGGGCACGTCCTTGATGAGATCGAGAATGACCTGCCCGATCAGCGGGGCCACCCGGTGGTCGAGACTCACCCGGCGAAGGTCCACGTAGTACGTGGCCCTCTTGCCGCTCGTAAGAACGAAGTCCCCGTGAAAAACGGCCTCGGCCGAGATGAAGTCGATGAGTTTCTGCCGTGTATCAGTCACACCCGCCAGTTTAGGGCATGCCCACCCGGCCGAACGTGGTCGCCAACAGGCGTGACAAAAGAAGGCTTTTTCACGTGGTGGTCGAGTTTTCGGGCGCAACCGGGCCAGCCTCCGTTTACCGCTGCTGAAACACTCGACGCGACACCACGATGCTCCCGAGGGACAGGGCCGCGATCGCCACGAGGTAATACCCCGGCACGAGCAGCGAACCGGTCGTGCTGATGAGGAACGTGAGAATGAACGGTGCGAATCCGCCGAACACGGTCACGCCAATGTTGTAACCGAGCGACAACCCCGTCGTGCGGATCTGCACGGGGAACATCGCCGACATGATCGCCGTCAGCGGAGCGAAGTACGCCGTGGCCAGCACTCCTAGAATCAGCTCGATGCCGATCATGACGAGGAGCGTGGGGAACTGGTTGAGCAGAATGAACAGGGGAATGCCGAGCATCAGCGTCCCCGTGGCGGCCCAAGTCATAACCCTGGCCGGCCCCACCCGGTCGGCGAGCTTACCGATGAACGGCGAGCCGACGCTCATCACCACGCCGAATACGAGCGTTGAGACAACGCCCCCTCGGTGGGCATGCCCAGGTTAACGATGGCGTACGTCGGCATAAACAGGGCAATGTAGATACCTACCGACCCGAGTGCCACGACGCCCACCATTGTCCAAAGGCGTCCGGCATTCGCGATGAAGGTCTCTCTCAGCGGCGATGCGGACGGCGTCATGGTGAGGAATTCCGGGGTGTCCTGCATCTTTGAGCGGATATACCAACCCACCGGCCCGATGAGGAGCGCGAAAATGAAGGGAATGCGCCAGCCCCAGCTTTCCAAGCTCTGCTGGCTCAGGAAATTGTTCAGGAAGAATCCGAATAGCCCGGCGAGCAGCATGGCAGCACCCTGCGTGGCCACCTGCCAGCTTCCGTAGAAGGCTTTACGGTGCGGTGCGTACTCGATGAGGAACGCGGTAGCGGTGCCGAACTCCCCGCCGGCGGCGAAGCCCTGCAGCAACCGGGCCACGAGAATGATGACTGCCGCTGCCACGCCGATCATGGCAGCCGTGGGCGCCAGCACGATCAAGAGCGTGCCGAGGAACATGACAGAGATGGATACGAGCATGCCAGCTTTGCGGCCGGCGCGATCCGCATAGCGCCCAATCAGGATGCCGCCGAGCGGCCGCATGATGAACGAGACACCGAACGACGCGAAGGCGAGCAGCAGCGACGCCGTCTCGTCGGCCGTGGGAAAGAACAATTTCGCGATGGTCACGGCGAAGGTGCCGTAGACGATCACGTCGAACCATTCCAGCCCGTTGCCAATGGATGCGGCCACGACCGCCTTGCGGGCCTGCCTGCGCCTCTCGGCGAGGGCGGGGTCATCCGTTTGAGACCTGCCGGAAACGGCGGGGCGTGCTGACGCATCGGTCATGAGAGTTCTTTCTGTGGAGAAGGGGGTGTGGTCAGTGCTGGTGCGCGAGGTGCCGAGCGAGCGCGCGCATGAAATCTTCACAGGCATTGATTTGCGCCAGGTCGATGTACTCGTTGGCGGTGTGACCCTGACGGATGCTGCCCGGGCCACAGACCACGGTGTCGATTCCGGCCAGTTGGAACAGGCCACCCTCGGTGCCGTAACCGACGGTTTCTTCAGAATTTCTTCCCGTGAGATCGTGCACCAGCTGCAGCGCGGTGCCGGTTCCGGCTGCGCTGAGGGCGGGAACGGCGCCGATCGGAGCGAACGACGCGTCGGCGATTGAGTGTTCGGCACGCATCGCCGTGCGCAGCTCCCCGAGCACGAAATCTTCGATGCGGGAAAAGATGGCCGAGGTGGATACTCCCGGAATCGCGCGAAATTCGAACTCGAAGTCACATCGCTCGGCGACCGTGTTCACGGCCGCTCCGCCCGAAATCGTGCCCACGTTAATGGTTGTGTATGGCACTTCGAAGCTTGCATCGAAGGGCCCGTTCATTCGATGCTCGTCGGCGATCGAGCGAATAAACGCGATGGCCCTGGCCGCGTACTCGATGGCGTTGACGCCATTGGGAGTGTTGGAGGAGTGCGAGGCCAGCCCGGTGAAACTCACCCGATACAGGTGGCTGCTCTTGTGCGCCGACACCGCCCGCATGCTGGTCGGCTCCCCCACCACGCAGATGTCTGGGCGGATGTCCCGCGCGGCCAGGTCGGCCAGCAGGGTGATGGCCCCGTGACATCCCACCTCTTCGTCGTAGGTCCACGCGAGGTGTAACGGTGTTGCCAGCGGCCGGGCCAGAAACTCGGGCAATAACGACAGAATGACACCGGTGAACGCCTTCATGTCGGCGGCGCCCCGGCCATAGAGCCGGTTTTCGCGCACCTCAGCGGTGAACGGATCGCTGCTCCACGCCTGTCCGTCCACTGGAACCACATCGGTGTGGCCAGCAAGCATCACGCCACCCGACGTCGACCCATCGTGAGCCGGGATCGTGACAACGAGATTGGCCTTCGTACCATCGGAGTTGGGCACGAGTTGCGGCTCCAGCCCGCGCACCCGCAACTCCGCGTCGATCACGTCGATCAACTCCCGGTTCGAATTGCGGCTGGTGGTGTCAAAAGCAATCAGGCGCGTGATCCACGCCAGGGTGGTGGGCGCGAGAACGGCGGATTCAGTCATGAAAACCTTTCGAGGGAGGGTCTGAGTTAGCTGATGCCGAGCTGCACAAAGCAGAACCACACCAGCACGGGCACGACGGCGATCATGACGACAGCCCAGACCAGCAGAGCGCGAAAGAACAGGCGCTCGTCTTTGGGCGGGGCGCTGGCCATGAGCAATGCGCCGCTCGTAGACATGGGGCTGACATCCACCACGGAGGAACTTATGGCGATTGCCGTAATCACGCCGATGGGGCTGAGCAGCGGATCGATTGCGATGGGCGTGACGAGCGGACTGATCACGCTCAGGGTGCCGGTGGTCGATGCGAACGCCGAGACAATCGCTACGACGTAGCTCGTCACGAGGGCCGCGAGCGAGCTGTTACCGAGTCCGGCGATGCCGTTCTGCAGTTCCTCGAGCGCGCCGATGGCTTCGAGCATGCCGACGTAGGTGACGATCCCGGTGACCAGCAGAATGGCCGACCAGGGCATGCTCTCCACTGCCGCCTTCTGAACGCTCGAATTCACCACTATGAGCGCGAGAGCGACCACGAACGACGCCACCCCCACATCGATACCGAGCACGGTGGTGAGCACGAGCATCACCCCGAGGCCGGCAAGGGTGAGAATTCGAATCGGCGTCGCGGCCACCTTCACCGGTGCCGTCTTCACCGGACGGGTGAGAGTGGATGTTCCTGCCCGAGTTCCAGGGGCGGTTCCGCCGGAACCCGTCACGATCTCGCTGGCACCTCCGCTCGACAACTCGGTCGCACGGCTAAGACGCTTTCCCATGATCTTCTGCGCTGCCGCGTACGCAACGACGGCAAGTAGCGCGTTGAACACGAAACAATAGATGAAGAGCTTGAGCGAGTCGCCGCTGGCACCGGCATCGTCGAGCATCACGTTCGCGAGCACGCCGAACGGATTGACCGGCGAAAACGCGCCGGCATTGGCGCCCTGCACCACCACGAGGCCCATGGCCAGCGTGCTGATTCCGAAGCGGCTACCGAGGGCAAGCGCTACCGGAGCGACGATAGCGATCGCGGCTGGGGTGAAGGCGCCCGCCGTGGCGAGCACGGCCGTGAGCAGGAACATGAGCACGGGTACCAGCACCTTGCGGTCGCCCGCGAGGCGTTCGGCCCAGTACGCCAGGAGGTCGATCGTTCCGTTGATTCGCACAATGGCGAAAAGCAGGGTTGCTCCCACGAGAACGAAGAACAAGCCGGACGGGAACTCGTTGGTCACTTCAGTGATGGGCAGACCGGCCACGAGCGTGCCGACGCCGAAGGCCGCTACGAGCGCGATGAGGCCGGCGTTGATCTTGGAGAACGAGCCGATGGCGAAGGCCGCGATCAACACGAGGAACGCGAGGAGTGGGATAGACATGCGCGTGCCCTACGCGTTGGTGCGAATGCGCGGAGCCAGAGATGTAAGTGTGCCGGCCAGCAGCCCGCCGGCGTTCGGTATCGCCGGGGTGTGGCCGAGTAGTTGGAGGATTTCCCAGGTGGTCGCGGTCGCCGCGGTGATCACCGGCAGGCCGAGTTCGTCCTCGACCGCCTGCACGGCGGGAAGGGAAGGCATCTGCACGCAGGCTGACAGCACGATAACGTCGGCTCCCTCATGCTTCAGGTTGCGCGCGAACTCGGGCAAATCAAGCGGATTGAGGCAGCCCACGGCAAGGTTGTCGTCCACGCCCAGGCTCACGGTGTCGAGTACCTCGATACCCGCTCCCTCGATGTAGTCGCTCACCATTTGGGTGAGCGGTTCCATGTACGGGGCCACCATCACCACGCGGCGGGCGCCGAGCTGCTGCAGGGTGCGAACGAGAGCACCGGCACTGCTCGTGACCTCGGCCGCGTGAGCGTTGTCGGTCGCCGCCTGGCGGATAACGTTCTCGGCGGGCTCGTGCGCGCCGGGGCCCTGCGCCATGACGGCTACGAGGCAGGCATACGCGATCACGTCGACGTCGGCGTCGGAGACGGCCGTGGCGCAGTCGGCGGCCTTCGAGGCCATAGCGAGTAATTCCTCTGTCGTCACGTTTTTCAGTGCGGCGCGGGCGGAATGAAAGGTGTAGGTGTGGCCGGTTGCCGCGGTCTGGCGTCGAAAGAGTTCCGGAAGCTCGGTTTCCATAGTTGTGTTGGAACTCGGGACGATAAGGCCGATGCGCGAGGAGCCGAGCCGGCTAGCAGTCATCATGGCGTCCGTTGTGAGGTTGGACCGTGTCATTGCTGTCTCCGCGTCGTTGTGTGCGGGGCTGAGCGAGTTGAGTATTGCAACCCATCAGACAGGTCACAGTCCCATCCTGTGGGTTACGTTGGGTTCTGTCAAGACGCTGGCACCCGTCAGGGCCGGCACGGCTCTACTCTGGAGTCGACGGACCCAGCACAGAAGTAGGAGCAACGATCGTGTCAACGGAACAGGTCAGTCGCCGGTCACCCACACTGGTGCTGCACAAAATCACCGAGATTCTCAACTGTTTCCGGGTGGATGCACCCGAACTCACCCTGCAGCAGGTGATCAAGAAAACCGGCCTGCCGTCGAGCACCTGCCAGCGTCTCGTGCAGGACATGGTGCATGAGGGACTACTTGATCGCGATCAGGATCGGTACCGCATTGGAATCGCAGTGGTGCGCTGGGCTGCGCCCGGAACTCTCGGCCTCGACGCAGTACAGCTCGTGAAGCCGGTGCTGCAGGACCTGCGGGACGAGACCGGCGAGACGGCATGCTTCTATGTTCGCGACGGCGCCTTCCGCACCATCGTGGCCGTAGCCGAGACTCGGCACGTGGTGATCCGACCGTTCATGGTCGGAATGGTCATGCCTCTGCACGCTGGCGCTCCCGGCAAGATTTTTCTCGCCTTCGATCCGGATGCCCGTGCCGCCCTCGAGAAATCCAATCTTGAGGCGTTCACGCCTTCCACCCCGGCCGATTTGGCAACCCTGGACGCTCAAGTCGAGGTCGCCCGCAAGCAGGGCTACTTCGCTGCCTTCGGCGAGCGCAACCTCGGCGTGGGCTCAATCAGCGCACCCGTGTTCACACACATGGGCGAACTGGCCGGTGCGATGGGCTTGGGCTTTCCCACCCAGCGGGTCACGCCCGAAGACGTTGACCGCCTCGGCCCTCTGGTGGCCCGGGCGTCGATGGAGGCAAGCCGGCGCTTGGGCTCCGACTCGGCCGTGCGTAGCCGGGATTCTCCGGCTAGAAGATGCGAACCAGGTTGCGACGCTCGGTCTGACGGTAGCCATCGCGGCGCACCTCGATGACGAGAGCGGTGATGGAAACAACGGCAACGAGCAGGATGGCGATGAGGATGATCACGAGATGCCTTTCGAAGGAGATGGAGTGGCCCGGCACGGAGGCGACATTGCTCGTGTGTGACCCTCTCATTTGACCACCCCTAACCGTGCAGCACAATCGCATTATTCTGCATGCATTGTGTAGGTTGGCTACATGGACGTGCAACGACTCGAACTGCTCCGCGAACTCGCCGACCGCGGCAGCGTTACGGCGGTCGCCTTGGCCACCCACCGCACCCCGTCGGCCGTCTCCCAGCAGCTCAAGGTGCTCGAACGCGAGGCCGGCTTACCGCTCACCCAGCGTCATGGTCGCGGACTCGTGCTCACCTCGGCTGGCCGCGCCCTCGCCCGCAGCGCAGCGGACGTCGCGGTGTCACTCGCGAAAGCGACCGCACTCTGGGACGAATTCCGCAACCACGCCTCGGGTGAAGTGAGCCTGGTCACCTTTCCTACCGCCGGCCAAATGCTGCTGCCCGGCGTCATCAAGATTCTCGGGCCGGACCTCGTGCTCAACTGCGCCGATGAAGACCCGGAGCTACGCGACTTTCCCGCCTTCACGGCCGAGTACGACATTGTGCTCGCCCACTCCATGAGCGGCCAGCTCTCCTGGGCCGGTCGTGGCCTCACGGTTGTTCCACTCATGACCGAGCCGCTCGATGTGGGACTGCCCGTCGGGCATCCGCTCGCCGATCGCGCCTGGGTGCGTCCCAGCGACCTCATCGGCGAGACCTGGATCGGCGTGACCGACGGCTACCCGTTCGAGCGCATTCTGCACGCGATCGAGCAGGAGGCCGGCGCCCGCCTGTCCATGTCACAGCGCTTCGCTGACCTTGCGCTGATCGAATCGTTCGTGATCGCCGGGCTCGGCATCGCCCTCGTGCCCCGGTACACCTCCGGCGGCGGGCAGCCCGGTCGACTCGTACTGAAGCCACTGCGCGGCATCGAGTCGGAGCGACAGATTGTGGCTCTGATGCGCCCCGACCGAGCCGAGCGCCTGGCCGTGCGCACCGTCATCGAAGCCCTGAAATCCGAAGCCGCGAGAGTGCAGCAGTCCCACACGGCCCAGTAGCAAGACCCAGCAACGAGGTCCCCCAGAGTCCAGGCGGTGGCGGGGTTTTCCGCGGAGTTGCGAGTTTTCAGGTGTTCCGGGGCATCCGCATGCCTTTCGCGGATTCCCGGAACACCTGAATGTTTGAGCGGGGAGCGGATGGCCCCGCCACCGCCGACCGGCGAGAACTGCCTGGAGAACTACTGGTTCTGGGGGAAGCCCAGGTTGATTCCTCCGTGGCTCGGGTCGAGCCAACGGCTCGTGACCGCCTTCTCCCGGGTGTAGAAGTTCACTCCCGCGGGGCCGTAGGCCTTTGCGTCACCGAACAGCGAGTTCTTCCAGCCGCCGAACGAGTGGTACGCGACCGGCACCGGAATCGGCACGTTGATGCCGACCATGCCGACCTGCACCTCGTTCTGGAACCGGCGAGCGGCCCCGCCGTCGTTGGTGAAGATGGCGGTGCCGTTGCCGTACTGGCTCGCGTTGATGAGGTCGAGGCCCTCCTGGTAGCTGGCCACGCGCACGATCGACAGCACCGGTCCGAAGATCTCGTCGAGGTACACGGCGGAGTCGACGCTGACCTTGTCGAACAGGGTCGGGCCGAGCCAGAAGCCGTTGGGGTCACCATCAACCTTCACGCCGCGGCCATCGATGACGACGTCGGCGCCGTCGGCCTGGGCGATGTCGATGTAGCCGGCGACCTTGTCGCGGTGCACCTTGGTGATCAGCGGTCCCATGTCGCAGCCGCGCGTGCCGTCACCGACCGTGAGGCCCTTGACCCGCTCGGCGATCTTTGCGATGAGTTCGTCAGCCACGGGCTCCACGGCGACGATGACGCTGATGGCCATGCAGCGCTCACCGGCGGATCCGAACCCGGCGTTGACGGCGGCATCCGCTGTCAGGTCGAGGTCGGCGTCAGGCAGCACGAGCATGTGGTTTTTCGCGCCACCGAGGGACTGCACGCGCTTGCCGTGCTTGGCCGCGGTCTCGTAGATGTAGCGGGCGATCGGGGTGGAACCGACGAAGGAGATCGCCTGCACGTCGGGGTTCACGAGCAGCGCGTCGACGGCCTCCTTGTCGCCGTGCACGACGTTGAGCACACCGGCAGGCAGGCCGGCCTCGGTGAACAGCTCGGCGAGCCAGTTCGACGCCGAAGGGTCTTTCTCGCTCGGCTTGAGCACGACGGTATTGCCGGCCGCGATCGCGATGGGGAAATACCAGAGCGGCACCATCGCCGGAAAGTTGAACGGGCTGATGATGCCGACCACGCCGAGCGACTGGCGAATCGAGTACACGTCGACGCCGGTCGAGACGTTCTCGGAGTACTCGCCCTTGGTCAGGTGCGGCATTCCGAGGGCGAATTCGACGACCTCGAGGCCGCGAATGATCTCGCCGAGCGCGTCGGAGGTCACCTTGCCGTGTTCGGCGGTGAGGATATCGGCCAGGTCGCCCTTGCGCGCGTTCAGCAACTCGCGAAAGTTGTACATGATGGTCTGGCGGCGAGCCTGGCTCGTGTCGCGCCAGGCCGGGTAGGCGGCCTGGGCGACGGCGACGGCTGCGTCGAGGTCGGCGGCGCTCGCCAGCAGCACGTTTTTGGCGACTGTGCCGGTGGCGGGGTTGAAGACGGGCGCGGTGCGGGTCGAGGTACCGGCGGCAGCGGTGCCGTCGATGTAGTGCTGAATGGTGGGAACTTCGGTCATGGGTGATGCGTCCTTAATGGTTGGAGCGGTCAGGAAAGCAGGTCGAGGCTGAGCACCTCGTCGTAGGTGGCAAGCGCTTCGGCCACCTCAGCGTCGGTGACGACACACGGCGGCACGACGTGGATACGGTTTTCCATGAGGAACGGCAGCAGGCCGCGGCCGAGCAGTTCGGCCTTCACCCGGGCCATGACGGCGGCGCTCACCGGCTCACGGGTCTCGGGGTCGGCGACCAGCTCGAGCGCCCAGAACACGCCGACACCGCGCACTTCGCCGATGATCGGGTGCTTGGCCTGCAGCTCGCGAAGGCCCGGCTCGAGCACATCACGGCCGATGCGGGCGGCGTTCTCGACGATGCCCTCGTCTGCCATCGCATCGAGGGTGCCGACGATCGACGCCATGGCGAGCGGATGCCCGCTGTACGTCAGCCCGCCGGGAAAGACCGTCTCGTCAAAGGTCGCAGCGATTGCATCGGAGATAATCACACCGCCGGTGGGCACGTAGCCGGAGTTGACGCCCTTGGCGAAGGTGATCAGGTCGGGCACGACGTCATAGGCCTGGAAGGCGAACCAGTTGCCCGTGCGGCCGAAGCCGCACATGACCTCGTCGAGGATGAGCATGATGCCGTACTTGTCGCAGAGCGCGCGCACCCCGGGCAGGTAGCCGGCCGGCGGCATCATGATTCCGGCGGTGCCGGGAATCGACTCGAGCAGAATGGCGGCGACCGACGCCACCCCTTCACTCTGAATGACCCGTTCGAGGTGGTGCAGCGCGCGGGCGCATTCCTCAGCCTCGGTCGTCGCCCAGAATTCGCTGCGGTAGAGGAACGGGCCGAAGAAGTGCACGTGGCCGCGCGAATATTCGTTGGGGATGCGACGCCAGTCGCCGGTCGCCACGATCGCCGCGCCGGTGTTGCCATGATACGACTTGTAGAGCGAGAGCACCTTGTCGCGGCCGGTGTGCAGACGGGCCATGCGCATGGCGTTCTCATTCGCATCCGCTCCACCGTTGGTGAAGAACACCTTGTTGAATCCGGCCGGGGCCCGGTCGGTGATGCGCTTGGCCGCCTCGCCGCGGGCCAGGTTCGCCGTGGCCGGCGAGATGGTCGTCAGGAGCGCGGCCTGCTCGGTGATGGCTTTCACGACGGCCGGATGCTGGTGGCCAATATTCAGGTTCACCAACTGACTCGAAAAGTCGAGATAGGTGCGCCCGTCATGATCCCAGACGCGGCAGCCCAACCCGCCGGCGATGACGAGCGGCTTCAATGCTGCCTGTGCCGACCAGGAATGGAATACGTGCGCCCGGTCGAGTTCGCTGGTGTGCGCGTTGAGAGTTTGTGTGCTGGTGTCAGTCACGTATATCGCTGGCTTTCTGTTGGAAGTGGGTGAATAGGAAAAATTGTGCGCCGGGCGGCCCGTGCAGGGCCGCCCGGCCGGTTCAGCTGCTAGTTGCCGCCCTCGTTGAGGGTGACCTCGGTGGGCTTCCAGTCGGTGCCCATGACATCGACGCCGTCAGCCTTCAGCTCATCGAGCGCCTTGGTGACGTACTCGTTGGAGTAGGCGGTGGCGGGCGGAGCCGTGGTGATGATGGTCGCGCCGGTTTCGTTCTTGGTGTTCATAGCGATATCGACCGTGTTGGCCCAGGCCGCTTCATCGATCATTCCGACGCCGTTGGTCGACGGGAAGATGAGCTTGCTGACCTCGTTGGTCATCCACAGTTGGTGGCTCTCCCCGAGGGTCGAACCGGCGGCCGTGACGATACCGGCCGCGATCGACGGGTTGTTGGCCGCGTAGATCCAGCCCTTGATCGACGCCTTGATGAATTTCACCGTGTTGTCGGCATAGTCGGCGTCACTGTCGAGTTTGTCGGCGTTGGCCCAGATGGAGTCCTGGAGCATCGCGGTGCCCTCGTCGTTCCAGTCGATGACGTTGAGTTCCTCGGGCTGGAACAGCTCGCCGGTGTCGGGGTTGATGGTTTCCAGAACCTGGGCGTACTCGTTGTAGGTCATGGCCTGGGCGGCAGCGATATCGCCGGCGAGGAATCCGGTCATGTCGAACGCCTGCTGAATGAGGTTGATGTCGCCGAGCTCAACGCCGGCTTTCTGCATGCCGGCGAACAGTTCCCACTCGTTGCCGTAGCCCCAGCTGCCGACGTTCTTGCCCGCAAGGTCCGCCGCGGTCGTGATGCCCTTGTCCTTGAGCGAGATCTGGGTGGTGGCGCTGCGCTCGAAGATCTGGGCGACGTCGGTGATGTTGGCGCCCTGCTCGATCGAGCCGAGCACCTTCGGCACCCAGGAGATGGCGTAGTCGGCGTCACCGGCGGCGAGTACGTCCTGCGGCACGATGTCGGAGCCACCCTCGTCGATGGTCACGTCGAGGCCTTCGTCTTCGTAGTAGCCCTGGTCGAGCGCGGCGTAGTAACCGGCGAACTGGGCCTGCGCAAACCACTGCAGCTGCAGGGTGATCGGGGTGAGATCGCCGGCGGCATCCGTTGAGGGAGCAGTGCTCGCCGTGCTGCAGCCTGAGAGAACGAGAGCGCCGACGGCCGTGATTGCGCCAAGCCATGTGATGCGGTGTTTCATGGTGCCTCCTTGGTTACTGTTGCTGTGGGTGGTGGGGTGGATGGTCTAGCCGCCGGAACGGCGGGTGACGAGCTTCTCCACGATGAGAGCTGCACAGTAAAAAGCGAGTCCGAGAATGATCGAGCCGAGCACGTAGGCCCAGGCCAGCCCGTAGTTGCTGCTCGACGCGGCCGAGGTGATCGATTTGCCAAGGCCGCCGACCGGTCCGCCGAAGTACTCGGCGATCAGGGCGCTGATCACGGCGAGCGACGATGCGATGCGCAGGCCGGTGAAGACGAACGGCAGCGCGGTGGGCAGGGTGACCGCGCGGGTCGCCTGCCAGCTGGTGACGGCGTAGGCGCGCATCAGATCGCGGTCCACCGGGCGCACCTGGCGCAGGCCCTTGAGGGTGTTGAAGTAGACCGGCACGAACACGGCGAGCGCAGCGACCAGCTGCCGGGCGGTCTCGGCGCCCGCACCGAACATCGTATAGAGCACCGGCGCGAGCGCCACGATCGGAACCACCGAGAGGGCTGCGACGATCGGTGCGGCCATCTCATCGAGCAGGCGGGCGAGTGCTGCCACGATCGCCAGCGCAATGCCGATCAGGGCGCCGATGACCAGGCCGATCAGGGAGTTACGGCCAGTGACCGCCATTCCGCCGGCGACGTTGTTCAGGTTGCCGGCGAATTCGGCGCCGATCGCAAACGGTGCCGGAAGAATGAACGCCTTGATCGCCAGCCCGGTGACCAAGCCCTGCCAGAGCAGGATGACGGCCACCCCGAACACGATTGGGGCGAGTACGGTCTGAACCAGTCCCGGCTGGGCCGTTCTCATCGCGTCTCGACCCCGCGAGCGCCGGCCGGGCTGGCACCGGCGGCTTCATCGCCGTGCAGCAGGTCGCGAACCTCGCTGAGGGAGCGAAAGAAGCCCTCGTCTTCGCGCAGGTCTTCGCCGCGGCCACTCGGAGCGCCAAGACCAACGCTCACAATCGAACGGATGCGTCCGGGCCGCGGCTCCAGCACCACCACCCGGTTGGAAAGAAACACCGCTTCGGGAATGGAGTGGGTGACGAAGACCACGGCGGCCTGGGTTTCGGCGCAGATGCGCACGAGTTCATTCTGCATGCGCTCGCGGGTCATCTCGTCGAGGGCGCCGAACGGTTCGTCCATAAGCAGCAGGCTGGGGCTTTCGGCGAGCGAGCGCGCTATTGCCACGCGCTGCTGCATACCGCCGGAGAGCTGGTCGGGAAAGTGCGCCGCGAAGTCGGAGAGCCCGACCAACGCGATCAGTTCAGCGGCACGGCGGCGCCTCGCCGCCTTGCCGACCCCGTGCAACTCGAGCGGCAGCTCGATATTGCCGGCCACCGTGCGCCACGGCAGCAGGCCGGCCTGCTGGAAGGCGATGCCGTAGTCCTGGTCGATGCGGGCCTGCCTGGCCGGTTTGCCGAACACCTCGATTCTGCCGCTCGTGGGAACGTCGAGGTCGGCGATGAGTCTCAGCAGCGTGCTCTTGCCGCATCCGCTTGGCCCGATCAGGCTGACGAATTCGCCGGGCGCGACCGTAAGGCTCACGTCGTCGAGGGCGGTGACACCTGGACCCTTGCGGGCGGCGAAGATGCGGCTGACGCCGTGCACGTTCACTGCGGGCACGTCGACGGCGAAGCTAGTGGTGGTAGTCATGCTGAGGCCTCTCCCCTGCGAAAACGACGAAGGAACAGGCCGATCAGGCCCACAAAGCCGGCGGCGACGAGGCCGACCAAGATCGATCCGAAGATGGGCGCCCAGGGCTTGCCCGGGTCGTTGCCGGCCGCGCCGGCGTACTCCACGATGAGCCGGCCAATGCCGCCGCGCAGCCCGATCGACACCTCGGCGACGACGCTGCCGACGACAGCGCTGACCGCGGCCAGGCGCAGAGCCGGCAACAGATAGCCGACGCTGGCCGGCAGGCGCAGCCGCCAGAGCGTCTTCCACCAGCCGACCGCGTAGCAGTGCATGAGGTCGACGTGGTTGGCGTCGGGCGAGGCGAGGCCGCGCAGGGCGCCGATCGACACCGGAAAGAACGCGAGGTAGCTGGCGATCAGGGCCACCGACATCCAGCTTTCCCAGGTGAAATCGCCGAACTGGATCTGCGCGCCCCAGCGCCGCACCAGTGGAGCGATCGCGATGAGCGGCACGGTCTGGCTCAGAATGATCCACGGAAGAATGGCCGACTCGGCCAGGCGAAAACGCTGCATCAGCAGCGCGAGCGCGAGCCCCACAGTCACCCCGACCAGCCAGCCGACCGCGGCAATGCCCAGGGTGAACAGCGAGCCCTGCGACACCGCCTGCCACAACGGCAAAGCGGATGCCGCACCCGTCACCGGCTCGAACAGCCGATCAAACATGACCCAGAGGTGCGGCATGGCGAGGTCGGTCGTGCGCGGCAGCACGGTGAGCGTGCCGATGACGACACCATCGACCGGGCCGAGCGCCTTGTAGAGCTCCCAGATGAGGGCGAGCAGTACGAGGCCGGCCAGGCCGAACAGGCCACCGCGCAGGCGCGGGTGCACGTGCGCGTCGCGACGCACTGGGACTGCTCTCCGCCGGGACGGGGCGGTCTGCTCGGTCTGGGTGGGCATCCGCTTATTTCTTGGCCGTGATGGAATCGGTCAGTGCCGGAATGACGGTGTCGCCGTAGACACGCATGGTTTCTTCCTTGTTGTCGTGCTGCAGGTAGCCGGCGAACTGGTCGACGCCGAGGTCTTTGAGTGCCTCGAGCTTCTCGATGTGGTCCTTGGCCGTTCCCAGAAGGCAGAACCGGTCGACGATATCGTCGGGCACGAAGGCGGCGTGCTCGTTTCCGGCTTTGCCGTGCTGGTTGTAGTCGTAGCCCTCGCGGTCCTTGATGTAATCGGTGAGTGCCTTCGGCACGGCCGAATCGGCGCCGTACTTGGCGACGATGTCGGCAACGTGGTTGCCGACCATTCCACCGAACCAGCGGCACTGGTCGCGCATGTGCTCCCAGTCCGAACCGACATAGGCGGGGGCGGCGACGCAGAACTTGATTGCCAGCGGGTCACGGCCGGCGTTGGAGGCTGCGGTGCGCACGCTTTCGATCATCCATTTGGCCACGTCGAGGTCGGCCATCTGCAGGATGAAGCCGTCGCCCACCTCACCGGCGAGCTTGAGCGCGAGCGGGCCGTACGCGGCGACCCAGACGTCCAGCGTGGAGCCGCGGCTCCACGGAAACTGCACCGTGGCACCGTTGTACTCCACGGGGCGGGAGTTGGCGAGCTCGCGAATGACGTGGATCGACTCGCGCAGGGTCTTCAGGGTGGTCGGTGCACCGTTGGTGGTGCGCACCGCCGAATCGCCACGGCCGATGCCGCAGATGGTGCGGTTGCCGTACATCTCGTTGAGGGTCGCGTAGGTCGACGCCGTGACGGTCCAGTCTCGGGTAGCCGGGTTGGTGACCATGGGGCCGACGATGATCTTGCTGGTTTCGGCCAGGATGCGGCTGTAGATCACATACGGTTCCTGCCAGAGCAGGTGCGAGTCGAAGGTCCAGACGTGGCTGAACCCGTGGGCCTCGGCCAGTTTGGCCAGTTGCACGGTGCGCGCCGACGGCGGGTTGGTTTGAAGTACTGCTCCGAAATCCATCTTTTCCGCCCTAAATCAGGTACTGGCTCAGGCCGCGCTTGATGTAGCGACCGTCACCCTTGGTGCCGAGGTAGGCATTGTCGTCAACGACGACCTTGCCGCGGGAGATGACGGTGTCGACGTGGCCGTCGATCTCGTAGCCTTCCCAGGCGGAATAGTCCATGTTCATGTGGTGAGTCTTATCAACACCGATGGAGGTGTGCCCATTCGGGTCGTAGACCACGACGTCGCCGTCGGCGCCGGGGGCGATCACGCCCTTCTGGCCAAACATGCCGAACATGCGTGCCGGGGTCGTGGAGCACACTTCGACCCAGCGTTCGAGCGAGATCTTGCCGTCGACCACACCCTGGTAGAGCAGGTCCATGCGGTGTTCGACCGAGCCGATTCCGTTGGGGATCTTGGAAAAGTCGGTCAGGCCCATGTCCTTCTGGCCTTTCATGCAGAACGGGCAGTGGTCGGTGGACACCATCTGGATATCGTTCGTGGCGAGGCTCTGCCACATGTGGTGCTGGTGGCCTTCAGCCTTGGCCCGCAGCGGCGTGGAGCACACCCACTTGGCTCCTTCGAAGCTGCCCCACTCGTCGCTCTCGGCACCGAGGTTGTCTTCGAGTGAGAGGTAGAGGTACTGCGGGCAGGTCTCGCCGAACACGTTCTGGCCGTTGTCTCGGGCCGTCGCGATCTGGTCAACGGCCTGCTTCGCCGACACATGAACTATATATAGGGGTGCGCCGGTGAGGTTGGCAAGCATTATGGCCCGGTGCGTGGCTTCTTCTTCGGCCTGCCAGGGCCGGGTGAGGCCGTGGTAGAGCGGGCTGGTGTTGCCGGCGGCGACGGCCTGCTGCACGAGCAGGTCGATGACGCTGCCGTTTTCGGCGTGCATCATGATCATGCTGCCGTTGGTGGCGGCGCGCTGCATGGCCTTGACGATCTGGCCGTCGTCGCTGAGAAAGACCCCCTTGTAGGCCATGAACAGTTTGAAGCTCGAGACGCCCTCGCCGACGAGTTCGTCCATCGCGGTCAGAGAGCTGTCCTGCACGTCACTGAGAATCTGGTGGAAGCCATAGTCGATGGCGCACTGGCCGGCGGCCTTCTGCTGCCAGGCGGCGTAGCGTTCCAGCACGTCTTCGCCGGCGTACTGCACGACGAAGTCGACGATGCTCGTGGTGCCGCCCCAGGCGGCCGCGCGGGTGCCGGTTTCGAAGGTGTCGCTGGCTTGGGTGCCGCCGAACGGCATCTCCATGTGGGTGTGGGCGTCGATACCGCCTGGGATAACGTACTTGCCGCCGGCATCGATGACGCGGTCGACGTTGCCCGCCACATCGAAGCCGAGCAGGGTGGAGCCGGGTGCGAGCACCGCGACAATTTTCTCGCCATCGATGAGCACGTCGGCGAGTCCTCGACCCGTGGCATTGACCACGGTGCCGTTCTTGATCAAAGTCTTCATGGCATCCTCTTCGCTGAAAGTGTCAGGGGTAGCGGATGCCGCCGGTCGAGCCTCAAAGGTCGGCCGGAAGCATCCGCTTGTGCCTAGCTGCTAGGGCTCTAGCCGCTCGGGGCCCAATTATTAGGGCGCGACGAGGGGCTCATAGGAGTCGGGGCGACGGTCACGGTAGAACTGCCAGGAGTTGCGCACCTCGCGGATGACGCCAAGGTCGAGGTCTCGCACGAGAATCTCCTCGGTGTCGGTCGAGGCGCCCTCGCCCACGTAGTTGCCCTTGGGATCAACGAAGTACGAGCTGCCGTAGAAGGTCACGGCCTCGTCGCCGAACTCGGCCGCTTCATTGCCGATGCGGTTGTTCGCGCCGACGTAGTACTGGTTGGCGACGGCGGCGGCGGGCTGCTCGAGCTCCCACAGGCGGTTCGAGAGACCGGGCTTGGTGGCCGAGGGGTTGAACACGATCTCGGCGCCGTTCAGGCCAAGTGCACGCCAGCCCTCCGGGAAGTGGCGGTCGTAGCAAATGTAGACGCCGATCTTGCCGTACGCCGTGTCGAACACCGGGTAGTCGGTGTTGCCGGGGCGAAAGTAGAACTTCTCCCAGAACTGCGGCAGGTGCGGGATGTGGTGCTTACGGTACTTGCCGAGGTAGGTTCCGTCGGCGTCGATGACCGCGGCGGTGTTGTAGAGCACGCCGGGCTGTTCTTCCTCATAGACCGGAAGCACGATGACCATCTTGAACTCGGCGGCGAGTTTAGCGAACCGATCCACGAGCGGGCCGGGAACGGCCTGCGCATAGTCGTAATACTTGGCGTCCTGCACGATGCCGAAATAGGGGCCGTGAAAGAGTTCCTGAAAGCAGATCACCTGCACGCCCTGGGCGGCGGCGGTGCGCACGAAGCCTTCGTGCTTGGCGATCATGGATTCTTCGTCGCCGGTCCAGGTGGCCTGGGTGATGGCGGTTCGAACGATCTGGCTATTCATGCTGTGCCTTCCACTTGCTTTTCGTTAGTCAAGGGTCGCTATGAACCGCGCTGTTCGTATTGTTATTATTTGACGTAAACATTTCAAATGTGTTTCTCTGTGTAACGCACGCATTAATCATCCTGTCGTCCACGGCACCTTGGGGCAAGAGCAATGCAGAACTTTATCGATGAAATCGAGCAGCGCACCCCGGCGGGGATTGCCGCGGCCATCGGCCGGCTGATCGCGAGCGGTCGCCTCGCGCCTGGAGACCGCCTGCCGACCGTGCGAGTACTGGCCGGCGAGCTCGGCGTGAGCCCGGCCACGGTCAGCCACGCCTGGCAGGCGCTCTCCTCGGTCGGCCTGATCGTGTCGCGTGGTCGGGGCGGCACCTTCGTTCAGGATGCCGCGCCCCAGTGGCTGCCGGCCCGCAGCCAGTCCATGATCGGCGCGGTCGGTCCGGCCCGCCTCGATCTCTCGCGCGGCACTCCCGACCCGCTGCTGCTCCCGGCACTCGGACCGGCGCTGTCCCGCGTGTCGCAGCGCGCGGTGACGCCGAGCTACCAGGATCTGCCGATCATTCCGGAGCTGCTCGAGGTACTGCGGGCCTCGTGGCCCTACCCGGTGGAAACCATCACCGTCGTCGACGGCGCCCTCGACGCCATCTCGCGCAGCCTCGACGCAGTGGCCCGGTTCGGCGACCGGGTCATCATGGAGAACCCCACGTTTCCGCCGTTCTTCGACCTACTCGACCAGCTCGGCCTCGAGCGCCTCCCGGTAGCGGTCGACGAGCACGGCATTGTTCCGGCCGACTTCGCCGCGGCGCTGAAGCTCGGCCCGGCCGTGGTGCTGCTGCAGCCGCGGGCGCAGAACCCCACCGGCGCCTCGATGACGGCGCATCGGGCCGAGGAGCTGGCCCGGCTGCTGCGCGCTACGCCGGCGAGCGCGGACACCATCGTGATCGAAGACGATCACTCCGCCGAGATCAGCATCGCCTCCGACGTGAGTCTCGGCCTCTGGCTGCCGGAACGCACCCTGCACGTGCGCAGCTTCTCCAAATCGCACGGCCCCGACCTGCGCATTGCCGCGCTCGGCGGTCCGGCCGCGCTGATCGACCCGATCGTATCGCGGCGCATGCTCGGCCCCGGCTGGACCAGCCGCATGCTGCAGACCATTTTGCACGACCTGCTCACCAACGGCGAGAGCATGGCCCAGGTCAGCGAGGCCCGCCGCATCTACTTCGCCCGCCAGCGTGCCCTTGCCGATGCCCTGGCCGAGTTCGGGCTTGAGGTGGTGCAGGCCGACGGCATCAACACCTGGTTGCCCGTGCAGAACGAGCGGGATGCCATGGTGCGGCTCGCCGCCTCCGGCATTCGCGTGGCTGGCGGTTCGCCGTTTCTGGCCGCCCCGGATCTGTCAGGCGCCGGCGGCCCCGCATTCATTCGCGTGACCGCCGGCGCCCTGCCCGACGACATCCGACCGGTGGCCGAGGCGCTGGCCGCGGCGGCGCGTCCGCTTGATTCGGCCGTGCACCCCATCGGTGCGCGCTGGTCGTAACCGGATTCGTTCGCTGAGGCGTCAGCCCAGCTCGCGCAGCCTGGGGGCCAGGTCGCGCTCGAACAGGCCGAGAAAACGCTTCTGGTCGTGGCCCGGGGCGTGGAAGACCAGATGGTTGAGGCCGGCATCGAGGTACGGCTTGATCAGTGCCACCGCCTCGTCGGGGTCGGAGGCGACGATCCAGCGCTTGGCCACCTGCTCGATCGGGAGCGCATCGGCGGCCGCCTCCATCTCGAGCGGGTCGTGAATGGACTGCTTCTGCTCGGGCGTGAGCGACAGCGGGGCCCAGAACCGGGTGTTCTCGAGCGCGGCCTGCGGGTCGGTGTCGTAGGAGATCTTGATCTCGATCATGCGGTCGATGTCGTCCTGGGCGCGACCGACCTTGTCCAGCCCCTCGGCGACGGCGGGAAGGAGTTTCTCGGTGTAAAGCTCCATGCCCTTGCCCGAGGTGCAGATGAAACCGTCGCCGGCACGGCCGGCATAGCGGGCCACGACCGGGCCGCCGGCCGCGATGTACACCGGCACCGGGGCATCCGGAACGTCGTAGAGGGTGGCTCCGACGGTTTTGTAATACTCTCCGTCGAAATCGATGCGCTCACCGGTCCAGAGCTGACGCATGAGGTCGACGGCCTCGCGGAGGCGCGCGAAACGTTCCTTGAACTCGGGCCAGTCGCCCTGGTAGCCCGTGGCGATCTCATTGAGGGCCTCGCCCGTTCCCACACCGAGCATGATGCGCCCGGGGTAGAGGCAGCCCATGGTTCCGAAGGCCTGGGCCAGTACGGCCGGGTTGTAGCGGAACGTGGGTGTCATCACCGACGTGCCGATCTGCACCCGCTTGGTGCGTTCGCCGACCGCGGCCATCCAGGCCATCGCGTAGGGCGCGTGGCCGCCTTCGTGCCGCCACGGCTGAAAGTGGTCACTCACGGTGACGCTGTCGAGCCCGTGCTCTTCGGCCATGACGCCGAGTTCCACTAGTTCTCGCGGTGCGAACTGCTCCGCCGACGCTTTCAATCCCAGCTTCAACATGCGCTCTCCCTCGTGTCGTACCCAATATTCGCACTGACTCAATGTTTGCACTGGCCGGTCCCTGCTACGGTATTCGTGACCACCAATTAGATTTTATTGGTTGAGCTTGCCTCGATTTGGGCAGCAGGTCTCTGGACAATCCAGTTCCCGCGCCCAAAATAATGAGGTTCCGCATGCGCCATTCCCGTTTTCTGTTCATCGGCGTGGCCACCAGCGCCGCCCTGCTGCTCAGCGGGTGCGCCGCCGCAACACCGGCCGCCACCCCGGCCGAGTCCCCCGCCGCCAGCGCGAGCTACCCGGTCACCGTGAAGAATTGCGGCACGAACCTCACCGTCACGAAGGCGCCCGAGCGGATCGTGTCGATCAAGTCCTCGGCGACCGAGTTGCTGTTGGCCCTAGGTCTCGGCGACCGCATCGTCGGCTCAGCCTTTCTCGACGGCCCGTTACCCTCATCGCTGGCGACCGAAGGGTCCGACCTCAACGTGATCAGCGACTTCCTGCCCGGCCAGGAGGCGGTACTCGGCCTGAACCCCGACTTCATCTACGGCGGCTGGGAATCAAACTTCAGCGCCGACGGTGTGGGCGAACGCGATGCCCTGACGGCGCTCGGCGTCGGCACATACGTCTCACCGGCAGCGTGCAAGGGCGACTTCATGCCCAATCCGCTCACCTTCGACTCGGTGTTCACCGAGATCGAAGAAGCCGGCGCCATCTTTGGCGTCGAGTCCGCCGCCGCCGACCTGGTCAACACCCTGAACGACGACCTCGCCGGTCTGACGCCGTCGATCGCCGGAACCACCACGGCCCTCTGGTACTCGAGCGGCACCACGACCCCCTACGTGGGCGCCGGCATCGGCTCACCCGAAATGATCATGGACGCCGCTGGGCTCACTAATATCTTCGCCGATGTGAGCGACACCTGGACCTCGGTGGGTTGGGAATCGATCATCGAGGCCAACCCGAGCGTCATCGTGCTGGTCGACGCCACCTGGAACACCGCCGCGTCGAAGATCGCCCACCTCGAATCGGACCCGGCCACCCAGGTGCTCGACGCAGTGAAGAACCAGCGCTACATCATTTTGCCATTCGCCTCCACCGAGGCCGGCATCCGCAATGTAGAAGCAGCATCGTCGACGATCACCCAGTTAGCCGACCTGAACGAGTGAGCTCCTTCCCCCCCACGCGAAAGCGGGTGAAGTGTCGCTTCAGCAGGGTTGAGGCAACAGCCTTCCCGCTTTCGCGAACCTGGCGGAGACTCGCGTGACCCGGAGTACGTACCTCGGGTGGCTCGTTGCAGCCACCATCGCGCTCATTCTCGTGTGCGCGGTCGCCGTGACCATCGGGCCGGCAGCCGTCAGCCTCGCGCAGGTGGCGGGCAGCATCGGCGCGCACCTCGGGCTTCCGACCGCGCCGGTGCCTCTGCTCACCGACTCCATCGTCTGGCAGCTGCGGCTGCCGCGCGTGCTCACGGCCGCGCTGGTCGGGGCCGGCCTCGCCCTGAGCGGCGCGGTGATGCAGAGCGTGACGCGCAACCCGCTCGCGGACCCGTACCTGCTGGGTTTGTCGAGCGGGGCATCCGTCGGTGCGGTCTGCGTGGTCATTCTCGGCATCGGCTTTGCCCTGCCGGCCGCCGCCTTCCTCGGCGCGCTGCTCGCTCTTGTCGCCACGCTCAGCATCGCCCGGGTCGGTGGCACGATCACGCCGGTGCGGGCGGTCCTCGCCGGGCTGGCCATCGCCCAGCTCGCCGGCGCGCTGACCTCGTTCATCATCTTCTGGGCGGCCAAGGGCGACTCCTACCGCGAGATTCTCAACTGGCTGCTCGGCTCGGTGGCCGGCGCCACATGGGAGAGCGTCGCGATTGCCGGAACGGCCGTGTTGGTCGTGGGCACCGGCATCCTCTTCTCGGCGACTCGGCTCGACGCGTTCGCGTTCGGTGACACCTCGGCGGCGAGCCTCGGCATCAACGTGAACCGCACCCGCTGGGCACTGCTCGGATCGGTGGCCCTGCTGACCGGTGCCATGGTGGCCGTCAGCGGCTCGATCGGGTTCGTCGGACTCATCCTGCCGCACCTCGTGCGCGGCGTCAGCGGGCCGGGACACCGCCGACTGCTGCCGCTCGTTGCCGTCTGCGGCGGGCTGTTCCTGGTCATTGCCGACACGCTCGCCCGCACTGTGTTCGACCCGCGCGAGCTTCCGGTGGGCATCATCACGGCGTTCATCGGGGTGCCCGTGTTCATTCTGCTGATCAAGAGAAAGAAGTCGCACCTGTGGGCGTAGACCTCGACCAGCTGTCGTTCTCGATCGACGGCACCAGTATTCTGCGCGACGTCTCAGCGTCGCTGCCCACCGGCAGCGTCACCGGCCTGCTCGGCCCGAACGGCGCTGGCAAGTCCACCCTGCTGCGGCTCATTGCCGGCATCGACAAAGCGGATGCCGGCACCGCCGCCCTCGACGGCGTCTCGGTGGGGTCACTGAACCGACGCGACGCGGCCCGCCGCATCGCCCTGCTGGAGCAGAATGCGGCTCCGAGCGTGGAGCTGACCGTGCTCGAGGTTGTGCTGCTCGGGCGCATTCCGCATCGCACCAAACTCATGGGCTCCTTCAGCGGCGACGAGGATCGCGGCGTCGCTCTCGATGCCCTCGAGGCGGTGGGTGCCCGATCGCTCGCCGACCGGTCCTGGCACAGCCTGAGCGGCGGGCAACAGCAGCGGGTGCAGATCGCGCGGGCCATGGCGCAGCAACCGAGCCTGCTGCTGCTCGATGAACCGACCAACCATCTCGACGTGAGCGCCCAGCTTTCCCTGCTCGGCCAGGTGCGGGAGCTCGGGGTGACGGCCATCATGGCCCTGCATGATCTCAATCTCGCGGCGGCGTACTGCGACCACATTCTGTTGCTCGACGGCGGCCTGCTGGTGGCCTCGGGCCCACCAGCCGAGGTGCTCACTCCGGAGATCATCGGCGCAGTCTACGGGGTGGACTGCTTCATTCTGGAGCATCCGCGCGGCGGGCATCCGGTCATCGTGTACTCGGCTGCGATGTCGGCGTGAAGCGAGTCACGGTCTTGGCCGGCGGTGTCGGCGGTGCCCGCTTCACTCGCGGGCTGCTCGCGCACCTCGCCGTTCTCGCTCCGGACGCGGCCGTGACCGTGATTGTGAACACCGGCGATGACATGTGGCTCGACGGGCTGCGCATCTGCCCCGACCTCGACACCGTCATGTACACACTCGGCGGAGGCATCAACGAGGAGCAGGGCTGGGGGCGCCCCGACGAAACGCGACGCGCGTCGGCGGAGATCGCAGCATACGGGCGCGGCTGGTCATGGTTCACCCTCGGCGACCTCGATCTGGCGACGCACATCGTTCGCACCGACCTTCTGCGAAACGGCTCGACGCTGTCGCAGGCGACCGAATTTCTCTGCCGCCGCTGGCAGCCCGGGGTGCGCCTGCTTCCCATGAGCGACCAGCCAGTCGAAACCCACGTATGCCTCGCCGAGAATATTGATGAGCACACGGCGGGCGACTATATTCACTTTGAAGAATGGTGGGTTCGATATCGCGCTCGCGTGACGATCACCGGGTTCAAGCAGCAGGGGCTGACCGACGCGGTCGCCGCGCCTGGTGTTCTTGAAGCCATCACCGAGGCCGACCTGGTCGTGCTGCCACCGTCGAACCCAGTTGTCTCGGTCGGCACGATCCTGGCCGTGCCCGGAGTGCGCCAAGCCCTGCGTTCCACCGGCGCGCGAGTCGTCGGGGTATCCCCGATCATCGGCGGCGCGGCGGTGCGCGGCATGGCCGATACCTGCCTGCACACCATCGGCGTCGAGACCAGTGCTCTCGCCGTCGGTCTGCACTACGGAGCGCGCACGAACGGCGGAGTACTGGACGCCTGGCTGATCGATGGAACGGATGCCGCGGCGCTGCCCACGCTAGCGGCCGCCGGCATCCGCTCTGCTGCTGTGCCGGTGTGGATGACCGACCTGCCCGCGACAACCGCGATGGCCGCGGCCGTGCTTGCTCTCGCGGCTACCGCCTAGAGCAACACACTCGTGTGCGGCCCAAGTCCGAGGGCCCGCGCGGCTTCGAGGTCGGCCGCGGTATCGACGTCGCGCCGCAACGACGAAGTCGGCGGCAGGTCGAGCACCACGTGTCCGTCGCCCTCGTGGGCAGCGCGGGAGCCGAGACCGAACCGCGGCGTGACAGTGACTCCTGCGCGGGCGAACAACGTCGTCGTGCCCACACCCTCCGCGTCGGCCACCATGGCGCGTGGGTGCACTTCGGCGAGCGCGAACGCGTTCTCCAGGTCGCTCAGGCGCAGGGCGGGCAGATCCCCGGTCATCACGGCCAGATTCGCCTGGGGATAGGCGAGCCGAGCGGCAGCGAGGCCCTGCACGATCCCGGCGTTCAAGCGGGCATGCCCCGTTTCAGCCACTGGCACCTCGGGCACTATGACCGCGCCGAACCCGCCGAGCAGGGCGCCCAGCCGGGTACTCGCGGTCACCACGAACACCCGCTCCACAGCGGATGCCGCCACCAGCATCGCCACAGTGTCGAGGGCGAACGCGTCGGCGAGCGCCGCCCGCCCCGGCCCGGCCCCGAGACGACTCTTCGCCTCGGCGCTCCCCTTGACCGGGACAACGACCACCCAGGCCGGAGCGGCCAAGGGCGAGGGCGAGGGCGAGGGCGAGGGCGAGGCAGCATGGCCGTCGCCCGAGTTTTCTTCCATCTGCGACAAGGTACCAGCGTGCGTGCAATGTGCCGCAACCCGGCGCGCGGTAGCCTCAAGGGTCGACTGCACGCATCCATCGACTCGATTACGTTCGTTTGAACGGCCCAGGAGGTTCCATGTCACTCACCACCCAGTCCCGTACGCTGCCGATGGCCATCATGACCTACCTCGAACGCAGCGCCAGCGCGAAGCCCGCCTCCGCGCGAGCAACCTTCACCGAAAACGCGGTCGTCATTGATGACGGCAAGACCTACACGGGCGAGACGGCCATCACCGCCTGGCTCGCCGGCAGCGCCGCCGAATTCGAGTACACGACCACCCAGCTGCGCACCGAGAAGGACGAGTCGTCGACGACCGTCGTCAACCGCGTCGAGGGCAACTTTCCGGGCCGCAGCGTCGACCTGAACTACCGCTTCGAGCTCGACGCCGAGAGCGGCCTGATTCAGGCCCTCACCATCTCGATCTAGCTTTTACCGGCCGCTGCAGCCAACCCGGCCGCGAATCCCTCGCCATACCCTTCAGCGCGCGCCTCGGCCGTGCCGAGCCGGAACATGTCGGTGTCGCTCGGGCGCTGCAGCGCCCGAGCGCCCGCGACATCCAGCTCGGCGACCAGCCGGCCGAGTCCGCGCACCACGGCGACCGGGTTGCCGCTGGTCTTGCCCTTGACCAGGTCGGCGGCGCCGGCGATCTCGTCGGCGACCGCCGCGACGGTGACGTCGAGGCGGCGACCAGAGACATCCGCTGTGCCTCGCAGGTCGTCGAGCACGGCGAGCCCGGCCGCGCCGATGGCGATGTCGGTCTGGCCTTCCCGCCAGGGGCGCCCGGCGGTGTCCGTGATCAGCACGCCGAGGCGCAGCCCGGTGCGTTCGCGGAGTGCAGCGCAGATCGCGCGCGCCGACCCATCCGGATCGACCGGCAGCAGCAGCACCACACCCTCGGGCGCATTGCTGGTGTCCACGCCTGCCGCCGCCATGACGAGGCCCTGCCGGTTCTCGACGATGCGGGTGACCCCGCCCGGGTGCGCCCGCGACGCCACGACGCGCACGGTCTCGTCGGTGATCGCCTGCTCGCGGTCGGCGGCCTGAACGACGCGCCCCTCCGCCTTGGAGACGATCTTGCTGGTCACCGCCACAATGTCGCCGTCAACGAGGCGGGATTGCGCGGCTTCAGCGATCAGGTCCGCGAGGTCGTCTCCGGCAGCGATCTCGCCGAAACCCCCGAGTGTGAATACTTTCAGACCGAACAGTTCCATGGCCCCCACTTCGGCGGCGGCAGCGTCGGGCAGCGAATCGTGCGGCACTAGCGCACCAGTTTCGGCAGAACGGATGCGCCGAAGACGTCGATCCACTGTTTTTGGTTGCGGCCCACGTTGTGCAGGTAGATGCGGTCGAAACCGAGGTCGACGAACCTCTGAATGTATTTGCGGTGGTCGTCGGGGTCGGCCGAGATGATCATGCGGCCCTCGAAGTCCTCCGGGCGCACCAGTTTGGCCAGCTGCTCGAACTCGAAGGGTGAACGGATGTCGCTCTTCGGAAATCGCATGCCGCCGTTCGGCCACTCGTGCAGCGCATTGGCCATCGCCTCTTCGTCGGTCTCGGCCCAGCTCAGGTGCAGCTGCAGCACCCTGGGCATCGTCGAGGGGTCTTTTCCGGCCTCGCGCGCACCGTCGTCGAACTTGCCGAACAGCATCGAGATCTTCTCCAGCGGGGCGCCGACCGTGATCAGGCCGTCGGCCAGTCGGCCGGCGCGCTTGGCGGTGACCGGGCCGGCGGTGGCGACGAGAATTTCGGGGGCGACCGGTGGCATCGTCCACAGCCGGGTCGACTCGAGCTTGAAGAACTGGCCGGAGTGCTTGACGTCCCGGCCGGCCAGGGAACCGGCGAACAGTTTGGAGATGATCTCGATGGCCTCGAACATGCGGTTGATGCGCTCGGGGGCCTCGGGCCAGTAGCCGCCCACGATGTGTTCGTTCAGAGCTTCTCCGCTACCCAGGCCCAGCCAGTGTCGGCCGGGATACATCGAGGCGAGCGTCGCCGAGGCCTGGGCGACCATGGCCGGGTGCCAGCGGAACGTCGGTGCGGTCACGCCGGGCCCGAAGTTGCCGGTGGTGCGCTCGGCGATCGAGGCGAGCACGCTCCAGACGAAGCTCGACTGCCCCTGCGCCGGAACCCAGGGCTGAAAGTGGTCGGCCGCCATCACGCCGGTGAAACCGTGCTGCTCGGCGTAGGCCGAGAGTGCGACCGCTTCGGCAGGTGGAAACTGCTCCAACATGGCCGCATAGCCAATTTGCAACTGGGTCACTGTGACCTTTCCGCGCTCAAGAATGTTGTACCCATTCAATCTCAACACAGCCGGGGCCGCTTCCGATACCGCCACCTGGCATCCGCTTCAGGCTTATAGGCTTGACGAATGCGCATTGCCACGTGGAACGTCAACTCCGTTCGTGCCCGCTCCGGGCGAATCGTCGACTGGATGGAACGCGAGGACATCGACGTTCTCGCCATGCAGGAGATCAAGTGCAAGCCGGAGCAATTTCCGTCGCAGGCTTTCGAGGATGCCGGTTACGACCTGGCCATTCACGGCCTCAGTCAGTGGAACGGTGTGGCGTTCGCGAGCCGGGAACCGATGACGGATGTTGTCACCAGCTTTCCGAATATGCCCGGCTTCCAGAAAGGGTCCGTTGGCCCTGACCAGCCGCTCGAGGCGCGCGCGCTCGGCGTGACCGTGAACGACCTGCGGCTGTGGAGCCTCTACGTGCCGAACGGTCGCGCGCTCGGCGACCCGCACTACGCCTACAAGCTGGCCTGGCTGAAGGCGCTCCAGACCCACGCGGCCGAGGAACTCAGCCAGCACCCCGCGCTCGCGCTGGCCATGATGGGCGACTGGAACGTCGCGCCCCGCGACGAAGACATGGGCGACCCGAGCTTCGTGCCCGGGCGCTCGACACACATCTCGCCCGAGGAGAGGGCGGCGTTCGACGGGTTCGAACGGGCAGGACTGACCGACGTCGTGCGGCCGATCGTGCCCGAAGGATTCACCTTCTGGGACTACAAGCAGCTGCGCTTTCCGCGCAACGAGGGCATGCGCATCGACTTCATCCTCGGCTCGCCCGCCTTCGCCGACCTGGTGACGGATGCCAGCATCCACCGGAACGAACGCAAGGGTGACGCCCCGAGCGACCATGTGCCGGTGCTCGTCGACCTCGATCTCGGCGGCGATGACGACGACCGCCCGATGATCTTCTAGATGGCTCTCCCACCCCCACCCGCGTCAGCATCCGTCACCGTTTCCATCACCCGCACGGTCGATCCGGAGCGCTTCACCGAGGCGAGCGAGTGGGTGCAGTACGGCATCAACCTCGCGCACAAATACCCCGGGTTTCTTGGGTCGGGTTGGGTGCGGGGCAGCGAAGATTCCGCGACCTGGAACATGCTCTACCGCTTCTCCGACCCCGAGAGTCTTGAGGCCTGGGAGAATTCCGACGAGCGCACGGAGTGGCTCGAGGCCGGAACCGACCTGGTGCTCGACGCCCACGTGGAGAAACGCACCGGCATCGAGGGCTGGTTCGACGGCGTGCAACCGGAACCCGGAGTACCCGCACTGGTGCCGCCGCCGCGCTGGAAGCAAATGATCAGCATCTGGCTCGGTTTCTTTCCGGTCAACCTCGTCTTCACTCTGCTGGTGACCTGGTTGGTTCCCGGCTGGGGCGACCTCGCAACTGCCCTCAAGGTGCTGCTGTCCACCCTCGCGCTCACGCCACTCATGGCCTACTTCGTGCTGCCGTGGGTGACCCGGATGCTGCGCCCCTGGCTGCAGAAACCGCCCCGCTAAAGGCGGCAACAGCAAACGGCACCCATCCTCGACCGTATGGCCGAGGATGGGTGCCGCCGTGGTGCGAGGTGCGGTGTTGCTTAGACGGACACCTTCTCGGGCGCCACGTACTTCGGGTGGGCCTGTTCGGCGGCCAGATCGAATTCGGCGTCGATCTCAGCGTTCGGCTTGTAGGTCAGCAGCGAAACGACCACGGCCACGATCAGGCTGGCAGCGAAGCCGGGCACGATCTCGTACAGGATGTCGCCGAGCGGGGAGCTGCCCCAGATGAAGACGACGACAGCACCGGTGACCATGGAAGCCAGAGTGCCCCAGGTGGAAAGCTTCTTCCAGTAGAGGGACAGGATGACCACAGGCCCGAAGGCAGCACCGAAACCGGCCCAGGCGAAACCGACCAGGTCGAGAATGGTCGAGTTTTGCTGCAGCGCAATGAGTCCGGCGACGACGGCAACGAGCAGTACGCCGACGCGGCCGAGCATAACCAGCTGCTTGGGGGTCGCATCCTTGCCGACAATCTTGTAGAGATCTTCAACTAGCGCCGACGACGATACGATCAGCTGCGAGGAGATGGTGCTCATGATAGCGGCGAGAACGGCAGCCAGCACGAGACCCGCGATGAACGGGTGGAACAGGGTTTGCGACAGCAGCAGGAACACGGTTTCCGGGTTCGAGAGCGTCAGGTCAGGATTCTGTTGGAAGTACGCGATACCGATGAGGGCTGTTGCGACGGCACCGAGGGCAGTGAGAATCATCCAGCCGATGCCGATGCGGCGACCCGCCGTGGCATCCTGCGGTGTGCGCAGGGCCATGAAACGCACAATAATGTGCGGCTGACCGACGTACCCCAGGCCCCAGGCGGCAGCGGAGATAACGCCCAGCACGGATCCGCCGGCGGTGATGGAGAGCAGATCCGGATTGACCGCGCGAATCGAATCGAGTGTGGCGGTGATTCCGCCGGTGGCGTTGAGCGCGACGAGGGGAACCGCGATCAAGGCGATGAGCATGAGAATGCCCTGGGCGACGTCGGTGAGAGTCGCACCGAGAAAACCGCCGAACAGGGTGTACAGCAGGGTGACGCCGGCAACGATCAGCATGCCGGTGAGGAAGGTCGAGCCGAATGAGTTCTCGAAGAACACACCGCCAGCAACCATGCCGGAAGAAACGTAGAAGGTGAAGAACACCAGAATAATGACGCCGGAGATCACGCGTAGAAGGCGCGACGTGTCCTTGAGTCGGTTTTCGAAGAAACTTGGGATGGTGATCGAGTTCTTCGACACAAATGTATAGGAACGCAGCCGCGGGGCCACGAACTTCCAGTTCAACCAAGCGCCGATCGTGAGGCCGATGGCGATCCAGGCTTCTACCAGACCGGACACGTAAATCGCTCCGGGAAGCCCCAGGAGCAACCAGCCGGACATGTCGGATGCTCCGGCGCTCAGGGCGGCTGTGCCGGGTTTCAGGCCTCGGCCGGCGAGCATATAGTCGTCAAGATCTTTCGTTTGCCGAAAGGCGAAGTACCCGATGGCGACCATGCCAGCGAGGTATAAAACGATCGCAATTATCTGAAAAGTTTGATCCGTCAATGGGATTCCTTTGTTGGGATGCCCGACATGCAGGACGTGAATGCCCGCGATTCGGGCAAGCTCAAAGTTCCAGTCTCGCAGAAACACGGGCTTTTTACCACCCTTTGACCCCAATGCGCCCATCCATCTCGCGAACGTGTGGGATCCTGATTGGTCATGCACACACATGACAGAGCTGTCGGCGTTGACCGCAAACTGACCAATTATGCCGACCGGGATTTCAGCAAATTCATTCGTCGGGCCTTTCTTGCCTCGGCCGGGCTGGACCCCGAGGACCTCGAACGGCCGGTCGTCGGCATCGTCAATACCTCCTCGGATTTCACGACCTGCCACCGGGAAATGCCGCAACTCATCGAGAGCGTCAAACGCGGAGTGCTCGAAGCGGGCGGCCTTCCCTTCGTCTTTCCGGTGATGTCTATCGGTGAGATTCTGACCACACCCACGAGCATGCTTTTTCGCAATCTCATGGCTATGGAACTCGAGGAGCAGCTGGGCAGCCAGCCGATGGATTCGGTGGTTCTGCTGGGCGGCTGCGACAAGACGGTGCCGGCCGAACTCATGGCGGCGTCGTCGGCCGACATCCCAGCGATTTCTCTCGTCGTCGGCCCGATGTCTGTCGGAAGTTACAAGGGCGAACGGCTCGGTGCCTGCACCGACTGTCGACGCCTGTGGTCGGAGTTTCGTGCCGGCGCGATCGACGAGACGACCATCGGCGAGATCAACCAGGAGCTCGCGCCGACAGCCGGGACCTGCATGGTGATGGGGACGGCCTCGACTATGGCCTGCGTCGTTGAAGCCATGGGAATGTCGCTCCCCTTCGCGGGTACCGCCCCGGCCGTATCAGCCCACCGGCTGCGGCTCGGCGTGCAGACCGGTCGCCGTGCCGTCGAGATTGCGACCGCCGACCGCCGACCGTCGCAGATCATGACCGCCGGAGCCTTCCGTAACGCGGTGACCGTGCTCGCCGCGATCTCCGGCTCGACCAACGCGATCATTCACCTCACCGCGATTGCCCGGCGGCTCGGCATTGAACTCGACCTCGACGACTTTCACGAGATCGCGGCGCGCACTCCGCTGCTGGTGGACTGCAAACCGGCCGGCCAGAATTACCTGCCGGACATGCACCGCGACGGCGGGGTGCCCGCACTGCTCAAAACCCTCTCTCCGCTGCTCGATCTGGATGTGCTGACCATCACCGGCCAGACCCTGGGCGAGGCCCTCGACGGGGCCGTTGCCCCGCAGGCCTGGCAGAGCACGGTGCACGCGCTCGACGATCCGCTCGGACCGACCGGTGCGCTCGTGGCGTTGACCGGCTCGCTGGCGCCGGACGGCGCCGTGATCAAGGTCGCGGCAGCATCCGCTCGCCTGCTCGTGCACGAGGGGATCGCTGCGGTGTTCGACTCCCTCGACGACGTGGAGGCCCGGCTCAACGATGAGAGTCTCGCGCTGACCCCGGATCACGTGCTGGTCATGCGCAACATCGGCCCGGTCGGGGCTGGCATGCCGGAAGCCGGATCGATTCCCATCCCCCGCTATCTGGCCCGGCAGGGCGTTCGGGACATGGTGCGCATCTCCGACGGCCGCATGAGCGGCACCGCCTACGGTACGATCGTGCTGCACTGTGCGCCGGAGGCCGCGATCGGCGGGCCGCTCGCCCTGGTTCGTGACGGCGACCGGATTCGGCTCGACGTGCCTGGTCGCACCGTCGACCTGCTGGTCGACGACGACGAACTCGCCCGTCGGCGGGCCGACCTGCAACTTCCGGCCCTGCCCCCGCGCGGCTGGAGTCGACTGCATGCGTCGACGGTTCTGCAGGCCCCAGAGGGTGCAGATCTGAGCTTCCTGCAATAGGTAGTGTTGGGCTAGGTCTCAGGACTGGTCGAGTAACTGCGCCAAGTGGATGCCGCGCCGGTCGCTGAGATCCTGCAGGGTGGCATGCACCGTTCCCGGCTGCACCACCGCAGTGCGGGCCTCCGCATCGATCGACACGACCTGGTTCAGGTAGCGGCTGAAATCCAGGATGACGCCGGCACCGATGGCGTTACCGGCCACCGATGTGCCCGCGCCGCGGGAGGTCAGGGGAATCCCCCGGTCTCGGCACAGCGCCAGGGTCGTGGCGACGTCGTCGGCGTCGCGCGGCAGCACGACGGCCGATGGAACGACGCGGTAGAGCGAGGCGTCCGAGGAATATGCCGCCCTCGTCGTGTCGTCGTCGCGCACATGCCGCACCCCCCGGGAGCGCAGAGCGGTGGCCAGAGATTGCGACTGGGCGACGACGGTGTGCATGGGTAGCAATGCTACCGGCGTCGTATTGTGCACAAAACGCTCCGAAAGTTCTTGCGCCCGAGCCTTTGACTCCCGCCCCAAATTGGATACAGTATCCAAATGAGTCTTTGCAACGATGCAATCCAGCCGACACCCGCTCCCGCTCCCGCACCCGCACCCGCACCCCGTGACCGGAGCACGCGATGACCGGCACCACGAATGACTGGCTCGGCCTGGGCGCGCAGCGAGTCCTCGTGGCGGGTGCCGGGGGAATCGGCACTGCCTGCGCACTCGCCTTCCTGGAGGTTGGTGCCCAGGTTGTTGTGGCCGATCTCAGCCCAGAACACCTCGCCGAGCTGGATCCGCGCATCATCGGCGTACAGGCGGACCTGACGACCACGGCCGGGTGCAAGAGCGTGGTCGCCACCGCGGTGGAACGCCTCGGCGGCCTCGATGTGCTCGTGCATGCGGTCGGGATCAACCATCGGGTTCCCGTGCTCGACCTGAACGACGACGACTGGCAGCGCATCCTCGACGTCAACCTCTCCAGTGCATTCCGTCTCGGCAAGGCGGCCGGCCGAATCATGATCGATGCCGGCTACGGGCGTCAGGTGTTCTGCTCCTCGGTTTCGAGCACCCTCGCCCACGCCGACCACGCGCCGTACGCGGCGAGCAAGGGTGGCCTCAACCAGCTCGTGCGGGTGATGGCGCGCGAATGGGCCGCTTCCGGCGTCACGGTCAATGCCATCGCGCCGGGTTACACCGAGACCGAGCTGACCCGCGCCCACCTGGACCGGCCCGGAATGCGCGACCACTACACCGAGCTCGTTCCGGCCGGACGGCTAGGCACTGTGGATGACCTCACTGGTTCCGTGCTCTTTCTGGCCTCCCGCCAGGCGGCCTTCCTCACCGGTCAGGTCTTGTTCATCGACGGCGGGCGAACCCTTGTCTGAATCTGGCCTGTCTGAAAGCGCACAAGGCGGGCGCCTTCCTCTGCTCTCCCCGACCGACCTCGACCCGGCGCAACAACGCCTCTACGACGAGATCGTCGCTCCCCCGCGCGGCGACGGGCCCTTCCTCGTGGTCGACAATGACGGCCTGCTCGCCGGCCCGTTCAACGCGCTGCTGTACTCCCCCGCCCTGGGCCAGGCCGTTTCGGCCCTCGGCGCATCGCTGCGTTTTGCCGGCACGCTCGAGAACCGCACCCGCGAACTGGTGGTGTGCCTGATCGCAGCCGAATACTGCTGTGAGTACGAGTGGTACGCCCACAGCCGAGTGGCGGCCACCGTCGGCATCACCCCGCTCGAATTGCGGGCGCTCGCCCAGGGGGTGACGCCCGAGACAGCCACCAAGGGGGAGGCATCCGCTCTCGCCTTTGCGCTGGCGCTCGTGCGCGACCGCGCCGTCGATGCGGGCACTCATGCCCGGGCGAAGCAGCAGCACGGCCACGCCGGCCTGGTCGAGATCACCATACTGGCCGGGTATTACCAACTGCTGGCCGGCCTGCTGATCGCCTTCGACGTTCCCGCTCCCGCTCCCGCTCCCGCCAGCGTCACCGAGGTCTCCTCGTGATCGACGCGGATACCGGGTCGCCGCTCGGCGGCATCAAGATAGCCGATTTCTCCCGGGTATTGGCCGGTCCGTTCGCCTCCATGATGCTCGCCGACTTTGGAGCCGACGTCATCAAGATTGAGCATCCGGCCGGGGACGACACCCGGGCCTGGGTTCCGCCGGTCGATGCGAACGGCATGGGCTCCTACTTTGCCAGCGTCAACCGCAACAAGAGGTCCGTGGTCTGCGATCTGCGCACCGAAGCGGGGTTGGCCGAAGCCCGCGGCATCGCCCTCGCCGCAGACGTCGTGATCGAGAATTTTCGTCCGGGAGTGATGCACAAGTACGGACTCGACGATGCGTCGCTCCGGCTGGAGCGACCGGACTTGGTCTACTGTTCGATCACCGGTTTCGGAACGGATGCCGGCGCTCACCTTCCCGGGTACGACCTGCTGGTGCAGGCCGTCGGGGGCCTCATGAGCGTGACCGGATCCCCCGATTCCGAGCCCAGCAAGGTGGGCGTCGCGCTCGTCGATGTGATCACCGGCCAGAACGCCGTCGTGGGAATCCTCGCCTCACTGCGGGTGCGAGATCGCACCGGGCAGGGACAGCGCGTGGAGGTGAACCTGCTCTCCTCACTGCTCGCTGGCATGGTCAACCAGTCGTCGAGCACGCTCGCCACCGGAACGGCGCCGCGCCGAATGGGAAACGCACACCCGAGCATTGCGCCCTACGAAACCTTCAGCACCCAGGATGGCCCGATCGCCGTCGCGGTCGGCACCGACAAACAATTCGTCAATCTGGTGCGAGTGCTCGGTCTGCCCGAGCTGGCCGACGACGACCGTTTCGGCAGCAATACCGAGCGTCTAGCCCACCGGGCTGCTCTCAAGGAACTGCTCGAGGAGCGCTTGCAGCATCAGCCCGCCGCAGAGTGGTCGGCCGCTCTGCTCCTGGCCGGAGTACCGGCCGGCAAGGTGAACTCGATTCTTGAAGCGCTGGAGCTGGCCACGACGCTCGGCCTGGCTCCCGTCGTGGACGTGACAGACGGCGCCCGTTCCAGTCGGCAGATCGCTAACCCGATTCGCCTCTCCCATACCCCCGCGCGCTATCTGCGACCGCCACCGATGCTCGGCGAACATGCCGGAGCCACGTTCAACACCGAACCAACCACCACGACCAGAAGGACAGCCCATGCTTGACACCTCAGATCTCATCGGCATTGAATCCCTGCTCACCGACACCGAGATCGTCCTGCGCGATGAAGTTCGTTCGTTCGTCGACTCGTCGATCAAACCAAACATCGCGGGCTGGTACGAGAAGGCGATTTTTCCGCTCGAGATTGTGCCGCAAATGGCCAAGCTCGGTCTTCTCGGCATGCACCTCACGGGCTACGGCTGCCCCGGACGCACGTCCGTGGAGTATGGCCTCGCGGCGATGGAACTGGAGGCAGGCGATTCCGGCCTGCGCACCTTCGTGAGTGTGCAGGGCTCCCTCGCAATGAGCGCGATTCACAAGCACGGCTCAGAGGAGCAGAAGAACGAGTGGCTGCCCCGTATGGCCGCCGGCGAGATCATCGGCTGCTTCGGCCTGACCGAGCCGACGGCCGGGTCTGACCCGGGAAGCATGACCACCTTCGCCCATCGTGATGGCTCCGACTGGGTGCTGAACGGCACGAAACGGTGGATCGGACTCGCCTCGGTGGCCCAGGTGGCCATTATTTGGGCGATGACCGGAGACGGCATCCGCGGCTTCATCGTGCCCACTGACACTCCGGGGTTCGTCGCGACCCCGATCGAGCAGAAACTGTCGATGCGTGCGTCGATCCAGTGCGAAATCCAGCTCACCGACCTGCGACTGCCGGAGTCGGCGATGCTGCCCAAGGCTCGCGGTCTGCGCGGACCCTTTGAGTGCCTCAACGAGGCGCGCTACGGCATCATCTGGGGCGCGATGGGCGCTGCCCGAGACAGTTACCTGACCGTTCTCGACTTCTCTCGCGAGCGGATGCAGTTCGGCAAGCCGCTCGCCGGCTACCAGCTGACCCAGCAGAAACTCGTCAATATGGCACTCGAAATCAACAAGGGAACCCTGCTGGCCCTGCAGATCGGGCGGCTCAAGGACTTAGGAACGCTGTCGACCCACCAAATCTCGGTGGGCAAGTTGAACAACTGCCGGGAGGCCATCGAAGTCTGCCGGGAAGCGCGGGCCATGCTCGGCGGGAACGGCATCACCCTGGACTATTCCCCGATGCGCCACGCGAACAACCTGGAAAGCGTGCGCACCTATGAAGGTACCGACGAGGTTCACACCCTCATTCTCGGGCAGCACATCACCGGCATCGCGGCCTTCCGCTGAGTAGGAGTGAGTGGGGGGTGGGTTAGAGTCATGACCGTGACGCGACTAACTCCCCCCTCGGTGACCGGCCCGCGGCCATCGACGGCCCCGGAATTCGTACTCAAGGAGCTGCGGCGGCTGATCGTCGTCGGCGAGCTGGTTCCCGACCAGCCGCTTCGCCAGGACACCCTCGCCGAACGTCTCGGGGTGAGCCGGGTGCCGGTTCGCGAAGCCTTGAACACGCTGGCCGCCGAGGGCCGGGTGGTGCACGAGCCGCACCGTGGCTACCGGGTGGCGCGATTGTCGTTGGACGACCTGCTGGAGGTCTACCGACTTCGGCAGCTGCTCGAGACCGAAGCCGTACGCACGACCATGGCCAATCCGCCGGCCGGAGTGCTGAGCGATTTTCGCGAGGCTGCCCGCGCGGTCGAAATCGCCAGCGACGGTGGCGACCTCCTGGCGATGACCGAAGCCAATCGACGGTTTCACTTCGTGCTGGTGGCGGCAGCCGGGCTGCCGCGGTTGGAACGTATCGTCGGAGCCCTGTGGGATTCGACCGAGGCCTACCGGCTGCTGTACTACGAAACCCCGAGCAACCGGGAGCGCGTGGAGAGTGAACACTCGCAAATGGTGGAGGCTTTCGCCGTCGGCGACACCGATCGGCTGATCCAGCTCCTGGACGATCACCGGCGACACGCCACGAACGCGCTTCGTGCCCTGCTGACTTAGAGCACCAAACTCGTCCAAACTATAGCCGGTAGGATTTTACTATGGCACGAGACGACGCACCGGAACGCACAACGCACGCTGACAAGGTCTACGCCCTCTTGTTCGGCCAGTTGATGAACGGCACGTTCGATCCGGGTGCTGCGCTGAACATTCCCACGCTGTCGCGCGAGTTTGAGGTGAGCCAGACGCCGATCCGCGAGGCGCTCGCCCGTCTCGAACACACCGGGCTCGTGCATCGCGAAGCTCTTCGGGGCTACTTCGTGGCGGCGCTGTTCAGCGAAGTCGAGCTGGACAAGCTCATGGAAGCCCGACTCGTGCTCGAGCCGGCCCTGGCGCTGGAGGCTGGGAGGCGGGTGACGCCGGAGTTCCTCGCAAAACTCCTGGTGCCGATCGATGACCTGCTGCGCCTCTCGGAGTCCCAGGTGGTGCGATCCTTCCGGGAGTACTGGTCGGCTGACGAGGATTTTCACACCCTCATCGCCGAGCAGTCGGCGAATCCCTTTCTCGAGGGGGCCTACCGGTCACTCGGCGGTCAGGTGCAGCGCTTTCGCCTGTTCGTGAAACTCGGTTCAGCGGATGCCCGATTCGCCGCCGCGGAACACCGGCAGATCTACGATGCTTTCGTGGCCCGTGCGCCCGAAGCCGCTGCCGACCTGATGCGCCACCACATTGAAAGTGCCCGGTTGCGCGCTCTCAGTGATCGCAAAACCATCCTCGCGAACGAATAGCGGCGATTCTCCGGGTCAGACGACGCGAAAGCTCAACTCGCCGATTCCGTCGACACCACCACGAACCTCGTTGCCGGTCACTATGGCACCCACTCCGGCCGGAGTGCCGGTGAAGATCAAATCGCCCGGCCGAAGGGTGACGAAGCGCGACAGCGACGCGACCACTTCCGGAACTGACCAGATCTGGTCGGCGAGATCGCCGCGCTGGCGACTGTCGCCATCCACGCTCAGCCACACATTTCCGGCAGCCGGATGGCCGATCCGGGATGCTGCCACGAGCGGCGTGCAGGGGCCGGAGAAGTCGAAGCCCTTGGACAGATCCCACGGGCGCTTCAGTGCCTTGGCCTCGTCCTGGAGGTCGCGGCGCGTCAGGTCGATCCCCGCACCGTAGCCCCAGACGTGGCTGAGGGCATCCGCTACCGAGATATCGCTGCCGCCGGTGCCGATCGCCACGACGAGTTCCATCTCGTAGTGCAGATTGGCGGTCTGCGGCGGGTAGGGCACCTCGTGCGGGGCGATCCCGCACTCCGGAACACCCTCGTCGACGGCGAACACGGCATCGGCCGGCTTGGCGAAGAAGAAGGGGGGCTCCCGGTCGGGATCGTTACCCAGTTCGCGCGCGTGATCGGCATAGTTGCGCCCCACGCAAAACACCCGGCGCAAGTAGTAGCGATCGTCCGAGTCGCGGATCGGAAGGCTGGGCGCGGTCGGCGGCGAGGAGACGGCAGACAGTGGATTGATCGGGTGCATTATTTCACTATAGTATGCTGGCAGCAAGCAAACTATAGGCGGGATCGAATCAATGAAGACTCACGTCATCGTCGCCGGAGCGGGCATCGTCGGACTTTCCACCGCGTACGAGCTCACGCGCCGAGGCCACCGCGTTACCGTGCTGGAGAAGGAACGCGGCGTTGCGGCGCACCAGACCGGCAACAATTCCGGCGTCATCCACTCCGGCCTGTACTACACCCCAGGGAGCCTGAAGGCGACGCTGGGTCAGGCCGGGGCGACTTCGATGGAGCGCTTCGCGAAAGACAACGGAGTGGCCATCGATATCTGCGGAAAGCTCGTTGTCGCCACGAACGCGTCTCAGGTGCCCGCTCTGGAACGGCTGTACGAACGCGGCCAGGCCAACGGGGTGGGCTGCACCATCGTCAGTACGTCAGAAGCGCGGGAGGTTGAGCCTCACGTCAACGCCGTGGCCGCGCTGAAGGTGCCATCCACCGGCATCGTGGACTATCGCGGCGTGTGCGCCGCACTGAGTCGGCTGATCGAGCAGGCCGGCGGTGAAGTTCTCTTCGACCAGAAGATCGTGGGCGTCGCGACCCATCAGGACGCGGTGACGGTCACCACGACAGTGGCGGAATATCGCGCCGACGAGTTCGTGAACTGTGCCGGACTGCACAGCGACCGGGTCGCCAGTCTGGCCGGACTGAAACCTGACGTGCGGATCATTCCGTTTCGGGGCGAGTACTTTGAGCTCACTCCCGAGTCGACGCATCTGGTGAACGGCCTCATCTATCCGGTGCCGGACCCGGCGTTTCCGTTCCTCGGAGTGCACCTGACCAAAATGGTCACGGGGGGCGTTCACGCCGGGCCCAATGCCGTCTTCGCCCTCGCCCGCGAGGGGTATACCTGGCTTCAGATCAACCCCCGGGACACCTGGGAGAGCGCAAGATGGCCGGGTTTGTGGAAATTGGGCAAGAAGTTCTGGCGAAACGGACTCGATGAGGTCGCCCGTTCCCTGTCGCAGAAGCGCTTTCTGGCGAGCCTGCGCGAGCTCGTTCCCGCACTGGCCGACGACAGTCTGGTGCCCACCCACGCCGGAGTACGCGCTCAGGCCATGCGACGAGACGGCAGCCTGGTCGACGATTTCTACTTTGAACGCGCCCCCCGGCAAGTTCACGTGCTGAATGCGCCATCCCCCGCCGCGACGGCCGGGCTGGAAATCGGCCGGGCTGTTGCCGATGAATTGGCAGCCCTACGATGACCGAGCCGACGCGCGTGCGCGTGGTGCTGCCGCGCATTCTGGTTCCGGCCGCGCTGCCCGCGCGGAATCGCGGCAACGGCGCATCCACTGTGGCTCTCGTCACAAAAGCGATTGGCGCCCAGACATTTCTCAACGGCCTGACGACTTTCGAACCGGGGGCCGCTATCGGCCACCACAGCCACAACTGCATCGAAAGCGTGGTCGTCGTTCAAGGTGAAGCAGTCGTGAACATCGACGGCGTCGAAACGCGGTTGTCGACCTTCGACACCACCTTTGTTCCCGCCGACATTCCGCACCACTTTCGCAACGCGTCGCTGGTCCACCCCATGCGCATCCTCTGGACCTACGGGTCGGCCGATGCCACCCGCACGATGGTGGACACCGGTGTCACGGGCCGAATCGACGGCGAAGACCACGGTTAGACCCCTGCCCGTTGAAGGGCGCTAGGCGCGCGCGTCGCCGAATCTGCGATCGACGAAAGCGTGATGGGCGATACCGAGGTGGGCGGCCATGAGCGCGGCCGCCACCTCGGGGTGCTGTTTCAGGATGGCGACGGCAAGATCACGGTGAAACGCCACACTGCGGGCGATATCTTCGTCGGAGTAGTAATAGAAGGTACCCAGAGACAGCGACGCGGCCGTGAGCGTTCGCACGATCTGAACCAGTCGGGGGGCTCTGGCCGCCGCCAGAATGAGATCGTGGAATTCCTGGTTGTTCGTCAGGAGTTCCGCGCGGTAGCTCGGCGACCGCGCTTCAATGATCGCCTCCATCGTCCGCACCGATTCAAACAGCGCGTCGGCTTCATCGTCCGACCGGATGATCGCCGCCAGCCCGGCCGCCTTGGACTCCAACGTTTGGCGCAGGTCAAAGACTTCGTCGATGTCCGAGCGCGTCAGCTGCGCCACGAAAGCACCCCGATGGGGTTCCGTGATGACCAGGCTTTCCTCGGTCAGTCGGCGCAGGGCTGCCCGCACGGGAGAACGGCTGACGCCGAGCTCCTCGGTGAGAACGGACTCGAGCAGGTGCTGGCCCGGTGGGTAGGCCCCAGACACGATGCGACCACGCACCACCGAGTAGACGCTGTCGTCTGCACCCGCCATTGTTCTTCCCGTTCTCAATCGACTCAGCTGCTGTACAGCAGCTGTAGCTTAGCGTCAGTGTTCGCGCGACATTTTCGCCCTGGGGTCGTGGTGCGACAAACGTTCCAGCAGGTAGTCGACCTCGGCTCTGGTCGTTTCTGTCATTCGGCCGGACGGTGACCGCTGGGCCGCAGAGGCCAGAATGCCGCGTCGCTGGAATACGTACTTGCGCACCGCCAAACCGATGCCCGGCTGCTGCTCGTAGCGGATCAGCGGCAGGTGGGCATCGAACAGGTCGTGGGCCGCGGCGCGGTTTCCGGCAGCGGTCAACGCCACTGTGTCGACGAGCATTTCTGGAAAGCAATAGCCGGTCATGGCGCCGTCGGCACCACGTTCCGTTTCGAAGTCCAGAAAGAGGCCGCCATTGCCGCAGAGGATCGAAAGGCGAGGCATGCTGCCCTCAGCCTCGTACCCGCGCAGAGTGGTGATCTTCTCGAGCCCAGGCCAATCCTCGTGTTTCAGCATGAGGGCGTTGTCGTTCTCGAGGGCGATCCGTCGAATCACCTGGGGCGTCATCACTACCGAGAAGGTCAACGGGTAATCCTGGATCACGAAGGGCGTTTCGCTGCCGATGGCCGCACTGGCGCCCGCGTAGTAGCCCACGATCTGATCGTCGGTGCGCAGCGAAACGGGAGGGGCAATCATGACTCCCGCCGCTCCGGCATCCATCACGGCCGCCGTCAGGGCATGCATCGCCGCGAAGCCCGGTGCGGACGCTCCGACGATGATGGGAAAGGTAGTGCGTTCTACGAACCGCGTGGCGATCCGCACGGCTTCCTCCGCCGAGAGCTTCGGTGCTTCGCCGAGCTGTCCCAGAACGGTCAGCCCATCGACGCCGGACTCGTTGTAGAACTCGATCAGGCGGTCGAGCGAGTCGTAGTCGACAGCCCCGTCCTCGAGGAAGGGGGTGGGAGCGATGGCGTAGACCCCGGCGGTCGAACGCGAAAACGCTCCCGCCGTCACCGTCGTGCTGCCCGCGGGTGCAGTTATCCGCTCAGACACTGGCGATCAGTCCTCCATCAATACGGATGGTCGACCCGGTGATGTAGGACGCCGCCTCGCTGGCCAGGAACGTGACCGTTTTGCCGTACTCATCGGGGGTGCCGTATCGGCCGAGTGGAATGGCGGCTTCGCTCTCGGCGGTCACGTCGGCCACCGCACGATTCTCGCGGGTGGCCTTCGCTTCGTCGAGAAAGGCGATGCGACCAGTCAGGATGCGGCCGGGCAGCACGATGTTCGCGGTAATGCCATCGCCGCCGACTTCGCGGGCGAGAGTCTTCGACCAACCGACCAGGGTCGACCGCAGGGCATTCGACAATCCCAAATTGGAAATAGGAGCGATCACTCCCGAACTCGTGTTGGTGATGATGCGGCCCCATTGGCGTTCGCGCATTCCAGGAAGCACCCGATCGGTCAGTGCGATCACCGGCAGGACCATCGATTGGAAGTAGCTGGTCCACTCCGTGGCGGGCACGCCGCTCACCTGCGTTGGTTTGGGTCCGCCGGTCATATTGATGAGGATGTCGATTCCGCCCAGGCGCTGTTCAACCAGGCTGACCTGCCGGTCCATCTCGACCAGATTGGCGAGGTCCCAGGCGAAAGCTTCGGCTCGGCCTCCCGCGTCGGTGATGGCGGTGGCTGTGGCGACTGCCCCGGCCAGGGTTCTGCTGGCGACAGCGACAGAAGCGCCCTCGGCGGCCAGGGCGCGGGCGATGGCTCCTCCCAGGCCACCGCCGGCACCCAGCACGAGTGCCGTTTTCGTTCCGATTCCCAAGTCCATGGTGATCCTTTCATTGAGGTTCCGTCGGTCAGTTCTCGGTGCGCGCGAGTGTGGATTCGAGCAGCCAACCGACCGCTGAGTCAATGTGATCTGCCGTGCCCGGAGTTGGCGGAGTCTCTCGCAGTGAACGAATCGTCTGCTTATAGCGCTCCGATGTGCCGGCCAGTACCGTTCCCGGCAGGCCAATTTCATTCAGCTGGGCGATGGCACGATGAACCTCGTGGGATCGCCGTTCGGCGTGCACCACGTGCGTGCGCACGATGGCGTTGAGGAATTGCGTGAACCCGGCCTGGTTGATGTCGTCGAGAACCAGGTACAACTCGTCCCGAACACCCTGACTCTCGGCCGCGATCAGGCATTCCACTCCAAGGGCTTCCAGCCCCTTGGTGAGCACCGTGCGCAGAAGCTTCAACGTCATGGCATCGCCCGGTTCACCATCGGCGAGGGCACGGGCCGGGGCCCGAATCGTCGCGAAATCGGCCAGCGAGATTTCCGCTCGAGGCCCGGCGAGCAGGATCGGGGTCTGCAACCCGGTGAGTGCGATGGCGCCCATGATCGCGGCGTCGACATACGCGACGTTCCGGGCGGACATCCGCTGGCCCATTTCTTTCTTGCCCGCGGTGGTTGCGGTACTCAGGTCCACGTAGACCGCGTCGCTGCGAAGAAACGGCAGGGCGGCTTCGGCCGCGCTGTGCGCGACATCGCCGGGCACGCAGGCCCAGACCCGATCCATCTCGCCAAGCCACTGGCCGATGGTTTCCTTCAACTCGACGTCGAGGCGCCGGGCGCATTCCCGGGCTTGCGGAGAGGGGAACGAATCACACAGCACCACGTCGAATGCCTCTGCTGCGGCGGCAGCATAGAGCCGTCCGACCTCGCCACAACCGATGATGGCCAGCTTCATTGGGTTCCTATCAATCGCGTTGAATGCGTTTGCAGTAACTGCACTGATCCCGACTGTACGAAATTTAGACAATCCTGTCAATGTCGACAAAAACATGGCGATAATTCGGGTTTATTGACGTGGATAGTACGAGGAATGTATAAATGGAGAGAGGGATATTCACATTCCCCAGCCCGCTCGAACCAATGAAGTTTGGAGCCCACAGCTCATGACCATCCGCTCTCGTACAATTCCCCAACGACGCACAGTGCGTATTGCCATTGCCGCGCTCGCGGTACCGGCCCTCTTTCTCACCGCCTGCAGTGAGGGCGGTGGCGCGACCGGCGGATCCACCGCCTTGTCCATCGCTACCGGCGGCACCGGCGGCGTCTACTACCCGCTCGGTGGTGGTATCGCCACGATGATCGGTAACGACATCGAGGGATATAGCGCCACGGTTCAGGAAACGAACGCATCGGTCGATAATCTGCTTCTTATTCAGACGGGATCGGCCGACCTCGCCCTCGTAGTGGGTGACGTCGTGTCCGATGCCGTGGACGGCGTCGGTTCCTTTGCGGACAATGCTGCCGATATCTGCTCGCTCGGCAACCTCTACAACAACTACATGCAGCTGGTCACCTCGGCCGGCACCGGCATTGAAAGTGTCGAGGACATGAAGGGCCTGCGCGTTTCCGTCGGATCGCCGTCCTCGGCAACGGAAGTCGGAGCCATCCGCATTCTCGAAGCCGCCGGCATCAACGTGGAGACCGACATCGACCGCCGCCAGCTCGGCGCCGCCGAGACCGCCGACGCCCTCCGCGACGGCACGATTGACGCCGGTTTCTGGTCTGGTGGTCTCCCCACTGGTGCGCTGGTCGACTATGCCAGCACCGGCGACATGGTGCTGGTGAACTTCGGCGAGTACGCCGATGCTCTCGCCACCGATTTCGGTGCGTACTATGTCGAACAGGACATCCCGGCCAACACCTACGAGGGCCAGACCGAAGCCGTTTCCGTGATCGTCTCGCCGAACCTGCTGGTCGCCAGCAATGACATGGACGAGACCCTGCAGGAGCAGATCACGGCAGCCGTCTTCGACAACAAGGAAGCCCTGATTCAGGTGCACCCGGCAGCCGAAGAGCTGGACGCAGCAACGGCCGGTAATGTTCCGTACATCACCACCTGCGCGGGCGCTCAGACATACTTCGACCAGGCGAGCTAACCGCGATGCGCAAGCCAGCCGTTGCCATCGCTGCGGTGCTGGGCACGCTCGCCATCGGCGCTTTCGGCTTCGTCACCGCCTTCGGGCCGGTCGGCGCTGCCGAGGGCGGCGAACGGATGATCGTGGTCAGCGACCAGGACGGCGACGTGCTGGCCAGCCTTCCGCTGGACGGAGACTCATTCTCCGTCAGCTATCGCAATTCGATCTACCAGACCATGGCTGAGGAACGCTACGTCGTTGCCGCCGATGGAAAATACGAACTCGTCGAAATCGCGGCCGACCAGCTGGCCGTGATCGAAGAGTATTACGCCGTGCCCGACGCTCCGCGCCCGTCGCCTGCCGGGGACCGACGCGCGTATGTGGTAGAGCCGGACCCGTTGCATCCGGCCGTATTCGAGGCACTCTCGATCGCGGCAACCGACCTCGGCGAACGAACCATCCACATTCCCGGGTCGTCCCCCTACGCACTCTGGCAGCTTGTCGACGATGACGACCCCTACCTAATACTTGAGATCGAAGAGACACCATGACCCAGGAATCGGGCGGCAGCGCAGCCGTCAACACCAAATCCTCACCGAACTCTTCGCGGGGCGACGCCGCACCGGACCTGCTCGACGAGGTTGAACCGGCTATCGACGAGGAAGCGCTTCTCGCGGAGTTCGATGCTGAAATTCCCGCGCGTAAGCTCAGTGGCATTCCCCAGCTCGTGGTCAAGATCATGGGCGTCGCTCTCTCCCTGTTCGGTCTGTACTGGGTGTTCAACCCCATGGCCACGCAGTTCTACCTGCCCGCCTTCTTAATGCTCGCCCTCTCAGCCACTTTTCTTACCTACCGCGGCTGGGGCAGCAAGAACAAAACCAAGGCCCCTGGCGCGAAAGACAACCCCCGCATCGCGGACTGGTCGCTCGCTGTGGTCGCCGTGGTGCCCTTCGCGTACATCATTTCCGACTGGGACGCGTTCTTTCGTCGGGCGATCATCCCCACCGACCTCGACGTCATCATGGGCACGCTCGCCATCCTGGTGACCCTCGAAGCCGCGCGGCGCACCGTGGGTCTGATGATCCCCATTGCGGTCCTTGTCTTCTTCGCCTACGCCCACTGGGGTTCCTATATTCCGGGCGTGTTCGGCACCTCATCCTTCGACTGGTCCCGCTTGGTCGGTCACAACATCATGGGCACGCAGGGATTGTTCGGCGTCCCGACCAACGTTGCGGCCACCTTCGTCATTCTGTTCACGGTGTACGGCGCTGTACTGACCGCGTCGGGTGCCAGTCGGTTCTTCATCGACCTGTCCTTTGCCGCGTTCGGCAAGTCCGCCTCCGGCCCCGGCCGCACCGTAACCCTGGCCGGCTTCCTGCTCGGAACGGTATCCGGCTCCGGTGTGGCAACGACCGTGACCCTCGGTGGAATCTCCTGGCCGCTGTTGCGCCGGGCGGGTTACCCGCGGGAACACGGCGGAGCCCTGCTCGCGGCTGCCGGAATCGGTGCCATCATGGCACCGCCGATGATGGGCGCGGCAGCCTTCATCATCGCCGCGTTGCTCGGAGTCTCCTACCTGCAGGTGCTGCTCTGGGCGATCATCCCGACGATTCTGTACTATCTGGGGCTCATCCTGTCGATTGAAATGGATGCCCGCAAGTTCAAGACCACCGACGTCAAAATGGAAGTCAAGCCGGCCGGCAAGTTGCTGCTGCGCTTCGGCTACCACTTCAGTTCGCTGGCGGCGATCGTGGTCTTCATGTCGCTGGGGATGACACCGTTCCGTGCGGTGGTGTACGCCACCGTGCTCGCCTTCGTGCTGAGCTTCTTCGACCGCAACTCCTGGATGACTCCGCGACGCGTCTGGGACGCCCTTGCTACCGGAGCTGCCGGAGCCATGTCGATCATTCCCGTGATGGCCGCCGCCGGACTCATCGTCGGCGTGTTGACCCTCACCGGTCTCGGATTGAAGCTGGCCGGCATCATCGTCTCAGCCGCCGGAGGCAACCTGCTGCTGACGGCTATCCTCTCGGCCATCGCCGTAACCCTGCTCGGTCTTGCGGTGCCGGTTACGGCCAGTTTCATCATCTCGTGGGTGATCATCGGTCCGGCCCTTCAAGACGTCGGCGTGCCGGCTTTCGCCGCGGCGATGTTCATCTTCTACTTCTCGGTGCTCAGTGAGGTCTCCCCGCCGACGGCGTTGTCGCCGTTCGCGGCATCCGCTATTACCGGGGGAAAGCCCATCACGACGATGTGGCTGACCTGGCGTTATACGCTCACCGCCTTCCTCGTGCCGTTCATCTTCGTGTTGTCAGAGCAGGGTGTTGGTCTGCTGCTGCAGGGCGGGATCGGGTCTATTCTGCTCGCCTCGGTAACGTCGATCATTGCCGTTGCAGCGTTCTCGGTGGGAACCGGCGGCTGGCTGTGGGGCCCGGCCAAGTGGCCGGCCAGGGTACTCATCGGCGCCGGTGCAATCCCCCTGGTCACGCTCTCGCTCGTTCCCATGGTCTGTGGCCTGAGCGCCATTGCGCTGGGAGTCATTGTGCACTTCATCGGTCGTAAATCCACTCTCCGCGCGTCCGGAAAGGCTTGACATGCGTCTCTGTAGTGTTCGTCACGGCTCGATTCGTGACGGTTCGATTGAAATCGCCGCCGTCATCCTCCCGGATCGCGGAGTAGCGCTCATTCGGGATCTCCTCCCGGGGTTCACGGGCGACGTGCTCGACGTCCTGACCACGGGCACAGCGGATGCGATCGAGGCGGCAGCTCTCGCCGCTGACGCTTCGGTCTTTCGCCCGACGGATTCGGTGACCTTCGGTGCGCCGTATCGGCACCCCCGCATGCTGTGGGGCATTGGATTGAACTATGTGGAACATGCGTCGGATCTCGCCGAGGGCGTGCCCGACGAGCCGGCCTCGTTCATCAAGGGCGACCACACCATCATCGGTCCGGGCGAGAATATCCCGATCCCGTGGCAGAGCATCCGAACGACCGCTGAGGCCGAACTGGGCATCGTGATCGGACAATACTGCCGCGACGTTGAAGCGGACGATGCCTTAGATTATGTGGCCGGCGTGGTTCCGCTGCTCGACCAGACGGCCGAAGATATCCTGCAGCGAAATCCCCGTTTTCTCACGCGGTCGAAGAACTTTCCCGGATTCTTCTCTTTCGGGCCGAGCATCGTGCCGTTGTCGGAAGTGTTCGAGTCCTACGATTCCCTGGCCGACGTCACCGTCTCAACCATGATTAACGGAGCCGTTCACCGCAGCAACACCGTCTCCAACATGCGTTATGACCCGGCCTTCCTTGTCAGCTTTCACAGCAAGATCATGCCGCTTTATCCCGGCGATATCATTTCGACCGGAACGCCCGGTGCGGTGCAGGTTCGGCCGGGCGATGTCGCCGAGTGTCGCATCCCGGGGATCGGTGTTCTGCAGAATCCCGTTGTGGCCCAGCCACGCTGACGCGCAGTCACAGTAGCGCTGGTCACGCCAGCAGGGCCGCAACGACGATCAATGCCGGCATTGACAGGATCGTCGTGAGTAAGACTGTGTCGCGGGTGACGACGACGAACGCCCGGTCGTAACGCGAGGCGAAGTTGAAAATGTTCTGCGCGGTCGGCAGGGCCGACACGGCGACGACCGCGAACAACTGGGCGCCGCCCAGGTCGAACACGAAATGACCGAACAGGTACGCGATGACCGGTGCCAGTACGACCTTGATCACCGTGGCCACAACGACCTGTTTGCGACCGGTGCCTGCCTGGAGCAGGCGCTGGCCGTGCAGGGACATGCCGAACGAGAGCAAGACCATGGGAATGGCGGCTCCGCCGATGAGCTCGAACGGTGCCAGTACCGGGTCCGGCAGAGTGATGCCGGACACCGCAACGACCACACCGGCGAGTGAGGCAAGAATCATCGGGTTGCGAAACGGTTGGGTGAGGATCGATCGCAGGGATGCCCGGCCGTGGGTGGCCAGGTCGAGAATGGCCAGAATCGTCGGGGCCAGAATCACCAGCTGCAGCAGCACCACTGGCGCCACATACTGGGCACTGCCGAGCACATAGATGGCCACCGGCAATCCGATGTTATTGACGTTGACATAGGTCGCGCTCGAGGCACCCAGCACCGTCTCGGCCAGCGGAGTGCGAAAGAATAAGCGGGACGCCACCATATAGAGCAAAGCGCCCACGAGGACCGTGCAGACGATGGCGGCCAGAAACTCGGAGAACAACACGGAGACGTCGGCGTGGGAGAGCACGGTGAACAGCAGCGCGGGGGTCGCGACGAAGTACGCCATGCGGTTGAGCACCCGACCGGCACCCGCTTCGGCAATGCCGAACCGCTAAATGAAGTACCCGATCAGGATCACAAATCCGATAATCGAGAAGCCGACCAATACACCGCCCATTCTGATGAGCCTAGGCGCTTGCGCCGCTGATGAGTCAGCGTGCGCCCTTTCGGTCGGGTGATCGACGTTGCTACGATCCAAGCATGCCCCGACTCGACGTTCCTGGCGCTTCCCTCTATTACGAGACTCAGGGAGACCCCGCCTCGCCAGCCCTGCTGCTGATTCACGCCGGTATCGCGACCCTGCGCATGTGGGATCCGCAGGTGGCCGCCCTCGCGGCGCACCACTACGTCATCCGCTTCGACACCCGTGGTTTCGGGCAGACCACGACCGAGAATGTGGAATTCTCCAACCGAGCGGATGCCGCGGCCCTGCTCGATCATCTCGGCGTCGAACGCGTCACCGTGATCGGGTGCTCCCGCGGAGGCACGATCGCCATCGACCTCGCCGTGGCCAGCCCCGAGCGGGTCGCCGGCCTCGTGACCATCGGGTCAGGGCCCAGCGGGTTTCCCGATGTGGAGCTCACCGAGAAGGAAGACGCCCTGTTCGACAAGCTGGATGCGGCCTTCGAGGCTCGCCAGTGGCCGCGGCTGGCGCGCCTCGAAGTTGCGCTGTGGGCGGTCGGACCCACGCGCAAGGCGGCCGACGTCGATCCCGCCTTTCTGGCCCTCGCGCAGGAGCTCAATCTGCGCAACGTCATCCACGCCACGGAAGCGCCGATCCTGATTCCGTTGGAGCCCCCGGCACTCGACCGGGTGAGCGACATCGACGTTCCCGCGCTGGTCACGGTGGGCGAGCTCGACGTCACGTCGTCGCTGGCGCAGTACGAGTTCCTGTTGGAGATGTTGCCGCAGGCGAGCGGATGCACGTTCCGCGACACCGCGCACCTGCCGAGCGTCGAGCATCCGCTGGAGTTTCAGCGCGTACTGATCAGCTGGCTCGCGACCAACAGTCTCTAATCTCCTCCACCCTTGCTCCGGACAGAAACAAACCGCTGCCCGAGGCTAGGAGCGGCGCGACCCCAGGCTCGCGAGCAGTCGCTCCTCGGCGTCATGACCGGGCGCGATTCCGGCCGGAATGCGCAGGTAGAAGAAGACACCACCGACCCACCACAGCCCGAACAACACCCAGGGCTCGAACGACAGCGCCGCCGGCATCCCTGGCATATACAGGCTGAGCAGGCCCAGGCACAGCGCGGCAGCGGCGACGCCGATCACGACTCCGCCATTGCCCTTGCCGCCCACGCGCAGCGGGCGGTCCATTTTCGGTTCGCGGCGGCGCAGCACCACGAAGGCGACGGCCACCAGAATGTAGGCCATGACAATGCTCGGGGCACCGGAATCAACGAGCCAGCCGAGCATCTGCGTGCCGAAGAACGGGGCCACAAACGATAGGGCGCCGATGAAGTAGAGCGCATTGGTGGGGGTACGAAACTTGGGGTGCAGCTTGCCGAACCAGGCCGGCAGCATGCCCGAACGAGCCATCGAGAACATCAGGCGTGAGGCGCCGAGCAGCAGGGAGTTCCACGAGGTGAGAATTCCGGCTATTCCGCCGGCGATGAGCACCTTGGCCATGATGTCGTTGCCGAAGAGTGCACCCATGGCATCCGCTGTGGCGATATCGGCCTGGCCGATGTCGGCGGCCGGCATCGCCGACGAGGTGGTGAGCACGATCATGACGTACCAGATGGTGGCGAGGATCACGGCGACGACGACGAGCTTGCCGATCTGGCGGGGTGCCACGTTGACCTCCTCCGCCGACTGCGGTATGACGTCGAAGCCCACAAAGAGAAACGGCACCACGACCAGCACGGCGAAGAATCCGCCCATGCCGCCCGTGAAGAACGGCTCCATGTGCACGGCCTGGCCGCCGGTGAACGAGCCGAGCACGAGCATCGCTCCCACGATCAGCAGGAACAAAACGACGAACGTCTGCACGACACCGGCCACCTTCACACCACGGATGTTGATGCCCGTGATCACGACGGCCGCCACCGCTCCCACCAGTGCCCAGGTCAAATACACCTGCTCGCCGGCGATCTGCCAGAGCGGAATCTGACTCAGGTTGGGAAAGAGGTACCCGGCCGTGCGGGGAAGGGCGACGGCCTCGAAGGCGACGATGGTGACGTAGCCGCCGGTGATCGCCCAAGATCCGACAAACGACCAGCGCGGCCCCATGGCGCGCAGCAGAAAGTTGTGTTCGCCGCCGGCCTTGGGCATGGCCGCGGTCAACTCGGCGTAGGTGAGGCCGACGATGCCCATGATGATGCCGCCGGCGATCATGGCGGTGACGGCGCCCATCGTGCCGGCTTCGTTGATCCAGCCGCCGGTCAGCACAACCCAGCCGAAGCCGATCATGGCTCCGAAGCCGAGAGCCAGCGCGTCTCGATTTCCAAGGACTTTGAGCAGAGAATCCGGCGTGTGGTGATGGTGCGTGGTATGGATGGTGTCCCCGTTTGTTTCGGCTCAGGTCAACGCTGATGCGACGCCGGATGGTGCGCTGGCGGCGAACCGATCGGCCCGCCGCGAGCGCTTGTCTGCCTTGATTCTGTCACCCCGGCGGCGGCGCAGAACGCTATCCGCGGCCGACCCAACGATCCATTGACCGGTAAACGCCGAAAACACGGCCGGCGACGGCGTCCCACGCGGCCAGCGGCAGCACTCCGCGGAGCACCTTCGACAGGTTCACCGTCCACGGCAGCAACAACTGCGGCTTGCCTGCCAGCATCGCCCGCCAGACCCGATCCACCACGTATTCCGGCGTCATCAGCGGGGTGAGCAACGGACCGCGAGCCCCCTCGAACATGCCCGTGTTGATGTAGCTCGGGCAGACCGTGGTCACCTTGACCTGCCCGTGGCCCTGCTGCACCAGTTCGAGCCGCAGCGAATCGCTCCAGCCGATCAGGGCGGCTTTCGAGGCGGCATAGACACTCATACGCGGGGTGCTGAGGGTACCGGCGGCCGAGGCGATGTTCACGATGCGTGATTCGCGGCATCCGCTCGCGATCATCTCCGGCAGGAACTCGCGGGCGATGTACATCGGCGCGAGCGCGTTGATCTGCATCGTTGGGCGGGTGTCCGCTCCGTTGTCGTGCTCCCAGAAATATTTGCCGCGCACGATTCCGGCGTTGTTGATGACCACGTCGGGGTCGCCGACCTCGGTGCGCACCCGCTGCGCCGTCTGCGCGATGGCCCCCAGATCGGCGATATCGACAACGTAGGGCGCGATCGTCGTGCGCCCGTTGGACAGATCGTTCAGGATGGCGGTGGTCGCCGCGAGCGTGGCACCGTCGCGATCCCAGAGAATGAGCGTTTTCGCCCCCTCGGCGACAGCCCGCTCGGCATACAGGCGGCCCATTCCCATGGCTGCTCCGGTAATCAGCACGCGGGCTCCGGCAACGGTTCGACTCATACCCCCATCATGCCGCCTGCGAGGGTCGCGCGGGACTACGCTCGATTCAGCGCGAGATTGCGGCAGACCGGGGGAGGTGCGCATGGACTTTCGAACCCTCGCGATCATCTCCGTGATCGCACTGCTCGGGCCGCTGCTGGCCACACCGCGCCGCTGGAACATTCCCGTCGTGATCGGCCAGCTCGCCGCCGGCGTGATCGTCGGCCGCACCGGTTTCGGCCTCATCGACACGTCCGATCCCACCCTGACTTTTCTCGCAGATATCGGATTCGCGCTGATTATGTTCGTGGCCGGCACACACGTGCCGCTACGCACGGGCGCGATTCGGTCGGCGCTGTCGGCCGGTTTGCTCCGGGCGATTCTCGTCACAGTGGCGGCGAGCGCGCTCGGCGTGGCCATCGCGTTGATTTTCGGCACGCACCACGCACCCTTATATATAGTGCTGCTCGCCTCCTCGTCCGCCGCGCTCGTGCTGCCGCTCATTCACTCGCTGGGACTGCGCGGCCGATCGGTGCTCGAGCTCACCGCGCAAGTCGCGATCGCCGATATTGCTGCGATCGTGGCACTACCTCTGGCCATCGACCCGCCCAATGCCAGCCGCGCCGCCCTCGGCGCTGCCGCTGTCGCTGTGCTGGCCGTGATCATCTACATTGTGCTGGCCAGGCTGGAACGCAACGGCTCGCGCATAAAGCTGCACAAGCTGTCGGCCAATCGCAAGTTCGCCCTCGAGCTGCGCATCCAGTTGGCCATTCTGTTCGCCTTGTCGGCCGTGGCCGTGTTCAGCCACGTCTCAGTCATGCTCGCCGGGTTTGCGTTCGGCCTCGCCGTCGCGGCCGTCGGCGAACCGCGCCGCCTCGCGCGCCAGTTGTTCGCCCTCGCCGACGGATTCTTCGGGCCGCTGTTCTTCGTCTGGCTCGGCGCCTCGCTCGCGCTTCGCGACCTCGGAGATCACCCGCAGATGATCGCGCTCGGTCTCGCGCTCGGCGTCGCCACCCTGCTCACCCACGCGACCAGCAGAGCGCTCGGGCTCCCCCTATCTTTCGGGCTGCTATCCGCCGCGCAGCTTGGAGTTCCGATCGCGGCCGCCACGATCGGCACCCAGCTGCACGTGCTCGCTCCCGGGGAAGCCGCCGCCCTGCTGCTCGGGGCGCTCGTGACCATCGCGGTGACCGCGGTGGCGAGCGGATGGGCCAAGCCGCGCGCGGCATCCGTTTCTGGGCTGAAAGCTGCTTAGAGGAACATCAGCACGATGCCGGCCACACCGGCCAGAACGCCGATGCCGAGCAGCACCAGGCCGATCAGGCGCAGCCCCTTGCCGTCAAGGTCGGGGTCGTGCGTGCGGCACTTCTCGGGCTGGCGATTGCGAAACCAGACACGTACGTCGTCGCCGGGCACCAGCTGGTGCGTCTCGTGCGTGTCAGCCGCACGCTCGTGCACATCGCCGTCGTTATCAAACCAGCGGATGACCGTAGCCGGTCCCGCCGCTGCGATCACGGCACTCGTGCGAGTCCAGCGGCCACTGATCCCGCGAACGGACAGACCCACGATATAGAGGACCGCACCGATGATGAGGCCGACGAGGGTGAGAATCTCGCTCATGATGCCGGCGAAGTCGAGCGCGTGCACTGCCACCGCCCATCCCTTGAGTCGTCTATATCGAGGTTCCCGGCGGCGCAAGCACCACTGGCTAAATCGTATCGTTTCACATCAGGCCAGCAGGCCCGTCTAGGCTGAATCCATGCGATTTGGACTCTTTGTACCCCAGGGCTGGCGACACGATCTGGTCGGAATCGAACCGGCGGCGCAGTGGGCCACCATGAGCGGCCTGGCCGCGCACGCTGATGCCGGCGCCTGGGAGTCGATCTGGGTGTACGACCACTTTCACACCGTTCCGGTGCCGAGCGAGCAGGCCACGCACGAGGCCTGGTCGCTCATCTCCGCTTTCGCTGCGACCACGAAACGGGTGCGCCTCGGGCAGATGTGCACCTGTATGAGCTACCGCAACCCCGGCTACCTAGCGAAAGTCGCCGCGACGGCCGACATCATCTCGGGCGGACGCATCGAGATGGGCATTGGTGCCGGCTGGTACGAGCATGAGTGGCGCGCCTACGGCTACGGGTTTCCCGGCCCCGGCGAGCGTCTCGCTCGGCTCGACGAGGGTGTGCAGATTATGAAGCAGGCCTGGACGACGGGCACGGCGACCCTCGACGGTGTGCATTATCAAATGGATGGCGCCATCTTTCGGCCCCTTCCGTTGCAAGCCGGTGGTCTTCCCATTTGGATCGCCGGCGGCGGCGAAAAAGTCACCCTGCGAATCGCCGCACAGTACGCCGATTACACCAACTTCGACGGCTCACCGAACGGTTTCTCGCACAAGAGCGCGCTCCTGGCCGAGCACTGCGTGGACCAGGGAACCGACTTCGGGCGCATCGTGCGCTCGGCTAACTACAACACCGTGATCGGCGCAACCGAAGCCGAAGTTGCCGAACGGCTGGACGCGATCGAGGCCCGGGTTGCCCCGTACCTCGGTGCCGAGGGAGCCGAGAAGTTCGTGGCGGAGTATCGAAGCGGGAAGGCCCAGGGCGTTGGCACACCGGAACAGGTCATCGAGCGACTGACTGCCATGAAGAAGCGCGGCCTCGGCTATGCGATCCACTATTTTCCCGAGGCAGCCTACGACCGCTCCGGCATCGAACTGTTCGAGCGCGAGGTCATGCCCGCCCTGCAGCAATGATGCTCACCGACAACGAGATACCGGCGTGGTGGCGAGGCCTCGGCCTGCCCGGGCTGGTTGACCTGCACACCCATTTTCTGCCCGAGCGGATGCTGCGGCGCGTCTGGGCGCACTTCGACGAGATCGAACCGCTGATCGGCCGGGAATGGCCGATCCAATACCGCGACGACCAGGAGTCACGGCTGGCGACGATGCGTCGGCTGGGCGTGCGGCGCTTCACCGCACTGTCCTACGCGCATCGCCCTGGGATGGCGGCGTCCCTGACCGATTTCTCGCTCGAGCTGGCGGCGGAGCACGCTGATTGCGTGCCGAGCGCCACGTTCTACCCGGAGGACGGCGTGCTCGAGCAGGTGCAGTCCGCCCTCGATCGCGGCGCTCGGGTGTTCAAGATTCACGCGCAGATCGGGGGATTCGACCTGCGCGAGCCCCGGCTCGACCCGGTCTGGGGCCTGCTCGCCGATGCCGGCATTCCGGTCGTGATCCACGTCGGCAGCGGGCCGGTCTCCCGCGCGGGATTCACCGGGCCGGACAAGCTCGCGGGAGTTTTGGCGCGGCATCCGCTGTTGACGGCCGTCGTCGCCCATCTCGGTGCCCCGGAATACGGCGAGTTTCTCGATCTCGCCGAACGCTACCCGTGGGTGCACCTCGACACCACCATGGTGTTCACCGATTTCTTCGAGCAGCTCGCACCGTTCGACCCGGCCCTGCTGCCGCGGTTGGCCGACCTGCCCGACCGGGTGGTGCTCGGCAGCGACTTTCCCAACATTCCGTATCCCTATGCGCACCAGCTCGAGTCCCTCGAACGCCTTCGCGATCGGGAATCGCGGCTCGACGACGACTGGCTGCGCGCCGTCTGCTGGTACAACGGTCTGCGGCTGATCGGCGAATAGCGGTACCCATCAATCGGCGACGGGGGAGTCGAGAACCGCTCAGACCGGATGCCCCGCCCGCCACTCCGGTAAGAAGTGCGCGAGCGAGGCCAATGCGGCGATTCTCAGCGCGAAAACCCGGCCAGGCACGTTATTCGTTGCGAGAAATCGCAAGAAAACGCCGCGCGGCGCCCGATACTCTGAGGGAACGCCTTTTTTCGGCGCGCACGCCCGCCGCGACCGCGGCACTCACTCGAATCGGAGGTTCCCATGTCGATATCTGTTGAAAAAACACACGTAGCTAACGCTCTGGTCGGAGAGCCCGAGGTTCTCGAAGACGAACTCGCGCAGCACCCGTCCTGGCTGAGCCTCAAGGCAGCAGCGACGGCACTGCAGGGTGTGCAGTCTCAGAACGGGTCGATCACCGACGTCGAGCGGCACGCGGATGCTGACATCTCCGTTTCGCGCATCACCGCCGCGATCACCGACCTCGCGCCGCATTTTGCGCACGACGCCGCGTATCTGGCAGCCCTCGTCGTAGACTTCGACCGCTGGGCGTCGGACGGATTCGGCGTGCCCGACTTCTACGACTCGCTGCTGGCCTTTCAACCACAGCAGCACCGCGTGAACGGGCTGCGCCACCTCGTGGTGTTCCCGATGTACACGCAAAACGGCAGCACCAACCGCCTGGTCGAAGCCGTACTGATCGAGGTCATCTGGCCGGAATTCGTCGGCGAACTCGAGGCCGGGTACACGAACAAGCTGTTCGTACCGATTCGTTTTCTCGACTTCACCCCTGGCTATGACACCAACTCGGCCGTGCTGTTTCCCGAGACTGTCGCGATGCGCGAGATCCCGACGTTCACCTGGGGTGCGATCTTCGCCGACCGCGAAGCCGCCCGTTTTCGCCGGGTCGTGCGAGCGGCCGCCGAAATCACGCGGCTTGAGCTGCCGAAGGATGCGGCACTGCTGCTGGAAGATCAGCAACTGACCGAAGAGACCTTCGTCATGTGGGACCTCATTCACGACCGCACCCACATGCGCGGCGACCTGCCGTTCGATCCGTTCATGATCAAGCAGCGCATGCCGTTCTTCCTCTACTCACTGGAGGAGTTGCGCTGCGACCTGACCGCTTTTCGGGAGTCGGTCACGATCTCACAAAGCGAACTGGCCAGCCCCGAGGCCCGTCGGCACGCGAAACTGGTGCAGTACGCGGTCATCTTCGACCGCATCTTTCGGTTCGCGATCACCGGCAACCGGGTGCGCAACTACGACGGCCTCGGCGGTCAGCTGCTGTTCGCCTGGATGCACCAGCACGGTGTTCTGCACTGGACCGACACCCGGCTCACCTTCGATTGGGAAGCGGTTCCCGAGGTGGTCATCGCGCTCGGCGCGCAGATCGACGAGCTGTACTGGGCGTCGATCGACCGGCCGAAGAAGGCGCACTGGCTCGCGGCCTACGAGATGATCTCGAAGACTCTCACGCCCAACCCGGCGTCGACCTGGGCCCGCGGGCTGCCGCTCGACGTGCTGGCCGGCGCACCCAAGGGCTACACCGACCAGGTTCTCGACGACGAATTCCCGCTGTCGATGTTCTTCGAAGCGCTCGAGAAGAAGATGCGCACGGTCATCGAATCCACGGCCGGCATCACCGCCAGCGCGGTCGACTGATGAGCGCCAGTCCGGCCGTTGCCGGCCGCACCGTGCTGATCGCCGGCGCGACCAGCACGGCCGGGCTGGCAGTGGCGTCATCGCTAGCGGATGCCGGTGCTCGCGTCATCGCCGTCGGCTCCAATCTCGCACGCCTCCAGTCCGTGCTGGCCGTCGCTCCGAATGCCGCCCTGCACGAGTGCGATCTGACCAATTTTTCCGCGGTAACCGAGGTGGCCGCAGCGGTCGGCCCTATCGACGGGCTGATCCATCTCGTCGGCGGTTGGCGCGGCGGCGGCGGGCTCGCTGGCCAGACCGACCAGGACTGGGATTTTCTGCACTCTCACGTGGTGACCACGCTGCGCAATACCACCCGGGCCTTCAACGCCGACCTGCTGGCCTCGTCGGCCGGGCGGCTCGCCATTGTCTCGAGCGTCTCGGTCGACCGGCCTCTCGCCGGCGGCGCGAACTATGCGGCCGCGAAGTCCGCGGCCGAAACCTGGGTCCGTGCGGTCGGTCAAGGATTTGCGAAAGCCGGCGACAGCGCCGCGGCCGTGATTTTCGTCGTACGTTCGCTGGACGGGCTCGAAACCGAGCTGGCTACCCGCGTGAGCGGCCTGTGGGATGAGGCGGCGGCATCCGTCAATAACAGTCGGGTTCTGCTCGCGCCTCCCGAAACCTGACACTTACTCGCGGCGCGGGTACGTTTCCACCCCCAGTTTGGCCGGAATCCGTTTTGGGTCGGAACTTTTCCTTAGGGTGAGTCCGGGGCTCTCGCATCACCACAGCTTTCTGTGGCCAGAATTTGAACCAGCGGACAGGCAGACACCCCAGCCGACGGTCGATTTTCTCGACCGGCGGTTCCTCCACCAGTGTGATCCACACGTCCAGCTTCAAGATTGGCCCCAATGACTTCCGCACGTGTACGTTTTCGAAATCGCGGCTCCGCCGTCGCCCTAGCAGTCGCGGCCGTACTCGCATTCGGCACCCTGCTCGCCGCGCCGGCCCAGGCCCTCGCACTCGACGATCGCCCCACACACGCCACGGATGTCATCGTCGGTGACATGCTCACTGCCGATGTGGATCTGACCGCCTGGGATAACAACCCGGACCTCACTTATGTTTGGGTCCGTATTCCAGCCGACTGGTCTGACGGCGTCCCCATCGAGGGCGCTACCGAAAAGACTTACAAGGTAACTACAGCAGATATCGGCTCGTACGTTCGTGTCGGCGTCTCTGACAACACGCATACGTCGTGGAGCAACGCCACCGACCAGATCTGGCTCGACCGCACCAATGCTCAGGCTGGCCCGGTCACCATCGCGGGGAACGCCGCGATTGGAGAAACCCTGACCGTCGACGAGGGAACCTGGGCCGACGGCACCGTGTTCACTTATCAGTGGGTAGTGTCCGTAGACGGGACTTGGACCGCCATTCCGGGAGCGACCTCGGATTCATTCGTGGTGACCGATGACCTTCTCGGTCAGCGAATTTCGCTCGCAGTGACCGGAACTTTTCCGGGCTCAGTTCGCACGTTTTACAGCACCAACGGGACTTCTGCCGTTACATTGCCGCTCCTGACCGCCGGTACCGTCACGATCTCGGGCTCACCGGTTGTCGGCAGCGTGCTGACCGCGACAGCCGGAAACGATTGGCCCGAGGGAGCAACGCTCGCGTACTCCTGGGGTTATAGCGCTGGCCAGTCCGGCGGCGAGATCGACGGCGCGACTGGTGCGACCTACACGATCACCGATTCCATGGCGGGCATGCAGATCGCCAGTCTAGTTACCGCCACCCGCGAGGGGTTCCAGCCGGCATTCGCCAGCGCTTTCACCGACACGGTCACCGCCGCTCAGGCACCCGCCGCCGCCGCCCCGGTCGCCACCTCGTCCGAGCTGGCCGCCTTCCTGACCGGGGCTGGCGTCGTAACCGGCACGGCGGCATCCGCTGGCCTGCCGGCCGACGGCCTCGACGTGACCAAGTCGTACACGGCCACCGTGGACTGGGCCGCCGCCGACGGCTTTGTTGACGTCTACGCCTACTCCACGCCGACACTCGTCGGCACGTTCCCCGTCGTCAACGGCAAGGTGCAGGCCGTTCTGAGTCCCGCCATGCTGGCGCTGCTCGCCTCGGGCTCACACACCCTGGTCTTCACCGGCCAGTCCTCGGGTGCCGTGCAGGCCGTCGCGTTCAGCATCAGCAAAACCCTCGCCGCCACCGGCGTCGATCCCATCGTGCCGCTCGGCTCCGCCGCGCTGCTGCTTCTGCTCGGTGCCGCGCTCGTCATCGCGCGTCGCCGCCGCACGCTCGCGTAACGCAGCAACAATGTGAAGGGGCGTGGCCAACGGGCCGCGCCCCTTTTGCGTGCACGCTAGCGTGTAGTCATGAGCACCCCCGACTCCCACCTCAGCGACGAGTGGCGGAGGCCCACCCCCAGCGGGCCGAGCCTGCGCAATGACCTATGGGTCGGTCTGGTCCTGGCCGCCGCGACCGCCCTGAGTGTGTCTCTCACCCGCACCTCCGGCGTCTTCAGCGACTCCCCGGTCTGGCTCGTGGTGCTCTGGGTCGCACTCATCACCCTGCCGCTCGCGCTGCGTCGCCGCTGGCCCGAAATCGTGGCCCTCACGGCCTCCGTGGTCTTCGCCTCCGGCGCCATGCTCGAAGCCAGCGACCTGCTCTTCTCCAATATCTGCTTGTATATCGCCCTTTACTCGGTCGGGGCTTGGAGCCGCCACCGCGTCGCCGCCAAGTGGGTTCGAATCGCGATCGTGGCCGGCATGTTCATCTGGCTGTTCGCGCAACTGATCGTGCAGGCCAACCAGCTGACCATGATGCCCGACCTCTCCCGCGACGGCTTCTTCTCCCCCTACGCGGCGTTCGGTGTGTTGCAGGTCTTGATCAACCTGGTCTATTTCGGTGCGGCCTGGTACTTCGGGGAATCCGCCTGGAAGTCCGCGCGCAACGGGGCCGCCCTGAAGGACAGCACCGCCGAGCTCGTAGCCGAACGCGAGCGCACGGCCGCGCAGGCCCTCACCCTGGAACGGGTGCGCATCGCCCGCGAGCTGCACGACGTCGTCGCCCACCATGTCTCGGTCATGGGTGTGCAGGCCGGCGCGGCCCGCCGCATTCTCTCGAGTGACCCCGAGCAGGCGGCCGACGCGCTCACCATCATCGAGCAAAGCGCGCGCAGCGCCGTCGACGAGCTGCACACCATGCTCGGAGCCCTGCGTGGCGACGATGCCCCCGGCATCGAACAGACGAGCCAGAGCAGCAGCACCCGCGGCATCGCCCAACTCGGCGAGCTCGCCGACGAATCCCGCACCGCCGGCGTCCCCGTGCGCCTCTCGATCGTGGGCGAGGAACGCACGATTCCCGCCACGATCGGCTTGAGCATCTATCGCATCGCGCAGGAAGCCCTGACCAACACGCGCAAACACGCCGGCCCCGGCGTCAGCACCGACCTGCGCCTGCGCTACGAAGCGGATGCCGTCGAGCTCGAGATCACCGACGACGGCGTCGGTCCACGGCGACAATTCGCTGCGGCAGCTGCCAGTGGCACGAGCGCCGTGACCACCGGGCTCGGCCAGCGGGGCATGCGCGAACGGGTCGCTGCCGTCGGCGGCGAACTGCACCTCGGCGGACGACCGCGCGGCGGCTATCTCGTACGCGCGCGGTTTCCACTCATGAAACGAGAGACCGTATGAGTGAGCCGGCCGGTGTCCGCGTGCTACTCGTCGACGACCAGGCGCTCGTGCGCGCCGGGTTCCGCATCATTTTGCAGTCCGAGCCGGGTCTTCATGTCGTCGGCGAGGCCGCCGACGGCGCGGCCGCACTCGTTATGGCTCGAACGCTTCAGCCCGACGTCATCTGCATGGACGTGCAGATGCCCGGCGTCGACGGCCTCGCCGCCACCCAGTCCATCGTCGACGACCCGTCGATCCACGCCGCGGTGCTCATGCTCACGACCTTCGACCGCGAGGACTACCTCTTTGCAGCGCTGCAACACGGCGCGAGCGGCTTCATCCTGAAGAACTCCACGCCCGAAGCGCTGATCGAGGCCGTTCAGGTACTCGCCCGCGGCGATGCCCTGCTGGCACCCGATGTGACCCGGCGCGTGATTGAGCGGTGCGTGAACCCGGGCGGGGCATCCGTTTCACCGCTTGCCGCGGTGCCGAGCGAGCTCCAGGAGTTGACTGAGCGCGAGACCGAGGTGTTCGCGCTGCTGGCCCAGGGCCTGGCCAACGCCGAAATCGCCGCGCAGCTCTACCTCGGCGAGGCCACCGTGAAATCGCACGTCTCCAAGGTGCTGATGAAGCTGGGACTACGCGACCGCATCCAGGCCGTCGTCTACGCCTACGAGCACCGCGTGATCGTGCCCGGCGGCGCGCTCGAGACCTAGCTCCACCGTGCGGCGGAGACCGGTTCACCCGCCAGACGGATGCGCCGGCTAACAGCCCCGCGCTACCGTGAAGGCACACGCAATGAAAGGGCGGGCATGCTCGACATCAGGGGAGTCACCAGGAGCTACGGCACGAGAGAGGTGCTCAGCGACGTGAGCTTCACTGTCGGGGACGGCCGCATGACCGGTTTCGTCGGCGCCAACGGTGCCGGCAAGACCACGACGATGCGCATCATTCTCGGCGTGCTCTCGCCGGATACGGGCACCGTTCTCATCGACGGCGTGCCGGTCACCGCGAGCGACCGCCGCCGGTTCGGGTACATGCCCGAAGAGCGCGGCCTCTACCCGAAGATGAAGGTCGCCGAGCAGCTGGTGTACCTGGCGCGCCTGCACGGGCTGGTGCCGGCATCCGCTCGCCGCAATACTGCCGATCTGCTCGAGCGTCTCGGACTCACCGAACGCGCCGGCGACACCGTCGAGTCGCTCTCCCTCGGCAACCAGCAACGCGCCCAGATCGCCGCCGCACTCGTGCACGATCCCGAGTTTCTCGTGCTCGATGAGCCGTTCTCCGGCCTCGACCCCCTCGCGGTGGAGGTGGTGATGAGCGTGCTCGCCAGCTACGCCGCACGCGGCGCGCCCGTGCTGTTCTCCTCGCACCAGCTCGACATCGTCGAACGGCTCTGCGACGACCTCGTCATCATCGCCGACGGCGAGATTCGTGCCAATGGCTCGCGCGAAGCCCTGCGCGAGCAGCACAGCAGCCCCCGCTTCGAAATCCGAACGCAAGGCGACACGGGTTGGATCCGCTCGCAGCCGGGCATCACCGTGATCGACTTCGACGGGGATTTCGCCGTCTTCGAAGCCGAAACGGATGCCGCCAGCCAGGCCGTCCTGCAGCACGCGATCACGCTCGGCGCGGTACACAGCTTCAGTCAGCAGAGGCCCACCCTCGCCACCATTTTCAAGGAGGTCATCGCATGAGCAATCTCTCACGTCCGGTGCACACCGCGCCCACCTTCGCCCGGAGCGTCTGGCTGGTCTCCAACCGGGAGATCACAGCGCGCCTCCGCAGCAAGTCCTTTCTCATCGCGACCGGAATTCTGCTGCTCATCTCCGTGGCGTCGGTCGTCGTCGGCAGTCTTCTCAGCCAGAACACGAGCCTGACCAAGGTCGCGGTGGTCGGCACGGCCATCAGCGTCGTCGAACAGACCGCGGCCTTCGACATCGTCGAATCCGACACGGTCAAGGAGGCCGAAGCGCTCGTGCGCGACGGCACGGTCGACGCGGCCGTCGTGCCGTCCGGTAGTGCCGATTCGCTGCTCGGAATCACCGTGATCGGCCTCGACTCAGCGCCGAGCGACGTTCTCGGCACGCTCAGCGTGAGCCCCGACGTGGAGATTCTCGAACCGGCCTCGCAAGACGGGTTTCTCGCCTACCTCGTTGCCATTGGCTTCGGCATCATCTTTCTCATGTCGGCGACCACCTTCGGCGCCACGATTGCCCAGAGTGTCGTCGAAGAGAAGCAGACCCGCATCGTCGAGATTCTCATGTCGACCATCTCGGTGCGGGCCCTGCTCGCCGGCAAGGTACTCGGCAACAGCCTCATGGCCTTCGGGCAGATCGTGGCCATCGGACTATTGGTCTCCGTGGGCTTGGCGGTGACCGGGCAGCGGGTACTGCTGGCCGATGTGGGCCCGGCCATCGTCTGGTTCGCCGTGTTCTTCGCCTTCGGATTCGTACTGCTCGCCTCGCTCTACGCGGCTACGGCCTCGATGGTGTCGCGGCAGGAAGACGTTGGCTCGGCGACCTCGCCGGTGCTGTTCCTCGTGATGGTCCCCTATTTTCTGGTGATCTTCTTCAACGACAACCCGCTCGTGCTGGCGATCATGTCGTACGTTCCGTTCTCGGCTCCGGTCGGGATGCCGGTACGCATCTTCCTGGGCCAGGCCGAATGGTGGGAGCCCGCGCTCTCGCTGATCGTGCTGGTCCTCTCAACGATGGTCGTCATCCTGATCGGGTCGCGCATCTATTCCAACGCGCTGCTGCGGATGGGCGCCCGCGTCTCCCTGCGCGACGCCCTGCACAAGTAGGGCGGACAGCCAGCCGAATGCGGGAGGATGGAGGAGTGACCCAACTCCATGATCTGTCCTCCCGCGGTTTCGCCTCCGACAACTACTCCGGAATTCATCCGGAGATTCTGGAGGCGATGAGCCAGGCCAACGGCGCCCACCAGATCGCCTACGGCGAAGACGTCTACACGGCCCGGCTGCAGGAAGTCTTCGTGGCACAGTTCGGCGCGGGCGTCGAAGCTTTTCCGGTGTTCAACGGCACCGGCGCCAACGTCACCGGGCTGCAGTCGATGCTGCCGCGCTGGGGCGCCGTGATCTGCTCGGCCACGGCACACATCCACAACGACGAGGGCGGAGCCCCCGAACACGTCGGCGGGTTCAAACTGCTGCCGGTGGTCACCCCCGACGGCAAGCTCACCCCCGAACTCATCGACCAGGAAGCCTGGGGCTGGGGCGACGAGCACCGCGCCCAGCCGCTCGTCGTGGCCATCACGCAGACCACCGAGCTCGGCACCGCGTACACGGTCGATGAGGTGCGCGCCATCGCCGATCACGCCCATTCCAAGGGCATGACGCTGCACATGGACGGTGCGCGCATCTCCAACGCCGCCGCGAGCCTCGGGGTTCCGCTTCGGGCATTCACCCGCGACGCCGGTGTCGACGTGCTCAGCTTTGGCGGCACGAAGAACGGCATGATGCTGGGTGAGTGCATCGTGGTGCTGAACCCGGCGGCATCCACTGGTTTGAAGTTTCTGCGCAAGTCGAACATGCAGCTCTCCAGCAAGATGCGATTCGTCTCGGCGCAGCTCATCGCGCTGCTCGACGGCGACCTGTGGTTGCGAAACGCCTCCCACTCCAACGCGATGGCAGCCCGACTGCGCGGCGCTCTCGAAAACGCGCTCAACGACGGCACCATCAACGGCCTGGCCTTCAGCCAGGCCACCCAGGCCAACGCCATCTTCGCCACCCTGCCGGCCGGCGTCGCCGACCGGCTGCGCGAGTCGTTCCGTTTCTACGACTGGGACGCGTCGAAGAACGAGGTGCGCTGGATGTGCGGCTTCGACACCACAGAAGACGACATCGACCAGTTCGTCGCCGCGATCACCCGGGAACTGTCGTGACCTTCAAGGACCAGCCCTGGCTCTCCTCGTATGCGCCGGGCGTTCCCGGCACGATCGAGGAGACCACCGAAAGCCTCACCGACATGATGGAGACCTCGGCGGAGCGGTTCGCACCGTGCGTCGCCCTGGACTTCTTCGGCGCCGCCACCACCTACGCCGAGCTCGGCGAGCAGATCTCCCGGGCCGCCAACGGCCTGCGCAAACTCGGCGTGAGCCCCGGCGACCGCGTGGCCTTGGTGCTGCCGAACTGCCCGCAGCACGTCGTCGCCTTCTATGCTGTGCTGCGTCTCAGCGCCATAGTGGTCGAGCACAATCCGCTCTACACCGACCGCGAGCTGCGCCACCAGTTCGAAGACCACGGTGCGAAGGTCGCGATCGTCTGGGACAAGGTCTACGAGTCGGTGCGCAGTTTTCCGGGTGATATGGGGGTAGCGGATGTCGTCACCATCGACCTCACCCGCGCGATGCCGTTCTCCAAACGGCTGGCCCTCACACTGCCGATCAAGAAGGCCCGGGATGCCCGGGACTCCCTCACCGCCGGACCAGGAAAGGGCGCGATCAGCTGGGAGTCGATCGTGGGCGCCCGCAAGCTGCACCCCTCGCACCAGCGCCCGCTGCTGACCGACACCGCCGTGCTGCAGTACACGAGCGGCACAACCGGCACCCCGAAGGGTGCCATTTTGAGCCACTACAACCTGCGTGCCAACGCCGCGCAGGGTTCCGCCTGGGTGGCGGGCCTCCGTCCCGGCGATGAAACGGTCTACGGTGTTCTACCCATGTTCCACGCCTATGGCCTCACCCTGTGCCTCACCTTCGCGATGAGCATCGGCGCCCGGCTCGTGCTGTTTCCGAAGTTCGATGAGAAGCTCGTGCTGGACGCCGCCAAGCATGCGCCGCCCACGTTCTTGCCGGCGGTGCCGCCGATCTACGACCGCCTGGTCACGGCCGCAGCGAAGAAGAAGGTGAGCCTGACGGGCATCCGCTTTGCGATTTCTGGCGCGATGAACTTGCCGGTGTCGATCGTTGAGCGCTGGGAGAAGGCGACCGGCGGACTGCTGGTCGAGGGCTACGGCATGACCGAGGCGTCGCCGATCGTGGCCGGCAATCCGATCGGCCCGAGCCGTCGCCCCGGAACGGTGGGCGTGCCGTTTCCCAGCACCGATATTCGCGTCGTCGATCCCGACGACCCCACAGTTGAGCGCGGCTTCGAAGAAGAGGGCGAGCTGCTCGTTCACGGCCCGCAGGTCTTCTCGGGCTATTGGGACCGGCCCACCGAGAGCGCCCAGGCGCTGCTGCCCGGCGGCTGGCTGCGCACCGGTGACATCGTTCGGGTTTCCGCGGATGGTTTCATCACGGTCGTGGACCGCATGAAGGAGCTCATCATCACCGGTGGTTTCAACGTGTCGCCGTCCGAGGTGGAGGAAGCCCTGCTCTCGCATCCCGATATCAACGACGCGGCCGTGGTCGGCCTGCCGAGCGCGAACGGCGGCGAAGACGTGGTGGCCGTCGTCGTACTCACGCCCGGCACCGAACTCGATGTCGCAGCGGTGCGGGAGTACTGCCGCACCCGGCTGTCGGCCTACAAGGTGCCGCGTCGCATCGTGGAGGTCGACGACCTGCCGCGCAGCCTGCTCGGCAAGGTGCTGCGCCGCGAAGTGCGCAACCGCCTGCAGGGTAAATAGCCGGCGGCTAGCCGTGATTGGGGCAGTAGGACCGTAGTTGTTTTTGGTACAGAGTTTGCGGAAGAAAGTCCTGCATCTCACCCATGGTCGGCGCCGGCGCCGGCTGCCCACACACGAGCATGGTGGCGATCAGGCCATTCGTGGTTGTCGTGAGCAGGCCGGAGCCCACCTCGCTGCCGGAGCAGCTCAGGTCGAAGGCAACCTGAATCTGATTGGTTTGAAAACCCATGATGGTTGTCCCCACGAGTGGAACAGACGGTTTCGCCGCCTCGAAGTCAACCTGCGGATGCCCCGGGTCCGTCGTCTCCGTCTGCCCGGTGCGTTCAAACTCCGCCAGCAGAAAATCCATCCACTCGGGCGTGAAATAGTCGCGGGATAGCAGATCGTCGCTGACAAGGCTCGAGAAATAGACGAGCTCCGTGTCGATGGCGGTCTCAGTGCCATCGGCGGCGACGGTGAGCTCCCGGTGCCCAAGCAGGGCCGGCTCCGCTTCCTGCATCGGGTGCCAGGTCAGCTGTGCATCCGCTTGGCTGCAGGCGACCGGTTCCGGGCTCGAAACGGATGCCGTCGGCGTCACGTCCGCAGGAAAAAAGGCGCTGCAGCCCGACAGCGCGGCCACGATCGTGCCCGCCGTGGCCAGTACTCCGACGGAACGAGCGCTGGCGTGTTTCTTCACGGTCCCACCTCGGCTTATCGTCACATCACGTAATGACACCCTAGTTGGAATAGTGCGCAGTCTGCAGCGTTATAGCCAGTGGGTCAGCGTAGCCCCGCCTACATTCCTCGATCAAAGGATTCGCCCATGACCCTCATCGTTGACCCCACCCAGGTAAACGCCACCCGTCGCGCCGACACCCAGTCGCCGCTCATCGAGATTCTGGCCGAGCGCTGGAGCCCCCGTGCCTACGACAAGAGCGCCGTCATCGACGAGGCCACCCTCACGACCGTGCTCGAGGCCGCACGCTGGGCGCCCTCAGGCAACAACGGGCAGCCGGCCCGCTTCATTGTGGCCCGCCGCGGTTCGGCCAGTTTCGTCAAGATCACCGACGCGCTGATGGGGTTCAACAAGGCGTGGGCCGATTCGGCATCCGTTTTGATCGTCAATGTGGCGCAGCTGCCGGCGGAGGGCGAACGCCAGAACCCCTGGGCGCGCTACGACCTCGGCCAGTCCGTGGCTCATTTGTCGATCCAGGCCCAGCACGAGGGACTGCACACGCACCAGATGGGCGGATTCGACGGCGCGGCCATTGCCGCAGCCTTCAACCTCACCCCCGAGCAGGACGTCGTGACGGTCACCGCCCTCGGCGTACTCGGCGACGCTGCCACGCTCGCCCCCGAGCTGCACGAGCGCGAGATCGCCCCCCGCACCCGCAAGCCCCTCACCGAGCTGCTGCTCGCCGACGACTAGCTCGCAGCGCGTGGCCCACGGAGTAACAGCGTCGGAATCAACGAACCGACGATGATCACGGCCGTGAGCCACGCGAGGTGTACGTCGATTGGGAACGGCCAATACATGGTCACTCCCACGCCGGCAAGGGTGACAATGAGTGCCCCCAGAGCCGGCCCCCATACTTTCTGCCATGCCACCACCAGGGCCGCGGCGGGAAGCCAGTAGGCGACTTGGCTGCCCGCGCCCATGCCCCGAACCATGTCGGCCGGTGCCAGAAGAAACGACACGGCGTCGACCCAGGGCCCGAAGAACATAGCGGTGCAGTGAAAAACCAGTGCAAGCCCGCTGGCGAACCCCACCACAGCCCATGGCCATCCCACACGCACCGAACGCTTTCGCAGCAGAGGGCGCCCCACCACGAGCCGCAGAATCGCGGAGGCGATGGCGAATGCCAGTAGCCCTCCCCAGAGGAACGGTTGATTCACAATTGTCCCTCCAGAGTGGGCCAGATGGGGGGGGTTAGGGGCGCAGGAGCACCTTGATGGCCCGGCGCTCGTCCATGGCAGCGTAGGCCTCGGTCACCTCAGCCAGCGGAAGCTGCAGGTCGAAGACCCGACCGGGGTTGATCTCGCCCGAGAGCACCTCGGGCAGCAGCTCCTCGACATAGCTGCGCACGGATGCGACACCACCGTTCACGCCGACGTTGGTGCCGAACAGGGTGCGGATCGGCAACTCGGCGCCGCCGTTGGGAACGCCGACGTAGCCGACCATTCCGCCCGGGCGAGCCGAACGGATGGCCTGGTCCATGGATTCCTGCGTTCCGACGCACTCAAGCACGTAGTCCGCGCCGATACCGTCGAACAGGGCCTTGACGGCGGCAACGCCCTCATCACCCCGGGCTTCGATAATGTCGGTCGCGCCGAATTCGCGGGCCACGGCCTGGCGGTCGGCGTGGCGGGACATCGCCACGATGCGGGTCGCACCGAGGCGCTTGCTGGCGAGGATAGCGCATAGCCCGACGGCACCATCACCGACGACGACCACTGTGCTGCCCGGCTCCACGCCGGCCGAGACGGCCGCGTGGTGCCCGGTGCCCATCACGTCGGCGAGGGTGAGCAGGCTCGGAACAAGGTCATCGCTCGGAACCGTGGGCGTGGCCACGAGCGAGCCGTCGGCGTGGGGAACGCGCACGCGCTCGCCCTGAGCGCCGTCGGCGAATCCACCGAGCTGGTCATCCGCTCCCCACCAGCCGCCATTAAGGCAGGAGGTGCTCACGCCGTTCTGGCAGTTGACGCAGGTGCCATCGCAGTCATAGAAGGGTGCGATGACGAAATCGCCGACCTTGACGGTCGACACGTCGGAGCCGATGGCTTCAACGATGCCGACAAATTCGTGGCCGATGCGGTGCGGTTCCTTGGTGGGCGTGACGCCGCGGTAGGGCCACAGGTCCGACCCGCAGACGCAGGCCGCGACCACCCGAACGATGGCATCGCCACCGGTCGAGAGTACGGGTTCGGGAACTTCTTCAAGGCGAACATCCCGTTCGCCATAAATCACAGTTGCGAGCATGATTTAAGCCTAACCCGCGACTCTGGACATCTCCCTCTGCACGCTAGAGCCGCTGCTAGAGCAAGTCCTCCTCGAGGGGCATCTCCGGCAGCGCGGGAGCGGATGCGACGGTGAGGGCGTCGCCGTCTTCGGCGAGCGCCACCAGCACCGTGTCGCCGTCCCGAATGTCACCGGCGAGCAGGGCCCGCGCAAGGCGGTCGTCGATCTCCCTCTGCATCAGCCGCCGCAAGGGGCGAGCGCCGTAGATCGGGTCGTAACCACGCTCGGCCAGCCAGCGGCGGGCATCCGGTGTCACGGCCAATTCGAGGCGGCGCTCGGCGAGGCGCTTTTGCAACCGGTCGACGTCGAGTTCGACGATCTCACCGAGCTCGTGGGTGGTGAGGGAGGAGAACACCACAATGTCGTCGAGTCGGTTGACGAACTCGGGCTTGAAAGCCTGCCGCACCAGACCCTGCACGGCCTCCTCCTTCTGCTCCACCGACAGGGTCGGATCGACCAGAAACTGCGAACCGAGGTTCGAGGTGAGCACGAGGATGGTGTTGCGAAAGTCCACGGTGCGGCCCTGGCCATCGGTGAGGCGGCCGTCATCGAGCACCTGCAGTAGCACGTCGAACACCTCGGGGTGTGCCTTCTCCACCTCGTCGAACAGAATCACCGAGTAGGGGCGACGCCGCACGGCCTCGGTGAGCTGGCCGCCCTGCTCGTAGCCGACATAACCCGGAGGCGCTCCGACCAGGCGTGACACCGAGAACTTCTCGCCGTACTCGCTCATGTCGATGCGCACCATGGCTTTTTCATCGTCGAACAGAAACTCGGCGAGCGCCTTGGCCAGCTCGGTTTTGCCGACACCGGTCGGGCCGAGGAACAGGAACGATCCGGTCGGCCGGTCGGGGTCGGAGATGCCGGCCCGCGAACGCCGCACCGCATCGGCGACGGCGCGCACGGCGCGCTTCTGGCCGATCAGGCGGTGGCCGAGCTCATTTTCAAGGTTGAGCAGCTTGTCGGTTTCACCCTGCAGCAGTCGGCCGACCGGAATTCCGGTCCAGGCGGCGACCACTGCGGCGATGTCCTCGCTCGTGACCTGGTCGTTGACCATGCGGGGTCCGACGGATTCTTCCTTCTCTGCGTCGGCGAGCGCGCGTTCCATCACCGGAATGTCGCCGTAGAGCAGCCGGGAGGCCTTTTCGAGGTTGCCCTCACGCTGGGCCCGGTCGGATTCGATGCGTGCGGTGTCGAGCCGCTCACGCAGCCCACCCATTCGGTTGAGCGAGGCCCGCTCACTGTCCCAGCGCGCCTGAAGTTCTTTAAGACTGGCCTGGCGTTCGGTCAGATCATCGCGCAGCTTGACCAGCCTCGCCTTCGAGGCGTCGTCCTTCTCCTTCTTCAAGGCGAGCTCTTCGAGCTTGAGCCGATCGACGCTGCGCCGCAGCTCGTCGATCTCCACCGGCGAGGAGTCGATCTCCATGCGCAGCCGGCTCGCGGCCTCGTCGATGAGGTCGATGGCCTTGTCGGGCAGCTGGCGTGCGGTGATGTACCGATTCGAGAGGGATGCTGCGGCCACGAGGGCAGAATCCGCGATCGTCACCTTGTGGTGGGCTTCGTAGCGTTCTTTGAGCCCGCGCAGGATGGCGACGGTGTCTTCCACCGACGGTTCGTCGACGAGCACCGGCTGGAAGCGGCGCTCCAGTGCGGCATCCTTCTCGATGAATTCGCGGTACTCGTTGAGTGTGGTGGCGCCGATCAGGCGCAGCTCGCCGCGGGCCAGCATGGGCTTGAGCATGTTGCTCGCCGCGACGGAGCCTTCGCCGCCGCCGGCACCCATGAGCGTGTGCAGTTCGTCGACGAAGGTGATGATCTGCCCGTCGGCGTCGTTGATCTCCTTGAGCACGGCCTTGAGCCGCTCTTCGAACTCACCGCGGTACTTAGCGCCGGCCACGAGGGCGGCCAGGTCGAGGGAGACCAGTTGCTTTCCTTTGAGCGAGTCGGCCACATCACCGGCCACGATGCGTTGGGCCAGCCCTTCGACCACGGCGGTCTTGCCGACGCCGGGTTCCCCGATGAGCACCGGGTTGTTCTTGGTGCGTCGGGTGAGCACCTGGCTGATCCGGCGAATCTCCGCGTCGCGCCCGATCACCGGATCGAGCTTGCCACTGCGGGCGATATCGGTGAGGTTCACCCCGTACAGTTCGAGGGCCGTCTTGGCGTCTTTCTGCGGTGGTTGCTGACCGGCTTGCATGAGCTGTCTCCTCTAAAGTTGAGCCTTGCTGACTCAAATTTAGCCCCAGACTGCCAGCAGCCGAAATAGGGCATCGAATATTCGAGAACTAAGCAACTTGTCTGGCAAATACGGCTCGACACCAGTCAAATAGAGCAGTTTGTGTCGTGCAGGCTGGTCGAATTGTCAAACTTCTGCCCGTTCACTACGCTCTGAATCAACCCGTCATTGCCGACGTCCTACTCGACGCGCATGTCTGGCCCGCCCGTCACGAGTGAGGTTGAGAGATTATGGTGCAGCAACGCGAAGCCATCAGCAGGCTGCCCGCCTACAAGCAGGGGGCCGCGGCCGGCGATTCGGGAGCCTTCAAGCTGTCGTCGAACGAGAACCCGTTTGCGCCGCTGGCCTCGGTGACCGAGGCCATCGCATCCGCTCTCGGCGAGATTCACCTGTACCCGAGCATGGCCGTGACCGAGGTCACCGACCGCATCGCGGCGCGGTTCGACGTGGCCGCCGAGAACGTGGCCTTCGGGGCCGGGTCCGTGGAGGTGTTGTCACAGATCATCCACGCGAGCGCCGGAGCCGGCGACGAGGTCATCTTCGCCTGGCGTTCCTTCGAGGCCTACCCGATTCTGGTGCAGGTTGCCGGGGCGACGCCCGTCGCGGTCGCGCTCACTGCCGATGAGCGCCACGACCTCGATGCCATGGCCGACGCCATCACGAGCCAGACCCGGCTCATTCTCGTCTGCAACCCCAACAATCCCACCGGCGCCTTCGTCACCGCCGACGAACTCCACGCGTTTCTGGCGCGGGTGCCCGAAAATGTGCTCGTCGTCGTCGACGAGGCGTACGTGCACTTCAACCGCGACGCGTCGTCTGCTGTCGGCATCGACTTCTTTCGCCGCTACCCCAACGTGGCCGTGCTGCACACCTTCTCCAAGGCCTACGGCCTGGCCGGTCTGCGCATCGGCTACGCGATCGCGCCGACCGCCGTCGCGGCCAATCTGCGCCGCGTTGCCCTGCCGTTCGGGGTCACCGCCCTCGCCCAGCGAGCAGCCCTCGCCTCCCTCGACGCCGAGGCTGAGCTGGCCCTGCACATCGACGAGATCGTCGCCGAACGCACCCGGGTGCTGGCAGCGCTTCGGGCGAGCGGATGGCGCGTCATCGACTCGCAGGGAAACTTCGTTTGGTTGCGCACCGGCGACGACACCGACCGGGTGAACACGGTGTTCAGTGCCCAAGGCATCCTGGCCCGTGCTTTTGGCGGCGAGGGCCTGCGCGTCACGATCGGCACGGCAGTGCAGAACGATCGTTTCCTGGTCGCGGCTGCTGCTGCTCTCACTCCCGCCGCCCGTTAGCCCCTTTCAACGTTCGGCCGCGGATATTCGCGCGCGCCGCACCCGCATGTTCGCAATCAGAATTCAAAGGAGAATTTCCCAGCATGAAGCACACGAAATCGCTAACAGCCCTCGCCCTGGTCGCCGCGGGCGCCCTCGCACTGAGCGGCTGCGCGGCCAGCGAGCCGAAAGCATCCGCTTCGGATGACATGATCACGATCGGAATCAGCCAGATCGTGCAGCACCAGGCGCTCGACGACGCCCGTGAAGGCTTCAAGAAAGCGTTCGCTGACGCCGGTTACGTCGAGGGCACCGACATAAAGTTCGACGAGCAGAACGCACAGGGCGAGCAAGCCACCGCGAGCACCATCGCCGCCAAGTTCGCCGCCGACAGGGTAGACCTCGTGCTCGCCATCGCCACGCCCACCGCGCAGGCCGCCGCGCAGACCATCATCGACATTCCCGTGCTGTTCACCGCGGTGACCGAGCCGGAAGAGGCCGGACTGGTCGAGAGCTGGGAGAAGCCGGGCAGCAACATCACCGGCACCAGTGACCTTAACCCAGTGAAGGAACAGCTCGAACTGATCCAGGAGATTCTGCCGGGCGCGAAGTCGGTCGGCGTGATCTATAGCTCGGGCGAGGTCAACTCCGACGTGCAGGTCGAGCTTGCCAAGGAGGCTGCCACGGACCTCGGCTTGACCATCAAGGAGGCCACCGTGACGAACTCGAGCGAGGTCGCCCAGGCGACCGTGTCGCTCGGCGACGTGGATGCCATCTACATCCCCACCGACAACCGCGTCACCGAGGGGCTCGAAGCTGTCATCCAGTACTCGGAGGCCAACCAGATTCCGCTGTTCGGTGCTGAAAACGGCCAGGTCGAGCGTGGCGCCATCGCCACCTACGGCATCAACTACACCGACCTCGGCTACCAGACCGGCCAGATGGCCATCCGCATCCTCGAAGACGGCGAAGACCCCGCCGACATGCCGGTCGAGACCCTCGACACGATCGAATTCATCCTCAACCCGGCCGCCGCGAAGCGCATGGGCGTGACCCTCTCCGAGGAGCTCATCGCCAAGGCCGACAAAATCATCGACTAGCCGCCGCTCCTCTACCGAAGGAATAACCAGATGAATGCGGCTCTCGAACTCGGCCTGCTCTACGGAATCATGGCGTTGGGCGTCTACCTGACGTTTCGAATCCTCAATTTTCCCGACCTCACCGTCGATGGAAGCTTCACGACCGGGGCCGCAGTAGCCGCGTCGCTCATCATCAACGGCGTGCCGGCTCCCCTCGCCACCCTCGCCGGAGCGGCGTCGGGGGCGGTCGCCGGACTAGTCACCGGCGTGCTCTACACCAAGGGCCGCATCGACGGCCTCCTCGCCGGCATCCTCACGATGATTGCGCTGTGGTCGATCAACCTGCGCATCATGGGCAAGTCCAACCTGCCCCTGTTGCGGGAGGACACCCTCATGACGCCGCTGCGTGACGCCGGTCTGCTCGGCGGGGTGTGGAGCATCTTGCTCTTTGCCGTCGCCGCTCTCGTCATCAAGTTCGCGATCGACTGGTTCCTCAGCACCGACCTCGGTTTGTCGATTCAGGCGACCGGCAACAACGAACAGATGATCCGCAGCCTGGGTGTCAACACGCACCGCACGACGATTCTCACGCTTGCGATCTCAAATGGACTCGTCGGCCTATGCGGCGCGCTCATCGCGCAGTACCAGGGTTTCGCCGACGTCAGCATGGGTATCGGCCTCATTCTCGTCGGGCTCGCCTCGGTCATCGTCGGCCAGGCCGTGTTCGGGCGTCGCACCATCTTTATCGCTTCGCTGGCCGTCATCGGCGGCGCCGTCATCTATCGCCTGGTGATCTTCTTCGCCCTCGGCGCTGGCCTCAACCCGAACGACATGAAGCTCATCTCGGCGCTGCTCGTCGTCGCCGCGCTGCTCCTGCCTCGCTGGGGCTTTCTGAAGCGCATCCCCTCGCTGCGCCAGATGCGTTCCGCCGCCGCCGTCAAAGCCAACTAGGAGTCTCATGCTGCTCATCGAGAACATCACCAAGACCTTCTTTCCCGGCACGGTCAACGAACGCGTCGCGCTGAACGACGTGTCGCTGCAGCTGAACACCGGCGACTTCGTCACCGTCATCGGCAGCAACGGCGCCGGCAAATCCACCCTGCTCAACATGATCAGCGGCAAGCTGCCGATCGATTCCGGCGACCTGTCGATCGACGGCAGTTCCGTTAAGCGGATGCCCGACTACGCACGCGCCGCCTACGTCGGCCGCGTCTTCCAGGACCCGATGGCCGGAACAGCGCCCGACCTGAGCATCGAGCAGAACCTCGCCCTCGCGCTGCGCCGCGGCCAGCGCCGCGGACTGCCCTGGGGCGTCACCCACAAGCGCCGTGCGTTCTTTCGCGAGGAGTTGCTGTCCCTCGAACTCGGCCTCGAAAACCGGCTCAAGGCCCGGGTCGGGCTGCTCTCCGGCGGTCAGCGCCAGGCGCTGTCACTGCTCATGGCGAGCTTCACCCAGCCGCGCATTCTGCTGCTCGACGAGCACACGGCCGCGCTCGACCCACAGCGGGCCGAACTGGTCACGACGCTCACCGAGAGCATCGTCGAGAAGCACCACCTGACCACCCTCATGGTCACGCACAACATGGAACAGGCGCTGCGCCTCGGCAACCGGCTCATCATGATGCACGAGGGCCAGATCATTCTCGACGTCGATGCCGAGCGCAAAGCCACCATGACCGTGCCCGACCTGCTCGCCGAGTTCGCCAAGATCAAGGGCGCATCCCTCGACGACCGGGCGTTGCTCGGGTAGCGGTCGACTGTCAGGAGCGCCGACCCGGCACTGCGTTAGAGCGCGGGCAGGGTCGGCGCTTGCGCGGTCCGGCGGCTTGTACGATTCAGCTGCTCAGCGGGCGAGAAACTCGATCGCGGCCTGTTTGAAAGCTCGGGAACTGACCGCGTTCACGTGGGTGCGGGCGGGCAGCCAGAGCACCTCAGAGTCGGCGGCGAGCGCCGCGAGCTCAGCCGTGCCGGTCGCGAGCACGTCGCGGTCGCCCGTGACAAACAGCAGAGGTCGGGGCGGAACGGCTGCGCCCGGCTCGAACCGTTCCGCCTTGATCGCCGCGACCAGCCGCAAGAGGGCCGGAGTGTTCGCACCCGGCGCGAGCTGCATCAGGGCCATCAGCGAGGCGGTCGACTCGTGCGCGATCTCCTCGGAGTCGGATAAAAATATTCGAGCCGCATCGAGATCGAAGTCGGCCAGGGGGTCCTCGGCGCTCATGCCGCCGAGGACCGCGCGATTGACCAGGTCGGGTCGCTCGGCGGCGAGCTCCCAGACCAGGCGCGACCCGAGCGAGTAGCCGACCAGATCGACGCCGGATGCTGGATCGTCGGCCTCGCGTGGCCCCACACCGGCCATGGCGAGCACCTCAAGAATGGCGGCGCGCAGGCGGCTGGGGGCGTAGGCATCCGTTTCGAGCGGTGCGGAGCTCTCGCCGTGACCGAGCAGGTCGATGGTGAGCACCTGGCGGCCGGCATTGCTGAGGTCGCGCAGCCAGCCGGTCGCCTCCCAGTTGAGGGCGGTCGACGAGGCGAAGCCGTGCACGAGCAGCACCGGGGCCAGGCCGGCGTCAACCTCGGGTTCGTGCTGCTGCCAGCTGGTGAGCACCGTTCTAGTCCTCGTCGAGCACGGCCGAGAGGCGCACGCGGCGTTTCGGGGCGACCTCGGCCGGCACGGTTCCCACGATGCCAGCCGAATCGTCAGCGACCGTGAACGTGATCAGCGGAGTGTCGACGAGTACCACGTCGCCGGGCTCGCCGTGCAGCGTGAGCACGGTACCGGATATCGGCGATGGCAGTTCCACCGACGATTTCGTGGTCTCAACCTCGACGAACGGCTGATTGCGTTCGACCTGGTCACCCACCTTGACCAGCCATTCGAGCACTGTCGCTTCGAGCAGTCCCTCACCGAGGTCGGGCAGGGGAAAAGAGACTTCAGCCACGGCGGTACTCCAATACGCGTTGCACTCCGAAGAGAATGCGGTCAATGTTCGGGATGTACTCGTCTTCCAGGTCGCCAGACGGGTACGGCACGTCGAAGCCGGTCACCCGCTCGACCGGTGCCCGCAGCGTGTCGAAACAGCTCTGCGAGACGAGCGCGGCCACCTCCGCGCCGAGGCCAATGGTGTGCGGCCCCTCGTGCACGACGACGGCGCGACGGGTGCGCGAAATGGATGCCGCCAGCCCCGCTTCGTCGATCGGCTTCAGCCAGCGCAGGTCGAGCACCTCGAGTTCGATGCCGTCTTCCGCGGCCAGCTCCGCCACCTGGAGGCAGCGGGAGACCATGGCGCCCCAGGCGATGAGAGTCGCGTGCTTTCCCGGGCGGGCGATCACCGAACCCTCGAGGGAGGCGATGTCTTCGTCAGCAGCGAGGTCGACCCCGGCCTTGTTCCAGTAGCGCGCCTTCGGCTCCATGAAGATGACCGGGTCGGGCATCGAGGCGGCGTGCTTGAGCAGGTGATAGGCCTGCTGCGGGTTGGCGGGCGACACGACCTTGAGTCCTGGCACGTGCGCGAAGAGCGATTCGAGGCTTTCGCCGTGGTGTTCGGGGGCGCGAATGCCGCCGAAGCTGGGCACGCGCAGCGTCACCTGCATCGGGAGGGTGCCACGGCTGCGATAGTTCATGCGAGCCAGCTGCGTGATGATCTGGTTCACGGCCGGGTAGGCGAAGCCGTCGAACTGCACCTCGGGAATCGGGTGGAACCCGGCCATGGCCAGACCAATCGCAGTGCCGAGAATGCCCGACTCTGCCAGCGGGGTGTCAAAGACTCGGTTCGCGCCGAAGCGCTGCTGCAGGCCGTCGGTGACCCGAAAGACACCGCCGAGCAGGCCGACGTCTTCGCCGAAGATGAGGGCACGGTCGTCGGTGTCGAGAATCTCGCCGAGCGCGCGGTTGATGGCCTGCTGCATGGAGAGCTGCAGGAGCGGTGTCTCCCGCACGATTTCTAAAGTGGCGCTCTTCGTGGACTCAGACATGCTCGGATTCCTCTCTCCACTGGCGCGCCTGGGCGCCGAGCGTCGGGGTTGATTCTTGAAAAACGAAGTCGAACATTTCGCTGCCGGGGCGGCTTTCGAGGGCCACGACGCCGTCGCGAATCTCGTCGGCCCGCGTCTGAGCATCCGCGTCGGATTTGTCGAAGAAGGACGCATCGGCCACGCCCTGCTCGACCAGCACCGACCGAAACCGCCTGAGCGGATCTTCGCCGCCGTCGATTTTCTCGTCATCGAGGGTGCGGTAGCGGCCGGGGTCGTCGCTCGTGGAGTGCGGGCCGCGCCGATAGGTCATGGCCTCGACCACGACCGGGCCGAGTCCGGCCCGGGCATGGGCGACCGCGCGCTGAGTGGCCTCCAGCACGGCGAGCACGTCGTTGCCGTCGATGCGCAGGGCCGGCATGCCGTAGCCTGCTGCGCGAGCGGCGACCGAGCCGCCGGCCACCTGCTGCTCGGTCGGCACCGAAATGGCCCAGCCGTTGTTCTGCACGAAGAACACCACCGGCGCCTTCAGAATGGCGGCGAAGTTCATGGCCTCGTGCACATCACCCTGCGAGCTCGCTCCGTCGCCGAGAAACGCCAGGCCAACTCCGAGACCGCCCAGCGAGGCCCCGTTCAAAGTCTGACCGTGCGCCCAGCCGACCGCGTGCAGAACGGATCCACCGACGACAGCCTGAAACGGTGCGAAGTGGCTGGCGACCGGGTCGTAGAGCCCGCCGTGCCAGATGGCCTTGTGGGTCGACATGTAGTCCACCATGTTCACACCGAGCGTGTAGGCCACGCCCATCTCGCGGTAGCTCGGGAAGACGAAGTCTCGGGTCTTGTCGACGGCGAATCCAGCGCCGACCTGGGCTGCTTCCTGCCCCAGCATCGGCGCGTAACCGGGAATGAGTCCCTGCCGCTGCCAGGCCACGGCCGAGGTGTCGAGCTGGCGCACGTTCGCCAGCATCCGGTACACGTCGAGGAGGCGGGCTGGGCCTCGAGCTGCATCATCCGCTGGAGAAGTGGACAGGGTGTCGAGCGTGGCAGCGAGTGCACGAGGCGCCATGCTGGCTCCTTCCATCGGTGGGCGGGTCACAGTAAAGTTAGTGACTTTGCCCAGCGTTCGCCACAGTGACTAATTGGAGTGCACAATCTGCGAAAAATTGTGCGTGTTTGAGTCAAATCACCGTACAGTTAGTACATTCATCACCACAGCATTAGCGGCACGTGAAAGGTCACGTCATGGACATCGATTCTCTGGATTCCCGCCTCGTCACCCTGTTCTGCGAGCGCCCCAAGCTCTCGGTGCTCGAGGCCTCGCGTCGGCTCAAGGTGGCCAGAGCCACGGTGCAAGCCCGGCTCGACCGACTGATGAGCCGCGGGGTGATCAAGTCCTGGGCTCCGGCGCTCAACCCGAGCGAGTTCGGGTTTCCGGTCACCGCCTACTGCTCACTCACCGTGCGGCAGGACTCCGGCCACGCCGTCGTTGTCGCGGCCCTCGCCAAAATACCGGAGATTCTCGAACTGCACACGGTCTCGGGCGACAGCGACATGCTCGCTCGTGTCGTCGCCCGGTCGAACGCCGACGTGCAGCGGGTGCTCGACCTGATCGTCGCGACGCAGACGGTCGTGCGCTCCTCGAGCGTGATCGTGCTGCAGACCCACATCGAGGCGCAGGCTCTCGCTCTGTTGCAGGCCACCGCCACCGGCGCGCCCATGCCCGCCGCACCGGCCCGCACTGCGGGCTAATCGCCCTCCGCGTCTGTCGCGGCACTGGTTAGAGTTCGGGGCACCCCTAGTTGGGAGTGCCCCGACGGCCAAGGGGTGCCGCGAGCGCGGCCGGGCGATACACCCCGTCGCGGCATTCGTTAGAGTTCGGGGCCCCCCTTGTAGGAGTGCCGCCAACTCCAAGGAGTGCCGCGAGCGCCGCGGGACGAGCGCGCGGCCGCGCAGCCCCGTGAGCCACCGAGTTGAGCGCGGGCGGCCAGCCTCCCGTGAGATAATAGAGGTTGGTCCCTTTTTCTTACGGAGCTCCCACACCTATGGCCCATTCCCTCAGCACGCACGAGATCGCCCGCATCGTCGGCAGCCAGTCGTTCTCGCGCGGTGAACGATACGCCCGCAACGGACATGTCACCGAACAGTCCTGGGCCCCGTCGGGAACACACCTCACCGGTCGCGTCAGCGGCACCAGCCCGCAGCCGTACACCGTGCTCGTCTCGTTCACACTGAACGCCGCAGGCCAGGCCGTTCGAGCCAGCGGTACCTGCACCTGCCCGATGGGGAGCAACTGCAAGCACGTCGCCGCTCTGCTTCTGGCCAGCCGCAGTACGCGCGCCGAGCTGAACGCCGAGCGCAACGCCTCCAACGTGCGAGCGATCGGCGACCGCCGCACCCCCGTCTTCGAATCGACCTTCGTGCCGGCCGCCTACCAGCCACCGACGCCGTCCCCCGTTGTTCCGATTCGCCCGCCCGTCCCGGCCTGGCGCGCGGCCCTGGCTCCTCTGGCCAAGCCGACCGGCGAGGCCTCCACCAGCACGGCCCTCGCGCTGCAATTCGACCTCCTCGACCCCGCTTACAGTCCCAACCGGCGCCCGGGTCCCCGCCGCCTCGGCGCCCGCCCCATGGTCATGGGCAAGAAAGGCAAGTGGATTCGGGGCAACCTCACCTGGGACAACCTGTCCTGGACCCCGGGCACCTACAACCGCGGTCACCGCAAGATTCTCAACGCTCTCTACGCCCTCTCGGCCACCGGTCAGCGCTATTACAGCTATACCGACCACTGGCTCTACCTTGACAACTTCGAGAACAAAGCCCTCTGGGACCTTCTGCACGAAGCCCAGTTGAGCGGTCTGCCCATGGTCTGCGCGACGGATGCCCAGAATCCCGTTCTGCTCTCCCCCACGCCGGCCGCGCTCGAGATCGACATTCGGCGCGACGACGAGGGGCTGCTGCTGAGCCCGCTTCTCGTACTGAACGAACAGCTGCATCGCGGTGCCGAATTCGGTTTTATCGGGGACCCGGCGCACGGCGCCTATACTTTCCTGAGCCCGGCCGACCCGCTCGCGACCGGCAAGCAGCTCACTCTCGCCCCGTTGATTGCGCAGGTCAGCTCCGAGATTCGGGCGCTCGCGGTCACCGGCGGCTTCGACATTCCGGCCGACGACGAAGCCACATTCCTCGCCGACTATTACCCCTTTCTCCAGCAAAAGCTGACTCTGACCAGCCACGATGCCTCGTTCGAGCTGCCCAGGACGGCCCGTCCGCAGCTCGCACTCACTATCACCCACCAAACTGATGCCCGCATCACCCTCGCCTGGGAGTGGCAGTACGTCGCGCCCACCGACGTAGCCAAGCCCGCTGCGGCAACCACTGCTGCGACCGGCGGCTCGGGCGGAGCTACTGCGCCCGGCCCGGCGGTGGCATCCTCTATTGTTGCCGCTGCCGACCACGTCGACACCACGACTGCCGCGGTCGGCATTGAATCCGTACTGTACCGCCACCCCCTGCGCCCCACCCCGGGCGACACCCGCTTTCGCGATGCGACCCGAGAGAGCGTTATCCTGCATGAGGTCGAACGCACGATTACGTCGTTCGTGGCCCTGTGGCAGCCCGCCACCCCGATCAGCCAGGCTCGATTGCTCGAGCGCTCCGAGCTGCGCGGTGCCGTCATGATCAGCTTTCTCGGCGAGACCGTGACGAAGCTCGAAGCGGCTGGCATCGTCGTGCAGGTCTCCGCCGACGCCCCGAGCTACCGCGAAGCCGACGAAGCGCCCGTGATCAGCCTCGCCACCACCGAGAGCACCGATACCCGCGACTGGTTCGACCTCGCCGTGACGGTTTCGATCGAGGGCGAAGACATTCCCTTCGACGACCTGTTTCGAGCGCTGGCCACCGACCAGGACCTGATGATCCTCGACAGCGGCACCTATTTCAGCCTCGACCGACCCGAGCTGCAGCAGTTGCGCCGCCTGATCGAAGAGGCGCGCGGCCTGCAGGAGAGCAACGCCGGCACGCTAGGTCTCAGTCGCTTTCAGGCGGACCTGTGGGACGAACTGCAGCTGCTCGGCGTCGTGGCCGAACAGGCCGCCACGTGGCGCAGCGCTGTCGAGGGATTGTCTGAGGCCGCACCGATCGCCGAACGTTCACTGCCGCCAGCCGTGCACGCCACCCTGCGCGCCTACCAGCAGACCGGATTCGACTGGCTCAGTTTTCTCTACGACCACCAGCTCGGCGGCGTGCTCGCCGACGACATGGGGCTCGGCAAGACCTTGCAGGCCATCGCCCTCATCGCCCACGCTCGCGACACGCAGCGCGACTCGGAAGGCGCCGCCCGCAAGCCGTTCCTCGTTGTCGCCCCGACAAGCGTCGTCTCGAACTGGGCCACCGAGTGCGCCAGATTCGCGCCCGACCTCGCCACGGTCGCCATCACGCAGACGGCTGGCAAGCGCGGCTCCAGCCTGCACGACGTGATGGGCCAAGCGGATGTCGTGATCACCTCCTACACGCTGTTCCGGCTCGACTTCGAGGAGTACAACGCTCAGGACTGGGCCGGCCTGCTGCTCGACGAAGCCCAGTTCGTGAAGAACCACCAGAGCAAGGCGCACGTCTGCGCGCGTCGCCTGCGCACCCCGTTCAAGCTCGCCATCACCGGCACGCCCATGGAGAACAACCTCATGGAACTGTGGTCGCTGCTCTCCATCACGGCGCCCGGACTGTTTCCGAGCCCCAGCCGCTTCGCCGACTACTATCGCAAGCCGATTGAAACGGATGCCGACGCCGAGCGTCTCGCGCAGCTGCGCCGCCGCATCCGTCCCTTCATGCTGCGCCGCACCAAGGCCGAGGTAGCCAGCGACCTGCCGGAGAAGCAAGAGCAGGTGCTCGAACTCGACCTGCACCCGCGGCACCGCAAGGTCTACGACATGCACCTCGCCCGAGAGCGCCAGAAGGTCCTCGGCCTGATCGAGGACATGAATGCGAACCGGTTTGAGATCTTTCGCTCGCTCACCATGCTGCGCCAGCTCAGCCTCGACGCCAGCCTGTACGACGCGAAGTACGACGCGATCCCGTCGACCAAACTCGATGCCCTGCTCGAACTGCTCGAGGACACCGTCGCGGAGGGCCACCGCACCCTCATCTTCAGCCAGTTCACCCAGTACCTCGGCAAGGCACGCGACCGGCTCGATGCCGCCGGCATCACGTACTCCTACCTCGACGGCAAGACCCGCAACCGGGCCAAGGCGATCAGCGACTTCAAAGAGGGCACCAGCTCGGTCTTTCTGATCAGCCTCAAGGCCGGCGGATTCGGCCTCAACCTCACCGAGGCCGATTACGTCATTCTGCTCGACCCGTGGTGGAACCCGGCCACCGAAGCCCAGGCCGTCGACCGCGTGCATCGCATCGGCCAGACCAAGAACGTCATGGTCTACCGGCTGGTCTCCAAGGACACCATCGAAGAGAAGGTCATGGCCCTCAAGGCCACCAAGGCCCGCCTGTTCGAGAGTGTCATGACCGACGGCGCCCCAGCCGGCACCGCGCTGACGGCCGCCGACATTCGAGAGCTCCTGGCTTGACCTGCTTCCCCACACCACCACTTTCCAGGCCCGGTCCCGGAAAGTGGGACCACGATAGATCATGGGCCCGGCGCGCCAGCAGCCAGAGCTGAAACCCAGCGTTCACCCGATCCCCCTAGACTGCACGCGACGGCCCCACCTCGCACCTGCAGAAACGGTCCAATGTCCACTATTTTCGATCGGGTTGACGCCCGACTGGCGAGAGCGCTGACGCCGAGTCGCCGACTCGCTCTCCAGCGCCCGCGCACCCTCGTGCTCGGTTTTCTCGGTCTCCACACGGTGTTCCTGTTCGCGCTGCTGCCGACCATCCTCACCGGCGGGGTTCTGGGCGACCTGCCGCTGTACCGCACCTGGGCTGAACTCGGCCTGGAGCACGGCGACTGGCAGGGCATCGACACCGAGTGGGTGTACCCGATCGGCGCCATGCTCCCGATCGCCTTCGCGGGCATCGCCGGCCCCCTGCTCTACCAACTGCTCTGGTTTCTGCTGACGGCCGCCTTGAACGCCATCGCGGTCGGGGCGCTCACCGATTGGGGACGCCGCCGTAGCGGCTTCAAATCGGCCTGGTACTGGTTGTTCGCGTCGTTTCTGCTGAGTCCGGTGGGATTGCTGCGACTGGAAGGAATCACGGCGCCACTGGTCATCGTCTCACTCGTGCTGCTCGCGAAGCGGCCGATTGTCGCTGCGGCTGCGCTGACCCTCGCCACGTGGATCAAGGTCTGGCCGGCCGCCGTCGTGCTCGCGGTGGTCACTGTCTCGCCCCGCCGACGCACGGTGGTGCTCACCGGAGCAATACTGTCGGCGGGGGTGGCGGCATCCGTTTGGCTCTTGGGCGGCCTGCAATTCCTCACCGGATTCGTCACCGAACAATCTGACCGTGCCCTGCAACTCGAGGCGCCCATCACCACCCCGTGGGTGTGGCTGGCCACGCTCGGCCACCACAGCACGGTCATCTACGAGAACTTCACCATCGCCACCCGCGAGGTCACCGGCCCCGGCACCGGGCTGGTCGCCTCACTGATGACGCCGGTCATGTTCGGTGCCATAGCGGCGATCTTCGTACTGATGCTGATTGCCCAGCACCGCCGAACGGATGCCGCCCAGCTGCTGCTGGTCGGCGCGCTCGCCCTGGTCAGCGCCTTCATCGTCTTCAACAAGGTGGGGTCGCCGCAGTACATGCTGTGGCTGGTGCCGGTGGTCGCGGTCGGTGTGGCCACAAGCTGGGCCCAGTGGCGGGTGCCGGCCGTGCTGATGCTGGCCATCTCGGCATTGACCACGCTGATCTTTCCCATCTTCTACCTGCCGCTCATTGATGGCGACCTGTTCTCGCTGCTCCTGCTCACCGCGCGCAACGCTCTACTGGTCGTACTGTTCGGCTGGTCGGTTACGCGCCTCGTGCGACTGGCCTGGGCTGCGCCGGGTCGAGAGATCTTGGCCCGTCGCACACTCCCAGTCGGCCAAGGCAGAATAGACGGGTGACCACGACGACGACCTTCGCCCTCATCCGCCACGGCCAGACCGATTGGAACGCCGCCGCGCGAATTCAGGGCGCCACCGACATCCCGCTCAACGACGTGGGGCGCGGCCAGGCAGCGGATGCCGTCGCCCCCTTGAAGCGTTACGACTGGGACTTCATCGTCTCGTCCCCGTTGTCACGTGCGGCAGAAACCGCCGACCTCATCGGCGAACAGCTCGGACTCGACGAAGCCCGGCGCATTCCGGGTCTGATCGAGCGCAATTACGGGCCAGCCGAGGGCCTCAGTGCCGGCGCTGAACTCGACGCGCTGCGTTTTCCCGGCGGATTCCACGGCGCCGAGACCGAGGAAGCAGTCGCTGCTCGGGGTATCGATGCCCTGGGCGAGCTGGCCCGCGAGCACCCCGGAGCCCGCATCATCGTCGTCGCGCACGGCACGCTCATCCGTTTGAGCCTCGCTCAGGCTCTCGACGCGCGCATCGAGAGCATCAGCAACGCCTCGCTCAACCTCGTGCACCATCACCACGCCCACGGCGACAACACCCCGGCGTGGCAGCTCGACGTGCTGAACGGCGAGCCGCTCGTGCGCGCCTGACCCCTGGTCAATCCCCTAGCGACCGGTCGACACCGTCACCGTGAACTTGGTGTTGCGGCCAACCTGGCGGGTCGATCCGACGATGCGGGTGAGCATCGGGCGGTAACCGAGGTGCGTGTTCCATACCGTCCACAGCTCGCCGCCCGGCGCAAGTACTCGCGCCGCGTCGTTGAACAGCTTCTCGGCGAGGCCGGCGTGCACCGACGCTCCGATGTGGAACGGCGGGTTGAGCAGGATCAGGTCGGCCGAGTCATCCGCCTGGCCGGACAGGCCGTCGGCGCGCACGACGGTGACCCGATCGGCGAGCGCGTTGGCGTCGACGGTTGCGCGAGCGGATGCGACGGCCACGGCCGACTGATCCGTCGCGAGCACCCGCAGCAGGGGTCGCTGAACGGCGAGGGCTGCGGCAAGCACTCCGGTACCGCAGCCGAGGTCGATGGCACGTTCGGCGTCGGGCTTCATGCGGTCGAGCACCTCGAGCAGCGCCCGGGTGCCGATGTCGATGCTGGTTCCGGCAAAAACGCCGCCGTGGCCGCGTACGGTCAGGTCGAAGTCGTCGTGCTTTTCGGTGTGTGGCCAGTCGGTGGTTGACGTTGCCATGGGCGACGATGCGATCAGCACGCGCGACTTCTGGCGGGCCGGGCGCACGTTCAGGGCGCCGAAATGGCGGCGCAGCACCTCGTTCATGCTCACGGTCATGTGCTTGATGCGGCCACCGGCGAAAACGATCACGTCGGGCGCCGCGTACTTCGCGATGGCGCCAGCGATTTCGTCGAGCGCGTCGAGACTTTTCGGCAGCTGCAGCAGCACGACGTGGGCGTCCTTCAGGAGCTCGACATCGAGCGGAAGGGAGCGGTAGGCGTCCGTCAGGTTGACGCCGGAGGCGTTGCTGTCGAGCGCGTATTCGCCCGAGAGGGCATCCTGGTAGACCCGGATACCGCGGGCGCCGTGCAGGGCTGCGGCACCGAGGGTGAGGGCGCCGTAGCGATCCTCGAGTACCACGACTCCGCCGGAACGGTAGGCGGCGAGCGCGCCGGCGGCCTCATCGAGGATCAGCCGGTCGCTGGCATCGACGGCGAACAGGTTCTCGGCCTCGATATCAGGGCGACGGCGCAGTCGATCGAAGTCGAATTCGTTCACGATGTTTTTCGAATACGTGTTGGTGTTCCGCGTCGCGGACTGGTCGTGCGTGCCCGATTCGGACATGGTTCCCCCTGAAAGTGGTGCTGGTGCAACCAGTTCGTGCTGTGAAACAAAAACGTGGAGCTGACTATGGTCTGGGCTGCCGCCAGATGACAATCTGGTTGCTGCGCCTGGTGCGAGTGCCCGCCTTCATTGAAATGACGTCGCCGGCCGAGCCAGCCGCGAAAACGCGGCGGCCCGGACGGTTCAGTAGTTCATCGGCGAGCGTCGATTCCAACTCGCGCACACGGTTTTCGAGACCGCGCACGTGATCCTCGAGTTCGAGGATACGACGGATGCCTTCCAAACTCACGCCCTCAGAGCCGAGTTCCGCAATTTCACGGAGCTTTGCCACGTCGCGCATGGAGTACCGGCGGCTCTTGCCGGGGGTGCGTTCCGGGCTGACGAGTCCCAGGCGATCGTATTGGCGCAGGGTTTGCGGGTGCATTCCCGCAAGCTCAGCGGCCGTGGAAATCACGAAAACCCGGGTGGTCTCGTCCATGATCAGCCCTTCGCCCGCGCGATCAATTCATCGCGCGGGTTTTCCTTGGGCAGCGCCTCGGCGAACGCGGCGAGTTTCTCTTCCGCATCCTTCGAGAGGTGCGACGGTACCGCGACCTGCACGACGGCGAGCAGATCGCCGGTGCCCTTGGCCGTGGTGACGCCGCGGCCCTTGACCCGCAGCACGCGGCCACCGGGAGTGCCCGGAGCTACGCGCAGTTTGACCGGGCTTCCGCCTAGGGTGGGCACCTCGATCGTCGCGCCGAGGCTGGCCTCGACGAAAGTCACCGGCACGGTCACGCGCAGGTTGAGGCCGTCACGTTCGAACACCGGATGCTTGCGCACGGTGATCGTGAGCACGATATCGCCGGTCTCTCCGCCGTCCGGGCTGGGCTGACCCTTGCCGCGCAGGCGAATCTTCTGCCCGTCGGCGACACCGGCCGGAACCTTGACCTTGATCGGTCGACCATCCTGCGTCTGCAGGCTGATCTGGTCGCCTTGGGTGGCCGTGATGAAGTCGATGGTCGTCGAAGCGATCACGTCTCGGCCGCGGGTGGGCGCGCCCGACCCACGGTAGCCGCCGGTGGGGTTGCCGAAGCCGCCCCCACCGCCACCACCGCGTCCGAACATACCCCCGAGGATGTCGTCGAAGCCGCCCTGCTCGAAGGTATAGCTCTGCTGACGGCTTCCGCCGCCGAACATGCCCCCGAAGGCGTCCTCGAACCCGCCGCTCTGGGCCCGGCCGCCGGGCGCGGCGAACCGCGCCCCGCTGCCCATGGCCCGCACGGCGTCATATTCCTTGCGCTGCGCGGGGTCGTTCAATACCGAGTGCGCCTCGCTGAGCTCCTTGAACTTCGCCTCAGCGGCGGGGTTCCCCGGGTTGGAATCCGGGTGGTATTTGCGAGCCAGCTTGCGGTACGCCTTCTTCAACTCGGCCGGCGTGACATCTTTCGATACCCCGAGAACCTTGTAGAAGTCTTTGTCGAACCAGTCCTGGCTAGCCATCGCTCGGTACCTGAACGACGACCTTGGCCGCGCGCAGCAGCGTGGAGCCGAGGTAGTACCCCGTCTCCGCGACGTCGCCCACGGTTTCGGTGTCGACGGCGGCACTCGGCTGCTGGAAGATCGCCTCGTGCATGTTCGGGTCGAACGGTTCGCCGACCGTACCGAATGAGGTCAGTCCGAGACGCTCAACGCTCGCCCGCAGCTTGGCCGCGATCGTGGCGAAAGCAGAGTCGGGCACGAGATCGCCGTGCTTTTCAGCACGGTAGATGTCGTCGAGTACTGGAATCAGCACCTTGACGATATCCCCGGTCACGCGCTCTTTCTCGATGGCACGGTTGGCTTCGGTGCGCCGACGGTAGTTGGCGTACTCGGCCGTGACGCGCTTGAGATCGGCGAGGTGTTCGCTCGTCGGCTCAGCAGCTTCGCGCTCCGCCGCGTCCAGGATGTCCTGAACGGTCAGTTCGTCTTCTTCGATGCCGTCGGCCGAAGCCGCCGCATCGCCGTCAGCAGCGGATGCCGCAGCGGCCGCCGTTTCTGCCGGCCCGCCAGCTGCGGCGGTGCCGTCATCGGGCACCCCCGCAGCGTCGTTGTCTGGATGTTTCTTGTCAGCCATAGTTGCGGCCTACTTCTTCTTGTCGTCTTCGTCGTCGTCCACAACCTCGGCGTCGACAACGTCTTCGTCTTTGTTCTCGTCGGAGGGAGTCTCGTCGGTGCCGGCGTCGTCAGCCCCGGCTGCGGCATCCGCTTGGCTGGACTTGTAGATGGCTTCGCCGAGCTTGCCCTGGCTTTCATTGAGCTTGTCGAACGCGCTCTTCACCGCGTCCTCGTCGTCGCCGGCGAGAGCGGACTTGAGAGCGTCGACGTCAGTCTGCACCTCATTCTTCACGTCTTCGGGCAGCTTGTCGACGTTGTCCTTGATCAGCTTCTCGATCGAGTAGGCGAGCTGCTCGGCCGTGTTGCGGGTCTCGGCGACTTCGCGCAGACGCTTGTCTTCTGCGGCGTGCTCTTCACCCTCGCGCACCATACGCTCGATGTCTTCCTTCGCGAGCGAGGAACCGCCCGTGATGGTCATCGACTGCTCGGTTCCGGTGCCCTTGTCCTTGGCGGACACGTGCACGATGCCGTTGGCGTCGATGTCGAAGGTGACCTCGACCTGCGGAATTCCGCGCGGCGCCGGAGCGATGCCGGTGAGCTCGAAGGTTCCGAGGTTCTTGTTGTCGCGGGTGAACTCGCGCTCGCCTTGGAACACCTGGATCGCAACGGACGGCTGGTTGTCGTCGGCCGTGGTGAAGGTTTCGCTGCGCTTGGTCGGGATGGCCGTGTTGCGCTCGATCAGGCGCGTCATGATGCCGCCCTTGGTCTCGATTCCGAGGCTCAGCGGGGTGACGTCGATGAGCAGAACGTCCTTGCGCTCGCCCTTCAGCACGCCGGCCTGGAGCGCGGCGCCGACAGCGACGACCTCGTCCGGGTTGACGCCCTTGTTCGGGTCCTTGCCGCCGGTCTCGCTCTTGACGAGCTCGTAGACGGCGGGCATGCGGGTGGAACCACCGACGAGAACGACGTGGGCGATGTCGCCGACCTTGACGCCGGCCTCCCGGATGACGTCCTGGAAGGGCTTCTTGGTGCGGTCGAGCAGGTCTTCGGTCATCTTCTCGAACTGGGCGCGGGTGAGCGTCTCGTCGAGGTTGGCCGGACCGTTTTCGGTCAGCGAGAGGTAGGGCAGCTGAATGCTCGTCGACATGCTCGAAGAGAGTTCCTTCTTGGCCTGCTCGGCAGCTTCCTTGAGGCGCTGCTTGGCGATCTTGTCCTTCGACACGTCAACGCCGGTGGTCTCCTTGAAGCGCTTGATCAGGTGATCAACGATGCGCTGATCCCAGTCGTCGCCGCCGAGGCGGTTGTCGCCGGCGGTCGAGCGCACCTGAATGGTGGAGAAGTCGTCATCCTTGCCCACCTCGAGCAGCGATACGTCGAACGTTCCGCCTCCGAGGTCGAAGACCAGAATGAGCTCGTCTTCCTTGCCCTTGTCGAGGCCGTAGGCCAGCGCGGCGGCGGTGGGCTCGTTGATGATGCGCAGCACGTTGAGTCCGGCGATCTCGCCGGCCTCCTTGGTGGCCTGACGCTCGGCGTCATTGAAGTACGCGGGCACGGTCACGACGGCGTCGGTGACTTTTTCGCCCAGGTACTGCTCGGCGTCACGCTTGAGCTTGGCGAGAATACGCGCCGAAATCTCCTGCGGGGTGTACTTCTTGTCGTCGATGCCGACGGTCCAGCCGGTGCCCATGTGGCGCTTGACGCTGGAGATGGTGCGGTCGACGTTGGTGACGTTCTGGCGCTTGGCGGTTTCTCCGACGAGAACCTCGCCGTCCTTGGTGAACGCGACCACCGAGGGGGTGGTGCGCAAGCCTTCAGCGTTGGCGATGACGGTGGGTTCTCCACCTTCGAGCACGGCCACCACAGAGTTGGTGGTTCCGAGGTCAATACCTACTGCACGAGCCATGTGGGTTGTTCTCCTTCAATCATGTGCGAAACGAACTACAAAGTAATCTCAAGACTTGAGCCTCGATGACTCAAGTCTCCCAGACCGGCTTAGCCGGTGTCAATTCTGGAGGCTGAAAGTTGAGTGTGAGTGACTCAACTTTCAACAAGCGGATGCTGCCACCTCAGCCGCGCGGCGGCCAAACCCACCTGTTTACTCCGGGGCAGTAGATTGTGCACATGACCGAGACTGTCGCCGTAGACGCTGGTGCCGCTCCAACGCGCGGGCGGGTGGTGGCCTGGGCATTCTGGGACTGGGGGTCGGCAGCGTTCAACGCCGTAGTCACGACCTTCGTCTTCACTGTCTACATAACAGGCTCATCATTCGGCGACGAAGACGTCATCTCGGCCCAGCTCGGCTGGGCGCTCGCCATTGCCGGCCTGGTTATCGCGGCGCTTGCCCCGATCACCGGGCAACGCTCCGACACCTCGGGTCGCCGTAAATTCTGGCTCGGCGTCAACACCTTCATCGTCGTCGCAATGACCGCAGCCATGTTCTTCGTGCAGGCGAGCCCAAGCTACCTTCTACTGGGCCTGTTCCTGGTCGCCGCCGGCAACGTCTTCTTCGAATTCGCCGCGGTCAACTACAACGCCATGCTCGCCCAGGTATCAACGCCGCGCACGATCGGCAAGGTGAGCGGGTTCGGCTGGGGCATGGGCTACCTCGGCGGCATCGTGCTGTTGCTCATCGTCTACTTCGGCTTTATTCAGCCCGACGTTGGCCTGTTCGGAGTAACCGGCGACAACGGCCTGGCTGTGCGTGTGTCCATGTTGCTAGCGGCTGCCTGGTTCGGACTGTCCGCGCTCCCCGTGCTGTTGCGAGTGCCGGAGTACCGGGCGCCGCAGGCCGTACGCCGCGAAAGAGTCAGTTTCTTTCGAAGTTATATTGTGCTCGCCCACGACATTGCCCGGTTATGGAGGACCAGCCGCCAGACGGTGTACTTCCTCATTGCGAGCGCGGTGTTCCGCGACGGCCTGGCCGGCGTCTTCACTTTTGGAGGCGTGCTCGCGGCATCCGTTTTCGGATTCTCCCCCGGCGAGGTCATCATCTTCGCCATCGCGGCGAACGTGGTGGCCGGTATTGCCACCATGAGCGTCGGCGCGCTCGACGACCGCCTCGGTGCGAAGCCCGTGATCGTGACCGCTCTGGTCGGGCTCCTGGTGAGCGGGCTTCTGGTGTTCGTTCTGCACGACGGAGGGCAGATCGTGTTCTGGACCGCAGGGCTGGCACTGTGCTTGTTCGTCGGTCCGGCCCAGTCGGCCAGCCGCACGTTTCTCGCCCGACTCATCCCGGTGGGCCGCGAGGGCGAGGTCTTCGGGCTCTACGCCACGACTGGTCGGGCCGTGAGCTTTCTCGCCCCGGCTGCCTTCGCGCTGGCGGTGACCATCTTCGGCGAGACCTACTGGGGCATTCTCGGCATCATGCTCGTGCTGCTGCTCGGCCTGCTGCTGCTCATTCCCGTCTCGGCCAAACAGCAGCAGATTCGCTAATCGGGCTGGTGGCAGCGCGGCCGTGTGACGGAAAGTCTCGGCACGCCCGTAATCGGTGAGCGCGCCACTTACAGCTGGCGCGCTCACGCGCAGCTGGCGCGCCGAACGACGACGCTCCACTGCCTGGGCGCCAACGGTCGTTTGCCTGAGCATCCGCTGAAATGGGGATGTTCCCTCGCTTGGGGGCCAGAAGCCGGTCAGACTGAAGCGCATGACACTTACCCAGCTCCAGAAGGCCGAACTTTTACTCTCGCTGCACGTGCCCGGCGACCCCCTCATCGTTACCAACGTGTGGGATGCCATCACCGCCACGATCGTGGCCGACGCCGCCGGCGTCCAGGCCCTCGCCACCGCGAGCCACTCCATCTCGAACGTGCGCGGCCTGCCAGACGGTGAAGGCCTCTCACTCGATGAAGCCATCCGTGCCGCCACGATCATCGCCAGCGCGGTGGATCTGCCGGTCTCGGCCGACTTCGAAAAGGGCTATTCGCCGGATGCCGCGGGCGTGACCCGCAACGTTCGTCGCCTCATCGAGGAATCCGGCATCGTCGGCATCAATATCGAAGACTCGGTCGGCGCCCCGAAGGCGCCCCAGTTCGACATCGAGACCGCTGCCGCCCGCGTGGCCGCAGCCCGCACCGGCGCCGACCAGAGCGGTATTCCGCTCGTGATCAACGCGCGCGTGGACACCCTGGCCGGTGGCGGTGACTGGGACGAGGCCGTCGCCCGCGCCAACGCCTATCTCGGTGCCGGTGCCGACGTCATCTTTTTTCTCGGTCTCACCGACGAGCAGAAGGTCTCCCGGGCGATCGAACAGGTCAAGGGCAAAATCTCCGTGATCGGCGCCCCCGGACTCGTGCCGCTGAAGCGCCTCGCCGAGCTCGGCGTCTCCCGGGTCAGCTTCGGTCCCGGCACTCTCGGTCTCACCCTGGCAGCTCTGCAGGCCGCTGCGGCGAACCTGACTGCGCTCGGCGAGTACCCCGCCGACCTCGGGTTCAAGTTCGAACTGTAGTTCTCGCGAGGGCCGCCGGCATCCGCTTGCGTCGATGACGACTAGCGGATGCGGGTGGCCTCGTTGTGTTCGATCAGTTGCCAGGTCGCACCCTCGTCGGCGGAGACCCAGCCCTCCCACTTGTAGCTGTCGGGGGTGATGGCAGTGAAGTTCCAGCGGATCGGGCGACCGTCAGTGCGGGTGCCCTCCTGCCGCACGCCGTGGCGATACGGGGTGGCTATGAGCTGGCAGTACTCGCCGAGAGCCGGCGCGAAATAGCTCACGCGCCAGGCCCCGGCCAGGGAATCGTAGACGCGCACGGTGGTGGCAACGGTTTCAAACCCAGACGGATGCGTCGTGCTCGCGACCACCTCGACGTCCTGCACGGCCCGGCCGTCGAGGATGAACTCGACCATCCAGATGAAGTCGCGTTCGATCCACTCGCCGGTGGTCTCGTCGAGGCGGGTGCCTTTGGCTGCCCAAGAGCCGACCATCTGGCCGAAGCGATGCATGCGCCCGGGGTATTCCGGGGTTGGGCCGGCAGCGACGAGCGCCTCGTCGAATCGGGTGGGCATGGAGGTCATACCCAGATTTTACCCGACGCGAGGTTACCTGCAGATTACCCGCAGGCATCCGCTTTCAGTCGCTCGCGGCGATCGGCTCGCTGATGGTGGTGCGGTGAAAGTTTTGGAATGATCTCGACGCCGTCGGGCCACGCTGCCCCTGGTAGCGGGAGCCGTATTCGCTTGAGCCGTATGGCTTCTCCGCCGGGGAGCTGAGCTGAAAGAAGCACAGCTGGCCGATCTTCATTCCGGGCCAGAGTTTGATCGGCAGGGTCGCGACGTTGCTGAGCTCGAGCGTGACGTGGCCAGAGAAGCCGGGGTCGATGAAGCCGGCCGTGGAGTGGGTGAGCAGACCGAGGCGGCCGAGCGAACTCTTGCCCTCGAGGCGTGCTGCAACGTTGTCGGGCAGGGTTACCTGCTCGTATGTGGCGCCGAGCACAAACTCGCCCGGGTGTAAAATAAACGGCTCGTCGGGCTTGGTCTCGATGAGGTGGGTTAGCTCTGGCTGGTCTTCGGCCGGATCGATGTAGGCGTACTTGTGGTTGTCGAACAGCCGAAACAGGCGGTCGAGGCGCACATCGATGCTCGATGGTTGGATCATCGCCGGGTCGAGCGGCTCCAAACCGATTCGTCCAGCATTGAGTTCGGCCTTAATATCGCGATCGGAGAGCAGCACGGTGCCAGCCTAGCGGCGCGGGGTTGATATGCTGGCACGGTTCCGATTGTTGTTCATCCACGGTCGGGCACGCGGATGTAGTTCAATGGTAGAACTTCAGCTTCCCAAGCTGATAGCGCGGGTTCGATTCCCGTCATCCGCTCCCGGCAAACCCCGTCGCGTTCTCACTGGACAACTTCGTGCAGTGTGGCCCGGCGCACCCCCCACAACGGTGTGTCGTCAGCTCATGACGCCGGTCTCCGGCATCGGCCCCTTCCACGCGTAGCGCAGCAGAACGGCGCCCTTCGTCGAAGCCGGCTCGGCGGCGAGCAACTCAAGATTCGCGGGCGGACCGTCGGCGGTGAACAGGCGCTTGCCGGCGCCGAGCACGATCGGGTACACCCACAGGTTCAGCTGGTCGAACAGGCCTTGGGTCACGAGCGTGCGGGCGAAGTCGATGCTGCCGATCACGTGGATCTCCTTGTGCCGGTCGCGGAGCGCCGTCAGCTCGGACGCGAGGTCACCGCTGATCAGGTGCGAGTCGCGCCATTCGAGACGGGGCGTACCGCGCGACACGACGTACTTGGGGATCGCGTCGAACGTGCGCGCATCACTCGACGACGGCCCGTCAAGCTGATGCGGCCAGTACGAGGCGAAGATGTCGTACGTGCGCCGTCCCAGCAGCAAAGCGTCCATGGCCTCAATCCCCGCGCCGATCTGGGCGCCGTCGGTGTCGTCGATCAGGGGTGCCTGCCAGCCGCCGAACGCGAAACCAGCGTCGGTGTCTTCGTCGGGGCCGCCAGGAGCCTGCGCGACTCCGTCCAGCGTGGTGAATAGGTCAATATGGATGCGGCCGGGCATGACGGACTCCTTTCAACGGAAGGTGCCGACATGGTGGCCGGTTACGATCGCGGTGTCAAGGAGCCAGAGCAAGCCAGGTCACTGTGGGCGCGCCCGATGTGGGTGGCCGCTACGGTGACCGTCGCAGTGCGCGCCCAGATCGGGCGCCCGCACCCGGTCGACGTTCCCGCTAGGCGGCACCCACGTCGTGGCGGTGGTGCACGATGTCGTGCAAAAAGTAGGCCCCGAGGGTCTCCACGGTGAACGACGGACCGTCGCTGCGGCGGGCGGTGCGCTGGCGGGCATCCGCTGGAATGGCCGCAAAGGCATCAGAAACGGATGCTGCCGCCACGGCAAGCTCACGGCCCACCGTCGCCGGTACCTGCAGGTCGTAGCGTTCGGATATCGCCGTGGCATCCTGATCCCAGTTGTCGAGCAGCGGGTCGTCTTCCTCGAGTGCGCGGTTTAGACGCTCCGTGAACAGCAGACAGACATCGCGCACATGCGCCGCATATTCCACGGGCGACCAGGTGTGATCGTTGGGGCGCACCCCGGCATCCGCTCGTGCCAGCACCGCTGGCCAGACAGCGGCGTTCGCCCGGATCAGCGCAGGCAAGTCATCGAACAGAACCTCGCCCGCCCGAAATCCACAAGCGGGGCAAGGGCGCTCGAGCACCCAGGTCCAGTCAGACGTGTCAGGCACAATAGGCATGACTTCATGCTAGCGACCAAGCGGCGTGGCGCTCCGGGCGAACTGTCATCGTGCGCCCGATACCGTGGAGACAGAATAGGGAGACAGATGACGGTACTCATTGCTGGATGCGGCGACCTTGGCACCGAGGTGGGCTTACGGTTCGCGCTGTTCGGGCACCGGGTGGTGGGGCTCCGGCGCAACGGGCGCGTTCTGCCCGCCGAAATTGACGGGCAATCCGTTGACCTCAGCACCACAAAACCCGTCATCCCGACCGACACCGAGTTCGTCGTCATCGCCATCTCCGCCGGCAGTCCCACGGTCGACGCTTACCGGGCTGCCTACCTCGACGGCCTGCGCAACCTGCTGGACGCCCTCGATGACGCGCAGGTCACGCCGCAGCGCGTGCTGCTCGTCTCCTCGACCGCCGTCTTTGACGTCAACGACGGCAGCCGGGTCGACGAGCAGACCCCCGCCAACCCGAAAACGGGCACCGATTCCATCGTGCTTGACGCCGAGCGGATGCTGCACCAGCGGCTGCCCGCCGCCACAGTTCTGCGCCTGGCCGGCATCTACGGCCCCGGCCGGGAACGGCTGATCAAACAGGTACAAACCGGCGCCGGGCTTTCCGCCCAGTCGCGCCACACCAACCGCATACACCGGGACGACGCAGCCGCCGCGATCGTTCACCTGCTGCTCCGCACTGAGCACCCGGCTCCGCTCTATCTCGGCGTCGACAACGCGCCGGTGCCGGCCAACGAGGTGCTGACCTTTCTCGCGGCCGAGCTCGGCCTGCCCGAGCCAACCCTCGAAGAGTCAAACGGGCCGACCCCGAACCGCGAAAGCCAGCGCGGCGGCGACAAGCTCCTGAGTAACCAACTGCTGCGCGACACCGGCTTCACCTTCAGTTACTCCACCTATCGTGAAGGCTACCGAGCGCTCCTGGCCGGCGGCGGAACCCGCCATCCCTAGGGCGATCTAGGCGCTCGGCCCAGCCAGGCTCAGGTCGGCGTCCGACCCGACGGTGAGCGCCATGGAGCTCAGCAGGTCGCCGAGCCGAGCCTGGTCTTCCGGGCTCAGGCCCCGGGCGGCATGGGCAATGAGCGCCTGAAAGTCATCGTAGACCTTCTGAGTTATCTGTTCGGCATCCGGCGTGAGCACCAGCAGAAGGCTGCGCCGATCATGCGGGTGCGCCACCCGGGTGAGCAGGTTTAACGCCACCAGACGATTCGAAATCGCCGTCACGGCGCCCGTCGTCATCTCCAGGGACTCCGCGAGCATCTTCGGCGTAATGCTGCCGGCCTCGGCGACCCGCGCGAGAGCTCGCACTTCGCTTCCGGTCAGGTTGGTTTCCGCAGCGACCCGACTGCGGTTGCGGTCCATCGCCCGCAGAAATGACAGTGCGGACGCCGACAGGCTATCCAGGGCGCGTCCCGCGTTATCCAGTCCGTACATGCTTTTTCCGACCTCTGGTCTGTGTGTCTTGCCCACCTGCAGGCCCGCAGAATCGCCCACACGGCCGATCTGTCTTGTCAGCGTACCGGATAGATCAACAAGTAAGCTTCTTAGCGATTAAGTAGTTTGTACTTTGAAGTAAGTACCGTATATTGAACGTCACGCATTGCTCCAGCTCGGCAGCCACGGTAGTCATTCCCGACCGGCCCGCACGCACGGCGTCGCTGCGCCAGCGCCGGAACACCTGCTACAACGAAATGGACCATGCAATGCAGAGCTACAGATTGACGATCAACGACGACTGGTTCTATCTCTCTGGTGACTACAACATTCTGGCGCTCAAAGCCGCTCTCGCGGCAGCGGTACACAACGGGGGTGGCTTCGTCGACATTTTCAGTACTGTTAGTTCGCAGATCTCCCTGCTCATCACAAGCCATTCCATCGTAAAATTTGAAACGATCTTCACCCAGGATCTACCCGATGTCATCGAGTCCATGCCCACGGTCGGTCTGTCATACATTGACGATGACTACTGGCTGGATTGAATCGTTCCGGGTACCCTTTCGACGCTACGGGACCGTCGGCATCCGCTGGTCGAGAATTCGTTTCGATCCACCAGCAGATGCCATTGACGGAGGGCCCCGACACGGGTACGTTCACGCGAACGGCGCATCTGCTTTGCGCCGGCACATTCACTGACCGCACGACTGACTGAAAGGTAGTCTCATGGGTTTCCTTGGATTCCTCCTGCTCGGCCTCATCGCCGGCGCCATCGCGAAGGCAATCCTTCCCGGTCGCCAGGGCGGAGGCTGGTTCATCACCCTGTTGCTCGGCGTCGTCGGCGCATTCCTGGGCGGCTGGCTCGGCGGACTCCTGTTCAACGTGAACCTGGGCGATTTCTTCTCCCTGACCACGTGGGTTCTCGCCATCGTCGGATCGCTCATTGTGCTTCTCATCTATGGCGCGATCACGGGCCGGCGCAAAGCCTGACCTAGTCCACCGCCGAAAGGCGGCGATCAACCCAGTGCGGCACCCAGTTCTTGGGTGCCGCACTGTTTTGTCCCGACCTCGGTACACGTGTCCACACCCATTCGGGGATATCGGGGCCACAATTAGTACCAATCCGAAGCGGATGGAGCTCCGAATACATAGCAACCACGGGTTAACCCGTGAATCACATAGGAGGCACCTGAAATGCGCACATCACCCAATCGTCTGATCGCCACCATCTTCGGCGCGGTCTACGTTCTCGTCGGACTGCTTGGCTTTGCCGTCACCGGCAGTGTCGGCTTCATCGCCACCCAGGGCGGACTTCTCCTCGGCATCTTCGAGGTCAACCCGTTGCACAACGTTGCGCACCTGTTGATCGGTGCCGCCCTGCTTATTGCCGGCCTCTCCAATGCCATGGCAGCCAAGGCCACCAACACCACCATCGGTGCCGTCTACCTGCTCCTGGGTATCGTCGGATTCTTCATCGCGAGCACCTCGTTGAACATCCTGGCGCTGAACACCGCCGACCACTTCCTGCACCTCGCCAGCGCGATCGTGCTTCTGGGTGTCGGCCTCACCGCCGACAAGACGGTTCGCACCCACGCCACGGCCTGACAACCGGCAACACTCCATCCCTTCGCAGCAGATCACCCAAGGAGCATCATGTCCCCGGTCGTTCGCACCTGGCTCGGCTTCGCCGCTCTCGGCGCCGCTCTGATCCACCTGGCCGTGGGCGTGACGGCTCCGTTTCCACTGTCGGTTCTTCTGGTCGGGTTCGGCATCGCTGAACTCGGCTGGGGAATCGCCACCCTTGCCACCGGCCGCGTCATCACGCCGCGCATCGTCGTCGGTGCGGCTCTCATCCCAGTCTTCATTTGGGGTGTGACGGCCGCGCTCGGCAGCGGACTCGGCGTCACCAGCGCCCAGACCGGTCTGCCGCTCTACCCGATGGCTGTGGCATCACTCTTCAACATTTTCTTGGCCGCAACGGTGGCCATCGCCCTGCGGCGCGCACCGAACGGAATCCCTACGGCCCTCGGTGCCGCCGCGCCCGCTACATCACCCGGCACGTCAACACAAGGCACGTCAACACCTGGTGGCTGGCGTTTTATCACCGGCCTGGTCGTCGGAGGTTTTCTCCTCTCGGCGCTCACCACCCCGGCCCTCGCCGCTACCGAGGTCGGCTCGCACGCCGTGCCCCATGGTTCGCACGGGGTTACCGAGTTGATCGTGCCGGACTCGGGCGGCCACGGGTCACACTAGGTTCCTCGCAGACAAGTGAAACGGGCCCCGCCGGGCAACAGTGTCAGGCGGGCAGCCCGTTTTCCTGGTCGGTCGATGCCGATCCCGACACATCCAGCCCGGCCAGGTCGGCCACCGGCGGTACCACCTCAATGTTCATGAATCTCTTCACGTTCTCGTCGACGATGATGTCGCTCGGCCGCAACGGGCGGGTGAGGTAGAGCCCATCCAGGCTGGTCAGGCGGCTCAGGGCCACATAAGTCTGGCCGGGGCTGAACACCCGCGCACCGAGGTCGACGATCGCCCGCTCGTAGGTGGCGCCCTGCGACTTGTGAATGGTGACCGCCCAGGCCAGCCGCAGCGGAAACTGCGTGAATTCGGCTACGACATCCCGACTCAGCTTCTTGGTCGCGGCATTGTAGGTGTACTTGTACTTCTCCCACACGGTTGGCTCAACCTCGTGCACGTCGCCGTCGATGTCGACGAATACCGTCGAGGTGACCTTGGTCACCGTGCCGATGCTGCCGTTCACCCAGCGCGGGCCTCCGTCGAGCGGTGAGTCGTTGCGCAGAAACATCACCTGCGCGCCCACCTTGAGCTCGAGCACCTCGTCAGCCGGAAATTGTTTACCGCCGAAATCCCCGGTGATATCAGCCTTGGCGGTGAGTGATTTGCCCGACAGCTTCTTCAAAGCGGATGCGTTGATGCGGTTCACAGCATCGTTGCGGGTCGCGAGGGTGATCACGCCCTCGGTCGGCGGTGTTCGTGCTCCGGCACCGTTGAGTGCGCCACCGATCTCGGGGGTGACCTGGCCGTGGCGCACGGCGTTGAGCATCAGCTTGAAGTCGTTGTCGTGCTGGCGGTGAATCTCGGTGAGCTCGAAGATGCGCAACTCGGCGTCACGCCAGACCTTCGCGTCGAAGAACCACATCGAGCGGTAATGATCGGCGAAATAGGCGCGCTCGTCGGGGCCGCCGGGCACCGGCGCGAGTTGGTACGGGTCGCCGAACAGCACGATCTGCACCCCGCCGAACACGTCGAATGGCCGCTGTCTGGCTTGGCGCAGGCTGCGGTCGATCGCGTCCATCAGGTCGGCGTTGACCATCGAGACCTCGTCGATCACGAGGGTGTCGATGGTGTTCAGGAGCTTGCGCACCTGGTCGTTCTGGTCGATCGGGCTGTCGGCGATCACGCCGATCGGCAGGCGGAAGAGCGAGTGGATGGTCTGGCCGCCCACGTTCAGCGCGGCGACGCCGGTGGGCGCGGCGATCACGATCTGCTTGCTCGTGTTCCAGGACAGGTGATTCAGCAGCGTGGACTTGCCCGTTCCGGCCCGGCCCGTAACGAAGACGTTCTGCTTGGTGCCCTCGATCGCTGCGAAGACCAGCGCCTGTTCACGGCTGAGCGGAATCTCGGACACGGCACACTCTCTCTGACAGTCGAATGCTGCACGGGACCAGCGCAGGGGACATCCCACTGTAACCGCCCAGCCCGTACGGGCGCGAGACGGGGTGTGGCCGACTGGCCGACCCACCTCCCCATACAATATTCAAGTGACCATTCCGGCCGAACAGCATCGGGCGAGCGGGCGCCGCGGCAGTATGCTCCGGGCCGTTCTCGCCATCGTGGTGGTCGCCGGGCTGCTCGCGGCCGGTCTCGCCGGCACCATCAGCGCCCTCAATCGCACGGTGTACAGCGCCGGCGGCTTTGTGGAGCAGTACCTTGATGCCCTCGCCCGCGGCGACACCGTCGGAGCCCTCGCCCTCGGCGGCGTCATGCCCAGCACTGCCGATCTGGCGTCTTGGGGGCTGACCGACGAGGTCGCGAAGGATCTGCCGAAGACGCTGCTGCGGGCATCCGTTTTGGGCGGTCTCGACAATATCGAACTCGCCAGCGCGACCGATACCGTCGCCACCGACGACGGCACGGCCCAGACGGTTGTCTTCGACTTTGACCTGAACGGCACCGCTTCGAGCATGGTGTTCACCGTCGAGCGGGCTGGCACCTTCAGTGGCGTTTTCAACGCCTGGGCTTTCAGCACCAGCCCCCTCGCCGTACTGCAGGTCTCTGTGCTGCACGAACGATCGTTCACGGTCAACGGCCTCACCCTCGATACGCGTGCCCACAGTGCAGCGGATGCCCCCGCCACGTTCTCCACGTCTGCCGCGTATCTCGCCTTCGCTCCGAACCGCTACACCTTCGAACACGACTCGGCCATGCTGACCGCCGAGAAGTCCATCGTGCGCGCGACGGTGGCCGGTCCCACCGCGGTCGAGGTCAACGCACTGCCGAACGAGGCCATGGTTGGCCAGGTGCAGTCGGAGCTGAACAAGTTCCTCGACGACTGCGCCACCCAAACGGTTCTGCAACCGACCAGCTGCCCGTGGGGCATCACCATCGACGATCGCATCGAGAGCACTCCGGCCTGGTCGATCACCACGTATCCCACCGTCGCCCTCACGGCCGGTGAGCTGTCCTTCGAAATGGTCGCCACCCCCGGGCAGGCCCATATCGTGGTCGACGTACAATCACTCTTCGACGGCGACGTCAGCACCCGCGACGAAGACGTTCCGTTCACCATGGGACTCAGCGTGGTCGTGCAGCCGAGCGGCGCCCTGGCCATCCAGCTGCACTAGGTCCCGCTAGTTGGGGGTCTGCGCGTCGCGCTGGGCGATTCGGGCCAGTTTCGCGTTATAGGCGATCAACTCGGAGTCCTCGGTGCGGTCGGCCGTGCGATCCAGCCGACGCGCAACTTTGGTGTCGTTTCGGCTCCACTGAATGGCCACCACGATCGCGAGGGCAATCGTGGGAAGCTCACCGACGCCCCACGCCACGCCGCCACCCATCTGCTGGTCAGCAATCGCGCTGAGACCCCAGGTGCGCCCCATGGCGCCGAACCAGTCCGCGAGGAGCAGGCTCGTGCCCATCATGAGAGCGACACCGAAGAAGGCGTGGAAAACCATGGTGCCGATCAACAGCAACAGCCGGAACGGGTAGGTAAGCCGGAACGGAACGGGATCGATCCCGATGAGGGACTGCACAAAAAGATAGCCCGTGATGAGAAAGTGAACCGTCATCCACTCATGCCCGATGTGGTCGGTCGCGGCCCAGCTGAAGATCGGCGTGTAGTAGAACACCCACAGCGAACCGGCAAAGAGTCCGGCCGCCACGAGCGGGTTGGCGACGACTCCCGCGAATTTCGAGTGCACAGCGATCAGGATCCATTCGCGCGAACCGCGGCTGCCGTCCTGGCGCTTACGGATGGCCCGTGCCGCCAGGGTTACCGGAGCACCGGGTACGAGCAGCAGTGGAACGAGCATTGTAAGCATCATGTGCATGAGCATGTGTGCCGAGAACAGGTAGTCGACGTAAACGTTGAGTCCGCCACTCGTGAGGTAGAACAGGATCACGAGCCCGCTCACCCACACAATGGAGCGGTAGACCGGCCACTTGTCGCCCCGGCGGTGCAAACGCCACACGCCTGCCAGATAGAAAAAGATACCGAAAGCGCAAAACAGCAGCCAGGCCAGGTCGATGTCCCATTCGGTGAAGTAGCGCGAGAAGGTCAGCTCGGGCGGCAGTAGTTCACCGGTCAGAATCTGCGCTGGCGTCGACTGGGGGATCTCCGTCGCCACCACCTGGGCGACCGGGGTGGCCGTGCGGGCGAGCGCGGCAGCCACGCCAGCGGCGAGGCCCATGAAACCGAGCTCCGTCACGACCAGCCACCAGAACCAGCGGCTTTGTGACGTCTCACTCCGCTGCATGCGCTGAATGAAAAAACGACGTTGCAGAATGCCGAAGGCGCCGAGCGCGATCAGCGCGATCACCTTGACCAGCACGAGAATGCCATAGGGGCTGAACAGGTTGTCCCAGCTCCCGATGCGCAGTTCGGCGCTGACGTAGCCGGACGCGGCCACGACGATGAACGAGATCAGCGCGAGGGACGAATACCGCCCAATCACCTGGCGGATGCGTTCGCCGTCGAGCTGGGTGCGCAGCACAATGATGGTGAGCAGGCCGCCCAGCCAGATCGCCGCGAAGACCAGGTGCAGGCCGAGGGCCGTGATGGCTGCATCGTGCCCGGCAGCGCCCGCCGAGTGGCCCTGCTGGGCCATCGGCAGCAGCGAGGTCAAGGCCAGCACGGTCACGAAGACCAGCGCGGTCTGGTTGCGCACGGCAAAGCACAGCACCGTGACGCCGGCGGCGATCAGTGTTGTGGCGAGCCAGGCCTGCCCCAGTTCGATCTGGCTGAAGAATTGGCCGACCGTGGCGCTGAACTGGTCGCTTATGCCGAAGGGCACGTTGGTGACCTGCAGAAAGGTCAGAAAGCCGGTGACAGCGGATGCGACGGCGAACACGGCTGCCGACGCCGCTGCGAAGTCCAGGGCGGTGCCGAATTCGCGTTCCTTGGGGCTGAGCGCGAAGAGCGTGAGCACGAGGGCGCCGATGGTGCCCGCCGCTGCGATGTTGACGACAAGTTTGGCGATGGGCAGTCCCCAGCGCACCACCGGTCCCGGGTCGGCCAGCAGTTGGGCCGAGGCGCCACCCCCGTAGGCGAGCGCGACAAGGGTGGACAATACAGCGACCAGCAGCAGGACTGCCGGTCCGAGAACGCGGACGAGACGGGGCACCCGCCCAGCTTATTCGCCCAGCCCTGGGCATTGGTCGCCAGGTGCCCGCGCGAACGCGCGATCTGGCACCGAAGGGTGAGTTTGAGGCGGTTTGAATCGTTCCACGGCGCTCGAACGCACACCTCGCCAAGGGAACCCTGCCCGAACCCCTGCCCGGGAACGCCGAAAGGGGCACCGACCGTGGTCGACGCCCCTTTCTGAGAGCAAAAGCTACTTGGCGGCAGCCTTGAGCTTGCTTCCGGCGGTCAGCTTGACGCGGTGGCCGGCAGCGATGGCGATCTCTTCGCCGGTCTGCGGGTTGCGGCCGGTACGAGCTGCGGTTGCGGTGCGCTCGACGCCCAACCATCCCGGGATGGTGACCTTGCCATCAGCGGCAACGGTCTCGGCCAGGGTTGCAAAGAATGCGTTCAGAACGCCGTCAACGGCGGCCTGGCTCTGTCCGGAGTCAGCGGCAACCTTGGCAACGAGCTCGGTCTTGTTCAGCGACTTGTCAGCCATTGAGTGTCCTCCTCGGACCTTCGTCTGTATAAACAGCGATATGCGTAATACGGATGCTCCTCGAGAGAGAAGCCCCGCCGGTCGGTTCGACCGAGTTGAAATCTAGCATTGATCCGCCAAAATCCCCGGATTTACGGCGATTTTCGACCATTTCAGGGCAGTTTCACCCACTCGGGCACCCGATTTTCGCTGTCCGCGGAACATCAGGCAACACAAAACGGGATGTCGACTCAGAGTCGACATCCCGTTTGGATGATTCAGAGGCCGTTGAAGATGAACTTCAGCGGCTGCCGGCCGGAGTTACCAGCTGGACTTGGTGATGCCGGGCAGTTCGCCGCGGTGCGCCATGTCGCGAAAACGAACACGCGAGATGCCGAACTTGGAGAGGTGGCCACGGGGACGACCGTCAACGGCGTCACGGTTGCGCAGGCGCACCGGGCTCGCGTTGCGCGGCAGCTTCTGCAGGCCCTTGCGAGCGGCTTCACGCGACTCGTCGGTGCCGGCAGGGTCAACTAGTGCCTTCTTGAGCTCAAGGCGCTTGGCGGCGTACCGCTCAACGATGACCTTGCGCTGGTTGTTCTTGGCAATCATGCTCTTCTTCGCCATGTTTAGCGCTCCTCACGGAAGTCAACGTGCTTACGGATGACCGGGTCGTACTTCTTGAGTACCAGACGGTCGGGGTCGTTGCGGCGGTTCTTCTTGGTCACATAGGTGTAACCGGTTCCAGCCGTGGAACGAAGCTTGATGATCGGACGTACGTCATGAGCCTTAGCCATTAGATCTTCACCCCACGAGCGAGAACGTCTTTGACAACACTCTCGATACCACGAGCATCAATAACCTTGATGCCCTTTGCGGACAAGGTCAGTGTGACCTTGCGACGAAGCGACGGTACGTAGTACGTCTTCTTCTGAACGTTCGGATCGAAACGACGCTTGGTGCGTCGGTGCGAGTGCGAAATGTTGTGTCCGAAGCCGGGAACAGCTCCGGTCACCTGGCATACAGATGCCATGGTTACCTCCATTACCGAAGAGCGAATGCCCTTCCCAAGATCCCTTGTCGACGGGCAGAACCACATCAGCTCCGAGCAAGCTCAGAACCGGGGGAGAATCGCCCGCAATGTACGCACACAGGCGTAGCAGCTACCCATGCTACTCGATCGCCGGCCCTCTTGCAAACCGAACTGGCTACGAACGAGGTCGAAGTAACACGCCACCCGCTTTCGCGAAACGGCTTAAGCGGATGCTGCGGCCTTGGCCGTGCAGGCGGCGCACAATCCGAACACGTCCACGACGTGGGCGGCTTCGGTGAAGCCATTCTTCGCGGCGACGTCTTTGGCCCACCGCTCGACGGCATCCGCTTCGATCTCCACAGTGAGGCCGCAGTTGCGGCAGATCAAGTGGTGGTGGTGAAGGTTGGTGCTGCAGGCGCGGTACAGGCTCTCGCCCTCCGGCGACTGAAGGGAGTCGGCGTCACCCTTGACGGCGAGGTCGGCGAGAGCGCGGTAGACCGTAGCCAGGCCGATGGGAGATCCGCTGGCGTGCAGGGCCGAGTGCAGGGCCTGGGCACTGACGAAGCCGTCGTTTGCATCGAGGGCGCCCCGTACGGCCTCACGCTGCCAGGTGTTTCGCTTCATGCTTTCAACCGTAACGATGTTCGCGTGGGTCGGCGTTCATCCGCTTGGCCGAGCGCGCCCGCTGCAGCGACCAGCCGTCGAAGAACCAGGGCGAGCAGAAAGAGGGCGGCCGCCGTCAGGGCGATCGCCGGTCCGGCCGCCACATCGAGGGAGCGGGACAGCAGCACGCCAATGACACCGGACACCGCGCCGAGTACGGGCGCGATGACGAACATCTGGGTGGTCGTGCGTGACACGAGGCGGGCTGCCGCAGCGGGGGCTGCGATCAGGGCGATGGCCAGGATGGCGCCGACGGCCGGCATCGCCGTGACGACCGTAGCCGTGATGAGCACGAGGGTCAGCAATTCGATCGGCCATTCCCGGAAGCCTGCCGCACGAAACCCGTTCACGTCGAAGGTCGAGTACATGATCTGTTTGCCGAGAAATACGATGGCCAGTACAGCGAGCGCCAGAACGATGGCCACCAGAGTTATGTCGTTGGAGGTCACCGTGAGGATGGAACCGACCAGGTAGGAATCGACCTTGACCGGCAGGGAGGGGTTGAGGCCCTGCAGCAGAACCCCGAGAGCAAATCCGGCAGTGAGCAGAATGCCGGAGGCGACCTGGTTGCCCTGACGTTTCACCCGCCCGATCATGGTCATGATGCCCACAATGACCACGCTCGCCACCGCGGCCCCCAGCGGGATACTCACGCCCAGGATGGCCGCGCCGACCGCTCCGGGAAACGTCGCGTGGGTGAGGGCCTGGGCGAAGAACGTGCGCTGGCGCAGCACGACGAGGGTGCCGACGAGGCCACTGAGTGCCCCGATCAGCAACGCGGCCAGGAGAGCTTGTTCGAAGTAACCCATCACTGCGCCGCCGATCCAGCAACAGCCCGCGTTCGACGCGGGCCGCCGATTCGGTCGAGGACGAGCCGTACTACCAGGGCCAGCACGTAGCCGGCGACAAGAACGAGTACGACAGTAGCTCCGCTCGGCAGGTCGACTCCGCCGTTCACCGACGCTTCGTAGCCGAGCGCGAGCCCCACCCAGGCGGCCAGGATCGCGAAGCCGGCGGCCACCGGAAAGAGCAGCCACAGGCGATCGGTCACCAGCCGCGCCACGGCGCCCGGCACGATCAGCACGGCGAGCACGAGCAGGTTGCCCACGGCGCTGCTGGCCGCCACCACGACCAGGGCGATGGCAACGTTGAGCAGAATGTCGAGAATGAGCGGCCGGTAGCCGGCGGCCGCGGTGCCTTCCAGGTCGAAGGCGCGAAATACCTGCTCCTTGAGCGTGAATCCCACGATGATCAGCGCGATCAGGCACACCACGACGGTCTGGTTGACCTCGGCCGGGCTGACGGTGAGCAAACGCCCGAAGAGCAGTGCGTCGAGCTGGCCGACGTAGTTTGTTTCCCGTGAAACAACGATGATTCCCACGCTGAACATGGCTGTGAAGACGATCGCGATCGCGGCGTCTGAGGTGACGGCCCGTCTAACGATCACCGTGAGCACGACAGCAGCAAGAAGGGCCGCGATCAGTGCTCCCACGAACAGGCCGTCGCGCCCGCCCCAGACGAATCCGATGGCCACGCCCGGAAAGACCGCGTGAGTGAGTCCGTCACTGATGAACTCGAGCCCGCGCAGGTTGACGAGCACTCCGACAAGCCCGGCCACGAGGCTGAGCACGACCAGCACGAGCAGCGCCCTGGCCATGAACGGCAGGTCGAAGGCTGTGATGAGGGCATCCACTCAGTGACCTCCGTGGCCGGGAACCACGATGGTGTGCTCGTCCATTTCCACACCGACCGAGCCGAACGCCCGTTGCACGTTGGCCAGGGTGAGCACCTCTTCGCGCGGACCGAAGGCCACTTGGGCGCCGTTGAGCAACAGAACGCTCTCACACACGGCCCGAGCGAGGTCAAGGTCGTGGGTGGACACGAGCACCGCGACACCCTGCTGCTTGAGGCGTTTCACCGTTTCGATGAGGGCGTCCCGGTTGACCTGATCCAGGCCGTTGAACGGCTCATCCAGCAACAATAAGCGCGGGTCGGATGCCACGGCTCTCGCCAGCAGACCGCGCTGCTGCTGCCCGCCCGACAGCTCACCGAAGCGTGTCTTGGCGCGGCTGCCCAGGCCGACGGTCTCGAGCGCCTCGGTCACGGCCCGGCGGTCGGCCCGAGCAGGCATGCGCCACCAGCCGAGGGAACGGTAGCGGCCCATCAGGACGACCTGCTCGAGTGAGACCGGAAAGTGCGGGTCGAGTTGGTCGGTCTGCGGTACGTAGCCGATGTAGCCAGCCGGTGCCGGCCACTGTCCGAGCACCTCGACGGTACCAGCCGTGCGGGTGATGAGCCCGAGAATGCCCTTGAGCAGGGTGGACTTGCCCGAGCCGTTGGGGCCGATCAGGGCAACGGCCTGGCCGGGGGACACGGTGAAGTCGATTCCGGTCAACGCGGCCTCGGGACCGTACGCGAACGACGCTGCCGCCACTCGAAGAGCGGCGGCAACGTTCGCTGGGGGTGTTACTTGAGAAGTGTTCTCGATCACGTGTTAACTATTGCAGGTCGGCGGGCAGTGCAGAGGGTGTGACGCCCCAGGATTCAAGCATGAGCGTTGCATTGTGCAGTTGCGCCTTGATGTAGGTGTCACCGGCGCTTCCGGTCGGGCCGAGCGAGTCGACGTAGAGGGCGTCGTCGCCGGAGTAGACCGTGACGCCGGCTTCGGTCGCGATCGTCTCGGCGGTTTTGGGGCTGAGCGACGCCTCGGAGAAGACGGCCGTGACGCCGGTGGCTTTGATGGCCGCGACCAGGGCGTCGATCTCGGCGGCGCTCGGCTCGGCGTTGTCATCAAAACTCGGAATCACGGAGCCGACATAGTCGATGTGGTACGCCGCGGTGAAGTACCCGAGGGCGTCATGGTTGCTCACGAGCAGGCGCTCGCTCTCCGGTACGGTGTCGACGTTGGTGCGGATCCACTCATCAAGGTCGGTGAGCCGTGCCGTGTACGCGGAGGCATTGGCTTCGAAGACGCTTGCATTGCCCTGGTCGGCGGTCACGAGTCCGTCGGTGATCGTCTGCACGATCGTCTCTGCGTTGTGCACATCAGTCCAGATGTGTGGGTCGCCACCGTCGTGCGCGTGCGCGTCGGCTGTGGCGGGCGCATCGGCTTCGTCGGTGCGGGCATCCGTTTCGTCGGCGGCGTGATCCTCGCCGGCGCCGACCTCTGAGATGGTGATGCCGGTATCGGCGTCGATGGTGACGCCGTCAAAGCCCGAGGCGGCGATGGCGTCGTCGAGCCACTCTTCGAGTCCGACGCCGTTGATGACGAGCACGTCCGCGGCACCGAGCGCGGTCAGGTCGGCCGCGGACGGGTCGTAGCTGTGGGCGCTCTGGTTGGGCTGAATGAGCTGGGTGAGGTCGACGCCGCTGGCGGTTCCGATGACATTGCGCGTGAGGTCCGCAACTTGGGTGGTCGTCGCGACGATTTTGAGGTCGGTCGCCGCGCCGTCGGCGCTCGCGATCGTGCCGGCCGAGCACCCCGAGAGAGCGAGGGCGGCTGATGCGAGGAGTGCGGGAACGATAAAGGATCTCTTGTGCATCCCCCGAGAATAGTCTTGCTGATAATGATTGTCAAAACCATTAGCGGGTCAGCGATTACTCGAGCAGCAGGGCCGGCTCTTCGATGATGCTCGCGACGTCGGCGAGAAAACGGCTCGCGACATCGCCATCGACGACGCGGTGGTCGAAGCTCGCCCCGATGGTGGTCACGAACCGGGCTCGTACCTCACCGTCAACCACCCACGGCTTCTGCTTGATCGTGCCGAGGGCCACGATTCCGGCCTCGGGAGAGTTGAGAATGGGCGTACCGGTGTCCATGCCGAACACGCCGATGTTCGTGATGGTGATCGTGCCGTTGCTCATCTCGGCCGGGCTGGTCTTGCCGTCGCGGGCGGTCATGGTGAGCTTTTCGAGCGCCGCAGCGAGTTCGAGCAGGCTCATGTCCTGCGCTTCTTTGATGTTCGGCACGATCAGCCCGCGTGGCGTGGCCGCGGCGATACCGAGGTTCACGTAGTGCCGCACGATGATCTCCTCATCGGTGAAGGTGGAGTTCACCGTGGGGTTGCGTCGCACCGCCCAGATCATGGCCTTGGCCATGATCAGCAAGGGCGACACGCGAATTCCCGCGAAGTCGGTGGAAGCCTTGAGGCGTTTCACGAATTCCATGGTGCGGGTGGCATCCACGTCAACGAACAAGCTCACGTGCGGCGCGGTGAACGCACTCTTCACCATGGCCTGCGCGATAGCCTTGCGCACACCCTTCACCGGGATATGTTCGTCGCGATCGACCGGCCATTCCGGCGTCTTAATGTTGCGGAAAACGCTGGCCTGGGTCGCACCGCGCAGCACGTCTTCGCGGGTCACGTCACCGACCGGACCGGTCGCCTCAACCAGCGAGAGGTCGACGCCGAGGTCCTTGGCGAGCTTGCGAATCGGCGGCTTGGCCATGACCGGTCCAGCGGATGCCGCACGCCGAGTCGGTTCCAGCGGCTCGGCCTGCGTGCGCTGCGGGGCCTCAGGCGCGAGCGTCTCGTGCGCGACATTCGCACCGGTGTGCCGACGCCGACGGGTGGGCATCGTGGCGGCGGTACCGCGGCCAACCAGTACAGGTTCGGGCGCCTCATCGCTGATAGTGCTGCTCGTGTCCTGGGCGAGCGTGGCGGCGGCATCCGGTGTCGGAGTCGGCTGATCGGCATTCGCGCCGGCCTCGGAGTTGATCGTGATGATGAGGGTACCCACGTCGACGGTGGTGCCGGCGGCGACCAGGATTTCCCCGACCACGCCGACGAACGGTGACGGCAGCTCGACCAGCGATTTGGCCGTCTCAATCTCGACCAGCACCTGGTTGATCGTCACGGTATCGCCGGGCGCGACCTTCCATTCCACGATCTCGGCCTCGGTCAGGCCTTCGCCGACGTCGGGGAGGGTGAATTTAGAAACGCTCATAAGAGGCCTTTCCTGACGTTCATTAGTAGGCGAGAGCGCGGTCGACGGCTTCGAGCACCCGGTCGGGGCTGGGCAGAAAGTGCGTCTCGACGGCGGCCGGCGGAAACGGTGTGTCGAAGCCGGAGACCCGCAGCACGGGCGCTTCGAGCGTGTAGAACGCACGCTCGGCGACCGTGGCGGCGATCTCACTGCCGACGCTCACGAAGCCGGGCGCTTCCTGGGTGACCACGAGGCGACCGGTTTTCAACACCGAACCCAGGATCGGTCCGTAATCGATCGGGGAGATCGACCGCAGGTCGATGACCTCGAGGCTGATGCCCTCGGCGGCGGCGAGTTCGGCGGCTTGCAGCAGCACGCTCACCATGGCGCCGTGACCGACGACGGTGACATCGGTACCGGCCCGCACCACCCGGCTGGCGTGCAGCGGCGTTCCGCTCTCACCGAAGCGCACCTCGCCCTTAGGCCAGTAGCGGCTCTTTGGCTCGAAGAAAATCACCGGGTCGTCACTCTTGATTGCTTCCTGCATCATCCAGTAGGCGTCGTGCGGGTTGGACGGGCTGACCACCCGCAGACCGGGGGTGTGCGCGAAGTAGGCCTCCGGGCTCTCCTGGTGGTGCTCGATCGAGCCGATGTGTCCGCCGTACGGAATGCGAATGACCACCGGCATGATCAGGCCGCCCTCATGGCGATTGCGCATGCGGGCCAGCTGGCTGGTGATCTGGTCGAAACCGGGAAAGACGAATCCGTCGAACTGGATCTCGCACACCGGGCGAAAGCCGCGCATGGCCAGGCCGATGGCGGTGCCAATGATGCCGGATTCGGCGAGCGGGGTATCTAGAACCCGCTTGTCGCCGAATTCGGCGATGAGCCCCTCTGTGACCCGAAAAACGCCGCCGAGCGGGCCGATGTCCTCGCCCATCAGCAGCACCTTAGGGTCGTTCTGCATCGCTTGACGCAGTCCGGCGTTCAGAGCCTTCGTCATGGGCAGCGAAGCGGATGCCACGCTCGTGTCGGTACCAGTGTTCATCAGTTCTTACCCTCGTCAAAAGACGCTTCATAGCGTTTCAGCCAGGCCTTTTGCTCAGCCACGAGCGGATGCGGTTCAGCGTAGACGTTGTCGAAGATCACCGATTGCTCCGGGCCGGTGATTTCCAGAGCGCGACGGCGGGCATCGGCCGCGAAGTCGGCCGCTTCTTCATCGACGGCGTCAAGGAATTCCTGCTCGATGCCCCGGCCCTGCAGATAGCTGCGAAAGCGCACGATCGGGTCTCGGGCTACCCAGTAGGCGAGTTCCTCCGGGTCGCGGTACTTGGTGGGGTCGTCGGCGGTGGTGTGTGCGCCGACGCGGTAAGTGAGCGCCTCGATCAGGGACGGGCCCTGGCCGGCGCGCGCGTCATCCATCGACTTTGCCGTGACGGCGAAGCTCGCGAGCACATCGTTGCCGTCGATCTGGGTGCCGGGCATGCCGAAACCGCCGGCGCGCAGGTAGAGCGGTGTTCGGGACTGCCGTGCGACCGGCACCGAGATGGCCCAGTGGTTGTTCTGCAGAAAGAATACCTGCGGGGTCTGGTAGCTTGCCGCGAAGACGAGCGCCTCATTGGCGTCGCCCTGCGAGGAAGCACCGTCGCCGTAGTACACGATGACGGCCTGGTCGGTCTCCGGGTTGCCGGTCGCGGTCGACCCGTCGAGCTGCATGCCCATGGCATAGCCGGTGGAGTGCAGGGTCTGCGAGGCGAGAACGAGGGTATAGAGGTGAAAGTTTCCGTGCTCTTCGGGTACCCAGCCGCCGAGGGTGACTCCGCGCAGCATGCGCAGGATGTCCACAACGTCGAGGCCACGGATCATACCGACGACGTGCTCACGGTAGGAGGGGAATACATGGTCCTGCGCGCGTGTGGCGTAGGCAGACCCGACCTGGGCGGCTTCCTGGCCGTGACTGGGAACCCAGAGGGCCAGCTGGCCCTGGCGCTGAAGGTTGGCCGCCTCGGTATCGAACTTACGCACCACGACCATGTCGCGGTAAAACCTGCGGTGGTCGGCCTCGGTGAGTCGGTCGAGGTAGGGAAGAAACTCCTCGGCGGCTGCGTTGGGTTCGAACGCGCCGTTCGGAGAGATCATCCGCACGCAGGTCTCGGCCCCATCGAGGCCAAAGGGAGCGGATGGGGCAGGTGTACGCGCGGCAAGGCGTGGCGCAGTCGCGTCGTTTCGGGTGGCTGACACCGTACTAACCTATCTTCCGAGCTGGGTGATCGGCGGGAAGGGCGTCGACAAGATCCGCGCTCATTAGTAGGAGTGTCGCCACAGCCTGCTCCTCACCGATCGAGACTCGAATACCTTCCGGCGCGAACGGACGAACGACGAGGCCGGCCTCTCCAAGCGCCTCGGCCACAGTGGTCGTTTCGGCACCAGTCGGCAGCCACAGAAAGTTCCCCTGGGGCGCAGGGATGTTCCAACCCTGTCGGGTCAGCGCCTGCCAGGTCGCATCGCGACGCGCGGCGATGACGCGAACCCGCTCGAGTAACTCCTTCTCCGCCTTCAGGGACGCGATCGCGCCGGCTGCGGCCTGCGCGGTCACCGAGAGTGGAATCGCGGTCGATCGGGCGGCGTTCAGAATGTCCACCGGGCCGAGCGCATAGCCAACCCGCAGCCCGGCAAGACCGTAGGCCTTCGAGAAGGTGCGAAGAACGACCAGATTGGGGTAGCGGGCGAGCAGCGGCGGGCCGTTAACGGCATCCGCTTGGGTGACGAACTCGACATATGCCTCGTCGAGAATAACCAGAAGATCGGTTGGGACGACGGCCATGAAGGACTCGAATTCGTCCTTCGTGACGATCGTGCCGGTGGGGTTGTTCGGCGAACAAACGATGACGACCCGGGTGTTGTCGCTGATCGCGGCGGCCATCTCGGGCAGATCATGACCATGATCGGTGCGATTGGGCACGCGCACGCTGGTCGCACCGGCGACGGTCACGAGGGAAGGGTAGGCCTCAAACGACCGCCAGGAGTAGAGCACTTCATCGCCGGGCCCGGCCGCAGCGAGAATGAGCTGGGCCAGCAGAGCCACCGAGCCGGATCCGACATGCACCTGGTCTGTGTCGAGGCTGTACGTGGCAGCGAGGCGCTCGCGCAGAACCAGGGCCGAGGCGTCCGGGTAGCGGTTGTAGGCCGTTTCGGCCGTGACCGCCGCAATAACACCGGGCAGCGGGTCGAACGGGTTCTCATTGCTGGAGAGTTTGAAGGCACTGGCGTCGGCCGGTTTGCCCTGCTTGTAGGCCGGGAGGGCGATGATCTCCGGGCGCAGTCGGACTGAGGGGCGGTCTGAGAGGCTCACTCGGTGAGTCTACGCCCGGATATATTCGCTGTTGAGAATGAATGTTCGCTTGACTTTCGGCCGCCACGACCTGGTCGGCGCGAGCCAGTGAGATAGTAGGTGCATGGCCAGATTCCTGATCCAACTGATCGTCAACGCGGTAGCCCTGTGGTTCACCGCCCTGCTGGTGACGGGGGTGCACGTCACGCCCTACGCGCCGGATGCCGGCGCCGGCGTGCTCACCTATCTTCTGATTGCGCTCATCTTCGGCTTCGTGAACACCATTGTGGGCGGGGTGCTGCGCATCGTCGCTTTTCCGCTCTACATTTTGACGCTCGGACTGTTCGCCCTGATCGTCAACGGCCTGCTCCTGCTGCTCGTGGGTTGGCTTTCCGGCTTTCTGGGCTTCGGCCTCGTCGTTGACAGCTTCTGGTGGGGTGTGCTGGGTGCCCTCGTGCTCGGCATCATCTCCTGGCTGCTCGGTCTCATTCTGCGTCCGGTCACCGCGCGCGACTGAGCTGCGGCGGGAAGAAACCTACTGCGGCGCAGGCCCTTCCGGTACTCGGATGCCGTGCCACAAGACCGCCCCGCCCGATTCGCTCCCGAGAATGCCGGTCACGGTATCGCGAAAGCCCTGCAGGTTCTCCTCCGGAGAGGCATCAATGAGCAGCGCAGTCTCGCGGTAGGTGTCGAGGTTGTGAGCCGGCAGGGCGGCACCAGCTGGCAGCGGCTCGGAGGCGAACGCTTCACGGCGCACAGTCACGCGGTCAGCGGAGTCGGTCAGGCTGTCTCCGCCCATCGCAGGCACTATGTCGTCGGTGTGCTCGACCGTCAGGGTGGCTACGCCGTCCGGCACGGGCACCTTGGATTCGGGTGCCCCAAAGGTGGCCACCGCCTGCACGTTGAACCAGCTGTAGGCAGCCACCTGGGTGGCGATCAGGCCGCCCTGGGAATGGCCGGCAAGCACAACCGGGTCGGACGGTGCGATTCCGGCCGCCTTCATGGCGCTAATGACGGTCTCGAAGGAACCCGCGGCCTGCCCGGCCATCGCGGTGATGTTGGAGGTGAGGTCTAAGGGGTCCGTTTTGGCGATGGCATCCCATTCAACGGTTCCACTGATGTAGACCGCCCAGGACGGATGCTCGGTGTCTCCATAATTCTCAATGCGCACCTGCGGCTTCCCCGCGACGGCCTTCGGGATCCGCGAAGCAAGGTCGCCGACACCAGTGGGGGGCATTGGCTGGGTTGAATCTCCCACTGCAGCAACGCTCACCGGACTTTCCCGCAACAAGCCGTCTTTGCGCGCCACGGCCAAAACGCCGAACGCTGTGCGTGAGGTGTCGATCACACCCAGACCTTCGTCACCGAAAGCCCGACCAACAGATCGCGGTGTACCGGCCAGGCCCCAAGCTACGTCGTCGAGCGACGAGGCCGCAGCTCGTAGCAGGGCCACCACGGTGGGGTTCGTGAGTAGGCGGGGGTCGAGCTTGTCCGTGCCGATTCGTGCAGCCCGCGCCCGGTAGGGCGAACGGAGGCTTCCATAAAGCCATATGTGCCCGACGCCGGCGACACCGGCCATGGATACACCGAGCGGCGTGCCGGTAAGGGCAACAAGGCCACCCCGAAGAAGCCGGCCGAGGCCATACGCAAGATCTGCGGCACCCATCAATGCAGCCTCCCGGGCGACACGCTCCACGTATCCGTAACTTCTAGCCGCTGCAATGAGATTGTCCGCGATAACACCGCAGTACTCGTGAAGCGAATTCAGCCGGCCGGCCACTTGGAGCAGATCTGGCCAGGGATCCTGGCCCAGCCAGTTCGCCGGCCAGTTCGGGTCCAAATTGCGGATCCGATGCGCGCGACCCGCCCAGTCAGCCACATCATTTCGCAGAACGTTCAGGAACTGTGCCTGGGCGAGCACTTCATCGGTGGCAACGATGGTCGTACCGCCGACCGAGACAGTCAGGTCGCCGTGAACGAGGCCGTCCCTCACGCCGGGCACAGCTCCTCCTCGAGGTAGATCTGGTTTCGCACGCTGGCCAGCGCCTCGTGCAGGTAGTGCAGCACAACATCGAGGTGTTGCACGATGTCTGCGACGCAGCCCGAATAGGCACGCTGAGATTTGGAACTCCAGAATTCGCTGGGGTCCAGGGCGAGTAGCTGGCGACGTTTACCCTCGATTTCGGCACGCAGGCCGAGCAGGAGATCGCGCTGGGAATGCATCATCGCCAAGTGCGCGGGACTGTATGGCCCACCCGGTACCCGCCCCACTGCGTCCATGACACCTCCAGGTCGGGACGATCGTCGCAGAATCCGCGACGCATCCGGCTGGCCGTCGCGCATTCTGTGTATAGACACCAAATACTGGACGTGTGGAGAAGGCGAAACTGCTCCAGAATGGAAGACATGCCCTTCGCGTCACTCACCCCCGACGAGTCGACGCCGTTTCGAATCATTTTCGTCTGCACCGGAAATATCTGTCGGTCGCCCATGGCCGAGGTCGTGCTGCGCGACCTCGTCACGAAACTCGGCCTCGGGCGTCTCATCGCGAGCAGCTCGGCCGGCACCGGAGACTGGCATGTGGGTGAGCAGGCCGACGGTCGCACGATCACGGCCCTGGCTAAGCGCGGCTACGACGGCAGCCACCATCGGGCCCGCCAGTTTGACCCGCTGTGGTTCGCCGAACACGACCTCGTCGTCGTGCTCGACCGCAGCCAGGAGCGTATCCTGCGCAACTGGGCCCTCGAGGATCGCGATCGCGCCAAGGTACGACTGCTGCTGAGCTTCGACGCCGAACAGGCCGCCCTGTTCGACGTGCCAGACCCCTACTATTCCGACGATGCGTTGTTTGACGCCGTATTAGGCATGATTGAGAGGGCAAGTCACGCACTTGTGAAACAACTTGCACCCGCAATTCGACAGGGAGTCCGATGAGTCACCTACCCGTACAGGTTCTGAGTCCGCTTGATGGCCGCTACCGAGCCGCCGTTTCCGATCTGGGCGAGTTCCTGTCCGAGGCCGGTCTCAACCGTGCCCGCGTGCGCGTCGAGGTGGAGTGGCTGGTCACCCTTACCGACCGCAGCCTGTTCGGTTCCGCACCCCTGAGTGACGAGCAGAAGGTGGCCCTCCGTACACTCGTGACCGACTTCGGTCAGGCCGAGATCGACGAACTGGCCGAGCTCGAGGCCACCACCCGCCACGACGTGAAGGCCGTCGAATACCTCGTTCGCCGACGCCTCGGCACACTGGGCCTCGATCACATCAGCGAGCTCACCCACTTCGCGGCCACCAGTGAGGACATCAACAACCTTTCTTATGCACTCACCGTGCGGGATGCCGTGCAGACCGTCTGGCTGCCCAAGCTGCGCCTCGTGATCGAAGCGCTTCGCAGCAACGCGCTGGACTTTCGAGCGGATGCGATGCTGGCCCGCACCCACGGGCAGCCCGCGACGCCGACCACCATGGGTAAAGAACTCGCCGTATTCGTCTACCGCCTCGAACGCATCGTGCGCCAGATTGAGGCCGGCGAATACCTGGGCAAGTTCAGTGGCGCCACCGGAACCTTCGCCGCCCACGTGGCCGCTGATCCGTCCATTGACTGGCCGGCCGTCTCCCGCGAGTTCGTCGAGGGTCTCGGCCTCGGCTGGAACCCGCTCACGACTCAGATCGAGTCGCACGACTGGCAGGCTGAGCTGTACTCCCGCGCCTCTCACGCCAACCGCATTCTGCACAACCTGGCCACCGATATCTGGACCTACATTTCCATTGGATATTTTCGCCAGATTCCCCAGGTCGGTGCCACCGGCTCGTCCACCATGCCGCACAAGATCAACCCGATTCGCTTCGAGAACGCGGAAGCTAACCTCGAACTGTCCTGCGCCATCCTGGACTCACTCGCGGCTACCCTCGTGACCAGCCGCCTGCAACGTGACCTCACCGACTCCACCACCCAGCGCAACATCGGTGTCGGCTTCGGGCATTCGCTGCTCGCGCTCGACAATATTCTGCGGGGTCTCGGCGAGATCGACATCGATCGTGCGCTGCTGGCGAGCGACCTCGACTCCAACTGGGAGATTCTGGGCGAAGCGATTCAGACCGTGATTCGCGCTGAGGTCTCGGCCGGCCGCTCGTCCATCGAAGACCCATATGCCCTTCTCAAGGAGCTGACCCGCGGCAAGCGCATCACGAGCGCCGACCTGGCAGCATTCGTCTCGGCCCTCGATATTGGCGCAGCGGCCAAGACCCGCCTGCTGGCCCTGACCCCGGGAAGTTACGTCGGCCTGGCCGCCCCCTTGGTCGACTACCTGCCCTAGTTGTCACCAGTTACCCAAAAGCACCTTCGTCCACAGGGACGAAGGTGCTTTTTTTCGTTGCGGAGCCGGCTAGTGCCCGTTCTGCTCGTCGAGGTCGGTCTGCTCCGAGGCATTGGGCTTCATACCGAGCACGAGCATGGCGATCACCACGAGCGCCACGATGAACGTCACGCCGAGTCCGATCACGGAGAGCATGAGCTCGCGCGTGGTGCCCAGAATAGTCAGCCCGACGAAGAGGGCCATTCCGGCCGAAATGGCGAGCAATTCGGCCGGCTTCAGTCGATCAGAGCGGCTGGGCTGGTGGGCGGAGTTGGGCGTGCCAGGGGTCTTCTTGGTCACAGTGAGTCCAAATCTCTAGGCGCGGTGTTCGTTGGTGCGATGTTCGGTGGTGCGATGTTCGTTGGTGCCGCGGCGTCGCGGCGCTGTCTGGGCGAATCCCACTTGATGGAGAGGCCGGCGATGGGCAGGAAAACAGCGAGAAAGACCAGGTACGCACCGAAGAGGCCGACCGAGACCACCGGATTGGGCGGCAGAAGCAGAAAGAGCAGGGCGAGGATCGCGGTGCCGATTCCGGTATACAGCCAGTCTTTGGCTGGCAGCGGGCGCTTGCGCACCCGGATACCGGCATAGATCTCGAGAAAGCCGGTGACGGCCCCCCAGACACTCACGATGAATAAAAAGAACCCGTGGCCTCCGGCGTGAAAGCCGAGCGCTGTCGCGCCGGCTACCATGCTCACGATGCCCTGGATCAGAAACAGGCTGCGGTCGGCAGCGGCGGTGAGGGTACGCGGGCCGGTCAGAACGAGGAGCAGGCCACTGGCGAGCGCGAAAGCGCCGAACACGAGCAGACCAAGCTGGGCCGAGTGGTCCCGGTTGAATGTGATTATCGCTGCGGGAACCACGGCGATCAGGGCGCGCCCAACAGCCACGGACCAGTACCCGGAACCGACGTGTGATGGTGCCTGGGCGTTTGCCACGCAGGACCTCTTTCGTTGCAAAATTTGTCAGGCTCAGTCTACGCGGCGGGACCGTGCGGATCTGCGAGCGGGCTGCACGCGGTGCGTTCGTGCGCGACGAACCGGGCCCGGCACGATCAGGCTCCTGAATGAGGCAGTGCCGAGCTACCCGCCGGCCACCATGTCAGCGAACCGGGAGTAGTGGCCGTGGAAGGCAACGGTGACGGTGCGGGTGGGGCCGTTACGGTGCTTGGCCACGATGAGGTCGGCCTCACCGGCCCGCGGGTTGTCCTTCTCGTAGGCACTCTCGCGGTGCAGCAAAATCACCATGTCGGCGTCTTGCTCGAGCGAACCCGACTCACGAAGGTCGGAGATGGCGGGCATCTTGTCGGCGCGCTGCTCCGGACCTCGGTTGAGCTGGGACAGCGCAATAACCGGAACCTGCAGTTCTTTGGCAAGCAGCTTGAGCGCTCGGGAGAACTCACTGACCTCTTGCTGTCGTGACTCGACTTTCTTGCCGCTGGTCATCAGCTGCAGATAGTCGATGATGACCATCTTGAGCCCGACTCGCTGCTTGAGCCGACGACACTTGGCTCGAATCTCAACCAGGGTCATGTTCGGGCTGTCGTCGATGTAGAGCGGTGCGTCGTTGATGCGACCGCGGGTGGCCGCGATAGTGGTCCAGTCGCGGGCCTCGACGGTGCCCTTACGCATGCTTTGCAAGGGAACGGATGCCTCCGCCGCGAGCAGGCGCATGGCAATTTCACTGCGCCCCATTTCGAGGGAGAAGAAAATGCTCGGCATGTTGTGGTGGATCGAGGCCGACCGCGCGAAGTCGAGGGCGAGGGTGGACTTACCCAGTGCCGGACGGGCGGCCACGATGATGAGCTGGCCACCGTGGAACCCGTTGGTGAGTTCGTCGAGGTCGGCGAAGCCCGTGGGTACGCCGCTCATCTGGCCGTCTTTGAGCTTGGCGGCCTCGATTTCTTCGATGGCCGCCGTCACAGCGTCGGTGAGCGGAACGTAGTCCTCGGTCTGGGTACCCCCGGTGACGGCATAGATCTCGGCCTGAGCCGTGTTGACGAGGTCGAGCACCTCGCCCTCGGCGGCATAGCCCATCTGCGCAATGCGCGTACCAGCTTCCACTAGACGACGCAGCAGCGCGCGTTCGGCGACGATGGTGGAGTAGAACCCGGCATTGGCAGCGGTGGGCACCAGGCTCGTCAGGGTGTGCAGGTAGTCCGCACCACCGGCACGGGACAGTTCACCGACCTTGGTGAGCTCATCGGTGACCGTGATGACGTCGGTCGGCTCGCCCTGGGCGTAGAGGGAAAGAATCGCGTCGAAGATGATCTCGTGCTTGGGGATATAGAAGTCTCCGCCCCGCACGGTTTCGACGACGTCAGCGACTGCGTCCTTGCTCAGCATCATGCCCCCGAGGGCGCTCTGCTCGGCGAGGAGGTCGTGGGGCAGCGCCCGCTCCGACTTCCAAGCTTCAGCGGGCCGCTCCAGACGGCCCGGCCCACCACCGGTAGACGAACCGTACTCGCTTGACGCTGGCTGGTTGGCCAGGCCCAAATGGGCGATCGACACTCGGTACCTCTTTCTCTGTCGTGACTCTAGGTGTATCAGGACCCACCGACACGGGACGCACCCACCCAGCCCGAGCCAGATTCTGCTACTGGATCACCCTAAGGAGCCAGTAGCGCGACCCACAAACACCCCTGTGGATAACTCTGTGGAGAATCTGCGCGAAACGCCGTGGAGATTGTGCAGAACCTGTGCACTCGCTTGTGGACAGATTTTAAATAGTTGCAAATAACTGCCGTTTGATCAGGATTTTAAGTTCTGCACATGGGTGTGAATAAAGTAACCTCAATCAACCCTTGAACCTTGTCGATACGAATGCTCACCTGTGCACAAAAGCAGTGGGTCAATGCCCCAAAAGTGGCTCTTAACGCCGCATAGCGGAGGATTCCTTAGGGAACCCCCCGCTATGGGAGTGGTACAGGCGACCGGCCAAAAAGCCCGGCCTGCCGAGGTGTGATGCTACTTGGCAGCGACGACCACGAGAGTGATCGTGGCGCTGAGCTCGTCACGAAGACGAACCGTTGCCGTGTGCTCACCGGTCAGCTTGATGGCGGTGAGTTCGATCTTGCGCTTGTCGATCGTTCCAAGACCTGCGGCTGCAACGGCGTTAGCCACATCCGTGGTCTTGACCGAACCGAAGAGGCGTCCGCCGGCGCCGGCCTTGACGACCAGGGTGACCTTGGTGTTCTCAAGTTTGACCTTGAGTGCCTCAGCCTCTTCGAAGGTGGCGTGCTCACGCGCAGCGCGGGCTGCCTTGATCTGCTCGATCTGCTTCTCGCCACCGCGGGTCCACGCCACAGCGAAGCCCTTGGGAACGAGGTAGTTACGAGCAAACCCGTTCTTGACGTCTACGACGTCGCCGGGTGCACCGAGGCCGGAGACCTCATGCGTCAGAATCAATTTCGACATTTGGTTTCCTTACCGGCCTGATCCTGCGTAGGGCAGCAAAGCCATTTCGCGGGCGTTCTTGACGGCACGGGCGATGAGGCGCTGTTCCTGAACGGAAACGCCTGTGATGCGGCGGGCGCGGATCTTTCCACGCTCGGAGATGAACTTGCGCAGGGTGGGGACATCTTTGTAATCAATGACACCAACCCGAATCGACTTCGCGGGAGCGGCGTTCTTGCCACCCTTAGCTCCGCGAAGCGGCTTGCGGCGGTCGCCGCTCGACTTTCCAGCCATGATTTCCTTACTTTCTAAAAGAGGTGTTAGCTACGCGCAAGGCGAGCTTAGAAGGGGGTCTCGTCGCTGAAGTTGCCGGGGCTGTTCCAGACGTCTCCACCAGCTGCTGCTGGCGCAGCAGTCTTGGCGGGGGCGCTGGGTGCCCATGGCTCATCGTTGCCCTGGCCGCCGGCAGCGGGAGCACCGCTGCGAGGGCCAGAGGACTGCGCACGAGTGAGGGAGGCGGTGGCGTAGCGCAGCGAAGGACCAATTTCATCGATCTCGAGCTCCATACTCGTGCGCTTTTCACCTTCCTTTGTCTCATACGAACGCTGCTTGAGACGCCCGGAAGCGATGACACGCGACCCCTTGGTCAGTGAACCTGCAACGTGTTCGGCGAATTCACGCCAAACGCTCGCACGCAGGAACAGCGCGTCGCCATCTTTCCACTCGTTGGCCGCACGATCGAACGTACGCGGAGTGGAAGCGATGGTGAAGTTAGCAACCGCCAGCCCGTTCTGCGTATAACGCAGTTCCGGATCGCTGGTGAGGTTGCCCACCACGGTGATTACGGTCTCGCCAGCCATGGGCTACTTGTCGCTTGCCTTGTCGGCAGCGGCCGGAGCAGGAGTCGCCTTGGCAGCAGCAGGCTTTGCAGCGGCAACCTTCGCGGCGGGAACCGCGGTGGGGGCAGCAGTAACCGGAGCAGCAACTTCGACCTTCGCAGCAGTGGCGGGGGCCTCTGCAACGACGGTCTCGGCAACGACAGGCTTGGCGGCAGCGGCGACCTTAGCGGCCGGAGCGGCAGCGGCTGCAGCAGCAGCGTCAGCCTTGGCGGCGATGACCTTCGGGTTGGCAGCCTTGCGAGCAGCCTTCTCTGCGGCCAGCTTGGTGGCGACGACGACCTGGGCGATGCCCTCTTCGGCGCGGAGCACCTTGGTGCGCATGACGGCCTCGGACAGCTTCAGCTGACGGTCGAGCTCGACTGTGGCTGAGGCGTTCGCGGTGAAGTCAACGACGGCATAAATGCCTTCGGTCTTCTTGTTGATCTCGTAAGCGAGACGACGACGACCCCAGACATCAACCTTGTCAATGCTGCCACCATCGTTGCGAACAACGTTGAGGAACTTGTCAAGGCTGGGAGCTACGGTGCGCTCATCGATCTCGGGATCGAGGATAACCATAAGTTCGTACTGATGCATGACTAACCCACCTCCTTCGGACTAAAACGGCTGCAGAATTTCTGCAACAGGAGGGTTGTGCATGTGCTGCCGGCGGAGGCCGGGAATCCGGCACGCAGGCAACCTGCCCAGACTACCGGATGCCGCGCGCATTCGCCAGTCGATCTGCCGTCGTTGGCCGACCTACTCGGTCAGAGTGGCGTTGGCGGCATTCTGGGCGGCACGGACACCGGAGCCAACCGGCGTGCGGCCGAGGAAGACCTCATCGAGCAGCGGCCGCATGGCGTTCTCGGCGGCCGGCCAGCCGGCTCCCCGCGGCGCCGGCGCCGTTCCGGCGGCCAGCACGTCGTAGAACGGGCTGATGTCGACATTCTCCGAAGCCCAGTAGGCCGCGTAGGCCGGCTGCGCGGCCAGCACGGCCGGAGACGCTGCACCCGATGCCCCGATGAATTCTGATCCGGCGGCACTCCCGAGCCATGCCAAGACCCGCTGCGTTTCGACCGGATGATGGGATGCCGCATTACCGGCGGCGGCGATGCCATCGACGCCGCTGATCGCACCGGCCGGGCCGCTGGGCAGGCGCACAATGCCCCAATCGAAGTTGGCCCCGGCGCTCACATTGGCGAGGTTGTACACACCACTCTGGAACAGGGCCATCTTGCCCTGCAGAAACTGTTCGCGGCTGAAGTCGCCGTTGGTGTTCGTGTCGGCGGCCGACGGAGCGACCTGCCACTTGTTCATGAGATCGACCAGGTACTCGAACGAGGCGATGCCGGCGTCGGACGCGAAAGCGTACTGGTTGGACTCGTTTTGAAACTGGGCACCATTGGAGGCCAGGTAATTCAGCACCATCGCCTGCAGGTCGTAGCCGGCGTTGTAGCCATATTGGCTGAGGTTGGAACCGTCGAACTCGGCACTGTCGGCCGTGTTCCCGTTGTAGTCCTTGGTGAGTTTCTGCAGCACGCCAATGAGGGTGTCGTTGTCACCGGTGGGATCCCAGGTGAGTGCGGACACGTCGCCTGCGGTCAGGCCGGCATCACCGAGCAGGTCGGCGTTGTAATACACCGCAATGCCGGGGTCGGCCAGCTGCGGCACTCCCCACAGCGTGGCGTCCCTGGTGTACTGGGCCGTGACGGGCGCGGACCAGCCGGCCTGGGCATCCGCTGGGATGGCGGTGGTGATGTCCAGCAGCGCCCCCGCGTCGGCGTAGGCGGGGTAGCTGCCGCCGTCGACCCAGAAGACGTCGGGCGCACCAGCACCGGCAACGTCGGTGCGCAGCTTCTCGAAATAGTCATTCCAGGGCACAATCTCGACGTCGATGTGGATGTCGGGGTTGTCCTGTTCGAAGGCGGAAAATGACTTCTCGTACGCGGCGGCGACCTGTTCGTCCCAGAGGCGCACGGTCACTGTGGTGATATCGCCGGATGATTCCGTGCTGGAGAAGGTCAGGGCGGTGACGGCCCCGGTAATGACGAGCAACACTCCGGCAACGCCGGCAGCAATGATAGTGGAACGCTTAGCCATGAAGTCCTCTATTGACGGATCGATCCTTCCCCAGTGAACCAGCCTACGCAGATCCCGAGATGGTGATGGACCGCACAAAGCTGCGCTGAAACAGGAGAAACAACACGAGCAGCGGCACCAGGGCGAGTGTCGTGGCCGCCATTACGAGCGTCCAGTTGCCGTTGAACTGGCTTTGCAGGCTCGCGGTAGCGACGGTCACGACCCGCCAGTCGGTGCCGGTCGTCACCACGAGCGGCCACATGAAACTGTTCCAGTGGCTCACGATCGTGATCAGGGTCAGCGTGGCAATAATCGGACGCGACAGTGGCACGACAATCTCGACCAGCACGTCGAGGGTGTTCGCACCGTCCAGCCGGGCCGCATCAATGAGTTCCTGAGGGATTCCGCGAAAGTACTCGCGCAGCAGAAAGATCGCGTAGGGGGAAGCAAACGCGAACGGCAGCACGAGGCTCCAGAACGAGTTCCGCAGCCCGGCCTCGGTCATCATCAGGTACAGCGGAACGACAAGCACGACGGGTGGGATCATCAGGGTCGACAGGTACACCCAAAACAGCACCTGACGGCCCGGAAAATCGACCCTAGCGAAGGCATACGCGGCGAGAATCGAGCAGATCAGCTGCCCGACCAGAATCAGTACCGCCGCCAGAACCGTGACCACGATGGCACGACCGAATTGTGCCGGTCCGGTCAGCAGCAGGGCAAAATTGTCGAGGGTGAATGGGTCAGGCCAGCTCAGGGCTGACTGCTGCGCGAACTGCTCCCGAGTCTTGAAAGCGGTGAGGATACTCAGCAGGAACGGCCCGAGGGTGAACAGTGCGCCGAGCACGAGCACCAGGTAGACGGCGGCGGTTGAGGAGAATCTAGTCCATTTCATAGGTGACCCTCCGACGAAAATAGAGCTGCTGGGCGAGGGTGATGACCACCAGGATGACCAGCAGAACGACCGCCATGACGGCCGCACGACCGAGGTCGAAGGCGTCGAAAGCTTCGTAGTAGATGCGCGCCGCTACGACATCCGTTGATCGTGCAGGTCCGCCCTGGGTGAGCGCGTAGACCTGGTCGAAGACCTGAAAAGCCGAGATGACGGTGGTAACCAGCACGAAGAACATGGTGGGACGCAGCAGCGGAAGCTTGATGTGCCAGAACATCTGTACCGCGCCGGCACCGTCGATGCGGGCGGCCTCGAGAATCTGCCCCGGGATGTTGAGGAGCCCGGCCATGAAGAACAGGGTGACGTAGCCGACGTTGGTCCAGATCACCACGGCGGCCACGGCCGGCAGCGCGAGCGCCGGATCACTGAGCCACTCGACGCGCTGCCCGAGCAAGGTGTTCAGGGCTCCGTCGGTGGGCGCGAGAATCCACTTCCAGACGACTCCGAGAGCAAGCGGGGCACAGATCCACGGCAGCACGTAGATGGTCCGAAACCAGGCGGACCCCGGCAGTCCACGCGTGAGCAGGGTCGCCGCGCCGAGCCCGATCAGGGTTTGAATTGGCACCACGAGGGCAACGAAGATCAGCGTGACCAGCAGTGAATTGCCGAAGACACCGTCGCTGAGAACGGACTGGTAATTGTCGAGACCGACGAAGGTGATCGGGCCGATCAGGTCCCAGCTCTGAAAGCTGAGCCAGAGCACGACGAGCACCGGGAGCAGCAGAAAGCAGACCACGCCGAACAGGCTGGGGGCGAGAAGGGCATAGCCGGTGATCGCACTGCGTCGACGCAGCCTGCCTCTACTCCGCACGCTCCGCCCGCCACTGAATCAACCGTCGGGTGGCTTCTTCCTCGCCCAGTGGGCCGTCATCGAGACGCTGCTCGAGCAGATACCGGTAGGCCTCTCCCACTTCGCGGCCCGGCTTCAGACCGAGCACCGCCATGATCTGTTCGCCGTCGAGGTCCGGCCGTACCGCGCCGAGCTCTTCCTGCTCGTTCAGCGCGGCAATTCGCTGTTCCAGGTCGTCGTAGGCGAAGCCGAGCCGGTCGGCCTTGCGCCGGTTGCGGGTCGTTACGTCGGCGCGGGTCAGAATATGCAGTCGTTCCAGCTGGTCGCCGGCGTCGCGCACATACCGGCGCACGGCCGAGTCGGTCCAGGCGCCCTCCGTGTAGCCGAAGAATCGCAGGTGCAGCTCGATCAGACGGGCGACGGCGTTGATGGTGTCGTTGTCAAAGCGCAGGGCGCGCAGGCGCTTCTTGGCGAGCTTGGCACCCACCACGTCGTGGTGGTAGAAACTCACGACGCCGCCGGGTTCCAGCTTGCGGGTGGCCGGCTTGCCGATGTCGTGAAGCAGGGCGGCGAGACGCACGATCAGGTCTGGGGCCTCCAGGCTGCCACGCGAAGTCTCGTAGCCCATCGCCTGCTCCAGCACCGTGAGGGTGTGCTGGTAGACGTCCTTGTGGTGGTGGTGCTCGTCGATCTCGAGCCGCAAGCCGGGAATCTCCGGCAGCACGATCTCGGCCAGGCCCGATTCCATCAGTACCTCGATGCCGGCGCGAGGGTCCCGGGAGACCAACAGCTTTGATAGTTCGTCACCGATGCGTTCGGCCGACACGATACGGATACTTTCCCGCATCGTCTCCATGGCCACTGCGGTATCCAGATCCAGCGTGAAACCCAGCTGGCCGGTAAACCGAGCCGCGCGCAGCATCCGCAGGGGGTCGTCACCGAAGGACACCTCCGGAGTGCTCGGAGTGCGGAGGCGCTGAGCCAGCAGATCGTCAATGCCGCCGGCCGGGTCGACGAGCATCAATTGGGGCAGGCGCAGGGCCATGGCGTTGACGGTGAAGTCCCGGCGGAGCAGGTCGGGTTCCAGGCTGGTACCGAACACCACATCGGGCTTGCGGGTCGTGCCGTCATAGCTGTCCGCCCGGTAGGTGGTGATCTCCACGGTTTCACCGGCGAGGCTCGCACCGATCGTGCCATACGCCCGACCGATGTCCCACTGCGCTTCGGAGAGCGGTTTGACGAGGGCGAGAATCTGATCGGGTGTCGCATCCGTGGTGAAATCCAGGTCGTGCAGTGGGCGGTCCAGGAACGCATCGCGTACCGGGCCGCCGACCAGGGCCAGCTCATGGCCGGCCGCTGCAAATGCGTTCGCGAGACGGGAAACGGTGGGGGTGGCAGCCAGGTCGCCCAGTCGTGCGAGGGCTGCCGCGACGCTCTGCATATGCCCCATATTAGTTGCCATCATGGGGCCACGCAGACTCGGTGCAGGCGGCTCTAGGCTGACACGCCGTAGAATCCCCCTATGGTGGCCGATTCAGATTCCGCGCATCGGCCCGCGCTCCCGGCTGCCGCGTGCGGCGCCGTGCGCCCGGCCCGGCGCACGATAGGTCGTCGCCGGACCGGGCCGATTACGGCGTTTCTGGTGGGCGCTCTGACCCTGGCGTCGCTGATTTTTGCACCGATATTCGTTCTAACGTCGGCTCAGGCCGCCCCGGAGAACGGCTCCGTCGCGACCGTCACCACCCCAGCCGACACCGTCGGCATCACGGTCGCGCCGACCACGTCACCGCAGCTGGTGCCTGGCCAGGACCTGGTTCTGACGGTGACCGTGCACAACAACACCAGCGCAGACATTCCGATCGGCCGAGTCGATGTGTACCTCGCGCAGCTCGCGCTGACGACCCGAACGGCACTCGATAGCTGGCTGCGGCCCGATGACGATGCAAATTCCGGCGACCAGCTGGTAAGTGTGCCCACCACGGAAGGCATACCGGCTGGTGCCAGCACGAACCTGAGCGTCACGGTTCCGGCTGCGGCCGTGGGATTGACCGATAGCAACGCGTGGGGCGCGCGTGGGATCGCCGCGATTCTCCTAGCGGGTGACGAGATTCAAGCGGAGGGCCGCGGCACGTTTGTCTGGTCCCAGGGCAGCGCGATCACCCCGGTCGCTCTCGCCGCCATTCTGCCGATCACGACCCCGGAAAGCGCGGCCGGCCTGATCACCTCGAAGGCACTCGAGTCGTACACGAGCTCGGTCGGTCTGCTCTCGCGCCAACTGGATGCCGCCATTGATGCGCCCACCGCGACGATCGCCATAGATCCGCAGATCATCGCCTCGATTCGGGTGCTCGGCACGGCCGCTCCGGCGTCGGCCGTGGCCTGGCTCGATCGTCTGGCCGGTGCGAGCAATGACATCTTCCCGCTCGGCTACGCGGATGCCGATATCGCGTTGCAAGCGCAGGCCGGTGCCACGACGCTGCTCGCGCCCACCTCCTTCGTGTCGGCGATCGACGCGAGCCTGTTCGTCGTGCCCTCGGCCACACCGCTCCCGGAAGACACCACCGAACCGACCGATGTGCCCAGCGTCACGTCAGGAGCCAGGGCCCAAGCCATCGCGTCTCCGACTCCTACCCCGACACCCACGCCGGAACCCGGCGCAACGGTCATCCCCTCGACCAGTGACCTGCTGGCCTGGAACTACACGAGCACCGCGATCGGCTGGCCGGTCGCCGGGCAGGTTGCGCGCGGCGATCTTGACGTCTTTGCCGCGAGCGGCCTGACCACGACCATCCTCTCCAGCGGGAACGTCGAACAGTCAGACGTCTTCACGCCGAATACCGCGTTCGCTCTTCCGGGCGGGCTTGGTCTGGTCAGCGACTCCGCGCTGTCGGCCGCCATCCGTACCGCGGCCGAAGCCACGACCGAGGACGAGTGGCGGGTCAGCGTCTCCGAGGCGGCGTCGCTGCTCGCGGTCGTGTCTGCGGAGAACCCCAACTCGGCACGCACATTGTTGGTCACCTTCAACCGAAGCATTCCGGAAAGTGCGACCCGGGTCGCTCAGACGCTTGCCGCCCTCGATTCGACGGCCTGGTCGAACGCGGCCCCCCTGCAGGCTGCCCTGGATTCCACTCCGGGCACCACGGTGACTTTTCGTGACCAGGCCATTGACAGCGACCGGGTCACGCTGGCCCGATCGCTGTTGCAGCGCGAGGCGGCAATCGCCGAATTCGCGACCATTCTGGCCGATCCGCTGGCGTTCACCGCGCCAGCACGATTGGATTTGCTCACCCTTCTGGACACCACCTGGGCCTCTCAGACCGCGGCCTGGGCCGACCAGGTGCGGGCGAACCTCGCTGCTTCCTTCGACCTGATCCACGCCGTGACCGTGACCACCCGCGGGCCGATCATCGTGGTGGGCAGCAAGGTCGACCTGCGCATAACGCTCAACAATGCCCTGGACCAGGCCGTCACCGTGCGCACCGAGATCGTGCCGTCCAACGGGCGACTCGTGGTCGGTGAAACCCTCGAGACGACCATTCAGCCGAACTCCGCGCAGGCCGTCTCCGTACCCCTCAGCGCCGCTGTCGGTAACGGCGATGTGGTCCTGCGGGTCACCCTGTTCACCCTGAATGGCACCCCGCTCGGCCAGCCGGCCCCGATCGATGTCAGCGTACGCGCCGACTGGGAAGGTGTTGGCGCGAGTATCTTCGCCATTCTCGTCGTCGGCTTCTTCGGTTTTGGTATCTGGCGCAACATCGTGCGTCGACGCCGTGAGAAATCGGCCGAGACATCCGCTGTCAGTGAAGAGACGGTGTTACCCACGGCGGTGCCCGATGCCTGACCCGGCTCCCAGCAGCAGCGGCATCGGACGGGCCAGCGCGTTCCTGGCCTCCGGAACGATCGTGTCGCGCATTCTCGGATTCGTGAAGGTCATCGTGCTTGCCGCGATCATCGGCCAGTTCGGGGCTGCCGCTGACACCTTCGCGATCGCCAACCAGCTGCCCAACACGATATATGTGATCGTGGCGGGCGGCATCCTGACCGCCGTGCTCGTCCCGCAAATCGTTCGAGCCAGCCTGCACGCCGACGGCGGCACGGCCTATATCAACAAACTACTGACCCTCGCCTTGGTCGTGCTGTTCGTGACGACGCTCGCGGCCACCCTGTTGGCGCCGCTGATCACGGGCTTCATCGGCCTGAACCTGCCAGAGAACGAGAAGGCTCTCGCCGTGGCATTCGCCTACTGGTGCCTCCCGCAGATGTTCTTCTACGGCCTCTACACGCTGCTGGGCGAAGTGCTCAACGCCCGCAAGTCCTTCGGACCATTCACCTGGGTTCCGGTACTGAACAACGTGGTCGCTATCGCGGGCCTGATCGTCTTCGCCGCGCTGTTCAGTCCCGACCCGTCAGGTGCTCGATCGGCCGGCGAAGTCACCTCGGCGATGGTCACCGTGCTCGGCGGCAGCGCGACCCTCGGCGTGATCACCCAGGCCGTCGTGCTGTTCTACTTCTGGCGTCGGATTGGCTTGCGCTACCGCCCGGACTTTCACTTCCGCGGCGTTGGCCTCGGCGCTGCCGGCAAGATGGCGAGCTGGACCTTCGGCATGCTGTTGCTCACCACGTTCGCCGGCATCGTGGAAACGCAGGTCGTCACGCTCGCACACGGCAAGGCATCCGTTGCCGTTCTCGCCACGGCTTGGCTGATCTTCATGCTGCCGCACTCCGTGATCACCGTGTCGGTCGCGACGGCTTACTTCACCCGCATGAGTGAGCACGCCTCTCTGGGCAACTGGTCATTGGTCAGAACGGATGCTTCGAGTGCGATTCGGGGGACATCGCTCGTGATCGTGCTTGCAGCGGCCGTTATCGCGGTCTGTGCGTACCCATTCGCAGCGGTGTTCGTGGCACCATTCGACCAGGTCCAGTCCATCGGAAACGTCATCATCGCGTTCATTCTGGGGCTAATACCGTTCTGCGTGTTGTTCGTTGTGCAACGTACCTTTTACGCCCTTGGTGACACTCGCACACCGTTCTTTTTCACACTGTTCCAGGTGGTTTTGTTGATCGTTGCCGTGCTGGCGTGCGCCTGGTTACCGACGGACTGGATAGCCGTCGGCATCGCCGGTTCAATCACGGTAACCGGAACATTGCAGGCCATTCTGGCCGCAGCTCTTCTGCGTCGACGAATGCACGGTATCGACGGGCGACGCATTCTGCGCAGTCTCGTAAAATACCTGGTCGCCGTCGTTATTCCCGTAGCCGCTGGTCTGGCCCTAACGATGATTCTGGGGGGCAATGTCGAGGGCGGGTTCGCCGTGTCGTCGAGGCTTGCGGCCATGGTGTCCATGATTCTGATCAGCCTGGTGATGGCCGCGGCCTACTTCGGCCTGCTGCTGCTTATGCGCAGCGGGGAGCTCACAGCGTTCCTCACGCCCTTGCGGGCCCGCTTGCGGCGCTGAGCACCTCGATGCCCCAAGGGGTCCACAGCACTCAAGTGAGGGGCTGGCCGGGTCTGATTCGGTTTGTCACTGGCTGGGCAGCACCCGGCAAGCTGGGAGGCCGCGGAATAGCATCGGATTAGGATGTGTTGTATCGAAACGTGAGGCGGGATTTTGCCCGTCTTGCCCACCACTGCAAGGAGTGTGCGCGTGCGTCAGATCATCATCATCGGTTCCGGACCGGCCGGCTATACCGCGGCAATCTATGCCGCGAGGGCCAACCTCAAACCGCTTCTGATTGCCAGTTCGGTGGAGGCCGGCGGTGAGTTGATGAATACGACCGACGTTGAGAACTTTCCCGGCTTCCCGGAAGGCGTACAGGGACCCGATCTGATGACCAAGATGCAGGAGCAGGCAGAGCGCTTCGGCACCGAGGTCGTCTACGACGACGTCGAATCGGTCGACCTGTCCGGCCCCATCAAGACGGTCACCCTCGGTGGTGGCGACGTGGAGCAGGCACTCACGGTGATTTTCGCCACCGGTTCCGCCTATCGCAAGCTCGGCCTCAGCGACGAAGAACGCCTTTCCGGTCGCGGCGTCTCTTGGTGTGCGACCTGCGACGGCTTCTTCTTCAAGGGCAAGGAAATCGCCGTCATCGGCGGCGGAGACTCTGCCATGGAGGAAGCCACCTTCCTCACCCGATTCGCCTCGAAGGTGCACGTCATCCACCGCAAGGGTGAGCTGCGCGCTTCCAAGATCATGCAGGAACGTGCTTTCGCCAACGACAAGATCGAGTTCATCTGGAACTCCGAAGTCGTCGGCATCACCGGCGCCGACGCTGTCGATGGCCTGACCCTGCGCGACACCGTCTCCGGCACCGAGAGCAGCCTTCCAGTCGGCGGCGTGTTCGTGGCGATCGGCAACGACCCGCGCACGCACCTCGTGCACAAGCAGCTTGACCTCACGCCCGAGGGCACCATTGCCGTCGCGGGTCGGTCGTCGCTGACTAGCCAGGCCGGTGTCTTCGCGGCCGGTGACGTGATTGACTCGAGCTACCGCCAGGCCATCACTGCGGCCGGCTCCGGCTGCGCTGCTGCCCTCGATGCCGAGCACTACCTCAGTACTCTTCCCCAGGAACTGCTGGCTTCGGCCAGCGAACCCGAACTCGTTTAATTTACCCAAGAAGGAGATTCACATGACTGCACGCGCTGTAACAGAGGCCAACTTCGATCAGGAAGTCATCAACAACGAGAAGACCGTTCTGGTGGACTTCTGGGCCGAGTGGTGTGGCCCTTGCCGCGCCGTCAGCCCGATTCTCGACCAGATCGCGGCCGAAAACTCCGACAAGCTCGATATCGTCAAGCTCAATGTCGACGAGCACCCCGCCCTCGCCGCCAAGTACCAGATCACCTCCATCCCGGCGATGAAGGTCTTCCAGAAGGGCGAGGTCGTCAAGACCGTCATCGGCGCCAAGCCCAAGCCGCAGCTCGAAAAGGACCTGGCCGACTACCTCGTCTAACCAGCCCGCACGACGAAACCCGCCCGGCCTCGACCGGGCGGGTTTTTTCGTGCCCCGTGCCACCCCATACGATGAAGACGACAGCAGAACGGATAGGTGACGTGACAATTCAAGGCTCCACTGCAGATGACAAGCAGTCCGGGCCTGTGCAGACAGGTACTGTGCAGGGCGGCAACAACCTCGACCCGTGGTACCACCACTACGCCGATCGCGCCGCCGGTCTCAAGGCCTCCGAGGTGCGCGCGCTCTTCGCCGTGGCCTCGCGCCCCGAAGTCGTCTCCCTCGCCGGCGGAATGCCCTACGTTGCGGCTCTGCCTCAGGACCTGGTCATCAATGCCATGGAGCGCGTCATGCGCGAGAAAGGCGCCACAGCGCTTCAATATGGCTCTGGTCAGGGAGTTCCCTTGCTGCGCGAGCAAATTCTCGACGTCATGGCACTCGAAGGCATCAAGGCCAACGCCGACGACGTGGTCGTCACCACCGGTTCGCAGCACGCCCTCGAACTGGTCAGCAAGTTGTTCCTGAACCCCGGAGATGTCGTCATCTCCGAAGGCCCCAGCTACGTCACCGCCATGGTGATCTTCAAGTCGTACCAGGCCGATGTTGATCACGTACCGATGGACAAGGACGGCCTGATCCCGGCCGCACTGATCGAGCACATCGCGGCCCTCAAGGCAGCCGGGCGCACCATCAAATTTCTCTACACGATCCCCAGTTTTCACAATCCGGCCGGCGTCACCCTGAGCTGGGCACGCCGCATGGAGATTCTCGAGATCTGCCGCTCGAACAATATTCTCGTGCTGGAGGACAACCCTTACGGTCTGCTCTACTTTGACCAGCAGGCACCGGATGCCATTCGCTCACTCGAGCGAGACGGCGTCGTCTACCTGGGAACCTTCTCCAAGACCCTGGCTCCCGGCTTTCGGGTGGGCTGGGCACTCGCCCCGCACGCGATCCGCGAGAAACTCGTGCTCGCCAACGAGGCGGCCGTCCTCTCTCCCAGCTCCTTCACCCAGATGGTGATCTCGGAATACCTTTCCACCGCCGATTGGAAGGGGCAGATCAACACCTTCCGCGGCGTCTATCACGAGCGTAAGAACGCCATGCTGGCCGCCCTCGAGGAATATCTGCCCGATTTGACCTGGACCAACCCCACCGGCGGGTTCTATGTCTGGGTGACCCTGCCTAAACAGCTCGATTCCAAAGCCATGCTGCCTCGCGCGGTCAAGGAACTCGTGGCTTACACACCGGGGACCGCGTTCTACGCCGATGGAGACGGGCGTCAAAACATGCGTTTGGCCTTTTGCTATCCAACGCCGGAGAGCATCAGAGTAGGTATCCGTCGTCTGGCCACGGTCATTCGCGGCGAGCTCGATCTGCTCGATACCTTCGCCGGAACTGGAGTGCTTGGCGCAGTTCCCGATCGGCCCGGCTCCAACAATCAGCGCTATGCCGGTCCACCGGCCAATATCTCCTAGACTCCCCCGTTCACCCACCAAGGTAGGGAAAAACCTGATCATGAGCGAATTCAAGTCCCTCAAAATCGCAATTCTAGCCGGCGGAATCTCTCACGAACGTGACGTTTCCCTGCGCTCGGGGCGACGGGTAGCGGATGCCCTCACTGGTGAGGGCCACACGGTCACCGTGATCGATCCCGGGGCCAACCTGCTCACCACCCTTACCGAGCAGGCCCCCGACCTGATCTGGCCCACCCTGCACGGAGCTACCGGAGAGGATGGCGCCCTCCTCTCGCTGCTGGAGACTACCGGCATCCCAATTCTTGGCTCAACCGGGCCCGCCGCCGCCCTGGCCTGGAACAAGGGCACCGCCAAGGAGCTCGTGCGCCGGGCCGGCCACCCCACTCCCCCAGCAATCGCCCTCTCCACCGAAACATTTCGGGACCTCGGTGCCACGAGCGTGCTGGAGCACCTGATCGGCGCAATCGGCCTGCCTCTGGTCGTCAAACCAGCTCGGGGCGGTTCCTCTCAGGGAGTCACAATCGTGCGCATCGCAGCGGACCTGCCCCGCGCCATGGTGGACGCGTACACCTACGCCAACACTGCCCTGGTTGAGGCCTATGTAGACGGCATTGAGGTCACAGTGGCGGTAATTGACACCGGGACCGGACCCACAGCCCTGCCGATCGTTGAAATCGTGCCCGTTGACGGCGTCTACAGCTTCGAGGCACGGTACAACGCCGGCGAGACGGACTTCTACACGCCGGCTCGCCTTCCCGACGATGCCTCGGCATCAGTTTCCGCAACGGCGGTCGCCATTCACAGACTGCTGGGCCTCCGTCACCTGAGCCGCATCGACCTCATTGTCGACACCGCCGGAACTGCCTGGTTCCTGGAGGCCAACGTGCTTCCAGGCTTGACGGAAACATCCCTGGTACCGCAGGCGATCGAGTCGACCAACCAGACCCTGGGTTCCACCTACTCCGCCCTGGCCGCGAACGCCCTGACAGCCAGGTAGCACCAACGTTTCACGTGAAACAACACGGTACAGCTCCCGCAGATCGCTCACGGTAGGGCGATGGCAGTCTCGACAAGCTCGGACCCCCCCGGATTGCCCGAGTTGCAGCAATCGGGACGGGAGTGTTTCACGTGAAACACTTGGCGCCACCCGAAGATCGCCGCTGATCGGCCGCTTCGAGATCGCACTGCGTCTACGCAACACTGTGTGCGGAACGGATGGCCGTCGGCCGCGAAATACAGTTTCACGTGAAACAATGCGCCAAGGCTCCCGTAAACCAGCAGGCCAGAGGGCAATGACGGTCGCGACAACCTCAACTCACGGCCTAGGACGAGTGAATTCAACAACATAGCGGAGGCGACGGGTTTTCCGCGGAGTTGCGAGTTTCGAAGTATTTCGGGTGCCTCTCGCACGTTTTTTCGCGAGAGGCACCCGAAAGACCTCGATGTCTGAGCGGGGAGCGGATTACCCGTCGCCGCCGCCCACGCCCATACGGGTGCGTTTGAGGCTATCGACCCAGCCGTGATCCGCAGTAGAGGGTTCGCCGTGAGCCTTGGACCGTTTTACGGAAATAAAGTACCCCGCGGCGAGCTATGTTTCACGTGAAACGGCCCGTCCAAAGAAGAACTAGCTCGCGCTGAAGCCCGGTTCGCCGAGAACGGTGAGAATACGGTTGAGATCGCCGATTGTGGCGAAATCCACTGTGATCTGGCCTTTTCTTGCCCCAAGATTGATTCTGACGCGAGTGTCGAGCCGATCCCCGAGGTGCTCAGCGATTTCATCCAGGTGGCCCTGACGTCGCCCAGGAAGTGGCTTTGCGTTGATAAGCTTTGGAACAGACGTCGCCGCGGCCTCGGCCGCGCGCACCGAGAGATCCTCTTCGACGATCTTGTCAGCCAAGCGAAGCATGCCAGCCAGATCGCCGACTGACAGAATCGCCCGCGCATGGCCAGCCGACAGCACCCCGGCCGCAACTCGCAGCTGCACCGGTTCCGGCAATTTCAGCAGACGCAGGGTGTTGGTGATCTGAGGCCGCGATCGACCAATTCTGACCGCCAATTCTTCCTGGGTGATACCGAAGTCAGCGAGCAGCTGCTGGTATGCGGATGCCTCTTCGAGCGGATTCAGCTGGGCGCGGTGCAGGTTTTCCAGCAGCGCGTCACGCAGCATATCGACATCGGCGGTCTCTCGAACGACAGCTGGGATGCTGTCGAGCCCGACCTCCTTGGTCGCGCGAAGACGACGCTCGCCCATAACGAGTTCGTACTTGCCGGGCTCATCCGGCAACGGCCGCACGACGATCGGTTGGAGTACTCCGACTTCGCGGATGCTGTGCACGAGTTCAGCAAGGTCATCCTCGTCGAAAATAGTGCGCGGCTGCGCGCGGTTGGGAACAATATCCTGTGGGTTCAGGTGGGCCAGACTCGCGCCAGGAACCGGAACGAGCTCGGGGGAGTCATCCGTTTCACGTGAAACACTGCGCGGAAAAAAGACGTCAACCGGTCGGGGAGCCGACACGTCGTCCTGCACCGGAATGAGTGCGCCAATACCGCGGCCGAGGCCGGTTCTTTTCGCCATTAGTGCTTATCTTTCATTTGGGGCATATTCTCGGATCGGGGAGCCCCTCGGTGGGCCATTTCTGCCGCCGCTTCGAGGTAGGAGAGCGATCCTGCGGAGTTCAGGTCGTAACTAACGACGCTCTGACCGTAACTCGGTGCCTCAGAAACGCGTACAGAGCGCGGAATTGCGGTGTTCAGGACCTCTTTGGGGAAGTGATCGCGCACTTCCTGGGCAACCTGAGTCGCCAAGTTGGTGCGGCTGTCATACATGGTCAGCAGAATGGTCGAGACGACCAGGTCGGGGTTGAGGTGCTTCTCAATCAGAGCGATGTTTTTGAGCAACTGGCTGAGACCTTCGAGTGCGTAGTACTCGCACTGGATGGGAATGAGAACTTCGCGGGCGGCCACAAAGGCGTTGATGGTGAGCAGCCCGAGGGAGGGAGGGCAATCAATGAAGACGTAGTCGTAGGGCTCGGCCATCTCGGCCAGGTAGAGATCAAGCGCGCGGCGAAGGCGCTGCTCGCGCGCGACGAGTGAGACCAGTTCGATCTCGGCCCCGGCCAGGTGAATCGTGGCGGGTACACAGAACAGGGCGCCGAATTCCGGACTCTTCTGCACGACCTCGTCCATGGGCATGTCGTTGATGATGACGTCATAGACACTCGGCGTCTCGGCGCGGTGCTCCACTCCGAGTGCGGTTGACGCATTCCCCTGCGGGTCAAGGTCAATGACGAGAACGCGTGCACCCTGCCGCGCGAGTGCAGCAGCGAGATTGACGGCGGTCGTGGTCTTGCCGACCCCGCCCTTCTGGTTGGAGATTGTCAACACCCGGGTCTTCTCAGGTTTGGGCAGTTCGCCAGCCGCGATGACCTGGCGCCGTCGCGTCAGCTCAGCGATTTCGCGGGCGAGCGGGGTTGTACCGTCGAACCCCGCCGCCTTGCCGGTGCGCTGATCTTCAGCAGGATGTTTCACGTGAAACCTTTACGCTCGACGGTTGATGAGCCACCCGAAAGGGACTCCCGAACACCAAATTTGGCGACACTCGGGACTAGTCCACTGTAGCCCGGATGACCCGGGTCACCTCCGGCAGCACGCCGGAGCCGAGGGTAATGACCTCAACATCGCGCAGACGATACTTGCGTGTGGGCTTTACGGCGGCGGCGACCTCACGCTCCGCTCCCGCACCCTTCATGAGAATGAGTTCGCCACCGGAGCGCAGCAGGGGCGCGGTCAAGGGAATGAGCTTACTGAAGGCGCTCACCGCGCGTGCGGTGACCTGATCGAGCGGATGCGGGAGCCGCGCCTCTTCGGCGCGCGCCCGCACAACAGTCACGTTCGTCAGGTGCAGGGCCGCAACCTGGTCATTCAGCCAAGCCACCCGACGTTCCATCGGTTCAATCAGCACAAAGTTCACATCGGGACGGGCGATTGCCAGAACCAGACCGGGTAGACCGGCGCCGGAACCGACATCCCCCACGACACCCGGGCGCAATAGAGGTGCCACAATTGCACAGTTAAGAATATGGCGAGACCAGAGGCGGGGGAGTTCCAGAGGTCCAATCAAGCCCAATATTTCGCCCTGATCAGCTAAATTACCGGTGAATGCACGAATCACATCGATCTGAGAACCAAACAAATCGACCGCTACGGTCGGCTCAGCTTCAAGCTCGACAGCCTCGGTGGTACCGGATACGGCACCGATCGGCTCCGGGGTGACAGGTTGCGACATGACCAACGAGACTACGCCGCGGTGATGACGGTGTGGCGGTCGCGACCCTCGCCCGAGGACTCGGACCGGTAGCCAGCACTGGCGGCAACGATGTCGTGCACGAGTTTGCGCTCGTAGGATGACATAGCGGGCAGGTCGGCTTCGGTCGCGCCGCCTTCAATGCGGGCAATCGCACGCGCCACGAGGGCGGCGAGTTCAGCTTCGCGCACCTCACGGGATCCGCCTATATCCAGGATCAGACGCGAAAATGAACCCGTCTTGTTCTGTACCGCGAGGCGCGTCAATTCTTGCAGGGCGTTGACCGTTTCCGGCTTGGAGAGCACGCGCAGATTGTCGGCATCCGAGGCTTTGACCGATAGGTAGGCCCGACCGTTGCGGGCATCAATGTCGATGTCGCCATCGAGGTCGCAGATATCGAGAAATTCCTCGATGTAGTCCGCGGCGATGTCACCCTCGCGCTCGAGTTGATCGGTCGTGATGGGGGCCTCGGCGAGGCTACCCGTCTCGGGCGGAGTGGGAGCGGCATCCGTTGGTGTGACGGGGGCAGTAGGAACGGCGCTGCTTACGTCCTCAGAGCTGGCGACAGTGTCTACCTCAGTGAGGCCGGTCTTGTCCGTCACGGTGTTCTCCACTACTTTTTCGGGCCGGTTTGCTTCTTGGCACGGGCCTTGCCGACCGGCTGCTGGCGCTGCACGGGTTTGGCGGGCTCTTCCACGACAATGATGTCACCATCGGTCGCTATGAGCTTGCCCTTACGTGCCAAACGCTCTTCGCGGGCCTTCGCGGCTTCACTGCCTGGCGTCGGCATGTTTCGGATGACCAGGAACTGCTGGATCATGGTCCAGAAGTTCGAGGTTAGCCAGTAGAACATGACACCGAGCGGGAAGGCGACACCGGAGAAGGCGAAGACCAGGGGGAGCAGGTAGAGCATGATGCGCTGCTGCTTGAACATGGGGCTCGCCTTCGTCTCCGGCGACATGTTCTTCGAGACGATCTGCAACTGCGTGATGAACTGCGATGCGGTCATGAGCACGACCATGCTGGCCGCAATGATCATGACGGTGCCGTTGAAGGGCAAACCGGCGGTCCAGAGGGACCATTGTGCGGCGAAGGTGTCGTGCAGCGGCGCGTTGCCAAAGAGAGTGGCATTGCCGAAGCTCTCAGCCAGGCTCTGGTTAAGCGGTCCAACGCCGGCGTTGGACTTCTGGGCCGCGTTGAGAACCTGGAACAGGGAGAAGAAAATCGGCATCTGCAACAGCAGTGGTAGGCAGGAACTGAGCGGGTTGGTACCCGTCTTCTTGTACATGGCCATGGTCTCGCGGGACATTGCCTCACGCGAGAACTGGTCCTTCTTGCCCTTGTACTTGTCCTGGATCTTCTTGAGCTGTGGGGCAACCTCGAGCATCTTGCGTTGGCTCTTGATCTGCCGCACGAAGATGGGAATGAGGGCGGCACGCACGACCAGAACGAGGCCGACGATGGACAGCACCCAGGTGAGACCGTCGTCGTAGCCCAGTCCCGCGATTCCCATCCGCGAAAAGAGCCAGTGGAAGGCCACGAGCAGCAGCTCGACCACCCATTTCAGAGGCCAGAGGATCGTACCTATGAGGTCCATACTGTGGGTTAGCCCTTTCCGTGGCTAGGAGCGACAACAAAACCGAACTTCGTCACGCGGTAGCGACGTTTGCTCTTGAGCGGTACATCATCAATGCCGCCTTCTGTCCACGGATGACAATGACTCAGTCTGCGTGCAGCGAGAGCCGATCCCCACGCTAGTCCGTGTTCCTGAACGGCTCCTAGTGCGTAGGCCGAACAAGACGGGTAAAACCGGCACACGTCTCCGTACAACGGCGAGATCACGGCGCGATACACGCGAAGAATTACGACACCCACATTGCGGGGTATCAGAACGATCGTCGCGAGTATCGGGTTCATCGCCCCGGACTGCCCTTCCGTACCGGGAGTGGGCGAGCAAGCGAGCGTTGGACTTCTTCGAACAGCGTCTGCCAGGCGGCGCCTTGCGCCGTCGGCAAAGCGCGGATGACGACATCCGTGCCAGATGGAACCAGGGAGAGCAGTTCGTACGTAACCGCCTTGAGGCGGCGGCGAACGAGATTGCGTCTCACGGCGTCACCCACATTCTTTGCGACAATGAAGCCGAAACGTACCGGAACGGCTTCGGTACCCGAAGGAACCTCAGCGCTCCTTCGTACATAGAGAACGGTGTGCGCACCAACGATCCGCACACCGCGCCGAACGACGCCTTGATAGTCGCTGCCGCTTGTGATGCGATTTACGTGAGCGAGCACGAGATCCTGGCGGCCACGAGAGTCTACGCGGAGAGTTCGGTGCGACCCTTGCGACGGCGAGCACCGAGGATGGCGCGGCCCGCACGGGTGCGCATGCGCAGACGGAAGCCGTGCACTTTGGCGCGACGACGGTTGTTCGGCTGGAAGGTTCTCTTGCTCATAGTTCAATCTCCACGTATTTGAATCACCGCTGGCTGGATTCCCCGCGGCCAGAACAGCAGCGCGCACAGAAGTTGGAAGCCCGCAGGATGGGGTCAACTGATTAAAACTACGGCCTCGGCCACGTCTGGTCAAACTCAGGCCCCGAATCGGCCGATTCTCCACAATAATGACTCCAACACAGATACCAACCAGAGAAGGCGATTCACCGCTGAATTCGCCTCGCTGAGCGGGATTGACTACCGTAAAGACAAGTTATCCACAGGTTGGTGGCATCAACCTGAGAATTGGGTCGGTTTTATACACAAGCGGTGGATAACTTTAACGATGAACTCGAACCCAGATTTCGAACCAGGCTCCAAAACGCCCGCGGTGCGGGCCAACTGACGGCGGCTTGCCGGTTTTCAACACCGGCCCCGCACTCGTCCGCCGCGGTCCACTAGTGAACACCCGAAATACACAGATTGTAGGAACAATGGCAGACGTAGAAGCGCCGATAGCCGAAACCTGGCGGTCCGTTCTGACCACGTTGGAATCCGACGCCACGATCACCCCCATGCTCTACGGGTTCCTCAGTCTGGTCGAGCCGAAGGGCATCGCCGCCGGTACCTTCTATCTCGAAGTGCCGAACGAGTTCACCGCCAGCATGCTCAACCAGCGGATGAGGGTTCCCCTGTTGACCGCGATGAGTCAGCTGGACGAAGCGACTGCGGTGTCGACCTTCTACGTGGTTGTGAACCCGGAACTCGAGCAGGAATCGCTGCGCCCGGTGCAACAGACGCTGACCCCACCCGATGTCACCACCCCCGCCCCGCCGCAATCGGTATTCGAGGGTGCCGTTCCGGCGCAGCCGCACGAAACCCGGCTCAACCCCAAATACAGTTTCGATAACTTCGTGATCGGCCAGTCGAACCGGTTCGCGCACGCTGCGGCAGTGGCCGTGGCCGAAGCGCCGGCCAAGGCCTACAACCCGCTCTTCATCTACGGATCATCGGGGCTGGGCAAGACACACCTGTTGCACGCAATCGGTCACTACGCCATGAGTCTGTACCCGGGCATCCGCGTACGTTATGTCAGCTCCGAAGAGTTCACGAACGACTTCATTAATTCGATCGCGAACAACCGCGGCGCGGCCTTTCAAGCCCGATATCGCAACATCGACATCCTCATGATCGACGACATTCAGTTTCTACAGAACAAAGCGGAAACCCAGGAAGCCTTCTTTCACACCTTCAACACGTTGCATGACCACAACAAGCAGGTGGTGATCACGAGCGACCTGCCGCCGAAGCATTTGACCGGCTTCGAAGACCGCATGCGTAGTCGATTCGAGTGGGGCCTGATCACGGATGTCCAGGCGCCCGACCTCGAAACCCGCATAGCTATTCTGCGCAAGAAGGCCCAGAGCGAAAAGCTGCAGGTTCCCCACGACATTCTCGAGTTCATGGCATCGAAGGTTTCCTCCAATATTCGCGAGTTGGAAGGGACGTTGATTCGGGTCACCGCATTTGCGAGCCTGAATCGAACGCCGGTGGACATGGATTTGGTACAGACGGTGTTGAAAGACCTCATCACCCTGGATGAGGACAACGTCATCGCTCCGGTTGACATCATCACGAACACGGCCAATTACTTCAAACTATCCGTCGACGATCTATACGGTTCGAGCCGCTCACAGGCGATTGCCACTGCACGCCAGATCGCTATGTACCTGTGTCGTGAACTCACCAACCTCTCCCTGCCCAAGATTGGTCAGCTCTTCGGTAACCGCGACCACACCACGGTGATGTATGCGAACAAGAAGATCAGCGAGCTCATGAAGGAGCGTCGGTCGATTTACAACCAGGTCACGGAGCTCACAAACCGCATCAAGCAGGATCACCGTTACAAGTAAGTTCCCGCATCAAAAATACCGACCTTCACGGAAACAGGATCACCGATCCAAGCAGCCCTGCCCGCAGTAAAAATTTCGGCCCCACTGGACGCTCTGACGAGTTTTGACCCGGAGGGGCCGAAATTTTTTTAGTTTTCACACCTGTGGATAACCCTGTGGAATTAACTCACACAACCGGGCGCCGCCTGTAGAAACTCGACGCCTACCTGTAGAAACGTGTGATTACCACAAGTTGCGCTTGCCCAAACGAATGACAAACTTCCACACCTCGCCCACAACTTACAAACGTGTAGTTCCCAACGCATGAGCGGTTTTCACAGAGTTATCCACAGTTTCCACAACGGTTAAGAAGATTAACAAGAATTCTTTAACCTTGATCCAGCCGACAACCTTGAGTGCCGCGCACCTCAGAGCAGCACGGTAACGAATAGGCCTGTGACAACAGCTAGCATTGAGGCCCACCCATCCGCCCGTCGAACGCAAGGAATGTTTCGTGAGATTTCAGGCCAATCGGGACGTCTTCAGCGAAGCAGTTTCCTTCGCGGTCAAACTTCTACCCCAACGCACGACGCTGCCGATTCTGAGTGGTGTACTCATCGAAGCGACAGCGACGGGCTTGATTCTGTCGTCATTCGACTACGAGGTCTCGGCGCAGACCGAGATCGTCGCCGAGGTTGAAGAGACCGGAAAAGTTCTCGTCTCCGGCCGGCTCCTCGCCGAAATCGCCAGCCGTCTCCCCAACGCTCCCGTGCGGTTTTCCACGGAGAATTCGCGTATCAAGGTCAGCTGTGGCTCGGCCAGCTTCACCCTGCTGTCCATGCCGGTTGAGGAATATCCGAACATTCCCGTGGTCACCACCCAGTCCGGCCTCGTACCGGCTGAGGAATTTGCTGCAGCTGTCGCCCAGGTCGCCGTAGCTGCCTCGCGGGACGACGTTACCCCCGTCATCACCGGGGTGCAGCTCGAGGTCACCGAAAATAGTCTCAGCCTCGTAGCCACCGACCGATACCGCGTCGCGGTCAGGGAAATCGACTGGGACCCGGGCAGCAACACCGCCGGCAATGAAACAGGAACGATCACCGCACTCGTTCCTGCCCGTACCCTGCAGGAGGTCGGCAAGACTTTCGGTCACAGCGGAACCATTTCGGTTTCTATCACCAACAGCGACGACCGCGAACTGATCGCGTTCACCGCGAACAAGAAGACCGTTACGTCACTGCTGATCAAGGGCAATTTTCCTCCCGTTCGTCGCCTGTTCCCAGCCACCGTTGACAACTACGCGGTGATGAACACGGCCGACCTCATCGAAGCCACCCGCCGCGTGCAGCTCGTGTTGGAACGCGAAGCGGCCCTGCGTTTCACGTTCGCCACCGATGGGGTCACCCTCGAAGCGGTCGGCTCAGAACAAGCCCAGGCTTCGGAAACCATCGATGCCATTCTCTCTGGCACCGAGACCGTCGTCTCCCTCAAACCGCAGTTTCTCCTGGACGGGCTCAGTGCCGTGCACTCCGAATTTGTGCGCATCTCGTTCACGAAGACGGAAAACCCGAATAAGCCCGGGCCGGTATTGATCACCAGCCAGACCTCGCGCGAGCAGGCTGGAGTGGACAGCTACAAATACCTCCTGCAGCCCAACCTGCTCCTCCGCTAACAACGGTGCGAGTTACTCACCTCTCGCTGACCGACTTTCGCAACTATGCGAACGCCGAGGTTGGTTTTTTTCCGGGCCCGAACCTCATCGTCGGACGGAACGGCCAGGGCAAAACCAACCTGGTTGAGGCACTCGGCTTTCTCAGCACGCTCGGATCCCACCGAGTCTCCACCGATAAGGCCATGATTCGGTCCGGGCAGGATGCCGGCATTATTCGGGCCCGACTTGAATACAACGGCCGGGACATCCTGGCCGAGGTGCAGCTGAACCGCACGGGGCAAAACCGAGCGCAGGTCAACCGATCGGTCATCAAGACCCGCGATCTGCCGCGCTATTTCTCGAGCGTGGTGTTTGCTCCGGAAGACCTTGCCCTCGTGCGCGGCGACCCTTCCGGTCGGCGCAAATTTCTCGATCAGCTGTTGGTGCTACGCAGCCCGCGATTGGCCGCAGTGCTCAGCGACTACGATCGAGTGCTCAAACAGCGCAACACCCTGCTCAAGTCGGCTCGGGCATCGGGCGTGCGCGGCAATCAGCTCTCCACGCTCGATATCTGGGATGACCGGCTGGTGGAGTTCGGCTCGGAAATCATTGACGAGCGCGCCAAGCTCGTGCAGCAGCTTGGTGAACCGTTGCGAGCGGCCTATCGTGCCGTCGTGAATGAAGATCATGGCCCAGCCCTCATGGCGAGCCTCAGCATCCTGGGCGCCGACGAAGACGCCGAGCTCGGCGTTCTGCCGGCCACCGTCCTGCCATCCGCCGCTTCGGTGGAATCGTCTACCAATGAGATATTTCGAACGGCACTGGTCGGACTGCGAAAACGCGAATTGGAGCGGGGCATCACCCTTGCCGGACCCCACCGCGACGACCTGGTTTTCATGCTCAATGCCTTGCCGGCCAAGGGATATGCCAGCCACGGGGAGTCGTGGTCGTTCGCACTGTCATTGAAACTCGCATCCGCTCAGCTGTTGCGGCAGGAATCAGCCAGTGGCGACCCGGTCCTGATTCTGGACGACGTCTTTGCCGAGCTCGACCTGCAGCGTCGGGCGCGGTTGGCCGCCGCGATCGGGTCGTTCGAACAGGTTTTGATTACCGCGGCGGTACTCGAGGATGTTCCCCCGGCCCTCGTTGCGCACACCATTCACATTCATGCCGGCGCGGTCACCGATGGCTGAAGAAAATGTTCCACGTGAAACAACTGAGACCGGCGATTCGGTGGAATCCGGTACCAGTGAGGCAGCGCAGGTCTATCTGCGCTTCAAGAGTGTTTTCGGTGATCCCAACGCCAGACACTCACGCGGCCGAAAGAGAATCGCGCCGGTAGCCGGATCGAGTGTTCCCTTCGGGATCGGCCGCGACCCGCGCGGTCTGGGTGACACGATAAATTCGCTGACGATGCAGCTGGGCTGGAATTCACCGCTGGCCCAGTCAGAACTTCTGGCGTCCTGGACCGAGCTGGCCGGTGAAGAAACAGCCAACCATTCGACCCCGGCCGGTATCGATGACGGCGTGCTCACGGTGCACTGTGAATCCACGGCTTGGGCCACCCAATTGCGCCTGATGCGCAATGTGATCATGGAACACATTGCGCATCGGTACCCAGACGCGGGCATCCAATCAATTCGTTTCCAGGGACCCAACGCTCCGTCCTGGAAAAAGGGTCCCAGATCAATTCCAGGGCGTGGTCCACGCGATACCTACGGGTAACCCAACAATTAAGGTCAACCCCTTGAACAAAACGCGTCAAACGGCGATTATGGCCGGTTCATCTCCCCCCGTTTGGTAGACTGAATGGTCGCCCGTGCGATGGTCAGGAGCCTAATTTCAGATGACAGTTGAACCGACGCCCGAACGCACGTCCCCAGATATATCCCCAGCCGTGGCGGAGCGGGAGCCGGAGCACGAATACGGTGCCGATGATATTCAGGTGCTCGAAGGCCTGGAAGCCGTTCGCAAGCGACCCGGAATGTACATCGGGTCCACCGGACCGCGCGGACTGCACCACCTGGTCTACGAGATCGTCGACAACTCCGTCGATGAGGCCCTTGCCGGACACTGCGACACCATTGACATTCGCATTCTCGCCGACGGCGCGATCCGCGTCGAAGACAACGGACGCGGAATTCCGGTCGATATTCACAAGGCAGAGGGGCGGTCGACCGTTGAGGTCGTGCTGACCGTGCTGCACGCCGGCGGCAAATTCGGCGGAGGCGGCTACTCCGTCTCGGGTGGCCTGCACGGCGTCGGAAGCTCCGTCGTCAACGCCCTGTCGAGCCGCCTCGAAGTCGAGGTTCGTCGCCAGGGGTTCATCTGGCGCCAGAGTTTCGCCAACGGTGTTCCGAATGCTCCCCTCGAGCAGGGCGAGGCCAACGACGAAACCGGCACAACCATCACCTTCTGGCCGAGTGCGGAAACCTTCGAGACGATCGAGTTCGACTATGAAACCCTGCGCGCACGGTTTCAGCAGATGGGCTTTCTCAATAAGGGACTGCGTCTCACCCTCACCGACGAGCGTGAAGCCCACCGCACCGATGACGGCAAAGTCGTCAGCAACACTTTCAAATACGACCAGGGTCTCGTCGACTACGTCGAGTACTTGAACCGTGCCAAGAAGGCCGACCTGGTCAACGACGAGATCATCTCGTTTGAGTGGGAAGACCACGAGCGCAAGATGGCCCTCGAAGTGGCCATGCAGTGGACCACGGCGTACACCGAGAGCGTGCACACCTACGCGAACACCATCAATACCCACGAAGGTGGCACGCACGAAGAGGGGTTCCGCGCCGCGCTGACCACGCTCGTGAACAAGTACGCCCGTGAGAAAGGCATCCTCAAAGAAAAGGATGACAACCTCACCGGCGATGACGTGCGTGAGGGATTGACCGCGGTCGTATCGATCAAGCTCGCCGAACCGCAGTTCGAGGGCCAGACCAAGACCAAACTCGGCAACACCGAGGCGAAGTCGTTCGTGCAGAAGGTCGCCAACGACCAGCTCACCGACTGGTTCAACCGCAACCCGAACCCGGCACGCGAGATCATCCGCAAATCCCTGCAGGCCTCGAACGCCCGCATGGCAGCCCGCAAGGCCCGTGAAACCGCGCGCCGCAAGGGACTGCTCGAGGGTGGCGGTATGCCGGGCAAACTCAAGGACTGCCAGAGCAAAGACCCGTCGATTTCTGAGATTTTCATTGTGGAGGGCGACTCGGCCGGCGGTTCGGCCGTGCAAGGCCGTAACCCCGAAACGCAGGCGATTCTGCCGCTGCGCGGCAAGATCCTCAACGTGGAGAAGGCCCGACTCGACCGGGCCCTCGGCAACAATGAGGTGCAGGCGATGATCACCGCATTCGGCGCTGGCATCGGTGAAGAGTTCAACCCAGACAAGGTGCGGTACCACAAGATTGTTTTGATGGCCGACGCCGACGTCGACGGGCAGCACATCACCACCCTGCTGCTGACCCTGCTGTTCCGTTATATGCGCCCGTTGATCGACCTCGGCTACGTGTACCTGGCCCAGCCGCCGCTGTACCGGCTCAAGTGGAGCAACTCGCCGCACCAGTACGTGTACTCCGACATTGAGCGCGACGCACTCCTCGCGGACGGTGCCGCCGCCGGCAAGCGCATCCCGAAGGACAACGGAATCCAGCGGTATAAGGGTCTCGGCGAGATGGACTACAAGGAGCTGTGGGAAACCACCATGGCGCCCGAATCCCGCACCCTGCTGCAGGTCACCCTGGACGACGCGGCATCCGCCGACGAAATCTTCTCCACCCTGATGGGTGAAGACGTCGAATCACGACGCAACTTCATCCAGAAAAACGCGAAGGACGTGCGTTTCCTTGACATCTGACGACACCACGGGCCAGACAGACGCCGAGGAGACCGCGGCAACCGCGGCCGCCAAGGCCGCCCACCTCGTGCAGCACGGCAAGATCGACCAGGTCGATCTGCAGCTGGAAATGCAGCGTTCCTACCTCGACTACGCGATGAGCGTTATTGTCGGGCGCGCGCTGCCCGACGTGCGTGACGGAATGAAGCCGGTTCACCGCCGAGTGATCTACGCCATGTTCGACGGCGGTTACCGGCCAGACAAGGCGTTCTCGAAGTGCGCCCGCGTCGTCGGCGACGTGATGGGCCAGTTTCACCCGCATGGTGACTCCTCGATCTATGACGCGCTCGTGCGTCTCGTTCAGCCGTGGAGCCTGCGGTATCCTCTCGCCCTGGGCCAGGGAAACTTTGGTTCCCCCGGCAATGACGGTGCTGCCGCGCCGCGATACACCGAAACGAAGATGGCCCCGCTCGCCCTCGAGATGGTGCGCGATATCGACGAAGACACCGTCGACTTTCAGGACAACTACGACGGCCGCACGCTCGAGCCCACCGTGCTGCCGGCCCGTTTTCCGAACCTTTTGGTCAACGGCTCGGTCGGAATCGCTGTCGGTATGGCCACCAACATTCCCCCGCACAACCTGCGCGAAGTTGCTGCTGGTGCCCAGTGGTACCTCGACAACCCCGACGCCGGCCGCGAAGAACTGCTCGAAGCGCTGATTGCGCGCATCAAAGGCCCCGACTTTCCCACCGGCGCGCAGATCCTCGGCGTCAAGGGAATCCAGGATGCGTACCGCACCGGGCGCGGTTCAATCACGATGCGGGCCGTGGTGAGCATCGAAGAGATTCAGGGCCGCACCTGCCTGGTGATCACCGAGCTGCCGTACCAGGTGAACCCGGACAACCTGGCAATCAAGATCGCCGACCTGGTCAAGGATGCCAAGATCACCGGCATCGCGGACATTCGCGATGAGACAAGTGGTCGCACCGGCCAGCGCCTCGTCATCGTGCTCAAGCGCGATGCCGTTGCCAAGGTGGTGCTGAACAACCTGTACAAGCACACCCAACTGCAGGAGAACTTCGGCGCCAACATGCTCGCCATCGTTGACGGCGTGCCGCGCACCCTCTCCCTCGACGGTTTCATCTCGGCCTGGGTTGCCCACCAGATCGAGGTCATCGTTCGCCGCACCCAGTTCCGCCTGAATAAGGCCGAAGCGGATGCTCACATCCTGCGCGGCTACCTCAAAGCGCTGGACGCACTCGATGAGGTGATCGCGCTCATCCGTCGGTCCAACACGGTCGACGACGCCCGCGAAGGCCTCATGGCACTGCTCGACGTGGACAAGCTGCAGGCCGATGCCATTCTCACCATGCAGCTGCGCCGCCTGGCCGCCCTGGAGCGTCAGAAAATCATCGACCAGGCCGCCGAACTCGAACTGCAGATCGCCGAGTTCAAGTCGATCCTGGCCAGCCCCGAGCGCCAGCGCACGATCATCAGCGAAGAACTTGCCGAAATCACCGCGAAGTTCGGCGACGACCGCCGTACCGAGATCATGTTCGGTTTCGACGGCGACATGTCGATCGAAGATCTCATTCCCGAAGAGGAGATGGTGGTCACCGTCACCCGCGGCGGCTACATCAAACGCACCCGCAGCGACAACTACCGCAACCAGCACCGTGGAGGCAAGGGCGTCAAGGGCGCTCAGCTGCGCGCCGACGACGTGGTCGAACACTTCTTCGTCACCACGACGCACCACTGGCTGCTGTTCTTCACCAACACCGGCCGGGTCTACCGGGCCAAGGCCTATGAGGCCCAGGAATCGGGACGGGACGCCAAGGGCCAGCACGTCGCCAACCTGCTCGCCCTGCAGCCCGGTGAAGAAATCGCGCAGATCCTCGACATTCGCGACTACGAGGTGGCCCAGTATCTGACTCTCGCCACCCGCGACGGCCTGATCAAGAAAACCGCGCTCAGTGAGTACGATACCAACCGCACCGGCGGCATCATTGCGATCAAGTTGCGTGAGGGCGACGAGCTCGTCTCCGCCCTGCTGGTCGAAGATGATTCCGACCTGCTGCTGGTCTCTCGCAAGGGCATGTCGATTCGCTTCACCGCCACCGACGAGGCATTGCGCCCGATGGGCCGCAGCACGTCCGGCGTGATTGGAATGCACTTCCGCGGCGAGGACACCCTGCTGGACGCATCCGTTATCAATGACGACGGCTACGTCTTCGTGGTGACCGAGGGCGGTTACGCCAAGCGCACCGCCGCTGACCAGTATCGCCTGCAGAATCGCGGGGGCCTCGGTATCAAGGTGGCCAAGCTCAACGATGACCGCGGTGACCTGGTCGGTTCGTTGATCGTGAACCCTGAGGATGAGGTCCTCGTGGTTCTTGCCAGCGGCAAGGTGGTACGCTCGTTCGTCGCCGAGGTTCCAGCTAAGGGCCGGGACACGATGGGCGTTGTGTTCGCGAAATTCGCGGATGAAGATCGAATCATTTCCATCGCGAAAAATATCGAACGTAATCTGGTCGCCACGGACGAAGAGGGCGCAGCGGATGCCGATGCCACGGCTGGTACCGTCGACACCAGTGCTGCAGACGGCACTGTTCCGAACGCGGATTCAGGGAAAGTAGAGACACCGAATGAGTAGCGTCGCCGAAAAGCTCGCCAAGAAATCCACCCGCAAGACCGCGAGCAAGCAGGTTCGCCTCAAACTGGTCTACGTCGACTTCTGGTCGAGCGTGAAGCTGTCGTTCCTGGTAGCGGTGTGCCTGGCCATCGTCACGATCGTGGCGACCTTCCTCACCTACACCGTACTGGTGCAGACCACGGTGCTGACCAAGGTCGACGACCTGTACGCGACCGTCGCGGGAGAATCGGCCGACCTGGCCGCTATCCTCTCGATCGGCAACGTCATGGGCTTCGCGGTCGTCGTGGCGATTCTGAACATGGTTGTGATCACCGCCCTCGGCGCCATCTACGCCGTGCTCTACAATCTGAGCGTTAAAATCACCGGCGGCCTGCTCGTCGGCTTCACGAATAACTAGATTTTCCGCGCAATCGAGGGCTGTTTCTCACCGGAAACAGCCCTCGCAGCCCGATTCGGGTAATTCTTCCCCCTAGAAGGGTGGCTCGATTTCAGGTTCCGGCCAGATTCCGGTAGTCTCTAATCTGCCCAAGAGGGGGATATAGCTCAGTTGGTTAGAGCGCTTCACTGATAATGAAGAGGTCCCAGGTTCAAATCCCGGTATCCCCACGCAGCACCAGATTCACCAGTTCTCACCCGCCTCTGCCGCGCATCAATCTGTACCGGTCGGGTAAGGGGGGCCATAGCTCAATTGGTAGAGCGCCTGCTTTGCAAGCAGGAGGTCCGGGGTTCGATTCCCCGTGGCTCCACAAACAGGTGAAGGGCCCGTCTTCGGACGGGCCCTTCTTTTTTGCCCGAGCGTTTCTCTGCCTCGCACAGCTGCCGGCGGCGGGACGGGCTGGCGCCGGGCATCCGCTGGGATGTCGCGTGTGCGGCCCCCAGCAGGGGCGTGTCGACCGCTGCCGCAATTAACGCGGCAGGGCCCGCATCCGATGGATGCGGGCCCTGCACGAGCTCTTGAGCGTCTCGCCTAGTCTTCCTGCTGCGCGGCTGGTTCAACCTCGTCGTCGGCGACCCAGAGCTCGTCGTCGGCACGGAAGGTTTGCCAGACAGCGTAGGCGACGCCTACGGCGGCCACCACGGCCAAGCCGAGGGCGAAGTAGGTTCCGGCTCCGGGGCCCTTGGGTTCGACGACGACCGGCTTTTGCAGGCGGAGGCGACCCAGAGCGGCACGCACCCGCGCGTCGCGGGCGACGTCACCGACGGACATAACGGTGCCGATGGCGGTACCGATTCCGGGGAGAACATCGTTGACGACGCGGCGGCGCACGCCATCGGCTGCTTCCTGGGTTGCGTTCACGCTCGGGCGAACGTAGTGGTCATAGCTCTCGCGTACGCGCGGAGCTACTTCTTCGCGAGCGAGAACACCGGCCTGGTGACCGGCCTGACGAGCGAGAACGTTTGCTCGCTCCAATACTTCTTGCTGGTGGCTCCATAGTTCGTCTGCGCTTTTGCGCAGCCGAGTGAGTTCCTTGCGGCGCTTGCGTGACAGGCTCATCTGGACCCTCCATCGATGTCGTGTGGCGAATGTGTCTCTATCTTGCCACTGAGTGCCCATCTTGCCACTCAATCGTGGAGTTGCCAGCGAATGCACTGGGAGCGCGTGGCGGCAATCAGATTCGGCAGAGGTAGCTGTGCAAGAATCTGTGTATGTCTAAGCACACTGCTGTCGCCACCCTGAACACCACCCTCGGACCGATCAAGGTCAACCTCTTCGGCAATCACGCGCCGAAGACGGTCAAGAACTTCGTCGGCCTCGCGACCGGCGAACTCGAGTGGAAGCACCCCGCCACGGGCGTCGCCTCCACCACGCCGCTCTACGACGGCACGATCTTTCACCGCATCATCAAAGACTTCATGATTCAGGCCGGCGACCCGCTCGGCCAGGGCACCGGTGGCCCCGGCTACCAGTTCGATGACGAAATCAGCCCCGACCTCGACTTCACCCAGCCGTACGTGCTCGCAATGGCCAACGCGGGAATCCAGGGCGGCCACGGCACGAACGGCTCTCAGTTCTTCATCACCGTCGTTCCGACCACCTGGCTGCAGGGCAAGCACACCATCTTCGGTGCCGTTGAAGACGAAGACAGCCGCGCCATCGTGGCCAAGCTCGCCACCGTTGCTACCGACGGTCGCGACCGCCCCCTCGAAGACGTCAAGATTCTGACCGTCTCCGTCGAGAACGTCTAACCAGTACCTCTGCTTAGAAAATGAGTGATCTGCCGACCTCGGCGGCGAATTTTTGTTACCGCCATCCGGGGCGGCAGAGCTTCATTCTGTGCCAGCGTTGCGGCCGCACCATCTGCGCTGAGTGCCAGACCCAGGCCGCTGTCGGGGTCATCTGCCCCGAGTGTATGAAGGAACAGCGCAAGAGCGCACCCCGCACCAAGCCGGCTGTGCTTACCCGACTCACCGGCAGCGGGCAGCCGACTGTGACATATTCCATTATTGGAATCACCCTCGTCGTTTATCTGCTGCAGTTCGTCTTCGGCAATCAGATCACCGACGTGCTGCGCTACGCGGGGGTCTATTCACTTCCCGGCACCTTTGAACCATGGCGCATGCTCACGACCGCGCTCGTGCATGGCGGCCTCTTTCACGTGCTGCTCAACATGTACACGCTCTGGATCTTCGGCCAGCTGCTCGAGCAACTGCTCGGCCGCGGTCGTTACCTGACCCTCTACGTGCTGAGCGCACTAGCCGGTTCACTCGGGGTGCTGTTTCTGGCGGATCCCCTCACGCCGGTGGTGGGGGCGTCCGGTGCCATCTTCGGCCTGATGGGCGCATTCCTGGTGATTCAACGTCGACTGGGCGGTAACGCGACGCAGTTGCTCGTGCTGGTCGGTATCAACCTCGTGATCGGGTTCATTCCCTCGTTCCACATCGCCTGGCAGGCCCACATTGGCGGGATGATCGGCGGTGCCGTGCTCGGCCTCATCTTCGTGCAGACCCGCCGCATCCGGCAGAAATCATTGCAGAACGGCCTGATCGCCGCGTTCGCCGCACTACTGGTGTTGCTGAGCCTCGCGCGCTTGTTCGTGGGGTAACCGGCCGAGCGCTTCACGAGGCCGAGTTATCCACAGGTCTATCCACATGGGGATAATTACACCGGTGTCATTACCCTTGTTATTACCTCGCGGTGACCGAGCGGTAACGGATCAGTGTTCATTGGTCGAACAGTTGGTGCAGGGACGCCTGACTAACGCCAGCGCGTGGTCATCAGAAAGCCGATGAAGGCGATTCCGAAGCCGACCAGAATGTTCATGGCGCCAAGCCCCGCGATGGGAAGCTGGCTGCCGCTGACGTAGAACACGATGATCCAGGCCAGGCCAAGGAGCATGAAACCGAACATGACCGGCTTGAACCAGACGGCATTAGGCGCGTCCTCGTTCGAGCGGGCAACGTCGGTGCGGGCGGGCCGGGTGCGGGGATTCTTACGTGCCATCCTGCGATCCTAGCGTCTTCGCCTGTTTGAGTGGATTTGACGCGAGGTCTGGAGTGCGTTCAGGTCGGTAGACTCGTTGTATGTGTCCACAGGTCGACGATCCCACCGAGATTGTCAGCAAGCGACCGCGCCGGGTGAAATCGGGCAAAATCACCGTGCTCGGAGTGCTGGGCGAACTGCTCATCACTGCGGGCGCACTCGTGTTGCTGTTCCTGGGTTGGCAGCTGTGGTGGAATGACATGATCATGGCCAACTCGCAGTCCGATGCTGCCAGCCAGATCAGCCAGGACTGGATCCAACAGGACACGTCGACGCCCGAACCCGTGCCAACGGTTGACCCGGCAGAACCGAGTGCAGAACCTGCACCGGTTGACTACGGAGCACCACTGGTGGCCACCGCTCCGGCCAATGCCCAGGCCTTCGCCGTGTTGTATGTGCCACGGTTCGGAGCTGATTACCACCGCACCATTGCCGAGGGCACTGGCCACGACGTTCTGAACAGCAACCGCCTGGGAATTGGGCACTACGACGGCACACAGATGCCCGGTGGGGTGGGCAATTTCGCCATCGCCGCCCACCGCAGCGCTTTCGGCGGTGGCATGCACCTGATCAACGAACTTCAGCTCGGTGACGCCATTTATGTTCAGACCGCCGACGGGTATTACACCTACCGGTATCGCGATACTGAGTACGTGGCGCCCTCTCAGGTGCAGGTGCTGGCATCCGTTCCGAATCATCCCGACGCCAGCGCGGTCGACCGGATCATCACCCTTACCAGCTGTAACCCCTTGTATTCCACCGCGGAACGCATCATCGCCTACGGCGTGTTCGAATCGTGGCAGCCGCTCTCGACCGGCGCACCGGCGGAACTCGCCCCGATCATCGCAGCCCAGGGCTAGGAGGCTCCCATCTACGCAGCACTGTGGCGCATTCTTCCCGGACCAATCTGGGTGCGCATCATTCTGGTTCTGATCCTGTTGCTGGCGGTACTCGCCGTGCTGGCCACTTGGGTGTACCCCTGGATCGACGGAATTCTCAACAGGCAGGAAGCGACGGTGGGCGGTCCATGACCCGTATTCTCGTGATCGACAACTACGACAGTTTTGTGTACACCCTCAATGGGTACCTCATGGAACTCGGCGCAGAGACCGAAGTCGTGCGCAACGACTCCTTCACCAAAGCGGATGCTGCCTCCCGCATCGCCGACTACGACGGCGTGCTGATCTCCCCGGGTCCGGGTAAGCCCTCAGACGCCGGTGTGTCCATTGCCGTGGTCGAGGCTGCACTCGTGGCCGAACTACCACTGTTTGGCGTGTGCCTTGGGCACCAGGCCATCGCCGAGGCCTTCGGAGCTACGGTGACCAACGCTGAAGAGCTCATGCACGGTAAGACCTCACTCATCACTCACGACGGTAGCGACTTCTACGAGGGTGTGCCGCAGCCCTTCACCGCCACCCGGTACCACTCGCTCGCCGTGGTCGCGTCGACCGTTCCGAGCGAACTCCTGGTGACGTCACGCACACAGGGCGGCGTCATTATGGGTCTGCGTCACGCATCCGCTCCCATTCTCGGTGTGCAATTTCACCCTGAGTCGGTGCTGACCGAGGGCGGCTATCGCATGCTCGGCAACTGGCTGGCCCTGACCGGCCTTGATCGTGCCCAAGAGACCGCGAAATCTCTGCACCCCCTGCTGCGCCTCACCTAGCCGCCAGCCCTCGCCCTGGGCCCACCTTGGGGAACCGGGCCCATGATCTATCGTGGGCCCGGTTTCCGGGCCCGGGCCCGGTGCAAGGGAGAGCTAGGAGCCGGCGCAGTAGGTGAGGGTGATTTCCGACTGCTGGGGCACGTCGCCGGGGGCCAAGGACTGCGCCTTCACCGGGGAGCCGGACTGCTGAGCGCAGGCGTAGTCGGGCTCCTGAATGGCCACCAGCCGGAGCGTGTCGCCGTTCACGAGGTCGCTCGCCGCCACCAGGGACTGGCCGGTGAGGTCGCCCAGGGTGACCAGTCCGCTGGAGACGATGTAGTTGACCGTGTCCCCGGCGAATTGAGCGGATGCTGCCGCCGGATCGGTGCGCAGGACGACGTCGGCGGCCACGGTCGGCGAGTTCTCGGCGGTGACCGAACCGGAAACGAAACCGAGCGCTTCGATCGCGGCCTGGGCATCCGTTATGGTCTGGTTGGTGACATCGGGAACCGCGACGGGCACCGGACCGGTCGAGACGAAGACCTTGATCACGTCGGACGGGTTGACGATTGTGCCGGCTGGAGGGTCGGTGCGAATGACCTGATCGGCGGGCACCGTGGTACTCGACTCTTCGGCGCGGGTGGCCGCGAGATCCAGGTCAAGCAGAGTGTTCTGGGCATCATCGTAGGTCTCGCCAGTGAGCGAGGGCACCTGGCGTGAGCTGTCGGGCAGTTCCACCGAGGGTTGCAGATTCGCCACCCAGATCATGACCGCCACGACAATGACGACGACGCAGACGATTCCGGCCCAGACCCAGATCACCGGAGGGCGCCGCTGCGTGCGCACCATTGTCTGGTCTTCGGAGAGTTGCTTGAGGGCCAGGGCTGAGCCGGTGACGGTGGCGGGCGCTGCGCCGAATAGTCCGGCGCCCACCTCCTCACCGGCGTGATGAATGGGGATCTGGCCGGCCCCGGCAGTCTCGACATCGTTGCGAAACTCGACGGCGCTCTGGTAGCGGGCAAAACGGTCCTTGGCCAGGGCGTGCAGCACGACCGAATCGAGGGCCGGAGACACGCGGGGGTTGATCGCGGACGGCTTGACCGGTGTCTCACTGACGTGCTGGTAAGCGACGGCCACGGGCGAATCACCACGGAACGGCGGGCGGCCGGTGAGCATTTCGAACAGCACCACACCGGTCGAGTAGAGGTCGGTGCGTGCATCGACCGACTCGCCCTTGGCCTGCTCGGGGGAGAAATAGGCGGCGGTTCCGAGGATCGCGGTGGTTTGGGCCACGGTCGTGGCGGAGTCGGAGATGGCTCGGGCGATACCGAAATCCATGACCTTCACCTGGCCGGCCTTGGTGATCATGATGTTGCCCGGCTTGATGTCGCGGTGTACGACGCCAGCCCGGTGTGAATATTCGAGGGCGGTTAGTACCCCGTCGATGACGCGCACGGCTTCGGCAGCCTCGATCGGGCCTTCCCGGATGATGTCCTTGAGCAGTCGACCGTCAACGTGTTCCATGACAATGAACGGAATCTGAGAGTCGTGGCCGGACTCATCAGTGACGGTCTCTTCGCCGGCGTCGAACACGCGCACGATCGTCGGGTGAGCCATGCGGGCTGCGGCCTGGGCTTCCTGCCGGAAGCGAGTGCGAAACGCCGGGTCCGCCGCGAGGGTGGACTTCAGCAGCTTGATCGCCACCGTGCGGCCGAGCCGGGAATCGGTGCCGATGTGCACGTCGGACATGCCGCCACGGCCGAGCAGGGCGCCGACGCGATAGCGACCCGCGATCAAACGACCAGAGTCAGGCACTACAGCACTCCCCCACAATCAGACACTGTATTCGGGATGGACACAGTGAGCGCTACTTTACCGCACGGCATCGGCGGTTACTCCGTGACAGCTGGGTCGCCCGTGACTTTTACATCGACCGTGGGCGAGAACTCGGAGCTGACCTGACCACAGAAGTAGCGGAACTTGACCTTGAAATTCTCGGTTCCGGCCGTGATCGTGCCCGTCGTCGTTTCCGCGTTGGTGGGATTGGCCGAGGTGATGACGGCGGCACCGCCCTCGGTGGCGATTTCGTAGCCCGCCAGGGTTTGGCCGGCCGGGCAGGTCTGCGCGTTCCAGCTGACCGTGACCGTACCGGCGGGGGCCGCCGGCGAGGGCGTCGCCGTCGGGGCCGACGTCGGCGTGCTCGGCGTTGCAACCGGGCCATAAACGGTTAGGACCACGGTGGTGCCGGCCGGAACCGGGCCGGTGGGGTTCACCCGGTAGACCTTGTCGACGTTGTCACTGGTCGCGGCGGCATTGCCCGTGGCGATGTCGGCCACGAAGCCCATGTCGACGAGCAAGGCCGCGGCTTCGGCGCTCGGCTTGCCGACGAAGTCGTCAGGGTTGACCGAGGTGTTCGTGGGAGTCGGGGTGGGCGTCGGGCTCGGCGTCGGTGTGGGAGACGGCGTCGGCGTGGTCGACGGCGTCTGCGACGTCTCCACCGGCGCCGGCGTCTCGTTGTTCTGGGTGAACAGCGCAATCAGCGTGCCGGTGAGCACGATCACGAGCAGGGCGACGAGGGCGATGAGTGGCCAGGTCCACTTGCTGCGCTTCTTCTTCTCCGCTTCGGCGGCTGCTGCAGCGGATGCCCGGGTGATGGGCGCACCGGTGGCCGGAAGGATGGTGGTGGCCTGGTCGTTCCCGGCGCCGGGCATGAGCATGGTGGCGCTGGTGGCGCTGAGCCCGCCCAGAACAGATGGCACGGCCACGGCGGCCGCGGCCACGTCACCACGACGCAGAGCGGATGCAGCGCGCGCCAGGTGGGCAGCGGACGCCGGCCGGTCAGCCGGGTTCTTGGCCAGGCAGGCGAACACCAGGTTGCGCACCGGCTCGGAGACGGTCACCGGCAGGTCGGGTGCGATCTCGTTGATCTGCGCCATGGCGATGGCGACCTGCGACTCGCCTGTGAATGGACGGCGCCCGGCGAGCGACTCATAGGCGACAATGCCGATGGAGTAAATGTCGGTGGTCGGTGACGCCGGGTGCCCGCTGGCCTGCTCGGGCGAGAGGTACTGCACGGTGCCCATGACCTGGCCGGTCGCGGTGAGTGGAACCTGGTCGGCGATGCGGGCGATGCCGAAGTCGGTGATCTTGACCCGGCCCTCGGGCGTGATGAGCAGGTTACCGGGCTTGATATCGCGGTGTACGAGACCGGCGGCGTGGGCAGCGTGCAGCGCGGCAGAGGTCTGCGCGACGATGTCGAGCACCTTGTCGGTCGGCAGCACGTGCTCGCGCTCGAGGATGGTGGACAGGGCTTCGCCGGGCACGAGTTCCATGACCAGGAAAGCGCTGCCGTCTTCTTCGCCGTAGTCGAAGACATTCGCGATGCCCTCGTGGTTGACGAGAGCGGCGTGGCGGGCTTCGGCGCGGAAGCGCTCGAGAAAACCGGGGTCGCCGAGGTACTCGTCCTTCAAAATCTTGATGGCGACGCTGCGGCCGATGACCAGGTCGGTGGACTTCCACACCTCGCCCATGCCGCCAATCGCAATGCGCGACTGCAGCTCGTATCGTCCCCCGAAGGTGAGGCCTGCTGTGGGTCTCATTTGTTAAGCACCGCCTCTAGTACTTTCTGTGCGACAGGTGCGGCAAGAAGGTTGCCGAACCCGGTTTGTCCCATTCCCCCGCCGTCCTCTATGAGTACGGTAATGGCAAATTGAGGGTCGTTCGCCGGCGCGAAACCGGTGAACCACAATGTGAATGGATCGGTTGACCCGTTTTGCGCCGTGCCTGTTTTCCCTGCCACGTCGACCCCGTCTATTCTTGCATTGCTCGCGGCGCCATCCTGAACGTCATTGATCATCATGCCGGTCAGTGTTGCAGCTGTTTTCTCGCTCATGACGCGCCCGATTTCGCTCGGTTCGAAGGTTTGGATGGCACTCAGGTTGGGCGCGAGAATCTCTTGCACCAGGTTCGGTGCCATGACGACGCCACCATTGGCGATGGCGCCACTGACCATGGCCATTTGCAGCGGCGTTACCTGCACGTCGTACTGGCCGAACGCCGACTGGGCGGTCTGCGGATCGTCGAGCCCCTGCGGATACACGCTTTCGGCCACATTCATCGGGATGCTGTAGTCGCTGTTGAATCCGAATTTCTCGGCGGTCTGACGAATGGCTGTGTCGCCGAGTTCGACACCGAGCTCGGCGAAGGGAATGTTGCAGGAGAGTCGCAGTGCCGTGGCCAGGGTGACCGTTTCCCCTGCGCCGCAAGTTCCGTTGCTGGAGTTTTGGATCTTGCTCGTTGTTCCTGGCGGCGAGTAGACGGTTGGGTTCGGAAAGGTGCTCTCCGGGGTGTACTTGCCCGATTCCAGTGCAGCCGTTGAGACAACAAGCTTGAACACAGACCCGGGCGGGTTGAGCGAATTGATTGACCGGTCGATCAGCGGATCGTTCGGATCGGCCAGCAGCGCTTCGTAGCTGGCGGTGACCTCCGCATTGTTGTGCACTGTGAGCAGGTTGGGATTGAAACTCGGTTTGGAGACCATGGCCAGGATGCGGCCGGTAGCGGGCTCCGTGACGACGACCGATCCGGTGTAATCGCCGAGGGCATCCCAGGCGGCCTGCTGGGCGATGGGATCGATCGTGACCTCGACGGCTGCACCCTTCGGATCCTGGCCGGTGACCAGGGCGCTGATCTTGTCGAAGAACTGCGAGTTGGAGGTTCCGGTGAGTTCGGCATTGAGAGCAAATTCGAGGCCGGTCGGTTCGCCGTTGATCGGGATATACCCGGTGATCGGCGCGTACAGCTCTGGATTGGTATAGGTGCGCAAGAATTTGTAGTCGTCGTCGGCCGGCATCGACTGCGCGATCGGTTCTCCGGCGACGAGGATGGCACCACGTTCAACCTGGTAGCTGTCGTAGAGCGTGCGGGTATTGCGCGGGTCGGCCGAAAGATTGTCGGCCTGGAAGGCCTGCACGACCGAGGTTGAGCTGAGCAGAGCGACGAACATCAGCATCACGACGATGCTGACGCGCTTGAGTTCGCGGTTCACTTAGACCACCAGCCTGGGTTGATTGCGCACGGTGTCGGAGAGCCGCAGCAGCAGGGCCGCGATGATCCAGTTGGCCACAAGCGATGAGCCGCCGGCGGCCAGGAAGGGAGTGGTCAGACCGGTCAGCGGAATGACCCGCGTGACACCGCCGATGACGATGAAGCACTGCAAAGCAACGACGAAGGCGAGGCCGACAGAGAGCAGCTTGCCGAAGTCATCCTGCCCGGCGAAGCCGATGCGAAACCCGCGGGCAACGAACAGAAGATACAGGGCGAGGATGGCGAAGATTCCGGCGAGCCCGAGCTCCTCGCCGAGGCTCGCGATGATGTAGTCACTCTGCGGTACCGGGGTGATTTCCGGGCGTCCCTGGCCCCAGCCGGTGCCGAGCAGGCCGCCCTTGGCGAGGCCGAACAGGCCTTGTACCAGCTGGAAGCTGCCGCCGTCGGCGTTGTAGACCTCCGGGTTGAGCGCGTCGAGCCAGTTGGTGAAGCGGCCGTTGACGTAGTTGAGGGTCTGGCTGGCTATCAGGGCTCCGCCGAGAAACAAGCCCATCCCCAGGACGACCCAGCTCAGTCGGCCGGTGGCGAGGTAGAGCATGACCAGGAACAGGCCGAAGTAGAGCAGAGCCGTACCGAGGTCGCGCTGAAAGATGATGACCGACATCGAGAGGGCCCAGACGACGAGAATCGGGCCCAGATCGCGAAAGCGGGGAAACCGGGCGCCGAGAATCTTCTTGCCGACCATGGAAAGACTGTCGCGGTTGCGCACCAAGTAGCCGGCGAAGAACACGGCCAGGGCGATCTTGGCGATCTCACCGGGCTGGAAGGTACCGAAATTGCCGAAGCTGATCCAGACCCTGGCGCCGCTGATCTCCTTGCCGAGCCCGGGAACGAGCGGTAGAAAGAGCAGAAGCACACCAACGAGACCGGCAATGTAGGTGTACCGAAACAGCACACGATGGTTGCGAATGACCAGCAGCACGACGATGGCGCTGAAAATGGCCAGGGCGCTCCAGACCGTCTGGCGAACGGCGGCGCTCTCCCAGCCGCCCTGGTTGTCGGCGATGTCGATGCGGTAGATCATGGCGATACCGATGCCGTTGAGCACGGTGGCGATCGGCAAAATGAACGGGTCGGCATCGCGGGCGACGAATCGCAGCACGATGTGCAGGCCGATCACCAGGGCCGACAGGCCGGCGCCGAGCAGTACCAGGGTCGGGTCCAGCTCGCCGAGGGTGCCGAGCTGCACGAGCATGACCGCGCTGGCATTGATGAAGCACGCGATCAGCAGCAGGAACAGTTCGAGGTTGCGCAGTTTCTGCGGCAGGTGCAGGCGACGCACGGGCTCGTCGCGCGACGTTTTCAGAGCGGATGCCTTACTCAACGATTGCCCCCTTCAGCCGCTCGATAATGGCCAGGGCGTCGGCGAGGGAACCGGCGTTGATGGTTTGCTCCACCTGCTGACGGTCGTAGACGCGCAGGTCGGAGAGATTGAGATCCGTGTCTTCGTAGACGCTGGAGAGTTTGATCGGACCGATGTCCTGCTGTACACCTTGGTAGATGGCGACATTGGAGCCGTCGACGCCCACGAAGTAACGGGTCTGAGTCCACTGGTAGCCGATGATCGTGGTCGTGACGATGCTGAGCACCAGCAGAATGACGCCGACCAGCCAGGTGGCCTTGCGGCGGCGCGCGCGGCGGGCATCCTCTTCGATCAATTCGGACAGGTAATCCTGCGAATCGGGTTCGAAGTGGGTTTCCCGCACCGGGTGCAGGCGCAGGGCCGGGATGCGCAGGGCACGGTTGCGGCCCGGTTCCTCACCGAAGGCGAGCGGATTCGCGGCGGAACCAACGATGACCGGACTGTCGGTGCGCGCGGAGCCGTCGCCCGCGCCGATGTCGACGATGACCACCGTGACGTTGTCGGGGGCGCCGCCGTCGAGGCTCTCTTTGACCAGAAGGTCGGCGACATCCTGCGCGCTGGCACCACTCGCCAGAGCGGAGGCTATCGCGGTGTGCGAGACGACGCCAGTGAGTCCGTCGGAGCAGAGCAGCCAGCGGTCGCCGTCGATCGTGGCCAGAATCGAGGTGTCGATTTCGGGACTCGCCTCGACGTCACCGAGTACGCGCATGAGAACAGAGCGGCGCGGATGCACCATGGCCTCGGCCTCGGTGATGCGCCCGCTGTCAACGAGGCGCTGCACGAAGGTGTGGTCGATGGTGATCTGCGAGAGTTCACGTTCGCGGAGCAGATAGATGCGCGAGTCGCCGATGTGGGCGATCGCCACCTCGTTCTCGAGCACCACGATGGCGCTGACCGTCGTGCCCATGCCGGTGAGTTCGGCGTGTTCGAAGACCGTTTCGGCCAGTTGGGCGTTGGCGCCGATCAGGGCGGCCTGCAGGGCGAATTCGGCGTCCTGCGCGCTCGCATAGGGCTTGTCGGCCTCGATGATGCGTTTGGTGGCGATCGACGACGCGACGTCGCCCCCGGCGTGGCCGCCCATGCCGTCGGCGACCACAAACAGGCTGCGTCCGGCGTACCCGGAGTCCTGGTTGTTGGAGCGAATCTTGCCGACGTGAGACGCGGCTGCGCTATGACTGACCGTCGCCATGACCTACCGCCGAAGCTCGAAGCTGGTGGCGCCGATCTTCACGGTGGCGTTCAATGGGATTTTGGTCGGCACGGTGACGCGGGCGCCGGCCAGGAAGGTGCCGTTGGTGGAATCGAGGTCTTGCAGCATCCACTCGTCGTTCCAGAGCATGAGCCGCGCGTGGTGCGTGGAGGTGTAATCATCGCGGATGACCAGGCTGGAGTCGCTTGATCGACCGATGGTGATGGTGTCGGCGCCCAACGGAAACTCGGTGCCGGCCTTCGGGCCGCTCGTGATGACCAGGCGGGTGGTGTTCTGGGCGGTCGCCATTCCTCCGTCGACACCTGAATTCGCGCCGGCCGGGCTGGCGCGCGCGACCGGCGCAGTGAAGGCGTCAGGTGCAGCGGGTGCAGCGACGGGGACGGCGACGGGAACAGCGGATGCCGGGAATGCGGCGGCGGGGGCGGCATCCGTGCTCATCTTGCGCACGCGCTGGCCGAACAGGTCGCTGCGCAGGGCGTAGACGATTCCAAAGATGAACATCCAGAGCAGGAGCAGAAAGCCGATGCGCAGCACCAGCAGGGTTAATTCGCTGACGTTCATGCGTTCGGCCCCCAGAATCCGCCCATGTCGTGGCGTTCGGTTGGCGGGTCGGCCGGCGGGGCGGCGCGCGGGTACTCGCGGGAGTCCGGTGAGGCCTGGGCGAGCACGCGGAACACAATGCGGGTGCGACCGATGGTGACGATCGATTCGGGCTCGAGAATGGCCTGGCTGACCGGGGCGCCGTTGAGCTGGGAGCCGTTGGTGGAGCCGAGGTCACGCACCTGGGCGCGCGAGCCGTCCCAGAGGATTTCGACGTGGCGGCGGGAAGTGCCGGTGTCGTCGACGGTGATGTCGGCGTCGGATCCGCGCCCGATCACGGTGCGGGCCTTGACCAGGGGGTGCCGGGTGCCGTTGATGTCGAGCACCGGGGTCCAGGCGACGCTGCTCTTGACCGTGCTCGAGTCGATCTGCACCATGCCCTCGCTGAGGCTGCGGTCGTCTTGCAGGGTGATCGTGATGCCGCCGGTGAACTGGTAGCGCTGCTCCGTGCCGTGCTTTTGCACGAGGGCGGTGAGCTCGTCAATGAGGGTGGCGCCGAGCGCGCTCATGCGGGTGTAGTCGGTGTGGGACATGCGCACGGTGAAGCGATTGGGCGCAAGGATGCGATCCCGCGCGACGACAGCGGCCTTGGTGTCGAGCTCACGACGCAGCGCGGAGGTTATTTCCACCGGCTGCAAGCCCGATCGAAAGGTCTTGGCGAACGCTCCGTTGACGGCGCGCTCCAAGCCTTTTTCAAAGTTATCCAGTATGCCCACAGGTCTCCCGATCCGGTCCGTTTGGCTATGAGCATGTTACTTGTCTCGGGTGACAACCCACCTTCAGGGCGCAAACGGCACGAACAGTCATACTACCCGCGGAGGGTCCCGGACCGAATTCGAGGCCCATTATGGGCATTCCGTGGGTATTCTTCTGAGCGGGTGGGGCGGCGGACGGGCCGGTTGACGGCATCCGTTGTTCATCGCGCCAGTTTCCGGTGAGCGCGCCAGCCATAGGTGGCGCGGCCACCGGTACCGGGCGCGGTGACCCAACCGGGGGCGACGCGCCGTCGAATGGCGCTGGACCCCCTCGCAGTGTTAGCATTCCTAAGTTCGCGCGAGTGGCGGAATTGGCAGACGCGCTGGCTTCAGGTGCCAGTGTTCGAAAGGACGTAGGGGTTCAAGTCCCCTCTCGCGCACTGCGGATTGACAGCGGTAAAGCGCTCAATCCATGCGAACAGTCAGGGCCTTCGAGAAATCGAAGGCCCTGTGTCGTTTGCGGAGCCTGGTATTCGGCTACCATCACTGGGAATGTGACCTACCGTGTCAGTGATCGACACCGCTGCCGGGTAGACAAGTAGCCTTGCGTGGACGCTGCGGGAATCCGCCCGGGCGGGAACGGATCGTGATGACGAGGGGTGACTCCCGGCCGAGCCTGGTTCGGCCGAACCGTTGGTTGCGGCTCGCCTGGATCGTGCCGGCCGTGCTGGTTGCTCCGGCGCTCGTGGTGCTCGCGGCCAACGGGGTGCGCGCCCTTCCCGCAGTTGAGTCATTCCTGCTGACGTACCCCGGAACCTCCACGCACCTGGCAGCCACGCCGATAGGAGTTCCGGCCTGGCTGGCCTGGCAACACGGGCTCAACGCCTTCTTCATTCTGTTCGTCATTCGCACCGGCTGGCAGGTGCGCACGACCAAACGTCCGACCATTTTCTGGACGCGCACGAACACCGGGCTGGTGCGCACCAAAAATCCCCCGATCCGGATCACTCTCGACCTATGGCAGCACATCGTCTTCGACACCCTGTGGGTGATCAACGGCATCCTCTTCTACGTTCTGCTGTTCGTGACCGGTCAATGGCTGCGCATCGTGCCCACGAACTGGGACATTTTTCCCAACGCGATCTCGGCCGGGCTGCAATATGCATCGCTGAACTGGCCGACCGGGTCTGGCTGGGTGCACTACAACGCCCTGCAACTGCTCAGCTACTTCGTCGTGGTCTTCATCGCGGCACCGATCGCGCTGGTGACCGGCCTGCGCATATCGCCGGGCCTGTCTGCACGGTTCCGCCGGCTCGACCACGTCTTTCCTCTGCCCGTGGCCCGCAAACTGCACTTCGTGGTGTTGATCTTCTTTGTGGTCTTCATCGTCGTGCACGTGACTCTCGTGCTCACCACGGGCGCCCAAGCCAACCTCAACCACATGTACGCGGCGCGCAATGACGGCGGTTGGCTTGGTGTCTGGATCTTCGTCGCGTCGGTAGTACTGACGGCGGGTATCTGGCTGGGCGCTCGCCCGAACGTCCTTCGTGCCGTCGCCGGGCGCAGCGGGCGCATCATTCACCGGGAGCGCTAGACAGCGGATGCCGCGCGCGTCGACGCGAGAACGTCGCGGCTGAGCATGGCCGCGCCGGCCACGGCAGCCGGCATGACGATGACGGCCGCGCCCGGAATCAGGAACAACAGGTAGGTGAGCACGCCGAAACCGAGGCTGCGCGGGCGGCGAGCGCGCAGCATCCGTCGTCGCTGTATGAGCGTGAAGTCGCGGGCATCGAAGGCGTAGCTGGTGAGCTCAAGCGTGAGGATCCAGCCGCCGAACAGCGCGCCGAGAACGAGAGCGAGCAGCTGGCCGAGGCCGGGTATCAGGCCGCAGACCAGGAGCAGAAGAGCGACCCCGACGGCCAGGCCGACCAAGCGCAGGGCGTCGGCCACCGCGCGCAGAACGCTGCGCAGCAGGCCGCGTTCGGGTTCGACCGGCGCTTCGCCGAGGCTGGTCTCGACTGCGCGCCAGATTCGCTCATAAAAGGGGCCGCCGACAGTGAGCGTTACCGCCACGAAGGTATATGCCAATAGGAGAATACCGGCAGCCGCGACGGCAGCACCGGCCACCACCCGCGTGCCCGTGCGCCACGGCTCCCCCCAGTCGCTCGCGAATGGACTGATCACCACGACGATGGCCTCGAGATTGACGAGCAGCAGCACGATGCCGGCGATATAGACGATACCGACGAGTAAGGCCGGGACGGCGCCGAGCAGCATGAGGCGCGGCGTGGTGATCCACATTCTGAGGCCGCGGCCGAGAAAACCGGCCCCGGTCAAGAACTCGCCGGTGGAGGTGGGACGGGTTGAAGGCGGCACCCCCACACCCTAACCCGCCCGCCTCACTCAGGCCATCTGCGGAAAACCGAGGTCGATCTCCGAGGTGGCCGGGTCGGGCCAGCGGGTCGTGACGACCTTACCGCGGGTATAGAAACGGATGCTGTCCGGTCCATACATATGCGCGTCACCGAACAGCGAGTTCTTCCAACCGCCGAACGAGAACGATCCGACCGGTACCGGAATGGGCACGTTGATGCCGACCATGCCGGCTTCGATCTCGAACTCGAACTGCCGAGCCGCCCCGCCGTCCCGCGTGAACAGAGCCACACCGTTGCCGAACTCGTGCTCGTTGACGAGTTTCACGGCCTCGTCGAAGGTGTCAACGCGCACGACCGACAGCACCGGGCCGAAGATCTCATCGTCGTAGACCTTCATCCCGGGCGTGACGCGGTCGATCAGGCTGACACCGAGAAAGAACCCGTCACTGTCGAAGTTCTGCGCCCGGCCATCGACGACCATGGTGGCGCCGGCCGCCTCGGCGCCAGCTAGGTAGGAGGCAACCCGATCGCGGTGTTCTCCGGTGATCAGCGGGCCCATCTGCGAGGCCGGATCGGTTCCCGGGCCGACCCGGAGTGTCTTCAAGCGCGTCGTGATCGCGGCGACGAGGTCGTCGGCGATGCCACCGACAGCCACGAGCACGCTCACGGCCATGCAGCGCTCCCCAGCGGATCCGTACGCGGCGTTGATCGCGGCATCCGCTGCCATCTCCAGGTCGGCGTCCGGCAGCACGACCATGTGGTTCTTGGCGCCACCGAGTGCCTGTACCCGCTTGCCGTTGCCGGCAGCCCGGATGTAGATGGACTTGGCGATCGGGGTGGAGCCGACGAAGCTGATGGCCTTGACCGCTGGGTTGTCGAGTAGTTCATCAACGGCCTCCTTGTCGCCCTGAACCACGTTGAGCACCCCAGCGGGCAGGCCGGCCTCCGTGAAGATCTCGGCGATGAAAATAGCCGATGAGGGATCTTTTTCGCTCGGCTTGAGGAGTACGGTGTTGCCGCAGGCGAGAGCGCTGCCGATCATCCACAGCGGCACCATGGCCGGAAAGTTGAACGGGGTGACGCAGGCAACGACACCGACGGCCTGGCGCACCGAGTGCACGTCGATACCGTGGGAGACCTGCTGGGAGAAGTCGCCCTTGAGCATGTGGGCGAGGCCAGTGGCGAATTCGATGTTCTCGAGCCCGCGGGTGATCTCCCCGGCCGCGTCGCTGAGTACCTTGCCGTGCTCACTCGTGAGAATTGCGGCGAGCTCGCTCGTGCGCTCGGCGAGCAGCTCGCGCACCTTGAAGAAGATGGCCGTGCGCTTGGCCAGCGTGCTGGTGCGCCACTCGGGCAGGGCCGCCTCGGCGGATTCGATGGCGTCGATCACGACCGCGCGGGAAGCCAGCACGACCTGTTTCTCCTGCACGCCGGTGGCCGGATTGAAGACGGGGCCGAATCGTTCGGCCGACTCGACGCGCTGGCCGTTGATGTAGTGGGGAATTGTTTGCATGGAAGCGCTCTTTCTGGTGGATGACATGGGTCAGGCGTGCAGGCTGCCGTCGACGAGTTTGACGATCATGGAGCAGTCCTTGCCGCCCTCGCCCTCGTCGATCAGCCGCTGAAACAGTTCGGCGACGTGTTCGCCGATCTCGAGCGGCGTGTCGGTGGCGCGGGCTGCAGCGATCGCCAGCCCGATGTCCTTGCTCGCGAGCGTCGCGGTGAAGGTCGGAGCGAAATCCCGATTGGAGGCGGCCGTTGCGACGACATCCTTGATCGGATACCAGGTGCGCAGCGCCCAGCTGTCGCCCGACGAAACGGATGCGATATCCCAGAACACCTGCTTGTCCAGTCCCAGACGCTCGGCCAGAACAGCGCCCTCCGCAGTGGCGGCGAGGTTGATGAACAGCATGAGATTGTTGCAGATCTTCGCGGCCTGGCCGGTTGTGGCACCGCCGGTCGGAATGATGTTCGCCGCCATGGGCTCGATGAAGGTCGTGGCGTCAGCGACGGCATCCGACTGGCCACCGATCATGAAGGTGAGGGTTCCGGCGGTGGCGCCGCTCATGCCGCCGGAGACCGGGGCGTCGACAAAGCGAAAGCCGGCCGCCGCTGCGGCATCGTGCAGGGCCTGGGCGGTCTCGATGTCGATCGTTGACGAGTCCACCAGCAGGGTGCCCGGGTCGGCCATGGCCAGCACGCCGTCATCGCCGAAATACACGGCGCGGGCGTGTTCGCCCTTGGGTAGCATGGTGAAGACGACGTCGGCGCCCGCGACGGCGTCACTGATGCTCGAAGCGGCGGTGACGCCGGCTGTGACGGCCGTGGCGACGGCATCCGGATTCAGATCGAACCCGCGCACCTCGTGGCCGGCGGCCACCATATTGGCGGACATGGGCCCGCCCATGTTGCCCAACCCGATCCATGCGACTACTGACATTCGAAGCTCCTTTGCTTTGTGTCCCTCCACCCTCGCAGGCGGATAGAGTGCAATCAAGGTAATATTTCACAGGGGGTATGTGCGCAGATGCACACGCTCGAAAGGATGCGATCCGTGAGTTCACACCAGCTTCCGAGCCCGAACGATCTGCTCGTGCTGCTCACCGTGGCCAGACTGGGGCGCTTCAACGCGGTCGCTGAGGCGCTCGGCACTACCCACACAACCATCTCGCGGCGCATTCTCTCGCTCGATGCGGAGCTGGGCGGTCGCACGCTCGAGCGCAGCCCGCACGGCTGGGAGCTCACCGAGCTGGGCCGGCACGCGGTCAATGCGGCCGAGGCGATCGAAGACCGACTGGGCGCGCTCGCCACCGCCATCAGCCGGACCGACCCACTCTCGGGGCTGCTGCGCATCAGCACGATCGATGGATTCGGGGCGGAGATCGTCACACCGGCGCTCGTGAAGCTGCAGCATAGCCACCCGCGCATCAATATCGAGATGTTCAGCGCCACCCGAAAGGTGAGCCAGAACCGGTCTGGCGTCGACCTGGAGATCGTCGCCGGGCGCAACGATGTCAACAACGCACAGGCGATGTTTCTGACCAACTATTTTCTGCGGTTGTACGCCAGCCGCGAGTACTTGCTTCGCCGCGGGGTTCCCGAATCGCTCGACGACATTAAAGGGCACAGTTTCGTGTCGTACGTCGAGAGTGCCCTGCTCGTGACCGACCTTGGCTATCGCTCCTCCGAGCTGCCGGAACCGGCCACCACGTTTCAGGCGACCAGCCTGTTCGCCCAGCTGGAGGCGGTTCAGGCCGGCGCCGGAATCGGACTCCTGCCGAATTTTCTGGTGCACGACCGGCCGGAATTCGTGCCCGTGTTGCGCGCCGACTTTCAGCGTCAACTGCCCATCTGGGCCGTCGTGCGGGCCGAATCGCTGCGCTCACCCGTGGTGCGTGCCGCCATCGAGGCGATCACCCTGGAGATCGCGAATCGACCGGTCGCCTTCAGCGAGTGACTAGCGAGCGGATGCCCCGCCCGTAGTAGGGCGGCCCGATCAGTCAGATCGGACCGCCTGCGACACGCTACCGGCGACCGACTCCGGCGAGGTCAGCCTTGGCGGCGCGTTCGGCCGATCCGGCGGCATCCGCTGCGTCGATGTCGTGCAGGGAGAGCCCGCGCGTTTCCTTGAGGGTGAGCACGACGAGGGCCGTGATCAGGCAGGCCGCCGCGAGGTAGATGGCCACCGGAACCGATGACTCGAAGGTGGACAGCAGGCTCACGGCGATGATCGGGGCGATCGAGCCCGCGATGACCGAGGTGACCTGGTAGCCGAGGGAGACGCCGGAGTACCGCATGCGGGTGGGGAACATTTCGGCCATGATGGCGGGCTGGCCGGCGTACATGAGCGCGTGGAAGAGCAGGCCCATCATGATCGCGACAATGATGATGAAGTCGTTCGCGGTGTCCATCATGGGGAAGGCGAAGAAGCCCCAGGTTCCTGCGAGCACGGCGCCCACGAAGTAGACCGGGCGACGGCCGACCCGATCGGAGAGGCGACCGACCAAGGGAATGACAATAAAGTGCAGGGCGTGGGCTAGGAGTAGAAGCAGCAGCACCCGCGAGGTGTCCATCTGCACGATGATCTTCAGGTAGGTGATCGAGAAGACGACGACGAGGTAGTACAGGATATTCTCGGCAAAGCGCAGGCCCATCGCGGTGAAGACGCCGCGCGGGTAGCGGCGGAAGACCTCGATGATGCCATAGCGTTTGTCACCGGCAATGACTTCTTGCTGCGCCTTGAGGAAGATCGGTGCGTCGCTGACCTTGGTGCGGATGTAATAGCCGACGAGCACGATGACAGCGGACAACCAAAAGGCGACGCGCCAGCCCCAGCTGAGGAAGGCCTCATCGGAGAGGGTGGTCGAGAGTACGAAGAGCACGGCGGTGGCGAGCAGGTTTCCACCGGGCACGGCGGCCTGGGGCCAGCTGGCCCAGAATCCGCGGGACTTGGCGGGGCTGTGCTCGGCGACGAGAAGAACCGCTCCACCCCATTCGCCACCGACGGCGAAGCCCTGAATGAAGCGCAGGAGGATGAGGAGAACCGGTGCGAGGTAGCCGATCTGCTGGAAGGTCGGCAGGCAGCCCATCAGGAAGGTGGCGACGCCGACGAGAACGAGGCTGAACTGGAGCAGGCGCTTGCGGCCGAACTTGTCGCCAAAGTGTCCGAAGACGATGCCGCCGATGGGGCGGGCCAGGAAGCCGACGGCGTAGGTGGCGAAGGCCGCGATGATGCCCTCGAGTTCGGTGCCAGCGTTCGGAAAGAACAGCGTGCCGAAGACCAGGGTGGCGGCGGAGGCATAGAGAAAGAATTCGTACCATTCAACGACCGTGCCGGCCATGGAGGCCGCGACGACCTTTTTCAGTCCGGACGTCTGCACGTCGTTTCGGGTATCGGATCTGGTCGTGCTCATAGGATTTCCCCTGGTGTCGTCATTGACACAACGTGCGCCGGTCCCAAGCGGGCGCGCACGTCGTCTGGCTCGTCTTAGCTTGCGCTGTGGTGGGCTGGCTGTCAAAGACCATTCGCACAGAAGGGAAGTGCAGAAATGCACATGCTGTTCGGCACCGGTATTCTCGAATGAATGACAGTGAGGTGGGAGTAATCGTGACGCACGCGCATCCGCTGCACGTCGACCTCGAAGTGGCGTGCCTGTGTTGCCTCGCACCGCAGCCGTTTCACTTCACCTCGCTGAGCGACCAAGTGGTCTGCTCGCTCTGCGTGCACCACATCGGGGCCGAGAAATCCGAGCGCCGGGACCTTGAGCACGTGAAGCTGTGGGCTTCTCGCTGGGCTTCGGCTGAGACCGTACACGCCGATTACATCGCCGAAACGGATGCCTTACTCGTCGGCCGGGACAACGACCTGACCGCGCTTCGCGACCAGGTCGCCGAGCTCAGCGCTATCGTCGCCGGCCGGTTCACGGCCGGAATCGACGGAGTGCGGAGCCTGTTGCAGAATGACCTGGTCAAGCGTGCTGAACGCAACACCGAACTGGCCCGCCGGCAGATCGATTGGGCGATGGCCGGCATCTGGCGCGTTGAGGCGCTGCACCACTACTCAGCCGCGCAGAAGTGTTCCTGCGGCCGCACGGCGGGCAGCTGCGCCGAGAGCGCCGCGATCGACCCGCTCCGGCAGGCGCTGCTCGCCTGGGAGAAGAAGAACGTGGCGCTCCTGCGAGGGGGCAGCCGACACGGACTGCCGGCGGATCATCCCGCGGTGCTGGCCCAGCGCATCCGCTGAATCAGTGGGCGCTGACCGGAGCGCTCTCGATCGCGTCGCCGAGCGGCGGGCGCCGCACAAGGAATGCGGCTGGAATGGCGAACAGTGAGATGATCGCGCCGCACAGGAACGCACCGCGAATTCCGGAGGCCGTCGCGGAGATCTCGGAGACGCCCTGCGCCATGAGGGCGGCAGACTGTGAGGTCATGATGGCGATGAACAGTGCCGTTCCGACGGCGCCGGCGAGCTGCTGGACGGTGCCGACCACCGCGCTGCCGTGGGAGTACAGACTGGGCTTGAGTGAGCCGAGGCCGGAGGTGAACAACGGCGTGAACAGCAGCGAGAGCCCGGCGCTCATGCCGACGTGGGCGATCAACAGCATCCAAGGCTGCGTGGTCTCGCCCAACATGGTCATGGCCCAGAACGCGGCGCTGACGAGAATCGAGCCGGGTACCAGCAGAATGGTCGGGCCGCGGCGGTCGTAGATGCGGCCGACGAATGGCGCCAGCAATCCCATCGTCAAACCACCCGGCAGCAGAAGCAGGCCGGTTTCCAGAGCCGTCAGGCCGAGCACGTTCTGCATGTACAGCGGCAACAGAATGATCGTGCCGAACAGGGCGAGCATGCTGATGCCGAGCATGGACACCGACAGGGTGAACGTGCGTGAGCCGAAGACGCGCAGGTCGAGCAGGGCGCGGTTGGAACGCTGCAGTCGCAGCTGCCGCAGCACGAACAGGGCCAACGCCACGACGCCAATGCCGAGCGGAATCCAGCCCACAGCGGATGCCCCGCCCAGATTGCTCAGTCCATAGACGAACCCGCCGAACCCGAAGGCCGAGAGGATGACCGAAAGAACGTCGAGCGGAACCTTGCGCGGCGTCGTCACGTTCTGAATGCGCGAGGCACCGAGGATGAGCGCGCCGACGGCGATCGGCAGCACCAGGATGAACATCCAGCGCCAGTCGAGCACGCTGAGGATGGCGCCGGAAATGGTCGGGCCGATCGCGGGGGCGACCGAGATGACGATGGAGATGTTGCCCATGGTCTTGCCGCGGGAGGCCGGTGCGACGAGCGTCATAACGGTGGTCATGAGCAGCGGCATCATGATGGCCGTTCCACTAGCCTGCACGATGCGACCAATCAGCAGCACCTCGAAGCCGGGTGCGAGCGCGGCGATCAGGGTTCCGGTGCTGAACAGTGTCATCGCGGCGATGAAGACCGGCCGGGTATTGAAGCGCTGAATGAGAAAACCGGTGATCGGAATGACCACGGCCATCGTGAGCATGAAGGCCGTCGTCAGCCACTGAGCGGCCGTCGCCGTGATACTGAGGTCTTTCATGAGGTGCGGCAGGGCCACACCCATGATGGTCTCGTTCAGAATGACGACGAAGGCCGAGACCAGCAGCAGTCGAATCACCAGCTGGTTGCGCTTGGCGTCGGGGTGAGCCCCGGCCTCGGGAATCGTGGCGGTGGCGGTTGGTGCGGTCATAAATGGTCCTGACGGTCGTGCGAAAAGGGAGGTCGTGCGTAACTGAGCTGCCGCGCGCCCCCGGGCCGGCACGCTGTGCACGCCTCTCAGTGCAGCGTTTTGCAGGGTGTGAATTATTCCGATGCCACAGAATTAGCCGGGAGGCCGCGAATCGCGACGCTGCCGGCAGCGGCCGCAAACAAATCGTGCAGTCGACGGATGCCCGGATCCGCTTTCAGGGAATGCCGCACGACGACGAAGTCGTGCCGGTAGACCGGATTTTCGAGCGGATGCAGCGTGACTGAGTCGGGCAGCTGCCCCACGGTCAGCTCCGGCACCAGGGCAACGCCGGCCCCGGCGCCGACCAGCGCCACGATGACCGAGAAATCGGTGGCCTCGGCGACGGACCTGGGCGCGAATCCGGCCACGCCGCAGGCGCGCTGCACCATTTCGTGACAGGACCAGGCCGCGTGCGGCACCACCCAGTCGTGACCGCTGAAGTCTTCAAGGTTTTGAGTTCCTGCTGCAGTTCCGCGTGGCACCGCAAGCCAGACCGGTTCGGTGAGAATCCGGGTCACCACACAGTCCGTGGCCGACGGCGCCGCCATCGTGGAATAGGAGTGGGTGAGCGCGAGGTCGACCTCCCCGGCTACGAGGGCGGGCAAGGATACTTCCGGTTCGGCCTCGAGCAGTTCGAGCTTGAGGCCCAGTTCGGGCTGAGACAGCAACGTCTGCCAGGCATCGGCCAGCACGGTGCGGGCGATCGACGGAAAGGCAGCGACCCGATAGGTGCCCGCCGAACCCTCCAGCAGGGCCGCGACCTCCAGCTCGGCGACCGAGAGCAGGTCGACGATGTCGTGGCCGTGCTTGGCCAGCAGTAGTCCGGCCGGGGTCAGCGTGAGTGTGCGGCCGTGCCGTTCGGTGAGCGTCAGCCCCACCTCGCGTTCGAGCGCGGCGAGCTGCATCGAGACCCCGGGGGCCGTCAGGTGCAGTTCGCGAGCCACAGCGGCAATGGTGCCGAGTCGGTGAAGCTGGGCGAGCATCCGCAATTTCCTGACGTCTAACACATCAATCATTGTTACTTAACATGACAGTAAAAGTAAATGGATATTTGGCTTGCGAGTCGCCGTGCTCGAGAAATGGGTTCTCCTCGAGTGTTACTGGCCGGTCTGGGCGTCGTCGTGCTGTGGGCGAGCGCGTTCCCCGCTATTCGGGTGGCCGCGCCCGAGCTCGGTGTGGCTGGCCTGTCGCTGGCCCGCCTGGTCGTCGCGGCCGTTGCACTCGCCGTGCTCGCACCCATGCTCAAGGTGCGGCTGCCGGCCCGGCGCGACCTGCCGCTCATCCTCGCCTGTGGCTTCTTCGGTATGGCCGCCTACCAGGTGCTGCTCAACTGGGGCGAACTCCATGTTCCGGCTGGCACCGCGAGCATCATCGTCTCGGCAGCCCCGCTGGTGAGCGTTGCCATTGCTGCCGGAGTGTTCGGCGAGCGACTCACCGTGCTGAAGATTGTCGGCAGCGCGATCGCCCTCAGCGGCGTCGTGCTCGTCGCGGTCGCGCGATCCGGCGTCACGCTGTCGTCGGCCGCCTGGATACTGGTCGCCGCCATGGTCGTGCAGGGTGCCTATCATCCGCTCACCAAGCCGCTGCTCAAGAGGTATACCGGCCTCGAGGTGGCGACTTACGGCATGATCGCCGGCACCGTCATGCTGCTTCCCGTGCTGCCGTTCACTCTCTCGCAGCTGGTACAAGCGGATGCCGCGGCCTGGCTCGCGGCGATCTACCTCGGACTTCTACCCTCCGCCCTCGGCTTCGTGCTGTGGGGCTATGCGGTGGCGCGCCTGCCGCTGGTGGCGTCGACCTCGCTGCTCTACCTCGTGCCGCCGGTGGCGGTGCTGATCGCGTTCATCTGGCTCGGCGAGCTGCCGCTGGTCGCCGAGCTCGTGGGCGGTGCCGTGGTGATCGCGGGTGTGGTGCTCATGAGCCTCAGGTTCGCGAAAGTCGGAAAAACGTTGCTTCCGGTACCGTGAAGCAACAATTCTTTCGCTCCCGCGTTCAGGGGAGGCGGAGTTTCAGGTAGGGGGCGGTGCGGCTCGTTGGGTGATCGGCGACCGTCGCGGGGGTGCCGGCGGCGATGATCTGGCCGCCCTGGTCGCCACCGGCGGGGCCGAGGTCGATCACCCAGTCCGCGGCCGCGACGACGTCCATTTCGTGTTCTACCACGACGACAGTGTTTCCGGCATCGACCAGTCGTCCGAGCTGCAGCATGAGCAGTTCGACGTCGGCCGGATGCAGGCCGGTGGTCGGCTCGTCCAGCAGGTAGAGCGTGTGTCCGCGCCTGGCCCGCTGCAGTTCGGTGGCGAGCTTGATGCGCTGCGCCTCCCCGCCGGAGAGTTCAGTGGCCGGCTGCCCGAGTCGCAGGTAACCGAGTCCCACCTCGCGCAGGGTGTCGAGGCTGCGGGCGGCGACGGCGACGTCGGCGAGAAAGTGGAGCGCGGCGTCCACCGTGAGGCCGAGCACCTCGGCGATGTTCTTGCCGCGGTAGGTCACCTCGAGGGTCTCAGGGTTGTAGCGCGACCCGCCGCAGTCGGGGCACGGCGCGTAGCTGCCGGGCAAAAACAGCAGCCCGACGGCGACGAACCCCTCACCGAGGCAGGTCTCGCAGCGTCCGCCGGCCACGTTGAACGAGAACCGTGAGGCGGTGAAGCCGCGCGCCCTGGCCTCGTCGGTGGCGGCAAAGGTGGCCCGCACGGCGTCGAACAGGCCGGTGTAGGTGGCCAGGTTGGAGCGCGGCGTGCGCCCGATCGGCTTCTGGTCCACCTGCACGAGCCGGTCGACGGCCTCGAGCCCGGTGATCGCGGTCACTGCCGGGCGCTCGGCGAAATCGAACTCGGCATCGGGGTCGCCGAGGTCGGGCACAGGCGCGTCGTCGGGATCGGGGTGCAGGTGCCGCCCGACGGCCTCGGCGAGCACCTGGCTGACCAGCGTGGACTTACCCGAACCGCTCACACCGGTGACCGCCGTCAGTACCCCGAGCGGAATCTGCGCGTCGAGCGCCTTCAAATTGTGCCGAGTCACGTCGGTCAAGCCCAGCCAGCCGAGCGGATGCCGCAGCTCACCCCGCGAAATCGGCTCGCGGTCCTCGGCAAACAGGTACTCGCGGGTGACCGAGGTCTCAACCGCAGCGAGCCCCGCGGTCGGCCCGCTGTACAGTACGTCGCCACCGCCCTCGCCGGCGCGAGGGCCGACATCGACGACCCAGTCTGCGCTGCGCACGACGTCCATATTGTGTTCGACCACGAAGACCGAGTTGCCCGAGCGCTTGAGCTGCTCCAGTACGAGTAGCAGCGGCTCGGCATCGGCCGGGTGCAGGCCGGCCGATGGCTCGTCGAGCACGTAGATGACCCCGAACAGGCCGGAGCGCAGCTGCGTGGCGATGCGCAGCCGCTGCATTTCACCCGGCGACAGCGTGGGGGTCGACCGACCGAGGGCCAGGTAGCCGAGGCCGAGTTCGAGCAGCACATCGATGCGGCGCAGCAGGTCGCTGGCCAGGGTCACCGCCACCTCCGACGACATGTCACCCGCCGCGATCGGGCGCAGGATGTCGGCCACGGCTGTCATCGGCAGCGCGTTGAGCGCGGCAATCGACTGGCCGGCCACGGTCACGGCGAGGGCTTCGGGCTTCAGGCCGCTCCCGGCGCAGTCCGGGCAGGAGCCGGTGTCGACGTAACGCAGCACGCGCTGACGCACATTCGGGCTCTTGCTGTCGGCCAGGGTGTGCAGCACAAAACTCTTCGCGCTCCAGAATCGTCCCTGGTAGGGCTTGGCGCTGCGGTCGCGCTGCGGCACGACCTCGACCACCGGCTGCTCCTCGGTGAAGAGGATCCAGTCACGGTCGGCGCGGGACAATTCCTGCCAGGGCCGGTCAATGTCGTAGCCGAGCACGGCGACGATATCGCGCAGGTTCTTGCCCTGCCAGGCACCGGGCCAGGCGGCGATGGCGCCGTCGCGAATGCTCAGCGTGGCATCGAGCACCATCGATGCCTCGCTGACGGTGTGCGCCATGCCCAGGCCGTGGCAGCGGGGGCACGCACCCATCGCGGTATTCGGGGAGAAGGAGTCGGATTCGAGGCGACCCGCGGCATCCGCTGGATATATTCCTGCTCGGGAATACATCATGCGGAGCGAGTTGGAGAGGGTGGTCACGGTGCCGACGCTCGAACGCGAACTCGGCGTGCCGCGGCGCTGCTGCAGGGCGACCGCCGGCGGCAAGCCGGTGATCTCGTCCACGTGCGGGGTGTGGCCTTGCTGGATCAGGCGGCGGGCGTAGGGCGCGACCGACTCGAAGAAGCGCCGTTGCGCCTCGGCGAAGATGGTGCCGAAGGCGAGCGACGATTTGCCGGAGCCCGAGACTCCGGTGAACGCGACGATGGCGTCTCGCGGCACGTCGACGTTCACATCGCGCAGGTTGTTCTCGCGGGCCCCGCGCACCCGCACGAATCCAGAGCCATCGGGAGGAGTCAGTTCGTCGCTCAGCATCCGAATGAGCCTACTGTGCTCGGTTGTGCGGGGCCCGAGTGCGGCCGGGTCAGATCGAGGTGGCGTCCTCGACCTGGCCGACGAGTTCCTCGATGATGTCCTCGAGGAACAGAACGCCGGTCACGTTGCCGTCGGTATCGAACGCCGTCGCGACGTGCGCGCCGAGGCGGCGCATCGACGCGAGCGCGTCCTCCAGCTCGCTGTCGCTCGAAACGGATGCGAGGCGGCGCAGTCGCTTACTCGGCACCGGCTGCGTGAAGGTGTCGCCCGCGGTGAGGTCCATTACGTCTTTGAGGTGCAGGTAGCCGCTCGGAGCTCCCTCGTCATCCGTGAGGATGTAGCGGGAGAATCCGTGCTGGCTCACGGCCAGCTGGATATCGGCCGGTGACGCCATCGACGGCAGGCAGACCATCGATTCGATGGTCACCTGTACGTCGGAGACCTTCTTCGAGGTGAACTCGAATGCCGCCGACAGGGTGCCGGAGGCATCCTGCAGCATTCCCTCACGGGTGGACTGCTCCACGATGCTGGCGACCTCGTCGAGGGTGAAGGAGCTCGTCGCCTCGTTCTTGGGTTCAACCTTGCACAGGCGCAGAATGCCGTTCGCCAGCCAGTTGAGGCTGAAGATGATCGGGTTAAACACGCGGGCCACGAACACGAGCGGCGGCGCGAGGATGAGCGCAGCCTTGTCGGGAACCGAGAACGAGATGTTCTTGGGGATCATCTCACCGAAGACCACGTGCAGGAAGGTCACCAGCATGAGCGCGAAGGTGAAGGCGATCGTGGTGATCATGCCCTCGGAGAGTCCGGTACCGACGAGTGGGATTTCGAGCAGGCCGTGGATGGCCGGCTCCGAGACGTTCAGGATGAGCAGGGAACACACGGTGATACCGAGCTGGCTGGTAGCCAGCATGAGGGTGGCGTGCTCCATCGCCCACAGCGTGGTCTTGGCCGCTTTGCTACCCTGAGCGGCCAAAGGCTCGATCTGGGAGCGGCGGGCGGAGATGACGGCGAACTCGGCCCCCACGAAGAAGGCGTTCACCACCAGCAGCACGACGAGCCAGATCAGGCCGGGGAGGTACTCATTCATGGATCAGGTCTTTCTGGATCTGTTCAACGATGCGGTCGTGTGTGGTGGCGAGGCTCGGGTCGGTCTCAGGATCGGCCGGCGTGTACCGCACGCGGTGCACGCGCACACCGTCGACGCGGTCGATGCGCAGCACGCCGCCATCAATGGCGACCTCGTCGCCGAGCTCGGGAATGCGGTCGAGTTGGTCGGCGAGGAATCCGCCGACGGACTCGTAGTCGCCATCGTCGGGAACGGTGACGCCGGTGCGATCGAGCAGCTCGTCAGGGCGCCAGGCGGCGTCGAAGACGACCGAGCGACCCGAGCGCACGACTCCGGCTTTCGCCCGGTCGTGCTCGTCTTCGAGTTCGCCGACGAGTTCTTCGACGAGGTCTTCAAGGGTGACGATGCCGGCCGTTCCGCCGTACTCATCGGCGACGACGGCGATCTGGAAGCCCTGCTGGCGCAGCGCGGCGAGCAGGGAGTCGACGCCCATGGTCTCGGGAACGCGCAGGGCTTCTACCTTCAGGTCGGCGGCGGTCACCGTGCCGCGCTCACCCAGTACAACGGCGAACGCCTGTTTCACGTGCAACACCCCGACGATGTCGTCGGAGTTCTTGTCGATCACCGGAAAGCGCGAGTAGCCGGTGCTGGTCGCCAGGCACACGATGGCCTCGGCCGTGTCGGTGACGTGCACCGAGGCCATGCGCACCCGGGGGGTCATGACATCGGCTGCTGAATGGTCGGAGAAGCGCAGGGTGCGGTGCAGCATGGCGGCGTGGTCGTTGTCGAGCACTCCCTCGAGGGCTGAGCGCCGTACGAGAAAGCTCAGTTCCTCGGCCGTACGAGCTCCGGAGAGTTCTTCCTTCGGCTCAATGCCGAACAGACGAATGATCGCGTTGGCGGTGTTGTTGAACAGCAGGATGACCGGTTTGAACACCGTCGTGAACACGGCCTGCGCCGGCACGACGATCTTGGCCGTCGCGAGGGGCACGGCGAGGGCGAAGTTCTTGGGCACGAGTTCGCCGATCACCATGGAGAACAGGGTTGCCAATGAGATTGCGGCGATCGTTCCCGCCAGGGGAACGATGCCGGCCGGCACGCCGATGCTTGTCAACGGCCCGCTCAGCAGTGCGCGGATCGCGGGTTCGAAAGTGAACCCGGCCAGTAGTGTGGTGAGGGTAATGCCCAGCTGGGCGCTCGACAGGTGCGTCGAGGTGATCTTGAGCGCCTTGATGGTGGGGCCGAGGCGCTTCTCTCCCCGCCCCTGGCGGGCCTCAAGCTCATTGCGGTCGAGAGTGACCAGGGAGAACTCGGATGCTACGAAAATTCCCGTTCCGACGGTGAGAACGAGTCCTACGCCCACCATCAGCCACTCATTCATGTTGTGGTCCTCTCAGATCGAGAGGCAACGTGTGTGTGGCGGCGGGCGAGGGTTTATGCGAGGGAGGGTCTTCCATTGTGCCTATAACGCTATAGACGGATGCTGGCAAACCGCCGGTCTGCTGCGTTTCGGCCGCGGCAGGGCCTCGGTACCGGGGTGAGCGTGCATAACCGCGGAGAAAATCGAGTTTGGTGCCCGATTGGGCGTGCGGCCGGCAGCATTGGGCGATATCTCCGCGGTTATGTACGCCGAGGTCGATAGAACGCTAGGAGGCCGCCGGCGTAGTGACGTCCTCGGGCAGCTCGCGCAATACAACCTTCATGATCTTGCCGGTGGCCGTGCGCGGCAGGGCGTCGACGAAGGTCACATAGTCGGGCACCTTGAAGGCCGCGATCATGTATCGGGTGTGGGTGAGCAGGTCGACCTCGGTCACGATTGCGTCCGGTCGCAGTACGACATAGGCCTTCGGCCGCTCGCCCCATTTCGGATGCGGCATGCCGACCACGGCGACGTCGAGCACCGTCGGATGGGTGAGCATCGCGTTCTCGACCTCGATGGTCGAGATGTTCTCGCCGCCCGAGATGATGATGTCTTTCGCACGATCCTTGATCTCGATGTAGCCGTCGGGGTGCATGACGCCGAGGTCGCCGGTATGGAACCAGCCGCCGCGAAAGGCATCCGCTGTGGCTTGCGGGTCTTTGAAGTAGCCGAGCATGACGTTGTTGCCGCGTAACACGATCTCGCCGATCGTTGCAGCGTCGGCGGGAACGTCGGTCATGGTCGAGTCGACGATGCGGGCCGATTCGGCCTGCACCATACCGACGCCCTGGCGGGAGATCTTGCGGGCACGCTCGTCGGCGGGCAGGTCGTCCCACTCGCGCTGGTATTCGCAGATCGTGTAGGGACCGTAGACCTCGGTGAGGCCGTAGACGTGCACGACCGTGATTCCGAGGGCATCGAGCTGTTCGATCACGCTCGGCGAGGGCGGGGCGCCGGCCGTCGTGATCGAGAGCGGGGTCTCGAGAACGTGTTTCATCGGGGCGTTGGCGATCACGCCGCACACGGTGGGAGCGCCACACAGGTTGGTCACTCCGAGGGTGTCGATGGCCGACCAGACCGATTCGGCCCGCACCGTGCGCAGGCAGACATGGGTGGCGCCGGCCGCCGTGACCGCCCAGGGGGTGCACCAGCCGTTGCAGTGGAACATGGGCAGGGTCCACAGATACACCGAGTCGCTCGTGAACTTGTTGTGGAACACCTCACCGAAGGAGTTGAGGTAGGCACCGCGGTGCGAGTACATGACGCCCTTGGGCTTGCCGGTGGTGCCCGAGGTGTAGTTGATCGAGATCACCGAGCGCTCGTCACTGACCTCCCAGGCCAGCGGCTCGGCGGAGTCGTTGTCGGCTTCGGCCAGAAAAGACTCCAGGGTTTGCTGCCCCGCATCGAGGCCGCTCTCGGTGATGCCGAATTCGCCGTCGGCGATCTCGATCACACCCTTGAGGGCAGCGGATGCCGCGAACGCGTCACCGACACCGGCGACAAGTTCGGCGTCAATGAACAGCAGGGTGGCCCCGGAATGTTCAAGAACGTAGTGCACCTCCGGCCCGGCCAACCGGGAGTTCAGCGCGACGAGCACGCCACCGGCCAACGGCACGGCATAGTGCGCGATCAGCATCTCGGGTATATTCGACGCGAGGAATACAACCCGGTCACCAGGCGTGATGCGCGAGCGTATGGCGTGGGCCAGCTCCTCCGCGGCCTGCTCAAATTCACGGTAGCTGTAGCGACGAGCGCCGTAGATGATCGCATCCTTGTTTGGGAATACCTCGGCGCTGCGCTGCAGAAACCGCATGGGCGTGAGCGGTGAGTCGTTGGGTGAATTTGTGGTGCTCAGGGTCAGGTCGATCATGCGGGACTCCTTTGTCCGAAAAGATGGGATAAAGCTCGTGCGGGTCGAACCTAGTGGAAGGCGCTGACCCCGGTCAGATCGCGACCGATCAGCAGCGACTGGATGCTCTCGGTGCCCTCGTAGGTGTGGATGGACTCGATATCAGCGAGATGGCGGATGACATGGTTTTCGAGCAGGATGCCGTTGCCACCGAGCATGTCGCGGGCGAGCGAGGCGAGCGACCGCGCAGCGCGGGTGTTGTGGAACTTGGCGAGGCTGGCCTGGATGGGCCGCAGGGTGCCGGCGGCGTCCAGTTCGGCCAGCCGAATACAGTGCAGCTGCATCGAGGTGAGCTCGGAAAGCATGAGCGTGAGCCGCTCCTGCACGATCTGAAATCCGGCGATGGGCTTGCCGAACTGTACGCGCTGCTGCGCATAGTTGAGGGCAGCCTCAAACACGGCGGTAGCATGACCGAGCGCCGACCAGGCGACGCCTAGGCGGGTGGCGAACAGCACGACCGCGGTGTCCTTGAAGGTGTGGGTGCCCGGCAATACAGCGTCGAGCGGAATCCGCACATCGGTGAGGGTGATCCGGGCCTGGTGCACGGCGCGGAGCGAGCCCTTGCCGAGCATCGTCTCGCCGTGATACCCGGGCAGGGACTGGTCGACCAGAAAGCCGCGCACATTGCCGTCGTCGTCGCGGGCCCAGACCACGGTCACGTCGCCGACCGAGCCGTTGCCGATCCACTTCTTCTCGCCGTTGATGACCCATTCGTCGCCGTCACGGTGTGCTGTGGTCTCAAGGCCCACGGAGTCCGAGCCGTGGTCGGGTTCGGTCAGGGCGAAGGCGCCGAGCTTCTCGGCACGGGCCAGCGGCACCAGCCAGGTGGCTTTCTGCTCGTCGCTGCCGAACATCGCGATGCTGCGCAAAGCGAGTCCGCCCTGCACGGCGACAACGGTGCCCATCGAGCCGTCGCCCCGGGAGATTTCCATGTTCACGAGGCCTGCGGCGAGCGGGGACATCGGGGTGAGGCCCGGTCCTTCGACGCCGTCGGTGAGCAGATCGAGGACGCCCAGGCGCCGAGCCAGGTGCAACGGGTACTCCGCCTTGTCCCATGCCTCGCTCAGCTCGTCGAGGGTCTCCACCGCAAAGGTACGTGCCCGGCCCCAGAACGCTCGATCAGCTTCGGGCACATCGGCAAAAACGCCGTAGTAGTCGGTATCGAGCGGGGCGGAGACATCGTAATCGGGCATCATTGCCTTTCGCAGTAGCAGTTGTGACTACAGTTCTATCTGACACTGAGTCTCACGTCAAGTGACACTTGGTGTCAAACCGCCGTGGATCGAAGCCGACTCTCGATTACCCGGGCGACGTCGGCCGGCAAGGCCGAGGCGGGAAAGACCGCGACGAGCAGGTCGCTCGTGCCCCGAGCCGCCTCGCCGCCAGGTGCAAAGCGATTGCGCACGGTCTGCAGCTGCGCCGCCAGACCCGCCGAATCGAGGACTCGGCTGGAATCGATGGCACGAATCATGCGCCGCAGCTCGAAGTTGTGTGTGGCCGTCACTGCGGCGGCAAATTGAATCGCCACGACTGGGTCGACGCTCGGCAGGCTGCGGCGCAGATAGGCCGAGAACGTCTTCTCGTAGCGAGACACCATCACCGTTTCCCGGTCGCGCAGAACGGATGTCTGGCGCACCACCAGGTCGCGTACCCGCACGATCTCGAGACGCTCTCGAAACCGCTCGAAGACGAGCGTGGCTGCGTCGCACACGGCCAGCCAGGGGTCCGGGTGTGAAGCGTCGAAAAACTCGTCGATCTGCTCGAGCAACTCGTCGTGGTCGGCGAAGATCACGTCGTCCTTCGACCGGAACTGGCGAAAGAACGTGCTGCGGGATACTCCGGCGGCTGCGGCGATTTGAGCGGTGCTGGTGGCTTCGTAGCCCTGGGCCTGAAACAGGCCGACGGCGATGTCGGCGACGGCCACGCGGCCGCGGGTATCCGTTTGACGGGGGGCGGAATCCCGCGTGAGTTCGGTGAGCGCGGGGGGTGCAGACGGATCAGACATGGTCTGGCGAAAGTAGCACGGAACAGTGGCCGACCGTCGCGTCGTCGTGACGGCCGCGTTGATTTCCCGGGCCCGGGCCCGGTCGCTGGGCCCATGTTCTATCGTGGGCCCGCTTTCCGGGCCCGGGCCCGGCAAGCCCCCCCCGGGGGGACGCTGCGGGCGGGGTGCAGGCGGAATGCCCAAGGTTTCCATAAGGCCCACGTCGCACTCTTACAGCATTCGCTCACCCTGAAGAGATAGGTGCGTCATGAGCAGGTTCGAAGGTCAAGGAATCATTCGCAGCACGAGAAATACAACCGGAATGCGAGGTAGTCCACCGCCCAACGGCGTTGGAAGACCGAAGAGCGCCTTCCGCAAGTCCACCCGCATCGTCGCCGCCGGCATGGCCGTCGTGCTCTACGCCGTGCTGGGTCTCTCGAGTGCGATCAGCGCCAACGCGGCAGTCGCCCCGGTCGGTCAGGGCTTCACGGTCACCACGTCGGACCTCGCCTACATTCTCAAGCAGATCAAGATTGCCGAGGCTCACGCCGCGACGGCAACGCCGGCGAACCCCTGCGGCACCCTGGTCGGCAGTGGTCCCAACCAGATTCCCGACCGGTTGTCGTCCTACGGACTCCGCACGGTTGACGGCTCGTGCAACAACCTCCTGCCGGGTCGTGAGACCTATGGCGCAGCCGATGAACTGTTCCCACGCCTCACCACACCGGTCTTCAACGACGCCGACCCGATCACGTCGAGCTTTCCAGTCGGCGCCCCCGGGCCGACGAGCTACAAGCAGAAGACCGGCTCGGTTGTCGACGCGCAGCCGCGCGAGGTCAGCAATTTGATCGTCGATCAGACAGCCACCAATCCGGCCGCGGTCGCCGCCGCCGGATTCCCGGTGCGCACCCAGAACGCGGTAGGCAAGTTCCCCTGCACGACCGACCCCGACCTGACCGTCGATCCGCCGATCGTGGGCGTTCCAGCGGGCTGTGTGCCCAAGTACGAAACGCTGTTCATTCCGAACGTAACGACCGACGTCGGCCTCTCGCCGCCGTACAACTCACTGTTCACGCTGTTCGGCCAGTTCTTCGACCACGGCGTCGACCAGACGGTCAAGGGCGGCGGAACCGTGTTCGTGCCGCTGCAGGCGGATGACCCGCTCATCGCCGGACCCGACCACAATTTCGCCACCACCGCCGACAATCTCGACCCGAACCTGCGCTTCATGGTGCTGACCCGGGCGCAGAACCAGCCCGGCGTTGACGGCCTGCTCGGCACCTCCGATGACGTGCAGGACGCTGCCAACACCGACTCGCCCTACGTCGACCAGTCGCAGACCTACACCTCGCACCCGTCGCACCAGCTGTTCCTGCGTGAGTACAAGAACAACACGGCGGGCAAGCCGGTCAACACCGGCCGCCTGCTCGGCGGTCCGGCCGGTCCAACGGCCGGCGGCATGGCAACCTGGGCAACAGTCAAGGCGCAAGCCAAGGACCTGCTCGGGCTGCTGCTGCAGGACAAGGACGTGCTGGACATTCCGCAGATGGCGGTTGACCCTTACGGCAACTTCATTCCCGGACCGGCGCGTGGCTTGCCCATGTACGTCACTCCCACCGGAATGGTCGAAGGAGACATCGCAGCTCCCGTTGCGGTTCCGGCCAACGCCATCTATTTCCACACCCCCTTCCTGACCGACATCGCGCACAACGCCGAACCGAAGCCGGGCCTCGTGGCCGACTCCAACACGACGGCCACCGCCGATTTCGCCAGCCAGCCAGCTGGAACGTACGACGACGAGATGCTCGACCTGCACTTCATCGCCGGTGACGGTCGCGTCAATGAGAACATCGGCCTGACCAGCATCCACCAGGTCTTCCACTCCGAACACGACCGTCTGGTCGAGGAGTTCAAGACGACACTCAGCAACGACAACACGACCGCCAAGGGCATCGCCGCTCTAGCCGAGTGGAAGCTCGCAGCTGGCGCCGATGGCTGGAACGGCTCACGCCTGTTCCAGGCTGCCCGGTTCGTCACCGAGATGGAATACCAGCACCTCGTTTTCGAGGAGTTCGGTCGCAAGGTGCAGCCGGCGATCCAGCCGTTCCACGTTTACCACACCGATCTGAACCCGGCCGTCAAGGCGGAGTTCGCGCACGCGGTCTACCGTTTCGGTCACTCTATGCTGACCGAGACGATCGCCCGCACCAATGAGAACGGGTCGGGCAACGACATCTCGCTGCTCAAGGGGTTTCTCAACCCGATCGCTTACACCGACGGCGGCTCTGCGGGGCAACTCACCTCGGAGCAGGCGGCCGGCAGTGTGATCATGGGCATGAGCGACCAGGTGGGCAACGAACTCGATGAGTTCGTCACTGACACCCTGCGCAACAACCTGCTGGGTCTTCCCCTGGACCTGCCGACGATCAATATGACGCGTGCCCGCTCCGAGGGTGTGCCACCGTTGAACGAGGTACGGCGCCAGATTCACAACGCGACCGGTGACGGCCAGCTGGCTCCGTACACGAGCTGGGCTGATTTCGGCCAGAACCTCAAGCACCCGGAGTCGCTGATCAACTTCGTGGCCGCCTACGGCACCTTCCCGACGATCACCGCTGAAAGCACGATGGCTGGAAAGCGTGCTGCGGCCAAAGCAGTCGTGGATCCGGGTGCCGGCATTTCACCCACCCCCGAAGCCATCGACTTCATGAACAGCACCGCTGCCTACACGAACGTGGAAACCGGACTGAACACTGTCGACCTCTGGGTCGGTGGTCTCGCCGAGAACACCAACCTGTTCGGTGGCCTGCTGGGGAGCACGTTCAACTTCGTGTTCGAGAACCAGATGACCGACCTGCAGAACGGAGACCGGTTCTACTACCTGAACCGCACCCCTGGCATGAACCTGCGCTCGCAGCTCGAAGGTAACTCCTTCGCCGAGATGATGATGCGCAACACGGATGCCCACAGTCTGAAGGCCGACTCCTTCGGCACCGCAGACTGCAAGTTCCAGCTCGCTAATCTGGCTGGAACGCCTGCAGGCTATGCTGCATCCGGCGCAAGCGTGGCGGACGACCTCACGACGGTGGATTGTGACGAAAGCTTGCTGCTCTTGCGCAAGCCCGACGGCACCATCCAGTACCGTGCAGTGAACACGGTCGACCCGGTCGGCATCAACGGCCAGTCGGTCTATAACGGCACCGCAGCCGTAGACCGGATCGCCGGCGGTAACGACAACGACACCTTCCTCGGCAACGAGGGCGACGACGTGATCGAGGGCAGTGGCGGCGATGATATTGCCCTGGGTGGTATCGGCAACGACCGGTTGACGGACTCTGCCGGCGCTGACGTTTCCAAGGGTGGTCCGGGTAACGACTACATCAACACCGGTATCGGCGACGACATCATGATGGGCGGTGACGGTCAGGACTTCACCAACGGTGGCGCCAACGACAACGAGACCTTCGCCGGACCGGGCAATGACTTCGTGCGCGCCGGTGATGGAGCGGATGCCGTGTTCGGTGACGGTGGCGATGACTGGATCCAGGGTGGCTCCGGCCAGGACCTGCTGATCGGTGATCACAGCGCTCCGTTCTTCGACGACCCCGCTCAGACCGCACCCGGCAACGACATTTTTGTCGGCCAGGTCGGTGAGAACGACTACGACGCTGAGGGTGGCGACGACATCATGACCAGCAACGCGGCCATCGATCGGTTCGCTGGTTCTGCCGGGTTCGACTGGGCTACCCACCAATACGACACGGTGGCGGCCGACGATGACATGAACATCAACAACAACCTCATCGGAGTTCCGCTGCCCGCCGTGGTCAACCGTGACCGCTGGCAGGAAGTGGAGTCCAACTCGGGTTCCGCGTTCAACGACGTGATCCGTGGTGACAACGCAGTGCCCAGCACCGTTGGTGGTGCCGGCTTCAGTGGCTGCGACGTACTCGACCAGGCCGGCATCAACCGCATCAGTGGCCTGAGCACTCTCATCACACCATCGATGCTGACCGTCCCGCTCGCGGGAGTGGAAGCGCTCTCCCCGATGGGTGTCTGCCCGCTCGAGGGCAACGTCTGGGGCGATGGCAACATCCTCCTCGGCGGCCTCGGCAGTGACTCACTCGAGGGTCGTGGCGCCAACGACATCATCGACGGCGACCGGTACGTGCAGATTCGAATCAGCGTGCGTGATGACGCCGGTGTCGAGATCGGCAGCACCGACCTGATGGAGCGCCCGTACCTGGCTGGCAGCACCCACACCCTGGAACAGGATGTCGCTGCCGGACTGGTGAACCCGGGCAATCTGGTCGCGGTTCGGGAGATCATCACTCCCACCGCTGCTCAGTCGGCCGGCAACATCGACTCCGCAGTGTTCTCGGGCCTGACCAGCGACTACGAGGTGACCACCCTGAATGCCGACGGCACTCCGGGCATCTTCGGAACCGCCGGAACGGTCACCACGGTGCTCGACAACCGCGGCACCGATGGCACAGACACCCTGCGCAACATCGAACGCCTGCAGTTCAGCGACACAGTGGCCCCGGGAACCCCCACCGCCGTCAACGCAGTTGCCGGTAATGGAACGGTAACTGTGGACTGGATCGCGTCGCCGGTCGGCATCCCCACCAGCTTCTCGGTGAAGGTGCTCGATGCTGCTGGAGCTCAGGTCGGCGCGCTGCTGCCCGCAGCCGGAACCGCGACCAGCCTGGTCGTCACCGGGCTGACCAACGGCTCCAGCTTCACCTTCCAGGTATCGGCGACAAACGCGGAGGGTTCGAGCGCATTCTCGGCTTCGTCCAACGCGGTGACACCGTCGGCACCGGCCGTGCTCGTCGTACCAGGCGCACCAACGATCGGAACCTCGGTCGCCGGTAATGCCCAGGTGACGGTGAACTGGACCGCTCCCGGCGCTGTAACCAACGCCCCGGCAGTCACTGGCTATCGCATCCGCACCTTCGTCGGTGCGGCCACGACGCCAGCGTTCAGCACGACGGTAGGGAACGTCACCACCCGCGTGATCACGCTGCTCACCAACGGCACCGGATACACCTTCGATGTCGCGGCGATCAACTCGGTCGGCACCGGACCTGTCTCGGCTCGTTCGGTCTCGGTCACACCGACTGCACCAACGGTGCTGGTCGTGCCTGGCGCACCAACGATCGGAACCTCGGTCGCCGGTAACGCCTCGGTGACGGTGAACTGGACCGCCCCTGGCGCTGTTACTAACGCCCCAGCAGTCACGGGCTACGTGATTCGCACCTTCATCGGTGCTGGCACGACGCCAACGGGCAGCACAACGGTGGCGAACGTGACCACCCGGGTGATCACGGCACTAACGAATGGAACCGGGTACACCTTCGATGTCGCCGCGATCAACTCGGTCGGCACCGGAGCGGCATCCGCTCGTTCGGTCGCTGTCACGCCGCGCACGGAGTTCGTGCTCCCGACCGTGACAGCGCGCACCCCCGCAACGGGCGCTCGCTCGGTGAGTCAGACCGGTAACCTGACGGCAACGTTCAGCGAAGCGGTCACGGGAGTCAGCGGCACGACGTTCGTTCTTCGGCTCGGCACGACGGTGATCCCCGCCGTCGTGTCGTACAACGCCACGACTCGCGTCGCGACGCTGAACCCTAACGCAACCCTGCTCGCTGACCGCAGCTACACGGCCACCCTCTCGGGTATTCGTGACGTGGCGGGTAACACGATGGTGGCCAGTTCCTGGACCTTCATCACCGGACCGGCACCGACGATCACCGCCATCAGTCCCGCCGCGGGAGCGACGGGGGTGGGACGGTTGGTGAGCCCGACCGCGACATTCAGTGAAACCATCAGTGGATTCAGCGCAACGTCGGTCACGGTCACCCGACCCGGCGCGACGATCGCCTCGACGTTGTCGTTCAACGCGACGACCCGAGTGCTGACGATCAACCCGAACGCCACCCTCCTCGCCAACACCACGTACACGGTGACCATCACCGGTGGCACTGGTGCTGTGCGAGACCTGGCTGGCAACCCGGTCGCGACCCGCACCTGGTCGTACACGACGGGAGCGGTCAACTAAAACAAGCACCTGCATAGCCCGGCCGGCGTCTCGCGTTGAGTCGCCGGCCGGTTCCCCCACACGTTGCAGCACCCGATTACCAGTGAAAAGCCTTTAAGGAGAGGTCATGACATCACGCAGGGAAGTCTTGCAGTTGGGCGCATTCGGTGCGCTCGGCTTGGCCGGAATGCAGGGAAACGACAACCCCGTTCCGACGGTTCCCCTGATCACGCAGAGCCAGCTCGCCCCCCAGAACATGCCAGTGCCCTACGCCGGCGTTTTTCGCCGTCCGCCGGTACTCGCACCGTACGAAACGGGTTTCGATGCCGGCGACCCGGAACGACCATACGCCTACTACTCACTCACCCAAAAACTCGGTCAGGCCCAGTTCATGCCCGGGCTCTCGACGACGATCGCCGGCTACAACGGCATGTTTCCCGGGCCCACCATCCGCGCCGTTCAGGGCACCCGGTGCGAGCTGCGCATTCGCAATGCCCTGCCGGCAACGGGGCTGCTGCACGCCAACGCCTTTCGCACGGTGACTCACCTGCATGGCTCGGCGTCGCTGCCGCAGTACGACGGCTACGCCAACGACTTCACCGCTCCCGGCAAGGTGAAGACCTACCATTACCCGAACTGGCAGACCGCGCGCACCCTGTGGTATCACGACCACAACCACCACCTCACCGCGCAAAACGTCTACTCGGGGCTCGCGGCGTTTTATCCCCTGTCTGACCGCTACGAGCAAGGGCAGTTGCCACAGGGTGAGTTTGATGTTCCACTGATGATTTCCGACGTCATGTTCAAGGCGGATGGATCGCTGGGCTACAACGACAATTCCCATAATGGGTTGTGGGGCGACATCATCATGGTCAACGGGGTGCCTTGGCCGACCATGACGGTCAAGCCGCGCATCTATCGCTTTCGGGTGTTGGACGCCTCGGTCTCCCGCTCGTACCGGCCCACCCTGTCGACCGGCGACCCGGTGTATGTCGTTGGCACCGACGCCGGGATGACCCCGATCGTGCAGCCCGTCGCTTCCTGGCGCCAGGGCAACGCCGAACGTTATGAAATTCTGATCGATTTCAGAAAGTATCGGGTCGGTCAGAAGATCGACCTGAAAAACCTCAGCAACAAGAACAACGTCAACTTCGCAAATACCGACAAGATCATGCGGTTTGAGGTCGTGGCCGACTCGGGTTCCGGCCAGGGCAGCATCTCAGCAATTCCGACGACCCTCGACGACGGCGGAGCGCTCAACCCGGACCGCGGCGGCATCGCCACCATGGACCTGACCCCAGCCATGGCCAAGGCCAAGCGCGAACTGAGGGTGGAGAAGACCAACGGAATCTGGAAGATCAACGGGGTCACCTGGGACGACGTCGCGGCCTCCCGGTTCACCAAGTTGTTCGCCAATCCGCAGCCCTACGATGTGGAACAGTGGACCATTATCAATGCCTCCGGCGGCTGGTTCCACCCCCTGCACATCCACCTGATCGACGCCAAGATCATCGCGCGCAACACCAACGGCGGCAAACCGTTCGCTTGGGAAAATGGTCCGAAAGACGTGTTCTATGCCGGCGAGAACGAGTCGATCACGGCGCTCATGCAGTTCGACACCGGAAACGACGCCGGTGGCCGCTACATGATTCACTGTCACAACCTGGTGCACGAGGACCACGACATGATGGTGCAGTTCGCGGTCGGCGACTACCGGGTGAACGACCCGATCAACTCCGATCCTTCCTATGCGGATACCATGCCGCTTGATGCCTACCCGTCGGTTTACCTGCCGGGATACCCGGCCGGTACCTGATGTTTCACGGACCACGCCGGGCCCCGGCAGCGCCACTGCTCCTCGCACTGCTCTGCGTTGGATTACTCAGCAGCGCAGTCCTGAGCGGCTGCACCGCCGGGGCTTCGGCCTCCCCGCCCGGAGGCTCTCCGACGGCGACGGCCGCTGAAGACGACGTCGGGGTCGATATCGGCAATGGCCGGCCGACCGTGAGCTTCGACGGGCCGATGGTGCGTCGACGCGTGGTGCTCGCCGTTGAAGCGGATGCTGACCCGCCCGCGTTGCGCGCGCGGCTGGAACAACGGGCATCCGCTGCCCAGCTGGTGCTCGCCGATATCTCGCCCGACGTCCTGCCAGCCGGGGTGCTCGAACAGGGCGTGCCCCAGCTGACCGAGCTGCTGTCGATGGGGGCGACCGAGGACCAGGCGCGCACTCTCCTCTCAAGCACTGGACCGACCAACGATCAGTACTTCGTGCTCAGCGTGCTCGTACACGATCTGCGTTTTGCGGTGAGCTCGGCCGACCCGGTGGCGCTGGCCGACGCGATTGCGCGGGAAGGCATCCTCTCGGATGCGCTCGGTAATTACGGCACGACGGTGGACGCCAACACACTGAACGTGACCTATCTGGGGGCTCTGCTCGGCGATGATGTGGTCAATGCCGTGCGCAACGGAATGGCGCGCGCTGCGGGGCTGACGGCCGATCAGGTGCGCGTTACGGCCGGGACACTGGGTGGGGCCGGCGTTGACATGGCCACGGAACCCGAACCGGCCCAGGTCGCCATTGCGGAGAACGGCTCCGGGCACGGGCATGATGCGACCGCTGCGACGGCCGCCCCGACCCAGCTGAGCGTCAACGTCCGGCTGCTCTATGGCATCGGTCTGGCCATACTGCTGCTGGCCTCGGCGACAATCGTGCTGTGGGCGACTCGTCGGCGCGTGCCGGCTAGCGAGATCGAACCGGAGCCACGCGATCGAGAGTAGCCATGACGGAGGTGCCACCGCCCATCCAGGAACGCACTTCGAGCGAGCCACCGGCAACGTGAATGGTGTCCCGCATGATGCGCAGCCCGAGATGGTTGACGGGGGCACCCGCGCTTAAATCGAACCCGCAGCCGTTGTCGTGAATGAGCAAAATGGTGCGGTCGTCGTCCTGCAACAGGGTGAGCTCGAGAACACCAGCCCTGGCGTGCTTCACTGTGTTAGCGAGCACCTCGCGGGCGACCCGATAGAACATTGCGGCACGGTCGCGATCGAGGTCGCAGTTGGCCGGCACGTGAAGTTTGACCTCGATCCCCTGCTCGAGCAGCGGAGCGGTGAGGCGTGTGAGGGCGGCCGGCAGCCCCAGCTCTTCGAGGTCGGGCGGGTACAGCTCGGTAGTCATCGCCCGCAGCGTACGCACGTTCTTCTGCAGGATGGCTTTGGCCTGGCCGAACAGTGCCCGGTTCTCCGGTGCGGAGTGCCGCTCCTCGGCTTCGAGGGCATAGGACAGCCCGGCTAGGTCCTGAATGACCTCGTCGTGCAGGTCGCGCGCAATGCGCTGGCGCTCCAAGTCGGAGGCATCGATAGCGTGCTGCAAAAGCTTGCGCTTGGTGGACTGGTGATTTTGAATGCGCCGGGCCAGCTGCACGGCCGGTATGAGTTGCGCCAGCTGCAGAGCTCCGAGCGACAGCAGGAAGGCCGGGATGAGGCCGAGAAGTACGGTGTCTTGCTCATGGCGCAGGGCATCGTCGTTGAAATAGGCCTCGAGGATGAAAGCGTTGCCATTGCTCGCGATCGACCGCACGTAGACCTCGACAAGTTCACCCGAATCGGTCTCATACAGGTCGTCGGGGGCTGTTTGCGTCTCGAGGGTGGCGCGGCCCGTGCCGCCGGCCAGTAGCTCCGGTGCCCAACTGGGGAGGGAGAAATTCTGGCCGACGAGCAGGGGCAGATCGGAGTAGACAATTTTTCCCTTGGCGTCCCAGACCTTGATGCGCACGAGCGACCCATCGGCGAGGCGGGGGGCCAATCGTTCGTCGAGGCGCCGAGTGGATCCCGGATCGCCGGCCAGGACGCCGTCAGTGATCAGCGGACCGAGTGAGTAGTCAGCCAGACGCTGGGTCTGCAACACCGCGTTGGCCATCGCGTTGGCCTCGGACTGCGCGCGCACCCAGAGGGCGACAGGCACGGCGACCAGCACCAGGGCAACGAGTCCCATGAGCAGAAAACGCTGCACTGCAGCGCGAACCTCGGAGCGTTCGGCGGCCTGATACTCGTCGTGCCGCTTCTGGAGCGACGAGCCCGGCCGCCTTCTAGACATGCTGCGCCGGCACCAGACCGAGTCGGGTGGCAATCACGACGGCCTCGAGCTGCGAGTGCGCGCCGAGCTTGCCGAGGATGGCTTTGACGTAACCACGGCAGGTGTTCTCGGAAATTCCGAGGACCTTCGCGTTGGCCCGCACGTCGGAGCCCTCGCCCATCAGCCGGAGCACGGCGAGCTCACGCTTGGTGAGATCGGGAAACGGGATCTCCTCGCTGTGCTGGCGACGCCTGGCGCTCAACAGGCTGACGAGGGACGGGTGCACGATGAATCCACCGATGCGCGCGTGCCGCAGGGTATCGAGCACCGTCGCGAGGGAGCCGTCTTTGGGCAGGAAGGCGCAGACCCCGATCGCGGCGGCCTGCTCGAGAGCCTCGAGCGCGGGGTCGCCGGTGAGGATGACAATTCGGGTACGGGGAGCGCGGGCGAGGATGGCTGTGGCCGCGACAAGACCGCTGCCGTCGGGCAGGTGATAGTCCATCACGACGACGTCGGGGGCCAATTCCAGGCAGGCGGCGATGCCCGTGGCCACGCTGTTGGCCGAGCCGACGCTGCACAAATCGGGTTCGCGATTGAGCGAACCAGTGAGAAGCTCGGCGAAGGTGGTGTGGTCGTCGACGATGAGAATACGAATTTGCCCCAGCGGTGTTGTGTCGACCGTGATGGATCCGGGCTGTGACGCGGTCGCGGTGGTCCCCTGCGCGTTGGGTTCGATGGGGGACAGCTGCGGGGTCATGCGCGGGGACCTCTCTGCCCGTTCCTGAGCCTCGATGCTGGCGGAGCGCACCGTGCTATTCCGATAGGCGAGACAAGTATCAGTACAACCTGAGTATTTGTCGAGTCCTGTCGCTTTGGTCCCCCATGTGGTAGGGCGACTGGCACGGCCGGATCAGGCGCGAGCGACGGCGCGTCGCAGAAATGACGTGACAACATCAGTAGCCTCCCGGAGGGAATCCGCGACTGGCTCTGGTCGCGAAGAAGTAGTGGTGGCAGGGCGCGAAGCCGGACCTATGGCGGATGACGCTCGAAGCTGGTCGTGCAGCATGAGCAGGGCGGACAGCACGTCGGCCAGATCGCCGTCTCCGTCAGCCGTCGCGTGCAGCAGCCGAAGCTGGGCGGCCCGCAGAAGCGGGCCCGGAGCGCAGCCCAGCTCGACCTGCATCGCGCGGCGACACCGGTCGAAGGACTGCAGGCCCTCGGCGTGACGCCCGCTCGTCTCCAGCCCGAGGATCAGGGCCGTCCAGGCTCGTTCGTTCAGCGGCTCGTCGGCCAGAGCGAGGTTCGCGAAATCGAGGGCGTCATCGATGCGGTGCAGGGCTGCGGCCGTTTCGGAAGCGAGAATGCGGGCGCTGGTGAGTCGGGCGGCGTGGAGATCGCGGGCTTCCATCGCCCAAGCCGGCACGAGTTCGTCGCCGAGCAGCGGTGCGGCGGCGAGGTCCAGAGCGCGGAGCAACAGGGGATAGGCAAGGCCCGGAATGGTCTTCTGCGCACGCTGCAGCAGCACGTCGAATTGATCTAGGTCGACGTCGACCAGTTCACGGTCCAACACGTAGCCGCCAGTCGTGGTTTGCAGCGGGCCGAATTTTCCCGCGCCGGGCTGCAGATGGCGACGGAGAACACTCACGTAGCTTTCGAGGGTGGGCAGGGCTTCTAGCGGAGCGCTGGCGCCCCACAGCAATTCAATGAGCCGGTCCTTGGAGACAGGCAGTCCGAGGTGCACGAGCAGAATTTCGAGGATCTGGCGGGGCTTGGGGCCGCCCAGGTCATGGGCGTACAGCACGACAGACCCCCGCCGAACGCTGAGATTTCCAAAAACGTGCACGCTCAAGTGGGTCATCGGTGTCGCGGTGGGCTGTTCTCGGGTGTCGAATCCAGTTGTCATGCTGACCTCCACTGTTGGATTGCAACCATGGTGCCCGCGGTCGATGGGCGGGGGTAGCCGCGTGTGGAGTAGACATTTACCCCCAATTTCGGGGGATATTCTCAGGGTGCGGTGTGGTGCCCGGTTCCGAGTGATAACCGCGAGCCCTGCGGGCCGTCCAAAACCAGGGCGATGGCCTGATTCGGGATCTCAAAGACCAGGGTTGCCAGAACGGATGTACCGGCCGCCGCCTCCCACTGGCTCGGGTCGACCCAGAGCGCGGTGGCCCGGGATCCGACGCCGGACAGGGAATAGTCGGCGGCGTCGAACGACAAGCCGGTGGCATCCACTGCGGTCAGTTCGAGCATGATGCGCACGCGGTGAGCGCCGGGCTGCACAGCGCTGTCGAGCCGGTCGGCCGCGCGGGGTGGTATCCAGCCGTCGGATTCGAGTGGGATGACCGCGCTGATGCGGGCGAGGCCGCCCGGGATGGCGGCCGTGTCGCCAAACGCGGTGCTCGGCTTCGTGCCGGTCAGAAGCAGCACACAGGCCAACGAGGCCATCACGAGCCAGGCGACGGCCAGCGGGATCAGAATCTTACGGCGACGCGGCGACAGGGCGCGGCGCGGTTGCGTCTGCCGAGTGTTTTCGGGGTGCTTCGCGTCGTCGTCGAGGCGAACCAGACGCAGGGATGCGTTTGCGGGAGTCATGGCGGAATCTTGCTGCCGGCACCATGGGAAAACCCTGCTGGGGTGGCTCGGTCGGTGCTGATGCTTTCCGGGCCCGGGCCCGGAACGGGGTGGAGGGTGCTGAAGGAGGTGCCGCGGCGGTTACGGGTGCGGCGGGGGTGGGGGCAGCTGCGGAGGCGGAGGTGGCGGTGGCGCGGTCCGTGATGCGTTGCGGTGCGGGTCTACGACGTGCTTGAGCAGGTGCGGATGCGAGTGATGTGGCGGCGGCGGGTGCGGCGGGGCGGCGCCCGTGGCGGGCGAGGCGAGGCGACCGGCGGCATCCGTTCTGGCGTCGGTTGAATCCGAGGGGGCATCCGGCGTGGTGGTCGGGTCGGCGGCGTCGGTGTTGAGGTTGACGCCGAAGTAGTCGTACAACGTGGCCTCTTCGTCGCTCGTGATGGCGCCGCGGTCGCTTTCGATGCGTGGGCCGCCGCGAATTTGCTCGCGGTCGAAGGCGACGTGCACCCGGGAGCCGTCGACACGAGCGCCGCTGAGCGAGACGAATGATTCCTGCATCCCGAACAGGCCGGTGCGCACCGTGACGAATGCCGGGTCGTTGGTGTCGGCGCGCAGGAAGATCTGCTCGACCGAGCCGATTTTGATACCGTCGCTCGTGACGACGATTCCGCCGTTGCTGACGATCTCGTCGATGCCGTCCGTGCTGATCATGTGTTCGAGAGTAAGCCCCGGCGCCGTGTTGGTGCTGGCAGCGGCCGAAGTCGTTCCTAACGGGTGACCAGAATGAGTGCCAGGACGCTCAGGGCGACGCTGGCCGGGGCGAGGATCAGGCCGAACAGGGCGAATCCGCGCCAGGTGATGATGACGTTCATCTGGGTCAGGCGGTGGTGCCAGAGCAGCGTGGCGAGCGACGCCCACGGGGTGATCAGGGGGCCCGCGTTGACGCCGATCAGCAGGGCGAGCAGGCGCTGGGTGGAGTCGGCGACGGGCTCGAGGGCGAGGTAGGCCGGCAGGTTGTTGGCGATATTGGAGCCAACCAGGCCGGTGCCGGCGAGCCGAAACAGGTCGGCGGGGGTGCCTCCGGTGCCGGCCACGTTGGCCAGGAGGGCCGGCAAGCCGACCTGTTCCAGTGCGGCCATGACCAGGAAGAGTCCGGTGGCGAAGAGCAGGAGTGACCAGGGAATGAGTTTCACGGTGAGCGCGCTTCTTTGTCGCAGCAGGAACGCGAGGCTCAGAACGGCGGCGGCGATGGTGGACGGGATCCACACTTCGATGCCCGAGACGAGCGCGGGCAGCAGGGCCACGAGCACGACAACGCTGACGACGAGGAGCTGCGGGTCGCGGCCGCGGGGTGCGTTGGTGCTGGAGCGAGGTCCGGTCGTGGTCTCGGGTGCCGTGGTGCTCGTGGGGGCTGGGGTCGTTGTGACCTCGAGTGTGCACGTCGCCTCGCTGCCGGCGGTTGGGTCGACGGTGCGGTTGGCGGCGGGGTTTGGGGAACGGGGCGAGCGGATGCTGGTGGCGCGCGGCATCCGCTGCACCGTCACGCGATTGAAGCGGCGGCCGAGGTCGCGGCGAAAGACGATGGCGACGAACGCGAGGGGAACCAGGATGGCCACGAGGGCCGGCAGGGCGATGAGACCGGCGTATTCTGCGGGTGCCACGCCGCCCAGTTGGTGCTGGGCGAGCAGGTTGGTGAGGTTGGAGATGGGCAGCAGCAGGCTCGCAGTATTGGCGAGCCAGATGGTGGTGAGCGCGAACGGCAGCGGCGGCAGTCCGGCCTGGCGGGCGACGGTCACGACGATCGGGGTGAGCAGTACGGCGGTCGTGTCGAGGGAGAGAAAGATGGTCGTAACGGTGGCGAGGGCGGCCACCAGCAGCCAGAGGTACCAGGCCCGGCCGCGTCCCCAGCGCCGCATGCGCCGGGCGATGGCGCGGAACACGCCGGCCTCGCTGCACAGTTCGGTGACGACGCTCATGGCCGTGACGAAGGCGAGGATGGGGCCGACGCGCTCGCCGAGGGTCGCGAGATCGTCGACGCCGAGGATGCCCGTCACCACCGCGAGGAGGCCGAGCGCGACCAGCGCCGAGCCGAGAATGGCGAGAACCATGAGACGGAGTGTACCCGGGTGCGCGCCAGACCTGACCGGGCCCGGGCCCGGAAACTGGGCCCCGCGCGCCGGGCGGGCCGGGCGCGCTGGCGGCCGCGCCATCGGCTTCTGCGATCAGTGCTCGTCGGCCCCAAGCACGCGGAGCGGCAGGTAGACCGAGCTGCCGAGGCGGGTGAACTCGGCCGATTTCTCGGCCATACCGGCCTCGATCGCCTCGAGGCTGGTGAGGCCGTTCTCTGCGGCGTACACCCGAACATCCGCTGAAATGCGCATGGAACAGAACTTGGGACCGCACATGCTGCAGAAATGGGCCGCCTTGGCCGGGCCGGCCGGCAGCGTCTCGTCGTGAAAGCTCTGCGCGGTGTCGGGATCGAGCGAGAGGGCGAACTGGTCGGTCCAGCGAAACTCGAACCGGGCCCGGCTCAAGGCATCGTCACGTTCCTGCGCGCGCGGATGCTGCTTGGCCAGGTCGGCCGAGTGGGCGGCGATCTTGTAGGTGATCACGCCGGTCTTCACGTCGTCGCGGCCCGGCAGCCCGAGGTGTTCCTTGGGCGTGACGTAGCAGAGCATGGCGGTGCCGGCCTGGGCGATGATCGCCGCGCCGATCGCGCTGGTGATGTGGTCGTAAGCCGGGGCGATATCGGTGGCGAGCGGGCCGAGCGTGTAGAACGGGGCCTCCTCGCAGAGTTCCTCTTCGAGGCGCACGTTCTCGACGATCTTGTGCATCGGCACGTGGCCTGGGCCCTCGATCATGACCTGCACGCCGTAAGACTTCGCGACCTTGGTGAGCTCGCCGAGGGTGCGCAGTTCGGCGAACTGGGCCTCATCGTTGGCGTCGGCGATGGAGCCGGGACGCAGGCCGTCGCCGAGCGAGAAGGTCACGTCGTAGCGGCGCAGAATCTCGCACAGCTCCACGAAATGGGTGTAGAGAAAGCTCTCCTGGTGGTGGGCGAGGCACCAGGCGGCCATGATCGACCCGCCGCGCGAGACGATCCCGGTGACCCGGTTTGCGGTAAGCGGCACGTAGCGCAGCAACACGCCGGCATGCACCGTCATGTAGTCCACGCCCTGCTCGCACTGCTCGATCACGGTGTCGCGGTAGATCTCCCAGGTGAGCAGAGCCGGGTCGCCGTTGACCTTTTCGACGGCCTGGTAGAGCGGAACGGTTCCCACCGGAATGGGCGAGTTGCGCATGATCCACTCGCGGGTGAGGTGGATGTCCTTGCCGGTGGAGAGATCCATCAGGGTGTCGGCACCCCAGCGCGCGGCCCAGACCATCTTCTCGACCTCTTCGGCGATCGAGCTGGTCACGGCGGAATTGCCGATGTTCGCGTTGATCTTCACGGTGAAGGCCTTGCCGATGATCATCGGCTCGTTCTCGGGGTGCTTATGGTTGGCCGGAATGACAGCGCGGCCGCGGGCCACCTCGTCGCGCACGAGCTCGACCGAGACGCCCTCGCGGGCGGCGATGTAGGCCATCTCCGGGGTGACACGGCCAGCGCGGGCCCAGACCAGCTGGGTCGCAGCGCCGTCGATGGGCAGCGGATGCTCCCACCCGGCCCGGGTCCGCGGCAGCCCCTTCTCGAGGTTGATCGTGGCCGTCTCATCGGTGTACGGGCCGGACGTGTCATACAGGTCGAAGTGTTCGCCATTGCTGAGGTTTACCCGGCGAACCGGAACTTCGAGCCCCGGCCAGTCTTCTACGGGTTCGTAGCGTTTGCTGCTGCCCTGGATCGGGCCGGTGGTGACGGTTTCAGACATGGTGGTTTCGTCAATTGTGCTCATGTTCTCGAACTTCCTACGCCGGCATTACCCGGACAGGTTCAACGGTCGACGGCCCTGGCCGTCCTCTCAGCTCGCTGGTGCGCGCTCCCGTGGGTTGTGTGTCTTCTGACTCTTTCACCCTACCGCTGGTCGGGGGAGGGCGCCGGCCCAGTGGTCACCGCGCCCGGTGTGGGTCGCCGCGCCACCTATGGCTGGCGCGGTGACCGAGAGCTGGCGCGGTGCATCCGCACAGCGGGACTGTGGCAGGAGGAGGCGGAGCTGGCGCCGGGCATCCGCTCAGCGGGCGAGGGAGGCCAATTCGGCGCGGGTGGACGCGCCGACCTTGCGCAGCAGGTTGGCCACGTGGAACTTCACCGTGTTCTCGCTGATGGTCAGCGCTTCGGCAATAGCCTTATTGCGTGCTCCCGACGCCACGAGCTCGAGCACGCCGCGTTCGCGCGGGCTCAGCCCCCACGCTGCCGCCGCTGAAACGGATGCTGTCGGCGCGTCGAGCGGAAGCGATACCGCCATCTCCGACCCCCAGCCCGCCGTCGCCTCGACACCCAGCGTTCCGCTGAGCGCAACGACGCGGGCGGCCAGCTGGCGCACGCTGGGAACCTCGGCGTCGAGGTCACCCGGCCCGTCGTCGCGAATGCGAATGAGCAGGTTGCTGCCGTCGCAGTCCCACTGCACGCGCACCCGGCCGACCCCGGTCTGCTCGACCAGGGCGAGCACGGCGCCGCGCACGATGGCCCTCGCCTCGTGGGCGACTTCGCCGGGCAGCGCCCGGCCATTGACCGGTGGCTCGATGAACTGCACGTCGAGGTCGCCGAAGCGCACGAGCGGACGCAGGTCGTTTTTGAGACGTTCAAAGGCGCGGGCCACCGGTTCCTCGGTGAGGCTGCGATCGAGGTCGCTCACCGCGCGCAGAGCGACCATCGCGGCGGCGGCGAGCTCGGTGGCTTTCTGCCGGGCCGCGGTGTCACTCGTGCTGCTCGAGCGCAGCACGGCGAGCAGGGATTCCAGCGTGGTCGCGTGCGCGTCGGTGAGATCGGCAATGAGCTTGGAGCGTTCGGCGGCCATGCTGCGCGCGGTCTGCACGGGGGATTCGGCGAGGAAGGTCATGATGCCAGCCTATCCGAACCATCCGTGGAGCCTGTCCGTACCCATTCTTTTGGGTAGTAAGACCGTTCGTTTGGCGGGCCGCGCTCCCGCTCGAAGGAGTGGAGCATTGACCTATGACCGAAACGATGACCAGCCCCACCACCGCGGATGCCCTCGACCTCATTTTCGCCGAGAACGGCCGCGTCGTGGACGCGCTGCGGGCGGCATCCGTTTCTGGGGTGTTGGATGATGCGGCGAGCCTGCTCGCTGCGGCGCCCCGGGTGTTCGTGCTGGGGGCCGGCCGGTCCGGGCTGGCGCTGAAGATGACAGCGATGCGACTCATGCACCTGGGCCTCGCCGTGCACGTCGTCGGCGAGGTGACCAGCCCGGCGATTGCGCAGGGCGACCTGCTGCTGGTGGCGAGCGGATCCGGAACGACGGGTGCCATCGTGCGTGCAGCCGAAACGGCTCACGGTGTGGGTGCGAGCATTCTCGCGCTCACCACGGCGCCGGAGTCGCCGCTCGGGCGGTTCGCCGCGGTGACCGTGGTCATTCCCGCGGCCACCAAGCAGGACCACGCCGGGCAGGTGTCGGCGCAATATTCGGGCGGGCTGTTCGAGCAGTCCGTGCTGCTGGTGGGGGACGCCCTGTTTCACACGCTCTGGCAGCGAAGCGGGTCCACGGCCGAACAGCTCTGGCCGCGTCACGCCAACCTCGAGTAAGACCGACCGGGCCCGGGCCCGGAAACCGGGCCCATGCTAGATCATGGGCCCACTCTCCGGGCCCGGGCCCGGTCGCCACAAACACTTACCCCAACAGAAAGAAGACACCCCATGAAGCTTCAGGTAGCAATGGACGTACTGACCACCGACGCCGCACTCGCGCTCGCCGCGCAGGTTGCCCCGCACGTCGACATCATCGAGCTCGGTACGCCGCTGATCAAGGCCGAGGGCCTGCGCGCCGTCACCGCGATCAAGGCCGCGCACCCCGACAAGATCGTCTTCGCCGACCTCAAGACGATGGATGCCGGCGAGCTCGAAGCTGACATCGCCTTCGCCGCCGGTGCCGACCTCGTCACCGTGCTCGGCACGGCTGGGGACAGCACCATCATCGGTGCCGTCGCCGCCGCAACCAAGCACGGCAAGGGCATCGTCGTCGACCTGATCGGCGTCGCCGATAAGGTCACCCGCGCCCGCGAGGTCACCGCGCTCGGCGCCCAGTTCGTCGAGATGCACGCCGGACTCGACGAGCAGGCAGAGCCCGGATTCTCGCTCGGGAAGCTGCTCAACCAGGGCGAAACCGCCAAGGTTCCGTTCTCGCTCGCCGGTGGCGTGAGCCTGGCGACTATCGCCTCGGTGCAGCGCGCCGGGGCATCCGTTGCCGTCGCGGGCGGCGCCATCTACGGCGCCGATGACCCGGCCGCTGCCGCCGCCGCCCTGCGTGCCGCAATCATCTAAATTCGAGTCACCGCAGTGCCGTCCCGCTTCGTGCGGGGCGGCGCGTTCGCGTTAAGTGGATGCCCGCGCCACAGTCCCGCAGAGACCGCTCGGCCCCCGGCCGCCGAGGGCAGAGACCTGGTCGGGGCCCGGGCCCGACTGGAAAAGTGCCGGTCCGGAAAAGTGCCCGGTGAAGTCGTGACCGGGCGCGCCGGAATGTCGGTGGGCGCCGCTAGGCTGGTGGCGCCCAGACCAGGTGGCGGCATCGTCGCCGCGAGAGGACGCGCATCCCGCATGACCAGCACAATTTTCGACCGAGCCCGGCCCGCGGCATCCGTTGTCGCAGCTTCACTCGTCGGCACCCGGCAGGGCTCCTTCTGGCTCGACGATCTCGCGCCGCGGGCGAATTATCCGCGGCTGTCCGGCAACCTCAACTGCGACCTCGCGATCGTGGGCGGAGGCTATCTGGGTCTGTGGAGCGCGGTGCTGGCCAAGCAGCAGAACCCGGCTGCCCGCGTGGTACTGCTGGAGGCGCGCACGGTTGGCTGGGCGGCATCCGGTCGCAACGGCGGCTTCTGCGAGGCGAGCCTCACCCACGGCGAAGAGAACGGACGCACGCGCTGGCCGCAGGAGATCGACCGGCTGACCGAGCTTGGTAATGAGAACCTCGACGAAATCGAGCGAGCCGTGGCCGCACTCGGCCTGGACTGCGATTTCGAGCGCACCGGTGCCATCGACCTCGCCATCGAGGACCATCAGATCGAGTGGCTCCGCGAGGAGACGACCGACGAGAACACCGTGTTTCTCGATGCCGAGGCTGTTCAGGCTGAGGTCGCCTCGCCGACCTACCTGGCCGGGGTCTGGCATCGGCGCAGCAACGCGCTCGTGCACCCCGGCAAGCTCGCTGCCGAGCTGGCCCGGGTCGCAACCGAGCTCGGCGTGGAGATCTTCGAACATTCCCTCGTGCAGAAACTCGACACGACCGGACTGACCGCGGCGCAGGGCACCCGGGTTGTGACGGCGGGTGGCACCGTGACAGCCCAGAGAACGGCCCTCGCCACGAACGTGTTCCCCTCGCTGCTCAAGCGCAACAAACTCGCGACCGTGCCGGTCTACGATTACGTGCTGATGACCGAGCCGCTCGATGCGAGTCAACTTGCCGCGATCGGCTGGCAGAACCGGCAGGGGCTGGCCGACCTCGCCAACCAGTTTCACTACTATCGGCTCAGCTCCGACAACCGCATTCTGTTCGGCGGCTACGACGCCGTCTATCACTACGGTCGCAAGGTGCGCAGCAGCTACGAGAACCGACCCGAGAGCTTCGAAAAGCTCGCGAACCACTTCTTCACGACGTTTCCGCAGCTGGCTGGCGTGCGCTTCAGCCACAAGTGGGCCGGCGCCATCGACACGTCGACCCAGTTCTGCGCCTTCTTCGGGCAGGCGCGTGGCGGCCGCATCAGCTACGCGGCCGGCTTCACCGGCCTCGGCGTTGGAGCCACGCACTTCGCCGCCCAGGTCATGCTCGACCAGCTGGCCGGCCGCACCACGGAGCGCACTGAACTGGCCATGGTGCGGGGCCGGCCGCTGCCGTTTCCGCCGGAACCCATCGCATCCGCTGGAATTCAGGCGACCCGCTGGGCGCTCAATCGCGCCGACCACAACCGCGGTGAGCGCAACGCCCTGCTCAAGACCCTCGACGCCCTGGGGCTGGGGTTCGACTCCTAGCTGGGCGACGCGGCGCCACAGTGTGCGCGCGGGTTTGTGGCGCGCGGCCTAAAGTTGCACGCGACCCCGGCAAGCCCGGCGCGCGTGCAGCTTCCGCGCGCACCGGCACGATTCGAACGCACGATGAGCGCGAGACCAGCGGATGCCCGCGCTCGGCTCGCGCGCATCCCGATCAGCCGGGCGTCAGCCGAGCAGCAGTTTGCCGAGTTGGTCGGTCGAGTGCACGACAGCGGTCGCCGCGGCCGCCTCGGCGGGAGAGCCGTAGCCCCACTCCACCAGAATCGCCGGAATGCCGTTGGCCTGGGCGCCGATGGCGTCGTAGCTGCGGTCACCGACCATAACGGCGCCGCTCGTGTCGACGCCGGTCGCGGCCAGGCGGGCCAGGGCCTCGGCGACGATGTCGGCCTTGTGGCTGCGGGTATCATCGGCGGAGGCGCCGACCGTGGCCGTGAAATACTTCGCGAGGTCGAAGTGCGTGAGAATCGCGATCGCACTGAGTTCGGGCTTGCTCGTGGCCAGGGCGAGCGGAATGCCGGCCGAGTGAATGCGCTCGAGCAGGCCGGCGACGCCGGGAAAGACGGCCGTGTCGAGGGCGGCTGCGCCGTGATACTCGGCCCGGTAGACCGCAATGGCCTCCACGGCTTCATCGGGGGTCATGCCCGCGTATTCCTGGAAAGCGTCGAGCATCGGCGGGCCGACGTAGGCGAGCAGTTCAGCCGCGGAAGGGACCGGGCGGCCGAGCCGGGTGAAGGTGCGGGCCAGTGAGCTGGTGATTGCCGGGGCGGAATCGGTGATGGTTCCGTCGAGGTCGAAGAGGATGGCGCTCCAGGTGCGCGTCAATGTTGCGTTCATTCGGCACAGCCTAGGGGGTCTCCGGGGAATGTACCCCATTTGCCCACTATTCCTCAGCTTTCCCACGGTTTGGAACTCAGCGAACCTCGATCGCTGCTCCGGACGCCGCTGCAATCTCGCCCTCATCATTGACCGTCAGGGAGAAGCCCGCGCCGGCAAAGCTGAGGCCGGACACGGTCATGGGAGTGAGGCCGCTGCGCATCGGGGTCACACCCAGCACTCCGCCGGGTGCATCCGCGTTCAGCCCGAGAGCACTCGCGAGAACCGAAATTGCCGAGGCGGCCGACCACGCCTGCGGTCGGCAGGCGGCCGGGTAGGGAATGGGCCGGGCGAGGGCAGCGGCCGAGTCGCCGGAGTGCAGTTCGGGCATGCGGTAGTCGAAGCTGGCCGCGGCGGCCAACAGCCCGTTCGTCAGAACGTTGGCTTCGGTGCGAAATCCGTCCCTGGCCAGCCCGGCAATAGCGATCGCCGTGTCATGAGCCCAGACGCTGCCACCGTGGTAACTGAGCGGCCAGAATCCGGCAGAATCTGTGCTGAGCGTGCGCAAACCGTAGCCACTGTTCATTTCGGGTGAAACCAGCCTCGCGGCAACGAGCGCCGACTGCTCCGCACTCAGCAAACCGGTTCCAAGCAGGTGTCCGAGGTTGCTCGTCACGGTGTCGACCGGGCGCTTGGCTGCGTCGAGGGCGATGGCCGGGTACGCGCCGTCGGGCGAGTCGACCCAGAATTCTTCGTTGAAACGCTTCTGCAGAGCGGATGCCCACAGTCGCCACCCGGCGCCGCCCGGCTCGCCGAAGTGGTCGAGCAGGTCCGCTCCGTGCATGGCCGCCTCGTAGGCGTAGGCCTGAACCTCACACAGGGCGATCGGCCCTTCGGCAAGGCTGCCGTCACGCCACTGCACCGAGTCTCCGGAGTCCTTCCAGCCCTGGTTGGACAGCCCGTGCCCGGTCGTATCCGTGTATTCCAACAATCCGTCGCCGTCGGCGTCGCCGAAATCGCGCATCCACTCCAGCGCCGAAACCAGGTTGGGCAGAAGCGCATGCACCTCGGCGTCGGGCAGCCCCCACTTCCACGCATCGTGCAGCAGGCAGACCCAGAGTGGCGTGGCGTCGACGGTGCCGTAGTAGAGCGGTGGCAGGTAGACGCCTTCACCGTGGATGACCAGGGTGTCGCGGCGCAGCTCATGCATGATCTTGCCGGGTTGTTCGGCGGTGTCGTCGACGGACGTTACACCCTGCAACCCCGCGAGGACGCGCAGGGTGCCGCCGGCCAGCGTGGTGCCGAGCGGCAGCATCATGCGTGCGGCCCAGATGGAGTCCCGGCCGAACAGGGTGAAGAACCACGGGGCGCCGGCTGCGAGGAACACCTCGTCGGGGGCCGCGACGGTTCTCAGTCGCAGCGAGTCGAGATCGACAAGCGCCTGTTCGACCCAGCGGCCGAGCCGGTCGTCAGCCGAGACCAGCGTGGGAACGCTCCACGAAGCCGGGCCGTCCACCCCGCGGACTACTGCCTGGGAGTCGGCCGCGGTGATTGACCAGTCGACTCGCGTCTCGCCGCGGGCCGGAACGGTCACGGGCCAGAGGAGGCGCAAAGTGCCGTTCGCCAGTTCGGTGATCGAGGCTCCGGTGGCGGTCAGTGCAGCGCTCACCGACGCGTTGAGCCAGGTCGCGGTCGATCCGCTGCGCGCGGTCGGCGGAGCGGGCTGGACGGGAAGGCCGGACTTGATGTGGTCCATCGTGCTGAGGTCGGGCTGCAACAGCACCTCGATGGTGGTCTCGATCGTGTGCTGCAGGTCGGAGGCGACCACGAACTCCTCGAAGATACCGGTGACCGTGGTGGTGCGGGTGTGCAGGGTGCGAACGCGAGGGTCGGGCATGCGGTCGTCGAGGTGACGCTGCAGGGCGATGAATGTGATCGAATCGGCCCCCCGCGGCACGGTGGCAATCAGTTCCCCAGCGCTATTGCCGACGGTGACGCCCAGGCTCGAAACCAGGCGCACGTCGGAAAAAAAGAAGCCGTGGATGGCTGAGCTTCCGATCGAGCCGTCTGCGGCAGACCAGGCCTGGGTGGGTGCGCGCAGCACGATTATTTCGTCGTGGATGAGCGGCTGAAGGTTGGCAGACATCGTGTGTCACGACTCCTCATCGAATTGCGGCAAGCGTTGACATTCACCGCTCAACAGGTAATGTAACACCTAGAATTTGAACGATCAAATTTCTGACCGGCAGCTGAAAGTTCGCTCCATTCCAGTCCGGGTCACTATTTGAACGATCTAACCGACACACCCGCTACACCGGCCAAAGGAGACCTCCGTGAGACTGCCAACGGTCGAAGATGTCGCGCGTACCGCCCGGGTGTCGCGGCAGACGGTGTCGAATGTGATCAACACGCCGGCGCGGGTGAAGCCGGCCACCCTCCTGCGTGTGCAGGCCGCGATCAGAGAACTCGATTACCGGCCCAATCAATCGGCGCGCCGGCTGCGGCAGCAGAAATCGGCGACCATCGGCATCCGCCTGGACCCGCAGCTGAACGGTATCTCGGGAGCGGTGCTCGACCGCTTTCTGCACTCCCTCACCGAGCAGGCCACCGAACGCGGGCTTCGGGTGCTGTTGTTCACGGCCGCGACGCCGACCGAAGAGATTGACCAGATCCGCGCCCTGCGCGACGGCGCCGACGTGGATGCTTTTGTACTCACCGCCACGTTCGACCACGACCCGCGACCGGAATGGCTGATCGAGCAGAAGATTCCGTTCGTGACCTTCGGGCGGCCGTGGGGGATCGACGACCTCAACGACCCCCAGCACCGCTGGGTTGACGTCGATGGTCGGCGCGGCGTGTACGCTGCCACCCTGTCGTTGCTCGATGCGGGGGCCGAACGTGTGGCCTGGATCGGTTGGCCGCCGCCGACCGCAACCGGTGACGACCGGCGCTCCGGTTGGGAAGACGCGATGCGCGAGCGACTGGGCCTCGGCGACGCCGAGCTCGCAAGTTTGTGCACCGAGGTGGTCGATGACGTCGCCGAGGCGACAAACGCCGTCGCCAACGTGCTCGCCGGAGCCGTGCTACCCGACGGCATGGTTTGCGCGAGCGACACCCTGGCCCTGGGGGCGCTCATCGCTGCGTCGACTGCCGGGCGCCGGGACATTCCCATCATCGGTTTCGACGACACACCGGTCGCTGCCGCTCTGGGCATATCCAGCGTGGAGCAGCGACTCGACCAGGTGGCCGCGGGCGCGCTGGCCCTGCTGCTCGGCCCGGTCGGCGACAGCGTGGTCGCCTCCGGTGCACTCGACGTCGCCCACCGACTCATCGAGCCAGCCCTCGTTCTACGACGGCCCCAGGATTTGCCTATGTTCAACCCCTCCCGCATCGACGGCACTGCCGCCGCCGATAAGCACTGAAAGGAAAAACTCCCATGATGAAGAAGACCTGGGTCGCAGCGACCCTAGCGATCGGCCTCGCGGCCTCCCTCGCCGGCTGCTCCGCCGGAAACGGCGGCGACTCCACCGGTGGACAGAAACTCACCGTGATGATCGGCTCGTCCGGCGACGCCGAGACCGCGGCCGTCGAGGCTGCCACCGCGGCCTGGGCGGCCGACAACGACGCCACCGTCGAGGTGGTCGTGGCAAGCGACCTCAACCAGCAGCTCAGCCAGGGGTTCGCGGGCGATGCCGCCCCCGACCTCTTCTACATGGGCTGGGACCAGTTCCAGACCTACGCGAGCAATGGCTATCTCGACCCCTATGCCGACAACCTTCCGAACAAAGACGGTTTCTATCCCACGCTGACCGACACCTTCAGCTACGACGGCACCTTCACCTGTGCACCCAAGGACTTCTCCACCCTCGGCCTCATCATCAACACCGACTCCTGGGCGGCAGCGGGCCTGACCGACGCCGACGTGCCCACCGACTGGGACAGCCTCGAGACCGTTGCCAAGACCCTCACCACCGACACGCAGGTCGGCCTCTCATTCGGGTTGGAATACGCCCGCGCCGGAGCGTTCATGAACCAGGCCGGCGGCCACCTGGTCAGTGACGACGGCACCACCGTCGATGCCGACAGTGCCGAGAACATCGCCGGGCTCGAGTACATCCAGAAGTTGCACACCGACGGCGTGCTGAAGTTTCCGACCGAGCTCGACGCCGGCTGGTCCGGTGAAGCGCTCGGCGCGGGCAAGGCCGCCATGGTCATCGAAGGACCGTGGATCAAAGGCATCGCCGCCGACTTCCCCGACACCAACTACGCCGCCTACGAACTGCCGGCCGGCCCCGGCGGCCAGTCCACCTTCAGCTTCACCAACTGCTGGGGAATTCCGCAGAACTCCGACACAGCGGATGCCGCCACCTCCCTCGTCGAGTTCCTCACCAGCGATGACCAGCAGCTCAAAGCCGCTGCGGCCTTCGGCGTGATCCCCTCGACCGAGTCCGCCGCGGCGACCTACGCCGAGACCTACCCCGAGAACGCGTCGTTCGTGGCCAGTGCCGACTACGCGGTCAGTCCGGTGAACTTCGCCGGATCGGCCTCGGCCATGACTGACTTCAACTCGAAGCTTGAGGGCCTCATCGGCGGCGACCCGAAGGCGATCCTCGAATCGCTGCAAACCAGCCTGCAGGCCACCCTCGACGAGGCCAACGCCAAGTAGCGCCTCTGTGCCCGGCCCTCGGGCCGGGCACACCCGCTGACGGTATCAAGGGAGACACCATGGCACGCACACTGACGGCCGGCGCGCGCGGGTCGCGCGGAGGCATCCGCTCGGGGGAAGCGAAATTTGGCTGGCTGTTCATCAGCCCGGCCATCATCATCATTGGATTGTTCCTCGTGGTGCCGATTCTGCTGGCACTCTACGTGAGCTTCAGCAATTGGAACGGGCTCGGCTCGCCGATCGGCAACTCGAAAGTGATCGGCACGGGAAACTACGAAAAAGTGCTGATCGACGACGGACTGAGTAAGAGCGACTTCGGAACCTCGATTCGCAACAACCTGTACTACGTGCTGCTCGTGGTGCCGCTGCAGACGACGCTCGCACTCTTTCTTGCAGTGCAGGTCAACCGTCGAGTCTTGAAGGGCCGCGGCCTGTTTCGCACCGCGTTCTACTTTCCGTCAGTGACGAGCTCGATCGCCATCACGTCGATCTTTCTCTTTCTGTTCACCGCCTCGGGCGCCGTCAACTCGGTGCTGCAGTGGTTCGGCGTCAACGGCCCCAACTGGTTCAATGACCCGAGCGGGGTGATCCATAACCTGCTGGCGGGCGCCGGCGTCACGAGCGCCCCGGCAGCCCTCGCCGGGGAGGGGCCGCTCGGCATCAGCTGGTGGGAGTGGCTGAGCGGGCCATCCGTGGCCATGAGCACACTGATCATCCTGGCCGTGTTCACGACCTCGGGCACCTTCATGCTGCTCTTCATCGCGGCGCTGCAGAACATCAGCGGCGAGATCGACGAAGCCGCGGTCATGGACGGCGCCGGAGGCCTGCGCAAGTTCTTCTCGGTGACCCTGCCGATGCTCACGCCCACCCTGTTCACCGTGCTGACCCTCGGCCTGATCGGATCGTGGCAGCTGTTCGACCAGGTGGCCCTCACCGGCGGCGGCGCGCCCGGCAAAACCGTACTCACCCCGGCCTACCTGGCCTACGACACCTCGTTCACCGAGCTGAAGTGGGGGCAGGGAGCGGCCATCTCGTTCATCCTGTTCGTGATCATCGTGGCGCTCACTTTGTTCCAGCGCTACGTGTTGCGCGACCGCGACGTGGGTAAGAAGGCCGAGCGCAACCGCATCCGTCGTGATGCTGAGATTCATGCCAGCGCGGCACGCGCAACCTACCAGGAGGGCCTGAAATGAGCACCCTGACCCCCGAAACCGCCATTCAGGCGGATTCAATCGAGGCCAAGCCACGGCCGGCGCGTGCCGGGCGGCGCGGCATGTCGCCTCGGGCCCGCACGGTGGCGATCATCAGCTACCTCGGGCTTATCATTCTCGCCCTCGTGTACATCTACCCGTTCCTCATCTCCATCGCGGGCAGTTTCAAAACGGATGCCGATGCCACCGCCAATCCGCTCTCACTGCTTCCCCAGACCTGGAGTTTCGCCGCCTACGATCGACTGTTCACCGACGTGCCTCTGCCGCGCTGGGCGATGAACTCGACCATCATCACGCTGTGCGTGACCTTCGGCCGGGTCTTCTTCGATTCCATCGCCGGGTACGCGCTGTCACGGCTCAAGTTTCGCGGCCGCGGCGTGATCTTCGCGAGCCTGATCGCGATCATGGCGGTACCGGGAGTGGTGCTCCTGATTCCGCGGTTTCTGATTCTCAAGGAACTGGGCCTGTTCAACAGCTACGCCGGCATGATTCTGCCCCTGGTCGTCGACGCCGCCGGCATCTTCATCATGAAGCAGTTCTTCGAGTCGATCCCGGTGAGCGTGGAGGAAGCAGCGCGCATCGACGGCGCCGGCGTCTTTCGAACGTTCTGGACGATCGTGCTGCCGATGGCCCGGCCCGCAGTCGTGACCCTGTTCATTTTGAGCTTCCAGGGCTCGTGGAACGAGTACGCGCATTTTGTGGTGTCGCGGCAGGACGCCGATCTCAATACCCTGACGACCGGCGTGGCCTCACTCGTGTCGGGGCAGCTCGGGTCGGGCAACCAGTATCCGCTCGTGCTCGCTTCGGCGCTGCTGATGACGATCCCGGTGGCCATCATGTTCTTCATCTTCCAGAAACGCATCATGAACACCACCGAGGGCGGCGAGAAGGGTTAGCCTTCTCGTTCCCCCTTCAGTAAAGGAATCCGCAGATGCCATCTCCTCCTTCCTCCCTGATTTACGGATGCATGGGACTCGGTGGCGACTGGACCCCCGGCGCGGTCGCTCCCGGCGCGATCGACCAGGCGGCGGCCGCGGTCGAGGCCGCGCTGTCCATCGGCATAGCGGTGTTCGACCACGCTGACATCTACCGCCACGGCAAGGCGGAGGCGGTGTTCGGTGAGGTACTGAAACGCTCGCCGGGACTGCGCGAGCGCATTCAGATCCAGACGAAGTGCGGCATCCGCTTGGACCCGGAGCACGCGCCCTACGACCTCTCCACGATCGTGGCGCGGGTCGACGACAGCCTCGCGCGCCTCGGCGTCGACTACGTCGACACCCTGTTGCTGCACCGGCCGGATCCGCTGCTCGAGCCCGCCGAGGTGGCGCGGGCGGTGGCCGAACTGCACGCCGACGGCAAGATTCGCGCGCTCGGCGTCTCGAACATGTCGGGGCAGCAGATCGCGTTTTTGCAGCGCGAGATCGACCTGCCGATCGTCACGAACCAGCTCGAACTGAGCCTGCACCGGCACGACTGGGTCGACAGCACGGTGCTGGTCAACCACCCGGAGGGCGCCGACAACACCTTCCCGCACGGCACTCTCGAGTACTGCGCGAGCAACGGAGTGCGGCTGCAGGCCTGGGGCGCGCTAGCCCAGGGGCGGTATTCCGGCGCGACGCATGCGGCGAGCCAGGAAGCGGCATCCGCTGTGGTGGCGGCGCTGGCCGAAAAGAAGAATACAAGCCGGGAGGCCATCGTGCTCGGCTGGCTGATGCGGCACCCGGCCCACATCGACCCGGTGCTCGGGTCGAGCGACCCCGCGCGCATTCGCGCCTGCGGAGATGCGGCCGCGCAGGCGGCCTTAATGACCCGCGACGAGTGGTTCGCGCTGTACCTAGCAGCCCGCGGGAGGCCGCTGCCCTAGCGTCACGGTAAGCGGATGATTAGGCTGCGAATCATGGACAAGTCACAGATTCTGGCTTTGGCTGATGATCGCCGACTGCGCGATCTGCGACGCGGCGGACTGCTCGTTTTTCTCGGGGTGCTCATTTTCGCCGGAGCCTGGCTGCTGATTCCCTTTGGCATCTTTCAATCGGCCGCCGGGTCGGCGTGGTTCGTCGTTGGCGGCGTCGTCTTACTCGCGGACAGCGCCTGGCTGGTCGTCATCGGCACCAGAATGCGCCGGCGCGCACAACGCGACCATGCGGTAGCCACGGCATTCGGCAAGGCGAACCCGGCCTTCGACGAGGACCGCAAGCCCGTGCCGACGGCGGGCGTTCCGCTCGGTTGGATCGGAAACGTGCCGTAGCTAGAAGAGCTTCGAGGCGGTGTCGTCGAGGCCGCGCATGGCGTCGTAGTCGAGCAGCAGGCAGCGGATACCGCGATCCTCGGCCAGCTTGCGGGCCTGCGGCTTGATGGTCTGCGCGGCGAACACCCCGCTGACCGGGGCCAGATGCGGGTCGCGGTTCATCAGTTCGAGGTAGCGGGTGAGCTGCTCGACGCCGTCGATGTCACCGTTGCGCTTGAGTTCGACGGCGACGGAAGCCCCGCGCGCATCCTGCGCGAGAATGTCGACCGGGCCGATCGCCGTCATGTACTCGCGCTTGACGAAACTAAAGCCCTCGCCGAGCAGGTGAATATGCTCGGCCAGCAGCTTCTGCAGGTGCGACTCGGCGCCGTCCTTGATCAGTCCGGGGTCGATGCCGAGCTCGTGCGCCGAATCGTGCTGCACCTCGTAGACGCTGACCACGAGCTGGTCGGCTGTCTTGGCATGGGTGACCGTCCAGAGGGCGGTGATGCCGGAATCTGCCTGTTCGCTGTCGGGCTCGGAGATGGCGATCGAGCAGGGCGGGCTCATCCAGTTGAGCGGCTTATAGGACCCACCGTCGGAGTGTACGAGCACACTGCCATCGGACTTGATCATGAGCAGGCGGGTGGCCAGTGGCAGGTGCGCGCTGAGACGCCCGGCATAGTCAACGGAGCATTTCGCAATTACAAGGCGCACTGGTCGAGTTTACGGCTTCGCGTCTGGGAAAGCGGATGCCGCCGGCCGCGCCGCCGGGGCCGCCAGACCCGCCAGCACCATCAGCACCAAAATCAGGTAGAGGGCGTTGAGAATTCCCCACGCCTCGCCGAGCAGGCCGAGCACCGGCGGCCCGACCAGGAACGCGAAGTAGCCGATGATCGCGACCGCGCTCACCCGTGCCGCAGCGTTCTTGGTGTCGTCGGCGGCTGCGGACATGCCAACGGGAAAGCCGAGCGAGGCGCCGATGCCCCAGAGAATTGTGCCGACATAAACGAGCGGAGTGTTCGGCGCCAGGATGAACAGCACGAGGCCCGCAATGCCGATTCCCGCGCAGGCGCGCAGCACGACAACCCGGCCGAACCGGTCGAGCACCGGGCCGCCGAGCACCCGGCCCACGGTCATCGCGGCCACGAACACGCCGAAGACGATGGCGCCGTCGGTGTTGCTGAAACCGTGCCCGTCGACCGAGGCGAGGGCGAGCCAGTCGTTCGCTGAGCCCTCGGCGAAAGTCATGCCGAGCACGATAACTCCGATCAGCAGTAGTTTCCGATCCCGCCAAACGGCGAGACTGTCCCGTAGGCGGTCGCGCCAGGGTTGGCGCCGGGCATCCGCTGGTTCAGCATTCTCGACGCCCACGGGGAGGAAGCGCACGGCCAGGACGATCGTGCCGAGAACCAGCACAGCGATCACCAGCAGGTGCCAGAACACCGATACCTGCCAAGCGGATGCGGCGGCGCCGCCGAGCGCACCGACCACCGTGCCGAGGCTGAAGCAGGCGTGCATAAGCGGCATGAGCGTGCGGCCGATGGCGCGCTCGGCCGCTGCGCCCTCGACGTTCATCATGACGTCGAGGGATCCCATGCCCACCCCGAACACGGCGAGGGCTGCGAACACAAACGGGGCCGAGGGCAGAAGGCTGACCCCCGCGCCCATGAGCACGAGCCCGGTGGCCGACATCGAGACGCTGAGCAGCATGGCGCGGCGGGCGCCGACGCGAGCCAGCAGACCCGCGGCGATCAACAGCCCGATCACCGAGCCCGCCGAGAGCCCGAAAATGAGGATGCCGACCTGAGCGGTGTCGAGGCCGAGGCCGTCGCGCACGGCGGGAACCCGCGACATCCAGCTGGCCAGGCCGAGCCCGGCCACGAAGAACGTGGCAAAGACGGCGTTGCGCCAGCCGAGCAGGGCCGGGCGCGTGGTGGTCACGGGGGAGTCAGCGGAGGTCATCAGGCACACGGGTTCTCAAGCGGCGGGCGGATGCCTCGACAGCGGGTGGGTGGGTGACTTAACGCTACAACGAATAGCGTTCGGGAGGATCGGAGATTGCAGTCCCGCGAGACGACAAGTTCGGCCCCATGAAGGTGGCTGGCTCCATGCGAGACGACCCGATCGGCCCCATGAAGGGCCGCCAAGGGGCCGAAGGTGGCGTCTCGCGCCGCATGATGCCAGAAGACCCCGCCGATTCGCGCCCCCATGGGACTTAGCGTAGCCTTACCTTAGTCGTTCATACCCCCGCCCTTGGAGTCTTATGCGCATCCCCCTGTCTGTTGCCGCCCTCTTGGCCGGTGCCACCGTGTTTGCCCTCGCCGGGTGCACGCAAGCCGCCGAGCCGACGGCAAGCACCGCAGACGGCGCCTTCACCCTGTACTCGGGTCGTGACGAAGCGCTCGTCCAGCCGCTCATCGACCAGTTCGAGGAGCAGAGCGGCATCAGCGTCGAGGTGCGTTACGGCAACACCGCCGAGCTCGGCGCGCTCCTGCTCGAAGAGGGCGATGCCACCCCCGCCCAGGTTTTTCTCGCCCAGGACGCCGGCGCCCTGGGCGCGCTCGCCAATGCCGACCTGTTCGCGACGCTGCCCGCAGCAACGACCGATGCCGTTCCCGCCGGATTCACCTCGACCGACGACACCTGGGTCGGCGTCACCGGCCGTGCCCGCGTGATCGCCTACGACAGTGAGGCGCTCGCCGCAACCGATGTGCCAACATCCGTTGACGCTTTCACCGACCCGGCCTGGTCCGGAAAGTTCGGTATCGCGCCGACCAACGCGAGCTTCCAGGCCTTCGTCACCGCCTACCGGGTGCTGAACGGCGAGGCGGCCGCCGACGAGTGGGTCAAGGCCGTTGCCGCCAACAACCCGGTCATCTTCGACAACAACCGCGCTATCCTCGCCGCCGTCAACGACGGGGTCATCGAGGCCGGACTCATCAACCACTACTACTGGTTCGCCCAGGCCGCCGAAACGGGAGAGGCCAATATGCGCGCCCAGCTGTCCTACCCCGACGCCGGTGATGCCGGATCGATCGTGAACGTGACCGGGGCCGGTCTGCTTGCCGGCGCAGCAGACGATGCCGACGCCCTGGAGTTCATCGACTATCTCGTGGGCGCCGAGGCGCAGCAATACTTCGTCGACGAGACCTACGAGTACCCCCTGATCACCGGCATCGACGCCCCGGCCGGACTGCCGGCGCTCGACTCGCTGGTCAACCCCGACCTCGATCTGGCCGACCTCGATACCCTCGCCGACACCCAGGCTCTCCTCGGCAAGCACGGCCTGATCTAGCGTTGAAGCAGTGAAGGCGCGGGTGCGGGCTCAGGTCGACAGCCGCGCCCTACCCTCGAGTCGCGCATGACCGGCCTGCTCATTCCGCCCCTCAAAGCGGATGCCCCGGCCCCGCCCCGCAGGCCGGCCCGGTTTCGCGGCACCCCGCCCTGGCTCCTGGCGGTCGCCGCGCTCTGCGCCGCGACCGCTGCAATCCCGCTCGTCTACCTGGTCGTGCGCACGACCGAGGCCGGCCTGGCCGAGCTGCTGGCGACCCTGGTGCGCCCGAGGGTGCTACAGCTCACGATCAACACCGTGATGCTGGCGACGGCAGTCACCCTGTCGTGCCTCGTGCTCGGCACGATCTGCGCCTGGATTCTCACGCGCATCCGCTTGCCGTTTCAGCGCACACTGCTGCTGGTCTCGGCGCTGCCGCTCGCGGTGCCGAGCTACCTCGCCGCCTACGGCTGGTTGGTCTGGTTTCCGCACCTCAACGGGTTCTGGGCCAGCTGGTTCGTCATGACCATGGTCTGTACCCCCTACGTGACGCTGCCGGTCGCGGCGGCGCTGCGCGGGGCATCCGCAGATTTGGAATCAGTGGCCCGCACCCTCGGTCGCGGCCCTCTGCGGGCCTTCGCGGCAGCGACCTGGCCGCAGATTCGCCCGGCCGCGATCGCCGGGGCGCTGCTGGTCTGCCTCTACTCGCTGAGCGACTTCGGACTCGTCTCGATGCTGCGGTTTCAGACGCTCACCTGGGGAATCAATGCCGCCTACGGCGCGAGTTTCGACCGCAACCAGGCCGCGCTGCTCGCCCTCGTGCTCGTCGTGCTCGCGCTCGTGGTGGTGGCCGGCGAACGCCGCAGCCGCCGTCAGGTCGGCCGCGTTCCCGGGCGCAGCACCATGCCGGCCCGCGCGCCCGGTAAGACGGGCCCGCTCTGCGCCGTGGTGCTGCTCGCCGCACCGATCGCCGGGGTTGTGGTTCCCGTGGTCGGCTTGCTCAGCCGCCTGCTCGAAGCCGAAACCCTGCGGGCCATCGACGTTCCGAGGCTGCTCGAAGCTATCGCCGCGACCCTGGGGCTCGCCCTCGCCGCCGCCGTTGTCGCCGTGGTCATAGCCTTGCCGATCGCAGCGCTCGCTGCCCGCTACCAGGGGCGTCTGGTGGCCGTGATCGAGGCCGTCGGCTTTCTCGGCCATGCCCTGCCCGGCATTGTCGTTGGCCTGTCCCTCGTATTCTTCGCGCTCGCCGCGGTTCCGATGTTCTACCAAACCTCCGTCGTGCTGGTCTTCGCCTACGTCGTTCTGTTCATGCCGCGCGCCATCGGCAGCGTGCGTAGTGGGATCGCGGCGGTGCCCGCGAGCCTCGGCGACGTGTCCCGCATGCTCGGCCTCTCGCCCTTCCAGACCTGGTGGCGGGTTACCGCGCGACTCGCGCTGCCCGGCATCGCGATCGGTGCACTGCTCGTGGCCATCTCGGCCATGAAAGAATTGCCAGCGACGCTGCTGCTTCGGCCGACGGGCGTGTCCACGCTCGCGACCGAGTTGTGGAGTCGCACGGCCCTGTTCGAGTTCGGCGCTGCAGCGCCCTATGCGGCGGCGCTCGTGCTCGTGGCGATGGTGCCCGCGGTGCTGCTATCCGGCATTCGCGGCACGGCAAGGGAGAATTGATGGGCTGGGTTGCGATAGACGGGCTGCGCGTCGCCTACGGTGATACGCGGGTACTCGACGACGTCAGTTTGCGCATACCGCGCGGCAGTCTCGTCGCCGTTCTCGGCCCAAGCGGATGCGGCAAGACCACCCTCCTGCGAGCGGTCGCCGGTCTGTTGCCGGTCACCGCCGGCACCATCACGGTCGGCGGACGCCTCGTCACCGGCCCCGGCGTGCAGCGCGCGCCGGAGAAACGCGGAATGGGCTGGGTTCCGCAGGACGCCTCACTGTTTCCGCATCTCACCGTGGGCGAGAACATCGGCTTCGGACTGCCCCGCAACAAGCAGAGCGACGATCTGTATTGCGAGTCCGGCGAGGCCCCAAGGGGAGTCTTCGGTCTCTTCGCCGGTCTCACCCGGCGGGGGCGCGAATATCGAACCCGACCTGCCGCGCTCCCGGTGAACGCCGCTGCATCCGATGCCCCCGCAGACAACCGCCTCGCGCCGGTACCGATCGCTCCCGACCGCAGCCGCCAGAACAGTCGCGCCGCTCGCATCGATGAGCTCGCGAGCCTGGTCGGCCTGTCCGAGCTGGTTGACCGCGCCCCCTCTCAGCTCTCCGGCGGCCAGGCCCAACGCGTCTCCCTGGCCCGCGCGCTGGCCCCGCGGCCCGACCTCATGCTGCTCGACGAACCGTTCACGGCCCTCGACCCGCTGCTGCGGTCAGCACTCCGCACCGAGGTCGCGGCCCTGCTGCGCGACCAGCACAACACGAGCCTGCTCGTGACCCACGACCAGGAAGAGGCGCTCTCCCTCGCCGACTTCGTCGCCGTCATGCGCGGCGGCGAGATTTTGCAGTTCGGCACCCCGGCCAATGTTTACGAACGCCCGGTCAATCCGTGGGTCGCCGGCTTCGTCGGCGATACCGTCGAGCTCGACGGCCTCTGGCGGGCCGGTCGCGTCGAGTGCGCGCTCGGCACGCTGCCGGCGGACTGGATGGGCGGGTCATCCGCTCCTGCCGACGGAACGCCCGTGCTCGTGCTCCTCCGTCCGGAATGGCTGACCCTCGCCGCCCCGTTGGCCGAGCAACAAACGGATGCCATCACCACTGCCATCGCCTACGCCGGCCACGATGCCCTGGTGAGTTTCACCCTCACGGGAGGCATCGTCGTGCGTGCCCGAGTCGCCGCCCCCGGCCTGCCGCGCATTGGCGACCGGGTCGCGCTCGGGGTGCGACAGAACGCCCTTGCCTACCCGCTGGGCTAGTAACGAGAATGTTCAGCGAGTCGCCTGGCGCAAACTCGTCATTGTGCCAACCTTAGAACGGGTAAAGGCTGGGGGAGGCGCCTTCCCGCAGTAGGCACGCAAGCATGCATTCGATAGTTGTAGCCAAGCCAATGGAGGCCTGATGAACGAGCGCAATCCTAATTCGGTCATGAGGCGCAAACCCATTGCCGACATCGGCGATGAGGCTGCCAAGAACGGTCTCTTCAAGAGCCTCGGGCTCTGGCAGCTCACCGCGATCGGTGTCGGTGGCATTATCGGAATTGGCATTTTCACCCTCGCTGGACTCGTTGCCAACGGCGGTCCGGACGGCGTGGGCGCGGGACCTGCCGTGCTCATCTCGTTTCTGGTCGCCGGACTCGCGAGCGCGGCTGCCGCTCTTAGTTACGCGGAGTTCGCCGGGATGATCCCTCGAGCCGGCTCCGCGTACACCTACGGCTATGTAGCCCTTGGTGAGATCGTCGGCTGGTTCATCGGCTGGGACCTGCTGCTCGAGTACATCGCGATCGTCGCCGTCGTGGCGATCGGCATTTCGGGGTACTTCACCGAGTTCATGAGTGGCATCGGCATCGACATTCCGACCTGGATGCAGGGCACTCCCGATACCCTGGACGGCGGCCTGATCAACCTGCCCGCCATCGTAGTGTGCGTGCTCGTGACCTTCATCCTCAGCCGTGGAACGCAGACCTTCGGCCGCTTTGAGCTCGTCGCCGTCGGGCTCAAGGTGCTGTTGATCCTCGCCATCATCGTGCTGGGATTCTTCTACATCAACACCCAGAACTACGTTCCGTTCTTGCCGAACGGGTTCGGCGCGGTCTTCACCGGCGCAGCCACAGTCTTCTTTGCCGTCTTCGGCTATGACGCCATGAGTACCGCCGCCGAAGAGGCCAAAGATGGCAAGAAGCACATGCCGAAGGCAATTTTGCTCTCGCTCGCCATCGCCATGGTGCTCTACGTGCTCGCCACTCTCGTTCTCACCGGCATGCAGAATTGGCAGGATATCGACCCGACCGCCGCCTTTGCCGTCGCGTTCCAGTCGGTTGGGCTTCCGGTCGTTGCGACTGTGCTCTCGGCCTTCGCTGTCATCTCTATCCTCACCGTCATGCTGACCTTCCTGCTCGGCGTAAGTCGGGTCTGGTTCTCGATGAGCCGCGATGGCTTACTGCCGAAATGGTTCTCCGGCACCGACAAAAGGGGAACCCCCGCCCGCGTGACCTGGATCGCCGGCCTGGCTGCGGCTGTTCTGGCCGGGGTCTTCCCGATCCGTTTAATTGCCGACCTCACCAACATCGGGATTCTTGCCGCCTTCGTTGTGGTCTGCGTTGCCGTGATTGTGCTGCGACGCACCCGCCCCGATGTCCCGCGCACCTTCAGGCTGCCTTTCATGCCCTGGGTACCCGTGTTCGGGGTGCTCTCCTCTGCCTTCCTCATTACGCAGCTGCACTGGGAGACCTGGCTACGCTTCGGCATCTGGCTCGTCATCGGTCTGGTCATCTACTTCTCCTATGGTCGCCGCAACTCGGTAATGAACCCGAAGAGCCCGCGCTACATCGAGCATCCGGTCGATCCGCACTAGCACCGGCAACGGCTGCGCGACCTGGCACCGCATCCGCTCAGCTGATCAGCGCGCGCCGACGACCATCCAGGCCATGGTGCGGGCGCGGAGGCTCAGCGTCACGGCACGGGCACCGAGATAGCCGAGCGCGAACGCCGCCATGAGCAGAGCGAGCCCGGCCTCGCCCGACGGGGCCCAGACGAGTACCGCGCCGGCCAGCGGCACGAACACGGCGAGGTTCACCAGCCCGGTCAGCGCCAGGTAGCGGGCGTCGCCGGCGCCGATGAGCACGCCGTCGAGCACGAACACGACCGCGCCGAGCGGAACGGATGCCCCCAGCACGATCAGGGTCAGCGGCAGCAGTTGCGTCACGGCGTCCGAGTTGGTGAACGCGTGGCCGAGCACGCCGCTCGTGCCGACCACTACCGCGGCGAGCACGAGGCCAGCCAGCATGCCCCACTCCAGGCAGCGGCGAAGCACCGCGCGCACCTGCGCCACATCGCCCGCGCCGAGGCCGCGCCCGACGAGCGCCTGCGCGGCGATGGCGAGGGCGTCGAGGGCGAAGGCGAGCGTCGCGAACAGGGTCATCGCGATCTGAAAGGCGGCGAGTTCGGGGGAGCCGAGCTGGGCGGCCACGAACACCGCGAGCAGCATGGCGGCGCGCAGGCTGAGCGTGCGCACGAACAACCAGCCGCCGCTGCGCGCGCCGAGCAGCATGCCTTTTCGATGCGGACGCAGCGGGGCGCTGTTCCGCCGGGCGTGCCTGGCGACGACCACGAGGTAGACGGCGACCATGCCCCACTGCGCGACAACGGTGCCCACGGCCGAGCCGGCGATGCCCCAGCCGAGCAGGTAGATGAACACGTAGTTGAAGGCGATGTTCGCGCCGAAGCCGATTCCGGCCACGTAGAGCGGGGTGCGGGTGTCCTGCAGGCCGCGCAGCAGTCCGGTGGCGGCGAACACCAGCAGCATGGCGGGCAGGCCGAACATGGAGATGCCGAGGTAGGTGGCGGCATCCGTTGTCACGGCCGTTTCGGCGCCGAATGCGCCGACCAGCGCCGGGGTGGCGAGCAGGCCGCCGGCCGCGAGCACGACGCCGAGGCCAAGGGCGAGCCAGAGCCCGTCGATGCCGACCGAAACCGCCCTTTTCGTGTCGCCGGCGCCGAGCCAGCGGGCCACCGCCGGGGTGGTGCTGTACGCGAGGAAGACCATGAGGCCGATGATGGTCTGCAGCACCGCGCTGGCCAGGCCGAGTCCGGCCAGCGGGGTGGTGCCGAGGTGACCGACCATCGCGGAATCGGCCAGCAGAAAGAGCGGTTCGGCCACGAGGGCGCCGAGTGCGGGCACGGCGAGCCGCAGAATGTCCCGGTCGATGGGCTGTGCCCGCAGAATGTTGATGGTTCGACTCTACGGCGGCCCCGCGTGCCCCGTGGCCGCGCCCATCTGTGGGGCCCCTGTGGTTCACCGCGCCAGTTGTGGGTCACCGCTCCACCTATAGCTGGCGCGCTCACCGGCAGCTGGCGCGCCCAAGAGTTACTCGTCGATGACCGGCCCGGGGTTCGGTGCGCGCTACGTACGGTTACCGTAGCGACCACCCGAACCGGCGCGCCCACCGCAACACCGGCCTGCTGTGGCAAACTGCTCGCCGTGACCTCTCAACCCGAGCGCCGCATGCTCCTCGATACGGCCAGCCTCTACTTTCGAGCGTTCTTCGGCGTGCCCGACACCGTTCGGGCGCCGAACGGCGACCCGGTGAACGCCGTGCGCGGGCTGCTCGACATGATCGCCCGGCTCACAACCGAGTTCGAGCCGACCGAGATCGTGGCCTGCTGGGATGACGACTGGCGCCCGCAGTGGCGGGTCGACCTCATCCCTACCTACAAGACGCACCGGGTCGCCGCCGAACCGGCAACGGATGCCGACCCCGCGATCGAAGTCGTGCCCGATCTGCTCACTCCCCAGGTTCCGATCATCCGCGAGGTGCTCGCTGCCCTCGGCATCCCCATCGTCGGCGCGGCGCACCACGAAGCGGACGACGTGATCGGCACCCTGGCCTCACACGCGGCGATGCCGGTCGACATCATCACCGGCGACCGCGACCTTTTTCAGCTCGTCGACGACTCCCGCCAGGTGCGGGTCATTTATACCGGCCGCGGCATGGCCCGTCTCGAAACATTGACGGATGCCTCCCTCGCCGCCAAGACCGGCGTCACCCCCGCGCAATACGCGGACTTCGCCGCCCTGCGCGGCGACGCCTCCGACGGGCTGCCCGGAGTCGCCGGCGTGGGCGAGAAGACCGCCGCGACCCTGTTGGCCTCCTGGGGCGACCTCGCTGGCATCGTCGCGGCTGCAGCCGACCCGGAAACCGTGATGGGGGCTTCCATTCGGGCGAAGATCCTCGCCGCCGCCGACTACCTGAAGGTGGCCCCCGCAGTGGTGAACGTGGTGCGCGACCTTGAGTGGCCGGCGTTCGACGCGCGCATCCGCTCGAGCACGCCCGCTCAGGCGGCCGAGCTCGAGCGACTCTCGGCTGAGTGGGGTCTCGGCGCATCGATGACGCGCGCCCGCGAGGCGCTGGCCGCGCGCATCCGCTCGTAGAAGTCGCTGTCGGCGAGCGGATGCGGGCCCGCCGGCCAGGACCGCGCCCCAAACGGGTGCGCGCTACGCCCATTCGGTAGTTGTCAACCTGTCTGAGGCAGGAGGTGGGTGTTAATGCCTGTGGGTTGGGGTAGTTCTGGCCCCGCTGCAAGGCAACCTGTCACCCCACCCGGATAGGCTGAACCCATGACTGAGCTGGCGACTGCATCCGGAATCAACCAGGACGAACTTGACCCGGAGGTGCGCCCGCAAGACGACCTCTTTCGGCACGTCAACGGCAAGTGGATCGCGCGCAGCGAGATCCCCTCCGATAAGGCACGCTGGGGCTCGTTCATGATGCTCGCCGAAGACGCCGAGAAGGCCGTGCGGGAGATCATCGTCGAGGCGCAGACCGCGCCGGCCGGCACCCTGGAGCGCAAGTTCGGTGACCTCTACACGAGCTTCCTCGACGAGGAGCGCATCGAAGCGCTCGGTGCCACCCCGCTGGAGAAAGACCTGAAGGCGGTCGACGCGGTCACCACCATCTCCGAACTGCTCGCCACCCTCGGCCGCCTCGAACGCGGCGGCGTCGCCGGCGCCTTCCAGCTGTACGTCGACAACGACCCGGGCAACCCCGAGCGATACCTCGTCTTCATCGCCCAGGGTGGCATCGGTCTGCCCGACGAGTCGTACTACCGCGATGAGAAGTTCGCCGACATTCGCGCCAAATACCAAGAATTCCTCGAGCGGATGTTCACCCTCGCCGGTTTCGCCGACGCCGCCGACCGGGCAGCGCGCGTCTTCGAGCTTGAGACCGAACTCGCCTCGCACCACTGGGACAAGGTCAGCACCCGCGACAGCGAGAAGACCTACAACCTGCGCACCTGGGACCAGGTGTCGGCGCTCGCCGCCGGCGCTGACGTTGACCTCTGGCTGGACGGCCTCGATGCCCCGGCCGGGGCCCTCGACGAGGTCGTCGTGCGCGAACCCAGCTACATCGTCGGCCTCGCTGCTGCCCTCACCGAGGACCGCCTTCAGTCGTGGCAGGACTGGCTCCGCTGGCAGGTCATCCGCTCGAGCGCTGCGTACCTGTCGGGTGAATTCGTCGAGGCGAACTTCGACTTCTACGGTCGCACCCTGAGCGGAACCCCGCAGCTGCGCGACCGCTGGAAGCGCGGCGTCTCGCTCGTGGAGGGCGCCCTCGGCGAGGCCGTCGGCCGCATCTACGTGGAACGCCACTTCAAGCCGAGCGCCAAGGAGAGCATGGACGTGCTCGTGGCCAATCTGGTCGCGGCTTACGAGAACAGCATCAGCACCCTCGAGTGGATGACCGAAGAAACACGCACGAGAGCCCTCGAGAAGCTGAGCAAATTCACGCCGAAGATCGGCTATCCGGTGAAGTGGCGGGACTATTCGAGCCTGGAAATCAATGCCGACGACCTGATCAGCAACGTCAAAGCCGCCGGTGAGTTCGAATTTCAGCGCGAGCTCGGCAAGATCGGCAAGCCGCTCGACCGCGACGAATGGTTCATGACCCCGCAGACCATCAACGCCTATTACAACCCCGGGTTCAACGAGATCGTCTTTCCGGCCGCCATTTTGCAGTTTCCGTTCTTCGACGACGCGCGCGACCCGGCCGCCAACTACGGTGCGATCGGCGCGGTCATCGGCCACGAGATCGGCCACGGCTTCGACGACCAGGGCTCCAAGTACGACGGCGACGGCCGCCTCATCGACTGGTGGACCGCCGACGACAAGGCCGCTTTCGAGCTGCGCACTACGGCGCTCATCGCCCAGTTCGAAGGCCTCGAACCGAAAGCTATCCCGGGCAACACCGTGAACGGCGCGCTCACCATCGGCGAGAACATCGGCGACCTGGGCGGGCTGTCCATCGCCTGGAAGGCCTACCTGCTCTCGCTGAACGGTGAAGAATCGCCGGTTATCGACGGCCTCACCGGCGCCGAACGGTTCTTCCTCTCCTGGGCCCAGGCGTGGCAGATGAAATTACGCGACGCTGAGGCCATCCGCTTGTTGGCCATCGACCCGCACTCGCCGAACGAGTTTCGCTGCAACCAGATCGTCAGCAACATTCCCGCGTTCTACGAGGCGTTCCAGGTGGGCGAAGCGGATGCCCTCTACCTCGCTCCCGAGAAGCGCGTCACCATTTGGTAGCCCGGTCGTCCCTGTCGGGGGTTAGTGTGGAGCAGGTTCTTCTGAGCCGGGGATGAGGCCAGCGCGGGGCGTTTGCCGAAGAGAGGGTCGACCCAGTGGTCTATTCCAGGCGCGATGGCGACAGCGCTACCTCCAGCCGAGCGGATGCTGTGACAGCCCGTTCTCGCCACGCCGCACTCCCCGGCGGCAAGCACCGCACGACGGACAAGCCTGAGGATTTCACCCGCGGCTTCGCGTCCCTCGGAGAACTCGCCCTGGGCGGGGTACAGGTTTCGGCGCGGGCGACCGATCTGTCGACCGGACGCGTGCTGTTCTCGGTCGACGACCACGTGTCGATGCCGACGGCGAGCGTGGGCAAGTTGCTGCTGCTGATCGAAGTGGCCGCGCGTCTGAACGACGCCGAATTCGGTCTTGCCACAATGCTCGAACGGTTGAGTGCGGATGCCGTGGGCGATTCCGGCATCTGGCAGCACCTGCAGATTTCACGCCTCGGCGTCTCCGACCTCGCGGCCCTGGTCGGCGCAACGAACGACAACCTCGCGACGAACGTACTCATTCGTACCGTCGGGCTGCACTCGGTGCGCGCTCGCACCGAGCAACTGGGTCTTAGTCGCACGGCGCTGCTCGACCTGGTGCGCGACCAGCGCGGGCCGGACGACGCCCCACAGCTGTCCGTGGGCAGCGCCAAGGAACTCACCTGGCTGCTCACCGCGCTCGCCCGCGGCGAGATCGTCGACGCCGAGACAAGCGCGCGGGTGATCGGCTGGCTATCGCTCAACACCGATCTGTCGCTCGTGGCCAGTGCATTCGGGCTCGATCCATTGGCCCACCGCGAAAGCGACCACGGGCTGCTCATGGTCAACAAGACCGGGACGGCTGCGGGGGTGCGCAGCGAGGTGGGAGTCCTGCGGGGTCCGCGTGCCGGCGTGACCTACGCGGTGTCGATGGTGTTCGACGACGCCCAGCTGATGACCCGGCTCGCAGTGCTCGATGGTATGCGCGCGGTCGGGGCCGATCTGCTGGAGTACGTGCACTGACCGCGACCGGTGACTCTGCTCACGATTCAACGGGCAGAAACTCACGGCGCGGCGCCGCGGAGGGCGCGATTGAGTGCTGGGGTGCAGGGTGCCGGGGCGGCCACGCGAGTAGACAGCCTGACTAACTAGTGAGACGATGTAGTCATGCAACCGAAACCCTGGCCGGCCGATTGGATGCGCGCGGCACTCAGCCTCTGCGTGCTTCGAACGCTCGCGCCCGGCCCGACCTACGGGTATGCGATCGCGACCGCGCTCGAAGCTGCGGGGTTCGGCGCCATCAAGGGCGGCACGTTGTATCCGCTGCTCACCCGCTTTGAGACGGCCGGCTGGATCGCCGCCGAATGGCGACCGGGCGCCGGGGGACCCGGGCGCAAATACTTCTCGCTCACCGACGACGGGCAACAGGAGCTCACTGACCAGGCCGCCCACTGGCAGCTCTTCTCCACCACCGTGCACGACCATCTGCAAAAAGGCCCGGCCGAATCATTATGACCAGCAACCCGCGTGATCCCGACAACAGCATGTCCGGCAGCGCCGAAGCGGATGCCCGCGCCGCCGGAATCCGTTTGGCTGAGACTGAGCGTGAGGCCACCACTACCGCCTGGCTCGAGCAGCTCACCCTTGAACTCCGCCTGCTCGACGTGCCCGGCGACGCCATCGGCGATGCCGTGGCGAGCGCTCGGGAGTTTCTCATCGACTCCGGCGCGCGCGCCGACGAATCGTTCGGCAGCCCCAAAAGTTACGCCGCGAAACTCGACCTGCCGACCGTACCGTTGGCTCAGGGCGCGAAAGGCAATCTGCTGCTGAACAGCGGAATGGGGGCGGTCGGGCTGGTCGTGCTGGCGCAAGCGGTCCTTCCCCTCGCGGGTGGCGACGATCTCCTGGTCGTGAAGGTGTGGATGCTCTTGTCGCTGGCCGGGATGATTCTGGCGCTGGCGCTAGTGCCGCTACTCATACCGCGCTGGTGCGCGAGCGTCCAACCCGGGTGCTGCTGATCGCGCTCGGATTGATGATTGTCGGCGGCGGTCTCTTTGCCCTCATCGTGTGGCAGGGCCAGGCGGTGTTGTTCACTGTTCCGGCGCTGCCGATCGCCATTGGAGCCGGAATTCTGCTGATCGCGCCGCCCATCTGGAACGAGGTGCACCATACCCTGAGGCCTGACCCGATCGTTGAGCCGGGTGCCGAGCTCGATCCGCGCCCCTCGCTGAAATTGCGCCTGTCGATCATCACCCTCAACTGGATGCTGGTGTTCTATGGCGCAGTCAGCGTCGTGCTCACCTTCGCCTTCTACCCGGGCCAGTAATGCGAAATACAGCAAGTGAAAGGCTCGACATGATGACCAGCGACCCGCACGATCCTGACAACGCCGGCGCGGGCATCCACTCTGACGACGCGACCGCGGCCGCGATGGACGACGCCACCTGGTTCGACGAGTTCACCATCGAACTGCGGCTACTCGGCGTGCCTGGCCGCGACATCGGCGATGCCCTCGCCAGTGCGCGGGAGTTTCTCGCCGATGCCGGAATGAGCGCCGAAGAGTGTTTCGGTAGACCCAAAAGCTACGCGGCCGAGCTGAGACTGGCGGCCCTGCCGCAGCCCGCAGTGAACGCAGTGGGCCTGCGGGCCGGTCTCGGAGTGCTGGGGCTCATCGGCTTCACGGTGTCGGCGCTGCCGCTCGTGCAGGGCGAGGCGGTGCGCGTCGACCTGCCCACTATTTCCATGTTCGTCGTCGTGATCGTCGGCGCGGTGCTGATGCCCACGTTCCTGCGGTCACTGGCCAGGGTGCGCCCGCGTGCCTGGATGTTCGTGGTTGCCGGCCTACTGGGCGTGGCCCTCCCGATCGGGCTGAACCTCGCTAGCGATTCCGCGGCCACCCTCTTCACCGTTCCGGCGCTGCCGATCGTGGTCGTCTCCGCGCTGCTCGTGCTCGTGCCGGCGATCTGGAGCCAGGCGCGCCACTCGTTGAGCGACGATGCGATTGTCGACCCGGGCGGCTCGCCGCCGCCACCCTCGCTGTCGACTCGCCTATTTCTGGGCGCCATCACCTGGGCAATGGTGATTCTGTCGGTCGTGCTGTGGTTGTTCGCGCTGTCCGGCGAGGCGCTCCCAGGCTAGGCGTCGCCGAGCCGTGACTTTCAGCCGGACTAAGTGGCCAAGCCGTGAGTTTCAGCTCGATTTGAACGTTTTAACGGGTCGAAACTCACGGCTCGGCAACCGAGAGCGACCCGAACGCCAAGACCAGCGTATGCCCGCCGTCAGACGATCGCGAGCTCCGGCCCTGCGGCACTCAGCTTGCGGGCCTGGCGTGGGTCGATCCCGTCGTCGGTGATGATGAGGTCGAACTCATTGGCGTCGGCGACGTGGCAGAACGAGTTCTGACCGATCTTGCTCGAGGTCAGTGCGAGCACCCGCCGCCGCCCCGACAGCATCATGGCACGCTTCACCTCGGCCTCGTCGGGAATGGTCGTCGTGAGCCCGGCCTCGGCGGTCAGGCCGTTGCCGCCGACGAACGCGACGTCCACGTTGAGCTGGCTGATGCGTGCCCGAGTCCACTCGTCGACCGCTCCCTGCGACACACTGCGTACCCGACCGGGCAGCGCGAGCACCGTGAGCAGCGGTTTACGCGAGAGCAGTCGCACCGCTGGCAGATTGTTGGTCACGACGATCAAGCGCCGGTCCTCCGGAAAAACGGATGCGATCACCAGCGTGAGTGCGCCGGAATCCAGCAGCACTACGCCATCTTCCGGCAACTCCTGCAGCACACGCTGGGCGATGCGATGTTTCTGTGGCGCGTTCTCCAGCCGCCGTTGCGCCAAGGCAATCTCGAACGGCGTGCTCTGCACCAGGCGGGCACCGCCGTGCTGGCGCCGGATGACGCCCTGGCGTTCGAGCACCACGAGGTCGCGGCGTATGGTCTCGGCGGTGACCTCGAGCGCGACGCTCGCAACGGCCACGGAGATCTCGCCCGTGCCGCCCTGCGCGAGCGCGATGATCGCGGCCTGTCGTTCCGCTGGGTACATGCCTGCCTCCTCGCAGTCGACGGCGCGCAGCCGTCGCCTCAGACTAGCAATCCGGCGGGCGGGAGCCGGCCGACCGCATCCGTTTTTGTGGTTTCGTAGCGAAAATAATGCATATTCGGGCAATTCTTCGTCACAAAAGCGTCACAAAACCACAATTTGAGTTGCTTTTTCCACTCATTCGGGTCACAGTAACTACATACCAGTCCACAAGGACGTGTCGACGATGAAGAGGTTTGAGATGACGAAGTCTTATTCCATGAAGAAAAGGCTTGCCCTCAGCGCAATCGCCTTTTCTTCGGTGGGTGTGCTTTTGGCCGGATGCAGCGGAGCCGGAGGCGGCGCACAGCAGGCCGACGGCCCGGTGACCCTGACACTCGCCACGGTGAACAACCCGCAGATGAAGGACATGGAGGAGCTCAAGGGCGCCTTCGAAGATTCCCACCCCGACATCACGGTGAACTTCGTCGCGATGGAAGAAAACGACCTGCGTGACGCCGTCACCAAGGACGTCGCCACTCAGGGTGGCCAGTACGACATCGTCACCGTCGGCAGCTACGAGGTTCCGATCTGGGGCCAGAACGACTGGCTCGTCGACCTCGGCCCGCTCGCCGAAGCCGACACCGCCTACAACGTCGATGACCTGCTGCCGCCCGTGCGCGAGGCCCTCACCGTCGACGACAGCCTCTTTGCCGTTCCGTTCTACGGCGAGTCGTCCTTCCTGATGTACAACAAGGACATGTTCGCCGCGGCCGGCCTTGAAATGCCGACCAACCCCACCTGGGACGAGGTTGCCGGCTTCGCCCGCACCCTCAACACCGACGACGTGGCCGGCATCTGCCTGCGCGGCAAGCCCGGCTGGGGCGAGCTGTTCGCCCCGCTGACCACTGTCGTGCAGACCTTCGGCGGCAGCTGGTTCGATGAGGACTGGAACGCCGAGGTCAACTCGCCCGAGTTCACCGAAGCGGTACAGTTCTACACCGACCTCGTGAAGGATGCCGGCGAAGCCGACCCCGTCTCGACCGGCTTCACCGAGTGCCTCAATCTGTTCTCCCAGGGCAACGCGGCCATGTGGTACGACGCCACGAGCGCTGCCGGCCCCATCGAGGCCGATGGTTCCGCCGTCGCCGGCAAGATCGGCTACGTGCACGCCCCGGTCAAGGAGACCGAGGAATCCGGCTGGCTCTGGGCCTGGAACCTCGCCATTCCGAAGACCAGCAACAACCAGGACGCCGCGTGGGAGTTCGTGAGCTGGGCTACCAGCACCGAGTACATCAACCTCGTCGGCACCACCCTCGGCTGGGAGCGCGTTCCCCCGGGATCCCGCACCTCGACCTACGAGAACCCGGAGTACCTCGCCGCAGCCTCGGCGTTCGCACCGATCACCAAGGACATCATGCTCGGGGTCAACCCGACGCAGCCCGGTGTGAACCCGCAGCCGTGGGTCGGCATCCAGTACGTCACAGTGCCGGAGTTCCAGGACCTCGGCAACCAGGTTTCGCAGGACATCGCCGACGTGTTCGCCGGTCGCGACACCGTTGAGAACGTTCTCAACAAGGGCCAGGAGCTTGCCCAGCAAGCCGGAGACGCCCAAAAGTAACCAGCACACAAACGCGGGCGGCGTCGACCAGGCGCCGCCCGCACCTCGTCAGTTCAACGCCGAGAACGAGAAAGAAGTCAGAGATGACCGCGCCAGATTTGATCGTGGCTGAACCCGCGCACGACCCGGCCCCCGCCGCGTCACGCACGCTTCGCCGCCCCCCGAAGCCGGAGCTGAGCGCCGGTCAGAAGAAGGCTCTCCGCCTGGCCCGCACCCTGGTCTGGCCGGCCATCGTCGTCGCCATTCTGGTGACGCAGATTCCCTTCCTCGTCACCATCTACTACTCCTTCCAGAACTGGAATCTGATGCGTCCCGGCTCGCGCGGCTTCGCCGGGTTCGACAACTACGTGACGGTCTTCACCGGCGGCGCGTTCATGCAGTCCCTCTCGGCGACCGTGGTCATCACCGGTTCGTCGATCGTGCTCTCGGTTCTCTTCGGACTCGGCATCGCCCTACTGCTCAACCGCAAGTTCTTCGGCCAGGGACTGGCCCGCACCCTCGTCATTACGCCGTTCCTCATGATGCCTGCCGCCGCAGCCCTCATCTTCAAGTGGTCCATGCTCGACGCGAACGTCGGCATGGTCAATTGGGGCCTCTCAATTCTCGGCGTCGACCCCGTGCAGTGGAACACCGACTTCCCCGCTCTCACCGTGATCATGGTGCTCACCTGGCAGTACACGCCGTTCATGATGCTCATCCTGCTCGCCGGCCTGCAGAGCCAGAGCAAGGAGACGCTGGAAGCGGCATCCGTTGATGGAGCGGGCCCCATCCGCAGCTTTCTGCACATGACACTGCCGCACCTGCGCCAGTACATCGAGCTGGCCGTGCTGCTCGGCGGCATCATGCTGCTGCAGGTCTTCGACCCGATCGCCATCATGACCCGAGGCACCGGCGGCACCAAGACCCTCTCCTACCTGCTCTACGAACGCGCCTTCGTGGGCCTCGAAATCGGTGAGGCGGCCGCCTACGGCGTGATCACCGTTCTGCTGACCATCATCGTGGCGAGCGTCGCCCTGCGCCTGCTCTTCAAGATCTTCTCCAGTGAAGGAGCCAAGTCATGACCACCGCAGCCCCAGCCAGCACCGCACCCCGCACGAGTACCCCGGCACCCCCACGCCGTCGTGCCAAGCGGATGCGCCACCACGTCACCAGCACGGCCCTCACCATTTTCACGTGGATCGTCACGCTCGGATTCTTCTTTCCGGTGGCCTGGATGGTCTTCACGGCTTTCAAGACCGAGGCCGCAGCGGCGACGCGAACCCCGACCATCTTCACGGCGCTCTCCCTTGACCGATTCACCGAAGTGCTCGACCGCGGGTTCGGCGTCTACCTGCTCAACTCGCTCACCGCGAGCGTGATGAGCACCGTCATCGTGCTGCTGCTGGCTATTCCGGCGGCGTACGGCCTCTCCATTCGCCCGATCATCAAGTCGACCGACGCCCTGTTCTTCTTCATCTCCACCCGGTTCATGCCGATCGCGGCCGCGATCATTCCGATCTACCTGCTGCTGCAGGGCCTCGGAATGCTCGACAACATCACGGCCCTGAGCGTGCTCTACGTGGGCATGAACCTGCCGCTCGCGGTTTGGATGATGCGCTCGTTCTTCAGCGAGGTGCCACTCGAGATCGTCGAGGCGGCGCAGATCGACGGTGCGAACTTCTTTACCGAGCTCGTACGGGTGGTCATGCCCATCGTCGCCCCCGGCATCGCCGCGGCCGCGCTGATCTGCTTCATCTTCGCCTGGAACGAGTACTTCCTGGCCAGCCTGCTCACCTCCACCATGGCCCGCACCACTCCGCCGTTCCTCGGCAGCTTCGTCGACGGCCGCGGGCAGTTTCTCGCGGTACTCTCGGCAGCATCGACTCTCGCGGTTCTTCCCGTGGTCCTGGCCGGCTGGCTGGCGCAGAAGCGCCTCGTCACGGGCCTCGCCATGGGCGCCATCAAGTAGTTGTAAGAACACCTGTCGTCGAGAACACCAGGGGAACCCAATTGAAACCGGATCCAACGAGTCGCAGCGCCGACGACCGTCGCGCCAGCATTCTGGCCGCGCTGGCCGGCGCCGGCCGGGTCGAAGTGAACGAGCTCGCCGAGTCGCTCGCTGTCGCCGAAGAGACCATCCGCCGCGACCTGCGGGTGCTCGAAGATGACGGCCTGCTGCGTCGGGCGCACGGCGGGGCCATCAGCGTCGCCGACCCGGTCAATGACCTCGACCGGGTGACCGTGCCCGAACCTGTGGCCCACCCGGTCGCCAGCCTGGCGGCGACCCTACTGCCGGAGCACGGCATCCTCTTTCTCGATGCCGGGCCGATTGCCGAGGCGCTGTCGGTGTGCCTGCCGAACTCGGCCGCCTTGCAGGTGGTGACGACGTCCATTCCGGTGGCCCTCGTGGCAAGCCGCAACGCCGAACTCTTGGTCTACAACCTCGGCGGTACGGTCGACCCGATCGACGACTCGCAATCCGGGCAATGGACCCGCGAATCGCTCGAACACATTCGCATCGACGTCGCGTTCATCAGCGTCAGCGGGCTCACCCAGGACGGCCAGCTGCTGGCCGCGAGCCCGAAAGCCGCACGCATCAAGCGCGCCGCCATGGATGCCGCCACCACCGTCGTTCTCATCGCCGACCACGACCAGCTGGAGACCCACGGACTGGTGAAATTCGCCCAGCTCGACGAGGTCGACCACCTCGTGGTCGACGCCGGGGTGGGCGACGCTGTGCTCGCCCTGGCCGCCGAAGCCGGAGTGCCCGTGCTGCGCGCGGAGCCCCTCGACGCCGGTAGTCTCGAAACGGAGATCACACTGTGAGCATCGCCGGCCTGGCATCGGAGATCGGCAGCTACCCGATCGACGGTCTGCTGTTCGACTGCGACGGCGTGCTCGTCAACTCCGACGAAGCCGCTGCCGCGGCCTGGAACGAGTGGGCCGTGGAGTACGCGCCCGGCTTCGACTTCGATCGCGACATCATTCACGGCCGCCCGGCCAGGGAGACGATCGCCGAACTCGTTCCGGCCGCAGACGTGCACCGCGCTGACCACGCGCTCATGCTGAAAGAGGTCGAGACGGCCCCGCTCGTGCGCGCGCTGCCCGGTGCCCTCGACCTGCTGCTGGCCCTGCCGACCGGTCGCTTCACCATCGTCACGAGCGCCGTGGCCGTCGTGGCCCGCGCAAGGCTGCAGGCCGCCGGGCTGCCATGCCCGGTGGGCCTCGTCACGTTTGACGACGTGGCGCGCGGCAAACCCGCCGCCGACCCGTACCGGCTGGGAGTCGAACGCCTGGGCATCGACCCGCGCCGCGCCGTCGTGTTCGAAGACGCCGACGCCGGCGTGGAGTCGGCGCAGGCCGCTCAGATCGGGCTCACTGTCGGCATCGGCGTGCGCGGACTCGACACCGGGGCGACCCTCGTTCTGGCCGACCTCGCCGGCATCCGCTTTGACGGCACCCTGCTGTATCTGGGAGGTGCGGTGCAGTTGCGCGCCGACCCCGCCCGCGCTGCACCGATTGAATCGCACACCGAACGAATGAGGAACCCATGACCGACACCACGACTCCCGACATGGCCCCGCTCAGCAACGCGACGCTGTCGTCGCTGCCCGCGACCGTGCAGGTGCCCAGCTACGACCGCGCCGGTCTCACGGCCGGCATCGTGCACTTCGGCGTTGGCGGTTTTCACCGCGCGCACCAGGCCCTCATGATTGACGACCTGCTCGAGCAGGGCCTCGCCCGCGACTACGCCATCTGCGGAGTCGGCGTCATGCCCTCCGACGCCCGCATGCGCGACGCCCTGCTCGAGCAGGACGGCCTGTACACGCTCGTCGTGAAATACCCGGACGGCACTCTCGACGCCCGCGTGATCGGGTCGATCATCGACTACCTGTTCGCTCCCGACGACGTGGAGGCCGTGATCGAACGCCTCGCGAGCCCCGAAGTGAAGATCGTCTCCCTCACCGTCACCGAGGGTGGCTACAACATCCACCCGGTCACCGGCCGGTTCGACCTCAGCAACCCGCAGGTCACCGCTGACCTGCAAGCGGATGCCGCCCCCGCGACGGTCTTCGGCCTCGTCGTCGAAGCCCTGCGTCGCCGACGCGAGCGCTCGACCCCGCCGTTCACCGTCATGTCCTGCGACAACCTGCAGGACAACGGTCGCGTTGCCCGCCGGTCTTTCGTGGCCTTCGCCACCGCCAAGGACGCAGATCTCGGCGCCTGGATCGACGCCGAGGTGAGTTTTCCGAACTCCATGGTCGACCGCATCACCCCGGTAACGACCGACGACGACCGCGCCCAGATCGCGAAGGCCTTCGGTCTCGCCGACCGCTGGCCGGTCGTCTGCGAGCCGTTCCTGCAGTGGGTTCTCGAAGACGCCTTCACCGACGGCCGCCCGCCGTATGAGAAGTCGGCCGCCCAGCTCGTGAGCGACGTCGAACCCTACGAGCTCATGAAACTGCGCCTGCTCAACGCGAGCCACCAGGGACTCGCCTACTTCGCGCATCTCATGGGTTACCGCCTCGTACACGATGCCGCGGCCGACCCGCTTATCGCCCAATTTTTGCGCGCTTACATGGACCGCGAAGGATCACCGACGCTCAAGCCGGTACCCGGAATCGACCTCGAGGACTACAAGACGCAGCTCATCGAACGGTTCAGCAACCCTGGCGTGCGCGACACCGTGGCCCGTCTGGCCGCCGAATCGAGCGACCGCATTCCCAAGTGGCTGCTGCCGGTCATTCGCGAGCAGTCGGCCCAAGGCGGCGAGCTCGCCCTCTCCGCCGCGATCGTGGCGAGCTGGGCCCGTTACGCCGAGGGCACCGATGAGCAGGGCGAACCGATCGACGTCGTCGACCGCGTCAAGAACACCGTCATGCACAACGCCGCCGGCTACGCGAGCGACCCGCACTCGTTCCTGCGCGACCGCGACCTGTTCGGTGACCTGATCGACGACGCCGCCTTCGTGGCGGCCTACGACCATGCCCTCGTCCTGTTGCACACGGTCGGAGCCCGGAGCACCCTCGAACATCTCCTGAAGTCCCTCGATTAGGCTGATCACAACTAGGTTTCAAAGGAGATGCGTTGGCACTGAAACGTCGCGTGGTGGTCGGAGTCGATTCCTCGACCCAGAGTTGCAAGGTCGTGAGTGTCAACGCCGACACCGGTGAGCTATTGCAGCTGAAGAGCGCACCCCACCCCGACGGCACGAGCATCAACCCCGAGCGTTGGTGGGAGGCATTCGAGCAAGCCGGAGGCACCGACGCCGCCTCGGGTGCCGGCAACGTGCTCGCTCTCGGTGTGAGCGCGCAGCAGCACGGCATGGTCGCCCTCGACGACACCGGCACGCCCGTGCACGACGCCCTGCTCTGGAACGATGTGCGCAGTGCCCCGCAGGCGAAAGCGCTCACCGAGCAGTACGGCGCCGCCATGTGGGCCGACGAGGTCGGCGTCGTGCCGGTCGCCTCGTTCACCATCACGAAACTGGCCTGGCTGCACGAGAACCGGCCCGAGCTCGCAGCTCGCGCCCGGCAGGTGCTGCTGCCGCACGACTGGCTCACCTGGAACATTCTCGGCCGGCCCGCCGAGGCCACGACCGACCGCAGCGACGCCTCCGGCACCGGATACTTCTCGGTGCACAGCAACGAATACCGCCTCGACCTGCTCGAATCCGCGCTCGGACGCGCCGCCCGGGTGCCGCGCGTGCTCGGCCCGTCGGAACGGGCCGGGGTCACCAGCGGCGGCGTCATCGTCTCGGCCGGCGCCGGCGACAATGCCTCGGCCGCGCTCGGCCTCGGGGCCGCAGACGGCGACGTGATCGTGTCTATCGGCACGAGCGGCACCGTGTTCGCCAGCACCGCTGCCCACATAGCGGATGCCTCCGGCTCGGTCGCCGGGTTCGCCGACGCCGCCGGCGGCCAGCTTCCCCTGCTCGCCACCATCAATGGTGCCCGCACGCTCGTGGCCACGGCCACCATGCTCGACGTGGACATCGAACGCTTCGGTGCGCTCGCTCTGAGCGCCCCGATCGACGCCGACGGTCTGCTCATGCTGCCCTACCTCGACGGCGAACGCACCCCGAACCTGCCGGATGCCACCGGCTCGCTGACCGGGATGCGTCGAGGCAATATGCGCCCCGAAAACCTGGCCCAGGCATCCGTTTTGGGACTGGTCTGCAGCCTCGCCGACGCACTCGACTCGCTGCGCAGCCAGGGCGTGCCGGTGCGCCAGGTCATTCTGATCGGCGGCGGCTCGCAGTCGCCCGCCGTGCAGAAGATCGCAGCGGATGTCTTCGGTGTGCCGGTTCTGCTGCCCAAACCCGGCGAATACGTGGCTCTCGGTGCCGCCCGGCAGGCAGCCTGGGCCCTTGACGGCGAGTTTCCCGAGTGGAAGCGCGAAATCGCGACCGAACTCACGCCCTCAGCCACCCGGGACTGGGCCGTCGACGTGCGCGCTCGCTACGCCGAGCAGCGCAGCCTGATCTACGGGGTCTGAGCCGGGGGAGTCAGGGATACCCGATGAACCAGAGTAGCCAGATCGCGACGGGCTGCAGGGCGATCGAGCCCACGAGCAGGCCGCGACGCAGCGGCTTCGACCGGGCGATCATTGGACCGCCGAGCAGCGGTGCCAGCGGCAGCAGCAGGCGAAACAGGCTCTGCTGCGGCAGGAACACGGCCACCAGGTAGAGGCCGTAACTGGCCGAATACGCGATCACGTCCGGCCGAAGCGGATGCAGCGCCCGCCGCGACAACCACCACCCGAACCCGGCCACGAGCAGCAGAACCAGCACGATGCCGGCCACGCCGAGGTAACGGCCGGCCATCAGGAACCACGGCGTGAGCGGCACGAACGACGTCCGGCCCACAAAGCCGGTCCACCAGGACAACTCCGTGGCGAGATAGGCATCGTGCACGCCCGTGACGGCGTCGGCCACGAGCGGCCAGGCCAGCCCGGCCGCGGCAATGCTCAGCCCGGCGGCCACGATCGCCCAGCGTTCGCGCCAGGGGAAGAGCTCGCGTTCCCGCCAGCGCAGCAGCAGCAGGAGAGCGAGAGCCAGCGACAGCGCGAGTACGCCCGGCCGGGTGAACGCGGCTACCACGGCGAACGGAATCATCAGCAGATAGCGCCGCTCCATCATCGCCCAGAGGCTCGCGAACACCAGGAACAGAAACAGGCTCTCGGCGTAGGCCACCTGCAGAATGAACGACAGCGGCCCGAAACAGAACAGGACCACCGCCCACAGCGCCGAATGGCGCCCGACTCGCGGTTCCAGCAATCGATACAGCGCGAGCGCGGCCAGGGCGCCGAACAGGGTCGCCACGAGCACGCCGGCCACATAGAAGTCGAGGCCGGTCAGCTGCGCCAGACCGCGAGACAGCCACGGAAACACCGGCAGAAACGCCCAGGCGTTCGGCTCGACGTTGCCGCTCGCATCCGTCGGTAGCTCGCTCGGATACCCGTGCAGCGCGATCTGTCGGTAGAACGAGCTGTCCCACGACCCCGAGAAGGTGAAGAAGGTCGGGTCGCGCCGGAAGCTCGCGAAGGTCCAGCCAGCCCGCGAGACGGCGGCAAAAACGGTACCGAGCAGTGCGGTCGTGAGGAGCCGCGAGAAGCCCCAAATCAGCAGCACGAGTCCCCACGGCGGCAGCTGACCGAGGCGGGTGTGGAGCGCGCGCAGCCGCTCTGCCCCACCCCCGATCGTCATCGGTCCAGACTAGCCGTCAGCAGCAGCGTCCCTGCGGGTTCGCATCCTGCCGGTCCGTCTGGTCGCGCCAGAATTCGCGCTCGGTCATGAGCGGATGCGGCGCGCGGCCCTCGGCCGCGGCTTCCGCCTCGCATTCACGCGCGTGGTGCGCCACATACTTCTCATAGGCATCCTCACCGAGCAGGCCTTTGACATACCAGGCCACGCCGAGGGCGCCCTTGCGGACGCCCGCCAGAAGGGTCATCAGTGGCCCTTGACCTTGATTTTCTTGTGCACGGGAAGGGCATCCCACTCGGCCTGCAGCACCTTTTCGGGCGGGGTCATTATGAACCCGGCCGGCGCGTAGATCTGCGACTGCACGGCATCATCTTCACTCGTGGCACTGGAGTTCTTGCGGTAGGCGTTCCAGGTGGCCCGAATCGCCGTGAGGATCACGATGATCGCGAGCACGACGAAGACGATCGAGAGAACGCCCTGCACCATCGTGTTGCGCACGACAGCCTCCATGGCGAGAACGTTCGGGGCGGTGCCGAAGCTCGTCTCGCCAGCGGCGAGGGCATCGGAGAACGCGCGGTTCTGCGCGAAGTAGCCGATGGCCGGTGTGGTCGAGAAAATCTTCAGGAACGACGCCGAAATCGTGACGACGGCGGCGAATCCGAGCGGCAGCGCTACGACCCAGAGGTACTTGAACAGGCCGCGTTTGGCGACGATGGCCATGCATACGGCCAGGGCGATCGCCGCGAGCAGCTGGTTGGCGATGCCGAACAGCGGGAACAGGGTGTTGATGCCGCCGAGCGGATCCGTCACTCCCATGAGAAGCACGGCTCCCCAGGCGGCGACCATGATGGCCGTGGCGGCCCAGGCACCGGGGCGCCAGGACGTGTTCTTGAACTTCGGGAAGAAGTTACCGAGGCTGTCCTGCAGCATGAAACGGGCGACGCGGGTGCCGGCATCCACTGCGGTGAGAATGAACAGGGCTTCGAACATGATGGCGAAGTGGTACCAGAAGCTCATCATCGAGGTGCCGCCGACGAGCTGCTGCATGATCTGCGAGAGGCCGACGGAGAGGGTCGGGGCGCCACCGGTGCGGGAGACGATCGACTCCTCGCCGACGTTGGTCGCCAGGTCTGTCAGCAAGTCGGGCGTGAGGTTGACGCCGGTCAGGCCGAGGCCGTTCACGAAGGCGACCGCGCCCTGCACGGTACCACCGGTGAGGGCGGGAGAGGCGTTCATGGCGAAGTAGATGCCGCGATCGATCGACAGCGCGGCCACGAGGGCCATGATCGCCACCAGCGACTCCATGAGCATGCCGCCGTAGCCGATGAACCGGGTCTGACGTTCCTTTTCAATGAGCTTGGGGGTGGTGCCGGAGGCGATGAGGGCGTGGAATCCCGAGAGGGCACCGCAGGCGATCGTCACGAACAGGAACGGAAAGAGCGTTCCGGCAACGACGGGGCCGGTGCCGGTCGACGCGAATTCACTCACGGCGGGCACGTTGATTTCGGGACGGATGATGACGATCGCGACCGCAAGCATGCCGATCGTGCCGATCTTCATGAAGGTCGACAGGTAGTCGCGCGGGGCAAGCAGCAGCCAGACCGGCAAAATCGCGGCGATGAAGCCGTAGATGATGATGCCCCAGGCAATAGTGACCTTGTCGACCAGGAGGTAGGTCTGTCCGAAATCGGTGTCCGCGATCATGCCGCCGCCGATGATGGCGGCGATGAGCAGCACGAATCCGATGATGGAGATTTCGGTGATCTTGCCGGGGCGGAAGAAGCGCAGGTAGCAGCCCATGAACAGCGCGATCGGGATGGTCATGCCGACCGAGAAGACGCCCCACGGGCTTTCGGCGAGGGCGTTTGTCACCACGAGGGCGAGGATGGCCACGATGATGACCATGATCACGAGGGTCGCAATGAGGGCGGCGGTGCCGCCGATCACACCGAGTTCGTCGCGGGCCATCTGGCCGAGCGAGCGGCCGCCGCGTCGCATTGAGAAGTGCAGAATCAGGTAGTCCTGCACCGCGCCGGCGAGCACGACGCCGACGATGATCCAGATCGTGCCGGGCAGATACCCCATCTGTGCGGCGAGAACCGGGCCGACGAGTGGGCCGGCGCCGGCGATGGCGGCGAAGTGGTGACCGAACAAAACGCGGCGGTCGGTGGCGGCGAAGTCCTTGCCATCGGCCAGGTACTCGGCCGGGGTGGCGCGACGGTCATCGGGGCGAATGATGTGCTTTTCGATGAACTTCGAGTAGAAGCGGTAGCCGATGAGATAGGTGCAGATCGCGGCGAACACGAACCAGATGGCGTTGACGGTTTCACCACGCACGACGGCGAGCATGACCCAGCTGAGGCCACCGAGCAGTGAGATAGCGGACCAGATGATGATCTTGAGCGGCGTCCACTGACGATCGTGGGCGTCCAACTCCTCGGGATCCAGGGCGACCGCGAGGTCGTGCGGAATCCGTTTCAGAGCGGTTGCTTCTCGTGTCGTGCCTTCTGACGTGCTGGACGCAGCGCCCATTTCTCCTCCTTGAGCCAAGGCAAATCCTGTGAATCTGCCTGTCTACGTTACCTCGACGCGAGAATGGCTAAGAACGGTGGCGGGAACTGGAGGTAAATCGAGCGCGTAAAATGGGTAACCGGGCACTCGCCCGCATTCTGCGCCTTCGACCATTGGAGCCACCGTGGCCGCACCCACTCATCTTGATTCCGTCATCGCCCTCGCCCGCCACCGCGGTTTTGTTTTTCAGGCCGGTGAGATCTACGGCGGTTCCCGCTCCGCGTGGGACTATGGGCCCCTCGGCGTCGAACTCAAGGAGAACATCAAGAAGCAGTGGTGGCGTTCGATGGTCACCAGCCGCGACGACGTCGTCGGCCTCGACTCCAGCGTGATTTTGCCTCGCCAGGTCTGGGAGGCATCCGGTCACGTCGAGGTTTTCAGCGATCCGCTGATCGAGTGCACCAGCTGTCACAAACGTTTTCGCGCCGACCACCTCGAAGAGCAGTATGAGGAGAAGAAGGGCCGCCCGCCAGAAAACGGCCTCGACGATATCGCCTGCCCCAACTGCGGCAACCGTCACATCTGGACCGAGCCGCGCGCCTTCTCAGGACTGCTCAAAACCTACCTCGGCCCGGTCGATGACGAGGCCGGCATGCACTACCTGCGCCCCGAAACCGCGCAGGGCATCTTCGTGAACTTCGCCAACGTGCTGCAGGCGTCGCGCTCGAAGCCTCCGTTCGGCATCGGCCAGATCGGCAAGAGCTTTCGCAACGAGATCACCCCCGGAAACTTCATCTTCCGCACCCGCGAGTTCGAGCAGATGGAGATGGAATTCTTCGTCGAGCCCGGCACGGACGAGACCTGGCACCAGTACTGGATCGACACCCGCCTGAAGTGGTACACCGACCTCGGCATCAATCCGGAGAACCTGCGCCTGTTCGAGCACCCTGCGGAGAAGCTCTCGCACTACTCCAAGCGCACCGTCGACATCGAGTACCGCTTCGGCTTCACCGGCACCGAATTCGGCGAGCTCGAGGGCGTCGCGAACCGTGGTGACTTCGACCTGTCGACGCACGCCAAGGCATCCGGTAAGGATCTGTCGTACTTCGACCAGACCAAGAATGAGCGCTGGACGCCCTGGGTGATCGAGCCGGCTGCCGGCCTGACCCGGTCCCTGATGGCCTTTTTGGTCGACGCCTATGTTGAAGAAGAGGTTCCGAACGCCAAGGGCGGCGTCGACAAGCGCACCGTGCTCAAGCTCGACCCGCGCTTGTCGCCGGTGAAGGCCGCGATTCTGCCGCTGTCGCGTAATGAGAAGCTGTCGCCGATGGCCCGCGAGCTCGCGTCGAGCCTGCGCCAGCTCTGGAACGTGGACTTCGACGACGCCGGAGCCATCGGCCGTCGCTACCGTCGCCAGGACGAGATCGGTACCCCGTTCTGCATCACGGTCGACTTCGATTCGCTCGACGACCAGGCGGTCACCGTGCGCGACCGCGACACCATGGCGCAGGAGCGCGTGCCGCTCGCCGAACTCGAGGCCTACCTGGCCGTTCGCCTCCGCGGCGCCTAGCGCAGAGCGAGCGAGCCCGGCTTCGATTAACGCGAGCTGGTCTCGAAAACGCGCCGCCGGCATCCGTCGTGCAGACTGAGACCATGAAAGCGGTCTATTTCGAAGAATTCGGTGTTCTTCCGGTACTGCGCGAAGTGCCGGAGCCGCGTTTGAGCGCTTCCGGCGTGATCGTACGGGTGGAGGCCACGGGCCTCTGCCGCAGCGACTGGCACGGCTGGCTCGGCCATGACGCCGATATCGCGCTGCCGCACGTTCCCGGGCACGAACTGGTCGGCGTGATCGATGAGGTCGGACCGCTCGTGCGCCGTTTTCGAACGGGCCAGCGGGTGACCGTGCCCTTCGTCTGCGCTTGCGGCGAGTGCCCGGAGTGCGACGCCGGCAACGGCCAGGTCTGCCGTAACCAGACCCAGCCCGGCTTCACCCATTGGGGTTCCTACGCCGAGCGGGTCGCGCTGCACCAGGCCGATGTGAACCTCATCGCCACCCCGGACGACCTCGACGCGGGTGCGGCCGCGCTGCTCGGCTGCCGGTTCGCCACCTCGTATCGCGGGCTCGTGCACCAGGCCCGCCTCCAGGCGGGCGAAACCCTCGTGGTCGTCGGCTGCGGCGGAGTGGGCCTGAGCGCAGTCATGATCGGGCAGGCGCTGGGCGCCACTGTCATCGCCGTTGACATCAGTGCCAACGCCCTCGATGCGGCCGCCCGGGTGGGCGCGGCACACGTGGTCAACTCGTCCGGGCTCTCCGACGCCGAGGTGGTCGCACGCATTCGGGGGCTCACCGTGGACGGCGCGCAGGCGAGTCTCGAGGCGCTCGGCCGCGAGAATACCGTGGCCATCAGCATCCGCTCGCTGGCTACTCGCGGGCGGCACGTGCAGATCGGCCTGCTGGCCGACGACCCGCGGATGCCGCTGGGAACGGTGATCGCGCGGGAACTGACCGTGCTCGGCAGCCACGGTATGCCGGCGCACGACTATCCGGCGCTGCTTGACCTCGTGCTGAGCGGGCGACTGCGCCCCGCGGACCTGATCAGCCGCCGCATTCCTCTGGCCGAGGCTCCGGCGGCGCTCGCCGCCATGTCCACGCCTGACGCACCCGCCGGAGTCACCCTGATCGAGGTCGACCGCACGATTTGACCTTCGTGAGAGGCCACGTTCCGCCCTGTGTGGGCCGAAGCAACGAGCTACGAGGCGATTGAACCGCTACCAGTGGCATCCGCGAAACCTGCGACGGGCAGTGTGACGTCGATGTTGAAGAGGGCGTTGAGGCCGGTCAGGTAGGCGTCTTGCTCGCCGGCGCGGGCGAGATCGCGGGCACGCACCATGGGGGCGTGCAGCAGCACGCCGGCAAGGTGACGCAGGGCCGACTCGGTGGCCTCACTCGAGTCGCCGCGACTGCGAGCCCGGGCGATCTCGGCGTCGCGAAGCTCGAACACGTAGCTGCGCAGGGCGACCACGGCCGGGGTGAGGCTCTGTTCTTCGGCGACGTCGGAGAACTTGCGGGCGGCCTTGCCGACGATTTCGCGGGCTTCGGTCGTGGCATTGAGCTCTTCGAGCGGGGCGTGGATGCTGATGGTCTCGAGGTCGAGAAGCTCGACGCCGGGAACCAGGGTGACATCGGGGGCGACATTGCGGGGCAGGCCGAGGTCGATGATGAGCTGCGGCGGTGCTTCGGGGCCGGAGTCGGCCGGGCACAGACGGGCCGGGGCGTCGGCGGTGGCGCCGGCAATGGCGAACGGGTCCGTGCCGATCTCGGCACGCCCCCGGGTGATCAGGGCCGCGTCGATCACGTGGTCATCGCGCAGGGTGCAGGTGACGACGACGTCGGCACGAGCCACTTCGGCGGCGAAATCTTCGGTGGGTACGGCGTCGATGTCGTGCGAGGTGGCGAATCCTATGGCGCGACCCGAGGGCGAGTAGACGCGCACGTTCTCGGCGCCGCGGTCACGCAGGGCGGCCAGCGAGGCGCCGGCGTAGCGGCCGGTTCCGACCAAGAGCACGCGGGCGCTCGACCAGTCGCTGACCCGGCTTTCGGCCAGTTCGAGGGCGAGGCGCACGATCGAGCGGCCGGCCGAGCCGATGCCGGTGCGGTTCTTCACGCCGCGCGAGGTTTGCGAAGCCCGCTGGAACAGACGCTCGAGCTCGGGGCTCGTCGTTCCGTCGGCTCGAGCCTGCTCGAGCGCGCGGCGAACCTGGCCGGCGATTTCGACCTCGCCGACGACGACGGATTCAAGCCCGCTGGTCACCGCGAACAGGTGCTCGGCCACGCCATTGCCGTGCACGAGGGTGAGATTGTCGCGCAGAACGTCGGCGTCGAGGCCGCTCGAGGCGCTCACAGCCTCAATCGCGGCGTAGACGGCGGGCAGCGGCGACACGCCGTAGGGCTCATCCAGGTCGAGGTAGGCCTCAAAGCGGTTGCAGGTTGCGACGACCACCGCACCGCTGAGTGGCCCGTGCTGCTCGACCATGCGGGTGGCCGACGAGCCCCCGCCCACAGACAATTTCTCCAGCACATCGAAGGTGGAGTTTTTGTGGCTGGCGGAAAGAAGAATGAGCACTAGCCGATTCTACGACTTCTTGCTGTACGCTCCCGTCGCGCGCCGTCAGGGATATTTGAGAGAATGGGCTTGATGATCCTCGACGCGCAGCATCCACTCTCCTCCGGCCTCACCGCCGACTCCCGCCTGATTCAGGCCTATCAGGGCACCCGGCCCGACGTGACACCGGTGTGGTTCATGCGACAGGCCGGCCGATCGCTGCCCGAATACCGCGAATTGCGGGTCGGAACGCGCATGCTCGACGTGTGCCTCGACCCCGAGCTGGCGAGCGAGATCTCGCTGCAGCCGGTGCGCCGTCACAACGTCGACGCGGGAATCTTCTTCAGCGACATTGTCGTTCCCCTGAAACTGGTCGGTGTCGACGTGTCGATCGTGGCCGGTAAGGGTCCGGTGCTCGGCAAGGCCGTGCGCACTTCAGCGGACGTCGACGAGCTCACCGCCTTCGACCCGGCCGTTCTTGACGAGGCCCTCGCGCCGATCAGCGATGCCGTCGCCCGCGCGGTCTCCCAGCTCGGATCGACCCCGCTCATCGGTTTCGCCGGCGCACCATTCACCCTCGCCGCGTACCTGGTCGAGGGCGGTCCGTCCAAGGACCACATCCACGCCCGTACGCTCATGCACGCCGAGCCCGAGGCCTGGGAAAAGCTCATGGCCTGGACCGCCGATATCACCGGCCGGTTTCTGCGCGCCCAGGTGCTCGCCGGCGCGAGCGCTGCCCAGCTGTTCGACTCGTGGGCCGGAGCGCTCTCGCTGGCCGATTATGCAGCATCCGTTGCTCCCTCCTCGGCGACGGCCATCGCCCACGTACGCGACCTCACCTACACGGTGCCCGGCGCCGACGACGTTCCGGTCGACCGCAACGTGCCGATCGTGCACTTCGGCGTCGGAACCGGCGAGCTGCTGAAAGAGATGCACAACATCGGAGCCGACGTCGTTGGCGTTGACTACCGCGTACCGCTCGACGAGGCCAACCGCCGGCTCGGCGGCACCGTTCCGGTGCAGGGCAACGTCGACCCGGCCCTGCTCGCAGCTCCGTGGCCCGTGCTCGAAGCGCACGTGCGCGATGTGCTCGAACGCGGCGGCAGCGCGCCCTCGCACGTACTCAACCTCGGCCACGGCGTTCCGCCCGACACCGACCCCGATGTGCTGACCCGCCTGGTCAGCCTCGTGCACGACGTGAGCGCGGCCGAGTAGGAGCAACAGAATGATCGACGTTCTCGTGATCGGCGGGGGAGTGGCCGGTCTGGTCGCCGCCCGCGAATGCGCCCAGGTCGGACTGGCCGTCACCATCATCGAAGCAACGGATGCCGTCGGCGGCCCGGTCGCCGGTCACGTTCTCGACGGACTCAGCCTTGACAGCGGTGCCGAGAGCTTCGCGGTGCGCGGCGGAACCGTCGCCGCCTTCGTCGAGGATCTCGGCCTCACCGACCAGATCGTCGCCCCCAACGTGGCCGGCGCCTGGCTGCACCTGCCCGCGCTCGACTCCGGCTCGCCGTCCCGCGCCGGCGCGAAAAAGATCGCCGCCGGGACTGCCCCGCAACGCCCGTCAGCGGATGCCTCGGTGAGTGTCCCGCTCCCCAAAGCCGGCGTTCTCGGAATCCCCGGTTCACCGCTCGCCGACGACGTTCGCCGCGTCATCGGCTGGAAGGGGGCGCTGCGCGCCTACGCCGACCGGCTCATGCCCGTGCTCACCATCGGTCGCGAGCACAGCCTGGGCGACCTCGTCAAGAAGCGCATGGGCCGGCTCGTGCTCGACCGCCTGGTCGAACCGGTCGCCTCCGGCGTCTACACGACGAGCGCCGTCGACCTCGAAATCGATGTCGTCGCCCCCGGCCTCAACCGCGCCCTCACCACCGCCGGCTCGCTCTCCGGCGCCGTCTCGGCTCTGCGCTCCGGCGCCCCCGCCGGCTCCAACGTCGGCGGGTTGCTCGGCGGCATGGCCAGCCTGCCCGCCGCCATCGTGACCGCCCTCGAACGCCACAACGTGAGCATCCTCACCGGCACGACGGCCGAGAACGTGGCTCGCTCCGGTACCGACGATGCGCCGACCTGGTCCGTCACCGTCACGCGCCCCGCGGATGCCGCGCCCGCCGACCCGGCTGACCTGATCGACTCAACTGACCCCGCCGACGTCGGCACCACGACCCAGACCATGACCGCCCGCTACGTCATCATCGCGACTCAGGGAGCCCAGGCGTTGCGGCTGGTCAACCCGCTCGGCGCCCAGTTCGATGCGCTCGCCGAACTCGACTGGCCGGCCCCGACCGCGGTGACCCTCACCTCGCTCGTGCTCGACGCGCCCGCCCTCGACGCGCACCCGCGCGGCACGGGAGTGCTCGTCTCGATTGACGCCCCCGATGTCACAGCGAAGGCGCTCACCCACGTCACCGCGAAGTGGGCCTGGGTGGCCGCAGCGGCCGGCCCCGGCCGTCATGTCGTGCGGCTGTCCTACGGCCGGGCCGGTCACCCCAACCCCACCGATGACCTCAGCGACGTTGAACTGCACGCGCTCGCCCTGCACGATGCGGCCACCCTGCTCGGTGTGCCGCTGCCGGCCAGCAGCGTGCGCGCCTTCGCCCGCACCGAGTGGCGTGACGCCCTGTCGCCCGCCACGCTCGGTGCGCCCGAACGTGCCCAGCTGGTGCGCGAGGCTGTCGCGGCGACCCCGGCCCTCGAGATCACCGGCGCCTGGCTGGCCGGAACCGGCCTCGCCTCGGTCATTCCGCACGCCCTCGAGGCCGGCGACCGCATTCGGCATGCCGCTCTCGGCCTCACGATCACGGCGCCCGACCGCTAGCCCACGCTGAAACTGTGCACTTCCTGTATTGATACGAGCGCGCTGAGACATACCCGGGCGCACCCGAGACCGAAACGGCGAACCGGGTTACTCTGGGGATACCTTACGAAAGTGGAGACTCAATGCGCGGAAAGCTTCTGTTCATTACGGGCGGACTCGTCGGCTACGTGCTCGGTGCACGCGCCGGCCGCAAACGCTACGACCAGATCGCCGCTGCTGCCAATGATCTCTGGAACGCCAAACCGGTGCAGCGCCGGGTGACCAAGGTGCGCGATGCTGCCCTCGAGCTGGTTGGAGACGTTCCAGCCACCCTGCTCAAGGCCGGCAAGAAGGCGGTCAACCAGGCGGTCGCCAAGAAAAAGCAGGCTTCCGCCCCCGCCGCGACCGCCCCCGCCGCCAAGGCGAGTGCCACCACCAGTCGCACCGCCGCTGCCAAGCCGAAGCCGAAGCCGAAGGTGGCCCCGAAGGCGACCCCCAAAGCGAAGCCCGCGCCCGAAGGCGATTCCGCCGCCCACGACGACGCCCAGTAACCCCGACACCAACTCTTAGAATTCAGACACCCGAACCACCGACACCCGAACCTAGGGAAGGCAATCCGTGACTAGCAGTGGATTCAACCCGAAGAGCAAACGCCCGTTGCTCGCCCTGATCGGGGAGTTGCCCGGCCAGATCAGTGCCCTCGTCAAAGCCGAACTGGATGCCTTCAAGGCCGAGTTCGCAACGAAGGCCAAGAACTTCGGGGTTGGTGCCGCACTCTTCATCGTGGCCGGAGCCATCCTCTTTTTCGCACTCGGGGTGTTCGTCGCCCTCGCGGTGATCGCGCTGGCTCTGGTGTTGCCGCTCTGGCTGGCCACCCTCATCGTGGCAGTGGCGCTCGTGCTGCTCGCCGGCATCCTCGTACTCATCGGTGTCAATCGGGTGAAGGCGGCCACGAAACCCGACCCGGAGGGCGTGCACGCGAGCATCCGTCACGACGCAGATGCATTCAAGGGAGTTGGCGAATATGACACCAAATAGCGGCACTCAAACCGAGAAGCACGGCATCGGCGATCTTCGCGCCGAATCGCGACGCGCGCGGGCCGAACTCGCCTCGACGCTCGATGCGATCGAGTACAAGTTCAACCTGCCCAAGCAGCTGCGCATCAAACGGAGGCAGCTCTCCCACGCCCTGCGTCAACTCGGCGAAGACAGCCCGGCCGCCCTCGTGGGCATTGCCCTCGGCGCGGCGACCATGGTGGGCGTCATCGTCTGGTTCGGAGCCTCAGCGGTGGCCAAGAACCGCTAGTTCCGGTTTCCCCGCTCGGTCGGTTCACAGGAATCGGTGGGCTCATTTTGGTGCCGGGCGCAATACAGAGCAAACTAGAGCCATGACTCACCCGGCTGCCGGAGAGGCAGTACCCAGCGTTCAGCCCACCACCCCCACCGATTCCGAGGTACCAGCGGCTTCGCCGCAAGGCTTCACCCTCTTTACCGTTCTGCGAAAAGATCCGAACAACCCGGATGACCTCGACGGCCGCGATGTACCGCACGCCGTGAACGAGCTCGACGACGTTCTGGCGCTCATTGAAGCCGAGGGCGTCACCGTACGCGGCTTCTACGATGTCTCCGGCCTCAAGGCCGACGCTGACGTCATGATCTGGACCCACGCGCCCGAGGCTGAGACCCTGCAGTGGGCCAATCGTGAGCTGCGCCGCAGTCGCCTGCTCAAGAGCTTGCTGCCCACCTGGAACGCCATGGGCGTGCACCGCGACGCCGAATTCAACAAGAGCCACGTGCCCGCATTCCTCCGCGGCGTCGAGCCCAAGGCCTGGCTCACCATCTACCCCTTCGTGCGCAGCTTCGAGTGGTACCTGCTTCCCGAAGAAGACCGCAGCCGCATGCTCGCCGACCACGGACGCAAGGGCGCCGCCTACCGTGGAGCCCTCGCCAACACCGTCTCGGCTTTCGCCCTCGGGGACTACGAGTGGCTGCTGCCGATCGAGAGCGACGAACTCACCGAGCTCGTCGACCTGATGCGCGGCCTGCGCGACACCGAAGCTCGCCGCCACGTGCGCGAGGAGATCCCGTTCTTTACCGGACGCCGCATCTCGACCGCCGAGCTCGTCGAGGTGCTGCAGTAATGACCGCGTACGACGCGATTCTGCTGGCCGGCTTCGGCGGACCGGAGGGCCAGGACGACGTGATTCCGTTCCTGCGCAACGTCACCGGCGGCCGCGGCATCCCCGAGGAACGCCTCGAAGAGGTCGCCACCCACTACCGCCACTTCGGCGGCATCAGCCCGATCAACTCCCAGAACCGGGTGTTGAAAGCCGCACTGCAGGTCGAACTGACCCGTCGCGGCATCGACCTGCCCGTGATCTGGGGCAACCGCAACTGGGCGCCGTATCTGAAAGACACGATCAGCGAGGCGCACGAGGCCGGCCAGAATCGACTGCTGGCGATCGCGACCAGCGCGTACAGCTCCTACAGCGGATGCCGCCAGTACCGCGAAGACTTCGCCGCAGCGCTGACCGACAAAGGGTTGAACGAAGTCGTGCACATCGACAAGATCCGCCAGTTCTTCGACCACCCCGGCTTCGTCACCCCGTTCATCACCGGAGTGGCCCAGGGGCTGAAAGACGTCGCCCTGGCGATTCCCGGCATCGATGTCGACACCGAGGTCGAGATCCTGTTCTCGACCCACTCCATTCCCATGACCGACGCCAACAAGAGCGGTCCTGCCGAGCGCGGCTTCGGCGAGGGCGGCGCCTACGCGGCGCAGCACAACGCAGTCGCGCAGGTCATCATGGACTCCCTGGTAGAACCAAATGACGCCACCGCGAAACTCAAGACGCAGTGGCAGCTGGTCTACCAGTCCCGCAGCGGTCCACCCAGCATGCCGTGGCTCGAACCGGACATCAACGATGCGATCGCCCTGCTGCCGGCCCGCGGCATCCGTGCCGTGATCATTGTGCCGCTCGGCTTTGTCAGCGACCACATGGAGGTCATGTGGGACCTCGACAACGAGGCGATGGAGACGAGCGAGAAGTTCGGCATCACAGCCGTGCGCGTGCCGACGCCGGGCGTCTCGCCCGACTTCGTGAGCGGCCTGGTCGACCTGATCGAGGAACGCCTGAACGACACCCCCGCCGCAGATCGCCCGGCCGAGACCGATCTCGGCCCGTGGTACGACGTGTGCCGCCCCGGCTGCTGCGAGAACGTGCGCCTCGGCTTCAAGCCGGCCGTCGCGGGAATGGCGCCATGACCGTGATCCGCGTGGGCACCCGCGCGAGTGCCCTCGCCCTCGCGCAGACCCAAACCATCGTCAACCGCATCGCGGCGTCGGCCGGCGTCGAGGTCGAAATCGTGCGCGTCACCACCCACGGCGACACGTCGACGGAGCCGCTTTCGAGCCTCGGTGGAACCGGTGTGTTCGCGAGCGCCCTGCGTGAAGCCCTGCTGAACGATGAGTGCGACGTCATCGTGCACTCCTACAAGGATCTGCCGACCGAGGCCCACCTCGGGCTTGTCATCGGCGCAATTCCCAAAAGAGCGGATGCCCGCGACGTGCTGGTCGCGCGCGCCGGCTTCACCCTGGACACCCTTCCGGAGGGTGCCCGCGTAGGTACCGGCTCGCCGCGTCGCGTCGCCCAGCTGCTCGAACGTCGCCCCGACCTGACGATCGTGGACATTCGCGGCAACATCGACACACGCATCGGCCGCGTCGCCGAGGGCGACCTCGATGCCGTCGTGCTCGCCGCAGCCGGGCTCGGCCGTCTCGGTCGGCTCGACTCGCTCGCGCCCGAATTTCTCGATCTGTCGGCCTGGCCGACCGCTCCGGGCCAGGGTGCGCTCGCCATCGAGGTGCGCGCTGGCAAGCCGGAACGCCTGCTCGGTGTTGCGCTCGCCGCGATGAACCACGCCTCCACTCAGGCGACGACCACCGCGGAGCGCACGGTGCTGGCCCGCCTCGAGGCCGGCTGTGCCGCCCCGATCGGTGCGACTGCGGTCGTTGACGATGGGCTCCTTTTCCTCACCGCCACCGTGTACGGCCCTGACGGTTCCCGCAAGGTCACCAGCTCGCACGCAGCCACGCCCGATTCCCACTCTGCCCTCCACCTCACCGAGGCCGCGCTCGACGTGGCCGAACGTGTGTCCATAGATCTTCTGGCCGGTGGCGCGGCCGAGTTCGCTCCTCTGAAAGTGACTGAGTGACCACGTGACCAATCAACTGACCAAGCCCCTCGCGGGCTGGCGAGTTCTCGTTCCGCGCGGCGGACCCTGGGGTGACCAGGTCGCCGCCAATCTGCGGGCCAGGGGTGCAAATCCGATTGTCGCCCCCATGATTAACTTCGCTGCGACCGACGACGCCCCCGCGCTCGATGCAGCGTTGACCCGCCTCGCCGCCGGTGATTTCGACTGGATGACGATCACGAGCGCGACTACCGTCGACGTTCTGTCGTCGCACCGCGCCGTCGTTGCTCCCGGAACCCGCATCGCCGCGGTCGGTGAGACCACCGCCGCCGCGCTCATCGCGGCCGGCTACCACGTCGACATCGTACCGTCCGAGGACAACTCCGCCCGCGGCCTGCTTCAGGAATGGGAGACTGCCACGGCGGGAGTGATCCCGCTGCGCGTGTTGACCCTGCGCAGTGAGATTGCCAAGCCCCTGCTCACCGAGGGGCTGCGCCGGGTCGGCCACGACGTGGAATCCGTCGTCGCCTATCGCACCATCGGCGTTCCGGTCAGCGACCAGGTCGTCGCCGACGTGAAAGCCGGCCTCGTGCACGCCGTGCTCGTCACCAGCGGCAGTGTCGCGCGTCAGGTGCGCGAACAGTTCGGCGATATCCCCGAGCGCACTCTCGTGGCCTGCATCGGACCGCAGACCGCCAAGGACTCCAGGGCCCTCGGGCTGCGCGTCGACGTCATCGCCGCCGAGCGCAGCGCCGAGTCACTGATCGAGGCGCTCGTCGACACTGCGCTGGCGGGGGCCGCACCCGCGCTCTGACCGGCGAGGTAACGACCGGATAACGAAACGTCCAGCCGAGCGGCGTAGGGTACAGGGGTGACCAACCCTGTAATCCGCCCACGGCGACTGCGCACCAGCGGCGCACTTCGTCGTTTGGCCAGCGAAATTCGTGTTCACCCGGCGGAGCTTGTGCTCCCGATGTTTGTGCGCGAAGGCGATGAAACTCTCCCGATTAGCTCGATGCCGGGCGTCGTGCAGCACAGTATCGACAGTGCGCGCCGCGCCGTCGTGGCGGCGGCCGAAGCCGGCGTCGGCGGAGTCATGTTGTTCGGAGTACCAGAAGTGCGCGACGCGACCGGGGCCGGCGCGACCGACCCCAATGGCATCCTCAACCTGGCCACCCGCGCTATCGCCTCCGAGATCGGCGATGCGCTGGTTGTGCAGACCGACCTGTGCCTGGATGAATTCACCGACCACGGCCATTGCGGCGTGCTCGCGGCCGACGGCCACGTCGACAACGATGCCACCCTCGAGCGCTACCGCGACATGGCGCTGGCCCAGGCCACCTCCGGGTCTGCGCTGCTCGGTCTCTCCGGCATGATGGACGGCCAGGTGGCCGCCGTGCGCGAGACTCTCGATGCCAACGGTTTCGAAAACACGGCCGTGCTCGCCTACTCGGCCAAGTATGCCTCCGCCTTCTACGGCCCGTTCCGTGAAGCTGTCGCCTCCACCCTGGTCGGCGACCGCCGCACCTACCAGCTTGACCCGGCCAACCGGCGCGAGGGTGTGCGGGAAGCCCAGCTTGACATCGATGAGGGTGCCGACATTGTCATGGTCAAGCCGGCCGGGAGCTACCTCGACGTGCTCGCCGAAGTTGCCGCAATGAGTGATATTCCGGTTTGGGCATACCAAGTCTCCGGAGAATACGCCATGATCGAGGCCGCTGCCGCGCAGGGCTGGATCGACCGGCGCCGCGCTGTCGAAGAGTCGGTGCTGAGCATCCGCCGCGCCGGTGCCGACGCCGTACTTACCTATTGGGCCGTTGAACTGGCCACCTGGCTCAAGGAGGAGCAAGCATGACCGACACGATGTCGAATCCGGTGCATCACCAGGCAACTCACAACGACGAACTGTTCGACCGCGCCCGGCGCGTCATTCCCGGCGGTGTCAACTCACCGGTACGTGCGTTCGGCTCGGTCGGCGGCACCCCGCTCTTTCTCGTGAAGGCGGCCGGCGCCTACGTCACGGACTCCGACGGTCGCGAATACGTCGACCTCGTCAACTCGTGGGGTCCGGCCATTCTGGGCCACGCACACCCCGAAGTGATCAAGGCCGTGCAGGATGCCGCCGCCCTCGGCCTGTCGTTCGGCGCGTCGACCCCGGCCGAGACCGAACTGGCCGAGCTCGTTGCCGACCGCGTCGGAGCGGTCGAGAAGCTGCGCCTCGTGTCGACCGGCACCGAAGCGACCATGACCGCCATTCGGCTGGCCCGCGGCTTCACCGGTCGTGACCTGCTGATCAAATTCGCCGGGCACTACCACGGCCATTCCGACGGGCTGCTGGCCCAGGCCGGTTCCGGCCTCGCTACGCTGGCCCTGCCCGGTTCGGCCGGCGTCACTGCGGCGACCGCAGCGCAGACGCTCGTGCTGCCGTACAACGATCTTGATGCCGTGCGGGCCGCCTTTGAAACGCATCCCGGTCGCATTGCCGCGATCATCACCGAGGCCGCCGCCGCCAACATGGGCGTCGTCGCCCCGGATGCCGGCTTCAACGCGGCGCTGTCCGCGATCGCTCACTCCAACGGCGCCCTGCTCATTCTCGACGAGGTACTGACCGGCTTTCGGGTCAGTCGCTCCGGTTTCTGGGGCCTCGAGACCAGCAGCCTGGAGTCGGCCGGCGAAGAGATCTACACGCCCGACCTGCTCACCTTTGGCAAGATCATCGGCGGGGGCCTGCCCGTCGCCGCGCTCGGTGGCCGGGCCGACGTGATGGACTTTCTCGCACCGACCGGCCCGGTCTACCAGGCCGGAACGCTCTCCGGCAATCCGGTCGCCGTCGCGGCCGGCATCGCAACGCTCAACCTGCTCGATGAAAGCGTCTACGACCGGCTCAACGCGACCGCCATCATCCTGTCCGAGGCCGTGTCAGCGTCTCTCGCGGCCGAGGGCGTCGCACACCGGGTGCAGCGGGCCGGCAACCTGTTCAGCTTCGTGTTCGGCGAGGAAGCGCAGGGATCAGCTCCGCGCACCTACGCCGATGTGCAGCGCCAGGAGGCGTTTCGCTACGCACCGTTCTTCCACGCCATGCTCGACGGCGGTGTTTCGTTGCCGCCGAGTGTATTCGAGGCCTGGTTCGTCTCCGATGCGCACGACCAGAGCGCCATCGGTCGCATTTTCGAGGCGCTTCCCGCTGCGGCCAAAGCCGCGGCAGCCGCTACGCCCCCACACTGATCTGCAACAGACGATCTGCTTGGAGAGATCCTGCGCTGGGACGCTGCGGCTTTTGTTCCCGTCAGACAACAGGTTTTCGGTCGGAACCGGGCAGACTGGAACAATGGCTTCCCTGAGCGTGCATTCCGACCGGCTCGAGATCCACCTGACGCGCGCGGAAAGAACCCTCGCGCTTCGACGTGAGTCGATCGTGGTGCAGCGAGAGAACATCCGCTCGGTGATCATCACCGAGGATCCGTGGATCTGGCTGCGCGGCATTCGCGCCCTCGGCTCGATCGTTCCGCTCGTCGTGGCCGCCGGAACCTGGAAGTTTCACGGCGGTAAGGACTTCGTCTCGATCAAGCGTCACCGCCCGGCCGTGGTGATCGACCTGGTCGACGAAGAATTCGCCCGGGTGATCCTCACCAGCCAGCACGCGGCCGATTTCGTCGACTCGCTCAAGCTGCCGACTTAGTCGGCAGCCCACGCGCGCTACGGCTCCGTCACCGCGATCGCCGAGAGAGAATCGAAGGAGACCGTCATCGGTGTGGTGGCCGATCCGCTGCTGTACAGGGCCAGCCCGATCGATCCGGCCTGCTGCAGGACTGCTGTGGCGTCGGTCCGGCTGAGCTTCCAGGCTGCGGGCTCCTCGGTTCCCACCCGCCACACTTTGGCCCGAATCGTGGTCGGCGACGTACCGAAAACCTGCAGTCGCACCTGCAACTGATCGTTGGTGGCGTAGCTCAACCCGGCGACAGTGCTCGCCTGCAAGGTGGTGGCGCCGCGCAGGAGCTGCAGTTGCACGGCACCGCTGGCAAGTACTTTGACCCGCGCCCGATAGTCGTCCGTGGCGACGCGGCGGCCGATCAGCGATACGTAGGTGCCGGCTCCCGTGGTCGCCTGCTGCAGTGACGTGGTGACCGTGACATCGGTGCTCACCGATGAGACGCCGTCGAGGTAGCCGTTCGACCGGCCTCCGGCGGTCGCCCGCAGGATTGCGGCACCAGCGGTGACCGAGTAGTTGCTGGCCGTGCCGGTCGTGGTCCACGCGCCGCCGATATCGGCCGAGCCGAGTCCTCGACTGACGTCGCGAGCGAAGGCATCCGCTGCGATGCCGGTCGCCACCGGTGGCGGCGCTGAGACCGTGACCGAGCGCGTGGTCGTGTCGGTGGCACCGTCATTGTCGGTGACAGTCAAACTGATGGAATAGGTTCCCGCTGCGGCATAGGCGTGCTGCGCGGTCTCGCCGACGCTGGTGGCGTCGTCACCCCAGGACCAAGCGAATCCGGTGATGGTCCCGTCGGAATCTGCCGAGGAAGTGGCATCCGTTGAGACCGCAAGCTGCTCGACGGCGACGGTGAATGCGGCGGTCGGTGCAGCGTTCTGCGGAACGGGCGTGGCGGTGCCGAGCGAATAGTGCTGCGCCATAACGGCGGCGCTGAGCGGCCCCGGATAGACGGCGACATCGTCGATGGTGCCGTCGAACCACGGGCTTGACGAGTTCCACGTGTTGTCGCCGCCGATGCGCCAATATCCGGGGTACCCCTGAGCACCCGTTTGCGGATTCGTGCCGACGAGGGCGCCATCAACGTAGAGCGCCATCCCGGCGGAGGACTGTTGTGCGAGGACGTAGTGCGGCGCTCCATCGTTGTAGCTGGCATCGGTCACGATCGTGTTGGTCTGACCGGTCCAGGCGCCAAAGACCAGGCGACCGTCGTCCTGCAGGTAAACATGCCGATCATAGTTGTCCGATAATCCGGTCGAGGCGCTGCCGAAGCCGATGATCTTTCCACCCTGCTGTGTCGTGGTGCTGAACCAGGATTCCAGCGCATAGCTGTCTGGAGCATCAATCCGGGTGTCACTGCTCACGATCCCGCCGTTGAACGATGCGGCCTTGTTGCTCGTGCCGTTGACCAGTCCGTCAGTGCCGAGGCTGACCGAGCCCGAGTAGGTTCCGGGCTGATCCGAAGCCGATGAGTCGATCGCTTTCGTTCCGCTCGATTCACCCAGGCGCCAATACAAATCAGGTTCAGCGTTGTAGACGGCCGCACCGTAGGCGTCGGTTGGAGCGGATGCGACGGGGCTCGTTCGGCCGGAGGCCACGAAGTGCGCCACGATCTGCTTTTGCGTGAGCGGAGCGGAGTACACGGCGACCTGGGCAATGTCGGCGGCGAGGAAGGCGCTGGTGGGCTGGCTGGGCCAGCCACCCAGACTGTCCCCTCCGATGCGCCAGAAACCCTGGTAGTCCTGCCCGGAGGTGACGTTGGCACGCTGCGCGACCCTCTTGCCGTCAATGGACAGCGACGTGCCGGCGCCACCGAGACTGGCAACGATGTGGTGCCACTGGCCATCGTTGTAGGACCCGGGTGACGTGATCGTCTGCACTGCTCCGGGGTAGACCCCGAACCAGACGCGACCGCCGGTGTCCATGTAGACGTGCCGGTCGTAACCGGTGCTCTGGCCTGTGGCGCTGTTGCCGAACCCGATGATCTTGCCGCCCCGTGTGGTGTCGGTTTTCACCCAGGTCTCGACGCTGAACGAATTCGAGGGGCTCTGCGCGTTGTCGGTCGTAGCGAATCCCGACTCTGTGCCGTCGAAGCGGCTCGCCGAGGTGGCCGTGTCCACGATTGCGCCGGGAACGCCGGGGCTGACGCCGGCGTTTCGGGTCAGGTCGGCGCCGCCGGTCCAGTCGAACGCCGTGGCACCGGATGCCTCATTCAGCGGCCAATACGATTGGGGCGAGTCCGCAAGGATGCCCGCAGAATAGTCGCTGAGGCTGCCGGAAGCGATGGTGACGCTGGCCGTGCCGCCGGTTTGCGTGTTACCGAACGGGTCGGTCACCCGAATTCGATAGGAGTAACTCTGCCCCGGGGTGAGCCCGGTGTCGGAGTAGGAGAGCGTTGGTCGATTCCAGTCGGAGGAGAGTCCTTGAACGCTGGTGACGGCGACACCATCCCGCAGTACTTCATAGGTGAGTTTCTCGTTGTCGCGATCGTAGGCTGACTTCCAGCTCAGACGTGCTGTTCCGCTGAAGAACGAGGCGACCGATGGCACGAATGCCGAGGAAGCGAAGGAGGCGTTGGCGACACGTGGTCCTTCCTTGTTCGGGGCTATCGTCGGCACGGCGAATCGGGCCAGGCCCTGTTGGCGTTTGTTGTTCACGGTCGTGAACTCGCCGCCGTAGAGCAGATACTGGGCATTGGCCGTCACGTGCCACGGGCCCTGGCCTTGTCCGGTGAAGGTGCCGGTGTTGATGTCGGGATAAAACGCCAGCAGGTTAGGCCGAGGGGTGCCCTCGAAGTTGTAGTAGCCGTGCTTATCGGCCGTGATGGCACCGCCGACATCCATGCTGAAGGCCAGCGTCCGGTGGTAGGTCCACGGCTCGGATTGCTCGAAGCCGCCAATGTTGCCGCAGTAATGCGCGTGCTCGGTCGTGTACACCGTGTCGCCGGCCGGCACAGCAGAGTAGGTGTCGCCGTGACAGTCTTCCACCCAGATCAGACTGCCATCGTCCCAGCTGGCACGGAATGTTCCCTCGAGATTGCCGCCGCTTCCGAAGACGTAGCCGGTGCCGAACACACCGTCGGCCGATCCGGTCAGGCTCAGGATGGCGGCCTGGCTGCCACCATTACGAATCAGATTGTTGATCTTCCACGGAAGTGAAGCGCCGGTTATGGAATCGGTTGCGGCCATCCCGTATCCGGGGTTGGAACTGCCGTTATAGGTTGTGAATGAGCCGCCGATGACGACCTTGCTTCCGTCGGGAGAGGCGACGAGTGCGTTGATGTTGCCACCGGCCGGCGTGCCCGACCAGGCTTGCAGGGCGCCGGTGGTGCCATTGAACGCCGCCATCTTGGCGCGCGGCTGGCCGCCTGCCGACGTGAACGAGCCGCCCGCGTAGACGCTGTTGCCCGCAAAGGTGAGCGCTTTGACGCCCGCGTTGATAACCGGTGCCCAGCCGGGAATGAGCATGCCGCTCGTCGTGTCGAACGCGGCTATGCGAGACCGGCTGGAGCCACCCACGCTCGTGAATGCGCCTGCGGCGAACAGCTGTGACCCGTCGGTAGACACGGTCAAGGCGCGGACAGCGCCGTTGACATTGGGATTGAAGGATGCCACCAGAACGCCGGTGGTGAGGTTGTAGGCCAACAGGTTGTTGCGTACAACCTCGTTCACGCCGGCGGCGGAACCGGCTGGTCTCGAGCGGGTGAACTCGCCCCCGACATAAACCGTGTTCCCCACAATGAGTTGGGCCCAGACGACCCCGTTGATTTGCGCGGTGGGGAGCGAGTCGGCCGATACGGTCACGGGGGATGTCGCATCCGCAGGGAGGCTGTCGGCGTTCGCTGTCAGTGGCCCCGCGAGGACGCCGGCAACGAGTGCGGCAGTTGAAACCACGGCCAGGAACCGATTTTGGGCAGAAAGTAGCGCACTCACCAGAGGGGCCTCACCTTGACCGTATTCGCAGCCATCGGACAGCCACCGCACAGATCGGAGCTTAGTGAGGGATGCTCAGGGTGGTAACTCCCCCAAGCAGGGGTGGAACGGTTCACCCAAATTGGGGGGGTCCGGCTCGGTGAGGTCCCTCTTCCCACTCACGACCTAGCCGATCAGGGCCGCGACCAGGGCGTAGCAGACCGGACGCGGTGCCGGACGGGATACGCAGCGCGCACGCCATCTCCGCCACCAGGCCCTGCTGCGCGGCGAAGGTCGCATCCCGCGAACCTGCATTCGCACCGACACTCGCCTTTTCGAGGCGGCTCGCGTTGGTCCACGGGGGTCTCGAGAGGCTAGACCGGCGCAGCGCTCTAGGTGACGTCTTTCTTCCAACTCACGGCATAGCCGATCACGGTCGCGACCACCGCGTAACCGAGCAGCACGAGGCCGCCCTGCCACCAGTCCAGCGGCGGGGCGCCTGCCGGGTTCGCGAGGGTGAAGACGCTCGCACCGACGAGGGCATCCGAAGCCGAACCGGGCAGAAAGTTGCCGATCTGAGCGGTGACCTCGAGAAAGGAGGCGGCCAGCCGCAACAGTGGCTCGACGAACTGGGTGAAGGCGAGCACGACCACGATCGACGCAACCTGGCTCGGTACCAGAACGCCGAAGCCCACGCCGATTGCAGCCCACAGGCCCATGGCAAGAATTGTGCGACCGACCTGCAGCCACGTTTCCGAGTCCAGCAGCAGCGCGTCCACGCCGAACGCGCTCAGCGCCCCGCCGCCGAGACCAACGGATGCTGCCAGCCCGACAACTCCGAATCCGGCGCCGACCAGAACCAGCGTGACCGTCTTCGCTGCGAGCACCACACCGCGACGCGGCGTCGCGAGAAAGGTGGGCGTCAGGGTCTGGTGGCGAAATTCACCCGTCGTCGCGAGCACGCCGAGCAACACGGGGAAGACGTAGCCGACCGAGGAAGCGAAGCTGTAGATGATCGGTGGGAGGCTGCCGAAACCGAAGGCGCCGGCACCGCCCGTATTCACCGTGTCGGGACTGATCACACCGGTCTCGACGCCGGCGAGCAGCGCGCCGAGCCCACCGGCGATGAGGCCGATGTAACAGAACAGAACGATGGCGAGAAGCCACCACAGGCGGGTGGTGAAAATCTTGGCGAATTCGGCCGAGACCGACCGTAGGAACGTGGTCATAGCGAGTGGCTCCCGCCGACGAGGGCGAGAAAGGAGTCTTCCAGGCCGGTTTTCTGCCGGTGCAGCACGCTCAGTTCGACCCCGGCGGTGAAAGCGAGGTGGCCGAGCAGTGCGGGGTCGGATGTGGCGGCGAGCAGGCCGGTGCGGCCGATCGAGAAAATGATGCCCGCCGCAGTGAGCGCGGCTCCGAGGGCTTCGCGGTTGGGAGAATCCACGATCGTCTGGGGCGCGGCATCCGTATCGAGGCTGGAGAGCGGGCCGAGGTGCACGAGCTCGCCGCGGGCGATGATGACGACGTCGTCGACGCTCTGCTGCACCTCGGAGAGCAGGTGAGAGCTCACCAGAACGGTGCGGCCCTCGGCGGCCATGTCCCGTAGAAAGCCGCGAATCCAGCGGATTCCCTCCGGATCGAGCCCGTTGATCGGCTCGTCGAGCACGAGCACACCCGGGTCACCGAGCAGGGCATAAGCCAGTCCGAGGCGTTGGCGCATGCCGAGCGAGTAGCCGCCGACCCGCTGGGCGGCGTGGGCGGCGAGGCCCACCTGGGTGAGCACCTCCATCACGCGGGTGCGCGGCAGCCCCGCGGCGATCGCGTAAACGCCGAGGTGGTTTTGAGCGGTGCGGCCCGGGTGAAAGCTCGCGGCTTCGAGGGCGGCGCCGACCGTTGCGAGGGGGTTCGGCAGGTCGCGGTAGCGCACGCCGCCAAACGTGGCCGTGCCGCTCGTCGGGGCGACGAGTCCGAGCAGAATGCGCAGGGAGGTGGTCTTGCCGGCACCGTTCGGCCCGAGAAAACCGGTGACCCGACCGGGTTCGACCGTGAACGACAGCTCGTTGACCGCGGCGACTTTGCCAAAGCGTTTGCTGATGCTGGTGAATTCGATAACAGCGCCGGTAGGCATCCGACTCCCCTCTGTAGTGCTTCCCACCCTATTACCCACGGGTCGTATAGTGCCGTCTACCGGGCTTTTCGGTTCAGCCCAGCAGGAAGTCCTCCAGGCCGGTGAGCAGGCGTTGTACCTCACCCGCCGTGTTGTACGGCGCCAGTCCGATGCGCAGGCCGCCCTCAGCACCGAGCCCGAGATGCTTCGAGGCCTCGAGTGCGTAAAATGATCCGGCCGGGGCGAGCACCCGCCGGGCAGCGAGGAACGCCGCGGCATGGGCGGCCGGGTGCCCGCCGAAGGTGACCAGCACGGTTGGTGTGCGCTCGCGGGCACGCGAGTGCACGGTCACGCCGGGCAGAGCTGCCAGCCCGGTCTCGAGTTCGGCGAGCAGGCCCGCTTCATGATGTTCCAGGGCGATGGATGCCTGGAGCAGGCGCTCCCGCCGGCTTCCGCCGATCGGTGCCAGCGCGGCCAGAAAATCGACGGCCGCAGTGACGCCCGCCATCAACTCGTACGGCAGGGTGCCGAACTCGAAGCGTTCCGGAACCATTTCGGTGGAAGTGGCCAGCTTGTCCGGGTGGATGTGTTCGAGCAGGGCCGGGTCGGCGGCCAGAACACCGCAGTGCGGGCCGAGGAACTTGTATGGGGAGCAGACGAAGAAGTCGGCGCCGAGGGCGGCCACGTCCACCGAGGCGTGCGGCGTGTAGTGCACCCCGTCTACCCAGAGCAGGGCGCCGACCGAGTGCACGGCGGCGGCGATCGCGGCGATCGGCGGTCGGGTTCCGATGAGGTTGGAAGCAGCCGTGACGGCGACCAGACGGGTGTGTTCGGTCAGTTGCGCGGCGACCGCCTCGGCGCTGAGCTCGCCGGTTTCCGGGTCGAAGTCGACCCACTTGACAGTGGCGCCGGCGTGCTCGGCGGCCTGGATCCAGGGGCGGATGTTGGCGTCGTGGTCGAGCCTGGAGACCACGATCTCGTCGCCGGCATTCCAGCTGCGGCCGAGGTGGCGGGAGAAGTCGTAGGTGATCTGGGTGGCGCTGCGGCCGTAGACCACGCCGTGCGGGTCGGCGCCGAGCAGGTCGGCCATCGCCGTGCGGAAGGCGGTGACGGCATTGTCGGCGTTCTGCTCCGGCAGGCTGCCGCTTCCGCGGTTGGACAGCGGCCGGGTCAGGGTGAGGGCGATCGCGGCGGCGACCTGACGAGGCGTCTGCGTGCCGCCCGGACCGTCGAAGTGGGCGAACCCGGAGGAGAGGGAGGGAAAGTGGGAGCGGACTGCCAGCGCGTCATAGGTCACACGCCATCCAAGCACAGCGTCTGCTCGTGGACCAGCGCCGCCGAAACCACCGCCGGTCGAGCCGCGACGAACGGGTGGTCGAGACGAGTGGTCGAGCTACGCGTGCGCGGCGCAGGCGGGCGCTTCGCGTGTGACGCAGTCCGGGCAGGCCACGAGCTGTTCGCGGCAGGAGGCGTCCCGGCAGTTGAGCATGTTCGTGGTGGCCTGGCCGCACTCCTGGCAGGTACCGAGCACGGCCGCGCCGGTTGCGAAGTCGATGGACATCCGCTGGTCGAAGACGTAGAGCGAACCCGACCACAGTCCCTCATTCCCGAAAGCCTCGCCGTAACGCACGATGCCGCCGTCGAGTTGGTACACCTCGCCGAAACCGCGGGACTTCATGAGGCCGCTCAACACCTCACAGCGGATGCCGCCGGTGCAGTAGGTCACGACCGGCTTGCCCTTGAGATGGTCGTATTTGCCGCTGTCGAGTTCGGCGACGAATTCGCGGGTGTTGGCCACGTCGGGCACGACCGCGCCCGGAAAGTGGCCGATCTCGGCCTCGAACCGGTTGCGTCCGTCGAAGAAGACGACCTCATCGCCGCGATCGGCGACGAGCGCATTGAGCTCGGCCGGTTGCAGCTTGGTACCACCGCCGACGACGCCGGCCGTGTCGACACGCAGCTCGCCGGGCGCGCCGAAGCTCACGATCTCCTCGCGCACCTTGACCACGAGCTTTGGAAAATCGAGGCTGTGTCCGGATGAGTCGAGGCCGGTGCCCTCACTGAACTTGAAGTCGATCTGCTTGAACGCGGGGTAGTCGCGGGTTTTGCGAATGTACTTCTTGATCGCGGGCAGGTCGCCGCCGACCGTGCCGTTCAGGCCGTCTTTCGAGATGAGGATGCGCCCGCGCAGACCGAGCCCGGCACACAGGTCGCGCTGCCAGAGTCGCACCGCATCGGGGTCGGCCAGCGGCGTGAAGATGTAGAAGAGCAGAATCTTCGGAATGGCCATGGACCCATTTTACGAGAGCGCGCGTAGGCTGGCCGCACTGTCTGTACTGCGACAGCCCAGCCGTATCGAGGAGGCAAAACCGTGACCAACGACCCGCTCGCCCGCTTCGGTGAGGTGCCCCAGTTTTCACTCAGCAGCACCGACATGACCGACGGGGCACCGCTGGGGCCAGCCCAGTACGGTGCCGACGCGGGCGGAGCGGATGTTTCCCCCCAGCTCTCCTGGTCGGGTTTTCCCGCCGAGACCCAGAGTTTCGCGCTGACCGTGTACGACCCCGACGCCCCCACCGGCTCCGGATTCTGGCACTGGGCGGTAGCCAACCTGCCGGCATCCGTGACCGACCTAGCCGCGGGAATCGATACCCTGCCGGCCGGCTCACTCGTGCTGCCGAACGAGGTGCGTCTCAGCTCGTTCATCGGCGCTGGCCCGCCGCCGGGAACCGGCACTCACCGCTACCAGTTCATCGTGCACTCCGTTGACGTGCCGACGCTCGACCTCGACTCGCAGTCCACGCCGGCCGTTCTCGGCTTCAACCTGCACTTCCACACGCTGGCGCGTGCGGTGCTGGAGGCGACCGGGGTCGCGGGTGGGGCATCCGCTGCCTGAGTCGTTGACGCGGGACCCGTGTGAAACCGCGAGTTGTCCCCAAATGGGGTAACTCCCAGCGAGCATTCGGGGGAGTCGACATAACCTCAGGCAGTGAGTACCGCCCGTAATACGTCCGACATCGTTCGTCCCATCCCCCCGGAACCCCTCCCCACTTCGCGAGGCCGCGCCCGCCACGCGCCGGTTGTCGCCGAAACCGTCACTACTGGGACCGTCTCCGCGGCGAAGACCTGGCTACACGGCATCCGTTTGCACGCCGACGGGGTGACCGTCGACCGGTCTCTGCACCGGGAGACGGGCATCCGTCGGCTGCCGGTCTGGGCGTGGCGCGCGCTGATGCTGCGCCGGGCGACCCCGGTACACAAGTTCAACCTGAACCCGATCGATTCGGTCGAATACGACCTCGACCTCGACTACATCGGTGATGGCCAGAAGATTCACCGGCTCGACGTTCTCGTTCCCAAACGCGAAGCGGGCGCTGACCCCTTGCCCGTGTACGTATATTTTCACGGCGGCGGTTGGACCTCTGGCGACAAAGACCCGCTCACGAAGTACTGCGCGAGCCAGGCCGCCGAGGGCATGGTCGTCGTCAACGCGAATTACCGCATGGCCACTCGGTTTCAGCTGGGCCACATGATGAAGGACGGCAACGCAGTGCTCGACTGGGTCGCCCGCAATATCGCCGCCTACGGGGGAGACCCGACCCGAATCGTGCTCGGCGGCGACTCGGCCGGCGGCCATATCGCGGCGCTGCTCACCGCTGCGGCCTTTGAACCCGAGCTCGCCGAACACTATGACATTGCGCCGCCGGTCGCCGCCCGCAACCTGCGCGGCCTCGTGCAGCACTGCAGCATCGCCGATTTTTCGGTGCTGTTCGACCGTGGGTTTGTGCTGAGCCTCAACTTTGTGCGGATGCTGCTGCCCGAGCGCGGCCGCGGACTGCACCTGCGTACGGCCGCGCGTTTCATGTCGCCGATCGAGTGGCTCGACCGCGGGTTTCCGCCCGTCTTCGTCACGACGTCGGAGCGTGACTATTTCTACCGGGCCAACCTCAACTTCATCGAGGCGCTGAGAGCCCGCAAGATTCGGGTCGACACCCTCATTTATGGTCGGCACAGCGTTAACACCAAGCACACCTGGCAACAGGACGACTCGCATCCGGAATCGCAGGAGGTCTACCGTCGCCTCGGCGCCTTCGTACGTGCCGTCGCGCCGCGGGCTATGACGGTTTAGGACCTCGCGCCGGTTGCGGCGAGCACCCCGCCGAGGGTGGGCAGGGAAACCATGTTTGAAAGCTAAACCCAGCGGCGACTGTGGCACATCGTGCAGGCAACCCCCGTTGAGGCGACGGATGCTGGTGCCCACCCACAACGGATTGTTCGCGAACACGCCCGCTTCGTTAGCATCGTCTCGTGCATATGTTCTTCAGAACCCTCCTCCACGCCCTGCTGTCGAAGTTCGGCCCAAAACTTGGCCACTTCGATGTCGCGCGCACCAACTTCGTGACCCTGCCGACCGACCAGGATATTCTGCGGCACATGAACAACGGCGTCTACCTGTCCATCATGGACGTGGCCCGCTTCGACATGCTGCACCGCACCGGCGTCTGGGCCATCTTCAAGCAGCGCGGCTGGTACCCGGTCGTGGTCTCCGAGACCATCAGCTTTCGCAAGTCGCTCACGGTCGGCCAGAAGTTCACGGTGGAGTCGCGCATCCTCGGCTTCGACGAGAAGGCGGTGTACGTCGAGCAGCGTTTCGTGCGACCGGATGCCGATGGCGTGCTCGAGATCTACGCCCACGGCTACATTCGTGGTCGCTTTCTCAAGCGCACCGGCGGAATCGTCACGATCGACGAACTGCTGGGCGCGATCGGTGTCGCCCCCGACGACGTGAGCGTGCCCGAGTGGCTGCTGGAATGGGCTGGCGCGGCGGCCGCTTCGCCAACGCGCGCCCCCGCTCCGAGCATCTGGAACTAGTTCGGTTAGGCGGTGCGCACCGGAACGATGAGGTCCTTGTAGAACTGGGCCTGCGCGGGGTAATAGTGCTCCCATTCGGGCAGGGGAAGGCCGGAGCGGGAGGCGACCAGGCGATCGAGGTAGTAGTCCCAGCCGGGGCCGACCGTTGCGGCCTCGCTCGCCGAGCGCAGACGCTGTCCGAAGGTCAGGTTGGTCATGCCGTCACCCGCGACCAGGTGGAACAGCGCGCGCCAGGAATCTTCACCCTCGCCGAAGTCGCCGTTGAAACGGTGCGGCGCCTGGCACTCGCGAATACTCACGTACTCCCACCTGGCTTCCGGCTCGGCGGTCATCTTGAACTTGACCGCGCCGGTCGCCGGGGAACCGGTGTAGGTGCCGATCCACTTCTCGAGTTCGGCAGGACGGGTCAGGCTCGCCCACACCTGCTCGATGGGTGCGTTGAACAGCCGATTAAGCATGAGATATAGCCCGTCCTCGCGGTGTACGAGGCGTCCGGTGGGCTTGGCTGACATGGGGACCTCCACTATGAGTGACATGCGCTTGTAACCTCAGGTTAGGCCAGATTGAGAGGGTCGGCTACACGCTAAGCCCCTTCGAGCAGGGCCATCGCGGCGTTGTGGCCGCCGAGCCCGCTGACCCCGCCGCCGCGCCTGGCTCCGGCCCCGCACATGAGGATGCGCGGATGCTCGGTGGCGACTCCCCAACGCTCGGCGGGCGTGCCCTGCAGCTCGTCATCCTCCAGAAACGGCCAGGACAGCCCGCCGTGAAAGATGTTGCCGCCAGGCAGATTCAGGGCGTGCTCGAGGTCGAGGGTCGTTTTGGTTTCGAGGCAGGGGTGACCGGCAGCATCCGTCATCAACAGGGCTTCGATTGGCTCGGCGAGCACCGAATTGAGGGAGCGCAACACGGCGGCCTGCAACTGCACCCGCATCTCGTCGTTGTTGGCCTCGGTGAGCGCCCGATTCGGGGTGTGCAGGGCGAACACGGTGAGGGTGTGGGCACCCGCCTGGGCGAGTTCGGGCGACAGAACGCTCGGGTCGGTCAGCGAATGGCAGTAGATCTCGCACGGCACCAGTTCGGGAATCTCGCCGGACAGGGCCTGGTCATACGCGGTCTGCAGCTGCGTGTAACTCTCGTTGATGTGAAACGTACCGCCGAAGGCCGCCTCCGGCGACACGCTCGTGTCCTTCAATCGGGGCAAGCGCGTCAGCATCAGGTTGACCTTCACCTGGGCGCCTTCCGGCTTGACCAGTTCAGCGGATACCCCGCCTCCAGCACCCAACAACCCCCGCAGCACCCACGGCGCCACGTTGGCCAGCAGCGCGCCGCCGTTTGCCGTCTTCAGGAGCCCGCTCTGGAGGTATTCCACGGCTCCGTCGGGGGTGACCGACCTGACGTCGGCTCCTACTTCGAGTCGCGCGCCGGCCTCGCGTGCCGCACGTTCAAGTGCCCCGGTCACAGCGCCCATGCCGCCGATCGGAACGTCCCAGTCCCCGGTTTCATTGCCGATCACGTGATACAAAAAGCAGCGGTTCGCGTCGAGACTGGAGTCATCGAGGCTCGTGAAGGTGCCGATCAGGCCGTCGGTAGCCACGACGCCGCGCACGAGGTCGTTCGCAAACCGGTCGGTGATCGTGTCGCCGAGCGGCTGCTCGATCAGTGCGGTCCAGAGTGCGTCGTCGCCGACCAGCCGTCTTGCTTCCGAGCGGGTGAGCAGCGGTTCGCAGACCGTGGGAAACACGGCGCGGGCCAGCCGCGCGGTGTCGTCGTAGAAGGAGTTCCAGGCCTCGAAATCGGCTGCGGCACCGATGCGTTCGAACGACGCCCTAGTCGCTTCGGGGTCACCCTGGTCAACGATCAGCCCGGCATCCGTTGGCCCCGGCGTGTACGACGAGTATCGACGTCTGGCCAGCTCGATTTCGAGGCCCAGCTCGCGAATGATTCTGGTCGGCAGCAGGCTCACCAGGTAGGAGTAGCGCGAGAGGCGCGCGTCGATGCCGGGGAAGGCATCCGCTGAAATGGCGGCGCCGCCCACCTGCGGCTCCCGCTCGAGCACGAGCACGCTGCGGCCGGCCTGGGCCAGGTAGGTGGCGGCGACGAGGCCGTTGTGGCCGCCACCGATGATCACGACGTCGTGTGTGGGTTCGCTCATGTCCAGAGCCTAGCCACCGCCGGCCGAACCTATCAGTCACCTTGCATTCACCTGCGAGTTACCTGTGACCAGTACACAGAAAGATAACCATTGTCTGCAACAGGAGGATCTACCGCATGAGCGCCTTTCGACGCCCCGTACGCCGCCGACTACCCGTTGCCATCATGGCCGTGGCGGCCTGCGCCGCTCTCGTGGTCGCACCCATCGTGTCGGCGGTGCCCCCGGTATCCGCTGCTGTCGTCGCGGCACCCGTGACCTACAACTCCACTGCTTTTGACGATACCGACCCGTACTTCGACCTGGCGCCGCTCGGCAGCTACGAGACCGGCACGTTTGACAAGTCCGCCGCCGAAATCGTGACCTACCACGCCGCGAGCAAGCGACTCTTCGTGGTCAACGCGGCCCAGGGCGCGGTCGATGTGCTGAGCATCGCCGAGCCGACGAACCCGGTCAAGCAGTTCTCGCTCGTCGCCGCGGAAACTGCAATCAGCGGCGGTGGAACCGTCCCCACCGGCGCGGTCGCCAACTCGGTAGCCGTTCGCGCCGACGGCCTCGGTGCAATGGCGATCGAATCGCCCACGAAAACGGATGCCGGCTGGCTCGTCTTCTTCAACGTAAACGCCGCAACCCCCACCATTCTCGGAGCCGTCACGGTCGGCGCACTGCCCGACATGGTCAGCATCTCGGCCGACGGCAAGTACGCGGTCTCGGCGAACGAGGGCGAGCCGAACGACCAGTTCACCGTCGACCCCGAGGGGTCGGTCAGCGTCGTCACGCTTCCTGGTGGCATCTCAGCGCCGGCCCAGTCGGACGTCGCCTCAGCCGATTTTCACGACTTCGAGGCCGGCGGCTCCAAGACTCTTGGCGCCGACGTGCGCATCTTCGGACCGACTCCCCAAGCGGGCTTTCCGGTCTCGCGCAACCTCGAACCCGAGTATGTCGCGATCGACCCGAACCGCCTCACCGCCTACGTGGCGCTGCAGGAAGCCAACGCGGTCGCGGTGGTTGACCTCGTCACGGCCGAGGTCACCGAAGTGCGTTCGCTCGGCTTCCAGGACCACGGCATCGACGGCAAGGGGATCGATGCCTCCGATAAGGATTCGACCGTCAATATTCAGACCTACCCCGGCCTGAAGGGCATGTACATGCCCGACGGAATCAATGCCTACACGGCAGAGGACGTGACCTACCTCGTCACCGCCAACGAGGGTGACGCCCGCGAGTGGGGCAGCTACGCAGATGGTGTGCGCGCAGAGGACCTCACGATCTGCACAGACAGTGCCCTCTTCGGCAAGAATACCGATGCCGAAATGGGTCGGCTGAACGTGTCCATCGAGGACGGCTACAACGCCGTCGACGACTGCTATGACGAGCTCTACTCCTTCGGCTCGCGCTCCTTCTCCATCTGGAACACCGACGGCGACCAGACCTTTGATTCCGGCGACGACTTTGAACAGATCACCGCCGCGGCCAACCCCGACTACTTCAACTCCAACCACAGCGAGTCCGACCTCGAAGGCCGCAGCGATAATAAGGGCCCCGAGCCGGAGAACCTCGCGATCGGCGCCATCGACGGCCGCACCTACGCCTTCATCGGTCTCGAACGAGTCGGCGGCATCATGGCCTACGACATCACCGACCCGACCAACGCGCAGTTCGTGACCTACATCAACAACCGCGACTTCACCGTCGACGCCACCAACGACCTGTCGGGCGCCGGCGACCTCGGCCCGGAGGGCGTCACGTTCATCTCAGGCGCCGCCTCGCCGACCGGTGAGCCGATGCTCGCCGTGGGCAACGAGGTCTCGGGCACGACGACGATCTTCTCGATCAACGTCATCCCCACCGAAATTCAGGTTCTCGGCATCAACGACTTCCACGGTCGCCTCGAAGTCAACGCGCGCAACCAGGAGGCCGGCGCGGCCGTCCTGGCCGGAGCCGTTGCCCAGCTGAAGACGGAAAACCCGAACACACTGTTCGTTTCGGCCGGCGACAACATCGGAGCCTCGACCTTCACATCTTTCTCGCAGCAGGACGAGCCGACGATCACGGCGCTTCTCGCAGCGGGGCTGGACGCATCCGTTGTGGGTAACCACGAGTTCGATGCGGGCTGGGACGACCTCAGCGGCCGCGTCCGGTCATCGTTCGGCGACCCGCGCTACGCACTCGGCGCCAACGTCTACCTGAAGGGCACGACCACCCCGGCACTCGATGAATACTGGGTCAAGGACGTCGACGGAGTGCGCGTCGGCTTTATCGGTATTGTCACGGCAGCTACCGCGTCGCTGGTCTCCCCTGCCGGCATCGCCGACATTGAGTTCGGCGACCAGCTCGAGGCTGCCAACCGCGTGGCAGCGCAGTTGCAGGACGGCAACGCGAACAACGGCGAAGCCGATGTCATCGTGCTGCTCACCCACGAGGGTGGTGTCGGAACCGACTGCGCCGCGATCGTTGATGCAGATACACTCTACGGCGATCTGATTCGCGGAGCCTCGACCAATATCGATGCGATCCTCTCCGGCCACACCCACGCCACGTACAACTGTTCCTACCCGGTCGACGGCTGGACCGACGGACTGGAACGCCCGGTCATGCAGAGCGGCCAGTACGGCATGAACCTCGACCAGCTGAAAATCTCGGTCGAGCCGGCGTCCAAGAACGTCGTCTCCATGACCAGCGCCCTGGTGGACCTGCACAACGGCACGACCGGCCTCTACCCGGCCGACGCCACCGTGGCGCAGATCGTGACGGATGCCACGGCCCAGGCTGACATCGTCGGCTCGGTCGAAGTCGGTGCCATCAGCGCCGACATCACGCGTGCTCACAACGGCGCAGCAGAGGACCGCGGTTCGGAATCGAGCCTCGGTAACCTCGTCGCCGACATTCAGCTCTGGGCCACCTCGAACGCGAGCTTCGGTGGTGAACCGGCCGAGATCGCGTTCATGAACCCTGGCGGCGTGCGTACCGACCTGGTGTATGGCGACGCCGGCAAGGTGACCTACAAAGAGGTCGCCACCGTGCAGCCCTTCGCCAACACCCTCGTCACGATGGACCTCACCGGTACCCAGCTGCGCGCGGTGCTCGAACAGCAGTGGCAGGCCAGCCGCGCCAAGCTGCACCTCGGTGTCTCGGAGGGGTTCAGCTACCTCTATGAGCCCGACGCCGCGCTGGGCGAGCACATCGTCGGAATGTCAATGAACGGTGTGACCATCGCCCCGTCCGACGTATTCCGCGTGGCGGTGAACTCGTTCCTGGCCTCTGGCGGCGATCAGTTCACAACCTTCGCCGCCGGAACCAACACCGCGGACACCGGCCAGGCCGACCTCGCCGCGACGGTCGCCTACTTCGAGGAGCACCCGCTCGTCGACCCGGCATCGCTCGGCCGCGCGGTACCGGCCGGCACCGACTGGGCCAGCATCGATGTGGGTGACGCCGTCTTCGCCCCGGGCGAGCGCGTCACCGTCACGGTCTCCGGGCTGAACCCCGGCCAGGAGATCACCGGCACGCTCTACTCCACGCCGGTGAACCTCGGCACCTTCGCGGCCAACGCCGCCGGAGTCGCAACGTTCTCCGCCGTGATTCCGGCCAGCACGCCGGTCGGCGCGCACACGCTTGTGATCAGCTCGGTCGGCCTGGAGTCGATCAGCCTCGCGGTCACCGTTGTTGCAGCGGCGAGCACGAGCGGCCTGGGTGCTATCCCGGCACTCGGCGCGTCGCTCGCCCCGGCTGGCCTCGCCGCGCTGCTCCTGTTGCTCGGCGGCGGCCTGCTCCTGTCCCGTCGCAAGCGCACGGCCCTGCAGGCGTAAGCCTGTCTGCATAACGCAGCCGCGCCCGATCTGGGTAGCCGCTACGGTAACTAACGAACCGTCGTAGCGGCTACCCAATCGGGGGCGGTCAGGCTTGTCGCGGATGCGGGGCGACACGGGACCAATGCGCGACGGCCGAGGGGTGGCGCCGCTAGACCGGCGCGAGGGGCTCGAACGGGCGCGGCGGCTCCAACGGGTCGGACTCGGTGGGTTTGGCCACCTTGCTCACTGCTCGGTCGAGGGCTGCGCGCACCACGACGACGCCAGGCCGCTGCGCGCTCGACCGGCGGGCGGCTGAGAACAGGGTGCGGTGCGGGGTGCCCGGCAGGTCGTGCAACTGAACGGCCGGCATGCGCCCGGCCCAGACCAGGTCGGGCAGAATGCCCACCGCGTTGCCCGATTCAATCAAGCGGATGTGCGCGATCAGGTCGGCGGTTTCGAACCGAACATCCGGTTCGAACCCGGCCGACCGGCACAGCTGCGTGGCCCACTGGCGTGACGCCGTGCCGATCGGTTCCATAACCCAGGGCAGGCCGGCGGTCTCTTCGAGGGTTGCGGCGCTGACTCGGGAGGAGTCTTCGGGCGGCACCGCGAGTCGCAGGGCATCCGTCGCCAGGTTGATTCGGTCGAGGTCGGGCCAGTGCGCACGGGTGTGGCCGGGATACTGCTCGGCCAGCACGAGGTCGAAGTCGCGCGCGGCCACCTCGAACAGGCCTCGCTCTGGCTCGCGCTCGGTCACTTCGACCCGCAGCGCCGGGTATTCCTCGGCGAGAAACGTGAGCGCCCGCGGAATGACGGCGAGGGCGGCCGACTGGAACACCGCCACCCGCACGGTGCCCGACACCGTGGTGGTACTGGCCCGCAGGTCGGCCTCGGCAAGTTCGAGCCGCTCCAGCAGGTGGGTGGTGTGCTCTACCAGAATCTCGGCCTGCGGGGTGAGCTGCACCCGCCGCCCCACCTTTTTCAGCAGCACGACGCCGGCTTCTTTTTCGAGCAGCGCGAGCTGCTGCGACACCGCGGATGGGCTGTAGGCCAGCGCTGCTGCGACCCCGGCGAGGGTGCCGCGAATCTTCAGTTCCCGCAGCAGTCGGAGCCGTCGCAGATCCAGCATCCGCTGCCCCTTACACCCATCGAACGACCCAAAACCAAATCATTAGAAATTGTAACGAATATCATGCATAAACATTTGCTTTTGCTAAATATAGGCTGGCCTCAGACTTGAATCACCCGAGCAACCCAACCGCGAACGAAAGACTAGTCTCGTGACCATGACCAACGCCTCCACCCGCCCCGCCAACGAGGATTTCAGTTCGGAGGTCGTCAAGCTCGTCAAGAAATGGCTTGACGAAAGCGCCACCATTCCAGCGGATGCTGCGGCCGAGCGGCTCGCCGGCGTGCTCAAGGACCCGAACGGCCTGGACTTCACGGTTGGCTTCGTTGACGGCGTCATGCGCCCCGAAGACAAGATGGTGGCCGGTTACAGCCTGCAGAAGGTTGCCAAGAAGGCGCCCGGTTTTCTGCCGGTACCCATGCGCGCGGCTATCGGCCTCGGTGGCATTCTCGGACCGGTGCTGCCCTGGGTCGTCATTCCTGCTGCCCGCACCGTGCTGCGCCAGATGGTCGGCCACCTCGTCGTCGACGCCACGCCCGACAAGCTCGGCCCCGCGCTCGTTCACCTGAAAGAGGGCGGCAACCGCCTCAACATCAACCTGCTCGGTGAGTCCGTACTCGGTGAGAAGGAAGCGCTCGAACGCCTCGAAGGCACCAAGCGCATCCTCGAACGCCCCGATGTTGACTACGTCTCGATCAAGGTGTCGTCGATCGCCAGCCAGCTCTCGATGTGGGCCTTCGACGAGACCGTCGCCCGCGTGATCGAACGCCTGACGCCGCTGTTCGAGTTCGCCGCAGCCTCCGCTACCCCCAAGTTCATCAACCTGGACATGGAGGAGTACCGCGACCTCGACCTCACGATCGCGGTGTTCGAGGGCCTGCTCGACCAGCCGCAGCTCGCCCAGCTCGAGGCCGGCATCGTGCTGCAGGCGTACCTGCCCGACGCCCTGAGCGCGATTCAAGGTCTCACCCACTGGGCCCAGAACCGCCGCGCCGCTGGGGGAGCCCCGATCAAGGTGCGTCTGGTCAAGGGCGCCAACCTCGCCATGGAACACGTCGACGCCGCCGTGCACGACTGGCCGCTCGCTACCTTCGGCACCAAGCAGGACAGCGACACAAACTACAAGCGGGTGCTCGACTGGGCGCTCACCCCGCAGAACACCGACGCCGTCAAGCTCGGCATCGCCGGCCACAACCTATTCGACGTGGCCTGGGCGCACCTGCTCAGCGTTGCCCGTGGCGTCGACGACAAGGTCGAGTTCGAGATGCTGCTCGGCATGGCCACCGGACAGGCCCAAGCAGTGCGCAAGGACGTCGGACAGCTGCTGCTCTACACACCCGTCGTCGACCCCTCGCAGTTCGACGTGGCCATCAGCTACCTCATTCGCCGGCTCGAAGAAAACGCGAGCCAGGAGAACTTCATGTCGGCCGTGTTCGAGCTGACCAGCAACCCCGAGCTGTTCGACCGCGAGAAGGCCCGTTTTCAGGCCTCGCTCGACGCCCTCGACGACCGGGTTCCCGCGCCCAACCGCGTGCAGGACCGCTCCAGCAGCTACGACCTCGATCGCCTTGCCGCCGCCCACACGGATGCCCGCGCTCACGACACCGAGACCGCCCCCGACGCCGACCCGCAATTGACCGGCGTGCTGCTCGGCATCACCCGCGGCTCCGTGCCCTCGCACTCGACCTTCCACAACGAACCCGACACCGACCCGTCGCTGCCCGCCAACCGGGCCTGGGGCCGACGGATTTTGGCCCGCGCGGATGCATCCGTTCTCGGCACCGAGACCATCGAGGCCGCCGCCGTTCCCGACGAGACAGCCCTCAACCTGATCATCGAGGGCGTGCTCGAGGCGGGAGCAGTCTGGGGGCAGAAGACCGGCGCCGAACGCGCCGCGGTGCTGCACCGCGCGGGCCTGGCGCTCGCCGCCAATCGTGACCGCCTGATCGAGGTCATGGCCAGCGAGTGCGGCAAGACCATCACCGAGGGTGACGCCGAGGTGAGCGAAGCGGTGGACTTCGCCCACTATTACGCCGAACGTGCCAAGGATCTGGACCGCGTGCAGGGCGCCATCTTCGTTCCCTCGAAGCTCATCGTGGTCACGCCGCCGTGGAACTTCCCGACCGCCATCCCGGCAGGCGGCGTGCTCGCCGCTCTCGCCTCCGGCGCCGGCGTCGTCGTCAAGCCCGCCACCGTCGCGCAGCGCACCGGTGCCGTTGTGGTTGAAGCGCTCTGGGAGGCCGGTATCCCGCGCGAACTCCTCGCTCTGGTCAACCTGCCGCACCGTGACCTCGGTGCCAAGCTCATCGCGCACCCCGCGGTGAACCGCGTCATTCTCACCGGCGGTTACGAGACCGCTGAGCTGTTCCGCGGTTTCCGTCACGACCTGCCTCTGCTCGCCGAGACCAGCGGCAAGAACGCCATCATTGTCACGCCCTCGGCCGACTTCGATCTCGCCGCCGCCGACGTTGTGAAGAGCGCCTTCGGCCACGCCGGCCAGAAGTGCTCCGCCGCCAGCCTGGTGATCCTGGTCGGATCAGTCGCCAAGTCGGAGCGGTTCCTCGGCCAGCTGGTCGACGCCGCAACCTCGATCAAGGTCGGCCCGGCGAGCGACCCGGTGACCCAGATGGGCCCGATCATGTCGCCGGCCGACGGCAAACTGCTGCACGCCCTGACCACGCTCGGCGCCGAAGAGAAGTGGTTGGTCGAACCGAAGCAGCTCGACGACACCGGCCAGCTCTGGTCTCCGGGCATCCGCACCGGCGTCGCGCCCGGATCCTACTTTCACCTCACCGAGTTCTTCGGCCCGGTGCTCGGCGTGATGCACGCGCGCAACCTGGAAGAAGCCATCCGCTTTCAGAACGCGGTCGACTTCGGCCTGACGACAGGGCTGCACTCGCTCGACGCCGACGAACTGGCCCTCTGGGTCGACACGATCGAAGCCGGAAACCTCTACGTCAACCGCGGCATCACCGGCGCCATCGTGCAGCGCCAGCCGTTCGGCGGCTGGAAGCGCTCAGCCGTGGGCGCCGGTACCAAGGCCGGCGGACCGAACTACCTCCTCGGTCTCGGCAGCTGGGTCAACGAGCCGGGCCGGAACAGCTCGACGCTGCACCTGCGCGGCCTCGAACAGCGCGTAACCGACATCATCGAGGCCAGCCAGCCGTTTCTCGACTACGCCGACTTCGACGTGCTGCGCCGCTCGGCCGTGAGTGACGCCCTGGCCTGGCGCGAGGAATTCAACGTCGTGCGCGATGCGACCGGCCTCGAAGTGGAGCGCAACCTGTTCCGCTACCGCGCGCTGCCGGTCACCGTGCGCCTGACCGAGAGCGGAACGCTCGCCCAGCTGCTGCGCGTGATCGCCGCCGCGACCCTGTCCACGTCACGTTACGACGTGTCGAGCAGCGTTCCGGTGCCGCCCGCCGTGCGCAATATCCTCGCTCAGCGTGAGATCCCGGTGCTGGTCGAAACCGACGAGGAGTGGCTGGCCCGCGCCCGCTCGGGCGGGATCGCGGCCAGCCGTGTACGTCTCATCGGCAGCGACCCGGTGCTGGGAGCGCGAGCGGAGGCATCCGCTTTGGCCGAAGCGGTCAATGGCAGCCCCGACATCGCGGTGTACTCGAACGCTGTCACCCAGGCCGGACGCATCGAGGTTTTGCCGTTCCTGCGGGAACAGGCCATCTCGATCACCGCACACCGCTTCGGCAACCCGAGCACGCTCTCCGACGGCGTGATCTGACCCGGTTGGCCTGTGTGCCCCCCGCGGGCACACAGGCTACGTGCGGTTTACATACAGATTCGTGGGGCAGACTCTAACGGGACGTATGATTACCGCTGTCCACAATTCGACAGGGGTTCACGCTTGAACGGAAACGCGACGACGACGCACCGAAACGTCGCTTTGTTGTCGGTCGCGAGTCTCATGGCGCCGCTCATCACGACGTCGGAAGAGATCGACCGACGTCTGAAGCCGGTGTTGACGCGCCTCAAACTGCCCACCGGGCTGCTCCAGCGGGTTGCCGGAGTGTATGAGCGCCGCAACTGGGGGCCGAACGAGACCTTCGACGACGCCGCGGTCAAGGCCGGCAAGATTGCCTTGCGCGAGGCCGGCATCAAGCCGAGCGACGTGGGCCTGCTGATCAATACCTCGGTCACCCGCAAGCACCTCGAACCCTCCGTCGCCGTGCGTATCCACCACGGACTCGGCTTGCCGTCGTCGGCGATCAACTTCGACATCGCCAACGCCTGCCTCGGCTTCGTCAACGGCATGACGCTCGCCGCCCAGCTCATCGACAGCGGGCAGATCAAGTACGCCGTGATCATTGACGGTGAAGACGCCGATGAGATCCAGACCAACACGATCGACCGCCTCGGTCGCCCGGGCATCAAGCGCAAAGACTTCATGAGCGAGTTCGCGAGCCTCACCCTCGGATCCGGCGCCGCCGCTGCCGTGCTCGGCCCAGCGGATGCCCACCCCGCCGGACACCGCATCCTCGGCGGGGTCACCCGCGCGGCGACCCAGTTCAACGGATTGTGCGTCGGCAGCGTCGACGGTATGTTCACCGACGCCAAGGCGCTGCTCAAGGGCGGCATGGAACTGGTCGTCTCGGCCTGGACCGAGGCCAAGCGCGACTGGAGTTGGTCGAACATGGACCGCTACATCGTGCACCAGGTTTCGGACGTGCACACCAACGCCATCGTCAAGGCCACCGGTATGGACAAGGCGAAGGTGCCGCTGACCTACCCGACTCTTGGAAACGTTGGACCGGCATCGATTCCGATCACGCTTTCCCAGGAGGCGTCGAAGCTCAAACCGGGCAACCGGGTGCTGCTGATGGGCGTCGGCTCTGGCCTCAACACCGCCATGATGGAACTCGTCTGGTGAGAGTCGCTGCCCGACACCCCCCTCGCCTCCTGCGAGATGCCAATTTCGGCCCCATGAACGGTCCAACCACCCACGAGATGCCACATTCGACCCCATGGAACGGCGCCAAGGGGCCGAAGTTGGTCTCTCGTGAAAACCAAGGGGCCGCAAGCGGCTTCTCGGGCTCAGAAGGAGTGTGACCGAGATTCGCGCAACCGCAGCTTCCCGTCTTCCGCGCCCACGGCCGGCCGAGGCGACCCTGCCGCCATCCGGGCTGGCCGGGCTGAAACCCGAGTGGTCGCGCCTGGTCGAGGTCGCCGAGAGTGGGTCTTCCGCGTCTCACGGATGGCACCTGCTCGACAATGGGCCGCAGCTCGACGCGCTCGGCGTGATTCCGGTCGGCACCATCCTGTGCGTGCACGGCAATCCCACCTGGTCGTACCTTTGGCGAGGGCTGCTGGCTGCAGCAACGGATGCAGCACAGTCGGGCGCGCCCGCCTGGCGCGTGATCGCCGTCGACCAGCTCGACATGGGATTCTCCGCGCGTACTGGAGGGTTCCGCCCGCTCGCCCGTCGGGTGCAGGACCTCGGCGACCTTACCGACTCCCTCGATCTGGCCGGCCCGGTGATCACGCTCGGTCACGACTGGGGCGGAGTCGTCTCGCTCGGCTGGGCCGTCGACCATCCCGAACTGCTGGCCGGCGTGATGCTGCTGAACACTGCGGTACACCAGCCCGCCGGCGATAAGATTCCGGCGCCCCTGCGGCTCGCGCTCGGGCGTGGAATCCTCGGACCTGCGACCGTGGCGACGCCCGCGTTTCTGGCCACGACGCTGAATCTTGCGCATCCGCCGCTGTCGGCCGAGGTGAAGCGCGGCTACAGCGCGCCGTACCTGACGGGCGAACGCCGCGGCGGCATCGGCGGGTTCGTCGCCGATATTCCGGTCGCGCCGGGGCACGAGAGCCGGGCTGAACTCGACCGCATCGCCGAGGGCGTGCGCGTGTTGGCCGTGCCGGCGCTGCTGCTCTGGGGCCCCCGGGATCCGATCTTCAGCGACCGCTACCTCGACGACCTGGTTGAACGGATGCCGCACGCTCGCGTTCACCGGTTCGAGGGTGCCGGGCACCTGCTCGCCGAAGACGCAGACTACGCCGCCGCCGCGCTGCTCTGGCTCGGGGACGCCCTTGAGCCCGGTCTCCTCGACTCGGTTCACGCAGAGACGTCGCGTTCCCGGAATGGCGATCTCGACAAGCTTGATCAGCGGAGGGGGGCGCCTGGCGCGCTATCCGCCGCGACGTCGGGACTCGAGGCCGTCGCGGTGACTGCACCAGTGTCGTTGGTCGAGCTTGTCGAGACCGCCGTCTCGCGTGCCGAGCCGGGCGCGATGACTGCACCAGTGTCGTTGGTCGAGCTTGTCGAGACCGCCGTCTCGGATGTTGCGCCGGTCTCGGCGGCTGCACCATCGTCGTTGGTCGAGCCGGTCGAGGCCGCCGACGGCGGACCGGCAGCCGCGTGGCAAGCCGCGGGGACGCATCCGCTCTGGCACTATCTCGACGTCCTCAAAGACTCCGACGAGACCGCCCTCGTCGACATGCAGCCGGCCCCGCGCACCGTCAGCTGGCGGTTGCTCTCTCGGCGCGTGCGCCAGATCGCAGCCGGTCTCGTGCACATCGGCGTCAAACCCGGCGACCGCGTCTCCCTCCTCGTACCGCCGAGCGCCGACCTCACCGCGGTGCTCTACGCCTGCGTGCGCATCGGCGCGATCGTCGTCGTAGCGGATGCCGGCCTCGGCCTTCCCGGCCTCACCCGCGCCGTGCGCGGCGCCCGCCCGGACTTCGTGATCGGGGCCGCTCCCGGCCTCATGGCCGCGCGCGCACTCGGCTGGCCAGGCCGAAAAATCTCGGTTGCCCGATTCCCGGCACCGATGGCACGGCTGCTCAGTATCGAGCACACCCTGGCCGGGCTGATTCAGCTGGGCCAGGCCCGACTCGAATCCGGCGACTTACTCCCGGTTGAACCCCGGCCAAGCGACGCGGCCGCCGTGCTGTTCACGTCCGGATCGACCGGACCGGCCAAGGGCGTCGTGTACACCCACGGGCAGCTCTCCGCCGTGAGCAACGCCCTCTTTGTGCAGTACGGCGTTGGCGTTGGCACCGGCCTCGTCGCCGGATTCGCCCCGTTCGCCCTACTCGGCCCGGCTCTCGGCGCCCGCTCGGTCACCCCCGATATGGATGTCACGGCGCCCAAAACCCTCACCGCAACCGCGGTCGCCGCCGCCGTCGCCGCGATCGACGCAACCGTCGTCTTCCTCTCGCCCGCGGCCCTCGTGAACGTCGTCGCGACCGCCGACGCGCTCACCCCAGCCGATCACGCCGCCCTCGACGGGGTGCAGCGCTTTCTATCAGCCGGTGCACCCATCTCGGAGAGCCTGCTCACTCAGGCCGCCGCACTCATGCCGGGAGCGACAGCGCACACCCCCTACGGCATGACCGAGGGCCTGCTCATGGCCGACATCACACTCGACGGCATTCGCGCCGCCGCGGCGAGCCTGGCCAGGCCAGCGGATGCCGCGGCGCACGACGACGAGTCCGCCAGACTCCCCGAGACGGCGGTCTCGACAAGCTCGACCAGCGGAGCGGGTGCGGCCGCGCCGGCTGAAGGCGAGCAACTATCGGCCGTGAACCCGGCCGGGGGAGTCTGCGTCGGTGGGGCGACCGCGACCACACGCATCCGAATCAGCGCGCTCGACGCGAGAGGGGCATCCGTTGGTGAACTCACGGAAGAGCCCGACCTGACGGGGGAGATCGTCGTGTCGGCGCCGCACGTCAAGGACCACTACGACCGGCTCTGGCTCACCGAGCGCGCCTCGCGGCGCGGCGCTGTGGTGGGCGAACGCTGGCATCGTACCGGCGATGTCGGTCACCTCGACGGTGCAGGCCGGCTCTGGGTGGAGGGCCGTATGCCGCACGTCATCGTGACGGCTGACGGCGTCACGACCCCGGTCGGGCCGGAGCAGCGCATCGAAACCCTGCCCGAGGTTTTTCGGGCGGCCTTCGTCGGTGTTGGCCCGCTCGGCACCCAGCAGCAGGTCGCCGTGATCGAAACGGTACCGCCGGCCCGGCGGGTGCACCGCGCTGCGGAGCCCCTCGCTGCCGCCGTGCGCGCCGCGGTGGGCTCGCCAGTCGCCGCCGTGCTGGTGGTGCCCGGCCTGCCGACTGATATCAGACACAACTCCAAGATCGACCGCAGCCGGCTGTCGCGCTGGGCCACGGGCATCCTCTCTGGCGGCAAGTGGGTCAAGCCGTGAGAGTGCTCGTCACCGGGGCCAGCGGTTTTCTCGGTCGCGCCGTCGCTGAGCGAATCAGCGCGGCCGGGCACGAGGTGCGCACCTTTCAGCGGCGGCCATCGGGCTTGACCGGCGTCGAAGACGTGCACGGCTCGATCACGACCCCGCCGGATACCCCCTACGCCGGGCTCGCCTACGCGGTGAGCGGTATGGACGCGGTCGTGCACCTCGCCGCGAAGGTCTCGCTCACCGGTGACCCGGCCGAGTTCGAGGCGGTCAATGTTGGGGGCACCCGCACCGTGCTGCAGGCCTCTCAGCAGGCCGGCGCCTCCCGTTTCGTCTACGTCTCGTCGCCGTCGGTCGCCCACGCCGGTTCGTCGATCATGGGCTCAGACGCCCTGCCGGCCTCGCCCGAGCAGGCCCGCGGCGATTACGCCCGCACCAAGGCGCGGGCCGAACTGCTCGCGCTCGCCGCCGATGCTCCCGGATTCAGCGTGGTCGCCGTACGGCCGCACCTGGTCTGGGGCCCCGGCGACACCCAGCTGATCGACCGGATCGTCGACCGCGCTCGCCGCGGACGGCTGCCGTTGCTCGGGCACGGGGCGGCGCTCATCGACACGACCTATGTCGACAATGCGGCGTCCGCGATCCACGCGGCCCTCGACGCGGCGCCAACGGTGCACGGCCAGTCCTACGTGATCACCAACGGTGAACCGCGCCCGGTCGCTGAGCTCCTCGCCGGAATCTGCGGGGCGGCCGGCGTGGCCGCGCCCGCGTGGCGGGTGCCGGCATCCGCTGCCCGTGCTGCCGGTTCGATCATCGAGGCGATCTGGCGGCGGCGCCCCGGAGCCGACGAACCGCCGATGACCCGGTTTCTGGCCGAGCAGCTCTCGACCGCGCATTGGTTCGACCAGCGCCGCACCCGCGCCGACCTGGCCTGGACTCCGGTCGTCTCCCTCGACGAGGGCTTCGCCCGCCTGGCGACCCACTACCGCGCCGCCAGGTAGTCCCACCCGCTAGCCCCGCCCGTGTTGTGCACGGGGCCCGGGCCCGGAACGCAGGCCAAGTTTATAGCCTGGGCCCAGGCACCGGGCCTGGGCCCCGAGATGTGCCGGCGGTGGCTACGCGCGGATGCCGAGGGCCGCGCGCGCAAACGCGAGCGCCTCCTCGGGGTCCACACCCAACTGCCGCGCCCGGCCGGCGAACAGGGCTGCGGCGACCTGCACCTGCTGCTCGGCGGCATTGCCGCTCGCGGCGATGAAGGATCCGTTGCGGCCGCGCGTTTCGATGACCTCGTCTCGCTCGAGCTCCCGGTAGGTGCGGGCCACGGTGTTGGCGGCCAGCCCCAGGTCTTCGGCGAGCTTGCGCACGGTCGGCAGCTTGTCGCCGGGAGCGAGATCGCCCGACTGTACCGCGGCGAGCACCTGCACCCGTAACTGTTCGTACGGCGGCGTGGCCGAACGCGGATCGACCAGCAGCATCATGCCGAGGTCTCCGTTCGATTGTCCTCGCCAGGCTGATCGTCGACGGCACCGCGCCCGCGGCGGCGATCCAGCTCAACAGCCGTTTCGGGCCAGAGCCGCCGCAGGTAGTGCGTCGTGCTGCGATTGCGCAGGCTGGTGATGGTCCACGCGGTCACGACCCCGAGCAGCACCGGCCCCATGACCGTGAATGAATTCACCAGGATCTCACTGACCCAGCCTTCGGTCGGAAGCTTGATTTCCCAGCTCAGCGATAGAAACAGCACGCCAGTGCTGACGGCGGCGATGATGCCCGGAATATAGACCAGGCTGCGCAGGGTCGTGCTGCGAAAGGCATCGCTCCAGGCCAGCTCGATGAAGGTACTGGCTGGTTGGCCTCGGCCGAGCAGCGCGCCGGCCGCCGCCCAGGTCACCAGACTGGTGAGGGCTGCTAAAGCGAGCAGCAGCCCGGCCGGCCAGAGAATTGATCGCACCGAGACGGAATCAAAGACCCGATCCGGGTTGATGGCGATGACCCCGAGCACGGCGATATATCCGAGCGTGGCCAGCGTCAGCAGACCCAATGAGAATGTGCGGTCGAGCCGCGTGACGTAGTCGGCCAGTCCCGGTGAGGCGCTGCGAGCGAGGCGTGGTGCCTCAGGCACCGGAGCGAATGCCGAGCGGGAATCGTTGACGATTATCGCGATCATTGGCACGACGATCATCGCGACACCGACCAGGAGTCCGTTCCAAGGACTCTGGCTACTGTCCGTCACCACGAGCGCCGCGACTCCCACGACGAGTCCGACCATCGACCCGACGCTGCCGGCACGTTCGCGGCGGTACAGCCGCAGGGACAGCTCGGCCACGATCTCGGGAACTAACGCGAGGCCGACCTGTTGGGAGTAGGCATTGAGCATCCGCTTGCGCGGTTCGGCACGCGCGCTTCGAATCAAGCGGATGCCGATGCCCGCCGCCACCAGGGCGGCAGCGATGAGTAGTACCGGATCCACAAAACCCTCCTTTTGTGTGTATTTTGTACCAGAGTAGCAATACAAAACTCCGGACGCAAGGCCCGGCTCAGGAGTCGGAACTGCGATTCAGGGCATCCGTGACGAGAGTGAGGGCCTCGGCCGGGCTCACTCCGAGTTGCTCGATGCGGGCAGCGAATGCGTCGGCTGCTGCCTGGGCGTGCCGCTCGGCCGCATCACCGTTGGGCGCGATGAATGAACCGAACCGACCGCGCGTTTCAATCACGCTGTCGCGCTCGAGTTCGCGATAGGCGCGAGCGACAGTGTTTGTTGCCAGACCGAGCTCCGCGGCGAGAGCGCGCACGGTCGGCAGGCGGGTGTCGTGTTCCAACTCGCCGGAGCGCACGGCAGCAATCACCTGGCTGCGCAACTGCTCAAACGGTGGCGTGCTCGAGTGTGAATCAATGGCAATAAAAGAAGCGGGCACGGGGCTCTCCGTTCAAACGTTATGAGCAATTTTGCCTCGCTACAACGAATGCCGCAACAGCATACCCACGGTACGTTCCCCGGGGATGTTTCCGAGAGCGGGTGAACGGTTGCGTCAACATCACCGAAGCACCCGTTTCCCCGCTTTCGCGGGGCAGCGTAGGCTCGGGGGCATGACCTTTCCGGCCGATATCCCCGCCGATCTCGCCGGGCTGGTGCCGACCCTGGTCGGCGTTCTGTTGCTGCTCGCGGTGGTCGCGACCGTGTTGCGGGTCTATCGCACCCAACATCCGTTCGCGCCGGCGCTCGCCCTGTTGCGCGGAACCCTGCAACTGGCCGCGATCAGCCTCATCCTCAGCGGAATCATCAACGACCCACTCTGGGTCGGCGTCGGATTGCTCGTCATGTTCGCGGCGGCCGTCGGTACTGTCACCCGCCGTATCGGCTTCAGTCGCACGCACCTGATTCGCGTGGCTGCGGCGATGGCTCTCGGTGTGAGCGTCACTCTCGCCATCGTGTTCACGACCGGGGCAATTGAATTCTCACCACGCTACGTGCTCGCGATCGGCGGCATCATCATCGGCAATGCCATGTCGATCGCGACGCTCAGTGGTCGCCGCTTCTCCGAGGCGGTCGGCGATCACTGGGAAGAAGTGGAGGGCTGGCTTGCGCTCGGGGCCACGCCGCGGCAATCCACGCGCGACCTGGCGAGGCAGTCCGTCTACTTCGCCATCATCCCGTCCACCGACCAGACCAAGACGACGGGGCTGGTCACGTTGCCGGGAGCGTTCGTCGGCGCGATTTTCGGTGGAGCCTCGCCGTTGGAGGCCGGGAGGTTTCAGATCGTCGTGCTCGCCGGCATCCTCTGCGCCGGGTCGCTTGCGGCGGTCACCCTGCTGCACCTGATCTCGCCGGTGCGCCAAAAACCGTAGGTGCTACTCGATTGACCGATGGATGAGGCGCGACAGCACGATCGCACTGCGAGTGTGATCGACGTTGGGGGCCAGGCGCACCTTTTCCAGCGCCGCCTCGAGCCCCGGAATGTCCCGGGCTCGAATGTGCACCATCGCATCGGCGCTGCCGGTGACGGTTCCCGCATCGACGACCTCCGGCACGCCGGAGAGTATGCGCAATAATTCGTCGGGCGCGACGGTGCCGCGGCAGAACAGCTCCACGTAGGCTTCCGTGCTCATGCCGTCGACCGCCGGATCGACCTGAATCGTAAAGCTTCGAATCACCTTGTCGGCCACCAGGCGGTCGACGCGGCGTTTCACAGCGGATGCCGACAGCCCCACCACCGAGCCGATGTCACCATAGCCGGCGCGCGCGTTCTGGCGCAGCAGATCGAGAATGCTGTGGTCGAGGTTATCCATTGGGCGAGTCTAAGCGACGGCACTGCGCAAACTTGCGTCACGGTGGTCATTCTCGAAGATTTCTTGCGCAGATCAGCGTGAAACGTTGAATCATGCTGTGTGAAACTGAGGGTGGCGTCCCGGAACAATCAAGTGTGATCGTGCCGGGCTCTCGTGAGCGACCTGGTCCGCCATCCACCCCGAGTTCCGTCGGTCTGAAGGCCCGCGGATCCCCGAAGGAGCCTCATGTCGATCAACTCAGCCACCCCGGTTCTGGCCGAAGAGCCAGCCGCTCCCGTGCGCATCGCCACCAAGCGCACCGTCCTCATGTGCAAGCCGCAGTTCTTCACCGTGGTCTACCGCATCAACCCGTGGATGGACCCGGCGCTGCCCACCGACACCTCGCTCGCCGTTAAGCAGTGGCAGACCCTCTATGACGCCTACATCGGCCTCGGGTTCGACGTGCACCTGATCGACCCGATCGACGGCCTGCCCGACATGGTCTACGCGGCCAACGGCGGTTTCGTCATCGATAACCAGGCCTACGGAGCCAAATTCACCCACGTGCAGCGCCAGCCCGAAGGCCCCGCCTACATGGACTGGTTCGGCGCCAATGGCTTCGACGTGCGTGTGCCCGTGGAGACCAACGAGGGTGAGGGCGATTTTCTGCTCGTCGGCGACGTCATTCTGGCCGGCACCGGCTTTCGCAGCGACTCGAACAGCCACGCTGAACTCTCGAATATCGCCGGCCGCCCGGTGATCACGCTGCGCCTGATCAACCCGAGTTTCTACCACCTCGACACCGCCGTGGCCGTGCTCGATGACACGAACATCGCCTACCTGCCCAGCGCCTTCGACGCGCCGAGCCTCGCCATTCTGCAGGAACGCTACCCCGACGCCATCATCGTCACCGAAGAAGACGCCTCCATTCTCGGCCTCAACTCCTACTCCGACGGCTACAACGTCGTCATCGCCGCCCGCGCCAAAGACTTCGAACGCCAGCTCCGAGCTCGCGGCTACAACCCGATCGGCGTCGACCTCTCCGAACTGCTGCTGGGCGGCGGCGGCGTCAAATGCTGCACGCTCGAGCTGCGCCGATGACCGCCCCCACCCAACTGAAGGAGTACGACATGACGACGAATCTGACCGACGCACCCGCAGCATCCGTTTCGCCTGCAGCTACTGCCCTCATTGCCGAGGAAAGCGCGCACGCCGCGCACAACTATCACCCGCTGGAGGTCGTGGTCGCGACCGGCGACGGCGCCTGGGTAACGGATGTCGCCGGTCACCGCTACCTGGACTGCCTCGCCGCGTATTCCGCCGTGAACTTCGGCCACTCCAACCCGGTGCTGCTCGACGCCGCCCGGGCGCAGCTCGGCCGCATCACCCTCACCAGTCGTGCCTTCTATAACGACCAGCTCGGCCCGTTCGTGACCGCGCTCGCCGAACTGGCCGGCAAAGACATGGTGTTGCCCATGAACACCGGGGCCGAAGCCGTCGAATCCGGCATCAAGGTCGCCCGCGCCTGGGGTTACCGGGTCAAGGGCGTCGCGCCCGACCAAGCCAACATCATCGTGGCGGCCGGCAACTTTCACGGCCGCACCACCACCATCATCAGCTTCTCCGACGACGAGTCGGCCCGCGCCGGTTTCGGCCCGTTCACGCCCGGTTTTCGCACCGTGCCCTACGGCGACGCCGCCGCGCTCGAGGCTGCTATCGACGAGAACACTGTCGCCGTGCTGCTCGAACCGATCCAGGGCGAGGCCGGCATCGTCGTGCCGCCGATAGCATACCTGCCCGCTGTGCGCGAGATCACTACGCGCCACAACGTATTGTTCATCGCCGACGAGATTCAGTCTGGACTCGGTCGCACCGGCTCGACCTTCGCCTGCGACCTGGTCGGTGTCGTGCCCGACCTCTACCTGCTCGGCAAGGCCCTCGGCGGCGGCATCGTGCCCGTCTCCGCTGTCGTCGGCAACACCGACATTCTCGGTGTGCTCCACCCGGGCGAGCACGGCTCGACCTTCGGCGGCAACCCGCTCGCCGCGGCCGTGGGCCTGGCCGTCGTGAAGATGCTGGCCACCGGCGAATATCAGCAGCGCGCGACCGAACTCGGTGCGCGACTGCACGCCGGGCTCGCCGCGCTCGTCGGCCACGGCGTGATCGAAGTGCGCGGGATCGGGCTCTGGGCCGGCATCGACATCGATCCGTCGCTGGCTCCGGGCCGCGTCGTCTGCGAGGCCCTCTTGGCCCGCGGCGTGCTCGCCAAGGACACGCACGGCTCGACCATCCGCCTGGCGCCGCCGATCGTCGTCTCCGCCGAAGACGTGGACTGGGCCGTCGAGCAACTGCGCCTCGTGCTGGCCGATCTGGCCGCCGCTAAGTAGCCTGTTCACAGGCCGGCGAAAGCGGATGCCGGCGCGAGACGGTCGGCCAGGGCGGAGGCCGGCGGCTCTAGGCTGAAGGGCATGTACACCGACCTGCCCGAAGCCGAACTCCGCAGCTATCGCAGCGGCCAGGCCGACCCCGCCGACTTCGATTCGTTCTGGGCTGAGACGCTCGCCGAGTCCGACCGGCATCCGCTCGATGTCACCGCCACGAAGGTCGAGGCCGGGCTGACAACGCTCGACGTGCACGACGTGACTTTCCCCGGGTTTGGTGGGCAGCCGATCAAGGCCTGGCTGCGGGTGCCCGCCGGCGCGACCGGCCCGCTGCCGACCATCGTGCAGTTTCACGGCTACGGCCGGGGACGCGGGCAAAGCTTCGAGAACCTGCTGTGGGCATCCGGCGGGTTCGCGCACTTTGAAATGGACCTGCGCGGGCAGGGTTGGGGCGGCAGCACCGGCGACACGGCCGACGACGCCGGGAGCGGCCCGCAGGTGCCCGGGTTCCTGACCCGCGGCATCGACTCGCGCGAGACCTACTATTACCGTCGCGTTTTCACGGACGCCGTGCGCGCCGTCGCGGCGGCCCGCAGCCTGGCGCTCGTCGATGACACCCGGGTGGGCGTGGTCGGCACCAGCCAGGGTGGCGGCATCGCGCTCGCCGTTGCCGGGCTCGTGCCTAACCTGGCCGCGGTTGTCGCGCGCGTGCCATTTCTCTGTGACTTTCCGCGGGCATCCGTCATCACCGACGCGCTGCCGTACCGTGAGCTCGGCCAGTACCTCGCCACCAATCGGCTGAAGGTGGCTCGGGTGCACGACGTGCTCTCCTATTTCGATGGCGTCAACTTCGCCAAGCGCGCGACGGCGCCGGTGACCATGACTGCGGCGCTGATGGACCCGATTTGCCCGCCATCGACCGTGTTCGCGGCCTACAACAACTATGCCGGCCCGAAGCAGATCACGGTCTGGCCCTACAACGGTCACGAGGGCGGCGCCTGGGAGGACGACGCCCTCGCCCTCGGTGCGTTCCGGGACCACCTCGGTTAGACCGCCCTGTCAAGCGGATGCTCCGCGCCGGCACCGATAGAATTTCCGGCAACATGGTACTAAAATGATACCATTCGTCATGGCCATGACAGTGCGACTTCCCCAGGAACTTGATTCAGCGCTCGAAGTGATCGCGCGCCAGCGGCATATCTCGAAACACGCCGCACTCATTGAGGCGGCCGACCGGTTCGTGCGGCAGGAATCGAAAACTGAACGCGTATTGGCGAGCGTCGACGAGACCACTCGTCACTACGCCGAACTGCTTCAAAAACTCGAAGACGCCTAAGTGCCGACAAGCGGGGCCCGACACGCGAGGCCCGACTCGACATGACCGAATACATCGAACCCGAACAGGCCGTCGCAACCGTTGCTCACCTCGGGCTGCATATTCGAGACAAGGGACTGCTGTTCTCCGCGTTGGCCCGACCCGCAGCGAGCATGTTCGGTGAAGAGGCGTACGCCACCTTGGAACTCAAAGCGGCCGCGCTCTTCTCCTCGCTGGCCCAGAACCACCCGTTGTTCGACGGAAATAGACGACTCTCCTGGATCCTCACCCTCGCATTTCTGCGGCTCAACGGCATTCGCGTGGTCATGCCCACCGACGACGCCTTCGCGCTCGTGCGCGCCGTGGCGCAGAGTGGAAAGGAACTCGACGAGATCGCTGCAGTCCTCCGCCGGCATCTCGTGCCGACGGAGAACTGATCGGGCAGCCGGTGGCTACGGCTGCTCCGCGATCGCCTCCTTCGGCGCACGCTTCACCGGAGTCCCCGTCACGGTAGCGGACGCGCTGACGCTCGCCCTGCGCGCGGGAGTCTTCCGCGCGGGGGCTGCCTCGGCCGCGGCGACCAACTGTGAGGCGACGGGCTGCAGCCGGGACAGCTGCGTGACGTGCCCGGGGTTCAATTCCTCGAGCGCGTTCACGCCGAGCAGGCGCATGGTGCGGGCGACCTGCTCCGACAGGATCGCAATCGTGCGGTCCACCCCGGCTTCCCCACCGGCCATGAGGCCGTACAGGTAGGCGCGGCCGATCATCGTGAAGCGGGCGCCGAGAGCGATCGAGGCCACTACGTCGGCACCGCTCATGATGCCAGTGTCGAGGTGCACCTCGGTGTGGGCGCCGACCTCGCGCGCGACCTGCGGCAGCAGGTGGAACGGGATGGGCGCACGGTCGAGCTGGCGGCCGCCGTGGTTCGAGAGGGTGATGCCGTCCACGCCGAGGTCGACCAGGCGCTTGGCGTCGTCGAGGTTCTGCACGCCCTTGACGACGACCTTACCTGGCCATTGCGCCTTGATCCAGGCGAGGTCCTCGAAGTCGACCGTGGGGTCGAACATGGTGTCGAGCAGGTCGGCGACGGTTCCGCTCCAGCGGTCGAGGCTCGCGAAAGAGAGCGGTTCGGTGGTGAGAAAGTTGATCCACCATTCCGGGCGAGGCAGCGCGTTGACGACGGTGCCGAGGGTGAGTGCCGGCGGAATCGAGAAGCCGTTGCGCTTGTCGCGCAGGCGGGCGCCGGCGACGGGAACGTCGACGGTCACCAGCAGCGTGTCGTATCCTGCCTTCGCGGCCCGGTCGACGAGGGCCATCGAGCGATCTCGGTCCTTCCACATGTACAGCTGGAACCAGTTGCGCCCGTTCGGGTTGGCGGCCTTGACGTCTTCGATCGAGGTCGTGCCCATGGTCGACAGTGCGAAGGGGATGCCGGCGCGGGCCGCGGCGTGGGCCCCCGCGATCTCGCCCTCGGTCTGCATCATGCGGGTGAAGCCGGTCGGGGCGATGCCGAACGGCTGCGCCACCGGGGCGCCGAGCACGTCCCAGCCGGTCGACACTGTCGACACGTCACGCAGGATGGAGGGGTGGAACTCGATGTCCTCGAAGGCCTGGCGGGCCCGGCCAAGTGAGATCTCGGCCTCGGCGGCGCCCTCGGTGTAGTCGAAGGCGGCCTTCGGAGTGCGCCTCTTGGCGATCGCACGCAGGTCGGCGATCGTGAGGGCCGCGTCGAGGCGGCGCTTCTTCGCGTTGAGCTCCGGCGCCTTGAACTTCATCAGCGGGGCGAGATCTTTGATCCTGGGGATGCGTCGTTGAACCATGGTCGTCCTTGTCTAGTGAGTGGTCAGATGGGTCTCGGCGTAGTACCCCGAGATGTGGGCGTGAACCGCGAGGCGGGCGGCATCCGCTTGGCCGGTCAGAATGGCGCTGAGAATGCCGCGATGCTCGAGCCTGAGGCGAGCGGATGTTGCCGCCCAGCTCGGCAGGCCAGCCGCGCCCGCCCGTGCGTACCCCTCGATGGCGCTGCGGAGGCCGGCCATTGTGGCGGTGATCACCTGGTTGCCGCTTGCTTCGGCGAGCGAGAGATGGAACTGGGTGTCGAGGGCGAGGAATTCGGCTTCGGTCAGGGTCTGGCTTTCCATCGCGGTGAGGATCTGCGCCGACCCGGCGAGATCGACGGTGCCGTGGGCGTCGGCTAGTTCGGAGACGATTGATCCCTCCAGGATGAGGCGGGTCTTGACCACGTCGGCCACCTCAAAGCCCTGGGCTGCGACCTGCAGGCGCATGAGTGCGGACATGCCGCCGCCAGGACGGGCGACGATGATCGCGCCGGCTGAGGGACCGGACCCGACGGCGGTGCGAATGAGCCCGAGCACCTCGAGCACCCGCAACGCTTCGCGCACGCTGGATCGGCCGACCCCGAGGTCGGCAGCGAGTGTGCGCTCTGGCGGCAGGTGATCGCCCGGGCTCAGGCGACCCTCGAGCAGGTCGAGTTCCACGGCGTCGAGCACGACCTGCCAGGCACGCGGGCTCATCGTGGGCATGTCGTCCTCTCGTTCGTGTGTGGTCTGACCACAGGTTACACGATATTTCGCTGAGGCGGGATACAGTTTCAGCCAACCCGGGAGAGACCATGACCGTTGCACCCCAGCTCATCGACCTGAAACTGCCCGACGGACCGGGCGGCAGCTCCGGTCTGAAAGCCGTGCTGGCGATCCCGGCCGGAGACGGCCCCTGGCCCGGCATCGTGCTCGTACACGAAGCGTTCGGCCTCACCGACGTCATGCGCCGCCAGGCGATCAGAATGGCCGAGGCCGGCTACCTGGCGCTCATGCCCGACCTCTTCACCGAGGGAGGAACCCGCAAATGCCTCGTCGCCACCTTCCGAGCCCTCTCCGCCGGTGCCGGTCGGGCTTTCGTCGATATCGAGTCGGCCCGCGTGTTCCTGAGCGAACGTGGCGACTGCACCGGACGCATCGGTGTGCTCGGGTTCTGCATGGGTGGCGGGTTTGCTCTCGCCACGGCTACGCGCGGCTTCGACGCCTCCTCGGTCAACTATGGTCGGCTCCCGAAGGATCTCGACGATCACCTGCTCGGCGCCTGCCCGATCGTCGGCAGCTTCGGCGGCGCGGATCGCTCTCTGGTCGGCGCGGCAGACACCCTCGACTCATCCCTAGCGAGGCTGGGCATCGAGCACGACGTCAAGGAATACCCGGGTGCCGGGCACGCATTTCTCAACGATGCCGAGACCGGGCCGCGGATGCTGCGCCCCGTGCTGAAGCGCATCCTTGGTGCCGGCCCCGACCCGGTGGCCGCCGCCGACGCCTGGACGCGGATCGAGGCGTTCTTCGGCGAGCATCTCGGGGCGTCACGGTAGCGTTTGGGCGGGCCTTCGGCTGATAGCCTCCAACAGACCCAAGGGGACCCCATCGCTAAACGCTCAACCATTATCGCCATCGTCACCGTCGCATCCGTTGTCGCCATCGGCGGCGTGGCCACCGCGCTCGCGTTGACACCGCAAACGGGCTCGGACACGACCCTCTCGGTGCGCGTCTGGGACGAGCAGGTTGCTCAGTCTTATGAAACCTCGTTCGCGGCATTCGAAGAGGCCAACCCGGGCATCGACGTGTCCATCAACGTCGTGCCCTGGGCCGACTACTTCACCAAGCTGCGCGTCGACGTGGCCGGTGGGACCGCCGACGACGTGTTCTGGGTGAACGCCGGAAACTTCGCCGACTACGCCGTCAACGGCAACCTCGTGAACGTCACGGATGCCGTCGGCGAGGCCGCGCAAGCACGCTGGCAGCCGAGCGTCGTCAGCCAGTACACCCTGGACGGCGCACTCTGGGGAGTGCCCCAGCTCGCCGACCCCGGCATCGGGTTGTACTACAACGAAGAACTCCTGGCGGCCGCCGGCATCGACCCGGCCACCGTCGGCGACCTGCACTGGAACCCCGCCACCGGCGACGACACCCTGTTGCCCGTGTTGCAGAAACTCACCGTTGACGCCAACGGCAACACCGCCGACAGCACGGCCTTCGACCCCGCACAGATCGTGCAGTACGGCTACAACGCGGCCAACGACCTCAATGCCATCTACCTCAACTATCTCGGCTCCAATGGGGCAGCTCTGCAAGACGGCGACGAGTTCGTCTTCGACACCGCCGAAGGTGCCCAGGCCTTTCAGTACGTGATCGACCTGATGAATAAGTACCACGTGGCCCCGTCGGCCGCCGACACCAACCTCAACGGAGACTTCGCACTCGACCAGTTTCTGCAGGGCAAGATGGCCCTGTTCCAGAGCGGCGTCTACAACCTCAGCAATGTGAACCAGGGCGCCGCTTTCGAGTGGGGTGTAGCCGAGATTCCGTCCGGACCGTCCGGCGCGATCAGCGTCACGAACGGTGTCGTCGCCGCCGGCAACGCCGACTCCAAGCATCCGGAACAGACCCGCAAACTGCTGGAATGGCTCGGCGGTACCGAGGGCAGCGCGGCTATCGGCGCCGACGGCTCGGCTTCGCCGGCCGTCATCGGGGCGCAGGCCAGCTACGTCGCGTCGTGGCAGAAACAGGGCATCGACGTGAACGCGTTCATCGACGTTCTCGCCAACGGCACCGTGCAGGCGCCGCAGGGCGCGAAGTGGGCCGAGGCCTCCGATGCGTTCGAATCGACCTTCGCCGAGATGTTCCTCGGCCGCATCCCGGTCGAGGAGGCATTGCGCACGGCGCAGACCGCCGCGAACGCAGCCGCCGGCTGAACGACGGCTAGGTAGTCAGCACGACGTTGAGCGGGGTCTCGCCGCGCAGCATCCGCTCTATTTGCGTGCGCACCAGCCGGGCCATTCGCGGCAGCATGGCGCTCGAGGCGCCGCCGACGTGCGGGGAGATGAGCACGTTGGACAGCGCGAAGAGCGGATGCCCCGTCGGCAGCGGCTCCGGGCTGGTCACGTCGAGGGCAAGCCTGAGACGCCCGCTCGCGGCGTGGGCGAGCAGCGCCTCCGTGTCGGCGACCGCGCCACGAGCGATGTTCACCAGCAGGCTTCCGTCACGCATTCGGGCGAGGAACGTATCGTCAACCAGGTTCGCCGTCTCGGCCGTGAGCGGAACACCAACGACCACAATATCGGCCTGCGGCAACAGTTCGGGTAGGGACTCGAAGCCGTAGATGTCGCCGCGCTCATCACTGCGAGCCGTGCGGGCGACCCGGATCACCGTGGTCTCGAAGGTGAGCAGCCGGCTCTCGATGGCATGCCCGACACCGCCGTAGCCGAGCAGCAGCACGGTGCGGTCGGCGAGGCTGGCGTGGTGCGCGGGTGCCCACTCGCCGGCGTCCGCGGCGCGCACGAAATCGGGAATGCCGCGCTGCGAGGCCAGGATGAGCGCGAGGGTGAGTTCCGCGGTGGAGGTTTCGTGCACGCTGGCGGCGTTGGCGAACACGTGCCCGGCCGGCAGTACCCGGTCGACGCCGTCGTAGCCGATGGACTGGCTCTGCACCAGCCCGGCATCGACGCCGGCGAGGTGGGCGAGCCGGTCGGTTTTACCCATGTACGGCGTGACCACCAGGTCGAATCGGGGTCGCGGCGCCGGGCCGTCGAGCGCCCACTCCACCACCTCAACGCCGTCGGGCAATTCCCCAACCGCCTCGCGCAGCACGGAGTCGGGCAGGCTGACCAACAGTGAATTCATCTCCCGAGCCTACTTTGTCCGCGCACGCAATCCCCTCGCGCGCTTCCTGGCGACAGCGGCGGATGCTTCGCCCATTTGCGGGGTGGTTGATACCATTAGCTAATGAGCAAAGTTGCTGACCCCGCCACTGCCCGCGAGGACCGATCCTTCTTTGGACAACCGCGTTCGCTCGCCAATATCTTCGGCGTCGAGATGTGGGAACGTTTTTCCTTCTACGGCATGCAGGGCATTCTGCTGTTGTACCTGTACTACTCAGCGGCGGATGGCGGCCTGGGAATCCCGCAAGCTACGGCGGCCGGAATCGTCGGTGCGTACGGAGGTGGCGTCTACCTCTCAACGATCCTCGGAGCCTGGATCGCCGATCGTCTCCTCGGGTCGGAGCGGGTGCTGTTCTACAGTGCCATCGTCATTATGCTCGGGCACATCGCCCTGGCCGTCGTGCCCGGAATCGGTGGGCTCGCCGCTGGCCTCATCTTGGTGGCTGTTGGTAGCGGTGGGCTGAAGGCAAACGCGACATCCGTGGTCGGCACGCTCTATCCGCCCGATGACCCGCGGCGGGACGCGGGTTTCTCGCTGTTCTACCTCGGCATCAACCTCGGTGCGTTCGCCGGACCGATTCTTACCGGTCTGCTGCAGACGACGGTCGGTTTCCACTACGGTTTCGGCCTCGCGGCCGTGGGCATGGCAATCGGCCTCACCCAGTATTCCTTTGGGCGCAAGCGTCTGCCGGATGCCGCCCGGCACGTTCCCGATCCGCTGCCGCGTTCGCGCTGGTCCCGCTACATCGTTATTGCGATCGTGGCGCTGGCAATCATCGTCGTACTCGTGTTGACCCGGGTGATCGCCGCGAGCAATCTGGTCACCATCGTGATCGGGCTTACGATCATCGCGACAATTGCCTACTTCGTGGTGATTCTCACGAACCATCAGATCACGACGGTCGAGCGCAAACGCGTCTACGCCTTCATCCCGCTATTTATCGCCAGTGCGGCGTTCTGGTCGCTCTACCAGCAGCAATTCACGGTCGTCACGATCTATTCGGACGAGCGACTCGACCGCGCTCTGTTCGGCTGGGAGATGCCGGTGTCTTGGGTGCAGTCCATCAATCCCGTGTTCATCATCGTGCTCTCCGGAATCTTCGCCGCGCTGTGGACCAGGCTGGGAACGCGACAGCCTTCCACGCCGATTAAGTTCGCCGTGGGAACCGCTGTGATGGGCGGCGCCTTCCTGCTGTTCCTGCCGTTCGCTGGGGGTGCCGCGAACTCGACACCCCTCCTGGCGATGATCGGAATCCTGCTGGTCTTCACGATTGCGGAGCTGCTGCTCTCGCCGGTCGGGCTCTCGGTCGCTACCAAGCTCGCGCCGGAGGTCTTCAAGACTCAGATGGTGGCTTTGTTCTTTCTTTCGATCGCGCTCGGCTCTGCCGTGTCGGGTGTGCTCGCCACGTGGTACGCGACTGCGCCAGAGCGGCTCTACTTCAGCGTGCTCGGCGGCATCGCGATTGTGCTGGGGCTCATGCTCGTTCTGATCTCCCGCCCGGTGCTGCGCCTGATGGGCGGGGTGCGCTAACGCCTTAGCGGCTGTGCGGAAAACATCAGCGCGGGACCGTGGCCTCGACGATCGCAATCTCCCGGGTGGCGGTCTCCCGATCGAGGGCAGCGGCATCGCGTCCGTCGCCGGAGTGCAGCACCCGCACTCGCGGTGACGAGAACGGATGCAGCTGCACCCGTAACCGGCGATACCGCACCATCCAAAACAGCACGACGGCCGCAGCCAGCAAGCCCGAGATCGCGGCGAGGCCGAGCGCCCACCGTGGGCCGAAGGCATCCGCTACCCAGCCAACGAGCGGCGCGCCGAGAGGAGTGCCGCCGACGAAGATAGCCATGTACAGCGCCATCACGCGGCCACGCATCTCGGGCCGCGTCGTGGTTTGCACGTAGGCATTCGCGGTGGTCATGAGCGTGAGCGACGACAACCCGACCAGGGTGAGAGATATGGCGAAAGTTGTGTAGGTCGGCATGATCGCGGACAGCGCGCAGGCCAGGCCGAACAGGCCGGCGCCGAGCACGATCAGGCGGAGCCTCGCGCGACTGCGGCGGGCAGCGAGCAGCGCGCCGATGACGGCGCCGATGGCCATGATCGAGCTGAGCAGACCGAACTCTGCGGCCCCCTGACCGAACTCGATCGTGGCCATGGTCGAGGTGAAGATAGCGAAGTTGAGGCCGAAGGTTCCGATCAAAAAGACCGCGATCATGACGACGACGATGTCGGAACGGCCACGCACGTAACGGAAGCCGGCCAGCAGCTGTCCGCGCTCCCGGCTTGCCTTCGGTTGGCGGCGCAGCTGGTGGGTGCGCAGCAGGGTCATGGCGAAGACCGTCGCAGCAAAGGTGACCGCGTTGATCATGAAGACCCAGCCCGCGCCGACGGCGACCGTGAGCAGGCCGGCCGCAGCCGGGCCGATCAGGCGTGCACCGTGGAACGACGCCGAGTTGAGTGCGACCGCGTTCGACAGCTGGTCTTCGGCGACGAGCTCGGAGACGAACGTCTGGCGGGCCGGCGCGTCGATGGCCGCGACAACGCCGAGGCCGAGCGCGAACAGGTAGACGTGCCAGAGCTGGGCCACCTCGAGCACGGTCAGAATGCCGAGGCCGAGCGCCAATAGGCCCATCAGGGTCTGGGTGAGGATGAGCAGCTTGCGCCGGTTGAACCGGTCGGCGATGAGGCCGGACCAGGGCATCAGCACGAGCTGCGGGCCAAGCTGCAGCGCCATGGTGATGCCGACCGCCGTGGCGTCGTAGTCGGTGAGCTGGGTCAGTACGATCCAGTCCTGCGCGGTGCGCTGCATCCAGGTGCCGATGTTCGACACCAAAGCCCCGGCGAACCAGATGCGGTAATTGACGACGCTCAGCGAGCGGAACATGGCACTCAACTGTCGGCGAGCTCCTTCATGATCAGGGTCGCCTCGGCGAGAACCCGGTGCTGAGCGGGACTGAGCTTGGCGACGCGTTGCACCAGCCAGGCATCTCGACGCTTGCGCGTTTCGGTCATCATCTCGCTTGCGGCATCCGTTGTGCTCAGCACGATCTTGCGGCCATCGAGTGTGGAATCGGTGCGGGCCACGAGACCGGCATCAACGAGGCATTTCACCGTGCGGGTCATCGATGGCGGCGTGACACGTTCGAACTCGCTGAGTTCGGTGAGCGTCAGCGGACCGTGCACGTGAAGCACGCCGAGCGCGGAGAACTGGCCACTGCCGAGCTCGTTCTCGGCCTTCTCCTGGCGAAGGCGGCGGGCCAGGCGGCCGTTGGCGAGTCGAAATTCGTGGCTGAGTTCGGCGGTGTTGGGTGTGGCCGCGGGGGGCGCTGCGGCCGCTTGCGGTGCGCCGACCGGCGGCTGCGCCCTGATGACGCCGAGGGCGGCAGTTTTGGGGTGTGTTCGCGATTCCATAGATCCTTAGCATAGCAAATTAGCCTTGCTAAGTACATTGGTAACCGGAAGCCCACCGCAACAGGGCAGACTGGCCTCGTGCCCACATATACGGATGCCCATGGCCGGCTCTTTACCTATTACGTCTGGTCGGTCGATGCCCCGCGCGCCGTCATCCAGCTCGCGCACGGCGTCGGTGAACACGCCCAGCGCTATGCGGCGCTCGCCGCCGACCTCAACAGGGCCGGGTACACGGTGTACGCCGACGATCACCTCGGCCACGGCCAGACCGGACTCGTCCAGCACGGCGGCGACCACACCAAACTCGGTCGACTCGGCGAGGGCGGGCTGCGCGCGGCTGTGGCTGGCGTGCATCAGCTGAGCGGAATCATCCGCTCAGAAAACCCGACATTGCCGCTCGTGCTGCTCGGGCACAGCTGGGGATCGTTCATGGTGCAGATGATCGTGAACGAGCATGCCGCCGAGTACGACGCGATCGTGCTCTCGGGCACTGCCTATCGCTGGCCCGGATACCTTGACGGTGGCGACCTGAACCGCAAACACAAAACGCTCGGCACCACCGGGGTCGAGTGGCTGAGCCGCGATCCGGCGGTAGCCCGGGCGTTCGTCGCCGACCCACTGACCACGGCGACGCCCCTGGCCAAGCTGTTCGGCATTCGCGAGGCGGCGCGCCTGTTCGGCCGGCCGTCTCGCGACCTGCCCACCGACCTGCCGATGCTCGTGCTGGTCGGCGGTGACGACACCGTCGGCGGCGAACGCAGCGCCCTCAAGCTGGTGAACGCCTACGTCAAACGGTCCGGGCTGCGCGACGTGCGCCTGATCGTGTACCCGGGCGCGCGGCACGAGGTCTTCAACGAGACCAACCGCTCCGAGGTGATCGGCGACCTGGTGGCTTGGCTCGACGAACGATTTACCACCGTAGGCTGAAACCATGCATGGTGAATATAAGGTTCCGGGCGGCAAACTGGTCGTCGTAGATCTCGATGTCGTCGACGATGTCATCGTCAACTTTCGTCTGGCCGGTGACTTCTTTCTCGAACCCGACGATGCCCTCGAAGGCATCAACGCGGCGGTGACCGGCCTGCCCGTTGGCAGCTCGGCGGCCACGATCTCCGCCGCCGTGCGAGGCTCGTTGCCGAGCGGCGCCATTCTGCTCGGATTCTCGCCGGAGGCCGTGGCCGTGGCGATTCGCCGTTCGCTCGCCCAGGCGAGCACCTGGCGCGACTACGACTGGCAGATCATCCACTCGCCGAAGCCCGTCGCCCCCGTGCTGCAGATGGCCCTCGACGAGGTGCTCGCGACCGAGGTCGGTGAGGGGCGCCGGCAGCCTACCCTGCGCATCTGGGAGTGGAACGAACCGGCCGTCGTCATCGGCAGTTTTCAGTCCCTCAAGAACGAGGTCGACCCGGAGAATGCCGCCAAGTATGGCTTCACCGTGGTGCGACGCATCAGCGGCGGCGGCGCGATGTTCATGGAGGCCGGCTCAGTCATTACCTATTCCATCTACGCACCGACGGATCTCGTGCAGGGCATGAGCTTCGCCGACTCCTACGCCTTTCTCGACGAGTGGGTCATCACGGCTCTCAAATCGCTCGGCATCGACGCGCACTACCAGCCGCTCAACGACATCACCAGCCCGACCGGCAAGATCGGCGGCGCCGCGCAGAAGCGCCTCGGCAGCGGCGCCGTGCTGCACCACGTCACCATGAGCTACGACATGGACGGCGAAAAAATGGTGCAGGTGCTGCGCATCGGTCGGGAGAAGCTCAGCGACAAGGGCATCACGAGCGCGGCCAAGCGCGTCGACCCGCTGCGCAGCCAGACCGGCCTGAGCCGTGCCGCCATCATCGACCGCATGAAAGAGACCTTCACCGGCCTCTACGGCGCTACCGAGGGTGACGTCACCGCCGAGGAATATGCCAAGGCCACCGAGCTCGTCGCGAACAAGTTCAGCACCGAAGAGTGGCTGACCCGAGTTCCCTAACGACGGCGAGCGGATGCCGCCGGCCGGGCCGCCGGCATCCGCTTACGTATCAACGCCCTCGCGTCAGCAGGTCTTGGTATTCGGCGTGCGTGTCAATCCAGTGCGCCACATAGGAGCAGTCCGGCACGACGGCCAGGTCGGTGCGAACGCGCACGTCGTCGAGGGCCTGCTCCACCAGAATGCTTGCCAAACCGTGGGTACGTTTGGCCGGATTGACCTCGGTGTGGGTGAAATGCACCGCGGCCGTCGTGGTGATGTAGTCGGCCACGCCGACCGGTTCGTCATCGAGCAACACGGTGTAGCGGCTCTGTTCGGGGTCGTGGCGCACCTCGAGTGTGCCGGCATCCGCCAGATTCTGCGAGTGGATGGTCATCGATTCAGCAGTCATCCCGACAGACTAAGCCGATTGTCGGCGCGCAGGCTGAAAGAATGGACAAATGCCTTCCGCGTGGACACCGACCAGCCCGAGCCGTGTCATCCACGCCAACAACCTCGAGGTGCTGCCCAGCCTGCCGGATGACGCCTTCACTCTGATCTACCTCGACCCGCCGTTCAACACTGGCCGGTCGCAGAAACGGCAGACCACGACCTCGGTGCGTTCGGTCTCCACCGACGGCTCGCACGCGGCCGGCACGATCACCGGTTTCAAGGGGCAGCGCTACGAACGTATCAAGGGCGACCTGCTCGGTTACGACGACCAGTTCGAGGACTATTGGGCCTTTCTCGAGCCGCGCCTGATCGAGGCGTGGCGGCTGCTCGCCGACGACGGCACGCTCTATCTGCACCTCGACTACCGCGAGGCGCACTACGCCAAGGTTCTGCTCGACGCCCTGTTCGGCCGGGAATGCTTTCTCAACGAACTCATCTGGGCCTACGACTACGGTGCCAAGTCCAAGAACAAGTGGCCCACCAAACACGACACGATTCTGGTCTACGTGAAGAACCCGGCCCGGTACTACTTCGACTCGACCACCGTCGATCGCGAGCCGTATATGGCTCCCGGCCTGGTCACGCCCGAAAAGGTCGCCAAGGGCAAACTGCCGACGGATGTCTGGTGGCACACGATCGTCTCGCCCACCGGCAAGGAAAAAACCGGCTACCCCACCCAGAAACCGATCGGCATCCTCCGCCGCATCATCCAGGCATCCAGCCGTGAGGGCGACTGGGTGCTGGACTTCTTCGCCGGCAGCGGCACCACCGGCGCGGTCGCGGCCGCGCTCGGTCGCCGCTTCGTGCTGATCGACCAGAACCCCGAAGCGCTCGCCGTGATGCGCTCCCGGTTCGCGCCGCTGCCCGAGGTCGAATTTTCCGCCCCTGTCGGCTGACCCGCCCGCATCCGCTTCACCAGAGGAGAACCCATGAGATTTCGCATTTTCACCGAACCCCAGCAGGGTGCCACCTATGACGACGTCCTCGCCGTCGCGCAGGCCACCGAGCGGCTCGGCTTCGACGCTTTCTTCCGCAGTGACCACTATCAGGTCATGGGCGACGGTGACGGCCTGCCCGGCCCGACGGATGCCTGGACCACCCTGGCCGGGTTGGCGCGCGAGACGAAACGCATCCGTCTGGGTACTCTCGTCTCGTCGGTGACCTACCGGCCTCCGGGCATTCTCGCGATTCAGGTGGCGCAGGTCGACCAGATGTCGGGTGGCCGCGTCGAGCTCGGACTCGGCACCGGCTGGTTCGAGCAGGAGCACCTCGCCTACGGCATCCCGTTTCCGGCCAAGCGATTCGGCATGCTCGAGGAACAGCTCGAAGTGATCACCGGACTGTGGAATACCCCGGTCGGTGACCGGTACAACTTCGCCGGGGAGCACTACACCCTCATCGATTCACCGGCACTGCCGAAGCCGACACAGGCGCGCGTGCCGGTGATCGTGGGAGGTGGCGGCGCCAAACGCACGCCCAAACTCGCGGCCCGCTTCGCGACCGAGTTCAATCTGCCGTTTCCTGACTTCGCCGACATCGCGGGCAAGTTCGACGGGGTGCGGGCGGCCTGTGAGGCCATCGACCGCGACCCGGCCGAGCTCACCTATTCGGCAGCGCTGATCGCCGTCGGTGGCCACGACGAAGCCGAATTCGCTCGCCGGGCCGCCGCGGTCGGTCGCGAACCGGCCGAACTGCGCGCGCACGGCCTGGCCGGCACGGCCTCCGAGATCGTCGACCGGCTGGGCGCCCTCGCCGACTCCGGCGTCGAGTGCGTCTACCTGCAGGTCATGGACCTGTCCGACCTAGACCACCTCGAATTTCTGGCCACCGAGGTGGTTCCGCAGCTTCGTTGAGGCGCGCCGAACGGATGCCGTCGCGCCCGCCCCCGCTCGGGGCACTCGTTAGAGATGCGGGCACCCCTACGTAGGAGTGCAGTGAACTATAACGAGTGCCACGGTCGGGCATCAGCGGTCGGTCAGCCCGCGTGCGCCGCCCGCAGGTGCTCGGCGTACATGCGCCCGCTGTCTTTCACCGTGCGTTCGAGGGTCTTGTAGTCGACCCGCACGATGCCGAAGCGTTTCTCGTAGCCGTACGACCACTCGAAGTTGTCGAGCAGTGACCAGACGAAGTACCCGCGCACGTCGGCGCCGGCCGCGATCGCCTCGCCCACCTTGTTGATGTGCGCCACGATGTACTCGGCGCGGTCCGCGTCGTGCACCACGCCGTCGGCGCTCACGGTGTCGTCATAGGCGGCACCGTTCTCGGTCACGTAGAGCGGCGGCAGGCGGTCATACTCCTCGTCGAGGCGCACGAGCAGCAGGCGCAGGCCGTCGGGGTTGACCTCCCAGTCCATCGCGGTGCGCGGCAGTCCGCGGCTGGGAAAGGTGATGTACTCCGATCCGACCCACGGCGAACCGACAGGCCGGTCGGCGCCGCCGGAGTGACCGTCGCTCGCCGTGGCATCCGCATGGCCACTAACGAGGTCGTCGTGGTAGTGGTTGACACCGAGAAAATCGAGCGGGGCCGCGATGATCTCAAGGTCGTCGGAGTGGATGACCTCGGCCAGCCCGAACGGCTCGAGGTCGTGAAGTGTGTCCTCCGGGTAGGCGCCCCGCAACAGTGGGTCGAGAAAAATGCGGTTGGCGAGCGAATCGAGCCGCCGAGCCGCCTCAATGTCGACCGGGTCGGCGGCGTCGCGCGGCACGGCGTTCGTGAGATTGAGGGTGATGCCGAGGTTCTGGGCCCCCGCCGAGCGCAGCGCGTTCACCGCGAGGCCGTGCGCGAGGTGCTGGTGATGCACCGCCGCGACCGCCGCCCGGCCATCTTGCCGGCCCGGCGCGTGCGCGCCCGATCCGTAGCCGAGCAGGGATGAGCAAAACGGTTCGTTGAAGGTGGTCCAGTGGGTGACCCGATCGCCCAGCGCGGAGTAGACATCGCTCGCGTAGTCGACGAACCGGTACGCGGTGTCGCGGTTGGCCCAGCCGCCCCTCTCTTCGAGCGCCTGCGGCAGATCCCAGTGGTACAGGGTGAGCCAGGGCAGAATGCCGGCGCTGAGCAGCTCGTCGACCAGCCGCGAATAGAAGTCGAGCCCCTCCGGGTTCGCGGCCCGATCATTCGGGCGCACGCGTGCCCAGCTGGTCGAGAACCGGTAGGCGTCGAGGCCGAGCGACGACATGAGACGCACGTCGGCGGGCATCCGGTGGTAGTGATCGACCGCCGTTTCCAGGTCGTCGCCGCCCGCAATGGCGCCGGGAATCCGCGCGAACGCATCCCAGATCGAGTCCTCCTTGCCGCCAGCATGGCCGGCCCCCTCGATCTGCGCGGCGGCAGTGGCCGACCCCCAGAGAAATCCGTGCGGCCAGGTGAACGGTGTGGGCAGGGTCTGCGACATGACGTCACGCTACCCTGCGGCGAGGAATTCGACCAGCGACGAGGGCGTAACCGCGGACATCCGGTCGAACCGTCCCTGCAATCGGCTGCGAACCGGCCATCGTGTCGAAGATCTCCGCAGTTATGCACGCGGCATTCGGAGATCTCAGATTCGTCGCGGCTAAGCTCGAATCATGCTGCAGAACAACGAACCCACCGAGGCCGACCAGCGGCGCACCCGGCGCCGGTTTCTGATCGGGGTTCTCATCGTTGGAGTGGTCGTCGCACTCGCTGCGATTGGCCTCTATCTGAGCGCCGCCCTCAGCGTTTAATCAACCAGAAGTGAGTACACAGTGCAGTTGACAAGGTGGCAGCGACTCGGCCTGACGACGGCCATCGGTGCCGTTCTCGCGGTCGGCGCAACCGCGCTCGTTGTGCAGGCGCTTGATGGTCCCGCCACCCCCGCCAAAACAGCGCAGACAACGGATGCCGACGCCTCAGCTGCGACGGAGGAACCGGCTCGCGCCACCCCGACCGACACGCCCGCTGCGGCACCGGTCGAAGCGGAGTCCGCCCTCAGCGCCCCCGTCGCCGCGCAGATCGACTACCTCCTCGCGCACTGGAAGCCGGAAAGCTACAACTCCGCCGAGTGGGGCGTGCTCGGCGAGAACGACTGCGTCAACTTCGCCAGCCAGGCCATGATCGCTCGCGGCTGGACCATGGACGGCGTCTGGTCGAGCCCGAAGAATGGCAACGCCTACGACGCGTCGGCCGCCTGGCGCAGTTCCACCGCGTTCATGAAGTACATCGCGCAGACCGGCAAGGCCACCGCGCTCACCGATCAGCAGCGCGATCAGGTCAAGGTCGGCGACATCGTGCAGTTCGACTGGGACAACACCGGCGACCGCGACCACACCGGCATCGTCACCCGGGTCGAAAAGACCGGCGACACCGTCGCGATCTCGTTCGCCGGGCACACCCTGGATTCGGACTACCGCTCGGTCGACACGGCGATCACCGTGGACCACCCGGGCGGAACTGCTTTCTACTGGAGTGTTCCTTAGTCAGGTCAACACTGGTTGAGATCGCCGGCGTCGTGCCTATGGCGGTCTCGACCAGCTCGACCAGCGGATTGTGGCGTGATCGGCACGCCGGCCCACGTCGCTGATCGGGGCTGTCAAGATCGCCGTCGACTCAGCGAGCGGTCCCGGCAGGCAGACCCACCCCGTTAGGCGATCGCGGCGTCGACGATCGCCTTGGCCTCCAGCTGCACCTGCGCCAGGTGTTCGTCGCCGAGGAACGACTCGGCGTAGATCTTGTAGACGTCTTCGGTGCCGCTCGGCCGGGCCGCGAACCAGGCGTTCTCGGTAGTCACCTTCACTCCGCCGATGGCCGCTCCGTTTCCGGGCGCCACGCTGAACGCTTCGGTGATTTTCTCACCGGCCAGTTTGGTGGCCGTGATCATTGAACCGTCGAGCTTGGCCAACGCAGCCTTTTGGGCGGGCGTGGCCGCAGCATCCACTCGCGCGTAGGAGGGGGCGCCGAAGTGTTCGGCCAGCTCGGCATAACGCTGCGAAGGAGTCTTGCCAGTGACGGCGAGAATCTCGGAGGCGAGCAGGGCCAACAGAATACCGTCCTTGTCGGTGGTCCAGACGGTGCCGTCGAAGCGCACGAAGCTCGCGCCGGCGCTCTCCTCGCCGCCGAAGCCCACTGACCCGTCGATGAGGCCGGGCACGAACCACTTGAAGCCCACCGGCACCTCCCACAGGTCGCGGCCGAGAAAGCCGGTGACCCGGTCGATCATGGTCGACGAGACGAGGGTCTTGCCGACCGCGGCATCGGGCTTCCAGCCTTCACGGTGGCTGTACAGGTAGTCGATGGCGACGGCGAGAAAGTGGTTCGGGTTCATCAGGCCGCCGTCTGGCGTGACGATGCCGTGCCGGTCGGCGTCGGCGTCATTACCCGTGAGGATGTCGTACTCGTCTTTGTGGGCGACAACGGATGCCATCACCGACGCACTCGACGGATCCATCCGGATCTTCTCGTCCCAGTCCAGGGTCATGAATCGCCAGGTCGGGTCGACCGTGGGGTTGACCACGACCAGGTCGATCTCGTAGCGGTCACGGATGGCGCCCCAGTAGCCGACACTCGCGCCGCCGAGTGGGTCGGCCCCGATGCGGATTCCGCTGGTGCGGATGGCCTGCATGTCGATGATGTTTTCGAGGTCGTTCACGTAGTTGCCGCGAAAGTCGTAGGTTTCGACGGCGCTCGGCTCGCTCATCAGGACGCCGTCCAGGCCATTGGCGATGAGCTCGTTCGCCCGGTTCGCGATCCACGAGGTCGCGTCGCTGTCGGCCGGTCCGCCGTGCGGCGGGTTGTACTTGAAGCCGCCGTCCATCGGCGGGTTGTGGCTTGGAGTGACGACGATGCCGTCGGCCAGGTCGCCGTGCTCGGCCCGGTTATAGGCCAGAATCGCGTGTGACAGGGAGGGGGTGGGCACGTAATCGTCGAACTCGTCCACGAGCACGCGCACGCCGTTGGCGACGAGCACCTCGAGGGCGGTGGTGTAGGCCGGGCCACTCAGGGCGTGCGGGTCAGTGCCGATGAAGAGGGGGCCAGTGATGCCCTGGCCGGCGCGGTATTCCACGATCGCCTGCGTCGTCGCGCTGATGTGATCCTCGTTGAACGCGGTGTTCAGCGAGCTGCCGCGATGCCCCGAGGTGCCGAAGACGACCCGCTGGGCCGGCACCGTGACATCCGGTTTCAGGTCGTAATAGGCCTTGACCAGGCCATCGACGTCGATCAGGTCAGATTCCAGGGCTCGGGTGCCCGCGCGTTCGCTCATGAGCACAGTCTGGCACCACCGGTAGGCTGTCAGCCATGCCCGACGCGCCGAATCCGCCCGAAGCCCGCACCTACAGCTATCTCGGCCCGGCGGGCACCTTCACCGAAGCGGCGCTGGCCCAGGTGGCCGAGGCGCGTGGCCAGATCTGGCGCCCGGTCAACAACGTGGGCGAGGCCTTCGCCGATGTCGTGTCGGGTCGCAGCCTTGCGGCCATGATCGCCATCGAGAACTCGGTCGACGGCGGCGTTACCGCCACCCAGGATGCCCTGGCGAGCGTGCCGAACTTGCGCATCATCGGCGAATACCTGGTGCCGGTGAATTTCGTGCTGGTGGCCCGTCCCGGCACGACGCTGGCCGACGTGCGCGTCGTCAACGCGCATCCGGTCGCCTACGGCCAGTGCCGCAACTGGCTTGAACGCACCCTGCCCAGTCACGGCCATATCCCCGCCTCGAGCAACGTCGCCGCCGCGTCTTCCCTGCTCGACACCGATCAAGCGGATGCCGCGATCGCCCCACCCGGCATCGACAAACACCACAATCTCGTCGTTCTCGCTTCGAATATCGGTGACAACCCCAACGCGGTCACCCGCTTCGTGCTGGTCGGCCGCGGCAACGCGCTCACCGCGCCGACCGGCGCCGACAAGACCAGTCTCATCATCGAACTGCCGAGCGACCGGTCGGGAGCCCTGCTCGAGATGCTCGAGCAGTTCGCCACACGGGGCGTGAACCTCAGCCTGATTCAGTCCCGGCCGATCGGAGATTCCCTCGGCCGCTACCGTTTCGTCGTCGACGCCGAGGGGCACATTCTCGACGAGCGCGTCGCCGACGCGCTGCTGGGCCTTCGACGATTCAGCCCGAAGGTGATCTTTCTCGGGTCGTATCCGCGGGCCGACAAGCGCCCGATCGAGTTCACCTCACGCTACGACGACGGCATTTTCATCGAAGCCCGCGACTGGTTGCGCGGTTTGATCGACGGGGAACCCATTGAATAGGCACATCGGCGGGGAACCCGTTGAACAGGCACATCGGCGGGAACCCGTTGAATAAACACATCGCGGGGGAGCCCACCGAATGACCGTCGACCCGAACAACGACGCCCGCTACCAGCGCGGCTACGAGCCCGACGCGCAGGCGGATGCCGCCGACCTGACAGCGTTTCTGTCACCCGCCTCGGACGGGCCGTCCGTCGCATCCGCTGACGTAATCGAGCCAGGCTCGGTTCACGCGCCAGACGCCGCCGACCTGCTCGACCAGTTCGAGCCGCGCAATCCGTTCATCGTTGCATTGTGGTTGATCGGGCCGGCACTCACCATCGGCGGACTGAGCCTGCAGGTGCGATCGATTCTTGAATCGATGTCTGGCTCGGGCTACATCAATTCTCCCGGCGGGGAGGTGCCCTTCGAAATGGTCCTGCAGCAGATCTCTTGGTCGCTCGGACCCGCCATGACATCAACCGGCCTGGCCAGTCTGGTTGGTCTGCTGTTCTATCAGGCCCTGCGCTGGCGCTCGCGGTCGACCCGGCGTTGAGCCGGGTGAGGGGTCGCAAATCGACCTAAAACCGAGTGTGGAAGGTCGATTTGCGACCCCTCACGGGAGAAAACGACGATCAGGCCGGCACGCGCACGATCAGCGCGCCGGCATCGGCGTTCAGGCGTACCTTGCGTACCAGGCCGAACTCATCGCCGTCGAGCTCGAAATCCTGCGCGTGTTCGAGCACGATGCGAATATCGGGCCCGCGCAGGGTCGTCATCACCCGCTCATTCGACGATTCGGTGGCCTGAATCATGCGTCGGCCCACCGCAGAGCGGCGCAGCACCCCGTTCTCCCAGGTCACCCGGCGCCAGATGGTCAACCAGCCGAGCACGCCCTTGGGCTGCAGTACAGCAATGTCCAGAATGCCGTCGTCGAGGCGCGCGTCGGGCAGAAACTGCAGGTTGCCCGGCAGCAGCCCGCAGTTGGCGACGAGAATCGCGCTCACCTGCGCCGGCCGGTCCACCCGCCCGGCAACGCTGTAACGGATGCGAAATGGCCGCGCTTTCGGCAGCGCCCGCGCCACCCCGTCGACGTAGGCGAGCCAGCCCACCTGTTTCTTGAGATCGTCGCGGGTGTGCGCGATCATCTGGGCGTCGAGGCCGAGACCGGCCATGACCAGAAAGACGTGTTCCTCGACCGCGCCGGCCTCGGTGGTGACAATCGCGATGCCAAGGTCGATGGGCTTGTCAACGCCGCTGAACGCAATCTCAGTGGCGGCATCGATACTACCGAGCGGCAACAACAGGTTGCGGGCGAGCAGATTTCCGGTGCCGGACGGTACGATCGCCATGCTCACCCCGGAGTCGCGCAGAGCCTCGGCCACGGCTCGAACGGTGCCGTCGCCGCCGGCCGAGAGCACCATCGCGGCGCCGGCACCGATGGCCCGTTTCGTGGCCGCCTGCCCAACGTCATCGACGCTCGTCTCGAACCACTGCGTCTCGGCCCAGCCAGCGGATTGCTCGGCTGCGGCAACGCTCGCCCGCAGATCGGCAAGATCGACCTTCACCGGGTTGTAGACGACGGCAGCGTGCTGGTTTGGGCTTTCGGAGGCGGTCACGACGCTCAGGATACTGGGTCGTCCCCGCGTTTGCCCGCCAACCTGCGCTTGTAGACTGGCCGGGTGATTGATCCGGTGCTATTACGCGAAAACCCTGGCCTCTTCAAGCGTTCGCAGGAGGCTCGTGGCGACTCCGTTGAAGCGGTGGACGACGCGCTCGCCGCCGATGCCGAACGTCGCTCCACGATCACCGCCTTCGAAGACCTGCGCGCCGCGCAGAACGTGTTCGGCAAGACGGTGGCGCAGGCTCCGCCCGAGCAGAAGCAGGCCCTTGTGTCCGAGGCGCGCGGCCTCGCCACCGAGGTGAAGGCCGCCGGCGCCGTGGCCGCCGAGGCGGAGGAACGGTTCACGAAAATCGTCAAAACCATCGCGAACCCGATTATCGACGGCGTTCCGGCCGGCGATGAGGCCAACTTCAAAACCCTGCGCACCCATGGAGAGGCCCCGGTGTTCGACTTCGAGCCGCGCGACCACCTCGAGCTCGGCGAACTACTCGGCGCCATCGACATGCCCCGCGGCGCCAAGGTCTCCGGCACCCGGTTCTACTTTCTAAAGGGCATCGGCGCCCGCCTCGAGATCGCGCTCATGAACATGGCTCTCGACCGCGCGCTTGACGCCGGATTCGTGCCGCTCATCACCCCCACGCTCGTTCGCCCCGAAATCATGGACGGCACCGGCTTTCTCGGCGAGCACAACGACGAGGTCTACTATCTGCCCGGGGACGACCTCTATCTCACCGGCACGAGCGAGGTCGCGCTCGCCGGGTACCACAAAGACGAGATCCTCGACCTGTCCGAAGAACCCCTGCGCTACGCCGGCTGGAGCACCTGCTACCGCCGCGAGGCCGGCTCGGGCGGAAAAGACACCCGCGGCATCATCCGCGTGCACCAGTTCAACAAGCTCGAGATGTTCACCTACGTGCTGCCCGAAAACGCCGAAGCCGAACACGAGCGCCTCGTCGCCCTGCAGGAGGGCATGCTGCAGTCCCTCGGCCTCAGCTACCGGGTCATCGACGTCGCCGCCGGCGACCTCGGCTCCAGCGCGGCCCGCAAGTTCGACATCGAAGCCTGGGTGCCCACCCAGAACGCCTTCCGCGAGCTCACCAGCACCAGCAACTGCACCACCTACCAGGCGCGACGTCTCGACATCCGTTACCGCACCGACACGGGCAAGACCGCGCCGGTCGCCACTCTCAACGGCACGCTCGCGACCACCCGGTGGCTCGTGGCCATGCTCGAAACGCACCAGCAAGCGGATGGCTCGGTGCGCGTTCCCGAGGCGCTGCGGCCCTACCTCGGTGGCCTCGAGGTTCTGACGCCCCTTCCGGCGAAGGGGACGAAGTGACGTCCAAGGTCACGACCGAGCCGTGGCTCGTCGCCCTCGACATCGACGGCACAACCATGCACGAAGACGGCTCGATCAGCCAGGCCGTGATCGATGAGGTCCTACGGCTGGCCGAGGCCGGTCACGAGGTCATGCTCGCCACGGGCCGGTCCGCAGCCGCTGCCCTGCCGGTGCTCGACCGTCTCGGCATCTCGCCGCGCTACGTGGTCTGCTCCAACGGCGCCATCACCATGCACCGCGATGCCTCGGCGCCCATGGGCTACCGCCGCGAATGGGTCGAAACTTTCGACCCGAGCGACGTGCTCACCTCCATTCGGGCGCACCTCGGCTCTGCCCGGTTCGCCGTCGAAGACGAGCATGGTTTCTACCGGTACACCGAGCCGATTCCGGATGCGACGATTGGCATGGACAGCGAGCGGGTCGACTTCGACGAGCTGTTGAAGCACGAGGCGACCCGCGTGGTCGTCATCTCACCCGACCATGACATGGAGGATTTTCTCCACGTCGTCGAGCGGATGGGCCTGAACCGGGTGAGCTATGCCATCGGCTGGACCGCCTGGCTCGATATCGCGCCCGACGGCGTCAACAAGTCCACCGCGATGGAGCGGGTACGCGTGGCGGTCGGGGTTCCGCGCGAGCGGGTGATGGCCGTCGGTGACGGTCGCAACGACATCGACATGCTGGCGTGGGCCGCAGAATTCGGGCGCGGCGTGGCCATGGGCGAGTCGCCCGACGATGTTCTGGCCGCCGGGTCGGAGATCACCGGCAACGTTGCCATCGACGGCCTCGCCACGGTTCTGCGCACACTCTGATTCGCATCCAGCCCTTTGTCAGGCCCCTCTGTCAGCCTGTGTAGTCTGCCATCGGCTAGAATCGGGCCAGTTCGCCCAATTCTTGTCCGCGGTGCAATTCGCGCGGGGAGTGGGCGACCGGGAGGGCTGTCCGAGCGGCCGATGGAGCCAGTCTTGAAAACTGGTGGGCAGAAATGTCTCGTGGGTTCGAATCCCACGCCCTCCGCAGTACCAGTACAATGCAAAATCGCCGGCGCACAACGATTGTCGCCTCAGGCTGACCAGCCAACAACCCGATGAGAGGACATGAGTGAGCGACCAACTTCGCCCCCGCTCGACTGGTTCCAAGAACCTCAAAACCGTGGCCCGTCACGGCCGACTGAAAAAGTCGAACGCGGCGGTCACCGTGGCGAAGTTCATTGCGGCCAGCTTGGCCGTGGTTCTGGTCAGCGGATTCTCGGTCGGCGCCATCGCCACCTACGACGTCGCCGCGAGCGTGCAGCCCAGCGTGCACCTCGCCAATGAGACCAACGGTCCGGTTCCCTCCATCGGTGCCATCGACGGCGGCGTGAACATGCTCATCGTCGGCAGTGACAGTCGAGTCGGCCAGGACGCCGCCTTTGGTCCGGAGGATTCCACCGGCGACCTTAACGACGTCACGATGCTGCTGCACATCTCGGAAGACCACAGCAACGCCTCGGTCATCAGCTTTCCCCGCGACATGTTCGTCTCCATCCCCTCGTGCCCCGACCCCGAGGGCGGCTCGTTCAGCGCGATGAGCAGCCAGAAAATCAACACCACCCTGACCTACGGTGGCCTAGCCTGCACCGTGCTGACCGTGGAGAAGCTCACTGGCCTGTCCATCCCGTTCGCGGCCGAGGTGCAGTTCAGCGGCGTCATGGCCATGTCCTCCGCCGTCGGTGGCGTTCCGGTCTGTGTGGCCAGCCGTATCGAAGATGAGTACACCGGAACCTTCCTCGACCCGGGTGAGCACGTGCTCGAAGGTTATGACGCGCTGCAGTTTCTGCGCACCCGCCACGGCCTCGGTGACGGTGGCGACCTGACCCGCATCAACAACCAGCAGTTGTTCATGTCCTCGCTCGTGCGCACGATCAAGAGCGCTGATACCCTCTCCGACCCGACCAAGGTCTACGCCCTGGCCAAGGCCGTGACAGCGAATATGCGCCTCTCGGACAGCCTCAACAGCGTCACGACGCTCGCGTCCATCGCCATCGCTCTTAAAGACATCGACCTCAACCAGGTCGTCTTCGCCCAGGTACCCACCGGCAGCACGACCGGCGGGGTCAAGGCCGTTCAACCGGCCTTTGACAACCTGTTCGAGGCGGTTGCCGCCGATCAGCCGCTGACCCTGAGCGGAACGACCGGCCGCGGTACCGAGGCTGACCCCAATGCTCCCGTCGAGGCAGCGCCGGATCCCGCCGCAACCACTGACCCCTCGGCCGCGGCCGATCCGGCGGCAACTGCGGCCCCCGTGGCCACGGAAGCCCCCGGAGTCGTCCTGTCGGAGTCGGTGACGGGCCAAACGGCCGGCGACTACACCTGCACCAGAGGGCGCACGCTGAAAGACCAGTAGGCTCGGCGGGCATCCGTCTTGAAGCCTGTGCTTTCGCATGGTCAGAGCGGATGCCCGCCTGAGGCTAAGATGGACGAGTGTGTTTGCGCAAGCAGATGCCAAGGAGACGTCGCATAGTTCGGCTTAGTGCACCACCCTGCTAAGGTGGAGTACCCTTTACGGGGTACCGTGGGTTCAAATCCCACCGTCTCCGCACAAGAAAACCCTGATCAGCCACGTACTTTGTGGCCTTTGATCGCACTGCCGCGAGCTGAAGGGCGATGCAGGATGCCGACGGCCGTGGGGCGAATCGCCGGCGCCTTGATCTTGGCCGGGTCCATTGGCTTCATCGCGCGCCCGGCTGACTCGCGGCAATTGTGCGCGTGTCTGTAGCACGTACCACCATGGGCACTTCTGGCCAGCTATGACCACCGAGCCGTGATTTTCCATCATCGTGCCGTGAGTCTTGAACCGAAAATCGCCCAAAATGGCCCGAAACTCACGGCTCGGTGAAGGCTGAGGCTTCGCAGGGCCCGCGATCCCTGCGGAACCGCAGGAGGGACTGCTGAAACTGGGAGGATGCCACTGTGATTGCACTTTGTGCGTCGTTGCACTTAGTGTAAGCACGTGACGTTTCAGAACACCGCCCCTGACCGCCGTGCCGAACTCAAGGCACGGTACCGCCAGGCGATTCTGGATGCCGCTGACGCGCTCATCCGCGAGCGGGGCAAGCCGCAATTCAGCGTTGACGAGCTTGCCGAGCGCGCCGATGTCTCCAGACGAACGGTCTTCAACCACTTCGCGTCACTCGACGACGTGATCATGACAACGTGCACTCGAATGCTCAGCGCCACCGTTGATGAGTTTCGGGCGGCGACGGCATCGTCTCCGGCAGGCGATGGTAGCAGTGAGGGCCTGTTCGACGAGATCGCGACGGCGCTGCGCAACATCGATCTGCCGCCCGTTGTCGCCTACCTCGCCGGCATACTCACCGCCGAAGGCGAGAACGGTCGCTCTCAGCACGGCATCAGCGACGTCTTCACACGCACCACCGAGCAATTCTCCACCGAGATGGCCGCCCGCACGAATGCGATTGATGAATTCGAGGTGGCGATTCTGCTCAGCTCTGTGATGAACGGCATCGCCGTGGTGTCCGGCCATTGGCTGGCCCGAACCGGCGGAGCGCTCGACGCCGTCTCGCGCACGGTGTGGAACGAGTTGCTCGACCGTCTCATCGTCACCATCCGCACCGGTTACGCACCTTCCCACTGACCCGCCCTACTTTCCGTTCGACCCCACAGCTCGATTCCCGATGATGCGACGCGAGACGCCACTCCGGTCACCCGACCACGCAACCCGACCTGCAGAAAGAATCTGAGAATATGGCATCGCTTCTCTACCGACTTGGTCGGTTCTCCGCCCGCCGAGCGTGGCTGGTCATCGTGTCGTGGGTGGTCATTCTCGGCCTCGCTGTGGGTGCATTCGCCCTCTTCGGCGGAACCCTCACGTCGTCCGTCAGCATTCCGGGCACAGCGACCCAGAGGGTCAGCGACGAGCTTGCCGCGAAGTTCCCCTCCGCCAGTGGCGGGCGTGGCACGGTCATCTTCACCACGACGGATGACTCCGCCTTCACGGACGCGCAGAAGACCGCAATCGGAGACCTACTCACGCGCACAGTCGACCTGGCCGACGTGAAAGCGGCGACGAACTCCTTCGATACCCAGGCCCAGATCGACGATCAGACCCAGCAGGTCGTCGACGGTCGCCAGAAAATCGCTGCTGGAACGGCCCAGCTCGACGCGGGGCAGGCGCAGCTCGACGCGGCGACGGCCCAGGCAACGGCCGGACAGACGCAGCTCGACGCCAGCCGCGCGCAAGCCGAGGCAGCGGGACAACTCGCCGCCGCCCAGCCGACGCTGGACGCGCAGCAGGCGCAGATCGATGCTGGCACAGCCGCGATCGCCGCCCAGCACGCGACACTCGACGCGAGCCGCACAGAACTCGCTACCCAGAGCACCACGCTCGAGCAGGGATCCGACCTGCTCGACCTGGCCTCCGGCATCCGTCAGGTATCGACGGACGCGACCACCGCGGTCGCGAGCGTGCAGTTCGACACCCCGCTCAACCTGGTTCCGGCCGAGTCGAAGGAAGCCGTGGTCGCTGAGATAACCGACGCGGGGATCGACGGCGTCACGGCTGAAGTCTCCAACGATATTGCCTCCAGCATTCCCGAGATTCTCGGCCCGGGCGAGATCGGCGGCGTGATCGTTGCGGCCATCGTGCTGTGGGTCATGCTCGGCACTCTGATCGGCGCGGGACTCCCGCTGCTGAATGCCCTCGTGGGCGTGGGAGTCGGAGTGCTCGCCTCGCTCGCTCTGTCGGGAACCGTCGAGATGCTCTCGGTCACTCCGGTTCTGGGTGTGATGCTTGGGCTCGCGGTCGGCATCGACTACTCACTGTTCATCCTCAACCGGCATCGAACCCAATTGCGCAGCGGTCTGCCGGTGCAGGAATCGATCGGGCTGGCCAACGGTACCTCCGGCAACGCGGTCGTGTTCGCCGGCGCGACCGTTCTCATCGCCCTGCTCGCACTCAACCTCACCGGCATCCCCTTCCTCGGCCTTATGGGTACCGTCGGAGCAGTCTGCGTCTTCGTTGCGATTCTCATCGCGATCACCTTGACGCCAGCGGTACTAGGCCTGGTCGGCGCGAAGATCCTCACGAAGAAAGCCCGCGCCAAGGTCGGTCACGCCGAGCACCACGCCAAGGTTCCGTCCAAGCCGATGAATACGGTGCGAGCGGTCGTGACCGTGATCGTTGGCATCATCGTCCTGCTCATCGTGGCTATGCCCGCGCTCTCCATGCGCCTGGGACTGCCCGCCGGCTCGGCCGAACCGCTGGGCTCGAGTGCGTACCAGGCCTACAAAATTGCTGACGAGAAGTTCGGTGCCGGCGTGAACGGCCCGCTGCTCGTGGTTGCAGACCTCGAAACTGCCATAACGGATGACGCGCTTCTCGCGGAACAGGTACGTATCGGAACCGCGCTGAAGGCGGAGAACGACGTGGTCGCGGTCGCGCCGATCGGAGCCTCCGACGATGACCTGCTGCTCGCGTTCCAGGTCATTCCGGCCGAGGGACCGACCAGCGAATCGACAGAGCAACTCGTGCGGGACCTCCGCGGTCTCGAGATCGACGGTGTCACCTCCCTCGGTGTGGCCGGCAATGCGTCGGGAAACATCGATGTGAGCGAGAAGCTGGCCGCGGCGCTTCCGCTGTACCTGCTGGTTGTTGTCGGGTTGTCGCTGATCATCCTGATCTTCGTGTTCCGGTCGATCCTGGTACCGATCACCGCGACTTTAGGTTTCGTACTATCGCTGTTCGCAGCGTTTGGCGCCATTACGGCGGTCTTCCAGTGGGGCTGGCTCGGGGCGGTGTTCGGCATCCACGACCCGGGGCCTATCCTGAGCTTCCTGCCCATCCTCGTCGTGGGCGTTCTGTTCGGGCTGGCGATGGACTACCAACTGTTTCTGGTCAGCGGCATGCGCGAGTCGTACGTGCACGGGGCCTCGGCACGCCTGGCCGTGCAGCGCGGGGTTCATGCCGGTCGCACAGTGGTGATCGCGGCCGCGCTCATCATGGCCTCGGTCTTCTCCGGATTCATCTTCTCGAACTCGGTCATGATTCAGTCCATCGGCTTCGGGCTCGGCGTCGGCGTACTGCTCGACGCGTTCGTGGTTCGGCTGCTTATCATCCCGGCCGTGATGCACCTGCTCGGTGACGCGGCCTGGTGGCTGCCGAAGTGGCTCGAACGCATTCTGCCGAACGTCGACGTGGAGGGCGCGTCCCTCGAGCGCACGCACCCGGTGCCCCTGCCGAACGAAGCCGAACGCGTCACGACGCCGATCGTCTAGCCGGGCGGTCGGGCGACGGACCTGAGGTTTGTCGCCCGACCTGCACGGTGTCTAGAGGTCGACCTTGTCGTTCTCTCCCCCGTCATAGGGCTGGCCCGTGACTTTCGCCTTGACCAGGCTGATCACGGAGGCGATGCGTCCCCCAGGGGTGTCCCAATATTCCGCGCTGTCCGCGGTGAATTTGATGAGCACAATGTTGGGGCTCTCGGGACCCTCCGGGAACCACGCTTCGACCCACTGGTTCCACAATTCCGCCACCTTCTGCGAATCGTCGACCATTTCCGCGGTCCCGGCGAGGGAGACCCAGGTGTCGTTGGAGGCAAAAGACACTCCCACGACCGGATCAGTACCGATCTCCTTCACGGTGTGCGAATCGCGGGTGGCGATGAACCACAGGTCGCCGTCGAACTCGACCTCTTGTACCGTCATAGGGCGAGCCACGAGCTTGCCGCCCGGGCTCTTCGTGGTGAGCATGGCGAAACGAAACTCCTCGACCAGTTTTGCTACCTTCTGCACATCACGCGGGTCACTCATCGTTGCTCCTTCGTCGTCGGTCGTGGCGCACCTGCGCCATCGGCGTCCACCGTACCCAGATTGTGAATTTGCGCGAGAGTGGGGAATGGCGAAGTAGTCGAGTGATCTAGCGGTCGGAGGCGATTCGCGGCGCAGGATAAAATGAAATTCACCTGCACGAGGAAGTGGTGGCGTAATCATTTGGAACCGGTCCCGGCGTCGTGCTGACGCTCACGAACACGTCAGTGAACCCGACGTGAACGCTGAGCTGCCCGACCTCGAGCGCACGGTTGATGAAGGCCTGCTCATCGCGCTGTCGGCCGTACGAATGGCCGTGAAGAATGACATCATCGTGGGGGCTCTGCGGGAGCACTTCGACTACGACTCCGGGCGGTACGCCGACAACGCCCGCAGCGAACTGCATCGACTGGCTCGGCAGAACGAGGAGTATGCCCGGCGGGTCAGCCGAATGGGCCGCGACCTGGCAGCGATGAAGTGGCGTCTGAGCTTTACCGATGACCAGCGCCACGACCTCAAGCAGTTCGCCCTGAGATTTCGCGTGCACGAGCGGTTGACGCTCGCCCTCGACGCCGTTGCCGATGACAACGACCAGGTGGCGCGCATCGTGTCGAGTGCGCAGCGGTCAGCGAGCGAAGAGGTCAGCTCGGCGGTCTCGTCGAAGCTCATCGAGCTGGCCGTCGACCAGCGCGAGCCCGACTACGCCGAACATCGCGGCGAACGCCTGGAAGCGTTCGTTCTGATCAACCTCGCTATTCTGAAAGGCAAGCACGACGCTGAGACCGGTCCCGAACTCAACGAGTACTGACTTCGGTGATCGCCTGCGGCACCCGTCGGTCAGCAGTTTCGATCCGTCACCAAACTGGCCAATTGCTGAGAAAGCGTCACTCCCCAGTGACGCAGCAGATTTAGTTGTTACAGTGCCCATTATGGGGAGTCGATCATACAACCGTTCGGTGGGCGTGCTGGTCGCCGCGACTGCCGCCAGCGCGGCGACGTTGCTCTGGGTTGCCGTCGCTTCGGACGAGCCAGTAGCGGGACATGCTGTGGACGAAGGTTTGCTCCTCGGTGTCTGGAGATACCTCTACGCCCTCGACATACCGGCCCCCCGGGTGCTGCTGGAAGCCGTTGCCCTGGCGATTGTCTTCGCTGCAGGCGTTGCCCTGATCGAACGCCGGGTGACCAACAAGTCGCGACGTTCATCAGATTATCGTAGGGCCCCGCTCGCTCCCAAAATCGTGATGGCGGCCACGCGAGGCGTATTCGCTGGTCCCGTCGCGATTACCGTGTTGATTCCCGCCCACAACGAGGAAGCGTCGTTGCCGGCCACCCTCTGCTCGCTTCTATCGCAGTCCCACCGACCCGAGCGGGTCATTGTTGTCGCCGACAACTGCAGCGATGGCACCGTGGCCGTGGCGCTGGAGCATGGAGTCGAAGTCTATGAGTCGGTGGGCAACACCAAAAAGAAGGCGGGCGCCCTGAACCAGGTTCTGGCGAGCATCTTGCCCGACCAGAGCGACAATGACATCATCATGATCGTCGACGCCGACACAACACTGGATGCTGGCTTTCTCGAGACCGGCGTCGCGCGTTTCACCAATGATCGTGCGCTGATGGCCGTTGGCGGTCTGTTCTACGGCGAACCGGGCTCCGGAATCCTCGGTCAGATGCAGCGTAACGAGTATGTGCGCTACTCCGCTCAGATCAAGCGCCGTCGCGGGATGGTCTTCGTGCTCACGGGAACGGCATCCATGTTCCGGTCCCGTGCGCTGCGGGCGGTCGCCAGCAATCGCGGCTCGGCGCTCCCCGGACAAAACGGTGATGTGTACGATACCCAAGCACTCACCGAAGACAACGAGCTAACCATCGCGTTGAAGTCCCTCGGGGCGCTGATCATCTCGCCGTCGGAGTGCACGGTGGTCACGGAGGTCATGCCCACACTGCGAAGCCTATGGGTGCAGCGTTTGCGCTGGCAGCGGGGTGCCTTGGAAAACATCGGCGCGTACGGCATCACGCCGTCCACCCTGCGGTATTGGGCCCAACAGCTCGGCATCGGGTACAGCGTGATCGCCCTCTCAGCCTTTCTGTTTCTGATTGTTCTCACGCTGCTCTCGGTGGACGGCTGGGTGTGGTTTCCCTTCTGGCTGGGCGTCGGCACCATTTTCACGATTGAACGTGTTGTCTCCGTCTGGAAGGGTGGCTGGGCGGCCCGTGCACTTGCCGTCACGGTGATTCCGGAGCTGCTCTTTGACATTTACCTCAACGCCGTCTACGTCAAGGGGATTATCGACATCACGTTGGGACGCCAGGGAAGCTGGGGCCACGTGAAGCAGCCGATCACAGAGCGACCGGTCGTGATCACATGATCAGCGTGATGTTGGTACCCCTGGGTATTCTGCTGCCGGGGTCGGTGCTGCAATCCGACTTCTTCGCCATCCTCGCGACGTTCGTCGCCATTAACACCGTGATGTACGCGGCGCTTGCGATCGCGAAGATTCTGCCGCGGGTCTACCTCGGTGACCTCCTGCCGGGCCAACGACGACGCCACGAAACCCGAAGCATCTACCCCGAGACCGAACCGGATACCGTCGCGACGCGACGAGACGAGACGGCGAAGAATTCACCGCGAGACGATAGTTTGCACCGCGTGAGTCGTCAATCGATCGACCGCGGGTGAGCTCGCGGCGACGAACAGCCCGACATTGAGCGCGACGGTGGCCCAGAAGACCGCGCGAAAGTTTTTCTTCTGGGTCTTGTGGCGTAGCACCTGCTGCGCCACAATCGCACCCGGCCAGCCTCCGATGAAGCCCCAGAACAGCAGGGTGCCTTCCGACACCCGCCACGCGCCGAACCGCGCTCGCCGCTTGTCGATCGCGTACAATGCAAAACAAATCATGCTGGTGGCCAGGTAGGCCCCGGCCACCCAAAGCGGCCGGGGCCAATACACGGCGCCGACCAGATAGACGACGGCAAAAGCAGCAATCGCGAGGTAGCTCCCGCGTCCGGCAGCACTGCGGGAGCGAGTGATGGCCATGACCCCATGCTAGGTGCTACAGGTTGGGCAGAAACCGTTGCCAGACCTGTCGGCGCTCGCCGCGGGGGTCGGCTTCAACCCGATCGACGACGTCGATGATCAGGGTGAGCCGGTCTGCTTCGGTGTACCGGGGCCAGTTGCCTTCGACGATGCCGGTGCAGGCGAAGTGCAGCCAGTGGCGGCGCATCCGCTCGCCGGCGCGACTGAATGGTTCCCGGCCACCCAGTGCCGTCACCAGGCCAGAACGGCGCCTTCGCGGATGCCGCGCACCACGCCGCCGGTAACGCGCACGTCGAGCGTGCTCGGTGCGGGTACGGGGGGAACACAGGAAGACTCTATCGAGAGTGTTTGGAGTACCACTGGGTTCCCCGATCTGTCGAATCTTGCTGCTGACTCTTACCGATATTCCGGGTTCGGCTCAAACCCGAAGCGTTCCCCGCGGTCCCAGTCCTGGCGCAGGTTGCCGAAAGCCGGGATGCCGCCGTTTTTCTTCAAAATTGAGGCGAGGTGCATGAGGTTCCAGCTCATAAAGGTGGTGTTGCGGTTGGTGAAGTCGTTCTGCGGTCCGCCCGATCCCTCGTCGAGATAGCTCGGCCCCGGGCCGATTTCGCCGATCCAGCCGCTGTCGGCGGCGGGGGGAATTGAATAGCCAATGTGTTGCAGGCTGTACAGCAGATTCGACGTGCAGTGTTTGACGCCGTCTTCGTTGCCGGTGATGATGGCGCCGCCGACCTTGCCATAGAAGATGTACTGGCCCTTGTCGTTGAATTCCCCGGAGTGGGCGTAGAGCCGTTCCACGATGCGTTTGGTCACCGAGCCGTTGTCGCCGAGCCAAATTGGCCCGGCCAGAACGAGGATGTCGGCGGCTTGCACCGCCTCGAACAGCGACGGCCAGGCATCCGTTTGCCAGCCGTGGTCGGTCATGTCGGGGTAGACGCCGGTGGCAATATCGTGGTCGATGGCGCGGATCAGGTCGACCTGCACGCCCTGCTCCCGCATGATGCGGGCGCTGAGGTCGACTATGCCCTGTGTGTTGCTGACCTCGGGGCTTCGCTTGAGGGTGCAGTTGATGAAGACGGCGCGCAGGCCGGAGTAGTCAAAGGATGTCCGTTCGGCGGGGCTCGTCTCGTTCATCCGGTTAGTAAACCACTCGACTTGAACGGATGACAGGGGTTGATTTTGGCGTCGCGGGCGCGCCACAGCCGGGGGGGGGGGGGGGGGGGGGGGGGGGGGCGGGCGCGGGGGGGGGGGGGGGGGGGCGGGGGGGGGGGGGGGGGGGGGGGGGGGCGGCGGGGGGGGGGGGGGTGGCGGGGGGGGGGGGGGGGGGGGGGGCGGGCGCGGGGGGGGGCGGGCGCCGCGCAGGGGCGGGGGGGCGGGCGCGGCGCGCGGCGGCGCGGGGCGCGGGGCGGCGGGTGGGCGCTGGGGGGGGGAGGGGCGTCGGGTGGTGTGGGCGCCGGCGGCGCGGGGTGCAGTGGCCACCTCGCGTCCCCGGCGCGGGGGCCAACGCGCGACCCCCCTCACCACCCCCCCCCGCAGACTCGGGTCGGCGCGCTCTTCGTCGAGCCGCCGCGCCCCCCCCCCCGCGCGGCGCCACGCCGTGGGGGCCGCCCCCCCCGGCAGCTATGAGCGGATGATGCTGGCTAGGCGGTGTCGCCTTGACGCGCAATCAGGCTGCGATTATCAGGCTGCGCGCAACCAGGCTGCGACCGGCCAGGCCAAGTCCGGCCATGGCGAGAAGGAGGCCCACTGCGAGAAATGGCAATGGCTTTGTTCCAGTGGTCGCCAGAGTGGAGTTGGCCAGCGTTGACCCGAACAGCGGCGTCAGTCGCAGCGCGGCGAGTGACGAATTGCCCGTGCTTCGTGTGTATGAATTGGTGCCGACGAGCATGACCGGCTGGGTGCCGGTCGTGCTCGTCGGTGACGCCTCGGTCGGTGCGATTGCGCTGGAATCACCCACCAGACTCACAGCGTTGTCGCTGACCGAGATCGGAAGAGCGACGAGCGGCACGGCCTGACTCCCACCGAGAAAGCTGTCGGTTCCCGTGGTGGTCGGAGATGTGGAGCCGGTAGCCCAGCCCGGGTTCGACGAGGCGTTCGTTGCCCCCTCGGAATCGGAGTCGCCCGCCACGCTGATCGCGTTGTTCTGCGCGGTCACCGGCATGCTCAGGTTCGCGAGAAACTGGGTGCCGCCCAGCCTGCTGTTTGAACCGGTCGTGGTCGGCGCTTGCGTCGTGGTCGACGCGCCGTTCGTCGGGGCGGTCGACTCACCAGTGCTGCTCGAGTCACCGATCACGCTGATGGCGTTGCCGTCGGCGACGATCGGAGCCGTCACGACGGTCACGACCTGGGTGGCGCCGAGCAGCGAGTTTGTACCCGTGGTGGTGGGATTCGCGGTCGAGGCCGCCGGCTGGGTTGCCGGAACTGGGGTGGTGTCTGACCCGGTGCTCGATGAGTCGCCGAGTACCGAGATCGCGTTGCCGGAGACGGTCACCGGAGCATCCGTTGCGAGAACGGCTTGTGTGCCGGAGGCGACGCCGTCGGCACCGCTCGTGGTGGGTGCGAGACCGGCCGCGGCGGCATCGGTCGTGGCCGGTGTCGTCGGCGAACTCTGGCCGGCCGAGGAATCGCCCAGCACACTGATGGCATTGCCGGTGAGCGTGATCGGCGCGACCAGGTCGGTCACGACCTGGCTGCCCGAGACGATTCCGTCGGCGTCGGCGCCGGTGGTGCTGGGCGCCTCGGCAGCGTTGGCCGCGGAGATGCCGATGAGCGAGAGGCCCCCGACGAGAAGGGCGCAGTACAGGCCCTTTTTTAAGAATGTATTCATGGTGGTAGTGCTCCTAAATGAGTGATGGTGTGCTCCCAGAGGGGAGACTTCGGTCTGCGTGCTGCCGGCAAGAATCGGCAGGGCAGACCCATCAGTCGGGAGTGGACCCGGGGTCGAACGTTGGCGTTGACGGAAGGACCGCGACGCCGATCAGTGCGAGGACGCCCGGTGTGGCGCGATCGGTGGAGCGGCCAGACGGAAGGTCTGACGCCGATCCCGGCATGCTGCCACCGGCAGAGTTGGCGCTGGTACCCGGCAGCACGGCCGGGTGTGATGGAACGGGCGCGGTGGGCGCGAGCGGCGAATGCGTCGGGGCCGACGCGAAAGCGGATGCCGCAACAGCGGCTGGTCGGTCGGCGACGTCTCCGAGGCGGGCGTGGCCCGCGGGTTCGGGGCGGGGAAGCGCGGGGAGAGCTTCGGCGCCGACAGCGACCGCCACGGAGGTGCTGAGCAGTTGTTTTGTGAGCAGTGGAGTCGCGACAGGAGCCAGCAACGCGGTGACCGGGGCAAGTACCGGGGCCAGAAGGGTCGTGGCCGGTGCTGCGAGTGACGTGATCGGCGGGGCCAGCGCGGCAACCGGTGCCAGCACGGGCATAATGACCGGTGCGAGCGGTGCCGCCAGTGTCAAGTCGAGATTCGCGGTGTCGCTAACAGCTGGGAGCAGGGTGGCCGTTGCCGAAGTGACAAGCGCGGGTGGCGCATCCTCGGTGTCGGCGAAGGCCGGCGACAGAGTACCGACCAGAAGGGTGAGAGCGGCCCAGACGATGGCGGCGCCCGTACCAAGAATCGCCAGTCGCAGGGCGTGCCCACGCAGCGGCGAAATCGATTCCTTCATTGGACACCCCCCTTTGTGGGTATTGACTTGGCCTCAGGTAAACACGTGTCCCCGAAAAGCGCCATCGAATAGGAGTCATTCCCAGAAATCTCTTGATCAACGACCGCGTATCGGCGCAAAAAAGACCGGTGCCGGCACCGTGCTGCCCGTCCGATGGAACGGAGGGCCCCCGTTAGCTGGTATAGTTTTCAAGTTGTCTCCGGGCGTTACAGTTCGCGAGATTGGCATGCGCTCGTAGCTCAACGGATAGAGCATCTGACTACGGATCAGAAGGTTGGGGGTTCGAATCCCTTCGGGCGCACAGGTTCAGCCCCGTTCGACACTACGTCGAGCGGGGCTTTTTTTGTGAGTATCCGGCCGGGCTGCAACCTACGTAGAATCGGCCTCGTGTCCCTTCCACGTTTTCTGTTCGCTGACCAGCTCGGCCCGCACTATGACGACGGCGGGCCGATCGTTCTGGTTGAAGCTTCGGCCGTTCTCGCGCGTCGCACCTATCACCGGGCCAAGGCGCACCTCATTTTGAGCGCGCTTCGCCACCGAGCCCGCGAGCTGGGCGACCGCGTCGAGTTCCTGCGCACGGAGCACTATCGGGACGTGCTCGCTGGTCGTGAATTGGAGGTTATCAACCCCACGTCGTGGGGTGCGCGAGCCTTGGTTGCCGACTTGGGGGCATCCGTTTTGCCCAGCAGGGGGTTCGTGACCAGCGAGCAGGACTTTGCTCGCTGGGCTGACGGGCGACCGGTATCCCGACTCGTCATGGAGCAGTTCTACCGACACGTGCGAACGAAGACGGGCGTACTGATGCGCGGACCGGAGCCGGAGGGCGGCCGCTTCAACTTCGATCACGACAATCGTCAGGCTCCCCCGCGAAATGCCGTCGGTCTCGGACTGCCCGTCCCGTGGGCCCCGGTGGAGGATGACATCGACGACGAAGTCCGGCGCGACCTCGACGAACTCGTCAGGGACGGCCGAGTGCACCTGATCGGAGCGGATGGTCCGCGTCGGTTCGCGGCCACCCGTGCGGAGGCCCTCGCTGCGCTCGATGATTTCATTGACACCCGTTTGTCAGACTTTGGGCCCTTTGAGGATGCATCGCTGACCGGAGACAGCACGATGGCACACTCGCGGCTGAGCGTGCCACTCAACCTGGGTCTCCTGCACCCGCAGGAGGTCATCGACGCTGTCGTCGCCGCCTACGATGCCGGTGGCGTGCCGCTGGCGAGCGTTGAGGCGGTGGTGCGCCAGATCATGGGCTGGCGGGATTGGGTCTGGCACCTGTACTGGCACCTCGGTGAGAACTACGTTGCCGAGAGTAACTTCCTCGCCGCACACGAGCCACTGCCGCCGGCGTTCCTGCAGTTGGATGGTGGTGCCGTCGAAGCGCGGTGCCTGAGTCATGTGCTCGATGAAGTGTCCCGCACCGGGTGGGCGCATCATATTCAACGTCTGATGATTCTCGGCAACTGGTCGCTTCAGCGGGGATATGAGCCGTCGGCGCTGTCGGATTGGTTTATCAACGCCTTCGTCGACGGAACGCCATGGGTCATGCCGGCAAACGTTGTGGGCATGTCTCAGCACGCGGACGGCGGAATAGTCGCCACGAAGCCTTACGCCTCGGGTGGTGCCTACATAGCGAAGATGACGGATTTCTGCGGCAGCTGTCGGTTCAATCCGAAAATCAGGCTGGGGCCACAGGCTTGCCCATTCACGGCTGGCTACTGGGCGTTCCTCGATCGCGTGGAACCGCGCATCCGGGGCAATCACCGCATGGCTCAGCCGCTGGCCGGTCTGAGGCGGCTCGTGGACCGCGACGCGGTTGTCGCGCAGGAGCGTGCGCGCAGCCGCTGGTAGGCCTACCCGGCGAAAGCAGTACTCGGCAGGTCGCGCTCGCCGGCGATGATCGCGTCGACCAAGCGACGGGCGACGTTCGCTGGGCTGTATCCCGTGGGCAGCCGTGGCGCTGACCCTTGGATCGGTCGAGTGGCCAGTCCGGTTTCGGTATGGCCGGGTCGGGCATCGAGAAAGCGGATGCCGTCCCGCCGCATTTCCCGGCCCGCCGCCTTGCCGAACGCCGCGAGGGCGGCCTTCGACGCCGAGTACGCCGCCATGTTCGCGGTCGGACTCTCGCTCACCACGCCGCTGAGAGTGAGGAAGAACGGATCGCGGTGCGCGCCGGAGGATTCGACCAGGGCGGGATAGGCGGCCCGAAGCAGGCGCATGGGTGCTGTCGCGTTGACCGCCAGAAGAGCATCGATCGTTTCGTCCGAGACCTCAGCCATCGGTCCGAACGCGACGAGTCCGGCGGCGTTCACGATTCCGTCGAGGCGACCATGAGCTGCCAGGGCTGCGGCCACGAGCTGGGCGGCCATGCCCGGATCCCGCAGGTCGCCCGTGACCGGGGCTCCGGCGACTCCGGTCTCGCTGACGCGTTCTAGATTGCGACCGTGCAGGGTGAGCAGGGCACCATCCGCGCTCAGGAGTCGCGCGATCTCGCGGCCCAGGCCGCCAGTGGCACCGACGACGAGAATGGATGAGCCGGCGAGGAAAGTCATGGTGTCAGAATAGACGGGATGCTGTGTGGTTGCGCAAGATTAGGCTTTCCACCCCCAAGCTGGGATACGATCGGCAGACGTGAGCAAAACTCAATTAGTCTGTATTCGTTGTATTCACAAGATCCGATACGTGCTTGCGCCCGAGTTTCTCACCGGGCAATGTTCGGGCGCCCGGTGAGGAAGGCATTCCTGCGAGGGACTGCCTCGGTGGGGCGAGGGGTAGGGCCCTCGTCCCATCGCCCCACCTCCGCCTAGTCCTGGCTCGTCCCGTCGTCGTCGGGACAATCGATGCGCAGCTTGTCGCACAGCACGGTCAGCTGCTCCAGCTCGGTTTCACTGAGCGTTTCACCGATCCGCGCGGCAATCGAACCCATGTGATCAACGGCGACCCGCCGAAACAGCGCGAGGCCGGCATCGGTCAGCTCGATGATGGCGCCGCGTCCGTCGGTCGGGTCGGTGTGTTTGTGCAGGTAGCCGCGCGAGACGAGGCGGTCCACGAGTCGACTCACGCTCGGCTGGGTCAGCAGCACGTGCTGGTTGAGATCACGCAAGCGGATGCGCCGGTCCGGCTGCCGAGACAGGTTGAACATCACGTCGTACTCGTTAAGGGAGATCTCCTTCGACGGAAAATTCGCCGCCAGACTGCGCATGATGGCGACCTGGGCCCGAAACAGGGACTCCCACGCACCCACCGCGATCGTTCGATCCACCACCTGCGGCTCCTCGCCTCGTTTACCACGTCGTTCTCCAAGAATAGAGACTCCAACGGGGGAGCGGGCACCGCGCGGGCCGTGGGGCGAGCATCCGCGGGGCCGGACAACGGTCAGGTTCTTGGCATGAAACTCGCAGGTGATTTTGTTGACGAAAGGTGGCGCCCGTTACCTATTCGTTATATGTTTTATGTGCGTCAACCGTTTGCTGTGGCGGAAGACGTGAAATGTGATTGCAGGACACTCTTGGTGCAAGGGAAGAGGGTCAGTCGTAGCCTCTGCGACTGGCCCTCAGTCCGTTAATTCGCAATCACCTGGCACTCGCCAGGCTGGCTTAGAACAGGTCGGGGCTCGGCGTCGTCGACTGGCGGATGGCGACGTCCGCGTGGCGGTCGAAGCGATAGCCCACGCCGCGTACCGTACGCACGATGTCTTCGTAGCGGCCGAGCTTGGAGCGCAGACGACGAACGTGCACGTCGATCGTGCGCTCGTTCGGGGTGTCTTCCTCATCGGCAGAGTTCCAGAGCGCGGAGATGATCTCGGCCCGGTCGATCGTGCGGCCCTCGCGCAGTACGAGGTACTGCAGCAGCTCGAACTCCTTGTAGGTCAGCGCGGCCGTCTCGTTGTCGAGGATGACGCGCTTGCGGGAGATGTCGACGACGACGCCACTGCGGGCCCGGTCAAGCTCTTCGGGCTCTGCGCGGTGCGCAGCTAGTGCGGACGGGTCCTGCAGTGCGAGGCGCACGACGTCCACGTCGCGCCCGCCGGCACCCTCGGGTGCCAGCGCGACCGCGGCATAGGTTTCGGCGGAGGGAGCGATGTCGGCGGCCAGGGCTTTGAGCGCCTCGACGATGCGGTTCAGGCTCGTGCCGGCTGCGGCCGCCTTGGCCTCGTCGATGCCGACGTAGAGCACGAAGCCGCGGGCCTCGGTGCCGGTCGGCACGGCGCGAATGCGGGGAGCGGCAACCGGCGGAGCCAGGGTCAGCTCGGGGCGGTTGAAGTGGGCGGGGCGGGTGGCGTGGATGTGTGCGAGAGACATGGGGGTCCTTGAATGTTCAATCGAAGGGAGCTCGACGGATGCGCGAAAGCGCGGCTTCGTTGTGGCTCCGGATGGCCCGTGAGGCCGGAGGGCGAGTGCTTCAGACAAGCGCTCGGGGCGTCGGTCTGACGAATGAAATCAGTCAGGAACAGGACGCGTGGGGGAAGTGTCGGTTAGCGGCACATTCGGCAACAGCGGATGGCGGGGGTGCCGGCCATCATCATGGCGGCAGTCCCGGGGGCCTCGAGGGAGGTCAGGGGGCGTGCGCTGGTTGTCATAACTGCGAGTAAAGCGGAATGTGACGCCGTGTGTCAATTTGATGTCGCGGTAAGTCGCCGCATGACGCGCACCACGTTCGCAGCACAACGCCCATTTGGGCGAATCCGTGCACAATCACGACTTTGTGAAATATTCCGTGCTCAAGATCTAATCAATCAAAGATTATTGATGTGAACCCGGCCTGGCGTGTTGCCGGTCGCAGAACCTGCGCGCGCCGGCCGGGTCTGGTCGATCAGGAGGAATACCCGGGCGCTAGACCAGGCCGTACAGGCGATCGCCGGCATCGCCGAGGCCGGGCACAATGTAGCCCTGCTCGTCGAGCTTCTCGTCCACGGCGCCGAGCACAATGGTCACTTCGCGGCCAGCCAGGGCTTTCTCCACGGCGGCGAGCCCCTCCGGTGCGGCGAGGATGCAGATGGCCGTCACATCGACCGCGCCGCGGTCGAACAGAAAGTTGATGGCGGCAATCAGTGATCCGCCGGTGGCGAGCATCGGGTCGAGCACGAAACACTGCCGATCCGAGAGATCGTCGGGCAGGCGCTCTGCGTAGGTCGTCGGCTGCAGAGTATCTTCGTTGCGCGCCATGCCCAGAAAGCCAACCTCGGCGGTCGGCAGCAACTTGACCATGCCCTCGAGCATTCCGAGGCCGGCGCGCAGAATCGGCACGACGAGCGGTTTCGGGTCACTGATGCGCACGCCCTGAGCGGCAGACACGGGGGTCTGCACTGTGACGGCCTCCACCCGCACGCCACGGGTACCCTCGTAGGCGAGCAGCGTCATGAGCTCCTCGACGAGCGATCTGAACAGCGGTGACGGCGTGTCCTTATCGCGAAGCACGGTGAGTTTGTGCGTGATGAGCGGATGGTCGGCAACATGGACTCGCATAGGCTCAATTCTACTAGAGGCAATCCCACGGCTTGAGGTGATACATGCGTGCACGAGATCAACACGACGAGTGGATGCTGCTCGCCCTGACCGAGGCGCGCGCGGCGCTCTCCTCCGACGACGTACCGGTGGGGGCCGTTGTTGTCGATGCTGCGGGCGAGGTGATCGGGCGCGGCCGCAACGAACGGGAGCTGCATCAGGACCCGACCCTGCACGCCGAGGTCGTCGCCATCCGGCAGGCAGCCGCGCACACCGGCGACTGGCACCTGACCGGCGCCACCCTGATCGTCACGCTCGAACCCTGCGTGATGTGCGCTGGCGCGATCCTTGCCGCCCGGGTGCCCACGGTCGTGTTCGGCGCCTGGGACGCGAAGGCGGGCGCAGCCGGATCGGTCTACGACGTGCTGCGCGACCGCCGGCTCAACCATCGAGTTGAGGTCTTCGCCGGAGTCAATGACGCCGAATGCGGCGACATCCTGCGCGAGTTCTTCGAGGACCCGGCCCGTCGGGCCGCGCGCTGAGGCCTACTCCAGGCCCTTGATCACAAAGGTGTCGGTGGGCGGATTGGCCAGGTTCGGGTCGAAGAAGATGTCGGGTTCGAGATAGATCGTGCGGGCCAACGGCACCGCCGCGCGGATCCGCGTTTCAACGGCATTGATGTCGGCGGCGACGTCGGCGAACCGGTGCTCGCCGTCGAAGGCCAACTTGGCGCCGACCAGAATCTCGTCCGGGCCGAGGTAGAGCGTCTTCAAGTGGATGATGCGCTTGGTCTCCGGGCCGTTCAGAATGGCGGCTTCGATCGCGTCGAGGTCCTTCTGGCTGGCGCCCTCGCCCACGAGCAAACTCTTGGTCTCGATGCCGAGAATGATCGCGACCAGAACGAGCAGTGCGCCAATCAAGAGAGTTCCCACGGCGTCCCAGAGCGGTTCATCGGTGATTATGGTCAGGCCGACGCCCACGAACGCAAAGGCCAGGCCGGTGAGAGCCGCGACATCTTCGAGCAGCACCACGGGCAGCTCTGGCGCCTTGGCGTGGCGAATGAACTGCACCCATGACTGTGTGCCGCGGGTGTGATTCGACTCCCGAATCGCGGTGCGCAGCGAAAATCCTTCCAGCACCATGGCGATGGCGAGCACCAGAATCGGCAGCCAGGCATTTTCGAGCGGATGCGGATGCTGCAGCTTATCAAACCCCTCGTAGAGCGAGAAGACCCCGCCGATCGAGAACAGAATGATCGACACCACGAAAGCGTAGACGTAGCGTTCCCGGCCATAGCCGAACGGATGCTCCAGGTCGGCCCGCTTCTTCGCCTTGCGACCGCCGAGCAGCAGGAGCAGCTGGTTGCCGGCATCCGCTACCGAGTGCACCCCCTCGGCGAGCATCGAGGACGATCCGGAGAAGCCCCAGGCCACGAACTTGGTCACTGCGATGCCTAGATTGGCCGCGAATGCTGCCACGATTGCTTTGTTTCCGCCGGATGCGCTCATGAAAACATCTTAGAACCGCGCGTCTGCGGTCGAAGGCTGCGCCTGGGCTGGCCGTTCTGGGCGTCCCGGAGCGCAAAAAAGTAGACTGGTCGGATGACTTCTTCCCAGAACGTGACTCTGCCCACGATCGCCTTCCTCGGCGCCGGTTCCATGGCTCGCGCCATTCTTGCCGGTTTGCTCAAGCCGGGCGTGACCGTCACCGGCGGCATCCGGGTCACCAACCGCACCGCGGCGAAGGCCGCCGAGCTGGCCGACACGGAGGGTGTCACCGCGTACGCGACCGAGGTCGACCAGGACGCCAACCTGAAGGCCATCGACGGCGCCCAGATCGTCATCATCGCCGTCAAGCCCTACATGGTCGCCGATCTGCTGGCCGAAATCGGCGGTTCCCTTGCACCCGGCACGCTCGTTCTGAGTGTCGCGGCCGGCGTGACCATCGACACCTTCGAATCGTTGCTGCCGAGCAACGTGCACGTCGTCCGCACGATGCCGAACACCCCGGCCGTGGTCGGAATGGCCGTCACCGGCATCAGCGCCGGCACCCGATCGAGCGACGCCGACCTAGAGCTCACCCGCGCACTGTTCGCCACGGTCGGCGACGTGCTCGTCGTGCCCGAGAGCAAGCTGGACGCCCTCAGCACCATCTCCGGCTCGGGCCCCGCCTACGTGTTCTACCTGATCGAGCAGCTCACCGAAACGGCCCGTAGCAAGGGCTTCACCCCCGAGGAAGCGGCCGTCATGGTCAACGGCACCTTCTTGGGCGCGAGCGCGCTGCTCGCCGTCTCCGACAAGTCGCCGAGGGAGCTGCGCCGCCAGGTGACCAGCCCGGCCGGCACCACAGAGCGTGCCGTCTGGGAACTCGAAAAGGGCGGCCTGAAGGAGCTCTTCGACACCGCAACGGATGCTGCACTCGCCCGTGCGAAGGAACTCGCCGCCTCGTAGGGCCAGCGCTACAGCCGCGCGCATTACAGCCCTGCGCGCATTACAGCCCTTCAGCGATTGCCGCCGTCGCCTGCAGCCACGCTGCGCGGGTGCGCGGGGCCAGTGCATCGACGTTGAGTGGGCCGCCACCGACCAGTGACGCGTCGTAGGGCACGTCGACGACCGTTCGGGTGAGCTGGCGGAAGTGATCGTGCAGACGTTTGGACAGCTGCTCGTCAGCGGTTTTTGACGGTGACGCGAGCACGGTGACTGCCTGGGCGACCTTGTCCGCGTGGCCCTTCTGCCGCAGGCCGTCGATCAGTGAGGCCGCACCGTAACCGGTGTCCTCCCGAATGGTCGACACGATCACCAGCTGGTCGGCGGTATCGACGGCCGCCTCCCAGTTACTGGCCCGCATGTTGTTGCCGGTGTCGATGACCAGAACCCGGTAGAAACGGCTCAGCGTCGTGTGCAGTTTGCGAAAAGCGTCGTCGTCGATGCTTGCTGCACCCGCCGGGTCGAGGTCGGAGGCGAGGGCGTCGAACTGTGCGTCGCCCTGCGATCGCACGTAGTTGTCGAGGTCGCCTACGCGGGAACGGGCATCGCCGAACCGGTCGAGGTCGCGCAGCAGGTCGACGGCGGTATTGGTGTGCCTGGCCGCCTGGGCGCGAACGCCCAGGGTACCCATGGTTTCGTTGTTGTCCCAGGCGAGCGTGTACCCGCCGCGGTAAATGCCGAAGGTGGCCGCGATCAGCAGCGTCGCCGTGGTCTTGTGTGCTCCGCCCTTGGGGTTGAGCACGACGATCGTGCGCGGGCCGTTCAGGCTGCGCTGCACAGCCGCGATGGCGGTGCGTTGCCTGCGCTCGGTGGAACTCGGCGTGGGCGAGACCAGGCCGCCGCTGAGGCGGCGCACGACGCCCTGCCAGCCGTGCTCGGCCGGGCCGGCCGGTGCCGGTGGGCGGGAGCTGAGAAAGTCGGCCAGGTTGGGCGCAACGGGTGACGCTGCGGGTGACGGGGGTGTGGCATCCGCTGTGGGAACCAAAAGCGACTCGAACAGGGCGCTCGCCGGCGCTGCGACGGGCGGCTGCAGCAGCGTGGCAAACGGGGTCGGTTTCTCGATGTCGCTCACAACGGGCAGGGGCGCAGTTTTCGCCGGCTTCAGGCGGCCGGCAACGACGACCGGTCCGGCCGACTCGACCCGCCCGTTGGGATGCACGGTGAGCGGCCAGTCGCCCTGCTCGTCACTGACCTGCAGCAGAACCGACTTTCCGCGGCTCCGGGCAGTCTCGACCACGAGGCCGATGATCTCTTCGCGAACTCCGGCTTCATCGGTGCCGGTGACGCGGCGACGGGAGCCATCGATGGTCACCTCGCCCGTCGTGTCGGTCTGAACTGCGGCGACAATATCGGCCGGGGTTTTGGCAAGAGCGGGCACGTCGGGTGACATGGGTGAGCCTTTCCGTTCGCGCACACGTCGTCAGCGCGCAACCTCGGGTGGGCTGCTGCGAGAAATGTGCGTAACTAGGAGACTAGCCGGTCGTCTCCCCCAAACAGGGGGAGAACTAGGAACCGAGCGCGGCGAAACGTTCGATGTCGGCCTCGGCACCGGACACGATGATGAGGTCGTGGTTGGAGATGACGGTCTCCGCGGTCGCATAGGTGAACGGTTTTCCGGGGCTCTTGACGCCGACCACGGTGACGTTGTACTTGCGGCGCACGCCGGAATCGATGAGGTTGAGGCCGCGGATCGGCTTCGGCGGGTACATCTTCACCAGGGCGAAATCGTCGTCGAATTCGATGAAGTCGAGCATCCGACCCGACACCAGGTGGGCGACCCGTTCGCCGGCCTCAGCCTCGGGGTAGATGACGTGGTTGGCGCCGATGCGTTCGAGAATCTTGCCGTGCGACTTGGAGATGGCCTTGGCCCAGATCTGCTGAATCTTGAGGTCCACCAGATTGGCCACGATGAGAACGCTGGCTTCTACCGATGAGCCGACGGCGCAGACCGCGATCGAGAAGTCCTGCGCGCCGATTTGTTGCAGGGCCTCGAGGGAGCGGCCATCCGCTTGAACGGCGTGGGTCACGCGCTCGGACCACTTGGAGACGAGCGCTTCGCTCGTGTCGACCACGAGTACCTCGCGGCCCAGTCGGTCGAGCTGACCAGCGGTGGCCGCGCCGAACCGTCCGAGACCGATGATGAGCACGGGGGCGTCGTGCTTGATGCGATCAACCAACGATGGGTCTCTCTTCCGGGCGTTTGAACAGTTGCCTGCTGTGGCTTGCGGCCAGTGCTGCCGCGAGAGTCACTGTACCAACCCGGCCCATGAACATCGTCGCCGCCATGACGTAGACGCCCTCGGGCGGCAGGTCTGCCGTCAGCCCGGTGGACAGACCGCAGGTCGCGAAGGCGCTGATCACGTCGAATAGCACTATGTCGAAGGGTTGCTTCGAGATGTGCAGAATCAGAATGCTGGCGACGGCGACGGTGGTCGCGCCCCACAGCACGACGCTGACCGAAAGGCGCAGAATATCGCTGGGAATGCGTTTGCCGAAGGCTTCCATCTCCTGCTTGCCGCGTGCTTCGGCAAAGGCGGCGAGAAAGAGGATGGCCAGAGTCGTCACCTTGATACCGCCGGCGGTCGACGCCGACCCGCCGCCGATGAACATGAGCATGTCACTGAGCAGCAGGCTCGACCCGTGCAGGTCGCTGATGTCGATGGTTGCAAAGCCGCCCGAGCGCGTCATCACGGACATGAACAACGATTGAAAGATCGTGTCGCCGGCATTCAGCGACCCGAAGGTCTTCGGATTGTCGAACTCGAGCATGATGTAGAAGATCATGCCGAGGATTATCAGGGCGATCGTCGTGACCAGGGTGAGCTTGACGTGCACCGACCAGCGGCGCGGCCTGCGCCAGCCGCGCGCAAAGGCGTAGATCACCGGAAACCCGAGGCTGCCGAGGAACACACCGATCATAAGCGCGCCGAGAAACCAGTAGTCGCCGGCGAACTGGTCGAGGCCGCCGGCATTTGGGCTGAAGCCGCTGTTGGTGAATGCCATGGCGGAGTAGTAGAAGCTGTGCCAGATCGCTTTGCCGATGGCGACGCCGTCTGCCAGCATTCGGGGAAGGAGCAGAGCGGCGACCACGACCTCGATCACGAACGCGCTGATCGCGACCGTGACGAGCAGGCTGCCAACCTCGCCGAGCCGCACGGTCTGGCCCTCATTGACCGGACCGGCATGAATGCGTGAGGGGTTGGAATCGCCTGCGGCCATGAGTTTGGCCCGCAGCCCGAGCCGACGGGAGATGACAAGGCCCATCAAGGACGCGAGCGTCAGAACGCCGATGCCGCCGATGTTGACGCCCACGAACACGAGAATGTTGCCGAACGGTGACCAGTGCGTTGCCATGTCCACCGTGGTGAGCCCGGTGACACAGATGACCGAGACCGCCGTGAACAGGGCATCGTGCAGGGGGGTCATGATGCGGTCAGCCGAGGCGACCGGCAGGGAGAACAGCAGGGTGAACACCAGGATGAGCGCGCTGAACACCAGAATGGCGAACCGTGACGGCGACTTGTGGGCGAGCGCATCCACGCCATCGCGGATGCGCACCAAAATGAAGAGCGGGCGCGGAGGAAATGGTTCGATTCCGGTTCGAGACAACACCTGGAACCCCCGATTGACCTGCGACTATTGCCAGTTTGAAATGGTACTACGCAGCGGTGGTGATTACCCAGCCGTAATGACTACCCTGAAGCTATGGCAGACATCTTTACCGTGGTGGCGGACTCGGCGCGGCGGGACATCCTGCGTATCCTCTTGGAGCGTGCTGTTCCAGCTGGCGAAATTCGCGGTCCCTCCGGTGATGTTCGCGGCGAGCTGAGCGTGTCCGACATCGTCGGGCACCTCGGACTGAGCCAGCCGACCGTCTCCAAGCACCTCAAGGTGTTGCGCGAAGCCGGCCTGGTCACCGTGCGGGAAGACGGGCAGCACCGGTTTTACCGGCTGGAGTATTCTCCGCTCGAAGAGATCGAGGACTGGTTGATTCCCTTCCTCAGCGTCGACTTCGACCAGGCCGTCAAGGACGCCGATCTCGAGGCCGACGCCGGCCTGAAAGAAGAGCAGCGTGCGTTCGCTTCGGCGATCGGAAAGGCTTTCGCTGACGCCTCGCAAATGTCGCATGTCGTCAAGGATGCCACCGCGAAAAAGTGGCGCAGAAACGGCTAGATCGGGCCCGATCCGCACCCTGAGTAGTTGGAGCGGGTTTTGTCCGGTAGAATGGTGTTTTCGTGTCAGTCGCGGGCCCCGCGACTAAACCAATACTTGTGAGGTCCGTGTGGGTTCTGTAATTAAGAAGCGACGCAAGCGTATGGCGAAGAAGAAGCACCGCAAGCTGCTTCGCAAGACTCGCCACCAGCGTCGTAATAAGAAGTAGACCGACTAAGAAATTCTTTTTTAGCCGTTCTTCGAGCAAAGCGCTAGCCCTTCGGGACTGGCGCTTTTTGCTGTCCTCGACTGAACTCCCCGTTCCGATTATCACGCCCCGTCATCTCGGGGTGGAAGTCGCCGTAGGCTGGAACAATGGCCACCGCACACCTGACCCTGATCGGCAAGCCCGGTTGTCACCTCTGCGACGACGCCCGGGACCTGGTCGGCAGTGTCGTCGCAAAGCTCGTCGGCGAGCCTGGAGCGCCCACGATCACGTTCGACGAACGTTCCATTCTCGACGACGCCGAGCTGCACGAGCTGTACCTCGAGGACATTCCGGTGCTCCTCATCAACGGCAAGGTGCACAACTACTGGCGCATCGATCCCGTGCGCCTGCGCACCGCCCTACTGGAGGTCTCATGACCATTCGCCACATCGTCTTCTGGAAGCTCACCGCCCTCACGCCCCGCAAGAAGGCCGATGATGCCGCGGGCATCGTGGCCGGCCTCGAGGCGCTGGTCGGGGTCGTTCCCGAGATTCGGGCGCTAACGGTTGGACCGGATGTTGCCGGTAACGAAAACTGGGACGTCGCACTCATCGTCGACTTCGACGACCTCGAGGCCCTCGACCGCTACCAGAAGCACCCGGAGCACAAGAAGGTCGGTGCCTTCATTCGCACCGTCGTGGCCGACCGCCTGGCCGTCGACCTCGAGGTCTAGCCGGTGCGTGGGTGGCGCGGGCATCCGCTGGCGCACGCTCTGCCGGTAAATTTACGACACGCCGAGTAAAACCGATGCTCGTGTGAGCGTGTCGCAAATTTTACCGGCATTACATACCGGCTCGGCGGGTTACTACGGCTCGAGGCGGGTCGGGCCGCGGAACAGGTAGGTGACTTCGCGAATGCTCGCCTGGTGCAGCATGAGCATCAGTACCCGGGCCAGGCCCATGCCGAAACCGCCGTGCGACGGCACGCCGTAGCGGAAGAAGTCGAGGTAGCCCTCGATCTCCTTCGGGTCGAGTCCCTTCTCGATCGCCTGGGCTTCGAGCACCTCGATGCGGTGCTCGCGCTGGGCGCCGGTCGAGATCTCGGTGCCGTTGAAGATGAGGTCGTAGCTCTTGGTGATCGACGCATCGCCCTCGTGGCGCATGTGATAGAACGGGCGGATGCTCGAGGCGTAGTCGGTGAGGAAGACGAACTCGTGCCCGTACTTCTCGGCCACGTAGGCGGCGATCTGGCGCTCACCCTCCGGGTCCATGTCGTCGTCGTCGCGGGGAACCTCGTAGCCGCGGCTCTTCACGATCTCCTTGGCCTCGGCCAGCGGGATGCGCGGGAACGGCGTGCTCGGAACGGTCACCTCGACGTCGAACAGGGCGAGCACCTCCTCGCCGTGCTTGGCCTTGACGGCCGTGAACCCGGCAACCATGAGGTCCTCGTGCAACTGCATGACGTCGTCGTGGCTGTCGATCCAGCTGATCTCGGAGTCGACACTGGTGAACTCGGTGGCGTGACGGCTCGTGAACGAGGGGTCGGCGCGGAACGCCGGGCCCACCTCGAAGATCTTGCCGAAGCCGGCCGACTGGGCCATCTGCTTGAAGAACTGCGGGCTCTGCGCCAGGTAGGCCTTGGTATCGAAATAGCCGACCTCGAACAGCTCGGCGCGGCTCTCGCTCGCACTCGCCATGAGCTTGGGGGTGTGCAGCTCGATGAAGTCGTGCTCGATCCAGTAGGTGCGCAGCGCGTGCTCGAACGTGGTCTGAATGCGGAAGATGAGGTTCTGCTTGGGGTTGCGCAGGTCGAGGAAACGCCAGTCCATGCGCTTGTCGAGGCTCGAGTCCGCCGCGATCGGCGTCTCCGGAATGGCAGCGGACACCACGGTGAGGGTGGCCAGCTTGATCTCGATGCCGCCGAGTTTGACCCGCTCGTCGTGCTTGAGTTGCCCGGTGACCGTCACGAATGTTCCCTGGGCGAGGCCGGAGATGCTGGTAGCCGGCTCATCGGCGACGACCTGGCCCTCGGCATCCGTTGTTCGCGGGTTGACCAGCTGCACGGCGCCGGATTCGTCGCGCAGCACGACGAATTGCACCTTTTTCTGGTCGCGCACCGTTTCGACCCAACCCGACACCGAAACGGTGCCGTCATCGAGAGCGGACAGGTTTTTGATCAATACGCGCGAAGTCACTGTTCGAGTTTAGCCGGAGCCGCTCGCGGGTACCCGCCGAGGAGCTCCCGGTAGAGTGTGGTTCGGGAGGGACGGTTCATGACGCAGAGCAAACTTGAGGTCGATACCGGGGCCGTTCGCAGCCTCGCGGAGAACTTCGACGCCGTTCGTCGCGGCCTCAGCGATGCCAGCGCGGTCAGCGCGGAGCTGGGCGCTATGGTCGGCCATGCTCATTTGTCGAGCGTGATCGACGATTTCTCTTCGAAGTGGGACGACCGTCGCAACGAATTGACCGAGCAGCTCACAGAGATGCATACGATGGGGCAAACCGTCGCGGACGGCTTCGAATCGGTGGATTCCGAACTCGCACGAGCGTTGACAGAAACTTCTCCGTCGTGAGCGGTTACGATCCGCTCCCGGGCGACCCGACCGGCGTGCGCTCAGCGGCGACCAAGTACACACTGACAGCGGATGCCGTGCGCGAATCGGCCGCCGAACTGCGCCGACTCATTGCCGCTGATGACCTGGGTCGGAGCGAGGCCGTATCGGCACTCGTGGAGCTGTCCGGCGACGTCGCCGGCCGGCTGGAAAAGCTGCACGGCCGCTATGAAACGGCGGGCTCGTCGCTCTCCGTCTACGCCGATTCCCTGGAAACGGCCCAGACAATGGCGCGGCAGGCGATCGAGGCGCGCGATTACGCGGCGACCGAAGCAGCGACCGCTCAGTCCTGGGCCGACCATTATTCCGACGCGGTGAGCGAAGCAACCACCCCGGAAGACCGGATCGATGCCCAGCGACTCGCACTCGCGCACGAGTCGGTCGTTGACGATCTGACCGTTCAGCTCGCAGCCACCCTGCAGAACTATCACGATGCGGTTGCACTGCGCGATACCGCCGCGGCCGTGGCTGCGGAGCGAATCGCTACCGCTATCGATCAGGATGGCCTCAATGACTCCCTCTGGGATAACTTCAGCGGGTGGGTCGCGGACAACGCTGCCGTCCTGACGAGCATCAAGAATATTCTGGGTTACCTCGCCGCCGGGCTGGCTATTCTCAGCCTGTTCTTTCCGCTGTTGATACCGTTTGCCCTGGCCATCGCCGGCGCAACGGCCCTGCTGAGCCTCGTGCTCGCCAGCACCGGACAAATCTCCTGGATCGAGTTCGGCCTCGACGCACTCACGTTCGCTAGCCTGGGTGTCGCTGCCATCGCCGGCGTGGCCCTCAAAGGAACGATGGCCGCCCTGAAGTCCACGCGAGTGGCCCATCTCACCGGTTTGGGGACCAGCAAGAACCCCCTGCGGTCTGTCACCGCAAGCTTCAATGGGGTGCTCCCGAGCAAGGTCGGTACCGCGAACAAAGTGGTCTGGTACCGAGAAGTGTTTTCGACCAAGGGAGTCGCCAACGCCAAGGCATCTCGGGTATTGACCAATGCCCGAGCAGGTGCCGGTGGCCCGGGGGATGATCTGCTCGTTGGTCTCGGCAAGGTCAATATCGGGTTTCAGCGCGTGGAATTGGCCATCCCCTCCGTGCTCAAGGGGGCGAATTTGGCCCTCGATCAGCTCGGGCTCCCGGCGCAGGTACTCAACCCCGTCATGCCCGACGCCATTGATAACGTCCTCAACGCGGGTGCCGCCCTCGACGATTGGTACGAGCAGGTCAACGACCAGGCAACGTGGAGAGTGGGATCGTCATGGTGAAGCCGGGGTGGCAGAAGCGGGCACTACGTGTCTCGGACCTCGTGTTCTTTGGGTCCCTGATATTTTTCGTCATTGTCTGTATGGGGCCAGCGCTCGTCATCGCGGTGCTCGGGCTCCTGACCGGCTCGACGCCGACCGAGGAACAGGGCGGGTTCTTCGGCTGGAGCGCCGAGTATCCGGCATTCAACCCCCAATCGTGGACGCTGTTCATCCCGGCAGCCGGAATGCTGTTCCTCTCTATTTGGACCATCCCGCTGCCACTGCGAAGGTTTCCCAAGCCGGGGCGCGCCACGTTCGCCTGGTTTGCCTTCGTGGCCTTCCTGTTCTCCATCCCGTTGGGCACCGCCTACTTCGGGGCTCCCGGCATTTATAACGAAGGCACGTTGGCGTTGTTTGTCTACCTCGTGGCGTGGCTGCTCTTCGTCGTACGCGACATCCTGGGCTGGGTGCATCTCGTTCCGCCGGCCTGGCGTGTGGGCCCATCGGTGCGCACTCGCCGCGCAGGGAAGCCAGCGTCGGCGGATGCCTGAATTCGTTTCGCCGCAGCCAGCTGCACCATCGGCGCCACGTGTTCGATGCGCCTACCGACTCGTGCTTCCCCCGGGCTGGGTTCTGATTCCGGTAGGCGACTCGGCGGATGCTGCCATTTCGAATCTGGTCGACCGACAGTTTGCCGGCCTGCCCACTGACATGTACGGCCCGCAGAAAAAACGACTCGGGGCCGGCCTGCGCACCATCGCGGCCGAAGCGCGCCGAGCCGGTGGGCTTGACCTCGTGTTTCCACTGGCGATGCCGTGGCTGGTTCCAGTTTCAGCGGGAATCGTGATAAGCGAGGTGTGCACCGACGCTCCGTCAGACACTGCCGTCGCCCTTTTGGCGGAACGAATGCAGCCCAGTGGACCGAACGCGACGGTCGCCCGCACCAGGGCCGGGCGCTGCGTCCGAGAAATTGTTGATCTGCCGCGTGCGCCGGACGGCATCGATCGCTTGACAGTTGCCGCCGTTCGCATGGTGCACTACAGCTGGCCGATCCCCGGTGCACCGGGCAGCTTCCTGGTGTCAGCGCTCACGGTCTCCGGAGCGCCGATCGCGGAGTTCGAACCAATAGTCGAAGCGCTCACCGAACTCTTCGACGTCATGATGGAATCGGTGGTTTGGGCATGACAGCAACCATTCGGGTCGACTGTGATCGTGACCGATGGCTCTACGTTCCCGAAGAATGGCCCTGGAACCAGTTCGCGCACCTCGACGATTGGGCCGGCACAGTCACGGGACTGTTGACGGATGCCCATTCCCTCGACCCGCAGACGGCGCGCTGGATCGACGAATCCTTGCACTCGATTGCGAACGATCGCCCAGAAACCGAGTCCCGCTTCGTCTACCTGGCGAACCCGGCAGAGTACATCTTCTTTGTGAGCGTGCTGTACCCCGCGAGTTCCCCGGAGCTGACCCTCGACGACCTCGCGGCGGTGCACGACCCCGCCGCGACGAGCCCCGTCACGGCGACCACGTTTTCGTCGGAGCTGCTCGGTGACGGGGTGCGCAGCATCCGCTATGCCGATGTGGGGGAGCCCGATCATGACATTGCCGCGATTGCCCAGTACGCGTGGAAGGGTGACGACCTGGACGTGGTGGTGATCGCCGCCAATTTCAACATTGCGCTGCTGACCGAGTTGCTGCCGATCGTGGATGACCTCGCTCGGAGCATCAGCATCGTTTTGCCTGAGCGCTCTCACGGCGGTTTCAAGGCTGGCCCCTCCGTAGACTGGTCGGGTGGTAGCCAGTCAAGTGCATCTCGTGCGTCACGGTGAGGTCTTCAACCCCGAACGCGTGCTCTACGGACGGCTGCCGAACTATCGGCTCTCCGAACGTGGTGCGCTCATGGCGGCAACGGCAGCCGACGAACTGGTCGAACGCGGCCGCGCGGTCGTGCGCGTCATCGCCTCGCCGCTTCAGCGTGCGCAGGAATCCGCCGCCCCGATCGCGGCAGCGTTCGCGCTGTCCATCGACACCGACGAACGCATCATTGAACCGACCAACGCCTTCGAAGGCAAGCGGATGCGCGGCCAGGGCGGCGCGCTCCGCGACCCGCGCAACTGGCCGGCCCTGATCAACCCCCTGAAGCCGAGCTGGGGCGAGCCATTCCGCGCCGTCTCCGAGCGTATGCTCGCAGCAATCGACGACGCCTGGAACTCGGTCGACGAGGGTGACGTGGTTCTGGTCAGCCACCAGCTGCCGATCTGGATGGTGCACCGCTCGCTCAACCATGAGCGTCTCGCCCACGACCCGCGGCAACGCCGCTGCGACCTGTCGAGCATCACCACCCTCTCCTGGCACGGCGACCACTTCGCCGAAACCGCCTACGCCAGCCCCGCGCAGGCTCTTCTCGACCCGAGCAACGATGTGGGTGCCGTATGAACCGCCGCAGCCTTCCATTGATTGCACTCGCGGCCGCCGCGTTGCTCCTCGCCGGTTGCTCGTCTGACCCGCTTGCCGACCAATACCGGGAGGGCTCGAGCAAGGGTTTCATCGCCGGCGACGGCAGCGTCACCGAGATCGCCCTCGCCGATCGAGGCCAGGCCATCGACTTCTCCGGCGTGACCGAGACGGGCGAGACCGTCACGAGCGCAGACAAGCTCGGCGAAGTCCTTGTGGTGAACTTTTGGTACGCGAGCTGCGCGCCGTGCCGCGCCGAGGCATCCGACCTGCAGAGCCTCAACGCACAGTTCGAAAACGACGGGGCGGGCTTTCTCGGCGTCAACGTGCGCGACCAGGCGCCGAACGCCATCGCCTTCAATGAGACCTACGGCGTGACCTACCCGTCGGTGCTCGACGTCGATACCGGAGCCATGCAGCTCGCCTTCAGCGGCAGCATTCCGCCGAACGCCGTGCCCACCACCCTCGTGCTCGACGCCGAAGGCCGGGTCGCGGCGCGCATTCTCGGCCAGGTCACCTCGCCGTCCATTCTGGAAACCCTGATTCGGGACACGATCGCGGAGACTGGCACGACCGAGTGAACAATCCCTTTGGAGAGATCGTCTTCAGCGGTCAGCTGCTCTTCGCCATCCCCATCGCACTGCTTGCCGGGCTGGTGTCCTTCGCCTCTCCGTGCATTCTTCCGCTCGTACCCGGTTACCTCGCCTACATCGGTGGATTCACCGATGGACGCACCGGCGCCTCCAAGCGTGACCGGAGCGGCCGCACCCGGCTGCTCGCCGGAGTGGGCCTGTTCGTGCTCGGCTTCACCGTGGTGTTCGTGCTCACCGGCGTCGTGTTCGGTGCCGCCGGGTTCTGGCTCAATTCGTACCGCGACCTGATCACGCGCCTTGCCGGTGTCGTGGTTATCTTGCTCGGCTTGGTCTTCGTCGGGCAGTTTGGCGCCATGCAACGCACCATCAAAACCAACTGGCGCCCCAGGATGGGTCTGGCCGGAGCGCCGCTGCTCGGCGCGGTCTTCGCGGTCGGCTGGACGCCGTGCACCGGGCCGACCCTCACCGCGATCAACTCGCTCAGCCTCGGCACCGGATCGCCCTGGCAGGGCGGCCTGCTCGCCCTGTTCTATTCTCTCGGCCTCGGAATTCCGTTCCTGTTGATCGCACTCGGACTCAACTGGGCCACCGGATCGGTCGCATTCCTGAAACGGCATATTCGTGCCATCAACCTGTTTGGCGGGGTTCTGCTCGTCGTCATCGGAGTACTCATGGTGAGCGGCATCTGGAACACCTGGCTCCTCGATTTGCAAGGGGTGATTGGCAACTTTGTCCCGGCCATCTGACCACTACGATTCCCGCCCGCAGACCCAGGGGCCCGACGTCGTGCAGCCCAAGCTCGGCCTGACCGGCTGGTTGCGCTGGTTCTGGCGTCAGCTCACGAGCATGCGCACCGCGTTGTTCCTGCTGCTGATGCTCGCCATCGCGGCCATTCCAGGGTCGCTCGTACCGCAACGCAGCTCCGACCCGAACGGCGTCACCCAGTACTTCGCCGACAACCCCGACCTCGCGCCGAACCTGGACAAGCTGCAGGCCTTCGACGTCTACACCTCGGCCTGGTTCTCGGCGATCTACCTGCTGCTGTTCATTTCGCTCATCGGCTGCGTCATTCCGCGCACCAAGCACCACTTTCAGGCCCTGCGCGCCAAGCCGCCGACCACGCCGGCACGGCTCTCCCGCCTATCCGGTTTCACCGAACGAGACGCGCCCGCGCGAACGGATGCCGCCACCGCTATCACGCACGCCCGCACCGTCCTGAAATCCAGTGGCTACCGCGTCGCCCGCTTTGATTCCGACACCGAATCATCCGTTTCGGCCGAACGAGGCTACCTGCGGGAAACCGGTAACCTCATCTTTCACGCTGCGCTCGTGGCGATTCTGGTGACCGTCGGCTTCGGCGGCGGCTACGGCTTCGCCGGCCAGCGCGTGCTGGTGGAAGGCCAGACCTTCGTGAATACCCTGCTCGCCTACGACTCCTTCAACCCCGGGCGTTTCTTCGACGACACCACGCTCGACCCGTACACGCTGAGCCTGAACGACTTCTCGGTTTCGTACGAACAGCAGAACCTACAGGCCTACGGGCAGCCGATCGATTTCACCGCCGACGTGACTGTCACGCCCAAGGGCGAGGCGCCCGAGCCGGGCGTCGTGAAGGTCAACGGACCACTGCGCACCGAGGGCACCAGTATCTACCTGCTCGGCAACGGATATGCACCGACCATTCAGGTCACGGCCCCCGACGGCACCGTCGTGTTCTCCGACTCGGTTCCGTTCCTGCCGCAGGACGCCAATCTCACGTCGCTCGGCATCGTGAAGGTTCCCGACGGCCTGGCAGAACAGCTCGGCATGATCGGCTTCTTCTATCCGACCCAGGACAAAGCGGCGTCGGGAGCGAACTTCTCCAGCTACCCCGACCTCGAATATCCGCTGCTGACCCTCAACGTGTACACCGGCGACCTCGGTCTCGATGCCGGTGTGCCGACATCCGTCTATTCGCTCGTCACCGACACCCTGACGCAGCAAACGGGCGGTAAAACCGGCGTCGAATCGATCGAACTGAAGCCGGGCGCCTCAGCCGAGCTGCCGAACGGCCTCGGCACGGTCAGCTTCGTCGACAATGACCCGGCCGCGTCGGCCGCCGGCGACTTCACCCAGTCGGTTTCGCGCTTTGCCAGCTTCGACATTCACCACGACCCGACGCAGATCTGGCTGATCTCCTTCTCCACGCTCGTCTTGTTCGGCCTGTTCACCGGGCTGCTCGTGCCGCGCCGCCGAGTCTGGGTGAAGGCAACGACCCGCGCCGACGGTTCCGTGCATCTCGAATACGCCGGCCTCGCTCGCGGCGACGACCCGGCCCTCGAAGCCGCCGTCACTGCCGTGGCCGACCGTCACCTGAAACTGCTCAAGTCCCACCAAACCGTCGTCGCCACCCCCGAATCGACTTAGGCTTACATCGTGAATCTGACTGACTCTGCCCTGCTCAACTCGTACTCGCTCTACGCGCTGTACTCGGCGATGGCCGTCTACGCCCTCGCCTTCATCGCCTTCGCGGTCGACCTCGCGCGCCGTTCCAGCGCCGTCGGTGCGATTGAGGAGGCCGATTCCATTGAAGCGGATGCCGCCGCGCCGGCGGTTTCCGCCGCATCCGCCGGCAGCACGCGCACCCTCGAGCGACCGGCCCTAAAACGGCCGGTGCTGTCCCGCATCAGCGCCCGGATGGATAACGACGCGGCGATGCCGTATGGACGGTCCTCGAGCCTGCGCGTGGGCGTCGCCCTGACCGTCCTGGCCTGGGCGGTGCACCTCGCGGCCACCGTCATGCGCGGCATCGCCGCGGAGCGGGTGCCGTGGGCGAACATGTACGAGTTCGCCATGACGGGCACCCTGCTCATCATGACGGTGTTCCTGATCGTGCTGATCCGCTCCGACCTGCGTTTTCTCGGAACCTTCGTCACGGGCCTGGTGCTCGTGCTGTTGGGCGTGGCCGCCCTGCAGTTCTACGTGGAAGTGGCTCCGTTGCCGCCGGCGCTGCAGTCGGCGTGGCTGGTCATCCACGTCTTCGTGGCGTCCCTGGCCACCGGGATGTTCGCACTCGGCTTCGCACTGTCGACCGTGCAGCTGTTGCAGTTCCGCCGCGAGAACCATGTGGCCGAGGCTTCGCCCGCGCCGCGCGGGCCGATCGCATCCGTTCTGCGCCTGCGTTTTCTGGCCACGCTGCCGTCGTCGGCGACGCTGGAGAACCTGGCCTACCGCATCAACATCATCGGCTTCATTCTGTGGACCTTCACCCTCATGGCCGGCTCGATCTGGGCCGAGAAGGCCTGGGGCCGCTACTGGGGCTGGGACACCAAAGAGGTGTGGACCTTCATAATCTGGGTCATCTACGCCGGCTACATCCATGCCCGCGCAACCCGCGGCTGGCGCGGATCACGCTCAGCCTGGCTGGCGATCATCGGTTTCTCTGCCGTCATGTTCAACTTCGGCATCGTCAACGTGTTCTTCAAGGGGCTGCACGCCTACTCGGGTCTGTAACCGGTCTTCCCGCGAAAGCGGGTGAACGGTTGCTTCAATTGGTCTGAGGCAACAGTTCACCCGCTTTTACGAACAATGGGGCGCTACTCGGCGGCGATGAGAGCGTGGGTGCGCGCCAAGCGCGCTAGCCACCAGTCGCGGCGCTCGGGGCTGGCAGCGTGCTGCGCCAGCAGCGCGGCATCGGGCACGACCCGACGCACCGGGACAGCGCCGTTTACCGGCAGCAGCGGCTCGCTCGTCACGTCGTCGGCGAGCAGCGAGGCGGTGCCGAGTCCGCAGTCGAAGTACAGTCCGGGAACGGATGCTGCCAGGTGCGCGCCCATCGACAGGCCGATCGACGTGTCGAGGGCGCTGGACACCACGACCGGCAGCCCGGTCTGACCGATGATCGACAGGGCAGCGCGAATGCCGCCGAGCGGCTGCGCCTTGATCACCAGAATGTCGGCGGCGCCGGCCCTGGCTACGGCGAGCGGGTCGCCGCTCTTGCGCACACTCTCGTCGGCGGCAATCGGCACGCTCAGATAGGTCGTGCGGTGGCGGATATCGGCGAGCTCCGGCACCGTCATGCAGGGCTGCTCGACGTACTCGAGGTCGAAAGCGCTCAGTGCATGAATGGCGTGTTCGGCCTCGTCGACGTTCCACAGCCCGTTCGCATCGATCCGGATGCGCCCCTCAGGGCCGAGCACACGGCGCACCTCGGCCACCCGGGCGACGTCGTCCGCGAGGGTCTGATCGGGGCTGGCGACCTTGACCTTGGCGGTGCGGCAGCCGGGAAAACGTGCGAGTACCTCGGCCACCTTCTCGGCCGGAACGGCGGGCACGGTGGCGTTGACCGGGATGCTCGTGCGCAAAGCGTGCGGAGTGCTCTGCCAGCCGAAGTCGATCGCGGCCCGCAACCAGTTGGCGGCCTCGGCATCGTCGTACTCGACGAACGGGGAGAACTCGGTCCAGCCTTCCGGCCCTTCCAGCAGCAGTGCTTCCCTGTTGTCCAACCCGCGAAACCGGTCGAAAAGTTTCAGGGTGACGACGTGTGCGGAACCGAGAAGCTCTTCCAAGGGGGGGACCGTGGCATCCAGTGAGGTCATCATGGTTCCAGTGTGTCAGCCTCCGGCTGGATAGACGGCCAGAACGGTTCGCTAATCCTGTTCGTACTGCTCATCACCGTCGTGATCGTGATCGACACCGTTCGGCTTGACGTTGACCATCGCGACAGCGATGCCGGGCGCGATAAGCAAATAGGCGTCTTCCAACCTTCCTTCACCGCTGTTCACGCGCAACCAGTATGGGAGCCCGGCGGCCAGGGCACCGTCGATCTCCACCTGGACTGATTCAATGGAACGGCCACCGAGCGAATACGGTTTGCCGCTATAGACAATATCGATGCGGTTCAAGGTTCGTCCTTCACTGAACTCGATTGTGCAGCCGACGTTTGTGCGGCTCCAGAGCGGGGTTCCGGAACGATCTGCAATCCGCCGGAAGAATTGGCCGTAGCCATGAGCGCTTCGATCCACTCGCGATTCAGGGTGGGTGAGCGACTACCGAAATACTTGTACGCGATAGGGATAGCGGGGTGCAGCCAGATCGTGCTGCGGCCATCCCCAGCCTGCGGGTCGTCGCGCCAACTGAAGTAGAACGATTCCCCACGGCGAAGCTTTGCACCGATGACCACCTGAACGTGCGCCAGTACCCGATCGTCGAAGTCCGCAGTGAGGGTGGAGTCGTAGGTCAGCTTTCCCATGTCTCGCTCCTGCTCGCGTGCAATCGGTACGGTCGGCGACTTAGTCCCTCAGGTAGTGCTCCAGCCGCGGTACGTGCAACAGAGCCAGCGCCCGCTTCTCAATTTGCCGCACCCGCTCCCGAGTCACTCCCTCGATGTGGGCGATCTGGTCGAGGGTGCGCGGCTCGTTGCCATCGAGGCCGAACCGGGCCCGCAGAATGGAGCGCTCCCGCGGGGGGAGCGTGTCGAGGAAGAAGCGGATGTCTGCGGCCCGCAGGGTCAAAGTGGCGTGTTCGTCGGGCTGGGGGAGGTCATCGTCGATGATGAGTTCGGCCATGTCGCCGGCGCCATCACCGACCGGGGTGTGCAGGGAGATCGGTTCGTTGTCGTATTGCAGCAGTCGAAGCACGTCGCGCACGGGAAGCTGGGCGGCCTCGCCGATTTCGCGCGCGGTGGGATCGCGATCGAGCACGCTGGTCAGGTCTCGACGGATGCGCTTGATCTTGTTGAGTTTCTCGGCGGTGTGCACCGGGATGCGGATCATGCGTGATTTGTCGGCCATGCCCCGGTGGATGGCCTGGCGGATCCACCAGGTGGCGTAGGTGGAGAACTTGTAGCCGGTCATGAAGTCGTATTTTTCGACGGCCCGAACGAGCCCCATATTGCCGTCCTGAACGAGGTCCATGATGGGCACACCGCGACCGGAGTAGTGCTTGGCAATGCTCACGACCAAACGCAGGTTGGCCTCGATGAACTGATTCTTGGCACGGCGCCCGTCGTGCACGAGCCAGGCAAGTTCGCGCTCGTCGGACGAATCGCGCGTACCGACACCCTGCAGGAGCCGGGCCTCGGCGAACAGCCCGACCTTGATGCGGCGAGCCAGATCGACTTCCTGCTCGGCGTTGAGCAGGCTCCCCTTGCCGATGCGCCGCAGATAATCGCCGAAGGCATCCGTTGAGGCGGCGTTGTAATTGCCCGGTGAGGCGGTGCGACGGGGCGTGGCGGTGGCGGTGCGCGATTCCTGAACGGTGGTTGTCATGGCTCTGTGCCCCCACATTTGTTCGTGCTGCCGTTCGTGCTATTCATGGCGACCTCCCCGTACTTTCCAAGTCATTAGTACACCCCCGAACGGGGTGGATGACAAGGGGTTGACTTCTTGCTCGGTCCACAGTACCTGAGGTTTTTTCGTCTTCTCAACCCCTAATCTTACGAGTTGCAGAATTTGAAATGTCGGCACTGACGACGCGTAGGCTGACAGCATGAGCGAACAGGTGTCCGAACACTTTTCGGCGGGCTTCCGGTCCGTGACAGCGCACTCGTGAGGGCGCTGCGGGCGCTGGCGGCGGAGCAGCCGCTCGACTTTCTGCCCGTATTGCGTGCTGCGCTCGCCGGCACCGGGCCGGCTGTGCTGCCGGTACCGGTGGGCAGCGCCTCGGTAAGTTTTAGCGATGTACCGAAGCGAGTCGCCGTCGTCATCGAGACCTCGGGATCGACCGGGGAGCCCAAACGCGTCATGCTCGCCACCAATGCCCTGCTCGCCGGTGCTGCGGCCTCTGCCGTTGCCCTCGGCGGGGCCGGCCAGTGGCTGCTCGCCCTGCCCGTGCATTACATCGCCGGAGTGCAGGTGCTCGTTCGTTCGATCGCGGCCGAAACCAGCCCGTTGGTGCTGCCGCCCGGTCACTTCGATCCGCAGCAATTTCGGCGGCTGGCCGAGACCATGACCGAGCCGCTGCGCTACACCGCGCTGGTTCCGGTACAGCTGGCGCGCCTGCTCGACGCAGCGGATGACCCGGCACTGTTGGCCGTACTGCGCCGCTTCACCGCGATTCTGGTCGGCGGACAGGCGATCAGGCCCGATCTCATCGCCCGTGCGGCCGCGCAAGACGTACGGGTCGTGCGCACCTACGGGTCATCTGAGACCGCTGGCGGCTGCATCTACAACGGTGTGCCGATCGGCGACACCCTCGTGCGGGTCGTGGACGGGCAGCTGGAACTGTCGGGTTCGGTGCTCGCCGAGGGCTACCTCGACGACGAAGCGCGCACCGCTGACCGCTTTCAGCTGGAGCACGGCGCGCGCTGGTATCGCACCGGCGATCTCGGCGAAATCGTCGACGGACGTGTCACGGTGCTCGGCCGGGCCGACAACGTGATCATCTCCGGCGGGGAGAAGGTGTCCCTGGATGCCGTCGAACGCATCGTGCGGTCGTGCTCGGGGTTCGAGCAGGCCGTTGTGGTCGGTGTCGACCATGAGAAGTGGGGCCGGGTTCCGGTCGTGGTGGTAGCCGGGGAGGCTGCGGATGATGCCGGGGTGGCAGCATCCGTCGTGGCGGCGCTGGGGCGTGCGGCCAGACCGGCGCGCACGGTTTGGGTGGCGGAGATTCCGCTGCTGGCCTCGGGCAAGCCCGACCGCAGAGCGCTGACCGCGCAGCTGCCAGCTTTGCACGTGAGCGGCCAGTAGCATGGGGGCGTGGCACAAGGAGCTCGGCCGGTCAGGCCCAAACAACAACGATTGAACCCCCAGGCGACGCTGGCTGGCGCTGATCTTGGCGCTCCAAAGGCCGTTAAGGCCGCGGGCAGCGGCAAATCCGGCCACCCGGCCTATAAGAACGGCCCGCCCCGCAAGGGGCCGGCGAAGGTGAAGCCGGCGACGGCCTCCGACTGGATCTCCGGCGCCCGCCTGCGCACCCTGCCGCTCGCTATCGCTCCGGTTTTGCTGGGCACCGGCGCCGCCATCGTGGCGAGCGGCCCTGGCATCTATCACCCGGTGCGTGCGCTCCTCGCCCTCGCCGTGGCCCTGCTGCTGCAGATCGGCGTCAATTACGCCAACGACTACTCCGACGGCATTCGCGGAACCGACGCCTTCCGGGTGGGGCCCGCCCGGCTCACCGGCGGCGGCGTCGCCAACCCGCGCACCGTGTTGCGTGTGGCCCTGGTCTTCTTCGGCCTCGCGGCCGTGGCAGGCCTGACGCTCGTCGTTCTGACCCAGTACTGGTGGCTGCTGCTGGTGGGCGTCGTCGCACTCGCCGCAGCGTGGTTCTATACCGGCGGCAAGAAGCCGTACGGCTATCTCGGCCTCGGAGAACTGTTCGTGTTCGTCTTCTTCGGCCTCGTCGCCACCGCCGGCACGACCTACGTGCAGGTCGGCGATTTCACCACCGAGAGTGTGCTGGGAGGCGTCGCCATCGGGCTGATCGCCTGCGCCGTGCTCATGGTCAACAACCTGCGCGACATCGTGCCCGACAAGGCCGCCGGTAAGCGCACCCTCGCGGTGCGCATCGGCAGTAGGGCCTCCCGGGTCGTGTTCTGCGTCTTCCTGCTGCTGCCGTTCGTGATCGCCGGACTGTTCAGCCTGGTTTACCCGCTCGGAATCTTCACGTTCTTTGTTCTGCTACTCGCGCTGCCGGCCTGCCTCATCACCATCACGGCGAAGTCCGCGAAGGAACTCATCCTCGCCCTCAAGCTGACGAGCCTCGCGGCGCTCGGCTACGGGCTGCTACTGGGACTTGCTTTCGCGTTCTGACTTGGCCTGCACGGCGTTGGACTGCTGCTCAGCGGCGTTCAACGCGGAGTCCTCGATCTCGGAATCCGGGTTTACCTGCTCTTTGTCGGGGTGCCGCGCCTTGTAGAGGTCGCGCGCAACGCTCTCGCGGGATTTGCCGAGCAACAGGTACGACAGGCACAGCCCGATCAGGGCCGCGATCACAGCGGATGCCCAGGGCCAGAATCCCAGAGACAGCAGAATCGCCAGCGGAACGGCAAACATTAAAACGCGCAACACGGAGTAGTACAGCCAGGGGGGCACGGATTTCATGGATCCAGCTTAGAATGCCCCGGCTGAGTAGGCGCACATGTCTCTCACGGTGAAACGGCTTACAATCAAGTTATGCCCAAGCTCTTGATCGGACTAGGACTGGCCCTGGTCATCCTCACCGTCTACACCCTCGTGGACTGTGCCGTGTTCGACCGCAAACGCATTCGCGGATTGCCGCGCTGGGTGTGGATTTTCGTTATCGTGCTGGTGCCGCTGATCGGCCCGCTGCTCTGGCTGCTCGTCGGCCACGGTCGTGCTACCCCGACCACGCGGTCCTTTCGTTCCGTTGCGCCTGATGACGACGTGGAATTTCTGCGTGGTCTTAACAACGGTGGCCTGAACGGCGGCAGCGTGAAGACGGACAGCGGCGAGAACCGCCCGTTCAACGAGAAAGACCAGCAAGAGCGCATCCGTCGCATGGAGCAGGACCTCGCGGACCTCGACAAGAACGACCCGACACCGGGCAAGGGCGGCACCGCTGGCACTGCCGGAGTTGACCCGACGAAGAAGAACGAACCGGGCGAAGGCGAACAGCCTGGCCGTCGGGATGCCTGAGCGGTCCATCCTCAACCCTCGTAGCCCGGCGACGGATTTCAGCGTCGCCCTCCTGAACGAATTCGTTCGGCTCGGCGTTCGTGACCTCGTGCTGTGCCCCGGTGCCCGCTCGCAGGCGCTCGCTCTGGCCGCGGCCGAGCTGGAACGGGCCGGCAGCATCCGCTTGCACGTGCGCACCGACGAACGCAGCGCCGGATTTTTGAGCGTCGGCCTCGCCCTCGAGACGGGCCTGCCCGCCCTCGTCGTGGTGACCTCGGGAACCGCCGTCGCGAACCTGCACCCGTCCGTGCTCGAAGCCCACCATGCCGGAGTGCCGATGATTCTGTTGACGGCCGACCGCCCGGCCGAGCTGCGCGGCATCCGCTCGAACCAGACCACCGTGCAGGCTGGCCTGTTCGGGGTTGCCACTCGGCTGTGCCTCGACGTTCCGGCACCGGTCGGCGAGCCCGATGAGACCGCCATCGCCGTGGTACTCGCCCGGCAGGCGATGGATGCTTCCACCGGCGTTGTCACCGCGGCTCCCGGCCCCGTCCAGCTCAATCTGGCTTTTCGTGAGCCGCTGTCGGCTGCGGCGCCGTTCTCATTGCCGGTGATTCCCCGTGGGCCTGCCGCCGAGCTTGGCGCTGCGCCGGAATTGCTGCCCGACGGGCCGGCCATGCTTCTCTCGGTCGGGCCGCGCACCGTGGTCGTGGCCGGTGACGGGGCCGGGCCCGCGGCGGAAGAGCTGGCGCACGCCGGCGGCTGGCCGCTGCTGGCCGAAGTCTCCAGTGGCGCCCGGTTCGGGCCGAACCTGATCGTGCATTACCGGGAACTGCTCGCCGCTGTCGACCTCGGCGGCGACGTGGAACGGGTGATCGTCTTCGGACACCCCACCCTCAGCCGGGAGATTCCGGCCCTCATCGCCCGCGACGGCGTCGAGACCATCGTCGTCGCCCCGACCGGCCTCGAATGGTACAACCCTGGCCGCGCTGCACGCGCCTTCACCCGCTCGGTCGGAGCGGATGCCGCCTGCACTGCGGCCGCACGCACGCCGGCCGGCCGCGAATGGCTCGGCCGCTGGGTCATGACCAGCCGCGCCCTCGCCGAAGCGGCGGCTGACGAAGGTCGGGCACCCATCGATAAGCGCGGCATCACCCGCGCCGAACTGGCGGTCTTGCGTGCGCCGCTGACCCGGGCGCTGCTCGTCGACGCGGTGTGGCGGGCATCCTGGCCGCACGACCGGCTCGTGCTGGGAGCGTCCCGGCTGATTCGCGAGGCAGACAAGCGCGTGCCAGGCAAGAAGATCACCGTGCTCGCCAACCGGGGTCTGGCCGGCATCGATGGCACCATTGCCACCGCGCTCGGAGTGGCGCTGGCCAGCCAGGCCGAACCGGAACCGCGTTCGGCGGGCGTGACCCGGGCTCTGCTGGGCGACCTCACTTTTCTTCACGACGTCGGATCGCTGCTGCTCGCCCCGGGCGAAGCCGAGCCCCGGCTGCAGGTCATCGTCGGCGTCGATGGTGGCGGCAGCATCTTCGACGGTCTCGAGGTGGCAGCGACGGCTCCCGCTGAGGCGATGGAGCGGGTCTTGTACACCCCGCGGAAGGTGGACCTGAAGTCGCTCGCCGCGGCCTACGGCTGGGACTACGAGATCGCCGCGACCAGAGCCGACCTGGAGCGCGCCCTCACCGGTGCCCCCACCCGTCCCACGATCCTCGAGGTGCCCCTCCTCCGCTAGTGGCGCCTCTATCTCCGCTCTCGCGAAGTGGGGGGCGAGTTATCCACAGATTTGTGGCGAGCGGATCCTCAGCCGGGGGACTTGGTACCGTTTAAGACACACGGATGCCGGGAGGCCCAGATGACCGATTCGCCCCGGGGGCATCCGCAGACCGGCGGCCTCCCTGAATACGCACCACCCGGACAAGCACCGAACCCGCCGACACGTCGTGGCGGCCTCGCTCTCTCGGCGCTCATCGTAGGCATCAGCGCCTTCGTCCTCGGCTGGATTCCGATTCTGGGACTGCTGCTGGGTGTCGCTGGCATCATTCTCGGAATCCTGGCCATGCGCAGGCCGGGCGGCAAATCGTTCGGGCTCGCGGGCCTGATCGGATCATCCCTGGCCGTGCTGGCCAACGTTCTCGTGACCATTGTGATCGTGGTCGCGCTGGTGAATTCGGGTATCGGCACGGCCGTGCTCACCGATGCCCAGCCCGTCATCACGCCCTGCTATTCCTTCAACGGGCCGGGCGACTACCTGAGCAACCAATCCGCTGAAAAGACGGATGCCTGTATCACCACCCTGGAACTCTGGGGTGAACGAGACCCCGACGGTGTCATCCACAAGACGGGCGTGGGCAGCATCCTTGGCAGCGTACTAGTGGAGCCGGTGGCGGTGGCCAGCACCGACGACTGGGTTCCCGGCGGCAGCCTCGACGACATGGTCGATTTTCTGAACCAGAGCTACTTCCCCCAGGCCGGCGAGGTCACGAGCCTGAAAGAAGCCGTCACCCTCGACGGCGTCGACGCCAATCTCACCCGCATGATCAGTACCGCCGAGAACACCCGCACCAAGGCGTTCCTCACCGTCTTCGCCCCGGACATCTACCAGTCAGCCGGGGAGCCGGTGAAGTTCTTCCTGGTCTCCTTCGTCATTCCCGAAGACAACGGGGAGGAGATCATCGCTGCCGCCATTGATTCCTGGCGCTGGAAATAGCTCGCGGCGGAATCAGCCGAAGGCCTCCACGATGGGGCGAAACTTCATCTTCGTCTCGGCGAGCTCGTGCTCCGGATCGGAGTCCAGCACGATTCCGCAGCCGGCGTAGGCGGTGATGCCGCCTTCGGGCGCGACCTGCGCGCAGCGCAGCGCGATCGCCCACTCTCCGTCGCCGTCGGCGCCGACCCAGCCGACCGGCCCGGCGTAGCGGCCGCGGTCGAACGGTTCGAGCTCGCGAATGAGATCCAGTGCCTGGTCGGTGGGGGTTCCGGCGACCGCAGCGGTCGGGTGCAACGCCGCGATCAGGTCGAGCGACGTCGACCCGTCGCTCAGGGTGCCCTCGAGATCCGTCGCGAGGTGCCACAGGTTCGGCAGCTTCACGGTGAACGGAATCTCGCTCGTCGCGAGCACAGACGTGTGCGGGCGCAGCGACTTGAGAACGCTCTGCACGGCGAACTCGTGCTCGTCGCCGTCCTTCGACGAGGTAGCCAGGGCCAGGGCCGCCTCTCGGTCGTCCTCGGCATCCGCTCCGCGCGAGATCGTGCCGGCCAGCACGCGGGCGTTGACCGAACCGTGGTCGGCGCGAATCAGGGTCTCCGGGCTCGACCCGATGAGGCCATCGACGGCGTAGGTCCAGCAATCCGGGTAGCCCAGTGCGAGTCTCGTGATAGCGCGGCGCAGGTCGGATTCGGCCGGTACCCGCCCGACCAGGTCGCGGGCGAGCACAACCTTATTGACCTGCTGGGCCCGAATGTGCTCGATGCCCGAGCTGACCGCTGCGCGAAAACCGTCGGGTGGCAGCGCTCCGGGCAGCAAGGCGATGCGATACTCGTCGCCGAGCGGATGCAGCGCGAGCGGGTTCTCCGGTGCGCTCTGCCCGGTCGCCCAGATGCGCGTCACCCAGCACTGGCCATCTTCGCGGCCAACGATGATCTCGGGCACGATCAGCACGCTGGTTTGCGCAGACGCCTCATCGAACGCGAAAGCGCCGAACGCGAGCAGCCCGGTGCCGGTGCGTGCGAGCGGGTCGGTCACGGTGGCCAACCGGGCGACCTGTTTCCAGGCGGCGGCGGCATCCGACATGCGGGTGGGACCGGAGAATTCAAGCCTGAGGGCGCAGCCGATTCCGGCCAGACCCTGGTTGCGACGCATCCAGAGCAGGGGCGAGCGGCCATCGAGCAGCAGGATCAGTTGGCGGATATCGGCTATCGGGGAGGTTTCGACCGTCAAGGCCTGCACATTCACTTCTGTAGCCTACGCCCGCGCCACCGCAGCTATGCGAATCCGTGCCCCGGCAACCATGCAGTTTCGCCGGTCGTGCGCATCCTAGAATGATGGAGTGAATAGAGCAGACCTGAACAAACGGCCCGCGCAGGTGGCTGCCATGTTCGACGAGGTCGCCGCCCACTATGACCGCACGAACGCGCTGCTGTCGGTCGGCAACGCGTCGCTCTGGCGCCTCGCGACGACCAAAGCGGTCAGCCCGCAGGCTGGCGAGCGCATTCTCGACATCGCCGCCGGCACCGGAACCTCCAGCGCGGCCCTCGCCCACAGCGGCGCCCACGTCGTCGCGGCGGACTTCTCCGCCGGCATGATCGAGGTCGGCCAAAATCGCCATGCGCACAACCCGAACGTCGAGTTCGTGCAGGCCGACGCTACCGCGCTGCCCTTCAAGGACAACGAGTTCGACGCCGTCACCATCTCCTTTGGGCTACGCAACGTGGTCGAACCGAAGAAGGCGCTCGCCGAGTTCTACCGGGTGACCAAGCCCGGCGGTCGCGTTGTCATCTGCGAGTTCTCCACTCCGCCGCTTTCACTCGTGCGCCAGAGCTATTTCGCGTACCTCAATCACGTCATGCCGCGGGTTGTACGCCTCGCCTCATCGAACGCCGAAGCCTACGACTACCTCGGCGAGTCGATCGCGGCCTGGCCGACTCAGCCGGTGCTCAGCGGATGGCTGCGCTCGGCCGGATACTCCGCCGTCGCCTACCGCAACCTCACACTCGGCATCGTGGCGCTGCACCGCGGAACCAAGCCCGCGGCATCCTGACCCCGGATCAACTCGATAGGCTGACTTACGTGAAATCCAGAGCCCCCGTGATTCGACGCAGCGCGTCGGTGACCAGCCAGGCGGGCCTCGGCGATCGTATTTTCTCTTCCCCCGCCGACCGCGGACTGGCCGCGAACATCGATGCCGGTATCGAAAAGGTCGAGGCCGCGCTCATCGACGAGCTGGTCTACCCCAACGAAATTGCCACCGTCACCAGTCGCTACCTGCTGAACGCCGGCGGCAAGCGGGTGCGTCCCATGCTCGCGCTGCTCACCGCTCACCTAGGCGATGGCGTCGTGCCCGAGGTGATCACGGCGGCTACGGCCATCGAACTGACCCACCTCGCCTCGCTTTATCACGACGACGTGATGGACGATGCCGACAAACGCCGGGGGGTGCCGAGCGCCCAAACCGTGTGGGGCAACTCCGTCGCCATCCTCACAGGCGACCTGCTGTTCGCCCGCGCCAGCCAGCTGATGGCCCGTCTCGGCGAACGTGCCATCAAACTGCAGGCGACCACCTTTGAGCGCCTCGTGCTCGGCCAGTTCCAGGAGACGGTCGGTCCGCGCCCGGGTGAAGACCCGGTCGAGCACTACATTCAGGTGCTGGCCGGTAAGACCGGTTCGCTCATCGCCGCTGCCGCCCAGGGCGGTGTGGTGTTCTCCAACGCCCCGGCCGAGTACGAGCAGCCGGTCGTGGACTTCGGCGAAAAGATCGGCGTGGCCTTTCAACTCATCGACGACGTGCTCGACCTGTCGCCGCAGCCGCAGGAGACCGGCAAGGTGCCGGGAACGGACCTCCGGGCCGGGGTCGTCACGCTTCCCCTTCTTCGGTTGCGGGAGCGCGCCGTGAGTGATGGGGCATCCGCTGATCTGCTGCGCCGGCTGGAACGCGACGTCATGGTCGACGGTTCGGCGCAGACGGAGGCCGCCGATACGGCGATCACCGCGCTGCGCGAGCACGCCGTTACCGCTGAGACCCTCGCCGAAGCCCACGGTTGGGCCCGCGACGCGGTCGCCGCCCTGGTGCCGCTGCCGAACGGTTCGGTCAAGAAAGCCCTCACCCGATTCGCCGAGTCCATCGTCGAGCGCTCCAGCTAGAGCGTGTTGGGGCATGCCCCGAATGCTCGAGCAGTAAGGAATCTTCCGTGACCAAATTGAGACTGGCCATCGTCGGCGCAGGACCGGCCGGCATCTACGCCGCCGATATTCTGCTCAAGGCCGAACGCAATTTTGATGTCTCGATCGACCTGTTCGACCACCTGCCGGCACCGTACGGTCTGGTGCGCTACGGTGTCAGTCCGGATCACCCGCGCATCAAGGGCATCATCAACGCGTTGCGCGGTGTGCTGGACAGCGGTGACATTCGCGTGTTCGGCAACGTGCGGTTCGGCGTGGACGTGACTCTCGACGACCTCAAGAAGCACTACAACGCGGTCATCTTCGCGACCGGCGCTGTGCAAGACGCCGACCTGAACATTCCGGGCGCCGCCCTTGACGGCTCCTATGGCGCCGCCGACTTCGTCAGCTGGTTCGACGGTCACCCCGACGTGCCGCGCACCTGGCCGCTCGAGGCGCGCGAAATCGCCGTGATCGGCAATGGCAACGTTGCGCTCGACGTCTCCCGCATGCTAATCAAGCACGCCGACGACCTGTTGTCGACCGAGATTCCCGCGAACGTCTATGACGGACTCAAGGCATCACCGGTGACTGACGTGCACATTTTTGGGCGCCGCGGGCCGACATCCGTTAAATTCACGCCCCTGGAATTGCGCGAAGTCGGCGAGCTGCGGGACGTCGACATGATCGTCTACGACGAAGACTTCGACTACGACGAGGCCGCGAAAGCCGCCGTCGCGAGCAACAAGCAGGTCTTCGTGATCGACAAGACGCTGAACGTCTGGCGGGCCCGCGAGTCCGGCACGGCCAGCCGCCGCCTGCACCTGCACTTCTTCGCCAAGCCCGTGGAGATCGTCGATGACGGCACCGGCCGGGTAGCGGCTTTTCGGTGGGAACGCACCACAACGGATGCCGCCGGGGGCGTCGTCGGCACCGGTGAAATTCGGCAGATCCCGGTTCAGGCCGTCTACCGGGCGGTCGGCTACTTCGGATCCGAACTGCCCGACGTGCCATTCGACAAGAAGCGCGGCGTCATCCCCAACCGTGAAGGTCAGGTGCTGCGGCGCGACCCCTCGGCCGGCACCGGCGGATTATTCAACCAGCAGATGTATGGCGTCTACGCGACCGGGTGGATCAAGCGCGGGCCGGTAGGACTGATCGGCCACACCAAGAGTGATGCAATGGAAACAATCAAGCACCTGATCAACGACCTCGGCAACTGGTGGCGGCCCGAGTCGCCGTCAGAGGAGAGCATCGTGGAGCTGCTCGACGCGCGCGGCGTGCGATACACCGGCCTCGACGGCTGGCACAACCTCGACCAGCACGAAATCGCTCTCGGTGAGGCCGTGGGCCGCACCCGCATCAAGGTCGTCGACCGCCACGAGATGGTGGCCGTCTCCCGGGCCGAGTAGTCCGCCCCATTTCTTCGGACGGGGCCAGGCCCGGCCGTGGGCCCAATTTGTAAACTGGGCCCACGGTCATTAGGTGGGCCCGAAGGCCGGAGCGTCTACCTCTCCGGGCCCGGGCCCGGGAACTGGGCGCATGTTCTATCGTGGTCCCGGTTGCCGAAGGTGGGCCGGGCGGCCCGGGGTGCCGGCGGACGTGCTGAATTTGCCAACGGCGCGGCATCCGCTGAACTTGATGGGCGGATGCCGCGGCACCGGAGGCCTACGCGCGGCTAGCGGAAGTTCGTGAACTGCAGGGCTACGTCGAGGTCCTTGCCCTTGAGCAGCGCCATCACGGCCTGCAGGTCGTCGCGGCTCTTGGAGCTTACCCGCAGCTCGTCGCCCTGGATCTGGCTCTTGACGCCCTTGGGACCCTCGTCGCGAATGATCTTGCTGATCTTCTTCGCGTTCTCCTGGTCGATGCCGGCCTTCATGGTCGTCTCGATGCGATACTCCTTGCCGGAGGCGAACGGCTCACCGGCATCCAGGCTGCGCAGCGAGATGCCGCGCTTGATCAGCTTGGCCTCGAACACCTCGAGGATCGCCTTGACGCGCTCCTCGGTGTTCGCCTTCATGAGCACCTTCTCGCCGCTCATCGCGATCGAGGCCCCCACGTTCTTGAAGTCGTAGCGCTGCGCGACTTCCTTGTGCGCCTGGTTGAGGGCGTTGTCGACCTCCATCGGGTCGACCTTGCTGACGATGTCGAATGTTGAATCTGCCATTCCCCCATGGTATCCGACCCGCGAGAGCGCAAAAAGTGAGCGTTCAAACGGGCACTCGACCTCGCCACCGCGTGTGCTCTCGTGTGGCTCATCGGCGATTGATAGGCGCTGGAGGCCTTGGGCATAGGCGGGCTCCTTAGGTTCGCCTTAGCCGCAACGGAATCCGCGGCGGTGAACATATATGAGGAGAACGATGAAACTGCGCAGCCGCATCCGACACATGAGAGCCCGCTGGTGGGTACTGAACGGCGTCATCGTGCTCGCCCTCGCCGGAGCCGGCAGCACGACCACCGCCAGCACCGCAGCGTTCACCATCGTCAGTACCGACGCCTGGACCGTCGACCTCAGCGTGGGCGAAGCGGATGTCGCCCTCATCGAGGCTAACGACCAGGTCGAACTCTCCCTGGATGACGGTGGTTGCTGCCGTTGCCGGAGCGCCAGAGGGACTCTATGACGGCGTCGCCGTGACCGCGGCGATCGTCGACGAACGCCGCACCGACGTTCTCACCGTGGCGAGTGCCGCAGTGACCAGCGTGGATGGGGCATCCGTTGTGATCGTGAAACACGCCGATGGAACCGAGGTGTCCACACCGGTCACCGTCGACGCCACGGTCGGCAACCTCACCGAGATCACCGAGGGGCTCGCCGAGGGCGACGAGGTCGTTGTGGCCACCTTCACCCCCGGCAGCGGCAACGCCGGCACGACCGGCACCGACCGCACCGGCGGTTTTCCGGGCGGCGAGATGCCCACGGGCGACTTCCCGGCGGGACAGATGCCCGGAGGATCCAACAATGGATAACGCACTAACGGATGCCGCACCCCCCGTCATCGAGTTGCGCAATGCAGGCAAGACCTACCGTTCCGGCAGCATCGAATTTGAAGCGCTCAGGGGCATCGACCTCGCTATCTCCGCGGGCGAATACGTCGCCATCATGGGGCCGTCGGGGTCGGGAAAGTCCACGATCATGCACGTGCTCGGCTGCCTCGACACCCTCAGCCGCGGCGAATACCGCCTCGGCGGCACCGACGTGAACGACCTCGACGAGGTGGACCTCGCCGAGATTCGCAACCGCCAGATCGGCTTCGTCTTTCAGGGATTCAACCTGTTGTCGTCGCTGTCGGCCTGGCGCAACGTGGAATTGCCGCTGATCTACGGGGGAGTGCCGCGTCACGAGCGCAAGCTGCGCGCCGAGCAGTCCCTGGAACGCGTGGGACTCGGCGACAGGTTCGACAATCGGCCTGGCGAGCTTTCGGGTAAACAGCAGCAGCGCGTGGCCGTGGCCCGCGCCCTGGTCGGCGAGCCGACCATGATCCTGGCCGACGAACCGACCGGAAACCTCGACTCGGTGTCGACCTAGGACGTGCTCGCCGTGTTGGACGAGCTGCACGCCCGCGGCCGAACCATCGTGCTCATCACCCACGAACTCGAGGTGGCACGTCGGGCCGCCCGCATCGTCTGGGTGCGAGACGGTGAGATTCTTCGCGACGAGCAAAATGAGCTGAACGCCGAGGTCGCCGCATGAGCTGGCTCGAATCGTTCCGCACCAGCTGGAGCGCCGTCTACTCGCACGCCCTACGGTCAACCCTCACAGTGCTCGGAATCCTCATCGGAATCGCCGCCGTCATTCTCACCGTCGGCATCGGCCTCGGCACCCAGAAAGACGTCAGTGCCCAGATCAGCGCGCTCGGCAGCAACCTGCTGATCGTCGCCCCCGGCAGCAGCACCGACACCGCCGGCCTGCGCGGCGGCTTCGGGTCGAGCTCGACGCTGACCATCGCGGATGCCGAGGCGCTCATGTCCAGCGTGAACGCTCCCGATATCTCCGGGGTGGCCGCTGAAAAGACCACCTCCTTGTCGCTGGAAGCCAACGACACCAACTGGACAACATCCGTCACCGACCGCCTCGTGGCTCGACGTGCGTGCCCGTACCCTCAGCACCGGCGAGTTCATCAGCGTCGACGACGAGAAGACGTCGGCCGCTGTCGTCGTGCTCGGCGTCAGCGCAGCGCTGCTTCTGCCGGGAGTGATCGGCAGCTCGATTGTCGTCTCGCCGGCTGCCGTCGGGCTGTCCATCGGTGTCGCCATCGTGATCGGCGTCAGCTTCGGAGTCTACCCGGCCACCCGGGCCGCACGCCTCGCCCCGATCGATGCCCTGCGCACGCATGCGCCTCGGGGTTCGGCGGAACGGGCGGCGGCACACCGCCGACTGATATGCCCGCCGGCGCCGACGGAACCGCCCCGACTGGAATGCCGACCGCTCTGCCGACCGACCTGCCAGCGGATGGCGCCGGCTTCGGCTCCCGCGCAAACGGCCTGGTCACCGCGGTCACGGCGACCGAGATCACGGTCGACTTGACCGACACTGACGGCGTCGTAACGAGCGAGTCGATGACGGTTGACGGCGCGACCAGCTACACGAAGACATCCGCTTCTGATTCGTCGGCCGTCGCAGTGGGACTCTGCGCGACCGCCCAGGGCGAAGCCGACGACAGCGGATCCTTCGCTGCCGCCGCCGTGGCCCTCTCGGTGACAGGCGATGACGGCTGCGTGAGCGCCATGGCTGGCCCCGGCGGCCGCATGGGAGGCGCGGCAAATGAGTAGGGCAGGGGAGGAGGAAGTCGTATCCGCTTCGGATGACGACGTGCTGGCACCGGCCGCCGGGCCATCCGCCAAAAAACAGCGGGCGACCAGGCAGAGGCGCCGACGGTTGCTGGCCGTGGGAACGGTCACCGCAGTACTCGTCGCCTCGGGCGGCGGTGTGGCCTATGCCATCACCCGCACACCGGAAGGTGACTACCGTACGGTAGTGGCCGCGCTCGGCTCGGTCAGCGAGTCCCTCGACCTGGTGGGAACTCTCGCTTCGGCCGGCCGCAGCGACGCATCTTTCTCGGTCGGCGGAACCGTGAACGGTGTGGCTGTGAGCCTGCGCGATACGGTGACCGCGGGGCAGACCCTCGCCACCCTCGACGTGTCGAGCCTGAATGACACGATCGACGCAGCCGAGGCCAACGTCGGGGCTGCCCGGATCGCGCTCGCAACTGACCTCGACTCACAGACCGTGACGACCGCGACAACGACCGCGACAACGGATGCCGCATCCACCTCGGCGACATCCGCCGCGGCGACCTCATCCCCGGCGTCCTCTTCCGCAGCGACAACGCCTGGGTCGAGCGGTGCATCGACCGGCACGGCCTCCGCCGCAGTGGCCGACGCCGTCAAGGTGGTCGGCACCGCCCAGACCGCCCTGCTCGCCCAGCATGACACGGCCGTTACCGCGCTCGCCGCGTCCCAGGACGCTCTCGACTCGACGACCGACGTGTGCCTGCCCTTCCTCGAGTCCGCGCTCGACGATGCCGCCGAGGCGACCGACGCGAGCGTGATTGACACGAGCACCGCGACCGCCGCCGACGCGACCGAGGCGACTGCCGACGAAACCGCCGACACGACGACTGCCCCGTCGCCCCAAGTGCCCCTCACTACCGCCGAGAAGTTCGCGGCGGCAAAACTCGACCTCACCGACTGTCAGGGCGCCATCACGGCCGTGCTCGCCGGCCAGGCAACCACCGATAAGGCCCAGGCCGGCGTGCGCGACCAGCCCGGCCACCGCCACGTCGGCAACCGGCGGGGCCGAGGCATCCGCTGTATCGGGCAGCTCCACCGTCGCCTCCGCCGAAACCGTTCTGGCCGACCAGGCCGAGATCGAAGCCGCCGTCGCCGCGTTGGCCATCGCCGAGCACAACCTGACCCTGGCCACGCTGACCAGTCCGATCGCCGGTACCGTCGCGGCCGTCAGCCTTGCGATCGGCGACACGGTCACGGCGTCGTCGTCCAGCGCGGTGATCACGATCATCGGTGACAACGGCTTCGTCGTGAGCACGACCGTTTCACTCACCGACATCGCCGGGGTCGCCGTCGGCCAAAGTGCCGCGGTCGATGTCGCGAGCGTGGACGATGAGCTGGCCGGCGCGGTCAGCTCGATTGGAATTCTCAACGTGTCGACGTCGTCCACGCCGTCGTACACAGTGCAGATCGCACTCGAGGGCGTCGAACCGAACCTTCTGAACGGCGCATCGGCCGCGGTCACTGTTGAGGTGGCGAGCCTCATCGCGGTGCTCGCGGTGCCAACCTCGGCCGTGCACGTCACCGACGCGACCTATACGATCGACCTGTTGAAGAATGGCGCTTCGACGAGCACGGAAGTGAACGTGGGCGCGATCGGCTCCGAGCTGACCGAGATCACGTCGGGCGTCAGTGTCGGCGACGAGGTGATTCTGGCCGATCTGAACGCGGCCATTGCCACCACCGATACCGCAACGAACAGCGGGCTCAGCGGCCTCGGCGGCGACACGTCCACAGAGACGCACACCTCGCCGACAGACCTGGGCGGCCCGCCCGCCGGGTAGCGGATGCGCCTCACTGCGGAAGTCGCACATCTGCTGATTTCTCGGTGAGGCGTTTCGTCTTGTATTGTTAACCCCGCGTCTCCGGTCAAGTGATTACACCTGGTCGGGAGCGCCTGGCGAGTTACCCAAGCGGCCAAAGGGATCTGACTGTAAATCAGACGGCGTAGCCTTCGTGAGTTCGAACCTCGCACTCGCCACCAGCACAGAGCAGTTCAGTACCGCAGATCAGGCAGGCCCGAGGGTCTGCCTGTTCTGGTTAACGCCCGGCCTGTAGCGTGAAGGCATGACGCATCCTGCCCCGACCGAGCTGCTCGACCTCGCGCGCACCATCGCCCTCACAGCCGGCGCTCTGGCCCATCGTCGCCGCGTCGAGGGCGTCGAGATTGCCGCCTCGAAGTCGTCGCCCGAAGACATAGTCACCGCGGCCGACCGTGAGGTCGAGCTGCTCATTCGAGGCCTGCTCGCCGACGCCCGGCCGAACGACGGGTTCTACGGTGAAGAATCCGACGCGACCGGCGGCACCAGCGGGCTCACCTGGGTCGTGGATCCCATCGACGGCACCGTCAACTACCTCTACGGAATTCCGTTCTATGCCGTCAGTATCGCCGTCGTGCAGGGCGAGCCCGACCCGGCCAGCTGGACCGCCCTCGCCGGAGCGGTCGTCAACCCCGCGCTCGGCGAGGTGTTCACAGCGTCAGCCGGAGCCGGCGCCTGGCTGGGCGATGCGCGCTTGCACGTCAACCACGATGTGCCGCTGTCGCTCGCGCTGGCTGGCACCGGATTCGGCTATGAGGCCAGTCGGCGGGTGTGGCAGGCGAACGTCGTGGGTGGTCTGATCGGCCAGGTACGGGATATCCGTCGGATCGGTTCGGCCGCGCTCGATCTATGCTCGGTCGCGTGCGGGCGCCTCGACCTCTATTTCGAACGCGGGCTCAACCCCTGGGACCATGCCGCCGGCGCCCTGATCGCCCGCGAAGCCGGGGCCAGGGTCGGCGCCCTGCAAGCAGATGCCGAGGGTCGCGACCTGCTCATCGCAGCCGCTCCCAGCCTCTATGACCAGTTCGAACCGGTGCTCGCCGGCCTCTTCGAACGCTTCCCGTTTAACGCACAAGCCCAATGACATTACGCCCACTTACCCCCGTTCGGGTGTGATTGGTTGCTTATTTCTGGTATTCTCAGGGTTACGCGTTACCCTTAATCAATTCGTTATATTGGCATGTCGTCTTTTTGGCGTTATCCAGAACGAGCACCCCGTCCGCTGCGCCGAAAGCTGCACTTTGTCACGTCACACTCCATCCTTGGATACCTCCGTGTCCGGCGAGAGTGACGGCACCGTTTTTCCCCCGGGAGAACCGGCGGCTCTGACACGTCGCGAACTGCGTGAGCGCGAGCGAGTGGCATTCTCGGCCGCAGCGTCGGTCGCTGAGGTTGAGGCCGACGTCGTTCGCCTCAGCCCCGCCGCCGACCTGATCGTCGCTGCTGACCTTGGTGAACCCGATCTTGAACCGGCCGTCGTGACCGAGAGCGACCGCATCGTCGCGGCCGTACCGGTCGCCGACGCCGAGCCCACCGACTACGAGAAGCTGCTGGCTCCCGGCGTCACCCAGTTGATCCCCACCGTGATTCCCGCCGCCGGCACCCGGCCCCGCCGCCGCCAGCGCGTCGAGCAGAAGCCTGGCGAGACCTTTGCGCCCGCGCGCGATTTCGTTCCCGCTGGCGCACTGCCCCGGCGAACCCCTCTCGCACGACCGCTCGGAAGTACCATGCGCAAGCGTGCGGCCAAGGGCGTATCCATTCTCGCCATGTCCTTCGTGGCCCTGATGGCCGTCGCCACCTCGATTCCGGCCCAAGCGTTGCTGTCCTCGCAAGACGTACAGGCATCCGCTTTGGAAGCGCAGCGCATTGCGCCGGACGCTGAGGCGCAGAGCATGGACATGGCTGGTGGAGACACGGTCACCGTCGAGCGCGACGGCTACAAGTCGAGTACCCTCGCCGAAGTTGCTGCAGCCAGCGGCATCCGCCTGGAAGACACCTTCACCAACAACCCGAACGGCACCATCCAGTGGCCGTTTGCCGTAGGTGTGCACATCGGAAGCCATTTTGGCCTACGCGACTGCGCCGGCTGCTCCGCAGACCACCAAGGCCAGGACTTCAACCCGGGCGTCGGCGCTCCTATCCAGTCGATCGCCGATGGCGTCGTGAGCGTGGCCGAAGACGGGGAGGGCAGCCTCGGCGTGCACATGATCATCGACCACATGATCGACGGCAAGCTCGTGTCGAGCGTGTACGCGCACATGATCCATGGATCGATGCTCTTCAAGGTGGGCGACGTGGTCAAAGTCGGCCAGGTTATCGGCAAGACCGGCAGCACCGGAATGTCGACCGGCCCGCACCTGCACTTTGAGATTCGTGAAGGCGGAATCAAGGGCACTCATGTCGACCCGCTCGCCTGGCTCTACGCCAACACGAACTAGGAAACGCGCCCGAGCCGAGCCAGCCCTTCGGCAGCGCAAAACGGCGGCAGACCGTCGAAGCTGGACAGGTCGGCGTCGCTCGCATCGACGGGTTCCATCGCCACGACCTGGTCGTGCGTCGCTCGCGAACTTCCACGGCATCATGAACCGGGCCAGCTCGAGATTCAGCTCCCGCCCGCCTCACGCGAACGGTCGACGGCGTCGGTCATGCCTCTACTGAGCGCAACCAGGCCGTCGAATCGCCCGGCAGGGTGCGGCCGACCAGCTCTTCACTGGAAAGCAGCACGTCACCTGCGGGAAGCTGAACGGATGCCGCGCCCGTGTTGGCCACAATCGTCACGTCGCCGTTTCGGTACGCCGCGACCTCCGGCCCGAAGCCGTCGATCCACTCCACGGTTCCGGAGGCGAGGGAGTGCTCCCGGCGCAGGGTCAACGCGTTCTTGTACAACTCGAGGGTGGAACCGGCGACGCCCTCTTGCTGGTCGCGAGCCAGGCGAGCCCACTCGGACGGCTGTGGCAGCCAGCTCTTCGCGCCGGTGCTGAAGCCGAACGATTCGCTGGCGGCCTCCCACGGAATCGGCACGCGGCATCCGTCTCGTCCGTAACGCTCGCCGTTGGTGCGAAACCAGGTGGGGTCTTCGCGGGCGTGGTCGGGCAGGTCGACGGCCTCGGGCAGGCCGAGTTCCTCGCCCTGGTACAGGTAGCTCGAGCCGGGCAGCGACAGCATTAGAGCGGATGCCGCCCGCGCGCGTCGAAGCCCCAGCGCGGTGTCGGGCAGCCCGACCGTCTTCGGGCCGATGCCGTGTCCCTGCAGGTTGTCGCCGGTCAGGGCGAGCCGGGAAGCGTGGCGCACCACGTCGTGGTTCGAGAGCACCCAGGTGCTCGGCGCGCCCACATCGCCGAAGGCTTCGAGCGACTCGTCGATGACGGACTTGAGCTTCGCGGCGTTCCACGGGGTTTCAAGATAGGCGAAGTTGAAGGCCTGGTGCATCTCGTCTGGACGCACCCACTTGGCCATCTGGCTGAGCGGGTCGACCCAGGCTTCGGCCGCGAGAACCCGGTCACCCGGGTAGGCGGCGAGCACTTTGTGCCAGTCGCGGTAGATCTCGTGCACGCCGTCCTGCGCCCAGTACGGTGCCGTCAGCGGCGTCTCGGCGGTGATGCCGGGTTCCAAAGCGGAGGCCGGCGCCCCGCCCATGCTGCCGCCCTCGGAGGGAGGCGTGTAATCGGGGAGGCCGGGAGCCTTGATCATGCCGTGCGCAACATCCACTCGAAAGCCGTCGACGCCGCGGTCGAGCCAGAAACGCAGCACTGCGCGGAACTGTTCGCGCACCCACTCGCTGTCCCAGTCGAAGTCGGGCTGGCTGCTGTCGAACAGGTGCAGGTACCACTGGCCCGGTGTGCCGTCGGGATCGGTTGTACGGGTCCAGGCGAGGCCGCCGAACACGGACTCCCAGTTGTTCGGGGGCAGCTCGCCGTTCTTACCCTTGCCATCGCGGAAGGTGTAACGGGCGCGTTCTTCGCTGCCCGGACCGGCGGCGAGGGCGGCCTGGAACCAGCCATGGTCGCTCGAAGAGTGGTTGGGCACGATGTCGACGATGACCCGGATACCGAGGTCGTGGGCGGTGCGCTGCAGTACCTCGAAATCGTCGAGGGTGCCGAACAGCGGGTCGACGTTGCAGTAGTCGGAGACGTCGTAGCCGGCGTCGCGCTGCGGCGAGGTATAGAACGGAGAAAGCCAGATGGCATCGATGCCGAGGCCTTTGAGCTGGGGCAGCCGGGCGCTGATGCCGGCGAGGTCACCCATGCCGTCACCGTTCGCGTCGGCGAAGGACCGCGGGTAGATCTGATAGATAACGGCCGTGCGCCACCATTCGGTGCCAGGGGTCAGTTCGGTGCCAGTCATCCTAAAAGGCTACGGCATCGTTGCCGAATGCCTGTAGCGTGGGGATGTGGTCTGGAGCTCGCTGTCGGGGTGATAAAGTTTCTAGGTTGCCAAAAACGCGGCATTGCTACTGTTTTTTGGTTGCTCTGCCCCCTTAGCTCATTGGTAGAGCACTTCCTTGGTAAGGAAGAGGTAGTGGGTCCGATTCCCACAGGGGGCTCAGGCTTGGAAGCGAACAGCCGACAAGTCGCGGCGGGGTAGCTCAGTTGGTTAGAGCACACGGCTCATAATCGTGGTGTCGCGGGTTCAATTCCCGCTCCCGCTACAAGAACCCCGGATTTCTGCGGAAGTCCGGGGTATTTTTTCGCCGTTTTTAGGCCAACCCCGCATAAACCCCGCAGATTCAATCTGTCGGCAGCAAGGAATTCATCGTTTCCGCGGCACGGATGCCGCCCGTGTTCTTGGCCATGTAGACATCCTGGGTCAGAGACGGGTTCGCGTGGCCGAGGAATTCCGCAATTTCTCGAGCGCTGAGTCCGGACTGGTCCAAAGCGGTGGCCACCGTTTTGCGGAAGCTGTGAGTCGTGACCGTCGGATACCCGATCCGCGTACGAGCCATGCGCCAGTCGCGCGAGGTATTGCGAGGATCTCGAATATTGCCACGTAGTGTCGGGAAGACCAGGTCATCATCGTTTTGAATTTTGAAATTCGACTGCCGATGCCGGAGGAGGTCGACGAGATTCTTCGGAATCGCGATCGTACGGACCCCGGCCTTCGTCTTGGTGTGATCCTGGAGGAGGACACCCTGACCACGCGCGCGGATCACGTTGGCGTTGATCGCCACAGTTCCGGCGGCGAGGTCGAGCGCGGACCATCGAACGGCCAGTACTTCCCCCAGCCGGCACCCCGTACCGGCGAGGAAAAAAATCACGTCCGCAGCGTCAACCTGGTTCAGTCGAGCGTCAGCGCGGACAGCAGCAAGTAGGCGCGGCAAGGTATCGAGAGGGATAGCGGTCGCGCCCCCGCGAAGGCGAGCGATGTTGTCGATCTCCCGTACGGGATTGACCTGAATCGCGTCGGAGCGCGCTGCCACGCCCATCATCCCGGAGAGCACCCCTCGACAAGCTTTCGCAGCCCCAGGCCCCTGCTTCTCGATGACCTCACTGATGAATCGCCCCAGGCGCTCCGTCGTGGCCTCCGACACGGAGAGCGACCCAATTTTTGGCTTGATGTGGTGCTCGATGGTCTGCCGATACGTGTCGATCGTGCGCGGAGCGCGGTCTGCTTTCGTCAGCAGAAAACGATCGGCAAGGTCCGAGAGCGTAGTTTCTCGTTTGACCGCGCTCACCGACGACGTGCGAACTGTGGTGAGGGCAAGCAGAAGTGATGTTTGCGCCCTCGCTTTCGTCGGCGCAAATCGTTCAATCTGACGAAGCGTTCCGTCATCAAATCGATAACGTGTGCGTGCCCGCCATGTGCCCGGCGTGATCTCTGACACGCTGATTGTGCCGTGACTTGTCACGGGCACGCGTGGCCTCCCCATGGAACACCTCCTTGAATTCTCTCGGAACCATTGTTGTTCTGAAGTGTTGAACGGCGGACCGGCGCGCTGCTGCAGGCATCGTGTTTAGTCGGTCCAACCGTCGAGGTCCCAGCCTGCCGAGGCGAGGTAGGACGTGAGCTGCGTAATGCGCCGACTGGACTCGGCGAGTCGTTCCTCAGTGGTGTCCCATTCTTGGGCTGTAGCGATCTCGCCGGCGGCGGCGTCCAGGGTGCGTTCGATGGCGAGGTTGGTGGTCAGGCGTTTTCGTTCGCGGATCTGGGCGTGTAGCTCTCGCATCGCTTGCAGTTGGGTGCGTTCGGTGCGTTCGTCGTTGGTGCTCCAGTGGTACGCGCCGTGTTCTGCGCCCGAGATCCAGGCATCGAACTCGACGACCGTCATGCCGTCGAAGCTGGAGCTGAGGTTGGCGATGTCGAGTTCAGCCCAGGGCCGGCCGATCGGCGTGAGCAGGAAGATCGGCGTGACGCGGAGAGCTTTTGCGATGTTCAAGAGCTGACTGACGGAGAGGTCGTGTTTCCGGCCGGCTTCGATGTTTTGCAGGATCGATTCGGTGACGTTGTTGCCCGGAATCAGGTCGGCGAGGTCCTTCGCTGAGCGGATGCCATGCTGTTTGCGGATGGCATGGATGCGGTTGCCGATCCCCGATTGCGCCAGAAAGTTTGTCACGCGGACATATTACAACTTAAACACTTGTCAACCGTTGCAAACCGTTCTACTGTGTCAGCAACAGATTCCGACAGTCGTAATCTGTCGACAATTGGAGACACTCATGGACGAAGAATTCATCCTCCCGGTACACGTGGCCGAACTGACCGGACTGCCCGTTGGCGCGCTCGCCCAGCTGCGCTACATGGGCCGCGGACCGCGGTTCTACAAGCCGACCCCGAAGAAGGTGCTCTACAAGCGGTCCGAGGTCATCGCCTGGGTCGAGGCGAGCGCACAGACCCAGACCGGTCAGACCGCGCTCCTGGGACGGTGATCTGGTCTGAACCGTCAACCGCGAAACGAGCGGGTGAGGGTTCGCCCATGAAAAAGCCCCGGGGGGCAACCCGGGGCAAAGATCGAGCACCTGCGAAGGATCTGATCTATGACCAGACTACTGAAATTCCGCCATCTCGCAACGTCTCATCCCCGTGTGGGTGGGTGAGACTGCGGTGGGCCTTTACGCGGCCAAGAGTGCCGTTCTGCTGGCCGCGCAGATGCGGCTGAGTAACGCGTCGGCTCGGCTGCTCCTGTACATGGCATTGGAGTGTTGGGACGATGCGAACAACCCACTCGGTCAGGCGCCGCGCCGCTACTTCGCCGGCCGCGAATCCTCCGCCATCGGACTGGGGTACCTCGCGCCGGAGACCGCCTCGGTGAAAGCGCACACCGCCGTCAAACGCGCCGTCCATGAACTCATCCAGGCCGGCGCCATCACTCGAATTCGAGCCGGCGGCAACGGACTCACCGCCGAATACGAACTCCAAGTCGACAGTACGAAACCGGCGACGAGCCGAAATTCCCGGGTGCTGATCCTGCCGGTTCCCAGCCATCAGGGGGTCAATATGTGGACCCCTGAGGGGGCCAATTTCTGACCCCCTAAGGGGGTCAAAAACGGCACTTTCAGGGGGCCATTTCAGACCCCCCTTAACAGTACTTAAACAGGAAAAACAAAACAGTAACAGTACGCGCGCGCGGACTGACCTGTGGATAACTCGACGACGGAGCGGATCAAACTCCAGCCATGGAGCCGCTGCTTTGCCCCGCCGACGTCGTTCAAACACATTTGTGACCTTTCCGGCTGGTCACCGTAGCTCGCTGCGCGCCTACCGTTCGCAGATTCTCAGACGCGGTCGCAGGCTCCCTTATTTCGCCTGAGATTCCGGGCACTCGCGGCGCTCTCGCTCGCTATCGATTTCTCTCGCCGGAAGGCACAAAAAACAGTTGGTCGAAGAAATCAAGGCCAACTACACCCCGTAGCAATTCAACGCACCACATCTATCGAAGGAGAAGCACTTATGTCCACACGCACCATCATCGGCAACCTGGCTCTCGACCCCGAGGTCGTCACAGCCGGCAGTATCCAGATCACCAAGCTGCGCGTCATCGAGAACACCGGCGAATACCGCGGCGGCAAATGGCTCGCCCACGACGCCGCAACCACGCATTTCGTGGAAGCCAAGTTCGAGCTCGGCCAGAACGTCGCCGCCACCCTGCACAAGGGCGACCCCGTCATCGTTGTTGGCCGCGAGCACACCGACAGCTGGGGCGACGACCAGGCACGCCAATACGGCCGCGTCATCGACGCCGACAACGTCGGCCCCGACCTCAACCGGGCCGTCGCCACCGTGCGGCGCAACTCCAAGCCTGACGCCGAGTAGGCATCCAGGGTGGGCCGCGCTTGCGGCCCACCGTCAAACACCTCTTGAAAGGAGAACCACTATGAACGACCGCGATACCGAACTGATCACCACGGCCAACGAGCTGGCTGAGACAGCACGGAGCCTGGCACACGCGACTCGAGCGATTAACCACCCCTACGATTCGTATCTGCTGCTCGGGTGTCTGACCGCCACCGAGCGCTCCCTCGGCCAGGTCTACGACCAGCTCGCCAACTGGCACAGCACCGTCATCGACGGCGTCGAGTACAACGGTGAAGACAGCTGCGGCATCGGCTGCGCATCCGGAGTCGCCCGTGCTGAGCTCGGCCTCCGTGATGCAGCTCAATTCGCTGGCATCGTCGAGGACGCCCTCATGCAAGCCCACAACGGTAACAGTGTCGTCCGCTGGTTCGACGATGTCAGAGCGGCGCCAGACGCCTAGACAGGCGTCCAACGGTGTTCATCAAAAGCACGGAATGCCACGAACCCATGTATCGAGGGGGTCGTTTACCCCGGCAGGGCGCGCGCCGGGGTAAACGACGGGGTAAGGGGTCTCTTTCCCTGTCCCACCGCCACCCCCTCGCTGCGCTCGCTTCCCAACCTCCCACACCCATCGTTCCTCAGTGTGTAGGAGGTTGGGAAGTAAAGGGGTGGTGGTGGGACAGGGAAAGAGAAGAAAAAAGTAGAAGAAAAAAATACAGAAGTACAAGAACAAGAGAAAAAACAGAAGAGAAGAAAGAGAAAGAACAAGACCAAAAAAGTAAGAGAAACGAAAAATCAGGGCAAGGAAAGGCAAGGCAGAATGAGCAAGAAATGTGGCAGCTGGAAGAGGCGAAGCAAGCCGCGAGCAGACCAGAAAAATGACGACGAGATGCGAGCTGGGATAGCCGGCGAGAGTTGCAGAAGCGCGGTGTGGCATTACCGGTGGTGTCGGTGGCGGGGTGCAGAATCGTGGGTGTAGAGCTTGGAACGTTGTCAGTGCGGAGGCTGAATGATGGTGCAGGTGACAAGTCGCGACGAAGCGATGATCGACTGGCTGGACGTCGTCCGGCTCGCAGACATGAATGCCCTGCGGTGGGCGCTGGGCGCTCAACTCGGATTGGGCGAGCCGATCGGATTGCGCAAAGCGCAACACTGGGCAGCCCGGATGGAAGCGGTGGGCCTGGTGGGCCGCGACCGGCCAGCGTTCCTTGACGGGTCGGTCGTGTGGGCGACGTTTCAGGCGATTGGGAAGCCGGCGCCGAACCTGTTTCGGCAGACGACACGGCATGAGATCGCGGTGGCGACGGTGTCGGCGCGCTATCTGGCGCAGGGGTTCACGTGGCGGCGGGATCGGAAGCCGGTGGGCCGGCGTGATCATCAGGCCGACGGGGTGGCCGAGCGTGACGGTGTCGTCGAGCTGGTGGAGGTGGAGCTGACGCCGAAGACGTGGCAGCGGTATCAGGCGATCTGCCATAACCACACCTACCGGCTGGTGCATGAGGGGGTGGATCGGGTGGCGTACTTTTGCACGGCGGACGCTGATCGGGCCATCACTCGGGGTGCCGATAAGTACCTGGTCCGCACCGAACGACCCCGTCTCGTTTCCCAACACTCCTTCGACGCACGCGGGCACTGGACCGGCCCCGAGCTGGACGCCGGCGCTTACGCGGCCGCGCACGGCCGAGCTGACAGGGTGGTCGAGCTTGACGGTGCCAGCGTGTGGGGCGCATCGCAGGTCAGCGCATGAGTGAAACTGCGGCCCCGACAGAGTCGGACGCCACCAGCGACATGATCGCGCGACTCCTCGGCGCCGCCTTCGCCGTCGTTGTCGTGCTTATCGCCCTGCCCTTAGTTGTGCCGGTCGTAGTGAGCCGGGTTGCCGGCGATGTGATCGCGACGAAGACCCGGTTCTGGGTGGTGTGGCGATGGCAGTGGATCGTGAACACCGTCGGCATCCTCCTGGTCACAGCGCTCATATCCTGGGAGGCGTTCCTGCTGGCGGGCTGGATCCGCTCCGGAGCGGCCACCACGTTTTTTGACGGAGCGGAGTGGTGGGCGCAGCTCTGGCCCATGTTTGGCCCGTGGGCGGTGGCGAACTTCTTCGCCGGGCTGCTGCTCTTGCCGACGGCGTGGTCGCTGCGGCGGCGGAAGATCGCCGAGCAGGTGCGGTCCCGGCGGGTATCGAACGTGGTGCGGCAGGAGAAGATCGAGACGGCCCGGAAGCGGGCCGCCGACAGCAGCGTGGCCCGCCGCATCGGTGTGCGCCTCGAAACCGACACGGGCCGCATCATCGGCACCACCCGCCAAGCCGTCACCGTCCCATTGCCGGTCGGCGACCAGCGGCAGGCCTTCGGCGTGACCAGCCGCGTCACAGTGCGGACACTCGCTGACCGGTTTTATGACATGCGCCGGGTGCGAGACTGGGTCGACGCAACCGGCAAATATCTCGTGCTGCCCCCGACAGCGTCCTCCGTTCGTGCGTTGATCATCGCCGAGTCCGGCAGTGGCAAAACCGTCTTGATCAACGGACTCGTCCTGTGCGCGCTGGAATACGGATGGCCCGTATTCGTCATCGATGCTAAGGGCGACCCGGCCGACGCCGAGCACCTCGTCGCCGTGGCCAAAACCTACGGCCGCACCGCGACGACTGGCGGTACGTGGGACCTATTCAACGGCACCGCCGACCAAGTCACAGCGAAACTGATGCGGCTTATGCCCGTTCCTGACGGCGCCAACCAGCACTACCTCGACGAGATTCGCGGGGTGCTGCAAACGGTCCAGGAGCTATCGCAGCTACGCAGCATCGCCGACCTCCGTGAACGGCTGACCAGCCCCACCCCGTTTGTTCGGGATCAGGACGATCTGGAATTGGTGATCAAAGCCGTCGACCGGGACGGCACCACGGCCGGTGAGCGCGCGTTACAGAGCCTGCTGGTGGCGTTGCGTCCGATGCAACGCTGGATCGGCCAGGAGGGCTGGTCCTACAACGCGCCCAAAGCCGACGTGACAGTCATTCCGCTGTCGCCCGTCGACGACGCCCAGGCCCGGCTGGGGGATCTGCTCCTGCTGGACCTGCGGAACTTCCTGGCCGCCCGGTTGGAGCGGCGCGACAAGTCCCCGGTCGTCGTAATCGTTGACGAGTTTCCCCAGCTGGTGACCGGGTCGCAGGACCCGGGCGACACCGCCGGGAGCCTATTCGAGACGGCACGCAGCGCCGGCGTTGGACTGGTCTTGGCGACGCAGAGCCCGGCGGGCTTGTCGAACGATGAGGTTCGTCGGCGGCGGGCGCTGACGAGTGGGGCGGCGCTGATCTTTGGCCGGTCGAAAGATCCGGAGGATGTGGTGAAGTATGCCGGGACGGTGATGCGGATGGAATCTGCCGGCCGCGCCACCGGGGAGGAGCTGGGGAGCGCCCGTGCCCAGCACACCTATGTAATTCCGCCGCAGGACGTGCGCGAAGCCGCCGATGGGGCGTTCTGGATTGTGCAGGGCGGGGCAATCGCCCCCTTTCGAGCCCTCCCAAACCGGCAGATGCAGGCATCACCAGCGATGCCGGTCACACCGCGGACGACCGGAGTCGAGCTTGCGGGCGAGCAGCTTGGCCTCGTCGAGACCGATGAAACGGGAAGCGCCGCCTGAACGGTGTGGGCGGCGCTCCACCAGCGTTTAGAGATAGACGATGTCGGAGCTGGTCGCGATCAGGCTGGTGCCGTAGTCGCGGATGAGGCGTGCGCAGCCCGCATTGGCTGCGTTGGAGGTGCGCCCGGGCACGGCGCCGCAGGGACGCCCGAGCTCGAGGGCGGTTACCGCGGTGCTCAGCGCACCGGACTGGTAC
>NZ_JASISM010000004.1 GCF_030063145.1 Cryobacterium sp. PH31-L1
TCTTTCTCAGGTTCACCCCCCGTTCAGGGGTAGACGAAAACCCGGAAACGGGCACAAAAAAGCGGCCGGACCTGCGATAACAGGCCCGACCGCATCCGCTCAACGAATTTGGAGTCTGTGCACGATTACCGGGTCGCGCTGCGCTCACGCGGAAACTGGTGGTCGCAGAGTGCGTTCGCGGCCGTCGAAGCCATGCGTACAGCAGGCCCGGGGAAGGCCTGTCAGGTGCTTGTCAATGCGCAGGTGGCTGGGGCATAATGGCGCTATCGGCTCGCTGCGCTCTGGCGGACGAACAATTTCACATTCACCATCGCGCGAACAGCACTGAGTCATCAGAAACTCAACGTTGAAAGCGCGGTCGTTCCGAGGTCGTTGGGGAAGACGCACCTACTAGGAACGGAGAAACACGATGGACGTATTACCTAACCGTCGGGCGCGGACCGCGCGAGGGGTGCTCTTTGTGCACGCCTCTCCGCGGGCCGTCTGCCCGCATGTCGAGTGGTCGGCTGGCCGCGCGCTGGGCGAGGCGGTCAACTTTGACTGGTCAGAACAACCGGCTCTGCCCGGATCCCATCGGGCCGAATACTACTGGGAGGGTTGCCCGGGGACCGGCGCGATACTCGCATCCGCTCTGCGCGGGTGGGAACAGCTGCGTTTCGAAGTCACCGAAGATGCCGGACCTGGTTCGGATGGCGGTCGCTGGCTGCACACGCCAGAGCTGGGCATTTTCTATGCCCAGACCGACAGCGTGGGCAATGTCGTCGTGCCGGAAGATCGCATTCGATCGGCGATGGAGCGTGCCGGAGCCAACGCGATCGAATTGCACCGGGAGCTGCGCCTGGCCCTCGGGCAAACCTGGGACGACGAGCTTGAACCGTTCCGGCAGGCCAGCGATCTGAACGCCGTGGTGTGGCTGCACCAGGTCGGCTGATCAGACCGGTTCCACATGCGTGCGGTTCGCCCGTGATGGCGTGGCCTGTCGACCGGTGACATTCCCGGTGGCAATCCCACGAAGTCGCAGTCTGTTCCTGTGATCACGGCCAGATACGGCGAATCGCCTTACAGAAATGACCCCGTCCGAATCCGGACGGGGTCATTCTCATCTGCAGTCCTTAGACGGAGCGGAATGCCACGACGGCGTTGTGCCCGCCGAACCCGAAGGAGTTGCTCAGCGCGAGCAGGTCTCCGGCCGGCAGTGCACGCGGTGACGTCACCACGTCGAGCGGAATTTCCGGGTCCTGCGACGTGAGGTTGATCGTCGGCGGTGCGGTGCGCTCGGCGAGAGCCTTCACCGTGAAGAACGCCTCGAGGGCCCCGGCACCGCCGAGCAGGTGGCCGGTTGATGCCTTGGTCGCCGACACCGGGATACCGTCGAGCAGGTCACCGAACACTCGCTTGAGAGCGTTGTACTCGGCGATGTCTCCGACCGGGGTGCTGGTTGCGTGGGCGTTGATGTGGGACACATCGGCGAGGGTCGCACCGGCATTGTGCACCGTTGACACCATGGCGCGGGCAGCCGCGGTCCCCTCAGGGTCGGGCGCGGTGACGTGGTAAGCGTCGCTGTTGACGACGCCGCCGACGAGCTCAGCGTAAATGTGCGCTCCACGCGCCTTGGCGTGTTCTTCGGTCTCGATGACGAGGGCGGCAGCGCCCTCACCGAGAACGAAACCATCGCGGGTCACGTCGTACGGGCGGCTCGCGGTGGCCGGGTCATCGTTGCGGGTCGACAGGGCATGCATCGCCGCGAACGAGGCGATGGGCAGCGGGTGAATCGCGGCTTCGGATCCGCCAGCGATGACGACGTCGGCCAATCCCGCCTGCAGACGGTTGTAGGCGTTGACCAGTGCTTCGGTGCTCGATGCACACGCGGAAACGACCGTGGTGATTCCGGCACGAGCGTGCAGATCCATTCCAATGGCCGCGCCCGGGCCGTTGGGCATGAGCATGGGAACTGTCATCGGCAGCACGCGGCGGGGGCCGCGCTCGCGCAGGGTGTCCCACGCGTCGAGCAGAGTCCATACCCCGCCGATTCCGGTGGCCCAATCCACGGCAAGGCGTTCGGGCTCAACCTCGGGGGCGCCGGCATCTGCCCAGGCTTCGCGCCCAGCTATGAGTGCGAACTGGCTGGACGGGTCGAGTCGCTTGACTTCAAATCGCTGCAGCACATCGACGGTTTTCACACGCGCCTGTGCGGCGAAAGTTACGGGGATCGCCGTTTCAGCGACCCAGGGCTGCTCGAGGGTCGTGGCGCCAGATTCGCCGGCCAGGAGGGCTGTCCAGGTGTCGACCGCCGTTCCGCCCAACGGCGTGGTGGCACCGATACCGGTGATAACGATTTTCTTGGTCATAAGTCAACTCTCCATGGAACGACAAACGTGTGGGCGGGCGCATCGTGGCGCCAGTCCAAAGAACAGGTCGGCCGTTTTCCGGCCGACCTGGTTCAGGCTTGGGCCTAGTCCTGCGCCTTCACAATGAACTCAACGGCGTCGCCGACGGTCTTGAGGTTCTTGACCTCTTCGTCGGGGATCTTCACATCGAACTTCTCTTCTGCGTTGACGACAATGGTCATCATCGAGATGGAGTCGATGTCCAAGTCGTCGGTGAACGACTTGCCGAGTTCAACCGTGTCGGTTGCAATTCCGGTCTCGTCGTTGATGAGCTCGGCCAGGCCGGTCAGAACTTCTTCGGTGGACAATGCCATGTTTTTTCTCCTTGAGGGTGTCTCGGTTGACCGAGACCTAGTTTAGGGGGTGGGTAGGTTAGGGCAGCACAACGACCTGCGCGCCGAACACAAGTCCGGCACCAAAGCCGATCTGCAGGGCAAGCCCGCCGCTGAGCTCGGGGTGTTCTTCAAGGAGACGGTGGGTGGCGAGTGGGATGGAAGCCGACGAAGTGTTTCCGGTCGTGGCAACATCACGCGCAATGACAACGGATTCCGGAAGCTTGAGCTGCTTGGCGAACTCATCGATGATGCGCATGTTCGCCTGGTGCGGAATGAACGCGGCCAGGTCGGAGCTTTCGATTCCGGCGACTTCGAGGGCCTTTTTGGCCACTTTGGCCATGTCCCACACGGCCCAGCGGAAGACCGTCTGTCCTTCCTGGCGCAGCGTCGGCCATTCGGCTTCACCGCGGCGATATTCCTGCAGGGTGTGGTTCATCTGGATCGCTTCGGCCTTGGAACCATCCGAGCCCCATACGGTTGTGGCGATGCCCGGGTAGTCGCTCGGGCCGATGACGACGGCGCCCGCACCGTCGCCGAGCAGGAACGAGATGCTGCGGTCGGAGGGGTCGACAAGGTCGGACAGTTTCTCGGCTCCGATGACCAACGCGTAGTGCGCGGCACCGGTACGAATCAGTGCGTCGGCCTGCGCCACGGCGTAGGCATAGCCAGCGCAGGCAGCGTTGATGTCGTAGGCTGCGGCCGGATTGCTGCCGACCCGGTCGGCCACCACGGCGGCTATCGACGGGGTCTGGCGGCCGTTGCTGATGGTCGCGACAATCACCGCGTCGATGAGGGCGGGGGCGATACCGCTTCTCTCAATGGCCTCCCGCGCGGCATCCGTTGCGAGGTCGAGGGCGTCGACGTCCTGGCCGGACCGGGCACGCGTGATGATGCCGGTGCGCTGTTGAATCCACTCGTCCGAGGAATCGATGGCCTCGACGAGGTCGTCGTTGGGGACGAGGTTCTCTCCGCGGGCAGCGCCTACAGACAGAATGCGGGTGTACTTCGGTCCGTGGGACTGCTGGAGTGTGGGCTTTGGCATAATCTCTTTCGTCACATTCTCTCGTGCTTCAGAACTGCTGGCACAGTCAGGACTGCTGGTCGATCATGGCCCAGGCGGCGGGCAGGTCGTCCGGGGTCTTGATGGCGACGCTGGGGACGCCCTTCAGGGCTCGTTTCGCAAGTCCAACGAGGGCGCCGGCGGGCGCCACCTCGATGATTCCGGTGACTCCCGCTTGAGCGAAAGCCTCCATGCACCTGTCCCACCGTACCGGCGACGACACCTGACCGACGAGCAGTTCCACAAAACGGATGCCGTCGATCACCCGGCTGCCGTCGCGGTTGGTCCAGATCGGGAGCGTGGGATCGGCGGGGCTGAGCGAGTCGGCGACCGCGGTCATCCGTTCGACGGCCGGCTTCATATACCGGGTATGGAATGCACCGGCTACCTGAAGCGGGATGACCCTGGCCCGGTGTGGGGGAGTCGCGGCGAGGGCCGCGAGAGCATCGAGGGCCCCGGCGACGACGATCTGCCCGCTCCCGTTGAAATTGGCCGGCTCCAGGCCCAGTTCGGCGACCTGTCCGAGCAGCTCGGTCTCATCGGCGCCGATGACGGCGCTCATACCGGTGGGCTCGAGCGCGGAAGCCGCCTGCATGGCGAGGCCCCGTTCCCGCACGAAGCGCACGGCCTCGGCGTTGGTCAGGATGCCAGCGCCAGCGGCCGCGGTTAGCTCACCGACCGAGTGTCCGGCGATACCGGCCATGCGGTCACGCCGTCCGTCCGTGAGGAGGGCTTCGAGGGTGAGGATGCCGGCAGCCACGATGAGGGGCTGGGCGATCGCCGTGTCGCGAATGGTGTCGGCGTCACTCACCGTGCCGTGCGCGACCAGGTCGAGTCCGACCTCCTCGGAAATTTGGCGGAGGCCAGCGTCGAAGGCAGGCAGAGCCAGCCAAGGCTCAAGGAATCCGGGAGTTTGGGAGCCCTGACCCGGGCAGACGACAACGATCACTTAGTTAGTCTTCCAATCTGGTGACGTAAATGAATGTGCAGATCGCACTAAGTATCTAAGAAAGCTTTGTCGACAGTAGTACATTCGCCGGTTTCCGGGGCTGGATCAGCGGCGTCGACTGGATCCGTCGTGGTCACTGATCGAGCCGATAATCAGCGCGGACTGCAGAATGAGCGCCTCGCGGGCTCCCGTGGCGTCGTAGCCGATGACCTCGGACACACGTTTGAGGCGATACCGCACGGTGTTCGGATGCACGAAGAGTTCGCGCGCGGTCGCCTCCAATGAGCGACCATTGTCGAGGTAGCACCAGAGCGTGGTGAGCAGCTCGGTGGAGTGGGCTTGCAGTGGCCGATAGATGCGATGAATGAGCGTGGCCCGCGCGAGTGGATCGCCAGCAAGGGCACGTTCGGGGAGCAGATCGTCGGCCTGCACCGGGCGCGGCGCATTGCGCCACGAACGCGCGACCGCGAAGCCGGCCAGTGCGGCCTTCGCGCTTTTCGACGCATCCACAAGGTTGGGTACCTCGTGGCCCAGCACCAGGTGCCCGGGGCCGAAGATCGGCTCCAGTTGCATGGCAATTTCCATGAAGGTTAACGCTGCGGCGGTGCCGACGTCCTCGCTGTCGACCGGCGCCGGTCGGGCCCGACCGATCACGAGCACCAGGCGGTTGCCCTGCACTCCGATCAGTACGTCCGCAGCCATGTGCCGGGCGGCCCGGCGTAGCTGGTCGACGTCGAGCATCTGCGGCGTCGTGCCGACCAAAACGCAGACCTCGCCGTGGCCGTGCCAGCCGAGGGCCGCGATGCGGCTGGGAAGCTCATCGTCATATTCCCCGCTGAGAATAGAGTCGACGACGAGCGCTTCGAGACGGGCGTCCCAGAGCCCGCGCGCCTCGGCGGCGCGAGCGTAGACATCCGCTGCCCCAAAAGCGATCTCCCGGGAGTACAGCAGAATGGCCTCGCGCAGGGCCTCGCCGCCGTCCTTGACCCGTTCCTCGACGACTTCAACCGTCACCCGAATGAGCTGCAGCGTCTGCTGCAGGCTCACCGAGCGCAACAGTTCGCGGGGCGCGGCACCGAAAACGTCAGCGGCGATCCACGGCGTTGACCGCGGGTCGTCGAACCACGAGATGAAACTCGTGATTCCGGCCTGGGCTACCAGTCCGACGGCGGACCGCCGCCCTGGTGGCATATCGCCATACCAGGACAGCGTGTCCTCGAGCCGCTTGAGCGTCTGGGTCGACAGCTCACCGGAGATGGTGCGCAGCCAGTTGAGAGTCTGCTCTTTCGTCTTGGGCGCCGGTGCCACGGTTTTTTAGCTCTCGCCCCCGGCGGAGCCGGTGGTGCCCGCGCTCACATCGTGCAGGCGATACTTTGCAATGGCCTGGCAGGCGAGACTCCGGTCAACGTCACCGCGACGAGCGAGCAGCTCCAGGGTGCGCACGACCATCGACGGACCATCGATCTTGAAGAATCGACGTGCCGCCGGACGGGTGTCCGAGAAGCCGAAGCTATCGGCACCGAGCGTCGCGAAGTCGCTCGGAACGAACTGCCGAATCTGATCCGGAACGGCGTGCATGAAGTCGGACACGGCCACGAACGGACCGGCTGCTCCCTCGAGCTTCGAGGTGACATAGGGAACCCGCGGCTCGTCATCGGGGTTCAGGAAGTTGTGTTCCTCAGCGGCAAGACCATCGCGGCGGAGCTCGGTCCAGGACGTGACCGACCAGACATCGGCTGACACCCCCCAGTCGTCGGCGAGCAACTTCTGCGCCTCAAGCGCCCACGGCACGGAGACACCGGAGGCCAGCAGCTGAGCCTTCGGACCATTCACTGCGGATGCGCTCACCCGGTGGATACCGTGCAGGATGCCGTCCACATCGACATCATCGGGCTCGGACGGCTGAACGGCCGGCTCGTTGTAGACCGTGATGTAGTACATGACGTTCGGGTCGGTGTGGGTTCCGCCGTACATGCGATCGAGTCCCGCGCGCACGATGTGGCCGATCTCGTAACCGTACGCCGGGTCGTAGGAGACGACGGCCGGGTTGGTCGATGCCAGCAGCGGCGAGTGACCATCGGCGTGCTGCAGCCCCTCCCCGGTCAGCGTGGTGCGACCGGCCGTGGCTCCAATGATGAACCCGCGGGCCATCATGTCGCCGGCAGCCCAGAGGGCGTCGCCGGTGCGCTGGAATCCGAACATGGAATAGAAAACGTAGACCGGAATGAGCGGTTCACCCTGGGTGGCGTACGAGGTACCCACGTTGGTGAACGCCGCGGCAGCGCCGGCCTCGTTGATGCCCACGTGCAGGATCTGACCCTGCGGGCTCTCCTTATAGGAGAGCAGCTGGGCGTGATCAACGGACGTGTAGTGCTGGCCGTTGGGGTTGTAGATCTTGGCGGTGGGGAAGAACGCGTCGATGCCGAAGGTGCGGGCCTCGTCGGGGATGATCGGAACGATTCGGTTGCCGAAGTCCTTGGCCCGCACGAGTTCCTTGAGCAGCCTCACGAAGGACATCGTCGTAGCGATCTCCTGGGTTCCGGAACCCTTTTTGGCGACCTTGTAGGTCTCATCGCCGGGTAGGTTGAGTTTGGCGTGAGTGGTGCGACGCTCCGGCAGGTAGCCGCCGAGAGCACGACGACGCTCGTGCATGTACTCGATCGCCTCGTCCTTGTCGCCGGGGGTGTAGTACGGCGGCAGGTACGGGTTTTCCTCGAGCTGGGCATCCGTGATCGGCACGTGCATGCTGTCACGGAAGGACTTGAGGTTCTCGAGGGTCATCTTCTTCATCTGGTGGGTCGCGTTGCGGCCCTCGAAGCTCGGTCCGAGGCCGTAGCCCTTGATCGTCTTCGCCAGAATGACCGTCGGCTGGCCCTTGTGCTCGGACGCGGCCTTGAAGGCGGCGTAGACCTTGCGGTAGTCGTGGCCGCCGCGCTTGAGGTTCCAGACCTCGTCGTCGCTCAGGTGCTCGACCAGCTTGAGGGCGCGCGGGTCGCGGCCGAAGAAGTTCTCGCGCACGTAGGCGCCGCTTTCGGCCTTGTAGGTCTGATAGTCGCCGTCGGGCGTGACGTTCATGAGGTTGATCAGGGCGCCGTCGACGTCGTTCTTGAGCAGGTTGTCCCACTCTCGACCCCAGACCACCTTGATGACGTTCCAGCCGGCACCGCGGAAGAAGCTCTCCAGCTCCTGGATGATCTTGCCATTACCGCGCACCGGGCCGTCAAGGCGCTGCAGGTTGCAGTTGATCACGAAGTTGAGGTTGTCGAGGCCTTCGTTGGCGGCGACCTGCAGCTGGCCACGGCTTTCGACCTCGTCCATTTCGCCGTCGCCGAGGAACGCCCAGACCTGCTGGTCGCTGGCGTCCTTGATGCCACGGTTGGTCAGGTAGCGGTTGAGCTGCGCCTGGTAGATGGCGTTGATCGGTCCGAGACCCATCGACACGGTCGGGAACTGCCAGAATTCCGGCATGAGCCGCGGGTGCGGGTACGAGGAGATGCCGTCGGGGGCGTGCGACTTTTCCTGGCGGAAGCCGTCCAGCTGGTTCTCGGTCAGTCGTCCCTCAAGGAAGGCACGAGCATAGGTCCCGGGGGAGGCGTGTCCTTGGATGAAGATCTGGTCGCCACCGCCCGGGTGATCCTGGCCGCGGAAGAAGTGGTTGAACCCGACCTCATAGAGGGCAGCAGATGACGCATAGGTCGCGATGTGCCCGCCGACGGCGATGCCGGGGCGCTGAGCGCGGTGCACCAGAACGGCAGCGTTCCAGCGAATCCAGGCGCGGTAGCGGCGCTCGATGTCTTCGTCACCGGGAAAGTCGGGTTCGTTCTCCGTGGCGATGGTGTTGATGTAGTCCGTCGTCGGCACCATGGGAACGCCGAGGTGCAGCTCTTTCGAACGCTTCAACAGGCTGAGCATGATCTCACGTCCGCGTTCGTGGCCGTGTTCGGCAACGAGCGAATCGAGGGATTGCGACCACTCGGCCGTCTCCTCCGGATCGGAGTCGGCGTTGTTCGTCGAGTACGGGTCCTGGTCGTTGACCGTCACAGTCGACCTCTCCTTGGGGTTTATGCAGCGATGGTGCTTCGTGGGGGCATTCTTTCGCCACTACGAAGGCACGTGCCGTAAATGAGCAGGTTGGATTGCAACCAGCGGCACCAGGTAAGCCTACAGATTTTTAGTCGTCGTCCGCAGACGGGGGCTTCACCGGGCAAAATTCCCGAGGACGTATTCACGCGGTCTGTGAATCCGCGCACATTGCCGGGCTAGAGTGTGTCACCGGCCAATCCGTGCGCGCACGCGCACGCGCACCAGGAAAGGAGCATTCATGGCTCTCGAAAACGACACCCAGGCACCCGACTTCAAACTGATCAACCAGTTCGGCGAAAGCGTTCAGCTCAGCCAATACCGGGGGACGAAGTCGGTCGCGCTCGTCTTCTTTCCGCTCGCCTTTTCCGGAATCTGCAGCGGTGAGCTGTGTGAGCTGCGCGACAATCTCGCGCTCTTTGACGACGGCGGCGTTGAACTGATTGGCATTTCGGTCGACTCTCGACACGCCCTGCGGGCTTTCGGCGAGCAGGAAAAGTACACTTTCGATCTGGTCGCAGATTTCTGGCCGCACGGTGCCGTCGCGAAGGAATACGGCGTTTTTCTCGAGGAGAAGGGCTTCGCCAATCGCGCGACCTTCCTGATCGACCCGAGCGGCATCATCCGTTCCAGTTTCATCACCGCACCGGGCGAGGCACGGTCGATCGAGTCGTATCGGGCCGCGCTCGAGCAGCTCGCACCGGTGCTCTGAGCCCGTCGGGCGGCAATCGCCACGCGACACTGACCTATACTGAACAGACCCGCGACAAACGTCGTCGCTGGGGCCTTTAGCTCAGTTGGTAGAGCGCCACGTTTACACCGTGGATGTCATCGGTTCGAGCCCGGTAGGGCCCACACAACACGATTGATCGATTTGTCTGGTCAATTATCAATGTGCGGCAAGAACGGTGAGACGAGTTCGTTTCGCCCGAAGTGACGTGATCGTGAGGTCGTATGACAGAACGATGCGTTGGGGCTCCAGGCCTGCACCGGTTGGCGCACGATGACTGACCGCGGTCAGTTCGGGGCGGCCGTTGAGGCTTTGAGCGCTGCTTATGAACGGCAGACCAGCATGTGCCATCCGTTCGTTCGTGCATTGCCCATTGACGCCGCGAGTGTGTGCACGTTGGGCGAACCGTTCGGATCAGAAACTGTGTGTGCGAGCAACGCGGTGGCCGCGACCTTTGACGAGTTGCAGTTCGACCTGGGGGAAGGACCGTCCTGGGATGCCATGACCACCCGGCGTCCCGTGCGGATCGATGATCTTCATTCCGTGCGGCACTCGCCCTGGCCAGCGCTTCTGAAGGCAACACGAGACATCGATGTGCAGTCTGTATACGCTTTTCCCCTGACCATGGGATCGCTCGATATTGGGGCGGTGTCGCTGTTCTCTCACGGCCGAGGGACACTGACGCCCAGCCAGATCGTTGACGCTGAGGTACTCGCCCAGATTGCGGCCAGCCAGGTTTTACGCCGGTCGCTCGCGTCGCGAACATTAAAGACAAATCTGGAAGATAATGAAGGTCATTCGAGGCGCGTCGTACACCAAGCGACCGGTATGGTTCTGGCCCAGCTCGATCTTTCCGCGGCCGATGCGCTTCTGATTATTCACGGCCACGCCTTCTCTCACGGACGAACTGTCCGGGAAGTAGCTGCGGATGTAGTGACACGTCGACTGGATTTTTCGTCGATGGTCGAGTCTTAGGATGGAATTATGGTGACAAAAACCCGGGAAGGTCAACTCGTTGAGACCTTCGTTACCCTGGCCGATACTCTCGTCGCCGACTACGATGTCGTCGACCTGCTCCACACGCTGGTCGAGAAATGTGCAGCCCTGCTCGAGGCATCCGCTGCCGGTATAATCCTCTCAGCCGGCGACGGGGAGCTCGAGGTCGTCGCTTCGACCAACGAGCGCAGTCGCCTGGTGGAGATCCTCCAGCTGCGGGCCGGCAGAGGGCCGTGCGTGGAGAGCTTCACGACCGGCCGCGCCGTTGCCATCCCCGATATCGAGCTCACCGGCGACAAATGGCCGAAGTTTCGGTCGGGCGCCCTCGCCCAAGGCTTCGCCTCGATGCACGCCGTTCCGTTGCGATTGCGGGCCACGACCATCGGCTCCCTCAATCTGTTCTGGGACCGTACCGGCGGTCTGAGTGCGGGGGACACCAACACGGTGCAGGCGCTCGCGGATGTCGCTACCATCGGCATCCTGCAGGAACGGGCGATTCGGGAGAGCGATATTGTTCGCCAGCAACTGCAGCACGCGCTCAGCAGTCGGGTGATGATCGAACAGGCCAAGGGTGTAGTGGCCTACACGCACGGCGTGCATATGGGCGATGCGTTTGACAAGATTCGCGAATATGCGCGCAACAACGGTCTTCCCCTCGCGGACGTGGCCGAGCGGATCGTGAATCGCGCACTGACCCTCTAAGCCTGCGCGGTCGCGGCTTACCAATCGTGCGAACATGCGAGAAAGCCGAGTTTCTATCGTCCTAGGGGTAGACCGGGCATATACTGCTAGAGCGACCCCGGACCCTGGAAGCACATGTATATTCCGTGAGCTTTCGAGGGGCGATCATGAAACGCATATTTCACCCGGGCGGTTCAGTAATAACCGGCAGCGATCTCGCTGATGCCGTACTCCTCTACGCCGAGGCCCTCTGTAACCGCCGGCAGGTTGACGTCGTCGACATCCCGGTGATGGGAGATGACGGACTCCTGCTGCGCGCCCAGTTTCTCATCGGTTCCGCCAGCCAGCTGGTCAGCGTGACGGCCGATAGTCTGTCGCCGGAGTTGATCGAACCCGAGACCACCGATTTTCTGCACCGCAAAGCCCAAACCGGTGCCATGATTCCCGCTGCCTGGACCCGTGAAGAATCAGCCGCCGCCCAGTTCGACGACTTCGACTACTGACTTATCTTTCGCCGGACCGGAGTATCGGGTTGCCCCGGTCCGGCGAAGCCCCAGCGCCGGACGCCCGGTAGGCTGAACGAGTGCCATTCTTGCTAGCCGACGTTACCCGCGTCGCCCATACCCTGTGGCCCCTTGACGGTGCCGAGGGCTGGGACGCACCTGGCCTGGTCAGCGGTGATCCGAACCGGCCGATTCGCAGCATCCACTTGGCCGTCGATGCTGTCTCCGACACCGTCGACGAGGCCATCGAGGCTGGCGCCGACCTGCTGCTGACGCATCATCCGTTGCTGCTGCGCGGTGTCACGAGCATTGCCGAAGACGGCTACAAGGGCGCCCTGCTCAGTCGCCTGATTCGCGCAGACTGCGCACTGCTCGCCGCGCACACCAACGCCGACGTCGTCGCTGACGGAGTGTCCGATGTGATCGCCGCCCGGCTGGGACTGATCGACGCCCTCCCCATCACCGACAGCGCCGCGCCCGGAACCGGCATCGGTCGCGTTGGACGCTTGGCTGAGCCGACAACCCTCGGGCACCTCGCGCACACCATGCTGGCCCTGCTGCCGGCGACTGCGTCGGGCGTGCGCGTCGCAGGCGACTATTCGACACCGGTCACCACCGTCGCGGTGTGCGGCGGTGCAGGCGATTCATTGCTGCGCCACCCCGGGGTGCAGACAGCGGATGTCTACATCACCTCCGATCTGCGTCACCACCCCGCGTCCGAAGCGCGAGAGCACGCGCTCCGCACGGGCGGCCCCGCGCTCATGGACGTGTCGCACTGGGCCAGTGAATGGCTCTGGCTGGAACCGGCGGCCGAGCAGTTGCGAACAGCTCTTCCCGGAATCGTGGTCACCGTCAGCGAACTGAACACCGATCCGTGGACCTTCGCCGTCGTGCACTAATCTCCGGGTCATCCCCAATTTTCGAACCACATCTCATCAAAAGCGTAAGGTCAGGACATCGTGAAGGCATCACCACTCCAGCAGAAAGAACTTCTGCGGCTTCAGGCCCTGGACATCAAGGTTCTTCAGCTCAGCCACCAGTCAAAATCGCTCGCGGCGCACGCCGAGCTGGCCGACCTCAATCGTGAGGCCGAGGCCAGCCGCATGAAACTGCTCGGTCGGTCGGGCGAGCTTGACGACGTGCGCACCGAACTGGGACGCATCGAGAGCGACGTCGAGGTCGTGGAGAAGCGAATCGCGCGCGACACCGAACGCCTGCAGCACACCTCGTCGATCAAGGACATCCAGGCTCTGGACTCCGAAGTCGCCTCGCTCAAGAAACGCCTGTTCGACCTCGAAGAGATCGAGATCGCTGTACTGGAGCGCCAGGAAGAGCACGAGGCCGCCGTCGCCGTGGTGGAAAAGGAGCGTGACGCCATCGCCGAACGTGTGAGCGCGACCGAGTCCGCGCGCGACGAGGTTTTGGTCGTCCTCACCCGCCAACACGGCGAACTCACGCGCGACCGGGCCACCGTAGCGGCCACCATCCCCGACAACCTCGCGGCGCTGTACGAGCGTCTGCGCATCACCGGCCACGGCAACGCCGCTGCCCTGCTGCGCGCCCGAACCTGCAGTGGCTGCACTATGACCCTCACCGGCAGCGACCTCGCCGATGCTCGCCAGGCACCGGCCGACGAGGTCATTTTCTGTCCCGACTGTGGTGCAGTGCTGGTGCGCACCGAAGAGTCCGGAATCTAGTAGCGACGGGGTGTGGGTTCGGCAGCAGCCCGCGCGCCCGGTAGACTCGATTCTCGGAATGGGTCGGCAAGACGGTCGCGTCATTCGTGAGATTTTTTAGATCAAGCGGATGCCGAGGAACGTCCGGGCTCCATAGAGCAGGATGGTGGGTAACACCCACCCGGGGTAACCCGCGAGACAGTGCCACAGAAAGTAGACCGCCACCAGCGAGAGCTGGTGGTAAGGGTGAAACGGTGGTGTAAGAGACCACCAGAGGCCAGGGTGACCTGGTCGGCTTGGTAAACCTCGTCCGGAGCAAGGTCAGACAGAAAGCGTTGAGGCGGCTCGCCGAGCTTTCGGGTAGACCGCTAGAGGGCTGCGGCAACGTAGTCACGAGATAGATGGCCGTCGACGGTGTGCAAACACCCGAACAGAACCCGGCGTAATAGCCGGCCCATTCCACTCTTAGGTGCCGCATCCCACGAACGTGGGATGCGGCACGGATACCTATGCGTCGGGAAAGCGCGCCGCCAACGCAGCCGCGCCGAGGATGCCAGCGTTGTTCCGATGCACAGCAGGAATGATGCGGGTCTTCAGGTTGAGCAGGGGCAGAAAGTTCTCGTGGTGCTTCGAGACTCCGCCGCCGACGATGAACAGGTCGGGGGAAAAGAGCAGTTCGAGGGTCGAGTAATACTTCTGCAAGCGTGCGGCCCATTTGTCCCAGCTGAGGTCGTCACGTTCCTTGGCGGAGTAGGCCGCACGGGTTTCGTAGTCATAGCCGTCGATCTGCAGGTGACCCAGCTCAGTGTTGGGCACGAGCACGCCGTCATTCAGCAGCGCTGAACCGATCCCGGTACCGAGAGTGGTCAGCAGCACGACGCCGGCGACGTCTATGGCCGCACCGAACTGTGATTCCGCGTAGCCGGCAGCATCCGCGTCGTTGACAAAGTGAATCGGCAGGCCGAGAGCCTTTTCGAACAGGGCTTCCGCGGCGAGGCCGATCCACTTCGGCGATACGTTCGCAGCCGACATTGTGTGCCCGTTCTTCACGACTGCGGGGAAGCACACGCCCACCGGGAGGTCTCCGACGTCCTTCGAGACGGTGGCGAGCAGGGTTCGGGTGGTTTCGACAATGTCCTGCGGCCGACCACCCTTGGGAGTGGGCAACTTCACCCGGTCAGAGAGGAGCGCGCCGGTGGCCAGGTCGACCACCGCACCCTTGATTCCCGTGCCACCGATGTCTATGCCGATTGCGGTCTGTGCCGTCATGTGTTGATCCTCTTTCCGTTTGAGAAGGTCGGTCAGACCAGGGTCAAAATCTCGGCACCGCGCTCGGTCACCACGAGGGTGTGTTCGAACTGTGCGGTCATGCTGCGGTCACGGGTCAGCACGGTCCAGTCATCGCTCCAGATGTCCCAGTCGCTCGTGCCGAGGGTCAGCATCGGCTCGATGGTGAAGACCATCCCGACCTCCATCACCGTGTCGTACTGCGGTGCGTCATAGTGCGGAATGATCAGACCGGAGTGGAAGGCTTCGCCCACGCCGTGGCCGGTGTAGTCGCGCACGACGCCGTAGTTGAAGCGCTTGGCATAGGACTCGATGGTTCGTCCGATCACGTTGACCTGACGCCCAGGGGCGACAGCCTTGATACCGCGGGCGAGCGCTTCCCTGGTGCGTTCGACCAGCAGCGTCACCTCCTCGGCGGCTTCGCCCACGATGAACGTGACGTTGGTATCGCCGTGTACGCCATTCTTGTACGCGGTGATGTCGATGTTGACGATATCGCCGTTTTCGAGCACCGTGTTGTCCGGGATTCCGTGGCAGATGACCTCGTTCACCGAACTGCACAACGATTTGGGATATCCGCGGTAGCCAAGGGTCGAGGGGTAGGCATCGTTGGCCACCAGGTAGTCGTGACCGATTTGGTCCAACTGCTCGGTGGTGACCCCGGGAACGATGGCTCGGCCGACAGCGGCAATCGCCTCGGCGGCGATGCGGCCGGACTGGCGAATGAGGTCGATTTTCTCGGTCGAATAGACGTCAGAGCCGGTGAAGGGGGTCGGCCCCTTCTTGCCCACGTACTCCGGGCGAACGATGTGAGATGGAACGGAACGGGTCGGTGACACCGTTCCCGGGATGAGGTGACCGATTGAATCCTTAGGCATAGGATCAAGCTTATGGCCGACGACAAAGAACACGCATTCTGGTACAACATGCGCACCGGGGAGGTAGAGCACGGTCTCCAATCGGCGTCGCTCGATCGGGTCGGGCCGTTCGCAACCCGCGATGAGGCAGCCCACGCTCTGGAGAAGCTGCGTGCGAACAGCGCCAAGTGGTCGGAAGACGACGCTCAGGACGCCCGCTAACCGTTCTACTCGTAGCTGTGCTCTGGCGCGGGGTACGCGCCAGCGGCAACGTCCGCGGTGAACCGCTGCACAGCATCCGTCAGTACTGCCCGAACGTCGGCGTACTGCCGCACAAACTTGGGCACCCGGCCGCTGGTCATACCGGCGAAGTCGGTCCACACCAGGAGCTGTCCGTCAACGGATGGTCCCGCACCGACCCCGATCGTCGGGATCGACAGCCGTTGCGTCACGCGAGCGGCGACGGAAGCCGGCACCATCTCCAGGACGACGGCGAAAGCGCCGGCGTCCTGCACGGCGAGAGCGTCAGCGATGAGCTCGTCCGCAGCATTTCCTCGGCCCTGAATGATGTGGCCGCCCAAACCGTGTTCACTCTGCGGGGTAAAACCGACGTGTCCCATCACGGGGATTCCGGCTGAGACGATACGTCTGATCTGCTTGTGGCTGCGCTGGCCGCCTTCGAGTTTCACCGCGTGGGCCTGGGCCTCCTTCATGAACCGCACGGCGGTCGCCAGGGCCTGACCCGGCCCGATCTCGTACGACCCGAACGGCATATCGGCCACGACCAGGGCGCGAGTCACCGCCCGGGCAACGGCACGGGTCAGGGGGATGAGCTCGTCCACCGTTACCGGCAGCGTGGTCTCGTACCCGAAGACGTTGTTACCGGCTGAGTCGCCCACGAGCAGAAAATCGATTCCGGCCTCGTCGAAAATTTGGGCGGTCAACATGTCGTAGCTGGTCAGGCCGGTGATGGGGATGCCCTGCGTCTTGGCGTTCTGAAAGTGACGGGTGCGCACCCGCTTCGGCCCGGAAACGGCGTTGTAGGGATGCTGCACTGCGGCATCGGCGGGAGAAACCGTGGAATCAGGCTCGGGTGCTGTCAACTCTGGCATGCGACAAGTGTAGTCAGGCAAGCAATCGTGCCCGGAGCCAGTAGCCTAGACAGTAGTTATTGGGGTCGGTAGTTGTTTAGCTGGCTCCCTGTTGGAGCAATCAGAGAGAGCGTGAATGGACAAGCAGCGCGACTTCGTTCTTCGGACTATCGAGGAGCGAGGAATCAAGTTCGTTCGACTCTGGTTCACCGATGTCGTCGGTACCCTCAAATCCGTGGCGATCGCGCCAGCCGAAGTCGAGGGTGCCTTCAACGAGGGCCTCGGGTTCGACGGTTCAGCCATCGAAGGCCTCACCCGTTCGTTTGAAGCGGATGTCCTGGCGCACCCGGATCCCACCACCTTCCAGATCCTGCCCTGGCGCGGCGAGGTCGACCCCACTGCGCGCATGTTCTGCGACATCACCACCCCCGACGGTCAGCCAGCCGTGGCCGATCCGCGCAACGTGCTCAAGCGCACCCTCGCCAAGGCAGCTGACCGCGGGTTCACGTTCTACACTCACCCCGAGGTGGAGTTCTACCTGCTCAAGTCGTCGAAATACGGCAAGAACGGGCCGGTTCCGGTCGACTCGGCCGGCTACTTCGACAACGTTCCCGGCGGCACCGCCCACGACTTCCGCCGCCGGTCGGTGCGCATGCTCGAAGACCTCGGTATTTCTGTGGAGTTCAGTCACCACGAAGCCGGCCCAGGCCAGAACGAAATCGACCTGCGCTATGCCGACGCGCTCACCACCGCAGACAACATCATGACCTTCCGTACAGTGGTCAAGGAAGTCGCGATCGAGCAGGGCGTGTACGCGACGTTCATGCCCAAGCCCATGTCCGCGCACCCGGGATCGGGCATGCACACGCACATGTCGCTGTTCGAGGGGGACGCGAACGCGTTCTACGAGGCCGGTGCCCAATACCAGCTTTCCAAGATTGGCCGTCAGTTCATCGCCGGGCTGCTCAAGCACGCCCCGGAGATCACCGCGGTGACCAACCAGTTCGTCAACTCGTACAAGCGGTTGTGGGGCGGTGACGAGGCCCCGAGCTTTGTCTGCTGGGGCCACAACAACCGCTCAGCGCTGGTTCGCGTGCCGCTCTACAAACCCAACAAGGGCCAGAGCGCCCGCGTTGAGTACCGGGCGATTGACTCCGCAGCGAATCCCTACCTCGCCTATTCGCTCATGCTGGCGGCCGGCCTCAAGGGCATCGAGGAGGGCTACGAGCTGCCTCCAGAAGCCGAAGACAACGTGTGGAGCCTCAGCGACACCGAACGTCGTGCGCTTGGGTACACGCAACTGCCGGCCAGCCTCGATCACGCCATCCAGTTCATGGAGGAGTCAGAGCTCGTCGCCGAGACCCTCGGCGAACAGGTCTTCAACTATGTTCTGCTCAACAAACGGCAGGAGTGGCGCGACTACCGGTCGCAGGTCACCCCGTTCGAACTGGAAAAAAACCTGGAGATGCTTTAACTCGGCAGTGGTCAATGACCGAAGGAATCACCCGCGATGGAGCGTTTGCAGTTGACCCTGACCGAACTCGTACGGGCGGGTTTCGTCGACCTTGCCGACGTGCGTGCCCGCCTCGATGAGGTCGCCCAGCTCGGTGCGGTCAGCCCGAACACTGACCCGGATTCGGCGGGGAGGCTGACCGAGACGCGGGCGCTTCTGCCGCTCCTTGCGGCAACGGCCAGCCCGGATGCCGCGCTGGTGGCGCTGGTCGCCCTGCTGCGACAGGGGTCGCCCGAACTGTTTGCGCTCTTACAGTCAGCCACGACGGCCGGGAGGCTCCTGAAGGTTCTCGGAGCCTCCAGCGGACTCACCGAATTCTTCCTCCGGCATCCGGTGGAACTCTCGGTTCTGGCAACGCCGCTTGCGGTGCTACCCAGCCTCGACGATCTGGTGAGTGACCTATTGGACTCGATCGGTGCGACCGAGGGATTCTCTCAGCTGGTCGACGATGCTGCCTGGATTGCCCTGCGGGTGCGCTATCGTCGCCGACTGGCACAGCTGGCGGCCTTCGACCTCGAACAGGCCGACCCGGTGGCCGGGCTCGACGGCGTTGCCCGGACCCTGTCCGACCTGGCCACCGCGGCGCTTGAAGCCGCCCTCGCGGTCGCCCGCACCATGTCGAGCGGCGACACGGCCGGGCGCGGTGTTTTTCCGACCGGCCAGGTGCGTGCCACCCGCCTGGCCATTATCGGCATGGGCAAGGCCGGCGCGAGCGAGCTCAACTATGTCAGCGATGTCGACGTCATTTTCGTCGCCGATGGGGACGAAGCGGCAGGGCTGGAAAGCTCCCGAGCCGTTGAGATCGCCACCCGTCTGGCCGTACTCATCATGCGCGGCCTGGGCGAATCCGGCATCGAACCTGAGCTGTGGGAGGTCGACCCCAACCTGCGCCCTGAGGGCAAGAGCGGTGCGCTCGTGCGCTCGATCGAATCACACCTGGCTTATTACGACCGTTGGGCCAAGAGTTGGGAGTTCCAAGCCCTACTTAAGGCCCGCACGCTGGCCGGCGACCGCGCGCTGGGGGCGCGTTATCTCGATGCGGTCACGCCCAAGGTCTGGAGCAGCGCCAGCCGGGAGAATTTCGTCGAATCGGTGCAGCGGATGCGCGAGCGCGTCACGGACAACATTCCCGACGACGAGGTCGACGTACAGCTCAAGCTCGGCCCTGGCGGGCTGCGCGATATCGAGTTCACGGTGCAACTGCTTCAGCTCGTGCATGGCCAGACCGACCCAGACGTTCGACAGGCCGGTACCCTGCCGGCGCTGACCGCTCTGGCCACCGCCGGGTACGTTGGCCGGGCCGAAGCCACCGAATTCGCGCAGGACTACCGGATGCTGCGCCTGATGGAGCACCGGCTGCAGTTGCAAAAGCTTCGCCGGACCCACCTGGTGCCGCGGGACGAAGCGAACCTGCGGGTATTGGCTCGCTCGACCGGTCTGGCCACGAGCGCTGACGGGCTGACCATCCGCTGGTCGGAGACCAAACAAAGGGTGCGAGGCTTGCATGAGCGGCTGTTCTACCGGCCCCTGCTGTCGGCGGTGGCCTCGCTGCCGGCCGACGGCCTCAACCTGACGAGCGCACAGGCCGAGGCCCGTCTCGCCGCGATCGGCTTCCTCAATACCAAGGGCGCACTGGCCCACATCGCCGCTCTCTCCGGCGGGGTGTCCCGGCGTGCGGCGATCCAGCGGCACCTGCTCCCCGTTCTGTTGCAGTGGCTGTCCCAGGGAGCAGATCCCGACTACGGCTTTCTGGCCTTTCGTCGCCTGAGCGATAACCTCGGCTCGACCTACTGGTTTCTGCGCATGCTGCGGGATTCTTCGGGTGCCGCCGAGCGCCTCACCCGGGTCTTGTCCGGAAGCCGGTACATCGGCGAGCTGCTGGAAAAGATCCCGGAGGCGGTGGCCTGGCTAGAGGACGAGGCCGACCTGCAGCCACGACCGCGCAAATCCCTGCAGGATGAGACCCGGGCCGTATTGGGCCGGCATGAAAGCCCGGATGCTGCCGCCACCATCCTGCGCGCCGCCCGTCGCCGCGAGATGCTGCGCCTGGCATTCGCCGCGCTACTCGGACAAATCGATCTCGACCAGCTGGGCCAGGGGCTGACCGACGTCAACGCGACCTATATTCAGGGCGTGATCGCCGCCATCCGTGGGGGAGATCTGAACGATCAAGGCGGCGCTGACGGGTCCTCCGGCGGCGACGGAATTGAGTTCGGTGTGATCGGCATGGGCCGGTTCGGCGGAGCCGAGCTGGGTTTCGGCTCCGACGCGGACGTCATGTATGTCTTCCGTGCCGGCACCCTCGACGGCGAAGCGGCCAATGATCGGGCCCGATACATTGTGCGCGAGCTCAACCGGCTCACCGAAGACTCCCGTCTGCCGTTGGACCTGGACATTGGCTTGCGGCCCGAGGGTAACAATGGGCCGGTCGTTCGGTCATTGGACTCCTACCAGGCCTACTACCGGCGCTGGTCGCTCACCTGGGAGGCGCAGGCGCTGCTTCGAGGCCGTGGGGTCGCCGGCGACGCGGCGCTGTTGAGCGACTTCACGGCCGTCGCCGATGAGGTGCGGTATCCCACCGCGATCAGCGAACAGGCCGTGCGAGAGGTGCGTCGAATCAAGGCTCGGGTGGAGAACGAGCGGCTTCCGCAGGCCGCAGACCCCAACCGGCATCTGAAGCTCGGGCGCGGCTCGCTCAGCGACGTGGAGTGGCTGGTGCAGCTTTTGCAGTTGAAGCACGCGGCAGCGATTCCGGCGCTCCGCACGACGTCGACTCTGTCGGCTCTGGCCGAGGCGGTCAGTGCCGGACTGGTTCCGGCGGCCGATGCCGCGGTGCTGCGCAGCGCGTGGATCTTCGCGTCCCGCGCACGCTCGGCCATCACCCTGTGGACGAACCATACCTCGAACGTGCTGCCCACCGATCGTGCCGCCCTCGAAGGAATCGCCCGCGTTATGGAATACCCGCCGGGGTCGGGCAACCAGCTCGAGGATGACTATCTCGCTGTGACCCGCCGGGCTCGCGCAGTGTTCGAGCGACTGTTCTACGGCCCCGTGGAGCGTCCAGGGCCCACGGTCGGCTGATCCGGCACGAGGCGCGCGACCGGACTGCACACGGCAACACAGCACCGGGAAACATAGAAGGGACCGCATCCGACGATGAGGTCCCTTCCCAGTCGACCGGGCCCGATGATCGTACCGCGCAAATCTACTGCTTAGACGCCGTAATAGAGCTCGAACTCGAACGGGTGCGGACGCTGGGCGAGCGGCTTGATCTCGTTTTCGCGCTTGTACTCAATCCAGGTCTCGATCAGTTCGGGTGTGAAGACGTTTCCCGCCATCAGGAAGTCGTGGTCGGCTTCGAGGGCCTGCAGGGCCTCCTCGAGTGACGCGGGCACCTGGGGGATGTTCTTGGCTTCTTCGGGCGGCAGCTCGTAAAGGTCCTTGTCGACCGGCTCGTGCGGCTCAATGCGGTTCTTGATACCGTCGAGGCCGGCCATGAGCTGAGCGGCGAAGGCGAGGTACGGGTTACCGGACGCGTCGGGAGCACGGAACTCGAGACGCTTGGCCTTGGGGTTGGTCCCGGTGATCGGGATACGGATCGACGCCGAACGGTTACCGGCCGAGTAGACCAGGTTGACCGGGGCTTCGAAGCCGGGGACGAGACGGTGGTACGAGTTGACCGTGGGGTTGGTGAACGCGAGCACGGCGGGGGCGTGCTTGAGCAGGCCTCCGATGTACCAGCGCGCCACGTCGGAGAGCCCGCCGTAGCCGGCTTCATCGTAGAACAGCGGCTTGCCGTCGGCCCACAGGGACTGGTGGGTGTGCATGCCGGAGCCGTTGTCGCCGAAGAGCGGCTTGGGCATGAAGGTCGCGGTCTTGTTCCAGTCATGCGCCGTGTTCTTGACGATGTACTTGAATTTGAGCAGGTCGTCGGCAGCGTGCACCATGGTGTCGAACTTGTAGTTGATCTCGCCCTGGCCGCCGGTGCCGACCTCGTGGTGGCTGCGCTCGAGCACCAGGCCCGATTCGATCAGCTTGAGGCAGATGTCATCGCGCATGTCGACGTGCTGATCGACCGGGCTGACCGGAAAGTAGCCGCCCTTGAACGGGGTCTTGTTGGCGAGGTTTCCGCCTTCTTCCTTACGACCCGAGTTCCAGGCACCCTCGCTGGAGTCGACCTTGTAGTAGCTGGTGTGCTGGTTCACTTCGTAGCGCACGTCGTCGAAGATGTAGAACTCGGCTTCGGAGCCGAAGAAGGCGGTGTCGCCGATGCCGGTGGAGGCGAGGTACTTCTCGGCCTTCTTGGCGACCTGGCGCGGGTCCTTGGAGTAGATCTCACCGTTGCGCGGGTTGTAGATGTCGAAGAGCATGATGAGCGTCTTCTCGGTGCGGAACGGGTCGAGGTATGCGGTCGACACGTCGGGAATGAGCTGCATGTCGGATTCGTGGATCGACGCGAAACCGCGGATCGAGGAACCATCGAACATTTGGCCGACGGTGAAGAACTCCTCATCGACGGTGGATGCCGGAATGTTGAAGTGCTGCTGCACACCGGGGAGATCGGTGAAACGGATGTCAAGAAACTTGACGTCATTGTCTTTGATGAATTTAAGCACTTCGGACGAATCGCGGAACATGCGGATTAACTCCAGACGACGAGGGCGTGGAAACGGCCGAATCGGACACATCGGCTTCATTGAGATTAGTAGCGCTGCGTTACTTGTCCGTGACGCTTATGTTTCGCCCATGTTACAGGGACGCCCCTTCGGTAGACTCATCGGGTGCCAGCTTCCGACTCCCGCCCGAACACTTTTGGTCAGCTTCCACCCAGTAGATGGCCGGGGGAGCGGCTCGGATTACCTCAGATCGGGCCGAGTTCCATCGGCCGCCCCGGGCGACGGATGCTCGGCTTCGCCATCGACTGGGCCATCGCCATCGGCGTCTCAGCGATCTTCTTCAACTATGACCCGGCGGCGAACCTGATCATCTTCGTCATCCTGCAGATCGTCTTCATCCCGACCATCGGTGCCAGCATCGGTCACCGTTTGGTGGGCCTCCGACTCATCTCTATCCACGGCGGCTGGATTGGTCTCTGGCGACCCGTGGTCCGGTCGCTGTTGCTCGGAATTGCCCTCCCGGCGTTGGTTTGGGATTCCGACCAGCGCGGCTTCCACGACAAAATTGCTGGAACGGCGCTCATCCGGCAGTAATAGCACTGCGATAACGACGAACGGCCGGGCGATGGACGCCCGGCCGTTCTAATGTCTGCTTGGGTCAGCCGCGCTGCGGGCGCGCCTTCATGGGATCGACGCCCTTGGGAATGGGAAGTTTCGTGCCCATGGAGTTGAGGCGGTTGTTCACAGCGAGCACCTCGGCCTTGGTCAGCGTGGGCTTGATCCGGGTCAGGCGGCGAGCCAGCTTGTGCAGCGGCACGGCATCTTCGTCGGGTCCGACGGAAATAACCGTGATGCCGACGTTGCCGCCGATGCGCACAATCTTGCGCTTTTCTTCGTCGAGCATACGGGCAGTGCGACTTTTGGGTCCTTCGCTGATCAGCACGACGCCGCCGCGACCGACCGCACGATAGACCGCATCCTGCGTCTTGCCGTTGACCGCTACCGGCATTTCACTGCCGACCCAGCCACGCTTCAGTGAACTGCGCAGCACCGCCCCCACGGCACCGGGCTGGCCCTCGATCTGCGAATACGCGGCCTTCTCGGCCCGACGACCGAGGATGATGAGCATCGCCAGAATACCGGCGAGCACGCCGGCGACGATCCAGAGCACCATCGTGAAGACGTTGCTCCCCGGGATCAGCAGGGCCAGGGCCAGGCTGATCAGAACGGGGACGACGAAGGCCAAAACCAGAATCCAGACGATGTTCGAGTCGTAGCGTCTCGTCATCTGGAATACCTGCCACATTTGCTTCAAGCGGCCGGGCTGTTTTGGTTTTTTGGGGGACTTTTCCTTGCTGCGTGCCATGGGTATAAGACTACCCAGTCACTCGAATGCCGCGTGACCGAATTCGCCGGTGTCTCGCATCAGGACACAGCCTGAGCGAACCCGAGTTGGGCATCCGCAAGCTGGCGCAATTCGGCCGGGATCTGGCGACCCGTTGCGACCATGGACTGGGCCCACAGCCGACCGGCGCGGTAGGACGAACGCACCAGCGGACCGGAGAGAACGCCGAGAAAACCGATCTCTTTGGCTTCCTCGTTGAGCTCAACGAATTCCTCAGGGCGCACCCAGCGGGCGACCGGAAGATGCCTGGTGCTCGGGCGAAGGTATTGGGTGATAGTGATGATGTCGGTACCGGCGTCATACAGGTCGTGCAGTGCCTGGGTGATTTCTGCGCGCTCTTCGCCCATGCCGAGGATGAGGTTGGACTTGGTGATCAGCCCGGCGTTGCGGCCCTGGGTGAGCACGTCGAGCGAGCGGTCATAGCGAAAGGCCGGGCGGATGCGCTTGAAAATGCGGGGCACGGTCTCCACGTTGTGGGCGAAGACCTCGGGTTTGGCGTCGAAAACCTGGGCGAGATGCTCCGGATTACCGGAAAAGTCTGGCACCAGAATCTCGACACCGGTGCCGGGGCTCTGCTGGTGGATCTGACGAATCGTCTCGGCGTAGAGCCAGGCACCCTCATCGGGGAGGTCGTCGCGGGCGACGCCGGTCACGGTGGCATAGCGCAGGTTCATCGACACGACGGACTCGCCGACGCGACGCGGCTCGTCCATGTCATAGTCTGCGGGCTTACCGGTGTCGATCTGGCAGAAGTCGCAACGACGGGTGCACTGTGAACCCCCAATGAGGAAGGTCGCTTCGCGATCTTCCCAACATTCAAAAATATTCGGGCAGCCGGCCTCCTGACACACCGTGTGCAGGTTTTCGCTCTTCACCAGCGCCTGTAGCTTCTGGTATTCCGGCCCCATCTTGGCGACGGTCTTGATCCAGGCGGGCTTCCGCTCGATGGGCGTTTCCGCGTTGCGAATTTCCAGCCTCAGCAGTTTGCGGCCTTCGGGTACTGCGCTCATGCGTTCGTCCTGACGGTGTCGAGGCTGGCTGGGGTCGTGTTTTCAGGGGCCACCGGGGCGGCATTGAGGCTCTCCGCATGGCGGAAGGCCGCCGTGATCGGCCCGATCACGTCGCTCGGGTCGACGCTGCGGCCGAGCACACGGGTCATCGTGGTCACCCCGGCATCGCGAATTCCGCAGGCGATGATGCGCGAATAGGCGTCCAACGAGTTGCTGCAGTTGAGCGCGAAGCCGTGCATGGTCACTCCCTGGGCGACCCGGATTCCGATCGCGGCTATTTTGTCTTCGTGGCCAGACGGTCCCACCCACACCCCTGAGCGTCCCCCAACGCGTACGGCATCGATCCCGAAGTCGATCAGGACCTCGATCAGGATTGATTCGAGGGACCGAACGTAGCCGACGACGTCGACGGGTTCCGCCAGGTGCAAAATGGGATACCCGACGAGCTGACCAGGGCCGTGCCAGGTGATCTTGCCACCCCGGTCGACGTCGATAACCGGCGTGTCGTCGACGGGGCGTTCCTCCGGCAGGGTGCGTTTCCCGGCGGTATACACGGCCGGATGCTCCAGGAAGAGGACGGTGTCCGGTCGCTCACGGGCGACGACGGAACGATGGACTGCGCGTTGGAGCTCTAGGCCCTCAACATACGGCACGGAGTTGGCGCTTAGCCCCGCGACGACAAAGTCGAGCATCTGCCCAGTCTAGGGTCGTCGCCGGCATTTTGGGCGCAGCGAGCACCAGGGCGCAGCCGGCACCGGTGCGACCCGGACCGGGCCAGACCGGCTCCTCCACAACGGCGCAGATCGCCCGTTCTGCACGAGAGCGCGGGATCTGAGCGCTCTGGCCGGCCCAGCGGCCGATCATGGGCAGGTGAGACGACGCTCTGAACAACCTCCGACTTCGGCCGATTACATAGCAGGACGCGAGTTCAGTGCCGGCCAGCGCGCGGTACATCCCGAACCCGACGACGCTTCCGCCGCGACAGAACCGATGCACCCGGAGGGGATTGTCGCAGGACACCGCGTGATCCGTTTGCTGGGCACCGGGGATCGAGCCATGGTCTACCTGGGTCATTCCGGTGCGGCAAACGCGGTGGCCCTCAAGGTCTTCCGCGCCGACACCGCGTCGACGAGCATCGAACTCGACATTGCCGTGCTGACCTCGGCGGCAGCGCCCGGACTCGTGCGCCTGCTCGACGTTGCGCAGCTCGGCGATGGTCGCATTTGTCTGGTCCTGGAACGACTCACCGGAGGATCCCTGGCCAGGTACCTGGTCGAACACCCTCGACTGTCTCCCGGCGAAGCCGTGACCCTGTTGGCACCGATCATCGTCGCCCTGGGCGCTCTGCACACGGCCGGGTTCACGCACGGGGCCATCAGCCAGGCGACAATTCTGCTGGATGCCAGCGGCCGGGCGGTGGTGACCGGTTTCGGTGCGGTTGCGCGGCTCACTGACATCCCCAGGGAACGGACGGGGCGGCTCCGCGCCGACTACGAACGCCTGGCTATCGTGACGGAAGCCCTCGTCGAGGCCGTCGCTGAAACGGACACGCATCGCGAGAGCGGCGCTGCGTTGCTGAGGCGCTTCCGTCGCGCCATCGACCCGGCTGTTTCCCCGATATCTTCAGACGGTGCAGCTGGCGGGGCAGGGGGCGGTTCGGTCCTCGGCACACTGGAGCATGACCTTTTCGATTGGGCCGACGCCGAACCCCTTGACGGATTTCGCTTCACCCAGCGATTGGAGGTCCGCGCACAGAACGTGCACGCTGGCGCGTTCGAAGCGGGGACTGGTCAGGTAACCGTGGAGCAACTCCGCCGCCACGAACTCGGGGGCGGGACCGATCACGGGTCCGATCACGGGTTCGGCGGCACGTTCGACGATGAGTTCAACGACAGGATCGACGGGTTGTTCGACGGCAGGTCGTCACCCGCGCGATTCGGCGTCGGTAGCGACGCCCTGCGCAGCCTCACCGCTCGGGGAGCTGCCCTCGTTCGCCGGCTCCGGCCGCAGGCGCGCCCTCGTCGGTCGTTCTCGACCGTGGTTGATTCTGTGGTCGACTCGCATCCGCTCAAGGCGGTAGCGCACGCCCTGCGCAAACGACTGTATGGGCACCACCGGCCGCTTCTGGTGGCAGCGCTGGGCGGCGCCAGCATTCTTGTGCTCGCCCTGACCCTGCTCCCGGTATCGGGCCGTACCGGTGAAAGCGCGGTACCCGGCGCTTCGGGTGCCGACGGCACATCGAGGAACCGTGCAGGGGACACGGGCACTCCGGCCCCCGTACCGACAACCCCCGTACCGACAACCCCCGTAACAACAACCCCCGTACCAACGACCCCCGTACCAACGGTCGCTGACCCCGCGGATGCCGCTCGGGCGGCAGGCGCGGCGGCGATAGCCGGGGATGACCCGGTATCGGCCGTGCCGGCGCTCCTCGTGCGCCGGGCGGCGTGCCTGGTCGCCGCATCCCTGGTCTGCCTGATCGACGTGGACCAGACCGGCTCGGCCATTCTGGCAGCGGACAGCTATGATGCCCGCGAACGGCAGCAGGGCGGATCCGGCCACGAGGTCGCCGACTACACGCCCTACCTGCCGTCCCTGGCAGAACGGAGCGGTGACCTGGCCGTGGTCGCATTGACTCCGGCGTCCGTGCAGCAAAAAAGCCAGCCGGCCTCGGTCCTTGTGGTCAAGGGCGAGGGCGGCTGGCGTCTTCGTGAGATCTTCGACTACTGAGATGTCCCAGTCCGAAACGTCCGACGGCTCGTGCTGTCAGATTCCGAGGTTGCCCTCGAACGCACCGGCTTCGAGCCGCGCCTTCATCGTGGTGAGGAAGCGGGCTGCATCCGCTCCGTCGATGATGCGGTGGTCATAGGACAACGCGAGGTACACGCTGGAACGGATCGCGATCGAGTCGAGACCGTCGTTGGTGACAACGAGCGGCTTCTTATACACGATGCCAGTGCCCAGAATGGCGCTCTGCGGCAGGAACACGACGGGCGTGTCGAACAGCGCGCCACGCGAACCGGTGTTGGTCAGCGTGAACGTTCCGCCACTCAGTTCATCGGGCTTCAGCTTGTTGTCGCGGGTGCGAGCGGCGAGGTCTGCGATCTGGGCGGCGAAACCGGCCAGATCGAGTTCCCCGGCGTTACGCACAACGGGGGTCAGCAGGCCACGCTCGGTGTCAACGGCAATGCTGATGTTCTCCTGCGCCGGGTAGACGATCGTGTCGCCCTCGATCGTGGCGTTCACGATCGGGATGGCACGGAGGGCCTCGGCGGCAGCGAGGGCGAAGAACGGCAGGAAGGACAGCTTGTTGCCGGTCTTCTCAGCGAAAGCGCCCTTGACCCGGTCGCGGAGCAGAGCGACGCGGGTGACGTCGACCTCGACCACGGTCGTGAGCTGAGCGGATGACTGCATCGAGATGACAGCACGCTCGGCGACGACCTTGCGCAGGCGCGACATCGGCTGGGTGGTGCCACGCAGCGGCGAGACCTCGACGACCGGTGCGGCAGCGGTCGTGCCGACGGCCGAGGCCGCCTGCACGATGTCTTCCTTGCGGATGCGCCCGCCCACTCCCGTGCCGCTGATCGTCGCCAGGTCAACACCGGCTTCGTTGGCGAGCTTGCGCACGATCGGTGTGACGTAGCCGCTGGTGCCGGCGTGTGAACCGCGTGCCGCCGGGGCGGCAGCGACAGGTGCAGGTGCTGCTGCCGGGGCTGCAGCGACCGGCGCCGGTGCTGCCGCAACGGGCGCTGGTGCAGCCACCGGTGCCGCGACGGGTGCTGGTGCAGCGACCGGTGCCGCGACGGGCGCTGGTGCAGCCATCGGTGCCGCGACGGGTGCTGGTGCAGCGACTGGCGCTGGTGCGGCCGCTGGTGCCGCAACGGGCGCTGGTGCGGCAACGGGCTCGGGCGCAGGGACCGGCGCGGGAGCTTCCGCAACGGGAGCTTCCGCAACCGGTGCCTCAGCAACCGGTGCCTCAGCAACCGGTGCCTCAGCAACCGGTGCCTCAGCGACGGGTGTCTCAGCGACGGGTGCGGCAGCGCCGGATCCGTCGCCGATGGTGACGAGGGGGGTGCCGACCTCGACGGTCTCATCTTCCTGCACCAGGATGGCTTCAATGATGCCGGCGACCGGGGACGGGATTTCCGTGTCCACCTTGTCGGTCGATACCTCGAGCAACGGCTCGTCGACCTCCACGCGGTCGCCCACGTTCTTGAGCCAGCGGGTGACCGTGCCCTCTGTGACACTCTCTCCGAGTGCCGGGAGGCTGACGGATTCGCTCATGCGTATGTCTCCTTCAAAACCGTTTGCTTATCTGAAAAATGGATGAAAATTGTGGAATCCGACTACATCGCGTGAAGCGGTTTGCCGGCGAGCGCCAGGAAGGCCTCACCCATCGCTTCGTTCTGCGTCGGGTGGGCGTGCAGGAAAGGAGCGATGTCCTCCGGGTACGCTTCCCAGTTCACCACGAGCTGGCCTTCGCCGATGAGCTCACCGACGCGAGCGCCGATCATGTGGATGCCCACGATGGGGCCGTCCTTGACGCGTACCAGCTTGACCGAACCGGCAGTGCCGAGAATCGAGCTCTTGCCGTTTCCGCCGAGGTTGTACTCGTAGGTGGCGATCTGGTCGGCACCGAACTTGTCGGCCGCTCTGGCTTCGCTGTACCCGACGGAGGCAACCTCGGGGTCACAGTAGGTGACCTTGGGGATATTCACGTCTTCGACGATGATCGGGTTCAGTCCGGCGATTTCTTCGGCGACGAAGATGCCCTGCTGGAAGCCACGGTGGGCGAGCTGCAGGCCGGGAACGATGTCGCCCACGGCGTAGACGCCGGGGATGTTCGTGGCGAGGCGCTCGTCGGTGATGACGAACCCGCGGTCCATAGTGACCCCGACCTCGTCGAAGCCGAGGCCCGCCGTGACCGGGCCGCGGCCGACGGCCACGAGGAGCAGGTCCGCCTCAACGGTCGCACCGTTCTCGAGCGTGACAACGACGCCCGAATCGGACTGCGTGACACTCTGAAAGCGGATGCCGAGGGAATACTCAATACCGCGCTTGCGGAAGGCACGCTCGAGCTGCTTGGAGATCGACTCTTCCTCGTTGGGCACCAGGTGCGGCAATGCCTCGATGATCGTGACGTCGGCGCCGAAAGACTTCCAGACGCTCGCGAACTCGACGCCGATGACGCCGCCGCCGAGCACAGCGACCTTCTTGGGAACGTAGTCCAGGGCGAGAGCGGTTTCGCTCGTGATGACGCGGCCACCGATCTCGAGCCCGGGCAGCGAGCGAGAGTAGGAGCCGGTAGCCAGAATGACGTTCTTGCCGACGATCATGTCGTCGCCGACCTGAACGGTCGTGGGGGAGACCAGGTGGCCTTCGCCCTCAATCACCGTGATTCCGCGAGCCTTGACCAGGCCCTGCAATCCCTTGTACTTGCTCGCCACGATACCCTCGCGGAACGCGGTGACTGCAGCGATGTCGATGCCCTCGAACGCGGTCTTGACGCCGTACTTGGCGGCTTCGCGGCTGACATCGGCAACTTCAGCCGAGTGCAGGAGGGCTTTGGTCGGAATGCAACCGACGTGCAGGCAGGTGCCGCCGAGTTTGCCCTTCTCGATCAGACCAACAGTGAATCCCAGCTGCACGGCACGCAGCGCTGCTGCGTATCCACCGCTTCCGCCACCGAGAACGACAATGTCAAAATTCTGTTCCGACACTCAGCTACTCCCTCGCGCATTACGCTTTGTCACGACGGCCGACAGATTATGCTGATCGGCCGCGTGGTTTGACAAGCTTTTTCTTGCCCCTACGACTGTACTACGGGCGTGAAAAGTCCTCGGCCAGTCGAAGTAGCGCCCGGACGGACACCCCGGTAGGGCCGGCAGAGGTGAATCCCCAGCCCGCGCCGGAGTTCTCGGCCGGTCCGGCGATGTCTAGGTGCGCCCATGGAATGGTCTGGCCGGCCGCATCCGTTCCGATGAATTCCTTCAAAAAGACCCCGGCAAGCAGCATACCGCCGGCCGCGCTGCCGATTTTCGCGTTGGCGATGTCGGCGACGTCCGAGTTGAGGGTGGCGCGCAGTTCCTCCGGGAACGGCATCGGCCAGGCCGTCTCGCCCGCTGCAGCGCTGGCCGCGAGCACGTGTTGCACGAGATTGTCATCGCCCATGGCGCCAAAATAGCGGTTGCCCAGTGCGACGACCTGCGCCCCGGTCAGGGTCGCGACGTCGATGATGGCGTCGGGGTGTTCTTCGCCGGCCGCGACGAGGCCGTCGGCGAGTACCAGTCGGCCCTCGGCATCCGTGTTGAGCACCTCGACGGTGCGGCCGCCGCGCATGCGGAGCACGTCGTTGGGTCGGATGGCCGAACCGGACGGCATGTTCTCGGCGATGCACATCCACGCGGTGATCCGCACCGGAAGCTGGAGTTTTGCGGCGGCTACGACCACAGCGAGCACGGTGGCAGCACCGGTCATGTCGTATTTCATTCCCACCATGGATGCCGGCGGCTTGAGCGAGAGTCCGCCGGTGTCGAACGTGATGCCCTTGCCGACCAGGGCGAGGTGCTTTCCGGCTCCGCTCGGCGTGTAGCTGAGTTTGACCAGGCGCGGCGGGCGGGTGGAGCCGGCTCCGACCCCGGCGATGCCGCCGAACCCGTCGGCGGCCAGTTGCTGCTCGTCCCAGACCGTCACCGCCAGCGGCAGTCCGCTGGCGGCTTCGATCGCCAACTCAGCCAGCGTCGCCGGATACAGGTCGAGCGGCGGCATGTTCACCAGATCCTTGACCAGGGCCATGGCCTCGGCGCTGACCTGGGCGCGCTCCACAGCGGATGCCGCCGGCGTCTCGGTGTGCACCAGGACGTTTCGGGCCGGCAGTTTGGTACCGGCCAGCGAACTGTGGCGGTAAGCCGTGTAGGAGTAGCCGCCGAGGGCGGCGCCCTCGAGCACGGCCTCGACCTGGTCGGCGTCGCCCAGGGGCAGAGCGAAGGCGACCGAGGTCGCGCCGGTCAGCTGCCGAACGGCAGACCCGGCCGCGTGACGCAGGGCTGCGGTGGTGAGCACGCGTCCCAGTCCGACGACGGCGATGCTGCGCGGAGTGCCGACAGCCGACACCAGACGCACGATCTCATCCCGAGCTCCGGTTGCGTTCAGGAGCGGCAGCTGAGTTGCCACCGACGCGATCAGGTCGTCACCGAGAGTGACGTCCGCGACCAGCTGCACCCCATCATCCGTTTGCAGCGCGGCGAGGATGAGAATGTCGGCGGGGGAGTCCAGCGCGGACTCGGTGGACAGGGACAGGGTGGGAACAGTCATACCTCGATGCTATCCGTGGCCGTCGCCGGGCTGTTCGCTCTGGGCACGACGTCGAAAGCCCCCAAACACAGCACGAATGTGACCCTCGGATTAGAGTTAAGGAATGTCAGACCCCGAGGAGCTCTACGAACTCACCGCCGACGCCGCTGGCGTCCCGCAAGGGTTGCACCTGATCATGGGGCTGACCGGCTTCGCGGATGCCGGTGGTGCGGTTGCGCAGTTCACCGACTATCTGCTGACCACACTGGATCACACCGTCGTCGCGTCGTTCGACACCGACACCCTGCTGGACTATCGGGCTCGGCGCCCAATCATCTACTTCGATCAGGATCACCTCACCGATTATCAGCCGCCGGTGTTGAAGTTGTATCTGGCCCGCGATGAGATCGGACAGCCGTTCCTGTTCCTGACCGGCTTCGAACCTGACTTTCGCTGGGAGCAGTTCACCGCGGCCGTGCTGCAGCTCGTCGACCGCTTCACGGTCGTCGGGGCAACCTGGGTGCACGCCATCCCGATGCCCGTTCCGCACACCCGACCAATCGGTGTCACGGTTAGTGGCAACCGATCTGATCTCATCGAGAACCGATCGGTCTGGCGTCCGCACACGCAGGTCGCGGCCAACGTTCTGCACCTTCTGGAGTTCCGCCTGCAAGAACGTGGCGCCTCCACTGTCGGCTATGTACTTCTCATTCCGCACTATCTCGGTGACACCGAATTCCCGGCCGCAGCCCTCACCGCGTTGGAAAGCACGAGCGCATCGACCGGATTAATTTTTCCGACCGATCGTCTCCGTGAAGCCAATCGCGAGTTCGTGGCGCGCATCGACGACCAGGTGCAGAACAACCCGGAGCTGGCCAAGCTGGTGGGCACCCTGGAGCAGCGCTACGACGCCTATATGGAGGGGAGCCCGCTGCGGTCGCCGCTCACCGACGAGGACGGCGAGCTGCCGTCGGCGGATGAAATCGCTGCCGAACTCGAGAATTTCCTCGCCCTGCGCCGCAGTCGTGATGACGGAGCTGCCAACTAGGCGCAACTGGCAGGCCTGACCTGCCGGTCAGGAACGCGATAGGTTTGATCGAGTGAACTCCCGTCGATCCACCCTGATCTTTATCATCGGGTCGTTCGCGTATCTGTCTGCCGTGCTGCAGCGCACCTCGATGGGTATCGCCGGGGTCGCCGCCACGGAACGTTTCGGCGGCTCCGCTGCCATCCTCTCGAGCCTGGCCGTCGTGCAGCTCATCGTCTACGCCGCTGCGCAAATTCCGGTCGGCGTGTTGATCGACCGGTACGGCCCACGGGTGCTCATGATCACCGGCACCGCCCTGATGGTCACCGGTCAGATCACCCTGGCCGTGGCACCGGATATCACCCTCGCCATTGTGGGGCGCATTCTCGTCGGCGCGGGCGACGCGACCATTTTCATCTCGATGATCCGCCTGATCAGTTCCTGGTTCAGCGGTCGCATCGTCCCCCTGCTGTCCCAGTGGATGGGCAACATCGGTCAACTCGGCCAGGTACTCTCCGCGGTGCCGCTGGCCTGGCTGCTCCACACCAGCGGCTGGGAACCCGCCTTCCTCTCGGCGGCATCCGTAGCCGTGATCGCCCTGATCGTGGTCATCATTTTCGTGCAGGACCGACCCAGAGACGTCACCGAGCACGTACGTGCCAATAGCCTCAGTATCGCGCTGATCCAGCTGCGACACAGTTTTCGGCGCCCGGGCACCCAGCTCGGATTCTGGTCGCACTACGTGACGCAGTCTTCCGGCACGGTCTTCAGTTTGCTCTGGGGCTATCCCTTCATGGTCTTCGGCCTCGGCTACGAACCGGCGTTCGCCGCCGGAATGCTGACCGTGTTGGTCGGCGCCGGCCTCGTGTTCGGGCCGATCCTCGGACTGCTGACCGCACGCTACCCACTGCGCCGCAGCAATATCGTGCTCGGCATCGTGACCGGCATCGGAATCGCCTGGGCGACCGTGCTGCTCTGGCCCGGCGTTCCACCGCTCTGGAGCATTGTGCTGCTGCTGGTCGTGCTCGGCATCGGCGGGCCGGGCTCGCTGATCGGCTTCGATTTCGCGCGCACCTTCAATCCGCAGCGCAGCCTGGGCTCGGCCAACGGCGTCGTCAATGTCGGTGGCTTCACCGCGAGCTTCGTCATGATGTACCTGATCGGGCTGCTGCTCGACCTGCAGAACGGATGGCGCGTGGCCGGGGGAGCAGCGAGCGACCTGTACGCGCTCGACGCATTTCGGGTGGCATTCACGGTGCAGTATCTGGTCGTCGGAATCGGCATCGGCTTTCTCGTGCACGCCAGGCGGCGCACCAGACGCCAGCTCTCCCGCGACGAGGGAATAGAAGTCGCACCGATCTGGGTTGCACTATCACGCGCCTGGAAACGGCGTAACGAACGATCGTAGTACGTGTCGTGGCTTGTCGTCCAGACAAACCGTGCAATAATTATTTCTAGGACCCGTTCTGGTCCGGGGCACGCCGAAATCATTTTGGCGTGGGCATCCCGGGACTTGACATGGGTCCAAGTTCTGCCCAAAAACGCATCTGGCACCGTCACCGGTCGCACAGACGCAGGTACGACTCCGCATGAGAGGTGTTCGAATGGCAACCACCGTCAAGACCGACGTGACCGACGAGTCCGTCACGACTCCGGTAGTACCGCCGGTCAAGAAGACCGTCACCAAGGCTGCAGCCGCAAAGGCAGCAACAGTCGAGGCCGCAGCGACGAAGAAGTCCGCGGCCGCCGGTTTGGCGGCCGAGAAGCCGGCCCCGAAGAAGCGCGCGACCAAGGCGAAGGTCGTCAAGAAAGACGATGAAGCCGACGTTGACGGCGGTTCCGAAGCCGACGACGACGAGTCAGACGAGGAGAGCACCAAGCGCACGGCATCGGCCGAGCCGCTCCCCAGCGGCGCCCTCGTACTCTCCCTGGTTGACGATGACGACGAGGTCCCGGTCTATTCCAGCGCCATCACCGGTGCCACGGCCGACCCGGTCAAGGACTACCTCAAGCAGATCGGTAAAGTCGCCCTGCTGAACGCGGCTGAAGAGGTCGAACTCGCTATGCGCATCGAAGCCGGCCTGTTCGCCGAAGACAAGCTGTCGGAGATGACGGATGTCGAGAAAAAGAATGCCCTCGGCCGTGAGCTGCAGTGGGTCGCCAAAGACGGCGCCCGGGCCAAGAGCCACCTCCTCGGTGCCAACCTGCGCCTCGTCGTGTCGCTCGCCAAGCGGTACACCGGTCGCGGAATGCAGTTCCTCGACCTGATCCAGGAAGGCAACCTGGGTCTCATTCGTGCGGTCGAGAAATTCGACTACACCAAGGGCTTCAAGTTCAGCACCTACGCCACCTGGTGGATCCGCCAGGCCATCACCCGGGCCATGGCCGACCAGGCTCGCACCATTCGTATTCCGGTGCACATGGTCGAGGTCATCAACAAGCTCGCCCGTGTGCAGCGCCAGATGCTGCAGGACCTCGGTCGCGAACCCACCCCGGAAGAGCTCAGCCGCGAACTCGACATGACGCCTGAAAAGGTCGTCGAGGTTCAGAAGTACGGTCGCGAGCCCATCTCGCTGCACACCCCGCTCGGTGAAGACGGTGACAGCGAATTCGGTGACCTCATCGAAGACACCGAAGCCGTCGTGCCTGCCGATGCCGTGGGTTTCACCATGCTGCAGAAGCAGCTGGAGAGCCTGCTCGACTCGCTGTCCGAGCGCGAAGCCGGTGTGATTCGCATGCGCTTCGGCCTCGGCGACGGCATGCCGAAAACGCTCGACCAGATTGGCGACACCTTCGGGGTCACGCGTGAGCGCATCCGTCAGATCGAGTCCAAGACGATGGCCAAGCTTCGACACCCGTCCCGGTCGCAGTCCCTGCGCGACTACCTCGAGTAAACGTGACAGTGACAGGTCCTACCCGGACTGCGTTGTGCGGTTCGTGAGTTCTCTTCGCTACGCCCCCGCGATTCTCATCGGTCGGGCCGTTCGGCTGCTTGCGCGCTGGCGCAAACCGGGCGGTGGCTCGGCCATTCCCGGCGTCGTCGTCAACCGCATCGCCCCGGGCTTTCTGGCCGCGACGCTGAACGGGTTTCCGCTCGGCCTGGTGATCGTGACCGGGTCCAGTGGCAAATCAACCACGACCAAGATGCTCGTCGCCGTTCTGCGCGCGCACGGCCTGTCCGTGTTCACCAACCAGTCGACGGCCAACATCAGCCAGGGGCTGACCAGCGCCCTTCTGGAACAGGTCAGCCTGTCCGGTCGGATTGCCGGCGACGTTGCCGTGCTTGAAATGGATGAGGGACACGGCGCGTTCATCGCCGGGTCGCTGACTCCGCGGGTCGTCGCCCTGACCAACGTCATGGTGGACCAGATCGACCGCTTCCACGACTCTGAAATGGTCGCCGCCCTGCTCGCGAAAATCGCTGCACGGGCTACGGAGTCGGTCGTACTCAACGCTGACGACCGCTACCTGGCCGATCTCGGTCACGATCTCGAACCCGGCGTTTCGGTAGCCCGCTATGGTGTGACTGCCGAGGTTCTCGCTCAGTATCCACGCGGACTCGGTTACGCCGACACCGCACCGATTCGCCTGCCAGTAGGAACCGGGCTCCAGCTCACCCGGGTAGCCGGCCGGGACGCCGACGTGCAGTTTGCCACCGGCGTTCACAGCATCCGCTTGCCGGCCCGCGGCATCCACTACGCCGTCGACGCGCTGACCGCGCTGAGCACGGCCCAGTCGACCCTCGGCGATCTCTTCGATCCGGCGATAGCCTGCACGGCGCTGTCGGCCATGCCGGCCGTGTTCGGACGCGGCGAGGTCGTCACCGTTGGCGGCAAAACAATTGAGTTTGTGCTCGTGCAGAACCCGTCGAGTTTTCAGCTCAACGTGGACAGTCTCGAATCGGGAACCGAGCAGATTTTGGTGATCATCGGCTCCGATGTGCGTGATCCGTCATACTTCTGGCCGGTGGACACCTCCGGGCTCGGCCACGTACTCATCGCCTCCGGGCTCAAGGCGCACGATATCGCCTTGCAGCTGGCCTACGACGACGTCTCCGTCGACCGCATCGAGCCCGATGTCCCGACCGCTCTCGACGCGTTCCTGGCCCTGCCCGATCCCGTCTCCGGGGTGAAAACCATCATCTTCTCCGCCGACGGAATGCGGCGCACCCGCTCGCACCTCGGCCTCGTCTCCAACACTGAGGAACCGGTATGACCGCCACTTCGCTGGACCGGCCGTTCACGGTCGTCTCGCTGCTGCCGCGCCTGCTGAACACGAACGGTGATGCCGGCAATGCCCGAGTGCTCGCGCAGCGCGTTCGGTGGGGCGGGCGCGACGCGCGGGTGGTCGACGTGCATTCCCAGGCCGACCTGCCCGAGGACGTGGATGCCGTGTCGATCGGTTCGGGAACGGATGCCGGACTTCTGCCTGCCAGGGACGCCCTGCGTACCCTGGTGGAGGAACTGCGCCTCTGGTCCAATTCCGGCGTGCCCATCCTGGCCGTCGGCACCGGGTGGGAACTGCTGAGCTGGGGGATCGACCTCCCCAACGGCAGCGTGCTGGAAGGACTCGGCCTCGTAGCAGGCCACGCCGTGCCACGCGCTTCACGCGCGACCGACGACATCATCGTCGCCTCAAAATATGGGCGGCTGATCGGGTTTGAAAACAACGCCCGCGACTATATCGGTGCTGAAGCCAGCCCGCTCGGCCGAGTGCTGTACGGAACCGGCAATGCCGCTGCCCCGGCGAGCGGACCTCAGATTGAGGGACTGACCATGGGTGAGGTGTTCTGCACCCACCTGCACGGGCCCGTTCTTGCTCGCAATCCGGCACTCGCTGACCACCTGCTGCAGGCAGCCTTCAGTCGCCACGATCTCGAGTATGCGCGCGCCGCGACGGCCGAATCCGTCGACGACACCGCGCGGACGGCCCGCAACGAGGTGGCCGTGCGGCTGGGCCAGGACGCCGAATAAGTCTGCGTGCTGAGCGCGGCTCTATAGACCCGAAAAACGGTGGGGACGAAAGAACCGCGCCGGGAGACTGGCCTGAGCCAGCCGCCGGCGCGGCATCCGTTTTAGTGCTTACGAGCAGCTAGGAGCGCTGGTCTTCGAGCAGACGACTCGATTCGTCGTGCCAGCTATCGGCAATCGTTGCCAGCTTCTCCTGGTGCTTGCGACCGTGGTGCGCGCAGAACAGCAGCTCGCTGTTCTTCACGACGACACGGATATAAGCCTGGGCACCGCACGCGTCGCAGCGGTCGGCTGCGGTGAGCTGGTGGGGGGTGCCCTGGTTGTCTACAGCACCATTTTCGGTGGCGATCTGGGACATATTCTCCTCCTCCAGACTGAATTGCATTGACCCTCTTATCTAATGTAAACACGCCGCAGGGCCAATGACGAGATGATTGGCCGGTATTTCGCTCACCGCGTAGACGTGTCGTGGGGGGTTGCCTGCCGCGCCGTGCCTGCTCAGCGCGAAAGTTTCCCGGTCGGGGCCGGTATTCTTGGTTGTTGTGAGCTCTGACTATTCCGCGCGCCACCTGTCAGTCCTTGAGGGACTCGAGGCAGTGCGTAAACGCCCCGGCATGTATATCGGTTCCACCGACTCGCGTGGACTGATGCACTGCCTCTGGGAGATCATCGACAACTCCGTCGATGAGGCACTGGGCGGGCACGGTGCCAGCATCAATATCGAGCTGTATCCTGACCAGAGCGTCGAGGTGCGCGACACCGCCCGCGGAATTCCGGTGGATATCGAGCCCAAGACCGGCCTGACCGGTGTCGAGGTCGTCTTCACCAAACTGCACGCCGGCGGAAAGTTTGGCAGCGGGTCGTATGCCGCGTCGGGTGGTCTGCACGGGGTGGGGGCATCCGTTGTCAACGCGCTGTCCGAACGCCTCGACGTCGAGGTCGACCGCGACGGCAAGACCTGGGCGATGTCGTTCCACCGCGGTGAACCCGGCCTGTTCGCGGATTCGGGGGAGAAGAGCCCCGACGCCCCGTTCACTCCGTTCGAGAACCAGAGCGAGCTGCGCGTAATCGGCAAGGTCAAGCGCGGCGTCACGGGCACTCGCATCCGCTACTGGGCTGACCGGCAGATCTTCACCAAGGGTGCAGCGTTCCAGACCGACGAGGTGTTGAGCCGAGCCCGCCAGACGGCGTTCCTCGTTCCCGGCCTCGCGATCGAGGTGGCCGACCGTCGCACCGAGGAGCCCGTCACCAGCCTGTTCCAGTTCGACGGCGGCATCAGCGAATTCGTCGAGCACCTCGCGACGGATGCCCCGATCACCGATACCTGGCGGCTCACCGGCAACGGCACCTTCACTGAAACCGTTCCGGTCCTCACCGACAAGGGCGCCATGGTGCCGACCGAGCTCACGCGCGACTGCCAGGTGGACATCGCCCTCCGCTGGGGCACCGGCTACGACACGATCGTGCAGAGCTTCGTCAATATCATCGCCACGCCCAAGGGCGGCACCCACCAGGCCGGTTTCGACGCCGGGCTGCTGAAGTTCCTGCGCGGCCAGGTCGAACTGAACGCCCGGCGTCTCAAGGTCGGCAACGACAAGCTGGACAAGGACGACGTGATGGCAGGCCTCACCGCCGTACTCACGGTGCGCCTGCCCGAGCCGCAGTTTGAGGGCCAGACCAAGGAAGTGCTCGGCACTCCCGCGGTGCGGGCGATCGTCGCCAACATCGTCGCCAAGGCCATGGCGGAGCGGTACGCCTCGCCGAAACGCGACGACAAGACCCAGTCAACGCTGCTGCTCGACAAGATCGTCGCCGAGATGAAATCGCGCATCTCAGCCCGGGCGCACAAGGAGACTCAGCGGCGCAAGAACGCGCTGGAAAGTTCGTCGCTGCCGGCCAAGCTGGTCGACTGCCGCAGCAACGACGTGTCAACCAGTGAGTTGTTCATCGTGGAGGGGGACTCGGCCCTGGGCACGGCCAAGCTCGCCCGCGACAGCGAGCACCAGGCGTTGCTTCCGATTCGCGGCAAGATTCTGAACGTGCAGAAGGCGTCCGTCGCCGACATGTTGTCCAATACGGAGTGCGCGTCGATCATCCAGGTGATCGGGGCCGGCTCCGGTCGCAGTTTCGACCTGTCAGCGGCCCGCTACGGCAAAGTCATCATCATGAGCGACGCCGACGTCGACGGCGCCCATATTCGTACCCTGCTGCTCACCCTGTTCTTTCGCTACATGCGCCCCATGATCACCGAGGGCCGGGTCTTCGCCGCAGTACCGCCGCTGCACCGGGTCGTCGTCATGAACCCGGGCTCGAAGCCCAACGAGACCATCTACACCTACTCCGAAACCGAGCTGCACGGGGTGCTGAGCGCCCTCGAGAAGAAGAATCGTCGGTATCAGGACCCGATCCAGCGCTACAAGGGCCTCGGCGAAATGGATGCCGACCAGCTCGCGACCACCACTATGGAACGTGCCCACCGCACCCTGCGGCGCGTACGCGTCGACGACGCCGAAGCCGCCGGCAAGGTCTTCGAGCTGCTCATGGGCAACGATGTCGCCCCGCGCAAGGAGTTCATCATCGACAGCTCCGACAAACTGTCCCGCGATCGCATCGACGTCTGAGGCGTCCCAGCGCCCTCGTGGCCCGTGTTTGAGAAGCCGGCACGTGTTCAAACCAGTGCCGCGTTCTCCAACGCGTGCCACGAGGTGTGCGGGCTTAGATTTCGGTGCCGATGGCTCCGATTGACGCGTCGAGCATGACTCCAGAGGCGTCCCGGCGGGAACCGGAGTCGGGCAGGGTGCGGGGGGTACCGTCGGGACCGACGGCACGGGCCGGGGCTCGGCCCACCCAGGCCACCGCGAGGGTGTCCTCACCCTTGAGGAAGCGCTGGGCGCGAACACCGCCGGTGGCACGGCCCTTGGCCGGATACTCCGAGAAATCGCTCTGCTTCGCGCTGCCCGGGTCGGTGCCTGGAAGCGTCTGACTGCTCGACGCCACGGTGGCCACGACGGCCGTTCCCACGTCCTCGGCTGACAGGCTGGTGAAGAACACGACGGTTTCCCCCGCGGTCAGCTTGATGCCGGCCATACCGCCGGCCGCTCGGCCCTGCGGCCGCACACCAGCGGCGGTGAAGCGCAGCAGCTGCGCATCCGTCGTGATGAAGACGAGGTCGTCGTCCTCTGCGCCCTGCACCGCACCGACCACCTCATCCTTGGGTTTGAGGGCGATGATGTCGAAGTCGGGCCTGTTGGCCCAGTCGCCGGGAGTCACCCGCTTCACGACGCCCTGACGGGTGCCGAGCGCGATCGCCCGATCGGAGTCCAGCGAGACGATCGCGAGCACTCGCTCCTTCTTATCGGTCAGCATCAGATATTCGCTGATGCGCACCCCGGCGGCCAGCTGGATCGACGTCGGCGGCATCACGGGCAGGTCCACCGGCGAGAAGCGGATGAGCCGCCCCCGGTTGGTCACTGCGCCCACCTCGGTGCGGCTGGTTGTGTCGAGAGTCGAGAGAACGGCATCGTGTTTGCTTCGGCGCTGCGGTGGCTGGATCCGCGGCGGCAGCGAATCGTCGACAGCGAGCAGATCGACCCGGGCGATGCGCCCGGTCACGCTCAGAAACACGCGCGTGGGGATGTCCTGCACTTCGAGTACGGCCGCCTGGCGTTTGGCAGCAGCCACTGACAGGCCGGCAATGCTCGGCTTGGCCTCGGTGAGCACGGTACGGCGCGGGGTCCCGAACTTCTCGGCTACCGCGCCCAGTTCCTCCGACACCAGCGTGCGGATTGCGGCTTTCGAGGACAGCAGTTTCTCGAGTTTCGCGATTTCAGCGAGCAACTGGTCACGTTCGGATTCGAGCTCGATGCGGGAGAACTTGGTGAGGCGCCGCAGCCGCAGTTCGAGAATGTATTCGGCCTGAATCTGGCTGAGGTCGAACACGTCGATCAGTTTGGCGCGGGCCTGCTCGGTGTCGTCGCTCGCGCGGATCACCTGGATGACCTCGTCGATGTCGAGGATCGCCACTAGCAGGCCAAGCACGAGGTGCAGGCGTTCCCTGCGCCGGGCCAGGCGATAGGCTGATCGCCGGGTGACGACCTCGATGCGGTGGTTGACGTAGACGTGCAGCAGTTCGAGCAATCCCAGCGTCTGCGGTGCACCGTTGACCAGGGCGACAGCGTTGATGTTGAACGAGTCTTCCAGCGGGGTGTACCGGTAGAGCTGCTCGAGCACGGCATCGGGACTGAAACCGGTCTTGATACCGATGACCAGACGCAGTCCCTTGGTACGGTCGGTGAGATCGGTGACATCCGAGATACCGCTGAGCTTCTTGGAGTTGACACCATCCTTGATCTTCTCGATCACCTTTTCCGGGCCGACCAGGTAGGGGAGTTCGGTCACGACGAGTCCGGTCTTGCGAGCACTGATCGACTCGACCGAGACGCGGGCGCGCGTCTTGAAGCTGCCGCGGCCGGTGCTGTAGGCGTCCTTGATGCCGGCCAGTCCCACGATGGTGCCACCGGTCGGCAGGTCAGGACCAGGCACGAATTCCATGACGTCGTCGAGGGTTGCGTTCGGGTGAGCGAGCAGGTGCCGGGCGGCCCCGACGACCTCGATCAGGTTGTGCGGTGCCATGTTGGTGGCCATCCCGACGGCGATGCCGCTCGTGCCGTTGACGAGCAGGTTGGGATAGGCGGCCGGCAGCACGTCGGGCTGGGTGAGCTGGTTGTCGTAGTTCGGCACGAAATCCACGACGTCTTCGTCGAGGTTCTCGGTCATCGCGAGAGCGGGTGCCGCCAGACGGGCTTCCGTGTAGCGGGGCGCTGCCGGCCCGTCATCGAGCGAGCCGAAGTTGCCGTGGCCGTCGACGAGCGGAACCCGCAGTGAGAAAGACTGCGCCATACGCACGAGGGCGTCGTAGATGGCCGTGTCGCCGTGCGGGTGCAGCTTGCCCATCACCTCGCCGACGACCCGGGCGCTCTTCACGTGGCCCTTGTCGGGGCGCAATCCCATTTCGCTCATCTGATACAGGATGCGACGCTGCACCGGTTTGAGACCGTCACGGGCATCGGGCAGGGCCCGGGAGTAGATCACCGAATAGGCGTATTCGAGGAACGACCCCTGCATCTCCACCGACACATCGACGTCTTCGATGCGCTCGGTACTGGCGGTGCTGGCGGCGGGTGGGGTGATGTCTGAACGGATCATTGAAAACTTCTGCTTCAAGCGTGCGACGGCAACCGATCGAACCGGTCGCCGCTGCACTGCGTAGGGAGCGCTCTCGGGAGCGCTGGAGGGCTCGGGTTCGTCCCTGTGAAAGAATGAGACCCGATGCCCACAATGCTACCGGCCCGCCAATTCAGTGCTCTGCGCCTTGCCGATGTTCTCACCAGTTCCCTCGACGCCGTCTGCGCCCGGCCGAACCCTCTGGGCCTGCCGGCCGTGCGCAAAGCGGTCGTGATTCTGGCCGATGGGCTCGGCGTCAGCTCGATCCGGGCAAGGGCCGGGCACGCACGATTCCTGTCCTCGCGGCTCAACAAATCGAGCATCATCGACGGGGTCTTCCCCGCGACGACCGCCGCGGGAATCGCGACGCTCACCACCGGCGTGGAACCGGGCCAGCACGGGCTGGTCGGCTACCAGGTGCTCGACGGGGCAAACGACCGCGTCGTCAACCAGCTCACCGGCTGGGACGACGGGATGCAGCCGCGCACCTGGCAACGAGCCCGGACCGTCTTCGACCTGGCCACCGACGACAACGTGCCAAGCTTCGCCATCGGGCCTAAACGGTTCGTGGTCTCCGGCTTCACCCAGGCTGTGCTGCGCGGCGCCCAGTACGTTCCGGCCGAGACGGTGGCCGATCGCTTCGCGGCGGCCCGCAGCATTCTGAATGAGAATCCCACCGCCCTGATCTACCTCTACGTGGCCGAGCTCGACGTGGCAGCGCACGCGCACGGATGGGAGTCCGATCGGTGGCTGGCCCAGCTCGAAAACCTCGACTCCGAGGTGACCCGGTTCGCTGCCACTCTGCGCTCTGACGAGGGCATGCTGCTCACCGCCGACCATGGTGTGATCGACGTGCCGAGTACCAGGCACGTTCTGTTCGATACCGAACCGGCGCTTGTCGCCAACGTGCGGCACATCGCGGGGGACCCGCGCTGCGTGCAGCTCTACCTCGAGCCGCGGCGGTCAGCGGCCGAGTTTGACTCGAATGGCGCTAACACGCTGGCGGATGCCTGGCGGGCGTCTCAGGGGGATCGTGCCTGGGTCTACACCCGCGACGAAGCCGTGGCAGCCGGACTGTACGGCCGGGTCGCCGACGAGGTCCTGCCTCGCATCGGTGACGTGCTGGTCGCCGCCCGTAAGTCCATCGCGTACTACGACTCCCGACCGGCGAACCAGAGGGCACGCGGCATGATCGGGCAACACGGTTCCCTCACCGATGAGGAAGTGCGTGTGCCGCTGATCCGAGCGGGCGCCTTCGCAAGGTAAGCGCCGAAGCCGCCCGCTGGGTCTGGCGCGTTAGATCGGGTACTGGCGACGCTTAACCTGCGGCTTGGGCAGCCGCATCGGGCGCAGCTGGAGCGCGCGCATAGCCGCGTACCAGCGCACGCGTTCGGCCTTGTCAGAGCCGAACTTGGCCTCGATCTTCTTGGTGAGTACGAAGCCGAGCACGACGCAGTCGATCACCGCGAAAATGAAGAACGCCCACAGGGCGATGATCGAGTAGCTCGAGATGCTCGGGATCGTCGTGAGGAGGATGACCAGGAACATGATCGGGATCATGAGCTCCCCGACATTGAACCGCGCATCGACGTAATCGCGGGCATACCGTTTCTGCAGACCGCGTTCCCGCAGCGGCAGGTACTTGTCGATACCGGCGGCCATGCCGGCCCGAGCGACATCCCGCGCGGCGGTCGACTTGGCACGTGCCTGCTTCGCTGCGAGCTTGCGGTCGTCCGGCACCAGCGGGCGCTTGTTGGCCGCTTCCTGCTTCTTGCGGGTGGGGGTCGCCTGACCCTTGCCGGCAGTGTTTGTCAGACCGAGGCGCGCTGCGGTCTCGTCGGAACTTTCAGTCGACGGCTGGGCGTCGGGGTTTACGGGAGTCTTAGCCACATCAAATCCTTGCAATTGGGTGCCTTAAGATTACCCGTATGACTGGTAACCCACAGACAAATTCCCACTCGGCCGACGCGACGCACGGCTCGGCCCCAGCTTCACCCACCGATTCGGGGGCGCAAGACGTCCTCCGCACCGCCGTCGAATTGGGGCTACCCAGCACGATTGCCGACCTCTGCGCGCTAGTGCGCATTCCGTCGGTTTCCTGGGCCGCCTTCGACCGCGCCCAGGTCGCTGCCAGCGCCGATGCCGTCGCCGCCCTGGTGCGTGGACTCGACGTGTTCGAGTCCATCGACATCGTGCAGGCCGGTATCCCCGGCGGCACCGAACTGGGCCAGCCGGCCATTCTGGCCTCTCGCCCGGCGCGCAACGGCCGACCGACCGTGCTGCTCTACGCCCACCACGACGTGCAGCCTCCCGGAAAGGATGAGGACTGGGAATCGGACCCATTCACACCGACCGTGCGCGGCGACCGCCTCTATGGACGCGGCGCCGCCGACGATAAGGCCGGCGTGATGGCGCACATCGCGTCCATCCGTGCGCTGGTCGCAGCCGTCGGCCCGGACTTCGACCTCGGGCTTGCGCTGTTCATCGAGGGAGAAGAAGAGTTCGGCAGCCGATCCTTCGCCACCTTCCTCGACGAGAACCGCGAGGCGCTGCGCGGCGACGTCATCGTGGTGGCCGACTCCAACAACTGGGACATCAACACGCCGGCCATCACGACGGCCCTGCGCGGCAACGTCACCCTGCGCCTGACCGTGCGCACACTCGCCCACGCCTCGCACTCCGGAATGTTCGGGGGAGCGGTACCCGACGCCATGCTCGCCACGATCAAACTGCTCGCGACCATGTATGGCGACGATGGTTCCGTCGCTGTGGCCGGCCTGACCAGCATCGACGTGCCCACGCCGGACTATTCCGAGGAGCAACTGCGCGCCGAGACCGGACTGCTCCCCGGCGTCACCCCGATCGGACACGGCTCCATTCTCAGCCGAATCTGGTCGCAGCCGGCGCTTACCGTCACCGGGATCGACGCCCCCAGTGTCGACAATGCATCCAACACGCTCACCCCGGCCGTCAGTGTTCGGATCAGCACTCGGATCGCTCCGGGCCAGTCCGCAGTGGAAGCCGCCGCAGCGATCGAGGCGCACGTGCGCGAGCACACGCCATTTGGTGCGCTTGTCGAGATCGACGATGTGGATACCGGTGAGCCCTTCCTCGTCGATACCAGCGGCTGGGCCGTGACCGAGGCACGATCCGCCATGACGGCTGCCTGGGGCGTTCCCCCGGTCGACATTGGCGTCGGTGGATCGATCCCGTTCATAGCCGACCTGGTGCGGGTCTTTCCGGCAGCCCAGATTCTGGTGACCGGAGTGGAAGACCCTGACTCCCGGGCCCACAGTCCGAATGAGTCATTACACCTCGGCGTGTTCAAACGGGCCGTACTCAGTGAAGCGTTCCTCCTGGGCAGCCTGAACGAGCGCAGCGGACACTGAGTAAGCGCCCGGTCAACTGCCGACGTCCAAAGAAATGTGAGAGCGTGGGAATGACCCCGTCGACTTTTTGGTTGTCGAAGGTAGAATTTAATACACCGTCGTCTATGAGATCGCACTGTGCGTGACTGCGTGAACCGAGGAGAAGCATGACCGACACCATGACAGAAACCGTCAGCGTTGCTGACACCGCGCCTGCTGACGCCGCCCACGCCGCACACGGCGTGGGACTTACCGAGGCGGCCGCGCTCAAGGTGCGCAGCCTGTTGGCTCAGGAAGGTCGCGAAGATCTGCGGCTGCGCGTCGCCGTTCAGCCCGGCGGTTGCTCCGGCCTCATTTACCAGCTCTACTTCGACGAACGCGTGCTCGAGGGGGATGCCCTCGTCGATTTCGACGGTGTCGAGGTCGTTGTCGACAAGATGAGCGTTCCCTATCTCGAGGGCGCCTCGATCAGCTTCGAAGACACGATTGAGAAGCAGGGTTTCACCATCGACAACCCGAACGCCGGCGGCAGTTGTGCCTGCGGGGACTCCTTCCACTAAAGAAGCTCGACCGGCGGGGACATCATCACTTTGATGGTGTCCCCGCTTTTTTTCTGCCCAATCTGCACCGGATTCGCCCGGATTTGCCCCGAGAGCGGGCTTTCAGGCGCACAATTCGTGTGCGACCCGACCCGTAGTGCACTTCGTGTGCACTCTCGCGGAGTAGGCTAGGAATCGATCAAAACGCTTCCTGAGAAGCGTCCTCGAATCTCCCGAAAGGTCCCCGGTGCGCAATAACCACCGCCTTCGTTGGGCTGCCATTCCGCTCGCAGCGACGTTAGCCGTTGTACTGGCCGGATGCACGCAAGCCCAGCTCCATGGTTTCCTGCCCGGTTTTGAACAAGAGGGCGAAACGGCGGTGACCAATCACACCGATCGCATTGCGGGTCTCTGGACCACCTCGTGGATCGTGCTCCTTGTCGTCGGCCTCATCACCTGGGGCCTCATCATCTGGACGATCGTCGTCTATCGACGACGCAAGGGCCAGACCGGGCTTCCGGTGCAGCTGCGGTACAACATGCCGATCGAGATCTTCTACACCATCGTTCCGCTCATTCTGGTCGTCGGTTTCTTCGCCTTCACCGTGCGCGACCAGATCGCCGTAGAGGCACGCTACGACAATCCCGACGTGACGATTGAAGTTCAAGCCAAGCAGTGGGCCTGGGACTTCAACTATGTCGATGAAGACGTGTACTCGCCCGGAATCCAGGGCCAGCTCGATCCGAACGGCGAAACCGGTGCGATCAACCAGTCCGAACTCCCCGTGCTCGTGCTTCCGGTTGATAAGACCATTGAGATTGCCTTGGAATCTCGGGACGTCATCCACTCGTTCTGGGTGATCGATTTCCTGTACAAGAAAGACGTTATTCCCGGCAAGACCAACTACATGTCGGTCACCCCGCAGCGCATCGGCACCTACGCGGGCAAGTGTGCCGAGCTCTGTGGCGAATACCACTCACTCATGCTCTTCAACGTCAAGGTCGTCTCCCAGGCTGACTACGACACCTACATTCAATCCCTGCGCACCGCAGGTAACGTCGGTCAGCTCGGCAACGAATTCGACCGACGTCAGAATCAGCCGGGCACGAGTGCCCCGACGGCACTGGAGGGCAACTAAGCCATGACCACGACCATCGCACCAGTGGAGTCACGCCCGGCAGCGCCGGTCTCGACCTCGGCCGAACGCAAGGGCAACGTGCTCGTCCGGTGGATCACCTCCACCGACCACAAGGTCATCGGGTACATGTACCTGATCACCTCCTTCATCTACTTCTGCCTCGGTGGCGTCATGGCGCTCATCATTCGAGCTCAGCTGTTCGCGCCCGGCCTTGACGTGGTGCAGACGAAGGAGCAGTACAACCAGCTGTTCACAATGCACGGCACGATCATGCTGCTCATGTTCGCAACGCCGCTCTTCTTCGGCTTCGCGAACTTTCTGGTGCCGCTGCAGATCGGTGCCCCCGACGTCGCATTCCCGCGCCTGAACGCCCTCGCCTACTGGTTCTTCAACTTCGGCAGTCTCATCGCCGTATCCGGGTTCCTCACCCCGCAGGGGGCGGCATCCTTCGGCTGGTTCGCGTACCAGCCGCTCGCGAGCACGACGTTCTCACCGGGCGTCGGCGGTAACCTCTGGATGGTCGGCCTCGGTCTCTCCGGCTTCGGTACCATTCTCGGTTCGGTGAACTTCATCACCACGATCATCACCATGCGCGCCCCGGGAATGACGATGTGGCGGATGCCCATTTTTACCTGGAACTCGCTCATCACCTCCCTGCTCGCGCTCATGGTCTTCCCGGTACTTGCCGCTGCCATGCTTGCCGCGGCCTCTGACCGCATCTTCGGTTCGCACATCTATGATCCAGCCAACGGCGGTGCCATCCTGTGGCAGCACTTGTTCTGGTTCTTCGGTCACCCCGAGGTGTACATCATCGCCCTGCCGTTCTTCGGCATCGTTTCCGAAGTGTTCCCGGTCTTCAGCCGCAAGCCCATGTTCGGCTACAAGACGCTGGTCTATGCGACCATTTCGATCGCCGCCCTCTCGGTCTCAGTCTGGGCGCACCACATGTACGTGACCGGGTCGGTTTTGCTGCCGTTTTTCTCGCTGATGACAATGCTCATCGCGGTACCGACCGGAGTGAAGATCTTCAACTGGATCGGCACCATGTGGCGCGGGTCAATCACCTTTGAGACTCCCATGATCTGGGCCATCGGCTTTCTGGTCACGTTCACCTTCGGTGGCTTGACCGGAGTCATCCTCGCCTCGCCGCCGCTCGACTTCCATGTCTCCGACACCTACTTCGTCGTCGCCCACTTCCACTACGTCGTGTTCGGAACCGTCGTCTTCGCCATGTTCAGCGGATTCTACTTCTGGTGGCCCAAGTGGACCGGCAAGATGCTCAACGAGAGCCTCGGCAAGTGGCACTTCTGGCTCCTGTTCATCGGTTTCCACACCACCTTCCTGATCCAGCACTGGCTCGGTGTCATGGGGATGCCGCGTCGGTACGCCACCTACGCACCGGAAGACGGATTCACCTGGATGAACCAGGTGTCCACAATCGGTGCCATGATCTTGGCCGTCTCGATGATTCCGTTCTTCCTGAACGTGTACATCACCGCCCGCAAGGCTCCGCTGGTGACCGTGAACGACCCGTGGGGTTACGGTTCATCGCTGGAGTGGGCGACCTCGTGCCCGCCGCCGCGCCACAACTTCACCTCCATTCCCCGCATCCGCTCCGAACGTCCGGCCTTCGACCTGAACCACCCCGAAGCCGGCCTGCCCGTCGGCATCGGCCCTGGCAAGGACGCACCCGACGCCGCGGTCTACGACATCGATTCGAATCAGGTCAAGTAAATGAAGACCAACGTCAACATCCTCTGGATCCTCACCGCCTTCTTCGGCATCGTGACGGTCGCTTATGTTGTCTGGAGCCTGCTCGATCCGGCTCATGGAAAAGTGGAATGGGCCGGAACGTTCATGCTGGGGCTGTCCACCCTGCTAGTTGCGTTCATTGCCTTCTATCTGGACAAAGTTCACGCCGCCCAGGGCTCCGAGCTTCCGGAGGACCGTCTCGATGGCAACATCGACGACGGTGACCCCGAGATGGGCTTCTTCAGCCCGTGGAGCTGGTGGCCGATTTTTCTGGCCGCATCAACAGCGTTGCTTTTTCTGGGCCTCGCAGTGGGAATCTGGATCTGCTTCATCGGCCTGGGCCTAGGCTTGGTAGCCCTCACCGGCTGGGTCTACGAATACTACCGGGGCCTGTTCGCCCGCTGAGCGCACGTTGCTATCGATACCGATCTCCCGCACAGGGAGGTCGGTATCTTCGTTTGACGGGCGCGCTGTGGCCGGGGAAGAGTAACTGGGCTACCGGCGGCGGAAGCCGAAGACGTCGAAGGCGACCGTGACAAGCTGGTCGGCGGCTAGGCTGTCCCCGCTGGCGGCGGAGCCGGAATGGTGCGAAGACGGTCCCATACCGATGAGCGACGCCACCTCGAACGGTGACAGGTGCACGGTGCGGTCGATTTGTTCATGGCGCTCGAGGCGGAACCAGGCGCCCAGACTCGTGGTCAAATGGGCGGCTTTGTCGGCCTGCATCTCCACGGCCAGCCCCGATTCCCGCAGCTGACGCAGGTGCGTCGGTTGCGGCACTACGACCAGCAGCAGTCCGTCGGGCCGCAGGACGCGGTGGAATTCCGCAGCGTTGCGAGGTGCGAACACGTTCAGAATCACGTCGGCGGCGCCGTCGCGAATGGGGAGGGGCGACCAGACATCCGCTACCAGCCCGTCAACGCGACCGTGCGAGCGGATGGTGCGACTCACGGCGGTGGGGGAGAGGTCCATTCCCAGCGCCCGCACGTCTTTTCCCGGGGGCAGCGCTGCACCCAGGTAATAGCCGGTCCCGCAACCCACGTCGAGAAGCCGCCGGGGGGACTCGCCGCCAACGAGAGTGTGGATGGCGTCGCGGAGCGGTTCGTACCACCCGGCGCGAAGGAATCGATCCCTGGCGTCCAGCATGGCCGCGCTGTCGCCGATGAATTTGCGCTGGCCGGTGAGCAGGTTGACGAAGCCCCGCTTGTTCACATCAAAGGAATGACCACGTTCACAGCCCAGTAGGAGTTCGCCGCCTGGATTCAGAGGGAGAAAGCAGTTCGGGCATCGAAGCCACTCCGAAAGCGTCTGGAGTGACATCGATGCCCGTTCTGTTGGAGTTATGCCTATTTGTCGGTGATCTCCGCGGGGTGATCACCGTGAGCCTGGTTCAGCTCCACCTGAGTGACCGGAGTGATCCGGTCCTCGAAGAACCAGCGGGACAGGCCGGCGCGAACCTTTTCGGCCGGGCCGATCTTGCCCTGAGCGTTCGGGCGCAGCATGAGCGGCTTGAAGTCGCTGTAGCTGACCAACTTCCAGCGCTCGTACTCGTCAACCGGCTGGTGGACCTCGACGAATTCGCCGCCGGGCAGCCGAACGATGCGGCCAGACTCGTAACCGTGCAGCACGATCTCACGATCCTTCTTCTGCAGGGCCAGGCAGACACGCTTGGCGATGAAGAAGGCCAGGAACGGGCCGAGCAACGTGGTCGCCTGGAGCGTGTGGATGACACCTTCCATGGTGAGGTGGAAGTGCGTTGCCATGATGTCCGACGATGCTGCGGCCCACAGGGAAGCATAGAACGTGACGCCGGCTGCGCCGATAGCGGTGCGGGTCGGCGCGTTGCGCGGACGGTCGAGCACGTGGTGTTCACGTTTGTCGCCGGTGATCCATCCTTCGATGAAGGGGTAGATCATGACGGTCACGATGAACAGTCCGACCACGGTGAGCACCACGAGGATGTTGAGGGAGTAGGTGTGGTTCAGCCAGACGAACTCCCACCCGGTCGGGATCAGCCGCATGGCACCGTCGGCGAAGCCGATGTACCAGTCCGGCTGGGTACCCGCCGATACCGGCGAGGGATCGTACGGGCCGTAATTCCAGATCGGGTTGATCGTGAAAAGCGACGCGATGAGCATGACCACACCGAAGACGATGAAGAAGAATCCCCCCGCCTTAGCGGCGTAGACCGGCAGAACCGGGTAGCCGACCACGTTCTGGTTGGTGTGTCCGGCGGCCGGGTACTGGGTGTGCTTGTGCACGACAACGAACAAGAGGTGCATGGCGATCAACGCGACGATGATGGCCGGCAGCAGCAGAATATGCAGCGAGTACAGTCGTCCGACGATGTCGGTGCCGGGGAATTCGCCACCGAAGAGCAGGAACGATACCCACGTACCTACGACCGGGATGCCCTTGATCAGACCGTCGATGATGCGCAGTCCGTTACCAGAGAGCAGGTCATCGGGGAGGGAGTAGCCGGTGAAGCCTTCGGCCATGGCGAGGATGAAGAGGATGAAGCCGATGACCCAGTTGAGCTCGCGCGGCTTGCGGAAAGCACCTGTGAAGTAGATGCGCAACATGTGCAGGCCTATGGCGGCTACGAAGAGCAGGGCCGCCCAGTGGTGTACCTGACGCATGAGGAGTCCGCCACGAATGTCGAACGAGATGTCCATCGTGGAGGACATGGCTGCCGACATGGGGATGCCCTTGAGCGGGGCATAGGAGCCGTCGTAGACGACTTCTGCCATTGATGCCTGGAAGAAGAAGGTCAGGAATGACCCCGACAGCAAAATGATGACGAAGCTGTACAGCGCCACCTCACCGAGCAGGAACGACCAGTGGTCGGGGAAGATCTTGCGCCCAAGCTCCTTGACGGCGCCCGAGATACTCGTGCGTTCGTCTATGTAGTTGGCGGCGGAGGCGGTGAAGCCACCGGTTTTCTTCACCCCGACGCCCTGGTCCTCAGCGGATTCGCGGGTGGTTATCGTGGTCATGCTCGCTCCCAGAAGCTCGGGCCGACTGGTTCAGTGAAATCGCTTTGCGCGATCAGGTATCCCTCAGCGTCTACGGCGATCGGGAGCTGGGGTAGTGCCCGTTTGGCCGGTCCGAAGATGACCTTGCAATGGTTCTCAACGTCGAACTGCGACTGGTGGCACGGGCAAAGCAGGTGGTGCGTGTGCTGTTCATAAAGGGCAACCGGGCATCCAACGTGGGTGCATATCTTAGAATATGCCACGATGCCGTCATAGGACCAGGACTTGCGGTCTTCCGCTTCGATCAGGTCGTCCGGATCCATTCGGATAAGCAGAACGGCGGCTTTCGCCTTCTCTTCCAAACGGCCGTGGCCCATTTCGGACAGGCCCTCCGGGATGACGTGGAACGACGAGCCGAGCGTGACATCCGCTGCCTTGATCGGGGTTCCGCTCGGGTCCATGGTGAGGCGAACGCCCTTTTTCCACATGGTCTCATTGAGCAGGGCTACCGGGTCTTGATCCATCGGGCCGAGGCCACGAAACAGAACGACAGCCGGGAGCGGGAAGACGACGAGAGCGCCGATGAGGCTGTTGCGAATGAGTGTGCGGCGGCCGAAGCCCGATTCTTCATTGGCCTGCTGGAAGATCTCCACGGCACGGGCCCGAACGGGCTCGGTCCCACGAACGGGGTGTCGTTCGTCAACCCCCTCATGATCGCTCATGAGCGCCTTGCCCCAGTGAACAGCGCCGATACCGATGGCGAGCAACGCGAGGCTGAGACCGAGACCGATGAAGAGGTTGTTCAGTCGAACCGAACCCGGATCCTCAGCAACGATCGGAAAGGCCATGTACGCAGCAATCGCGAAGACACTACCCACGATGGATACGTAGAACAGTGTGTAAACGGTGCGCTCCGCCTTGCGCTCTTCCTTGTGGTCAAGGTCGGTGATGCGCGGACGGTGCGGCGGGAATCCTGGGTTAGCCAGGGCATCCCGTGTAACGACGGCTGTGCTTGCGGCGGATGTCGCGAGCTGCGCGCCAGGCGAGTCGGCGGCGGTTACGTCCTCCGCGCCGTTATCGTCCTTGGCCATGGGTCTCCTTCGTGGGTGTAAATACTGTGCACTCTGGTGCTACGCGACGTTCGATCGGTACCGAATGATGTGTCAAGACGGGGTACCGAGTCTCAGTTCGATTTTGCGGTGATCCACACGGTGAGGGCCACGATTGCGCCCAGTCCGAAGATCCAGATGAAGAGTCCTTCAGCTACCGGTCCGAGAGAACCGAGAGCCAGTCCGCCCGGAGACGGGTTGTCCTCGACGTACTTGAGGTACGTGATGATGTCGCGCTTGTCTTCGGGGGAGATGTTCATGTCGTTGAAGACGGGCATGTTCTGCGGGCCGGTGATCATGGCCTCGTAGATGTGCTGGGCCGAAACGTTTTCGATGGCAGGCGCAAACTTGCCCTCGGTCAGTGCGCCACCGGCACCGGCAACGTTGTGGCACATGGCGCAGTTGATGCGGAACAGTTCAGCACCGGTTGCGGCGTCACCGGCAGCGTCCAGCAGCTCGGCGGCGGGAATCGCCGGACCGGGAGCCAGCGAGGCCACATAGGCGGCCAGGGCAGCGGTCTGCTCGGCCGTGAACTGAACCGGCTTCTTCTGCGCCTGCGGGCCCTGCATCTGCATCGGCATGCGACCGGTGCCCACCTGGAAGTCGACGGAGGCTGCGCCGACTCCGATCAGGCTCGGACCTTCTGAGGAGCCCTGGGCGCTGAGGCCGTGGCAGGTGGCGCAGTTTGCCGCGAAGAGTTTTTCACCCTGAGCGATGGTCTGCTGTGACGAGGCATCCGTTGTCGCAACGGCAGTGCTGCTACTGAAGGCGACATAGGCGCCTCCAGTGAAGAGCAGTCCGATGGCAATGAGCGCAACGCTGGCGAGTGGATGGCGACGTCCGGTCTTGCGTGGCCGGCGTGCGCGAGGGGTTTTGATCGTGGTCATGCTGAAGTAGTCCGCTCCCGTTTCTAGGTATGTACTTCTATTTGAGAACGTAGATGACCAGGAAGAGCCCGATCCAGACGACGTCGACGAAGTGCCAGTAGTAGGAAACCACGATCGCACTGGTGGCTTCTTTATGGCCGAAGTTCTTGACCGCGAAGCCGCGCCCAATCACAAGAAGGAAGGCCAGCAGGCCAGCGGTCACGTGAATACCGTGGAAGCCGGTCGTGATGTAGAACGCTGACCCGTAAGCGTTGGAGGAGAGTGAGATTCCCTCGGATACCAGGGTGGCGTATTCGAACACCTGCCCGGTGACGAAGATCGCGCCGAGAGCATAGGTGAGGAAGAACCACTCCACCATGCCCCACTCACTCGGCTTCCAACCGGTTGAACGAGCCTGTAGCCGTTCGGCGGCGAAGACTCCGAACTGGCAGGTCACCGACGACGACACCAGCACCAGCGTATTGATCAACGCGAACGTGAAGTTGTGCTTGTCGGCCTCAAAGAGCCACAGCTCGGGGGCGGTTGAACGGAGCGTGAAGTAGATTGCGAAGAGCCCCGCGAAAAACATCACCTCGCTGCCCAACCACACAATGGTGCCTACAGCCACGCTGTTGGGCCGGTTCACGACGGGCGCACTCGCCGTCTGAGTAATTGAGGTGCTGGTCACCCCTCCATTATGGCCGATATTCCCACAGGTTTTTCTCAATCGGGCGTGCAAGTGAGAGTTTCTACCTCGTTGGGGTGGGCAATTTCAGCACTCCCATGCCGTGAATTCGGGGGAGTTGGGCCCGTTCTCCTATGATCGGAATCATGCTTGAATCGCAGTCTTGGCCCAACATATTAAATTCCCTTCTTTCCGGCAGGGACCTGAGTGTGGCAGATGCCGCCTGGAGCATGGAACGCATCATGCTCGGCGAGGCATCGCCGTCCCAGATGGGCGCCTTTCTTGTCGCTCTTCGCGCCAAAGGGGAGACCGTCGATGAGATAGTCGGATTCCGAGATGCGATCCTCGAGCAGGCCATAGTGTTGGCGGTCAATCCGATGGCGCTCGACATTGTCGGTACCGGTGGTGACCAGTTCGGCACGGTGAATATCTCGACGATGGCGTCCATCGTCTGCGCAGCGGCCGGTGTGCCGGTCGTCAAGCACGGTAACCGTGCCGCTAGTTCCGCCTCCGGGTCGTCCGATGTCCTCGGCGAATTGGGCATCGATCTGTCGCGGGACGCGACCAGGGTCGCCCAAGTCTTCAAGGAAACCGGGATCACCTTCGCCTTTGCGGCGGCTTTTCACCCCGGATTCCGCCACGCGGCCCTCACCCGCAAGGAGCTGGGTATCCCCACGGTGTTCAACTATCTCGGCCCGCTGTGCAACCCGGCGCGACCGGAGGCATCGGCTGTGGGGGTGGCCGACCTCGATCGAGTGCCGCTGTTCGTCGGCGTCTTTCAAACCCGAGGCGCGACGGCACTGGTTTTTCGCGGGGATGATGGGCTCGATGAAATGACGACCACAGGTCACAGTCACGTCTGGGAGGTCTCGCGGGGTCTGGTGACCGAACACGACATCGACCCGCGGGATCTCGGCCTGAAGCGAGCCCAGATCAGCGAGCTGGTGGGCGGTTCGCCCCAGCACAACGCGGATATCGTGCACTCCGTGCTCGCCGGCGACCCGGGTCCGATTCGAGACATCGTGCTACTGAACGCCGCGGCCGGACTGGTGGCGTTCGACCTGGCCAACGATGCGTCGCAGGTGCAGGTCGCCATCCTGGACCGTTTTCGCAGCAAATTGGCCGTGGCTGCCGCAGCGATTGATTCCGGGGCGGCCACGGCCAAGCTGTCGTCGTGGATTGCGGCGACCCAAGTCTGAGACCGGGCCGCCGCAGTTTCGGGCTGTTCGTTAGAGGACGTCCTCGTCGACCCACCCGAAGGTCTTCGTGACCGCCTTCTTCCAGTTGCGCAGTTGGCGGCTGCGTTCGGCTTCGTCCATCTGCGGAGTCCAGCGGCTGTCTTCCTGCCAGTTGGTGCGCAGCTCAGCCAGGCTGCTCCAGAAGCCGACGGCGAGGCCGGCAGCGTAGGCGGCGCCCAGCGCCGTCGTTTCGGCGACGACCGGTCGGACCACGGGGACACCAAGGATGTCGGCCTGGAATTGCATGAGCAGATTGTTGGCGATCATACCGCCGTCGACCTTGATCTCCGTGAGGGGGACACCCGAATCGGCGTTGACCGCATCGATGACCTCCCGCGTTTGAAAAGCCGTCGCCTCGAGTGCCGCTCGGGCGATGTGCCCCTTGTTCACAAACCGGGTGAGTCCGACCAGCGCCCCGCGGGCGTCGGAACGCCAGTACGGCGCGAACAGTCCCGAGAAAGCCGGAACGAAATAGGCTCCGCCGTTGTCGTCGACTGTTCTCGCGAGCGCCTCAATCTCTGAGGCCGAGCTGATCATGCCGAGGTTGTCGCGCATCCACTGCACCAACGCACCGGTTACCGCGATGGACCCTTCCAGGGCGTAGTGCGGCGCTTCATCTCCGAGCTTGTAGCCGAGGGTGGTCAGCAGGCCATTCTTGGAGTGCACAATCTCGGTACCGGTGTTGAAAATCAGGAAGTTTCCGGTGCCGTAGGTGTTCTTGGCCTCGCCCTGATCGAACGCTGCCTGGCCGAAGGTGGCGGCCTGCTGGTCGCCGAGGATACCGGCGACGGGGACCTCGCGCAGCAGGCTCGAGGTGTGCGCAGTGCCATAGATCTCCGAGGACGAACGGATCGACGGCAGCATTGACTTCGGAACGTCGAAGATGGCGAGGATCTCGTCGTCCCACTGCAGGGTTTCAAGGTCCATGAACAACGTGCGACTGGCGTTGGTGACATCGGTGGCGTGCACTCCGCCGTCAACGCCGCCGGTGAGGTTCCACAACACCCAGGAGTCGGTCGTGCCGAACAAGAGGTCGCCGGCATCCGCTTTGGCGCGTGCGCCCTCGACATTTTCGAGGATCCAGACGATCTTGGTGCCGGAGAAGTAGGTGGCCAGCGGCAGACCGACCTTCTTCTTGAACCGTTCGACACCACCGTCGGCGGCGAGACGGTCGACGATGGGCTGGGTGCGGGTGTCCTGCCAGACGATGGCGTTGTAGACGGGGACTCCGGTGTTCTTGTCCCAGACGACAGCGGTTTCGCGCTGGTTGGTGATTCCGATGGCCTTGATGTCGTGCCGGGTTAGGTTGGCCTTGGACAGCGCCTGCCCGATCACTTCGCGGGTGTTGTCCCAGATTTCCTTCGGGTCATGCTCGACCCAGCCGGCCTGCGGAAAGATCTGTTCGTGTTCGAGCTGCCCGGTCGACACGATCGATCCGGCCTTGTCGAAGATGATGGCCCGGGAACTGGTCGTTCCCTGGTCGATAGCGAGAATGTAGTCAGTCATCGGTGCGTGTCCTCCTAGTGAGTGTGCTTGGTGTTTGCGCGCGTGCAGATCTGGTCGCACGACAACGGGCCGGTCCGCGGGGGACCGGCCCGTTTGTTCGGGTCAGGTGAGCAGGGGAAGGAGCGGGATTGCCACCCAGCCGGCCAGCAGACCGCCGATGACCGGGCCGACAACGGGTACCCACGAGTAGGCCCAGTCGGAGCTGCCCTTGCCCTTGATCGGCAGGATGAAGTGCGCGATGCGCGGACCGAGGTCACGGGCCGGGTTGATGGCGTACCCCGTGGGTCCGCCGAGGGAGGTGCCGATGACAATGACGAGCAGGGCCACCGGAAGGGCTCCGAGGGAGGCCAAACCGCCGGTGGTACCCTGCCGGTCACCACCGAAGGCGATGACAACGAAGACCAGCACGAACGTGCCGATGATTTCGGTGACGAGGTTCCAGCCGTAAGAGCGGATGGCCGGCCCGGTCGAGAAGACACCGAGTTTGTTGGCCGGGTCAGGTTCGGCGTCGAAGTGCTGCTTGTAGGCGAGCCAGCAGGCGACGGCGCCCAGGATGGCTCCGATCAGCTGGGCGCCGATGTAGGCAAGCACGGAGACCACATTGACGGGCACTCCCATCCCGAATTCCTTGGCTCCGTTGGCGACGAGGCCCAGGGTGACGGCCGGGTTGAGGTGCGCCCCCGAACGGTAGGCGACGACGACGCCGGCGAACACTGCGAAGCCCCAGCCGATGGTCACCATAAGGAACCCACCCCCAAGGCCCTTATTCTTCGCCAGGGCGACGTTGGCGACGACGCCGGTTCCGAGGAGAATCAGCATTGCAGTGCCCACGACCTCCGAGACGAATACAGCTCCGATATTTTCCACGAGAACCTTTCTGATCAGGTCGGGGATGCCGAAGCTACCCCTCTGCGGCGAGCGGATGGCAACAACATAGCGCGGGGTGTCAAAGAGGGGAATGGGCTGACGAAGTTCATATGGCCCCCTTTCCGAGCGTGGTCCCAGCGCGTATGTTGACCGTGGGAAAATGGCTGTCCCGGGCGGTGCTGCCCGGACCTTGCCGTGGTCCTCTCTCTGTCGAACCGTGGCATCACCGAGTGAATGGATGGTCATGAAGAAGCTCATCAACGATCCCAAGAACGTGGTCAACGAGGCTGTCGCCGGATTCGAGGCGGCGCACGGTGACATTGTGCGGGTCTCGCACGATCCGATCTTTATTGTGCGAAGTGATGCCCCGGTCCAGGGAAAAGTAGGGATCGTCAGCGGTGGCGGGAGCGGGCACGAACCGCTGCACGGCGGCTTCGTCGGCCACGGCATGCTGGATGCCGCGGTGCCAGGCGCAGTTTTCACATCACCGACTCCCGACCCGATCCTCGCCGCAACCCAAGCCGTCGATGGCGGCGCCGGCGTGCTGCACATCGTGAAAAACTACACCGGGGACGTGTTGAACTTTGAGACGGCCGCCGATCTGGCATCCGCTGAGGGTATCGACGTGCGCGCGGTGATCATCAACGACGATGTCGCCGTCAAGGACTCGCTCTACACGGCAGGCCGCCGGGGCGTGGCGGGCACGGTTCTGGTCGAGAAGATCACTGGGGCCGCCGCCGAACGCGGCGATGACCTCGATGCCGTGGTCGCCGTCGCCGAACGGGTGAATTCCCGGGTGCGCACCATGGGAGTCGCGCTCACACCCTGTGTGGTGCCTCATGCCGGGGAGCCGAGTTTCGTGCTCGCCGACGACGAGATTGAGATCGGCATTGGAATTCACGGCGAGCCGGGGCGGGAGCGGATCAAGCTCGAACCCGCCGACGCGATCGTGGACCGGCTGCTCGGCCCTATTCTGGATGACCTGCCCTTTGTCAGTGGAGATGAGGTGCTCCTGTTCGTCAATGGCATGGGCGGTACGCCGCAAATCGAGCTCTACATCGTGTTCCGCCGGGCCGCCGAAGTACTCAAGGAGAAGGGGATCACGGTCACCCGGAGCCTGGTCGGCAACTACACGACGAGCCTCGAGATGGCGGGAACGTCCATCTCCGTTCTGAAACTCGACGACGAGCTCACGGCGCTGTGGGACGCCCCGGTGCAGACGGCGGCGCTACGGTGGGGACGGTAGAAGGAGATTCGATGACCCCGAACGACCAACCAGACGCTGCCCTCGCTGACGCGGCGCCAAGGCTCGACACCGCCTGGACCATGCGCTGGATACGCCGGAGCGCCGAGGTGCTTGCGACCAACCGCGCCGCCCTCAATACCCTCGACCGAGAAATCGGCGATGGCGATCACGGTGAAAACATGGATCGCGGCTTTCAGGCGATCCTGCCGAAGCTCGACGCTCTGCCCGACGAGACAACGCCCGGCGCGGTGCTGAAGCTGGTCGCAACGACGTTGATCTCAACGGTTGGCGGTGCTGCCGGGCCGCTGTACGGTACGGCTTTTCTCAAGGCCGCCGGCGCTGCCGGGGACGCCGAGTGGGTGGATGCGGCCGCTCTGGTCGCCCTTCTGGCGGCAGCCCGTGACGGCATCGTACTGCGTGGCAAAGCGGAAGAGGGTGACAAGACCATGATCGACGCCTGGACACCGGCCGTGAACGCGGCGTTGTCCGCGCAAGCGACCGGTTCCGGCGTCGACGTCGTCTTGCTGGCCGCAGCGGATGCCGCTTCTCACGGCGCGCAAGCCACCGAACCACTCGTGGCCCGCAAGGGACGGGCGAGCTATCTTGGTGAGCGGGCGATCGGCCACCGGGATCCGGGTTCAGAGTCGACGTCACTGCTGCTCCGCGCAGCAGCCGACGCTATGGCGACCGCGTGATGGTACGCGAGTGAGCGCGGCGGCATCCGCTGACCGGGTTGGCCTGGTTTTCGTCTCGCACAGCGAGAAGATCGCGGCGGGACTGGTTGAACTGGCGCGTCAGATGGCACCAACGGTGCATCTGGTCGCTGCGGGAGGAACGGATGCTGGTGGCATCGGCACCAGCTTTGAGAAGATCAGCGACGGCATCACCGCGGCGAACGGCGGCGGCGGCGTGGTAATTCTGTGTGATCTGGGTTCCGCGATTCTGACCGCGGAAACCGCGCGGGATTTTCTCGAGGATGCCGAGCAAAACCGGGTGCGAATTGTGGACGCGCCTCTGGTCGAGGGCGGGGTAGCCGCCGCCGTAGCCGCAGAGATCGGGGGAGACCTCGATGCCGTCGTGGCAGCCGCTCAATCCGCTCTGCACCCGTCGAGTAGCGCCCCGCCGACCGCTGAACAGCCCGCACCGACCGGGGTCTCGCGCACGGTGATCCTTGTCAACAAAGATGGCTTGCATGCACGCCCCGCCGCAGAATTCGTGAGTCTCGCGAGCACGTTCTCGGTTCCGATCACCGTGAACGGCACGGACGCCAGCAGTCTGCTGAGCATTATGTCGCTCGGTCTGGCTCGGGGGAGCAGCGTGCAGCTCTCGTCCACTGACCCGTCGGCCGGCCCGGCGATCACCGCCCTCGCAGAACTGTTGGAATCAGGTTTCGGGGAAGAGTAGTCCCGATGTGACAGTTTTGCCGGAAATTTCGCATAGCAGTTGCGTGCCTTATTGTCCAATCCGGCGTATCGTAATGGCATGATTCAGGACAGAAAGACCCCACGAGGCCCGGAACAGTGGGACGCGACCGATTTTCGGTCATGCCCGATCTGCTCACACGCCATGCGAGAACACACGATCGACCATTCGTCGCGAAATACCGTGGTCGACTGCCCGGTTCCGCACCCCGGCGCCTGGGACCGAGACGCTTTCGAGCCGGTCAATGAATTCGGCATGGTGATTCACCACTCGCACGCCTGACGCGACCGGTCGCCGACTACGCCACGAGGACGCCGGATGCATGCTCCGCGTCGACGGCGCACTGCCGCCGGACCGACGCTGGTACCGCGGTCGCTTTGGCTGTCAGCGGTGATGCTTCCGGCGTCAACCAGCGGATGTTCATGGGCACCACTCCCGCCCAGACGGCGTGGTCTTCGCCATCGTCTGCGCTCTCACTCGGTGCTCCGGTGCGTACCTTCCGGCTCACCTCGTCGAGGGGGATGCGAAACACAATTGTCGCCGCGAGTTCCCGCCTCGTCATCGGGCGGACCTCGTCGCCCCGCCCCGGCATGAGTCGTTCAGAGAGCACGAGCAAAGCCCTCTCCTTGTCCGCGTCGGGAACTACGAGGGGAATTCCGTAGACGACGGCACTTCGATAGTTCATGCTGCTGTCGAAGAGGTTGCGGGCGTAGACGAGGCCGTCGAGGGCGGTGACGCTCAACCCGAGCCCTGAGCCGGTCGCTGCGTGGCGCAACAATCCGCCTCCGGTAGATCCGTGAATGAGCACGCTGTCGCCGTCCCGGGCGAAGGCCAGAGGGATGATCAGCGGGTTCCCGTCGAGGACGATGGCGGCGTGCGCGAGAATCTGGCTGTCGAGCAGGGCGTATAGCGCCGCACGGTCGACGATTTGTTGGGCGGCCAGCCGGCCGACCCGAGTTCGAGCAGTGATGGGCAGGGATGCGCTCGCGGTGGTCATAACACTATGCTGAGGCCACAACTGGATCAGCAGAGAGTCCAGTTTCGCTATATTTTGGTAGTCCAGTAGGGGAGACCAGTGCCGTACCTGCCCGTCATTGCCCTCGAGCGTGCTGGCTCCGAACCACTCAGCGCCCAAATCGTCGCCCAAATGCGCAGCAGCATCCTACTGGGGGAGTTGCACGTGGGGGAGAGCGTACCGTCAACCAGGGCACTTGCCGCTCGGCTCGGCGTGTCTCGGGGTAGCGTGGTCACCGCCTACGACCAGCTCACCGGCGAGGGCTACCTGGTCAGCACGCAGGGCGCGCCGACGCGGGTGGCCGTGCTGGTACACGAGGGTGACGCGGCACTACCGACCCAATCCGTCGTCGCACCGAAATCGGGGCCCGCCCCGGTCGTGCTCGATCTGACCCCCGGATATCCGTCGACCCGCCGATTGAGCGGGCGAGCCTGGACGGCCGCGTGGCGCAGAGCCGCCGCGCAACCCATCCCGCACACCGAACCCCCGCTGCAGGGCACAATGGCCCTCCGCACTGAAGTCGCTCAGCACCTGAGACACGCCAGGGGAGTGCTCTGCAGCATCGATGACATCATCGTCACCGCCGGAACGAGTGAGGCGCTGGCGCTGGTGGCCGTGGCACTGCAGGAGCGCGGGGGAGCTGGCGCCGCGCTGGCTGACCGGGTCGGCCGAGCGCCCCTGGTCGCCGTGGAAACGCCGGGCTATCCGGCCGCTGCGCGGGTTCTGCGGCGGCTGGGGGTGAACCTCGTGTCGATCCCGAACGAGGCAGACGGAATGCCAGTGAGGGCCTTGGACGCGTTAGCCAACCGGGTTGACGCGGTACTCGTCACCCCCAGCCATCAGTATCCGCTGGGCGGTCGGCTTCCGGTGGAAGATCGACTTCGCTTGCTGCACTGGGCGCAGCGAACCGATGCCTGGATCATCGAGGACGACTACGACAGCGAGTTTCGGCACGTCGGACCACCACTGCCGGCCCTGGCCTCCCTCGACAACGATGGCCGGGTCGTGCTGGTCGGCAGCTTTTCGAAAGTTCTGACACCCTGGTTGCGGGTGGGCTATCTCGTCCTGCCCGAACGCGCCGCCGTGCGTGATGCCCTGCTCGCGGTTCGAGGCGATCTACCCGGCCCGGTGTCGGGCGTCGTGCAGGAGGCTGCCGCCGCACTGTTGTCCTCGGGAGCCGTGCGCCGTCACATCGCAACCGCCAGGCGGGATTATGCCCACCGCCGCCGCCTCGTGTTGGAGTCACTGTCCAGCGTGCCGGGTACCACCCTGACCGCCCTGGACGGCGGCCTGCACGCTGTGCTCGAATTGGCCGACCAAGTGGTGGCGGGGTTGGCCGTCTCCGAATTGCTCCGGCGGGGGATTCGCGTGGCCGATTTGAGGGATTACTCAGCAGAACCCGTCAAATCTGCCGTTCCGGCTGGGCTGGTGTTCGGCTATGCGGCGTGCAATGACACGGCATTGGCGAGGGCTCTCGACCAGATTCGCGCAGTGACGGCCGGAACGCCCACACCGAATGACGGCAGCGAACCCTGCACAGCCGGTTGAAGGTCGGTCGACTGCCTGGCCAAACCTTTGTTGACATAATGTGCATTATCGGTCACATGCTCGAGAGTCCGAGAGGGCTGGTCGAGTTGCCCGCATAGCCGGCTGCCGGGTCAGCCGACGTAGGCTGCGAGGTGTTGGCCGGTGAGTGTGGCTCGACTGGCCACGAGGTCGGCCGGCGTTCCTTCAAAGACGATTCGGCCGCCGTCGTGGCCAGCCCCTGGACCCAGGTCGATGATCCAGTCGGCGTGCGCCATCACCGCCTGATGGTGTTCAATCACGATGACTGACTTGCCCGAGTCGACGAGCCGGTCCAGCAGGCCGAGCAGATTCTCCACGTCGGCGAGGTGCAGACCGGCGGTCGGCTCATCCAGCACATACACCTCACCCTTGTCGGCCATCTGGGTGGCGAGTTTGAGCCGCTGGCGCTCTCCGCCCGATAGCGTCGGCAACGGCTGGCCCAGTCGGAGATAGCCGAGCCCCACATCGGACAGGCGCACCAGAATGCCGTGGGCGGCCGAGATCCGAGACTCCCCCGCACCGAAAAACTCCTCGGCTTCGGTCACCGACATCGCCAGCACCTCGCTGATGTCGCGTCCATTCAGGTGGAAGTCCAAAACGGATGCTTGGAACCGCTTACCCTCGCAGACCTCGCAGGGAATAGCGACGCCAGCCATGATTCCGAGGTCCGTGTAGATGACGCCGGCACCGTTGCAGCTCGGGCAGGCGCCCTCCGAATTGGAACTGAACAGAGCCGGCTTGACTCCGTTGGCCTTTGCGAACGCCTTGCGGATCGAGTCGAGCATGCCCGTGTAGGTCGCGGGGTTGCTCCGCCTCGAGCCTTTGATCGCACCCTGGTCGACGGATACCACGCCGTCTCGCCCCGAGACCGAGCCCGTGATCAGTGAGCTTTTCCCCGACCCGGCGACGCCGGTCAGCACCGTCAGCACACCCAACGGGATATCGACGTCGACGTTGGCCAGGTTGTGCGCGCTCGCGCCGCGCACCTGCAGGATACCCGAGGGCGCACGCACGGTCGATTTCACGGTCGCGCGGTCATCCAGGTGCCGACCAGTCAGCGTGCCGCTGCTTCGAAGGCCGGCGAGGGAACCCTCAAAGACCACCTCGCCACCGTTCGTTCCAGCGCCGGGGCCGAGATCGATGACGTGGTCGGCGATTTGGATCATCTCCGGCTTGTGCTCGACGACGAGCACCGTATTTCCCTTGTCGCGAAGCTGCACCAGCAGGGTGTTCATGCGCTGGATGTCATGGGGGTGCAGCCCAATGGTCGGTTCGTCAAAGACATAGGTGACGTCGGTGAGCGAGGATCCGAGGTGACGGATCATCTTGGTGCGCTGCGACTCACCGCCGGAGAGAGTGCCGGAGGCACGGTCCAAGGACAGATAGCCCAGCCCGATCTGCACGAACGAGTTCAACAACAGCCGTAACGCCGTCAGCAGAGGCCCAACTGACGAGTCGTTGAGGCCCATGACCCATTCGGCGAGGTCGCTGATCTGCATGGCGCAGGCATCCGCAATGCTGATCTCATTGATCTTCGACGACCGGGCACCCTCATTGAGTCGGGTTCCGGTGCAGTCGGGGCAGACCGTGAAGGTGACCGCCCGCTGGACAAACGCACGAATATGCGGCTGCAGGGTGTCCACGTCTTTGCTGAGCATCGATTTTTGGATCTTCGGAATCAGGCCTTCGTAGGTGAGGTTGATTCCCTCGATTTTGATCTTGGTCGGTTCCTTATGCAGGAGATCAGCCAGCTCCCTCTGGGTGAAGTCGTTGATCGGCTTGTCGGCGTCGAAGAAGCCACAGCCGTTGAAGATGCGACCGTACCAGCCATCCATGCTGTATCCGGGAATCTTCAAGGCGCCACCATTGATGGATTTTTGCCCGTCGTAGAGCGCGGTCAGATCGATGTCGGTGACCGAACCCCGACCCTCGCAGCGGGAACACATGCCCCCGGTGATGCTGAAGCTGCGGCGTTCCTTGACGGTCGTTCCGCCGCGTTCGATCGAGACCGCGCCCGCTCCGCTGATCGAGGCGACGTTGAAGGAATAGGCCTGCGGCGAGCCGAGGTACGGCTGGCCGAGGCGGCTGAACAGGATGCGAAGCAGCGCGTTCGCGTCGGTGGCCGTGCCGACGGTGGAACGCGCGTTGGCGCCCATCCGCTCCTGGTCGACGATGATGGCCGTCGTCAGCCCGTCGAGCACATCGACGTCGGGCCGGGCCAGGGTCGGCATGAAGCCCTGCACGAAGGTGCTGTAGGTTTCGTTGATCATGCGCTGGGACTCGGCCGCGATGGTACCGAACACGAGCGAACTCTTACCCGAGCCGGACACACCGGTGAACAGGGTCAGTCGACGCTTGGGAATCGCAACACTGACATTCTTGAGGTTGTTTTCCCTGGCGCCCTGCACGCGGATCAGGTCGTGGCTGTCTGCGATCTGGCGTTCAGCTGACGGGATGGTCGTGGTGGGGGTCTCGCTCATCGGCTCTCCTGGGATTAGTAGCACTGGGCAGGTGGCGGGCCCACCAGTCCAGAATAATTTCGAACCGTTGCAAACGATGCCGGGGGCGACCGGTGCGACTGAGGTCGTGATTCTCCCCCGGAAAAACCACGAGTTCGGTCTCCACTCCCCCACGTTTCAGCGCCGCGTAGTAGCGCTCACCCTGCGGCAGCGGGCAGCGTAGATCCTGCGCGGAGTGCAGCACCAGGGTCGGAGTTGTCACCTGGCCGACCAGAAACTGTGGGCTTTGTGCCTGCAGCAGGTCGGCATCCGTACCGGCGTATTCGTCACCGAAGAAATCGCCGATGTCGCTGGTCCCGACAAATCCTTGCGGATCCAGAAATCCGCGTTCCACGATGGCCGCCGCGAACCGGTGCTCGTGCGCTATCGTCCACGCGGTCAGATAGCCACCGTAGGACCCGCCCATGATGCCGACACGGTGGGCGTCGAGGGCGGGCTCGGCGCTGAGAGCGCCGTCGAGAAAGTCCAGCACGTCGGTCAGGTCGAGGGTGCCCATGCGCTGGCGGATGGCGCGCCCGTGGGCCTGGCCATAACCGGATGACCCGCGCGGGTTGCAGAGGACTACCGCATAGCCAGCGTCGACGTAGACCTGGGTCTCATCGAGGAGCGCACCCGTGTATTGGGCGAACGGTCCGCCGTGAATGGTCAGAAGCACCGGATGCGGTCCTGGCCCTGTTGGAGTGTGCACCCAGCCGTGCACCGGATAGCCGTCTCGTCCGGTGACCGTTTGCTCGATTCCGGGGATCAGTCCGGTGGCGCGCAGGGCCGAAGAAAAATCGGTGAGGAGTATCGGCGGGGTCTTTGAAGCGTGACTGCCGGTGAGTCCCGGGTCGAGGAGAACGAGGTCACCCGTCGTGCCGGCGGACTGCACTGCGACAACGACGGCGTCGCCGCAGGCATCCATTGAGGTGGCGACGGTGGCTCCGCAGTCGAGTGACTGCACCCGCCCCTCTCGCTCTACCCGTACCAGCTCGACCCGGCCACGACGGCCCGTGAGCACCAGCACGGAGCCGTCCGCCAACGGACAGATTCCCCCGGTGGCATCGAGGTCGAGCAGATCCTGGTCGGTCTGGTTCGGGTCGGTCACCCGGATGGGTGCTGAACCGTCAAGCGAGACACCACTGCGGTACAAAGCGGTCACCCGGCCGACGAAGTCTCGCCCGCTCGCACCCATGTCGGTTGCGAGCAGCCAGAGGGTACCGTCCTCGGCAGACGCCAACGCCGAGATACTGAGGTTGTGGGCCGCAGGCACGACGGTGCGAAGCGGCGCGATGGTCCCCTGTGCAGCGGCGTCGGTGCTGTCGCTGAGTGTGAGTTCGACCACTTCGCTGCGCAGGTCGGTATCCCGGCCGGCCTGACGGGCCGACACGGTGAAGAGCCTGGAACCGTCGGGCGAGAAAGTCAGCCCGGAATGATCGAAGTCTCCTTCGGTCAGCTGGCGGGCGACCGGTAATCCACTCGCCAGGCCGGCCGGATCCACAAGGTCCGGTGTTGGCGCGCTACCCGGCTGGTTGCCAGACTGCGCCCGCGGTGCGTCGGTCACGGACGGCGCTACGGCGGGAGTCGGTTCGCCCCAGACATCGGGCACGACGGCGAGAAACACGTGTAGGCGGCGGTCACTGGTGTAGCCGACGCCGTTCGAGCGATAACGCAGGGTATCGACGCGGCGGGCCGGTTCCGAGTCGGCCGACAGACCCGCAACCGTTCCATACCGACCCTGCTCGGGGACCCGCGCCAGGAAGGCGATCCGGTCACCGTGAGGGTGCCAACGAAAGTCGCTCACGCCAAGAGCCGCGTCGGTCACCGCCACGGGCTCGCCGCCGGCCGCATCAACAACGTGCAGCTGCGCGGTTCCGCCGGCATCGGCGCGCAGAAACCCGATCAGGCTGCCATCCGGAGAAAACCGAGGCGCCGAGTCGCGAACGCCGCGCGTGATCCGGCGCGGAGAGGGCTCCCCTGACAGCTCGACGGTAAAGAGCTGGCCGACGTAAACATCCGCCGAAAAATCCGCGTGTACCCGAGAGAAGACCGCCCGCGAACCATCGGGATGGATCGTCGGGCGTGACAGCGACCCGAGTAGGGGAAGATCGGCAGCCTTCATCGCTTGTTCACCCGTTATTCGCCGGCGAACCCGGACGTGTCGCCAACCAGGCGAGTGTTGCCGGCCGGGACCGGCGAGGTCGCGGCCAGGACGATTTCCGCTGCGAACTCGCTCACGTTGTACAGGCGACCGGCCGCCTCCTTGCGGGCGCTCAGAGCGCCAGGGTTGGACCGTTCGAGCAGCGTAGCCGTGATGGTGCCCTCGATCATGTCACCGGAAACGACGACGAATCCAATACCGGACTCTTCGAGCTGGGGAATGACGGCGCGCAGGGCGTCTTCGCCGGCGCGCTTACTGCGCGCGACCGGCTCATACTCCGGCATGGTGGGTGTTGTCTTGATGAAGTGCGCCTGGTGGCTGGTGACGTAGACCACCCGGGAATCGTCACCGAGCAGGGGTACCGCGCCGTTCAGTAGATTGACCTGGGCGTCACGATTGAGCTTGATGGCGTAGTCCGCCGCCATGCCGCTCTCCATGCCGCCGGATGCGTTCATCACCAGAATGTCGAGTCCACCGAATTCGCTCGTGATGGTCTCAAACATCGCGGCGACCGATGCCGGATCGGTCAGGTCGGCGCCGATGGTGATGGCGTTTCCCCCGGCGGCGCGGATGGCGTCGCGAAGCTTGTTCGCGCGCCCCTCTTTATTGCGGTAGTTGATGACGACGCGCGCTCCGGCCTCGGCGAAATAGCCGACGGTGTCGGCGCCGATGCCGCGGGACGAGCCGGTGACGAGTACACGCTTGCCCTCGAGTGATCCTGCTGCAAGTGGATTGGTCACGCGTGCTCCTCAAGAATTCGGTCTGTTTGTTTCCGTGATGAAGTGTGACCTGATCGGCCACTACCTATGCTTTCGACCTTATCAACAAGCCTCGGCCACTCCCCCGGCGTGTTGTCGCCGGTACCTGCTAGTTTCAAGGTGAACGGAATGTGGAAGGTGTCACGCATGGTCGACTTGACCGACTATCTCTGGATTTTGTGGCTCGTGTTCATTCTCGTAGCCATCACCATCGAACTGCTGAGCCTGGAATTCACCTTCCTGATGATCTCCATCGGCAGTCTGGGCGGTTTGGGCGCCAATTTGCTCGGCCTGGACTGGTGGCTTCAGATCGTTGTCGCCGCCGGCCTGTCGGTGCTGCTGTTGCTGACGATTCGGCCGTTTTTGCTGCGCGCCCTGCGCAAGGGCGGCGATCCGGCGCTTTCCAATATCGACGCCCTGATCGGAATGAGCGGCCGTGTTGTCTCGACCGTCACCGAGACCGGCGGACTGGTGAAGCTGGCCAACGGCGAAACCTGGACTGCGCGTCTGCTGCTGCCGGGTGGCGGCACTGCAGCATCCGCTGAACCGGGCGAGCCCGTCACCGTGCATCTCATCGAAGGCTCGACCGCCATCGTCATCCCCGCCGAAAGGACCCAGAACAATGCTTGACCCCGCAGGTTTCATCGGCCAGATCTTCGTGATCGCTCTGCTCGCCGTGTTGGCGGTGTTCGTCATCGTCATTCTCGTGCGCGCCATTCGCATCATTCCGCAGGGTAACGCCGGGGTGGTCGAGCGCCTCGGCAAGTACCACAAGACGCTGCTGCCCGGTCTGAACCTGCTCGTGCCGTTCGTCGACCGGGTGCGGCCGCTGCTCGATATTCGCGAGCAGGTCGTCTCCTTTCCGCCGCAGCCCGTGATCACAGAGGACAACCTCGTGGTCTCCATCGACACCGTCGTTTACTTTCAGGTGACGGATGCCCGCGCCGCCACCTACGAGATCAACAATTACCTCGGTGCGGTCGAGCAGCTCACCACGACCACCCTGCGTAACGTGGTCGGCGGATTGAACCTGGAAGAAGCACTGACCAGTCGCGACAACATCAACAGCCAACTGCGTATCGTGCTTGACGAGGCCACCGGCAAATGGGGTATCCGCGTGGGCCGAGTCGAGCTCAAGGCCATCGAGCCGCCCCACTCCATCCAGGACTCCATGGAGAAGCAGATGCGCGCCGAGCGTGACCGTCGTGCGCTGATCCTCACCGCCGAGGGCACCAAACAGTCCGCCATTCTCACCGCTGAGGGCGCTCGCCAGGCGGCGATCCTCGAAGCCGAGGGTGATGCCAAAGCTGCCGTCCTGCGCGCGCAGGGTGAGGCGGAAGCCATCACCACGGTGTTCAAGGCCATTCACGATGGAGATCCCGACCCGAAGCTGCTCGCCTACCAATACCTGCTCACACTTCCCAAGCTCGCCGAGGGCAGTGCCAACAAGCTGTGGATCGTACCGAGCGAACTGACCGAAGCCATGAAGGGAATCGGCAGCGCCTTCGGCGCGAACGCCCACAACCCGGCGGCCGCACCTGCCGCTTCCGAAGCACCCGCAGCACCCGCAGCACCGCAGGCCTAGGCGGTGGTCGAGTACGCCCCGTCAGTATTCTTGGACGCACCGCATCCCCGGGTCTTCGCCCACCGCGGTCTGGCGCAGGAAGCGCCGGAAAACACCCTGCTCGCCTTCGTGAAGGCGTTGGCGGGCGGGGCCACCCACCTCGAGACCGACGTGCACGTGTCGCTCGACGGTGTGGCCGTGATCAGCCACGACCCCGATCTCGCCGCCCTCGAACGGGACGCGCGCATCGACCAACTGACCATGACCGAGCTGAAACGCATCAACCTGGGCTTCGGGCAATCGTTCACGTCCCTCACCGATGCCCTCGAGGCCTTTCCGACGGCCCGGTTCAATATCGATATCAAAACGGATGCCGCCGCCGAGCCCGCCGCTCGGGCCATTCGTGACCAGCGAGCCACTCCCCGAGTTCTGGTGACCTCGTTCAACGAACCGCGCCGCCAACGGATCGTGGATCTGCTGCCGGGCGTGGTGTCTTCCGCCTCGTCATCGCTCGTGGCCCGGGCCGTAGCGGCGGCGAATGTGGGCATTCCTGCGCTCGTTCGCCGGACCCTGGCGGGCTGCGTTGCGGTGCAGGTACCCGAGCGTGCGGGAATGCTTCGTATCGTGACACCGCGTTTCATCGCGATGATGCACCGGGTGAATGTCGAGGTGCACGTGTGGACCGTGAACGACCCGGTAGAAATGATTCGACTGCTTGATCTGGGTGTCGACGGCATTGTCACGGATCGCACCGATCTGGCTGTGGCGGCTATTAGTCGCCGAACCTGAGAATTACCTCCCAGAACGGGGGGTTCGGGAAGGTTAACACCCAGCTTGATGGTTTACAAATGTGAAAGCATCGCGATTGAACCGTGATTGCGAGCGAGAGGAGACCACACTATGGCTGACCGCAGTTTGCGTGGCATGAGATTAGGCGCACAAAGCCTACAGAGCGAAGAAGGCGTCACCTTCTCCCCCCGGGTTCCGCACACCTACCGGTGTGAGACGTGTGGGCGCGAGACGGTGATGATTTTTTCGGCCGAAGCTGAGGCTCCGGACGAATGGGAATGCAAGTACTGCGCACGGACGGCGACCCGATTGGTCGACTCCCTGCCGGTGATCGTTGACCACTCCGACGAAAAGATTCCTCGGACCCACTGGGACATGTTGCTGGAACGTCGCACCAGGGATGAACTCGAAGAATTGCTCGAAGAGCGCCTCTCCGTGTTGCGCCTGCGCCGTGGTGGCCAGCAGAAAATCGGCGCCTAACCGCCGGTTCCGTCCAGGCGACCCCGCACTTGTGTGCCGGGGTCGTTGTTGGTTAACGGTGTGTTCGCGAAGCCGCTCGCGCAAATCGGCGATGTTGGCGTCGGGCGGCGCCGAAACAGAGCGCCAGACCGGCCAACCCCAACCCGGAAACGAGCCATTCAATTCCACGCCCAGCCACCATCGCCGGCGTGATGGTGTCGCTGAGTGGCACCGTCTGCACCATCGCGCCGGCAGTGAAGGTGGGCAGGCTGTCCTGGGTGTGCCCGTCGGGAGTCATGATGGCGCTCGATCCAACGGTGGAGATGTTCACCACAGTCCGTCCCGTCTCGATCGCGCGCAGCCGGGCGATCGCGAGCTGCTGCACGCTCTCGTCGGTGTGCCCGAAATCGGCATTGTTGGTCTGAGCGAGAATGATCTGGGCCTTGTCGTCGATCATTTCGTGCACGAGCTGGTCGTCGGCGATGTCGAAACAGATCGCGATCCCGGCCAGGACCCCGTTGATATCGAAGATATTGTCCCGGGTTCCGATGCCGTAGTCTCGGCCGATCAGGTCGATCAGCTCCGGGGCGAACGGACGCCAGAAGGCCCGATCCGGCATATATTCTGCGAAGGGCACGGGGTGTACCTTGTCGTACACGTCGACGGCGCTGCGGCCGGCTTCCCAGAGCAGCGAGCTGTTGTAGTAGGTCTCCCCTGGCTTGGTGATGGTGCCGGTGATGAGCGGGGCATCCATTTCGGTGCTGATGTAGTCGAGTACCTGCGCGGCCGCTTCGGACCGGGTGGGGTCGATATCGCTCGCGTTTTCCGGCCAGACCACGAAATCGACTTTCTGGCCGATCAACGGCAGGGTCGCGGAAACGTGGTCCTGCAGGATCTGGCCGGGTGAATATTCGGCAAAGAGCCCGGCGTCAGCGTTGCCCTGCACGGCCGCGAGCCGAACCTCGCCGCTGGTAATGGTCGGCCACGCCGGGACGGCCAGCACCACCGCGACGGCACCGACAGCGATCCCGGCGCCCAGCTTGCGCGCCAGTTCGGGTTCGCGCAGCAACTGCACGGCCAGGGCGCTCAGCCAGACCAGAATGAAGCTCAGGCCCGACAGTCCCACCCAAGCCACGAGCGGGCCGAACGGACTCTCGGACTGGGAGAGCGCGAGGCGGCCCCAGGCGAAGCCGCCATAGGGCCAGACCGCGCTGATTGCCTCCCTGGCCGTCCACAACCCGGCGACAGTGACCGGCACCACTCCGAGGCGACCCCAGATGCTGGGCCAGACCCGGGGACCGTGCCGTAGCACGACCGCGGTGAGCCCGAGCCCGACGGCGAAGAACAGGCTCTCCAGCCCGCCGAGCGCGAACCACGGCACGAGACCGAGATACAGGGTGATCCAGTAGATGTGAATCAGCCAGAACGACAGGCCGGCGACCAGGCCAACGAGCAGTCCGGTCGCGAGGCTTCGACCGAGCAGAGCCAGGAGCATGAGCGCGACCCCGACCGGCGCGAGAAACCACCAGTCGCGATCCGGGAAACCGGCATCGAGGACCGCTCCGGCACCGGCGGCGACCAGAACGGATGCCCACAACGGCAGGCTGAACGCACGCTCACTCGCCCACATGGCGGGTTCAGGCCACCGAAGAGTAGGCGACAATGCCACGGCGGATGGCGTCCATGGCGCTCCGGGCGGTCGATCCGACCTGGGCATCGCCGGCGATGGACAGCTGGTCGAGCAGGTCGATGGTCTGTTTGGTCCAGCGCACGAAATCGCCGGCCGCCATCTCTGCCTCGTAGAGCACGTCGGCTAGCGACGCGCCGCGGGCCCATTCCCACATGGCGAGGCTGAGGCCCACGGCGAGCGGATTACTGCCGGGAAGCTTATGGTCACGCTCCAGGTCGTCGATGCGACTCCACAGCTCCTGGGTGTCGTCCAGCGCGGGGCGAAAGGGACCCTTGGGAAGGTAGCGGGCATCGATGAGGCCTTCTTCGCGTCGCGGCTCGAAGACGAGCGCGCAGGCCATCGCTGCGAGACTCGCGGCGTCGAGTTCGCTCCACAGGCCACGGCGCAGGGATTCAGCAACCAGCAGGTCCCGTTCGGCGTAGATGCGGCGCAGTATTCGTCCGCTTTCGCTGAGGGCGATCACACCGCTGGCATTGGATTCGAGATAGCCGTAGCCGAGCAGCACGTCGGTCACCCGATCGAAAACGCGGGCGATGGCACCCGTGCGCTGGGAGATCTGCTGGTTGAGGGCATCCGTCTGGCGCTTGAGCTTGAACCAGCGTTCCGCCCAGCGCGAGTGTGCCTCGCGGTCAGCGCAGTGGTGGCAGCCGTGGGCGCGCATCTGCTTGCGCAGGCTGGCGACCTCACGCTGGCGTTTGTCGCGCTCCCCACGCAGGGAGTTGTCGGCCTTGGTGCCCTCGCGCTCCACCTCGGTGAGACGCCGACGAATAGCCGAGTACTGCTCGAAATCGCCGAGGTGGCAGGTCATGCTGGTCTTGAACCCTGCGAGGGATTCCTCTTGCTGGCGCACAGAGCGGGCCAGATCGACAACGGCGCGGTCGGCCTGGAATTGGGCGAACGAGGATTCGAGCACGCCGCGGGTTCGCGTGACTCCGAACTGGTCGATGAGGTTGACGGCCATGTTGTAGGTGGGTTTGAAACTCGAATTCAGCGGATAGGTGCGCCGAGAGGCGAGCGAGGCGACGGCCTGCGGGTCGAGTCCCTGGGCCCACTGGATGACCGAGTGCCCGAGGGTGTCGATTCCGCGACGACCGGCCCGACCGGTCAGCTGGGTGTACTCCCCCGGGGTGATGGGAACGCGCGCCTCACCGTTGAACTTCTCCAGTTTGTCGAGCACGACTGTGCGGGCAGGCATGTTGATGCCGAGGGCAAGCGTTTCGGTGGCAAAGACGGCCTTGACCAGCTTCTTCTGGAACAGCTCCTCGACGACCTCCTTGAAGGCCGGCAGCAGACCGGCGTGGTGGGCCGCGACTCCGCGTTCGAGCCCGTCCAGCCACTCGAAATAGCCGAGCACGCCGAGGTCTTCGTCGAGCAGAGTGCGGCATCGATCGTCGACGATCTGGCGGATCTCTTCGCGCTCGTGTTCCTGGGTCAGGCGTACCCCCGAACGGAGCACCTGCCGAACGGCCTGGTCGCAGCCGACCCGGCTGAAAATGAAGAAGATGGCCGGCAACAGATGTTTACCGTCGAGCATACGCACGATGTCTCCGCGGTCCATCCGGCCGGCATCGAACTGGGGACGCTGCTTGTCATAGCCCCGGTAACCCCCGGATTGGCCACCCTGGCGACCGGAACCTCGGCCGCGCCCGCCGGCCGAACGTCCGCCTGCGTGCGCCAGACGCACGAGTTCAGGATTGACCCGGTGCGTGCCGATCAGTCCGGTGGAGTCGAACAGATCGAGCATATTGTTCTTGACCAACACGTGCTGCTCGAGTGGAACGGGGCGCTCCTCCGACACGATCACGTCGGTCTCACCGCGCACGGCCTGCAGCCAGTCGCCGAATTCTTCCGCGTTCGACACTGTCGCGCTGAGCGACACCATGCGCACCGGCTGTGGCAGGTGGATGATCACTTCTTCCCAGACAGCTCCGCGAAAGCGGTCAGCGAGGTAGTGCACCTCATCCATCACCACGAAGGCCAAGTCGGTCAGCAGATCGGAATCGGCGTAGAGCATGTTGCGCAGCACTTCTGTGGTCATGACCACGATGCGCGCCCCCGCGTTGACGTTGCTGTCTCCGGTGAGCAACCCGACCTGGTCAGCGCCGTACTCGGCCACGAATTCCTGGAACTTCTGGTTGCTGAGGGCCTTCATCGGGGCCGTGTAGAACACTTTCGCGTGGGACCGCTGCATCGCCAGGTAGATCGCGAATTCGGCCACGATCGTCTTGCCGGCTCCGGTCGGCGCCGCAACGAGCACGCTGTTGCCCGCCTCCAGGCACGCACAGGCTTCACGCTGGAACGGGTCGAGGTCGAAGCCCAGGCCGATCTCGAACCCCTGCAGGAGTGGCTGGGCGGCCCGGATGCGCGCGGCCGAATACCTTTCGGCCGGCGATTGCGTGTGAGTCACGTGATCCTAACAATTACGGCAAAAGAGACTAAAGCGCGAATTCTTTTTCGAAGGCGAGCACTTTTCTGGCTGCGCGTCGATCGTGCAGCCAAGCGATGCCGTAGGCGGCAAAATACAGCATGACCATGGGAATGGCCAGCAGGAACATTGACACCACGTCGGCGGCGGGGGTAGCGATCGCGGTGAACAGCACAATGACCAGAATGGCGATCCGCCAGGACTTGATGATCGATGCTGCGCTGATGACGCCGGCGAAGTTGAGCAGCACGATGAACACGGGTAGCACGAACGCGATACCGATCGCCACCACGAGCTTGAGCACAAAGTCGAAGTATGCCTGCGCGTTGATGTAGGCCGAATCCTCGATGGGGGCGAAACTCGTCATGAGCTCGACCACGTGCGGCAGAACGATCCAGCCTGCGGCGCAGCCGGCCAGGAACAGCGGAATGGCAGTGAAGAGAAACCCGAAGGTGTATTTCTTTTCGGTTCGGGTGAGCCCCGGTACCAGAAAGGCGAAGACCTGATAGAGCCATACCGGGCTGGACACAATCAGACCGACGTAGAGCGAAATCTTCAGCTTGAGGTCGAAGGCGCTCGTGATGTCGGGGTAATTGATCTGGGCGTTACGATGCTGGGCGTTGATGATGACGTAAATGGGTTCACGCAGCTGATCCCAGACAAAGTCGGAGAGGAACCAACCCGCAATGGCCCCGATGAGGAGCCCGGCAGCTGCCAGGTAGAGGCGCTTGCGCAGTTCGATCAGGTGCTGCCCCAACGACATCTTTCCCGCTTTGGTCGCACTCCGCTCGGCGCGGACCATGCGGCGCTAAGGCTTCGCAGCGGGGTCGGTGGGGCCGACCGCGGTGGAGCCGGACGTCGTCGACGCGTCGTCGCCTGTGGTACTCGTCGAGCGAGCAGGGGCGTTCGGATCGGGGTCGACCGCGTCGCTCTTGATCTCACTCTTGAAAATTTTCATTGACTGCCCCAGGCTGCGGGCGAGTCCGGGAAGCTTGGGCGCACCGAAAAGAAGCAGCACGACGACGAGGATGATCAGGAAGTGCCATCCGGTTAGGTTTTGCAGCATGAGGGTGTGTCCTCTGTGTTAGCGAGTATTGCAACGGGCGTGGCGGTTAACGGGCGTGCCCCAGCAGTTTACCCCGCACGATCCTTGCATCGCGACGCACCTGGGATCGGTGGGTGCGTTCTGCACGCAGTTGCTCGACCCTTCCGAGCAGCACGGCCGAATCTGCGAACACGGCCGGGACACCGACGGAGGCAGCCGTTGGACGATCGAATTCGCCCGTAGGCAACTGACCGTGGAACGATTCCAACGCCTGCAGGGTGCCGCGAGCCGTCCGGAACAGCGAGACCGCAAACCAGCTGAGCACGGCGAGCAGTCCCAATGTTAGAACAGTCCAAATGAGCAGCCACGACCACCAGGGCATCGGCTACTCCTCCTTCGCCTGGCGCTGGTGGTCGGCGGCGTACTGGGAGAACCCGGCTGCGGCCCAGTCAGCGACCGCCTGGCGTGATTCGGCAGGTTCTAGAACGGTGACGATACCGGCCAGGCCGGTGACCAGACGCTTGAGCGCGTGGGAATGTGCGACGCGCAGTGTGGTGCGAGTGCGTTCGCCCGATCCGACGGGTTCTGCGCGTTCGGGACGGTAATCCGCCAGCAACGGCAGCGCCGTAGTCGGCAGCTCCAGTCGCACATCGACGTCTGTGGTCGACGTCTGAAACAGGGTATCGGGCAGAACCAGGTCGGCCGGGTGCGTGCTGCGTGGCACGTCCGTCACGCGCGGTTCGCTCATGCGGTCCAGTCTGAACGTTCGGACGGCTTCACGGAGATGGCACCAGCCGCGCAAATACCAGTCGTTGTCGACGGACTCTATGCGCAGCGGGTCGACAAGCCGGTGTTGCTGGCCGCCGCGAGCGTTCAGATAGTCGAACTCAACCTGCATCTGCGTGCTGAGCGCCGTCTGGACGATGTCGCGGGTGATGCCGGCATCGCGCTGGGCGACGCCGACCTGGATCGGCGGGGCCGATGCGCTGCGGGTCAGCTTGGCCATCAGCGATGCGATGGCGTCCGTATCGGCATTGTCGGGCAGGGCCGACAGGTATTGCAGACCGGCGATCAGCGCCGCGGCCTCGCGGGCGGAGAATCGCGGGGAATCGTCGATGGCGACCTGATGCGTGAGCACGATCCGATCGTTTGTTTCGAATTCGTCCCACAGGATGTCAAACAGGTCCCCGTGCAAATACTGGCGGGTCTCCCCGGGGATGCCGGACAGCGCGATGAGGCTGACCAGACCACGAACGCGTTCCGCCGACAGATCGAAGTGCTCCGCCACCTCGGTGACACTGACGCGCCCCTGATCGATAAGGTACGGAACGAGGGACAGCAGCAGCGTGAGCTGGTCGCCGGCCACCCGGGGCTGGGAAGCCGAACCCGATCGCGCGCGCAGCGACTGTGTTCGGCGGCGAGGCGTACTTTCGGACGACCCGGCGGGCCGGCGACCTACATGAGCGTCCCTGGCCGCGAGCAGCCGAGTCTCCACCGCGGTGCGGAGGGCGAGCGGGCTCACGACGAATACTTCCGGGCCGAATCCGGCCAGTTCGTCCGCGAGGATATTCAGATCGGTGAAGTGAAGTAGGCGCTCGACTCCGGTGGGCTGCTGGCCCAGGGGTACCGGGTGCTGCGCCGCCTGGCGCGCGCCGAGACGAACAGCGGCATCGGATCCGGGCACGACGGTGAGGCGGGCGATATTACCGGCCCAGAGAGCCTCGAGCTCGGCCAGGGCTCGAGCACTGTCGGTCGCACTGTCGACAACCGGACCCGGAGTCGCGCTGGCGACTGCAACCGCTGTACTGACGACGGCGACTGAACCGACGATACGAGCCAGCAGAAACGTGCGTGGGGCGTGAACGGCCTCATCCGTGGCGTACAGGTGCCAGCGGCCTTCGTGTTGCACGAGCGCGCGCGGAGCGACCACACGACGCGCCGGTGTGGTTTCCCCTGGTTTCAGGTACAGAAAAGCGACGACCTCCGCACGGTCGAGCGCCTGGCTGAGTGGTTCGAAACTCGCATCGCGCGTGCGCAGCAAGGGCGCGTAGCCGAGTACCGGTTCGCTCGGTTCAATGCCGAGCGAGTTCAATTTCATCAGGGCACGGCGGGATTCTCCGGAGAGGGATCCTTCGCGCCACACCGTGCCGGCCAGTTTCAGCAGGGACACCTCGCTAGGAGTGAAGGTCACGTCGGCGGGCAGATCGTAGAGACCCTTCGGAATTCGATAGCGCAGAAAGTGGTTACTTCCTGGATCGTCCGGGGGCTCAAACGTCTCGAGTGGAATGCCTAGCTCACGAAGGTCGTCCTTATCGCGCTCAAACTGGCGCTCCAGGCTCTCGTTCGAACCGGCGGACGCATAGCGCTGCCGGTAGCCCTGCACGTTCTGGAGGATGTCGGCCTTGGTCAACCCCGAATCCGTCGCGACAAGGGCCAGGACCAGACTGAACAGCCGCTCCGGAGCCGTGATCACCGACGGTTTAGGAACGGTATCCTCGGTCGAGTCGGGATGCGGAGGCGTCGAAGTCACGGTGTGATCCTATCGTCCGAATCAGGCGTCAGCCGTGGTGGTACCTGACCGATGAGGACATCGCTCCGGGCGCCGAGCGGAGACTCGCCGATCAGTTGATGCCCAGAATATCGACCGCGTACACCAGCGTTGAACCAGCCGGGACCTGGCCCTGTGCCGACGGGCCAAAGCCCAGCGCTGGAGGAACGACTACGACCAGCTGGGAGCCAACGGTTTGACCAGAAATCGCGGTGGCCAGGCCCTGCGGGAGGTCAGACAGTGGCACCACCCGAGGCGTTCTCGTCGCCCACGTGGACTCGAAGACCTTGTCACTCGCCCACAACAGGCCGGTGTAGTGGATCACAACGGTCGCGTCTGACGCGACCTTCTCGCCGGTTCCCTTCTTGAGCACGCCGAATTCCAGCGCCTTCGGCACATCACCGGAGGGAAGGACGATTCCAGGGGTGCCGTCGGCATCGAGGACGACGGCAGGAAGACCGTTCGCGACGACCTCGTCGGTTCCATCAGCTCGCGGCAGGAATGCCTTCACGATATCAACGACGAGCACGAGGGAATCCGTCGCACTGACGTGCAGTTGATCGTTGACGCCGATGCCGTCGTCCGGCGCGATGACGACCGCGATGCGCTCACCCACGCGCGCACAGACCAGACCGGCGACAAATCCGGGATTGGTAGCATCGCCCAGTCCGAACTCAACGGCAGTACTGCCGTCGAAAGCGCTCAGCTGCAGAGGCTCGCCGGTTGTGCCGTTATACAGGTTCGACTCGACGGATACCATCTGTCCGGGAACGACCTGCCGCCCGGAACCCGCGATGATTTCGGTGCGCTGAGTGGTGGAGGACTTCAAGGGTGTCGGAAAGCTGATGTCCGGAACTGCGCCGAAATCACCCGTCACCGAGACCAGTTTCGACGCGGCGCCCGACGGAGCCCCAGCGTCACAGGATGCCTGGGCAGTGCCGGGGCCGGCACACGCGGTCAGTGCCGTCATCACGAGGCCGGCGGTGATGATCAGCGCGGATGCTTTGCGCACAGGTCCTTCTTTCAGTACAGGGTGGTGCGCAGCGTAGATCTGTTGCGCGGGTGTGAGGGGTGCGGGTGCTACGGGGGGCGCAGGCTTCGGCGTGGTTCAACCAGAAGGGCCGGGACCCATCCTAACCGGCGTCGAGGCCTCGGGCTTTGGAAAGCTCCGCGCTGGATCCCGCCGCGCGCACCCGTTTGCGCATGACCTTCGCGCTGACGTTGCGTTCACCGAGCGCTCCCGGAGTCCAGGCTTCGACATCGGCGTCGCTGAAGTCCGTCTTCGACGGACGCCGCTTCAATTCGGGCAGGATCGTGTCGGGCGCGAGACGACGAGCCGTGATCAGGAAACCGGTGTGGCCGATCATGCGGTGGTCGGGTCGCACCGCGAGACCTTCCACATGCCATCCACGAACCATCGTTTCGTTAGAATCCGGATTGGTGTAAAAACCGGTACCGCGGATGGCCTCGGCCACGCGGGACAGCTGCGTCACCGTGGCGACGTAGCAGAGCAGCACTCCCCCGGGCTTGAGAGCTTCGGAGACTGCGCCCAGGCATTCCCAGGGCGCCAGCATGTCAAGGACCACCCGGTCGACGCTGTGCGACGGCATGGTGTCGGGCAGCGTTTCGGCGAGGTCGCCGAGCGTGATAGTCCAGTTCTGCGGATCGTTTCCGAGGAAGGTGGCGATGTTGTCGCGGGCGACATCGGCGAATTCTTCGCGCCGTTCAAAGGATGCGAGGCGGCCGGCCGGTCCGATTGCTCGCAGCAGCCAGAGCGACAGTGCCCCGGAACCGACTCCGGCCTCGACGACCGTGGCACCGGGAAAGATGTCCGCCTGCGCCAGAATTTGGGCAGCGTCCTTGGGATAGATGATGGCGGCACCGCGCGGCATGCTCATCACGAAGTCCACCAGTAGCGGGCGCAGCGCGAGGTGTTCAACGCCGACGTTGTTGGTGACGACCGAGCCGTCGGGCTGGCCGATGATGTCGTCGTGCGCGAGTATGCCGCGATGGGTGTGAAAGGTCAGTCCTTCCTGCAGGGTGATGGTATTCATTCGCCCTTTGGGCCCGGTGAGTTGCACCCGGTCGCCAACGCGAAAGAGTCCACTGTTTTGAATGACCTGGTTGCTGCTCATGCGAGTGGTGCGCTTTCGTTGCGGGCGAACCCGGTGGGGGCGAGAGGATAAACGGGAGCGGTCGAATCAGAACGCTCTGAGGAGTGAAACAGCGCCGCAATGTCGTGGATGGTTCGCCCGTCGAGCGTCGACCAGCGCGTGTACACGGCACTCTCCGGCAGATCGATCTGGTGCGGAACGGCAATGGTGATGGTGCCAGCAGCGACAGCGGATGCGACACCGGGTACGGAATCCTCGATCGAGATGCATTCCGCCGGGTTGACGCCGAGGTGCCGGGCGGCGACCAGGTAGGGATCCGGATGCGGCTTGCTATTTTCGACCATATCGCCGGCGACGACAACGTCGAAGGCTGCAAAGTCGATGAGATCGATGATCTGGCGGGCCATCCGCTCCACCGACATGGTGACGAGCGCAGTCGGCACGCCGGCCGCCTTCAGCTGCTGCAGGAGCTCCCGAGAACCGGGACGCCAGGGAATGCCGTGTTCGGCCAGCTGCTCCTGAACGCGGTCGGTGAGGCGGGCGACGATGGCATCCGCGGTGAGGTCCACTCCGCGTGATTGCAAGATCGCTGCCGAGTTCCACAGCCCGGACCCGACCAGCAGCATGCCGTCGTCGTGGGTCCAGACGCCGCCGAATTCGGCCACCAGCTCGGTTTCCGCGCGCATCCAGTACGGTTCGGTGTCAACGATCGTGCCGTCCATGTCCCACAAGACAGCGGCGGGGAGGGAAGCGGGTGTGGGCAGAGGCAGAGGAAAAACATTCACGGGGTTCAAGTGTAGGGCCACCGCCTATCCTTGACTGAAGGCCCTCCACGCGGAAGGCACGAGGAATTGAGGACAAACACGGTGGCTGACGGTAATGGGTTTCTGGGCGGACGGCTGATGGTCGTTGCTTTCGAAGGCTGGAATGACGCCGGCGAGGCCGCAACGGGCGCGGTTCGCGCGCTGAAAGAACTCCTCGACGTCGAGATGATCACCGAGGTCGATCCCGAGTTGTACTTCGATTACCAGTTCAATCGACCGACCGTGTCAACCAATGAAGATGGCGTCCGCTCGCTCGGCTGGCCGAGCGCGATCATGTACGGCCCGACGGATCCCGATGTGGCCAGTGTTCCGCTGGCCGACGACGCGCAGCTGCGCGTCAGCGGGACGAATGCTGGCAACATATACCTCCTGATCGGTACGGAGCCGTCGCGCAGTTGGAAGAGCTTTGCTGCGGAGATTCTCGACGCCGCCCTCGCCGCTGACGTGAGCGGCGTCGTGTTCCTGGGGGCGATGCTCGCCGATGTTCCGCACACCCGGCCCATTTCGATCTTCGTGTCGAGCGATAACGCCCAGGTGCGCGCCGAACTGCTGATCGAACGCAGTAATTACGAGGGGCCGGTTGGTATCCTCAGCGTTCTGTCGGACGCCGCGGAGACGGTGGGAATTCCAACACTGTCGATTTGGGCATCCGTTCCCCACTACGTGCACAACGCACCGTCGCCCAAGGCGATGCTCGCGTTGATCGACAAACTGGAAGAGGTCATCGACGTGGTGATCCCCCGGGGCGCGCTCGTGACAGAGGCCGCCGATTGGGAAAGCGGCATCGACGTGCTGGCCGGTGAGGATGAGGAGATGGCCGCGTACATCGCCCAGCTGGAGCAGGCCCGCGACACGGTCGACTCGCCGGAGGCGAGCGGTGAGGCGATCGCCCAGGAATTCGAGAAGTACCTGCGCAAGCGCGGCACCGACGGACGTGCCGATGGTCGGCCAGACGGCCGTCCAGACGGGCCCGGCACCAGGCCCGACGGGCCACGGCACTAGGACTTACAGAGCCACGCCGAGGAGAGCGCTGACGGCCTGATTGACCAGTGCGACATCATCGAGCTCCCTGCCGACCGCATCGTCAATCAGCTGCAGGGCCTGTGGTGTGTCCAGGTCGTGGCGTAGCGCGAGGCGAAGGGCGTCGACCAGGGCGGCAGCCGAACCAGGTGTTGCCGTACTGGCGGCGCTCTCGGATGCGTTCACGGTCACCGTGCCGAGCGACTCAGCGCCGAACGCCGCAGACCAGGCGGACAGGCGCTCGACGGCTTCGTCCAGGAGCGCCGCTGTCCATTCCCAGTCGGTTCGGTAGTGCCGGGCCAGCAGGGCCAGCCGGATCGCGCGCGGGTCAAAATTCTGGGCACGAAGTCCCGAGACCAGTACAAGGTTGCCGAGGGACTTGCTCATCTTCTCGCCGCGGTAGGCGACCATGCCGGTGTGGCTGTACACCCCGGCAAGCGGATGCCCGGACAGCGCCTCCGCGTGCCCGGCGCTCATATCGTGGTGCGGGAAGATCAGGTCTGATCCGCCGCCCTGCACGGTGAAGTCCGTCCCGAGCTCCTTGAGGGCGATGACCGAACACTCGATGTGCCAACCGGGGCGCCCGGCGCCGACGGGCGATTCCCAGACAGGTTCGCCGGCACGCGCCGCCTTCCAGAGCAGGGGGTCGAGGCGATCGCGTTTGCCTGCCCGGTCGGGGTCGCCCCCGCGCTCGGCGAACAGCCGGAGCATGCTGACCAGGTCGAGGTTGCTCTCGTCGCCCAGGGTCCAGTCCGTGCTGGCTTCGGCGGCCTGAATATCGAAGTAGAGGTCGGCGGCGATCGTTCCGTCGGCGCCGGCGATAGCATCGTCTGTCGGTACAGGGTAGGCCAGTCCGGCTTGCTGCAGCAGCGCGACGGCAGCGGCGACCTCGTCAATGACCTCGGTCACGGCGACGAAGTCGTTCGGCGGAATGATGCCGAGGGCCTGCATGTCGGTGCGGAACAGATCCACCTGCGACTCGGCCAGGTCGCGCCAGTCGACGCCGGTGGCGATCGCCCGCTCCAGGAGCGGGTCATCGACATCCGTCACGTTCTGGGCGTAGTGCACGCGAAACCCGGCGTCGATCCAGACCCGCTGCAGAGTGTCGAAGGCGAGGTAGGTGTTCGCGTGGCCGATGTGGGTGGCATCGTAGGGCGTGATGCCGCAGACGTACAGGCGGGCCGAATCAAGCGGCTGGGCCAGCACCAGGCTGTCAGTTTTCGTGTCGTGGAGCCAGGGTGCACCAGATTCGCCGGGGACAGAGACAATTTCGGGTCGTTCCCATGCACGCATTCAACCAGCCTAGCTTTCTCTGGAGCAGCGTTTCGCGCGCTGGCCGGTGCAGCTCGGTTCTGCTAGGCCGAGATGACGTTGGTGCCCAGAAGTACGAACAGCACGATGCCGAGCGCGATGCGATAGATCACAAAAGGCAGAAAGCTGCGTTTGGAGATGTAGTTCATGAAGAATGCGATCACGCCGAGACCCACGAAAAAGGCGATGACCGTTGCCACTAGCGTTTCGAGTGGTCCGAAAATTTCTGGCGTGCAGTTGGTCGCACCGGCGAGGCAGGGGTCGGCGATGGACTTGTACACCTGATAGAAGCCACTGCCGAGCACGGCGGGAATCGCCAGCAGAAAGGCGTAACGCGCCGCTGCGGCGCGTTCGTAACCGAGGAACAGCCCGGCGGTGATGGTGCCGCCCGAGCGGGACACGCCTGGAATGAGCGCGAGAGCCTGTGCGAAACCGTAAATAGCGCCGTGCCCGTAGGTGATGTCTCGCAGCCGGCGCCTCTGGGCACCGACGTGGTCGGCGATGCCGAGCAGGACTCCGAAGACGATGAGCATGGTCGCGGTGATCCAGAGCGAGCGCAGCACGGTCTCGATCTGGTTCTGAAACAGCAGCCCCAGAACGATGATCGGCAGTGAGCCGAGGATGATTAGCCAGCCCATGCGGGCATCCGGATCATTGCGGGGAACCCGGCCGGTGAGCGACTTCGCCCACTGGCCGATGATGCGCGCGATGTCACGCCAGAAGAAGATGACGACGGCAGCTTCGGTACCGATCTGGGTGATGGCCGTGAACCGAGCCCCTGGGTCTTCACCCGTGCCGAGAAACTGGCCAACGATGGTGATGTGGGCACTCGACGACACCGGAAGAAATTCGGTCAATCCCTGGACGAGGCCCAGGATGATCGCATTCAGAAAGTCCACACGCTTCGCTTTCTCAGATTTTTGGAGTTAGTAACTGGAGAACAGGTCCGTCAGAACCTGCCTGCCAAACACTAATGCGTCCAGCGGCACCCGCTCATCCACTCCGTGGAACATTGCAGGAAAGTCCAAGTCGGCGGGGAGGCGAAGCGGTGCAAAGCCATACCCTTTGATGCCCAGGGTACTGAGCGCCTTGTTGTCGGTTCCCGCCGACAGGAGGTACGGCAACACCGGTGCCCCGGGGTCGTGGCGCTCCAGGGTACCCACGATCGCCTCGATCAGGGGTCCGCTGAATTCGGTCTCCAAACCGATATCGCGGTGCATCGTGACGATCTCGATGTCGGAACCGACAATCTCCTGAATCTGAGCAAGCACGAGGTCTTCCTCACCCGGCAGCGAACGGATGTCGATGAGCGCTTCGGCCGTATCGGGGATGACGTTGTGCTTATAGCCGGCGGTCAGGCCGGTGGGGTTGGCCGTCGTGCGCAGGCTGGCCTGGATGAAACCGGAAGCCGTGCCGGTTGCCAGGGCGAGTTCGTCGGGGCCGACCCGCTGCGGATCGACATCGAGAATGCGGGCGATTTCGCCCAGAAGCTGCTCGGTCGTGTCGGTCAGGCGAATCGGCCACTCGTGCCGACCGAGTTTTGCCACGGCGCCTGCAAGGCGGGTGATGGCGTTGTTCGGGTGCATGCGGGAGCCGTGTCCGGCCTCGCCGCGCGCGACGAGCTTGACCCAGATCAGCGCCTTCTCCCCGGTTTGCAGCAGGTAGGCGCGTTTGCCACCGAGCGTGATCGAGTAGCCACCGACCTCGCTGATGGCTTCGGCGGCTCCGTCGAACAGGTGCGGGTGCTCCTCGACCAGAAAGTGCGAACCGAGCACGCCGCCCGCCTCTTCGTCGGCGAAGAACGCGATGACGAGGTCACGCTCCGGTGCGCCCTGAGCGGCGATCACGTCCTGCAGGGAGGCCAGGATCATGGCGTCCATGTTCTTCATGTCGACGGCACCACGACCCCAGAGCAGTCCGTCCTTGATGACGCCGGCGAACGGATCAACGCTCCAGTTGGCCGCGTCGGCCGGCACAACGTCGAGGTGACCATGCACGACCAGGGCGCTCCGCGACGCATCGCGCCCCTTTACCCTGGCCACCACGCTCGTTCGGCCCGGTTCGGAATCGAACAGCTCGGGCTTCAGGCCGAGGCCGCGCAGCTTCTCGGCCACGTACTCGGCGGCATCCGTTTCGCCGTTGGAACGACCCTCACCGTAGTTCGTCGTGTCGAAGCGGATGAGATCCCGCGCGATTTCGGCGGTCAGGTCGAGTTTCTGGGCGACCGCTGCGGGCGGTCTACCTGCTGAATCAGCGGAAGTTGCGGCCGGGGGCACGTTCGAATGGGAAGCCATGGTCAAACGCTACCCGTCGGCGCCGGTGCCGGTGACACAACGGGTGTTCTAATCCGTGCTAAGTTATTACCTCGGCAGCCGGTTCATCCGGAGGTCGTTTCACCCAGTCCGGGTGGCGGAATTGGTAGACGCGCTGGCTTGAGGTGCCAGTGCCCGTTAAGGGCGTGTGGGTTCAATTCCCATCTCGGACACGGAGATTTCTTTCGAGAGATCAACGAGGACTGGTTGAGACAGTTCACAGGGCCGGATCCATTGGATCCGGCCCTGTCTCGTTAACTCCGTCAGGACAGGATGTCCTTGGTCACGAAACGGCTGTAGGCCAGCGCCCCGAAAACGGTCAGGTAGCCCAGCTGCACGATCGCGTTCTGGCCGAACGAGCCGAGGTCGAGAGGCTGCCGCAGCAGGTCGGCGAAACCGAGCCAGTAGTGGCTGAACAGCCACGGGTGCAGCCAGGACAGCTGCGGAATCACATCGAGGATTTGCGCGACCACCGAGACCACGATCGTCGCCGCCATGGCCCCGACGGGAACGTCGGTGAGTGTGGAGATGAACAGCCCGATCATCGACAGGCCCAGCAGGGACACTGTGACATAGGCCGCCACCAGCAGCGAGCGCGCCAACGACTCGCTGACGCTGATGGTGTCGCCGGAGAGTAGCGTGACCGGGCCGATCGGGAAGAGCGCCGCCCCGATGATCGCTCCGGACACCGTGAGGGTCAGCGTCGCCACGAGACAGAACAGTGCAGCTCCGGCGTACTTGACCCGCAGCAGCCGCACCCGGCCGGCCGGCGCGACCAGCAGGTAGCGCAGGGTGCCGAGGCCGGCTTCCCCGGCGACGGTATCCCCGGCGACCACACCGATGGTCAGCGGCAGGAACAGCGGAATGGCAACGACCATGGCGGTGAAGCCCACGAACAGGCCGTTCTGGGTTACCCGATCCAGAAACGGCGGTCCCTCCCCCGGGTCCAGTGCCTCCGACGACAGTCGCACGGCTACGGCGAGCAGAATGGGGATGAGCGCCACGGCGACCAGCATGGCCCAGGTGCGGCGCCGACGAAACAGTACCGAGATTTCGGAGGCGAGCAGCGACCATCCGCTGCCGTGGCGCGACGACACGACGCTCGGGCGTTCGCCCGGCAGCGCCTCACTGGACGACATCGAAACCTTCCCCGGTCAGTGCGACGAAGCGTTCTTCGAGGCTCGGTTCCTCGATCGCGAAGCCGCGAATGCGCACTCCGCCGGCTACGAGAGCCGTCACGATCGCCTCCGGCAGCCAGCTTGTGCCGACGAGCGGCGCTGTCACCATCGGATCACCATCATCAGGCGATCCTGCCTGCGGCGTCAGACCGAGGTGGGTGAGCACGCGCACCGCGCCCGCGGTATCCGGTGTGCGAACGCGGATCAGGGTCTCCCCGACCGCGCGCAGGGCGGCCAGGGTACCCTGGGCGACGATGCTGCCGGCGCTCATCACGGCGGCGTGCGTGCACACCTGCTCGACCTCGGCCAGCAGGTGACTGGAGACGAACACGGTAGTTCCCTCGGCGGCCAGTGAACGCACGAGGCTGCGCACTTCCCGGGTGCCCTGGGGGTCGAGCCCGTTCGTGGGCTCATCGAGGATGAGCAGCTCCCTGGGGAGCAGCAGGGCATTGGCAATGCCCAGCCGTTGCTTCATGCCGAGCGAGTAGGCGTGCACCTTCTTGTCGGCGGCATGGGTGAGGCCCACGCGGTCAAGGGCCAGCTGCACTCGAGCCCGGCGGGTCGCTCCCGGCGCGTGTCGGTCGGCGGTGTCCAACCGCCGCAGGTTAGCCGCCCCGGAAAGAAAGGGATAGAAGGCGGGACCTTCAACCAGGGCGCCCACGCGGGGAAGTACATCGTGCAGCCCGGCTGGCATACTCCGGCCGAGCACGGTGATTGTTCCGCTGGTGGCCTGGCTGAGGGCCAGCAGCATGCGAATCGTGGTGGTCTTACCGGAACCGTTCGGACCGAGAAAACCGAAGACGGAGCCGCGGGGAACAGCGAGGTCGATGCCGTTCACCGCGGTTTGGCTGCCAAACCGTTTGGTCAGCCCCCGACTCTCGATGGCGAGGCTCCGGGTGGGCGGGGTTAGCGCCGGTGTCACTCGGCGGCAGCCTGGAGCTGCGCCAATGGAACTGCCCCGGCGAAAACACGACCGTCGCCAACCAGGAAGACCGTCAGGAGTGACGTGGTCAGTGCTCGTCCGCCGGCGACGGGCTCGGTGAGCTGTTCGAGCATGTGATTATCGCTCAACTCGGCCGGTACGGCGCTGGCGGGCAGCTCGATGATGCTGGACCAGCCGGTGCCCGTGATGACCGGGGAGCCTCCCGCTGCCGGGCTGTGGTCGCCCGTGTGGCTGGCGGCAGAGCCGTCGGGCGTGGTCGGGAAGGCCGGGGACGTCACCGTGGCTGTGGCCGGCGGCACAAAGTCGAATAGGTCAGCGTTTGGAGTGGAGAAGTCAATGGTGGTGAAGCCCACCTGCAGCGCGGGTGCGCTCTGGCCCTGGGCTTCGACGGTCACTTGCAACGGCAGGCCGGTCTCGGAGTCCACCGCGATTGAAACGGATGCGACGAGGGTGTCGGTCACTTTCGGCGTCAGGACCAGCTGATAGACGTTGCGCCCGGCGACCCGGGCGTCGGTGCCCACCGAGACCGTTGTGCTCGGGTCAAGATTTTCGAGGAAACGTTCGGCGAGCTGAGCCGGAGATGACAGGTCGGCCGGGAGCTGTGACTCGAGTTCAGCGGCCTTCGCCTGGGCGGTAGCGGCAAGATCGGGCGGAATGCTCAGGTGGGTCGCCGCGTTCGTGCTCGAGTCGTACAACCAAACGTCGCTGCCGTTGTGCACGACATCGCGTTCAGCCATCCGGTCCTTGATCTGCACGCGGGACTGGCTATCGCCACCGACGTACACACGAAACTCGTGGGAGCCGCTGAGCAATTCGAGGGTTGTGCTCAAGGCATCTGCCGACGATGGGCCGGTCACGCCCGCGCCCAGGTCAAGACTGGGCAGGCCAAGATCAGTGGTTTGGGCGACCGTTCCGGAGAAGGTCGACACGGTGCTGTCGTTGACCAGGAGCAAAACCTGCTCGGCCGTCTTGTCGGGCAGATCGACGGCAGCACCGGCCGCAAGCGGCGCGGCGATGACGGCTGCGACGACAAAGGCCGGCACGACGAAGGCCGGGATCCACTTCAACGAATTGCGGGACATGATCAACGGCCCGATGCGTTCAGATTCATACCGTGATCGTACGCCCCATGGCGTGCCCGTCGACCACGCGATCAGCGTACTTTCAGCAGCGTCAGTTCGGTTTGGCAGAGCTCAGCGCCTCATCGGTGATGCCGATGAACTGGCTGCCGATGCCGTCACACTCGGTGCGGCCAAAACCGGCGGCCGGTTCGGGCAACTCATCGAAACCGTGGTTGGAGCAGCTGATGTAGGTGAACGTCGGCCACCATTTCTTGGGGCGAACAGCTTCGGTGTACCCGCAGATCGTGCAGGTCAGCTGCACCCAGACGGGTTTCTTACCGGTACGATTGGCCCGCGACTGCACCAGCCAGGCTGGCGGTTCGGCCTCCAGCTTGGCGAGCTGGCCCTCGCTGAGGCGCGACGGAATACCGTGGCGTGCCGCCATTTCCAGCGGTATGTCCAGGCGCAGTGCTACTTCTCGTCGCGTAATCATCTGTAGACCACGATAGGCGCTCGGCTGGACGGGCGCAGCATCCGCTTCCCGTCAGAGGCGACTTTGGCCGCTATGGGAGAATGGCGATATGCCTACGCCACTCCCCGGACTGCCTGTAGCCCCGCTGGGACTGCTACTGGACGTCGACGGTCCGATCGCGAGCCCGATCACGCGCACCATCGCGACATCGAGCATCCTGACCGATCTGATCAGCCTCGCAGCCGGACACGTGCCGATCGCGTTCATCACGGGCCGATCCGCCGAATTCATTCGCGAGCAGGTGGTCGAGCCGCTCGTCGCGGCCGGGTTGCCGGAGACCTTTCGAATTTACGGCGTCTGCGAGAAGGGCGCGGTGTGGTTTCCGATCGGTGCGGACGGCATGGGAGACGTGGTCGTCGATCAGAGTGTTTCCCTGCCGCACGCGGTCATCGACGAGGTGCGCCAGCTCGTCGCAGACTCGTTCTCGGCCGAGATGTTCTTTGATGAGACCAAGCAGGCGATGATCTCCGTCGAACAACGCACCGACGTCAGCCACGCGAATTATCTCACCCGCCAAGCCGACTTCAACGAGGCCGCTTTTGCCCTCCTGGTGAAACACGGGCTCGGCGTACGCTTCGGCGATCGAGAGTCGCCAGACGAATCCGGGGAGGTTCCGTTTCGGCTGGATGCCACCATCATCTCCACCGACATCGAATCGGTCACACTCGACAAGGACCATGCCGCCAAACGAGCCCTCGCCTACTTTGCCGAGAGCGGGCCATTGCCCCGACTGTGGCGCTCGGTGGGCGATTCACGCAGCGACTATCGCATGGCCGATCACCTCTACGAGGCCGGTTACGATGTGTCCCACGTTGACGTGCGGCCGTCCGACGGCATTTTGGATCGGCCTTATCCGGTGATCGTGATCGGCGACCAGATCCACGATGAAGCCGGGGCGACGTTTCTGCGCTACTGGGTCGAGAAGCTGGCCCTGCCCGCCTAGGTATTCACAAAACGGATGCCGTTTTGCAGGGTACTGCGCAGCTCGAACACTTTCTCGAAGCTGCCGCGTTCCATGCCGGCCAATCCCTCGCGGAGCACGCCAACCAGGCGCGACCGCGGGATGATGATGATCATCGGCCGTCTGCCGCGCTTCGGCAGTGAGACTGGTTCGTCGAGCGCACCATCCGGGAGAACGACGATGAGCGCGGTGAAACGCACCTTGAGCGCCCGGCTAATGGAGCGGGCGGCGTCCTCGAACTGGTGGATCGGGCGATCCTCCTCCGGTAGTTCGTCGCCGACCAGTTCGCCGCGGCGCAACTGCACAGCCCCGCCCCAGTCCTCGGAGAGCAGACCGAACAGTCCGGCGGGGCCGAGGATGATGTGGTCGAGTTTGTCAGTCTGGCTGCCGGTGTCGATGTCGTGCCAGGCCGTGAAACCGATACCGAGATTGGCCACGAGCTGGGCCGTGGCCTCCTCGGCCAGGGCCTTGGCCAGGCAGTGCCGCACGAATTTCGGGGCGCTGCGAATTAACGCGGGGGCGTACGGGTCGTCGATGACGGTGCCTCGGCCAGCCCATTCGCGCACTAGATCGAGGTATCTCAGGCGAGCCTGGCCGCCTGGGTGGCCGTGCATGCGGGTCTTCAGGCTGGATTTGGTGGCGGGGCCACGGGAGGACGGGGCGGCGTAGGTATCCGCTGGAACGGTGGGGTCTGCATCTCCGAAGCGGCGACGATCGTAGGCGGCCCGATTCTCGGGGCTGCCGATACGTTCCCAGGCGAGCTGCACCGCATGGAATTTGGTGGCGCTGCCGCCGACGTCGGGGTGAGTCTGGCGCAGCAGCAGCCGATAGGCGCGACGCAACTCATCCTCGGTCGCGGTCGGACTCACTCCGAGGACTTCGTAGGGGGTGGATGCGGCCGGGCTGTCTTGCATCCTGGGCGGGACCTTTCGTGTTCGACGACAATCGGTGCGAAATCGATCGACAACCCACATTACCGTGCGATTCTGACACCGCGCCGAGGGTGCGTTGTCCGGATGACGGGGCCATTCTGTGCCACGATCGGCCTGTGACCATTCCACTAGCGTCAGTTCACCGGTACAGCACCCGGCTGATCGTCATGCTCATCGTCGGAGTGGTCGTTGGTCTCTTCGTCGGCGTACCGGGCGATTGGGCCCTCGCGGTGATCCTCGGCTGGGCGGCCGCCTGCGTCACCTACATCGCCTGGGTCTGGATTGCCATCGGGCGACAGGATGCCGCGTCGACGGCCAGGCACGCGACCCGAGAAGACCCCTCGAGGGGTGCCTCGGAATTTCTCATCCTGCTGGCCGGGCTCGCGAGCCTCGGCGCCATCGTGGTGTTGCTGCTGGGGACGACGGCGACCTCGGGGTCCGAGCGCGGACTTCTGGCAGCGGTGGCCATTGCCAGCGTCGCGCTGTCCTGGGTTCTCGTGCACACCCTCTTCACGCTGCGCTACGCGTCCCTGTACTACAGCGACTCCCCTGGCGGCATCGACTTCAATCAGCCCGAACCGCCGCGGTACAGCGACTTCGCCTATCTGGCATTCACCATCGGCATGACCTATCAGGTGTCGGACACCAGCATTCAAAACCACTCACTGCGGATGACGACGCTGCGGCACGCGCTGCTTTCGTTTCCGTTCGGATCAGTGATTTTGGCGACGCTCATCAACCTGGTGGCCGGTCTGCTGCACTGAGTCGACTGCGACCCTGTGGTTTAGTTGCGCAGAAGGTGGAACGGGATCGCCATGGCCACGGCGACGCAGAGGATTCCGCCGATGAAAATGGGTGCCATCAGCGAGGTGACCGAGAAGGCCAGGCCGAACAGCCAAAAACCGAAGACGAAGATCGCGAAGGCGACGACGAAGGCGACAATGTTCATGGGTGTTCCTTTCAGGGCAGCGCCCGCGCGAGTGTGCAGCCACTGATGTGAACGTACTGAGTATTCGTACTGATTCGAGCGTACCGGTTGGGGCCGAGTGCGATTACACCGAATCCTTGCTGGCCGGCTCGATCAGTTCCGGGCCGTTCCCCGTTATAGGCGCAACCTGATAGAAGTCGAGCGATTCCACGACCTCCCGGGAGGCCGCCACTGCGGCATCCACCAGGGTTTGATCGCCCTCGGTGGCGGGATCCAACCACTGGTCCCACCACTCCTCCGGCAGGGCGACGGGGGTGCGGTCGTGGATCTGCGCGAGCGAACCCTGGGCATCCGTCGTCAATATGGTCGCTGACAGCACCCATCGTGCCGGATCGGTGTCGGCGGCGGCCGGATTCTTCCACCAGGAATACAGACCGGCGAACGCCAGCGGCAACCCATCGTCGGAGTGAATGAAGTAGGGAGTTTTCACGGTGCCCTCGGTGTGCCACTCAAAGTAGCCGGTCGCCGGAACCAGGGCACGCCGCGACTTGACGCTGGTCTTGAACGTCGGTTTCCCGGCGGCGGTTTCTGCCCGCGCGTTGAAGGTCGGAAATTTCGAGGTCGGTTCGGTCGCAAAAGACGGGATCAGCGACCACCGTGCCGATTCCAGCCGACGCAAGGACGGGTTGGTGCGATTGGACTCGAGCACGATCGGAATCTGCTCCGTCGGCCGGATATTCCACGACGGCTCCGGAAGGTTCTCCCCCTCATGCTCGACATCGAACATGGCCGCCAGATCGGGCGCCGTATCGGTAATGATGAATCGACCACACATGGCTTCAGAATACCGTGTCATGCCGGGGCGCAGAGCGTCGTCGGCTAGCGTCGATGCAATGGACGATCGATATAGTGCAGACGTGCTCTCCCCCGGCTGGCGTGACGCCGGCCGCCGTATTATTCCGACCCAGGAAGCCACCCGTGACCTGGTCGTGGAGGAGGTCGCCACCGGATTCTGCGGGGCCGTCATCCGCGTGGAGAAAAAGATCGTCACCCTGGAAGATCGGCATGGCAAGCTGCGACTATTTCCGCTCGGTTCCGGCTTTCTGATCGACGGTCGTCCCGTCACCCTGATTGCTCCCACGATGCGCGCCGCGCTCGGCCGGGTGCGCACAGCCTCGGGGTCGACCGCCGTGCCCGATGCCCCCGCTCGCGTTGCGCGCGCCAGCCGCATCTTTGTCGAGGGCCGTCACGATGCCGAGCTGGTGGAGAAGGTCTGGGGTGCCGATCTACGAATCGAGGGAGTGGTCGTTGAGTACATCGAGGGCGTCGACAACCTCGACGAGATCCTCCGAGAATTTCGCCCCGGTTCAGGGCGTCGAGTGGGCGTGTTGGTGGATCACCTCGTGCCGGGCTCGAAAGAGAGTCGTATCGCCGAGGCCGTGGCGCGCGGGCCGTATGCTGCGAGCGTTCTCGTGGTGGGGCATCCGTTTGTCGACGTGTGGCAATCGGTGAAACCGGCCCGTGTGGGCCTCACAGCGTGGCCCGATATTCCGCGCAGCATTGAGTGGAAGCACGGCATCTGCGACGCGCTCGGTTGGCCGCACGAGGAGCAGGCGGATATCGCCCGGGCCTGGCAGCGCATTCTCGGCCAGGTTCGTACGTTTGCCGACCTGGAACCGCAACTTCTCGGCCGAGTGGAAAACCTGATCGACTTTGTGACAGCCGAATGACACGCCGGGATGACTTTTTTAGAATCCTCCCAGAGCGCTCACTGCCAGTGGTAGACCCGGAGTGCACCCGTTTTTTCCGGTAAACGTCACGCTTTCGTGTCAAAAAGGCTGGGAATTCCGAAACCATCCAGACATGTGGGCTAGTGTTGTACTCGAAGTTGTAGTGCTTGCACGTCTTAAACGCATTGATTGTGATTCATCTGGATCGTTATTAGTGCGCCACATTCCTTTCGGAAGCGGACGACGAATACCGCGACGAACGGTCCCGACAGTCGGGGCCGGTCTAACACTCCTGGAGGAGTTTTACAAATGGCAACAGGTACCGTGAAATGGTTCAACGCTGAAAAGGGCTTCGGCTTTATCGCACCCGACGACGGAAGCGCCGATGTTTTCGCGCACTACTCCGCGATCGCGTCGAATGGCTACAAGTCCCTCGACGAGAACCAGAAGGTCGAGTTCGAGGTAACCCAGGGCCCCAAGGGTCCTCAGGCCGAGAACATCCGCGCCCTCTAAATAGAGCTTGCGAAGAACGCCTCCCGCTCACGCGGGGGGCGTTCTTATTTTAAGCTGATGCTGCCGGTCGCTGATGCCGGCGGGCCGCCGGTTACTTCACCAAGTCCTGCCACCCGTCGCCGTCAACATACTCAAAGATCAGGTTCGTCTCGGTGTGGGCGACGGCCGGATGCTCGGCCAGGTGCTCGAGCACGAAATCCCGCAGGTGAGACGCATCCGCTGCGGCCACGTGCAGCAGGTAGTCGTCGGCACCCGCCGTGTGGAACAGCCCGATCACGCCGGGCCAATGCGGGGCGGCGTTCCGAAAGTCGTCGATCTGCACGCGCGCGTGCTTGGCGAGCCGCACCGAGATGAGCGCCTGCAGGCTGGCACCGAGAGCGGCGAGGTCGATATTGGCCCGGTAGCCACGAATGTGGCCGAGCTGCTGCAGGCGACGCAGACGCAGCGACACGGTGGACTCGGCAACGCCGATTTCGCTGGCCAGGGCCGCTCCCGACGCCCGGGCATTGACCGATAGGGCGCGCAGCAGCGCGCGGTCAACCCGGTCAAGTTCCGGCTTCTTCGATTCCATCAACAGACTCCCTTATTCCTAAGGAGTTTATGCGATTCGCACCATGGTTTTGCAAGGGTCTGCAGGGTGGCTTGCGCGGGCGCACAGAATCTGTTTCTGTGAGGGCATGCTGCCACCGATGTCACATATTGAAACCCGTGCCGTGCATGCCGGAATGGACGGCCTCACCGAGGCCGGCGTTCACGTTCCCGGTATCGACCTGTCCACCACCAATCCGCTGCGTGGCGTGGAGTCGGGCGGGGAGTCGTACGAGAATCTCGCGACCGGCGGAACCCCGGAACGCGGGGACTCCGCCGTGTACCAGCGGCTCTGGCAGCCCGGAGTTGCCCGGTTCGAAATTGCCCTCGCGGCGTTGGAGCAGGCGGAGGGCACGGTGGCTTTCGCTACCGGAATGGCCGCTCTCACCGCGACCCTCATCGCGACGGTCACCGCCGGCAAACCGCACATCGTGGCCCTGCGACCGCTGTATGGCGGAACCGATCATGTCCTGGCCAGCGGGCTGCTCGGCACAACGGTCACCTGGACCGATCTGGCCGGGGTGACCGCCGCCATCCGCTCGGACACCGGGCTGGTCATTCTGGAGACGCCGGCCAACCCGACCCTCGAACTGACCGATATTCGGGCCGTCGTCAACGCCGCCGGTGACGTCCCCGTACTGATCGACAACACCTTCGCGACTCCGGTACTGCAGCGTCCGATCGAATCGGGAGCTACCCTCGTGCTGCACAGCGCCACCAAATTTCTCGGCGGTCACGGCGACGCCATGGGCGGGACGGTCTCCGGGTCCGAAGAGTGGATGGTGCGCCTGCGGCAGGTGCGGGCACTCACCGGTGGACTGCTGACCCCGTTCAATGCCTACCTGCTGCATCGTGGTTTGCGCACACTTCCCGTTCGAGTTCGCGCCCAGCAGGCGACGGCCGCGGATGTAGCGAATCGGCTGGCCGGACACCCGGCCCTGGTGCGGGTACTCTACCCCGGTCTCCCCGGCCAGGACCCGCAGGGATTGATCGGTAGGCAGTGTTCGGGCGCTGGGTCGCTCCTGGCCTTGGATCTGGGCGCCTATGCGGCGGCCGTGCGGTTCACCGAGGCGCTCGGCCTGATCACCCACGCCGTGTCGCTCGGCGGTGTCGACTCCCTGGTGCAGCATCCGGCGTCGCTCACCCACCGACCCGTCGCGCCCGACGCCCGGCCCGCCGCGGGGATTGTGCGCATCTCCGTTGGGCTGGAGCACGTCGACGACCTCATGGACGACATTCTGACCGCCCTGCTGGTGGCTCGCGTCCCGGTGGGCGCGGGCAGCACCTGCGGAACCGTTCGCTAGGTAGGGCTAGCTGCGTCCGAGGCGGCGGCGCAGCAGGTCGATGCGCATCTGCAGCTGGGTGACGCTGGCCTGAGCGACCGCAGGCCCGCCACAGATTCGCCGTATCTCGGCGTGGATCATGCCGTGCGGTTCATTGGCGAGCTTCGACCACATGCCAACCAGGCTGGACAGCAGGGTTCGCTGTTCCTTGAGGGTGCGGTACAGGGGCGGCGGCTCAAGCGGGGCGATTTCACCGGTCACCGGGTCCTTGCGCTTATCGGTGGAGCGTTTGGACTGTCGGGACTGGCGTTGCCGCAGCAGCTCGGAGACCTGCTCCGGCTCGAGCAGGCCCGGGATGCCGATGAAGTCGAATTCCTCGTCGGTGCCCGGCTCGGCCAGTTCGCCGAATTCGTCGCCGTCGAACATGACCATGTCGAAGGTGGCCTGAGAGTCGAGGGCCTGCCAGGTGAAATCGTCCAGGCCGAGGTCGTCGGACGCCTTCTCTTCTTTGTTGGCCGCGGCGACCATGGCGTCTTCGGGGTTGTACATGCCGTCGTCGCCGTCTTCACGGTTGCTGCGATCGAGAGCGTGGTCGCGTTCCAGTTCGAGCGCGTTGGCGAGGCTGAGCAGCCCGGGAACGTTCGGCAGAAAAATGGATGCCGTCTCACCGCGCCGACGCGCCCGCACGAACCGGCCGATCGCCTGGGCGAAGTACAGAGGGGTGGCCGCGCTCGTCGCGTAGACGCCAACGGCGAGTCGCGGAACGTCAACGCCCTCCGACACCATGCGCACCGCGACCATCCAGCGGCGGGTGTTCTTGGAGAACTCGTCGATGCGGTCGCTGGCCTCCTTCTCATCGGACAGCACGATGGTGACGGGCTCGCCACAGATGTCCTCGAGGATGACGGCGTAAGCGCGTGCGGTGGTCTGGTCGGTGGCAATGACGAGACCGCCGGCATCCGGAATGCCGTGCCGGACCTCGGTCAGTCGCGAGTTCGCCGCTCGTAATACCGACGGAATCCATTGACCGCTCGGCTCGAGTGCGGTGCGCCAGGCCTGGCTGGTGATGTCCTTGGTATTGCCCTCACCGAGCTTGGCTTCCATCTCGTCGCCGGCCCGCGTTCGCCACTTCATCTGGCCGGCGTAGACCATGAACATGACCGGGCGCACGACGCCGTCGGCGAGGGCGCGGCCGTAGCCGTAGGCATAGTCGCTCTGTGACATACGAATGCCGTGTTTGTCGGGCAGATAGCTCACGAACGGAATCGGTGACGTGTCGGAACGGAAGGGGGTACCGGTCAGGGAGAGCCTGCGGGTCGCGGGCCCGAAGGCCTCCCGAATGGCGTCGCCCCAGCTGAGGGCGTCTCCCCCGTGGTGGATCTCATCGAGAATGACGAGGGTGCGACTCGACTCGGTGAGCTGCTTGTGCAGCGCGGCGCGGGCTGCGACCTGCGCGTAGGTCACGACAACCCCGTGATAGTGGCTGCCGTAGCTGCGGTCGGCGTTCTTGAACATGGGATCAAGACGGATGCCCGCGCGAGCCGCAGCGTCGGCCCACTGGTTCTTGAGGTGCTCCGTCGGCGCGACGACGGTGATGCGGTCAATCGTGCGCCGGGACCGAAGCTCAGCGGCCAGTCGCAGCGCAAAGGTGGTCTTGCCGGCACCGGGGGTCGCTGCGGCCAGGAAGTCGCGGGGCTCGTGCACGAAATAGGCTTCGAGTGCTTCGGCCTGCCAGGCGCGCAGCTTGCCGGCGGTGCCCCACGCTGCACGTTCGGGGAAGGACGGCGACAGGTGTTCGGCTGCACTCGTTCCCTGTGCGGGACCGAAAACCGATGGAGTATTCACTTCTGACAAATCTACCAAAGCCCACCGACGTCCGCGTCCGATCTCAGGTTCGACGAGCGCGACGGTGTTCAGACACAATGGTCTGATGACGAAGCAACAGCATCCATGGTCGCGCTACGTGGCCCTCGGTGATTCATTCACGGAGGGCATCGGTGATCCGGAGCAGCAGAGCCCCGGCGGGCACCGCGGCTGGGCTGATCGGGTCGCCGAGATACTCAGCGACGGCACCGAGGATTTCGCTTACGCCAACCTCGCCGTGCGCGGCAAGCTGATTCGGCAGATTGCCGATGAGCAAATCGAGCCTGCCTTGGCCCTGCGCCCCGACCTGATCACCATCTCGGCCGGCGGCAACGACGTGATTCGTCCGGGTACCGACCCGGACGCCATCGCGGCCCGCTGTGACGACGCTATTTCCCGGTTGACCAGCGACGGCGCGACGGTCGTGCTGTTCACCGGCGCCGATGTGGGCTTCTCCCCCGTTTTTCGCAGCATCCGCGGCAAGGTCGCCATCTACAACGAGAACATTCGCGCGATCGCGACGAAACATGACTGCATCGTGGCCGACATGTGGCAGCTCACGGAGATTCAGGATCCACGAATGTGGGCGCCCGACCGATTGCACTTGAACGCGCTCGGGCACCACACCGTCGCACGCATGGTGTTGCAGACCCTCAACGTGAAGAATTCCCTCGAGCCGAGCGAACCCGAGCCGATGCCGGGCAGTACCTGGCGTCAGGCTCGTACAGAAGATCTCGCCTGGGCCCGGGAATATTTGGTGCCGTGGGTGCTGCGCCGGGTGCGCCACCAGTCCTCAGGCGACCACGTGCTGCCCAAACGGCCAGACGCCGGCCCGTTCGCGCTCCCCACGGTCTGAGCGCCCGGGTCAGCCGGCGGCGAGCTCGCCGGGGTGTGCCATGCGCCAGGCCGGACCGGGATCGGCTAGGGAGTGCTGGAGTTCAAGCGGCACCGCTACCGTCGTCGGCGTTGCCCCACCGATAGTGAACGACACCGTACCGACCTCGTCTCCGGCCCGGCCGAGCTGCACGTCCTGGGCCGTCACCGATGGGGTGATCGGTGAGTCCGACCAGACCAGAACGGATGCTGCCCGCTCGGCCACTATGTCGCTTTCGTCACCCCACTGAGTCGTGTAACTGCCGAAGACGGCGCCTTCCTCGGCGAGGACGACGTCGTGAAAACCGGGTTGGACGCTCTCGATCAGCGTGGCGATCGCCGAGTTGAGCTCGGAGTGCGTATCGCCACCGAGTACCACCCCGACCAGGGTGACCGTGCTCGCGCCGACGGTGAAGTCGGTCGAGAATAACAGGCAAGCGCCGGCGACATCCGTTGTGCCGGTCTTGATACCGTCGACGCCATCGCGCCCGAGCAGCTTGTTGGTGTTGGTGATGGTTCCGATGACCGGCAGAACGGCGGACGGGAGGGCCACGATTTCGGCGAGGGCCGGGTGGCCGACGACCTGCTTGCCGATCTCGACGAGGTCGGCCGGGCTGCTCACGCTCGACGTGGACAGGCCGCTGGTGTCAGTCACACTGGTCTGGGTCAGGGCGTTGGCGGCGAGCCAGGTCTTTGCTGCCTCCAGGTAACCGTCGATCGATCCGAAGGCCCACACCGCCAGTGACGCTGCATAGTTGTTCGCCGAGGGCAGCAGCATCGCCTCGAACGCCTCGCGCTGGGTGAGCACCATCCCGGAGACGACCGGGGCGACCGAGCCGTTCTCGGCGATCACGTCGTAGTAGATGTCCACGTCGGCATCGGTGAACGTGATGTCCGGCCCGGCCTCGCCGGCGCCGAGCGGTTTCGAGTCAAGGATGACAAGTGCGGTGACCATTTTGGCGATGCTCGCGATCGGAACCGTGTCCTGCGCTCCGCTCGAGGCCAGAACGCCCGGGAATCCGACCGCGCCAATGGCGCTCTCGCCAAAAGCCGGCCAGGTCGGTGCAGCGACCGGCTGGGTGAGCGCTGTCGGTTGCACGAGGGCGGCTGCGCTCGCCGGCACGGGGGCCAAGTTGGTGGCGCCGACATACCCGATTCCGCCCACGACCACGAGGAGAACGCTGAAGACGGCGAGCCTACGGCGCCGGAGGAGGACACGCCGGGAGGGAGACATTCTTTCAGCCTAACTTCTTCGTTGGGTGAAACCGGTCCGGTCGCCCTGGGTGTTCACGCACGAACGCGCAGGGCGTAGAGTGCGACCGCGCTCGCCGAAGCGACGTTGAGCGAGTCGATGCCGTGCAGCATGGGAATAGTCACGACCGTGTCGGCAGCGGCCAGCGCGTGCTGGCTGAGACCGTCGCCCTCGGCGCCGAGGATGATGGCGAGACGTTCGGGCGCCTGCTCGGCGAACACGTCGAGCGAGACCGCGCTGTCGGCCAGCGCCAGGGCCGCCAGGTGGAATCCGGCGGCGTGCAACAGCGGGGTGGCCACGCTCCACTCCGGCAGGCGGGTCCACGGCACCTGCAGCACCGTGCCCATGCTCACGCGCACGCTGCGTCGATACAGCGGGTCAGCACAGCGCGGCGTGATCAGAACTGCGTCGGCGCCGAGTCCGGCCACCGAACGAAAGATGGCACCGACGTTGGTGTGGTCGACGATGTCCTCGAGAATCACGATGCGGCGGGCCGTTTTGATCAGTGCTTCGACTGGTTGCAGAGCCGGCCGGTGCATGGCGGCTAGGGCGCCGCGGTGCAGGTTGTAACCGGTGAGCTGCTCGAGCACGCTCGCCTCACCCACGTAGACGGGCACGTCAGGCCAGTCGGCCAGAAGCCGCGCGGCGTCGGGCATCCACTGTTCCTGAATCAGCAACGACCGTGGCCGATGCCCGGCGTTCAGCGCCCGGGCGATCACCTTGGGCGACTCAGCGATATACAGACCGCTGGCCGGTTCGAGAACACGCCGGAGGGCGACGTCGGTCAAACGCGAATAGTCGGCGAGACCCTCACTGGACAGGTCGGTAATGCGGGTGATCTGCACGAAAAAGTGCCTTTCGAGACGAGTTGTTGAGGTCAAGCCTGTCAGGTGGGTAGTCAAACCGGAAAACAGACGAGTTTAGAATCAAGGGACGGGCATCCGTTTCTGCTCGCCCAAGTAGGAAAGGAGCGCCGATGACCGCCGACTCGGCCCAGCTCAGCGACACGGCTGAACACGGCACCGCTGTGGACGATACGGTGTTGGTCGACGCGCTTGAGCCCGCCGATGCCCCCGATACCGCCGCCGCGCTCGCCTCCGCGGTCGCCCTCGATTCGGAACGGGCAGTGGATGCTGTCGCCGCTCTGCTGCGCGGCAAACGCGCTGCCGTTCTCACCGGCGCCGGCCTCAGTACCGATTCCGGCATTCCGGACTATCGCGGCGCGGGCGCACCGACGCGAACCCCGATGAACTTTCAGACCTTCGTCGCCGATGAACGCGCACGTAAACGCTACTGGGCGGGCAGCCACCTCGGCTGGAGGGTGTTTCACCAGGCCGAACCCAACCTCGGACACCGGTCGCTGGTTCAGCTTGAGAGCGCCGGCGCCATTGCCGGGGTCATCACCCAGAATGTCGACGGCCTGCACACCCGCGCCGGCTCGCGCCATGTGGTCGAGTTACACGGTTCCCTCGACCGGGTCATCTGCCTGGCCTGTGGTCAGGCCTTCGGCAGGGACAGCATCGCGGCCCGGCTGGAGAAAGACAATCCCGTGCTCCGCGACCCGGAGAGCATCCGGATCGCTCCCGACGGCGATGCCGATGTGGGAAATATCGACGATTTCGTGGTTCCGGCGTGCACGGTCTGCGGGGGCGTGCTCAAGCCGAACGTCGTATTTTTCGGCGAGCTCGTCCCGACGGAAACGTTTCTGGAGGCATCAGCTTTGATCCAGAGCGCGGACGCCCTCATCGTGGCCGGGTCCTCGCTGGCGGTGAATTCCGGCATCCGCCTGGTCGAACAGGCCCGGCGCCGCAAACTGCCAATCATCGTCATCAACCGTGGCGTGACCAAGGGTGACGGGCGTGCCCTGCACAAGCTCGAGGCCGGTACCTCGGAAACCCTTGCCGCACTGGCCGATCGTCTGCTGGGCTGACCGCGCGTGTCTGCCCAGCGAAGCCCCAATCCGTCGGGTGAGCCGGCGACGACCACGTTCTCGATCGTGCGTCATGGCCAGACGGACTGGAACCTCCACCACCGCATCCAGGGCAGTACGGATATCCCCCTCAACGCGACCGGGCGAGCCGAGGCCGCTGCCGCCGCCGAGCGGCTGCAGTCGCGGCGCTGGGACGCTATCGTCAGCAGTCCGCTGGCGCGTGCTGCTGAGTCCGCCCACATCATCGCGGCCGAGCTCGGACTGAGCGAACCGCTCATCGTTCCCGCCCTCACCGAACGCCGTCACGGTGCCATCGAAGGACTCACCTTCGCCGAGCGCCAGCACCGCTTTCCCGACGGTGTCGTTGTTCCGGGATTGGAGACTCGGCGCGATGTCGTCGATCGGGTGCTCGCCGCCCTTGCGACGCTGGCGGCCGGGCGAGCCGGACAGCGTGTGCTCGTGCTCAGCCACGGCGGCATCATCGGCACGCTGCTACGCCACGTGACCGAGGGCGAGCGACCCCGGCACGGAGAATTCATCGCGAACGGATCCGTGCACGATTTTCGGTGGCAGAACGACCAGCTGCTGCTGACCCACTTCGACGCGACCCCCCGGTCTCCCGGCGACCGCGGTGAGGCCACCGCGTCACCGGTGCTATAAGGCCGGGCCCTCGAGCACCCCGAGCAGGGTACGGGCGGATGACGCCCAGGTAAACCGGGCGGCCTGCTCGATCGACCGAGCGGAGCGGGCTGCCCACTCCCCCGGCTCCGCGAGATTCCGAACGGCCGCAGCCATGGCATCGGCACTGCGCGGGTCGAAGTACAGCGCGGCATCACCGCCGATCTCCCGAAAGATCGGAATGTCGCTGACCACGACCGGTATGCCTAGGCTCATCGCCTCGACCAGGGGAATCCCGAAGCCCTCATCGAGGGACGCGGTCACGAGGGCCGTCGCTGTGCGCAGCAGGGCGTGGTACTCCTCATCGGTCACCCCGTCGTGAAAGACCAGGCGGGCTTGCGGAGCAAGGCGGGTCAGCCGGGTTCGTTCGGTCGCCGACACCCGGCTGAGCAGGTGCAGTTCGTACTCCGGCAGGTCGGCCAAGGCCAGCACGAGAGTGTCGAGGTTCTTGTACGGCATGAAGGAGCCCATATAGATCAGGCGGGAGGTTTCCGGGATGCTTCGATGGCTCGGGATGCCCGGGACCGTGTCGGCGGCGTTCGGTACCACGGTGACTGGACGTCGGGTGAGATGGTGCTCCTTGATCAGTGAACGGGTGGTCTCGGACACCGTCACGATGCCGTCGGCGCCGTTCAGCAGCATCCGTTGTGGCCACCAGGAGAGGTGGTAGGCACGCCAGAGCAGCCGGATGAACGGTGCCAGGTCACGCGGCGGCGTGCGATTGCGATAGTAGATGAGGTCGTGCACGGTCAGGAACAGCCGGTAGGTGCGTCCCCAGGAGCCCATCGTCTGCATCGGGCTGAACACGACGTCGGGCTTGAGCCGGTTGACCGACAGCGCGATGAGCGGTTCAAGCAGGCTGGTCGGGGCGCGAACCAGCTGCCACGGCAGCGCCGGCAACATGGCGAGTTGACGATGGTCGCTGATGAGCATGGTGAGCGGATGCAGGCGGCCCAGTTCGGTCACCAGCCCGGTCGTGTAGCGACTGATGCCGTCGTGATGGTCGAAGCGAACGTACCGGCAGTCGACGACAATTCTCACAGCGCCAGCTCCTCAGCCATGAATTCCCGGATGAACAGTGCGGCCGGTTTCGGCTGCTCGTAGTGGATGAGGTGCCCAACGTTGTGGATAACCCGCAACCTGGCGTTGGGAAAGAGTGTCTGCAGTCGATATTGCGCCGCGAGCGGCGTGATGTCGTCCTTGTCGGCCGCGATCAGCAGCGTCGGCTGAATGATACGGGCGGCGAACTCGCTCACGTCGTGACTGACCGAGGCGGTGAACGCATTCATCACGACCCGGCGGTTGGCGAAGGCACTGAAATAGCGGTCGTGCTGATTGTGGATCCAGCGACGCAGAGCCGGATCGTGCGTCTTGGCCATGCTCACGCTCATGATGCGCACGATGGCACGGTTCTGCAAGAGCGCGTAGCCCCAGCGCTCCGGCAATTTCGCCGCAGCCCAGTAGTAGAACACAGCCAGCCGGGTCAGCACTCCACGCGGTCCCGACAGTGCCGGCGCCGCGATCGGATTGACCAGAATAACCTCGTCGGCCGGCAGCCCGTCGGCCACGGCGGCAGCGACCACGATCGAACCGAAGGAATGGCCCAGTACCACTAACCTCCCGGTCGGGGCGATCACGCCAAGGAATTCCTCGAGCCAGCGAGCGTACGCCGCGAGGGAATGAACCCCGTCGTGGAACGGGTCCGACTCGCCGAAACCGGGCAGGTCGGGTGCCAGGATGCGCAGCGCCGGCGAGTGCGGGTCGCCTCCGAGCAACTCAGCCACGACCAGCTGCAGACCGTGGTGGTCGCCACGAAAACCATGCACCAGCACGAGCGTGGTGGGCGCGGTGGGGTCGCCGTAGTCCCAGTACCGCGTGTCACTTGGTGCTCCGTCAGTGCCCGGAACGGATGCGGTGCGCTCGCGCACCGGGAGGCTCTGCAGGAGCACATCGTAGGGAGAAGAAACGATCATCGTACCTAGTTTAGGCGCGAGACTTACGCAAGGCTGGACGTACACCGGGGTGGTCGATCTAGACTCGAGCCACCACATGCATCGAGAGAGCCCTTTGCCGGGACGGAAGGAAAGCCGTGAGCTTTACCGCACCCATTCAGTTGCCCGGTTTGGCCCTCGATCCGCGGTGGTATCGCCGCGCCGTCTTCTACGAAGTGATGGTGCGTTCTTTTGTCGACAGCAATGCCGACGGCTCGGGCGATCTGTCCGGTCTGGTGTCGAAGCTCGACTACCTGCAGTGGTTGGGTATCGACGCCCTCTGGATTCCGCCGTTCTTCAATTCCCCGCTGAAAGACGGCGGCTACGACGTTTCTGATTACCGAACCATTCTTCCGGAATTCGGCACCCTCGAGGAGTTCAAGGACCTCGTCACAAAGGCGCACGAACGCAACATGCGCATCGTGATTGATTTTCCACTCAATCACACCTCCGACCAGCACGAGTGGTTTCAGCAGTCCCGTGAGGATCCCGACGGGCCGTACGGCGACTTCTACGTCTGGAGCGACACCGACGAGCGGTACCCGAATATTCGCATCATCTTCACCGACACGGAAGAATCAAACTGGGCCTTCGACCCGGTTCGACGCCAGTTCTTCTTTCACCGGTTCTTTTCGCACCAGCCCGACCTCAACTTCGAGCTCCCGGCCGTACAGGATGCCATCTTCGATGTCATCCGCTTTTGGCTCGATCTCGGTGTCGACGGCTTTCGGCTGGACGCGATCCCCTACCTGTTTGAGTCCGAGGAGGGCAACGGCGAGGGCGAGCCGCCGACGCACGAATTCGTCAAGCGGCTGCGGGCCATGGTCGACCGCGAGTATCCCGGCCGGGTCATGATCGCCGAGGCCAATCAGTGGCCGCGCGAGGTCGCCGCCTTCTTCGGCACCGAAGACGAACCCGAGTGCCACATGGCATTCGACTTTCCGGTGATGCCGCGTATCTTCTATTCCCTGCGCTCGCAGCAGGCCAACGAACTGGTGCGGGTGCTCTCCGAGACCACCGACATTCCCGACGGCGCCGGCTGGGGCGTATTCCTCCGCAACCACGACGAGCTCACGCTTGAAATGGTCAGCGAAGAATATCGGCAGGCCATGTACGGCTGGTACGCCTACGACCCACGGATGCGCGCCAATATCGGCATTCGCAGGCGGCTGGCACCGTTGCTCGACAACTCGCGCGCCGAACTAGAGCTCGCCCACGCTCTGTTGTTCGCCCTGCCCGGCAGCCCGTTTCTGTACTACGGCGATGAGATCGGCATGGGCGACAACATCTGGCTGCCCGACCGGGACAGTTCCCGCACGCCGATGCAGTGGACCCCTGACCGCAACGCCGGCTTTTCCGATGCCGACCCGGGCAAACTATTCCTGCCGATCGTGCAGTCTCTGGTCTACAACTTCACGCAGACCAACGTGGAATCTCAGCTGGCCCAGTCCGGTTCGCTGCTGCACTGGATTCGCAATGTGATCCATGTGCGTAAGGCGCATCCCACCTTTGGACTCGGCAAAATCCGTGTCCTCAAGACCAACCACGAATCGGTTCTCGTCTTCACCCGCAGCTACGCCGGCTCCGGCTCCATGTTCGGCGACCAGCCCGAAACCGTGATGTGCGTGTTCAGCTTCTCGCACAACCCGGTCGCCTTCACCATCGACGATGTCGACATGGCCGGAACCCGCCTGTACGACCTGTTCGGCGGCGCGGTTTTTCCCAGCTTCAACGAGGAAGGTTCGCTCACACTCACCCTCGGTGCCCAGAGCTTCTACTGGTTGCACTGCGGTTAGGCGCGTGGGCCGTTCGCGACGATGACGAACTTGGCCTAAACTTTCATTGTCGTGCTCGCGCGCGCGACGTAAGCTTGGGATCAGCAAGCCATCGCCCAGGGTCTGGAGGCCGGTCATGGCTGAATGGTCTGGTTCAGAAGGCGGAGTCGAGGACACGGCGCTGTGCGCCCATTTTCTCGACGTGTTGCCCGTGAGCGGTGCTGCTGTATCCGTTTTCGGCGGTGCAATGCCCGAATCCATTGTCTGTGCCACCGATCGCCTCGCCGCTCGCCTCGACGAGCTGCAGTTCGATCTCGGCGAGGGCCCCCGTTGGGAGGCCGCTCGCACCCGGCTACCCGTACTGGAACCTCGAGTACGTGAGGCAGAGCATCCGCTGTGGCCGGTCTTTCACACCGCACTGATGGACACCACGGTCGAGGCGCTCTACGTTTTTCCCCTCACTCTCGGAGCACTCAACATCGGTATCGTCGAGCTGTACAGCACGACCGCCGGGGTACTGGATCGCGCGGACCGCGCGAAGGCGCTGGTCCTGGCCAACGAGACAGCGTGGAACCTACTCGACCACCTGCTTCGGGTGCAGGCGGCCGCAGCCAGCGAAGTGTCGGTGACGTCCACCACATCCCAGGTCTTTTCCGGGTCTCCCCTGTCTCGGCGGGAGATTCATCAGGCCACCGGCATGGTGCTGGTGCAGATGAACGTCACACCGACGGATGCCCTATTGTTGCTGCGCGCACACGCCTTCGCTCACGGCAAAACGGTGCGCGCCGTCGCGGGAGACGTGGTCGCCCGACGACTGCAATTCAGTCCGGAAAATGACTAGATTTAAACTGATTAAATATCACGAAAGGTCTTAGAATTTCTTCATGGTCACTATGACTCGCGCCTCACTGGTGAGCGCCGCCTTCGTGAAGTTGACGGACACTCTGGTGGGCGAATATGACGTTCTCGACGTGCTGCACACTCTGGTCGAGGAATGCGTCGAGTTGCTCGACGCGACCGCGGCCGGCCTGCTGCTGGCCGACCCGAGCGGAGAGCTCCAGGTTGTCGCCTCCACCAGCGAAGAGAGCTACTTGGTCGAAGTTCTGCAGCAGCAGGCTGGAGCTGGCCCGTGCGTCGACTGCTTCATCACTGGAAAAGTCGTCACGATCGGCGACCTCAAGGACTCCGGCGAAAAGTACCCCGACTTCACGGAAGCCGCTTTGTCCCAGGGCTTCCGTTCCGTGCATGCAATTCCGATGCGGGTACGCGATCGCACCATTGGCGCACTAAACCTCTTTCGCACCGATACCGGTGACGTCACCCCTGAAGACGCCGCCATCGGGCAGGCCATGGCCGATGTCGCGACCATCAGCATTCTGCAGGAGCGCACCGTGCGTGAGGACGCCGTCGTCAATGAACAATTGCAGCGGGCGTTGAACAGTCGCATTCTGATTGAACAGGCCAAGGGCGTCATCGCGCAGGTCAGCACGGTTGACATGGATGAAGCGTTCAAGCGACTCCGAGCGGATGCCCGCGCCCGCAACCAGACAATGCGGGAAAGCGCTGAGAACGTCATCAATCGGCGTATTCAACTCTGATTTCGCGCGCGCGACCCCGCCGTTCCCCACAGCACGGCCCGCACCGGCGGGTGGCGCGGAAGAGTGTCGGTGGTCGCCCCTAGGGTGGAAGTATGAGCACCTGGAGCGATCACCTCGCCGTATTCGACCTCGAAACCACTGGCATCGACGTGGAAACCTGCCGCATCGTGTCGGCCACCGTAGCCGTTCTCGACGCGAGCGGCACCGCCGTGGAACGCCTCGATTGGCTGGTCGATCCGGGTATCGACATTCCGGCCGGAGCGACCAACGTTCACGGGATCACGACAGAGCAGGCCGTAGAGCATGGTCGGGTGGCCGCCGAGGCCGTAGCCGAGATCGTCACCGCCCTGCGCGGGCACCTGAGCGACGGCCTGCCTATCGTGGCCTACAACGCCCCCTACGATCTCACCCTGCTGGATCGTGAAGCCCTGCGCTACGGCATCGCCCCGCTGGGCTCCCCGAGCCCCGTCGTCGATCCCTTGGTCATCGACAAGGCCGTCGATAAGTACCGCAAGGGCAAGCGCACCCTCGAGGTCACCAGCGCCTTCTATGGTGTCTCACTGGACGATGCCCACGACGCCGGAGCCGATGCGATCGCGGCCGGTCGTGTCGCGCAGGCCATTCATCGGGCCCACGAGGGCGCTCTGCCGGCCACTCTCGACGAGATGCACGCTCTGCAGGTCACCTGGTACCGCCAGCAGGCTGAGAGCTTTCAGGAGTTCATGCGGCGTGGCCGCGACCCTGAATTTCTGGCTGACACCACCTGGCCCCAGCGTTGAGTGCTCCCCACTGACGGGTGCACACAAAAGGCGACCAGCCGTAGCTGGTCGCCTTTTCCGTCGAAGATTTCGTTCAAAAACCTGGTGCTATTTGCCGAAGCCCTTGTATCGCGAGTTGAACTTCTCCACGCGGCCGGCGGAGTCCATGATGCGCTGCTTGCCCGTGTAGAACGGGTGCGACTCGGAGGAGATTTCCACGTCGATGACCGGGTACGTGGTTCCGTCTTCCCACTCGATGGTCTTCTTGCTGGAAACCGTCGAACGGGTCAGGAAGGTCGCGCCGGAGGCGAGGTCGCGGAATACGACCGCGGCATACTCGGGGTGAATGTCAGACTTCATGAAGATTTCCTTTTGCACTTCTGGTGAACAGACTTGTAACTGGTCACAGTGCTGTTCGATTGTTGGGCCCCGCCGTCTGGGACGACGACAAGCTGGTTGGCCAGGTGGCCAGCCATTCACTTTAGCAGAAAGAGCGCGTGATCGACGGCCGTTGCGCGGAGTCTGAGCTCAGACCGCACGCGCAGAGTAGCGGCCGTCGGTCTCGGACAGTTCGACCGCGAGGCCGAAAGTCTCGGTCAGGGCTTCGGCGGTCAACGCTTCGGCAATGGGCCCGGCGGAGACGACCGTGCCGCCCGACAACAACAGCACGTGGGTGAATCCGAGCGGAATCTCTTCGACGTGGTGGGTGACCATGATGATGGCCGGAGAGTTGGGTTCCTGGGCAAAACCGCTGAGCAGCTGCAGAAGCGATTCCCGGGCGCCGAGATCGAGGCTCGCAGCGGGCTCGTCCAGCAAAAGAATTTCGGGGTCGGTCATCACTGAGCGGGCAATCTGCACGCGCTTCTGTTCGCCGTCACTCAGTGTGCCGAACTTGCGGTCGGCGAGGTGGTCGAGATTCCACTCCTGCAGCACGCGCTGGGCACGTCGCTCGTCGATGGTTTCGTATTCCTCGTTCCACCGGCCGGTGACCGAATAGGCCGCCGTCATGACAACGTCGAGGACCTTCTCGTTGCCCGGGACCTTGCGCGCCATGGCGGTCGAGGCGAACCCGATACGGGGCCGCAGCTCGAAGACATCCGTTCCACCGAGCGTCTCATCGAGCACGTCGGCCTGACCGGTCGACGGATGCATGAAAGCCGCGGCGATCTGCAGCAACGTGGTCTTGCCTGCCCCGTTCGGGCCGAGAATGACCCACCGTTGGTCGTCATCGACGCTCCAATTCACTGAGTCGAGGATGGTGGTGCCACCCCGGACGACCGAGACGTCGGTGAAATGCAGAACGTTGACCATACAGCCATGTTATCGGGCGGGGCCGGTGCAGAAGGACGCCGGGCCCGCCCCGATGGCGTGCCCGACCCCCTACGGCCGGTCAGAGCAGAGACGCGTAGATCTCCCGGGTGCGGGTGGCGATCTGGCTCCAGCCAAATTCCCGCTCGGCGCGCAGACGACCGGCGCGTCCCATTTCGGCGGCGCGGGCCGGGTCGCTCACGACTTCGGTGAGTGTGCGGGCGAGGTCGGCGACGAACTGATCGGGGTGCAGCGGGGTGCCAGTGCCGTCGGTGAGCTGCTCGATCGGTACCAGCCGGCCGGTCAGGCCGTCGGCGACGACCTCGGGGATACCGCCGGTGGCGGTACCGACGACAGCGAGTCCGCAGGCCATGGCCTCGAGGTTGACGATTCCGAGGGGTTCGTAGACGGACGGGCACACGAAGACCGTGCCGTGGGTGAGCACCGCAGCAAGCTCGGGCTGGGCGAGGAGCCGGTTGATCCAGACCACACCGGACCGCTCGCGTTGCAGTGCCTCGACACCGGCGGTCACTTCAGCCAGGATCCCCGGGGTGTCGGGCGCACCGGCGCACAGCACGACCTGCACCTCGGGCGGCAGCAGGGCTGTGGCGCGCAACAGGTAGGGCAGGCCCTTCTGTCGGGTGATCCGGCCGACGAAGACTACGGATGGCCGGTCAGGGTCGATTCCGAGGCTCCGCACAAAATCTTCGTCCGGGGTCGGCTTCCAACGCTCGAGGTCGATGCCGTTGTACACGGTGTGTACCCGGCTCGCATCGAGTGCCGGGTAGCTGCGCAGGATGTCGCGACGCATGCCGTCGCTGACGGCGATGACGGCATCCGCTGCTTCAAAGGCGGTCTTTTCGATCCAGCTGGATACGCGGTAGCCGCCGCCGAGCTGCTCAGCTTTCCACGGACGCAGCGGTTCGAGACTGTGGGCGGTGACGACGTGTGGGATACCGTGCAGCATCTTCGCGAGGTGTCCGGCCGCATTTGCGTACCAGGTGTGGGAGTGCACCAGATCGGCTCCAGCGGCGTCCTGGGCCATTTGCAGGTCGACGCCGAGGGTGCTCAGGGTGGCATTGGCGTCTACCAGCTGCGCGGGCACCGCGTAGGCAAAAGTGTCGACGTCCGAGCGGGGCGCGCCGAAGCACCGCACCGACACGTCGATGTCTTTTCGGAGCGCTCGCACGAGCTCTGTGACGTGCACGCCCGCTCCCCCGTAGATCTCCGGGGGGTATTCCTTGGTCATCAGATCCACTCGCATGGAGCAAAGGTAGCGCAGCCGGGCCCGACCCACACCCCGTGGTGCTAGTCGACTTGCCCGGTTGGCCCTACTCTGTACACATGAAGGCCAAGAAGATCTTTGGAATCGTTCTCGCCGGTGGCGAGGGAAAACGGCTAATGCCGCTGACCGAGGACCGGGCAAAGCCCGCCGTCCCCTTTGGCGGGCATTACCGCCTGGTGGATTTCGCACTTTCTAATCTCATCAACTCGGGTGTGACCCAGATCGTGGTGTTGACCCAGTACAAGTCCCACAGCCTCGACCGCCACGTCTCGCAGACCTGGCACATGTCTGGCGGGTTGTCCAACTCGTACATCGCCTCGGTACCGGCGCAGCAGCGCCTCGGCAAGCGCTGGTTCAGCGGGTCCGCCGACGCCATCTTGCAGAGCCTCAATCTCATTCACGACGAAAAGCCCGACATCGTCGTCGTGGTCGGTGCCGACCACGTCTACCGCATGGACTTCAGCCAGATGATCGACGCCCACATCGCGTCGGGATTAGCAGCCACGGTCGCAGCCATTCGCCAGCCGATCGGCCTGGCCGACCAGTTCGGCGTCATCGAAGTGGATGCCGCCACTCCCGATCGCATCCAGGACTTTCGCGAGAAGCCTAAGGATGCCGTCGGGCTCGCCGACGCCCCGCACGAGGTGTTCGCCTCGATGGGCAACTATGTTTTCAACACCGATGCCTTGATCGAGGCGGTGCTGCGCGATGGTGAGCGTACCGATTCGAGTCACGACATGGGCGGCGATATCATTCCCGATTTCGTTTCTCGCGGGGATGCCGGCGTGTATGACCTCCAGCGCAATGAGGTCCCCGGTTCCACCGATCGCGACCGGTACTACTGGCGCGATGTCGGAACGATTGATTCGTTCTTCGAAGCCCACCAGGACCTTATTTCAGCCCTCCCAGTGTTCAACCTGTACAACCAGCAATGGCCGATCTTCAGCATGCAGCTGAACTCGCCGCCGGCCAAATTCGTCCGCGACGGACGGGGTGCCCTCGGCACCATGATCGACTCGATCGTCTCCCTGGGCTGCGTCATCTCGGGCGCACACATCGAGCGCAGCGTGCTCGGGCCGTGGACCTCGATCGGGTCGGCCTGCGAAGTCGTCGACTCCATCGTGTTCGACCGCGTTCAGATCCGCCCGGGGGCGATCGTGCGCCGGGCAATCCTCGACAAGGAAGTCATCGTCGAGGCCGGTGCCACGGTCGGTGTTGATCGGGATCGTGACCTGGCACGCGGCTTCAGTGTGACCGAATCCGGCATCACCGTCGTCGGTAAGGGCGTGCTCGTTACTCCGTGATCTTTAGCTCCGCACCAACTTTTCTGGTCGTGCTCGACGCCGACTCCACCCTGATCCAGGACGAAGTGATCGAACTGCTGGCGGATGCCGCTGGCTCACGTGATCTCGTCGCCGACGTCACCGAGCGCGCGATGCGCGGCGAACTCGACTTCGCCGACAGCCTGCGCGAACGGGTTTTGACCCTGGCGGGGCTTCCGGACACCGTTTTCGCCGAGGTGGGGCGGCGCATCCGCCCGACCGAGGGAGTGCACGAACTGATCGCCGGCATTCATGCCGGCGGGGGCGTCGTGGGCGTGGTCTCCGGCGGTTTTCATGAACTGCTCGACCCGCTAGCGGCCGACTTGGGCTTGGACCACTGGCGGGCCAACCGACTCGAAGTGGAAGGCGGCCACCTGACCGGACGGGTGCTCGGCCCGATCATCGACGCCGAAGCAAAGGCCGTCGCCTTGCGTGAATGGGCCACCCAGCGCCGCATCGTTCTATCGCAGACGATCGCCGTCGGCGACGGTGCGAACGACCTGCGAATGATGGACGCCGCCGGACTCGCTGTCGCGTTCAATGCCAAGCCTCGAGTGAAGCGTGAGGCCGACCTGGTAATCGAGACTTGCAACCTCAGCCAGGTGCTGCCGCTGCTCGGTCTGCGCGGCTGAGGAAAGCCGCGCCCCGCGCTCGTGGGGCTTAGTGGCCCATTCCCAGGCCGCCATCCACCGGAATGACGGCACCAGAAATGTACGCGGCGTCATCGCCGGCCAGCCAGGTGACGACGCGGGCGACTTCTAACGGAGTGGCAAAACGGCCGGCGGGGATATTGCGCTTGTAGTCGGCCTGCTGTGCTTCGGGTAGGGCGGCGGTCATGTCCGTTTCAATGAAGCCGGGAGCGACAACGTTGGCGGTGATACCGCGGGCGCCGAGCTCACGCGTGACCGAGCGGGCCAGGCCGATCAGGCCGCTCTTCGACGCCGAGTAGTTCACCTGCCCGGCAGAGCCATAGAGGCCGACAACGCTCGAGATGAGCACGATGCGTCCGAAGCGAGCCTTCAGCATCCCCTTGCTGGCACGCTTGACGACGCGGAATGCGCCGCTGAGGTTGGTGTCGATGACCGAGGTGAAGTCATCCTCCGACATGCGCATGAGCAGGGTGTCGCGAGTGATCCCGGCGTTGGCCACAACGACCTCGACCGGGCCGTAGGTCGCCTCGATCTGGGTGAACGCGGCATCGATCGACGCGACATCCGTCACGTCGGCACGCACGGTGAGGCTGCCGGCCGGCCCGTGCCCGGACCGCGAGGTGACGGCCACGCGGTGTCCCTGGGCGAGGAATTCTTCAGCGATGGCAAATCCGATGCCGCGATTGCCGCCGGTGACGAGCACTGTTCGAGCCGTTGTCATGAAGTTCCTGTTCTCTAGCGTGCGCTGATGTATGCCGAGGTTTGGGGGCACATTGAAATACCCGGCAGATTCAAGTTTAAGGCGTGCGACAAACCGGCTGCGCGGTCGTAGGCTTATTGAGGTGGATTCTCCTCCGTTTCCGACACCAACGACGAACCCGATGGACCTATGAAGCAGCAGTCGATCACCTCGCTCCCCGCCTCCCCGGAGGTTGAACGACGCAACCGGATGATCAAATATTCGATTGCGATGGGTGTGCGTGTCGTCTGCATTGTGCTCATGCTGTTCGTACATGGCTGGTGGCTGGTGCTCTGCGCCATCGGTGCCATTGCCCTGCCCTACTTCGCCGTCGTGGTCGCGAACGTGAAGATCGCGCCCCGCGGGGCCGAAGTCCTGCGGCCCGGCAGCGTTGAGCTGTATGGCGAAACCAGCACTCGCAACGTCGACGATGACGCCAGGTGAGTGCTCGCGAGGCCGCTCCGGCAAGTTCACCAAGTCCGATGATCGGCCTAGGCGCGCCCTTGGAGTCGTCGACCTGCTCCCGAGCCGACTGCCGCAGTGCGGGAAGTTGGCGACTGGACTGGCGCAACCCGCGCATCCACTCGACCGACCGGGTCAAGACCTGGCTGGCCTGCGACGACCACGTCGACTATCTGCGCGATTTTCTCGCCGCGCGTGATTTTCCCCTCACTGTGAGCCCGCTTGACACCTCACCAGAGCCCGCCGGAGACGCGCGATGACGGGCTGGAAATTCGCCTTCAGCCGCCGTTGGGCCGGATACCTCGCGCTCACCATGCTCTTTGCGGCGGTCTGCGCCGGACTCGGTGTCTGGCAGCTTGCCCGGCGCGACGAGGCCCTCACCGAACTGTTCAAGATCGACTCCAACTTCGACTCGAACCCGGTCCCCGTCAGCGAGGCTCTGCCCGACCTGGCCGCCTTTGACGAATCCCAAAAGTGGATGCCGGTGGAACTGACTGGCGCCTACCTCACCGCCGACGAGATGCTCGCGCGCAACCGCCCGCTCAACGTCAATCCGGGCTTCGAGGTTCTGACCCCGCTGCTGCTCACCGACGGCACCATATTCATCGTCGACCGCGGCTGGCTGCCCACCGGGCAGGAACAGGACGCACCCGACACGGTGCCGGCTCCGCCGAGCGGAACGGTGACCGTTGTCGCCCGGCTCAAGGCCAGCGAACCCGACCTCCCGGGCCGTACCGCCAACGGCGACCAGGTCGCGACGATCAATCTCACCACCATTGCCGCGCGGCTCGACCAGCCCACCTATACCGGCGCCTATGGCCTGATGGACACCGAGAGCCCGGCCGCTACCGAGAAGCGTCCGGCGGCCGTCGTGAAGCCGATCCGCGACGAAGGCCCGCACCTCTCGTATGCGTTCCAGTGGTTCGTTTTCGGCCTCCTCGCCTTCATCGGCCTCGGTTGGGCGCTGCGCGAGGAATATCGCAGTGTGAATGCCGAAGATCCCGACGAACGCGAACGCGCCGATGAGCGTGCCCGCAAACGGGCGGCGAAACCGCGCAACGACGCCGAGATCGAGGATGAGCTGCTCGACCGGCAGCTGACCTAGAGCACTTCAGGCGACGGCATGGTCGTGCCGCCGGGCCTTGATCGGATCATCGAGGAGTGCACGGTAGACCCGGACCAGAGACGCTGCCGAGCGAGTCCAGTCCAGCCGAAGCGCATGCTCGCGGGCGGCCTGGGCCAGTTCGCCTGCCCGCGTTGGGTCGCTCAGGATCTGCGCCATCGCATCGGCCCAAACCTGCGGATCGCGGGAGTCCAGAACGAGTCCGGTGATTCCGTCGACGACCGCCTCGCGCAGTCCCCCAGCCGCAGAAGCAACGACCGGTACGCCGCTCGCGGCCGCTTCCAGTGCCACCAGACCGTAGGTCTCCGAGTGCGACGGTACGAGCACCAGGCGGGCACCGCGAAACAGTTCTGCCAGCTTCGCGTGGGACTGTGCACCGACAAATCGAATGTCGGACAGGCCGGCCTCTTCAGCGAGCTGGCGGAGCTCCTCAACGTAACCGGCATAGTCGACCGAGGCATCGCCGGCAATTACCAGCTCGGGTCGGCGGCCCTGTGGAAGCGCTGCGATGGCGTGAATGGCCAAGTCAAGGCCTTTCAGCGGCTGTAGCCGTGCCGCGACGACGACGTAGCCATCGGCGGTCGCAGCGGCGGTCGCAGCGGCGGTCGAACCGGCCGGTGGCTGGCGAAGACGCGCTGGTGAAAAGAGCTGGCTGTCCACTCCCGGGAGCACGATGCTGGTTCGGTCAGCCCGGCCGTCGAGCCGCCCGGAAATCGTTGCCGCCTCGGCCGCACTGATCGCGACCATTGAGTCCGATTCGCGAGCGAGCCAGGCCTCGCCGAGCATCCGTCCCGGCGATTCGGCTCGTTCGCCGGCCGCCAGCGGGCTACCGTCCTCGGCGGCGATGCTGTGAAAGCTTTGCACGTGCGGAATGTCCCAAGTTCGCGCAACCGGCAGCGCGGCCATGCCGGAGAACCAGTGATGCGAGTGGATGATGTCGAATGGTTCCAGAGCGCCGATCGCGGCCTCGAAGTCCTCGATGTATCTCTCATGCTCGCCCTTGGCGAGTGCAACGGCGGGGCCGGCGTCCAAGAACTGCAGGATGACACCCGGCGCCAGGTACTCCAAGAGCGGCTGTACCGGCGACGAGCGCCGGGTCAGGATAGTAACGCTGTGGCCGAGCGCTCCGAGAGCCTCAGCCTGATGACGCACCACCACGTTCATTCCACCGGCGTCACCGGAACCGGGGTCGGTACCGGGAGAAGTGTGCAGGCAGACCAGTGCGATGCGCAATGGTTTCTCGAGCGGGAACACGCACGGATCCTTTTCTTGAGGCGAACCGGCACCACCCCCGCCGAATCGGTGTGGGTGGTTAGGACAGCTCGATGAGGTCGAGGTAGTCCTTGTTCCAGTGGTCCTCCGTACCCTCGGGCATGATCAGCACGCGCTCGGGGTTGAGGGCCTGTACGGCGCCCTCATCGTGGCTGACCAGAACGACGGCGCCGGCATAGTGAGCGAGGGCGTCGAGGATCTCTTCTCGACTGGCCGGGTCGAGGTTGTTAGTGGGCTCGTCGAGCAGCAGCACGTTGGCGCCGGAGACCACGATCATGGCCAGGGCCAGTCGGGTCTTCTCGCCACCGGACAGCACACCGGCGGGCTTGTTGGAGTCGTCACCGGTGAACAGGAACGAACCGAGTACCCGGCGGGCTTCCATCTCGGTGATGCTGGGCGAGGATGAGACCATGTTCTCCAGCACGCTGCGCTTGACGTCGATGGTCTCGTGTTCCTGCGCGTAGTAGCCGATGCGCAGGCCGTGGCCGGGTTCGATCGAACCGGTGTCCGATTCGTCGACACCGGCGAGCATGCGCAGCAGCGTGGTCTTCCCGGCACCGTTGAGTCCGAGGATGACGACCTTGGAGCCTCGGTCGATCGCGAGGTCGACGGCCGTGAAGATCTCGAGCGAACCATAGCTTTTCGACAGGTCTTTGGCCATGAGCGGGGTACGCCCACAGGGTGCCGGCTCTGGAAAGCGCAGCTTGGCGACGCGTTCGACGGCACGCACGGCGTCCAGCCCGGAAAGGAGTTTCTCGGCGCGCGCCACCATCTGGTGGGCGGCGGCGGCCTTGCTGGCCTTGGCGCCGAACTTAGCGGCCTGAAGTTGCAGGGTCGAGGCCTTCTTCTCCGCGTTGGAGCGTTCCTTCTTGCGACGGTCGGCATCCGCGGTGCGCTGGAGCAGGTAGTTCTTCCAATTCATGTTGTAGATGTCAATCATCATGCGGTTGGCATCGAGGTAGAACACTCGGTTGACCGTTTCGCCGACGAGCTCGATGTCGTGGCTGATGATGATGACACCACCCTTGTAGTTCTTGACGAATTCGCGCAGCCAGGCCACCGAATCGGCGTCGAGGTGGTTCGTCGGTTCGTCGAGGATCATCATCTCGGCGGCCGAGAACAGAATGCGGGCGAGCTCGATACGACGACGCTGACCACCAGAGAGAGTGCTGAGAGCCTGGTCGAGAATGTGGTCAGGCAGTTTTAAGTTGCTGGCGATCGAGGCGGCTTCGGCCTCGGCGGAGTAGCCGCCCAAGCCGTTGAACTCGTCAGTCAGCCGACCATACTTCTTCATGGCGGCCGCGGCGATCTTGGGATCGGGGTCGGCCATGGCCATGCTGGACTCGTGCATGCCGAGGGCAATGGTACCCAGGCCACGGGCATCCAGAATTCGGGTGCGGGCGAGCATGGACGGGTCGCCGGCGCGCGGGTCCTGGGGCAGGTAACCGATCTCCCCCGAGTGGCTGATCGAACCCTTGGTCGGGTTCGTCTCTCCCGCGAGCGTCTTCGTCAGGGTCGTCTTGCCTGCGCCGTTACGACCGACGAGGCCGATCTTGTCGCCGCTCGCGACGCGGAAGTTGACGCCCTCCATGAGCACGCGGGCTCCAACGCGGATTTCGAGATCTTGCACGTTGAGCACAGCAATAGTCCATTCGAAGTGTTTGTACGGGTGTGAAGTGTGAGTGGGCCGAAGCGGTCCAACTCACTAGTATATTTGCCTCAGGCTGTGCTCGGCACACAGGTACCTACAGCAGGGCAGCCAGGAGCGATTTTTCCAGCCAGTTCAGGTACGCCTCGGTCGACCATCCGAGCGACAGAACGAGCGAGCGATAGGTGTGCGGATGGGCCAGCGCCCACATCGTCGCCGCAGCTTCGTGATCGCTCAGCCCTCCTCGAAGGCCGCGTTTCTCACGCAGTGCTGCCGCCACCTCGCCGAATCCGTGCAGCCGTGCAGCATCGCGCTTCTGCTCGAACTCCCCCACATCGGGGTCGACGACGGCAGCTTCGCTGACGATGCGCAGAATGCCGGAGGTTCGCTCATTCACGAGTGCGCTCGACCGCGCCAGAATACGGATGACCTCGGTCGCGGTACGCGCTTCGGCAATGCGTTCCCGGGTCGCGCCCGACAACAGGGCCGGTGCCCCCGGCTCAGCCGCAACCCGGTCGAGAACCGCGGCCAGCAGTTCGGCCTTCGACCCCACCGAGTTGTAGATCGTCTGCACCACGACACCGGCCTCCGCCGCAATCGCTACGATCGACGTGCCCACATACCCGCGCTCGAGCATGAGCCGCCCCGCCGCCATGACAATCTCCGCTCGCGTACTCGCAGCCTGTGCCGCTCGCCGCCTCATGGCCCCATTTTCCCCTGTATCCATACAACTAGCATACCGTTCTACTGAGTAGAGTTGATTACTAACTCTTTCGCAGGTCGCGCCGAAACAGGGTCAAGAGCTTTCTGCACAAACCGAAGGCCCCGACTGCGAGTGCAGGCGGGGCCTTCGAGTTACAACTGGAGCTACATGGCGAAGCCAAGGGCTCGCATCATGTCGCGACCATCATCGGTGATCTTCTCGGGACCCCACGGCGGCATCCAGACCCAGTTGATGCGGAACTGGTCGACGACGCCATCGAGCGCCTCAGCCGTCTGCTCCTCGATCACATCGGTCAGCGGGCAGCCAGCCGAGGTGAGCGTCATGTGAACGATGAGCGCGTCATTCTCGTCGTCCCAGCCGAGGTCATAGATGAGTCCAAGATCGACGACATTGATGCCGAGTTCCGGGTCCATGACGTCCTTGAGGGCCTCTTCGATTTCGTCGAAGCGAGCCGGACTGAGTGTTGAGGCCATAGGACTAGCCTACGTTCGACGGGACGAGAAAGCGATCGTAGCCTTCGTCCTCGAGGCGGTCGGCAAGCTCGGGGCCGCCCTGTTCGGCGATGCGTCCGTTGACGAACACGTGCACGAAGTCGGGGTGGATGTAACGCAGGATGCGTGTGTAGTGCGTGATGAGCAGGAGTCCAAGGCCGGTGTTGGCCTTGGCACGGTTGACGCCCTCGGAGACGATCTTGAGCGCATCGACATCGAGGCCGGAGTCGGTCTCGTCGAGGACGGCGAACTTGGGCTTGAGGAGTTCGAGCTGCAGGATCTCGTTGCGCTTCTTCTCGCCACCGGAGAAGCCCTCGTTGACGTTGCGCTCGGCGAAGGTCTTGTCCATGCGCAGGTTGTTCATCGACTGGCGCACGTCCTTGATCCAGGTACGAATCGGCGGGGCTTCACCCTCGATGGCGGTCTTGGCGGTGCGCAGGAAGTTCGTGACGGTCACTCCAGGGATCTCGACCGGGTACTGCATGGCGAGGAACAGACCGGCGCGGGCGCGGGCATCCACTGTCATTTTGAGCACTTCGGCGCCGTCGAGCATGATCGAACCGCTCTCGACGTGATACTTCGGGTGGCCGGCGATCGTGTAGGCGAGGGTGGACTTGCCGGAGCCGTTCGGGCCCATGATGGCGTGGATTTCGCCCTCGTTGATGGTCAGGTTGACTCCGCGCAGAATCTGCTTGGTGCCCTGGTCGGTCTCGACGCTGACGTGCAGGTCTTTGATTTCAAGAACAGACATGAATGTCTTATCCCTTTCTAAAAATGGCTGGTGGGTGCGGTCGCTGCATAATGCAGATCTAGACCGCGACGGTGACGGAGGGATCGACGAAGACGAAGCCGTCGATGAGTTCAACGTTGTAAACCGGGACCGGGTCGTACGCCGGAAGGGACAGCGGCTTTCCGGTGGTGAGGGAGAACATCGAACCGTGGGCCCAGCACTCGAGAGTCTGGCCTTCCACGAATCCCTCGGACAGGGAGATGTCGCCGTGCGTGCAGGTATCACCGATGGCGAACACATCGCCGGCGGCATCACGCACGAGGGCGATGGCGACCCCGTCGATTTCGACCTTGACGGCCTGGTTTACTTCGAGCTCATCGAGAGCGCAGATCTTCGTTGCGGCCATGCTTACTTGTCGTCCGTTCCAATAAGTTCGGCTTCGATTGCGAGTTGCAACCGCGCTTCAAGTTCGGGGGAACCAATCTGCTGCACGACCTCGGTGAGGAATCCGCGCACGACGAGTCGACGCGCTTCTTCCTCGGTGATGCCGCGAGACTGGAGGTAGAACAGCTGCTCGTCGTCGAAACGTCCGGTTGCACTGGCGTGCCCGGCTCCGACGATGTCGCCGGTTTCGATCTCCAGGTTGGGGATGGAATCGGCGCGGGTACCTTCGCTGAGCACGAGGTTGCGGTTCTGCTCGTAGCTGTCGGTGCCGGCAGCCTTGTTGCCGATCAGCACATCGCCGATCCAGACCGTTCGGGCGTCTTGGCCTTGCAGCGCACCCTTGTAGTTGACCCGGCTGCGGCTCTTCGGTGCGTCGTGGAATACGTACACCTGCTGTTCCAGGTGCTGGCCGGCATCCGCGAAATACAGGCCGAGGAGCAACGTGTCCGAGCCCGGTCCGGCGAGACGCACCGACGGGTTGACCCGCACGATACTGCCACCGAGCGAGACGACGACGTGCTTGAGCCGCGCGTCACGACCAATGGATGCGAAATGGTTGGCCAGGTGCACGGCCGAGTCGTCCCATTCCTGCAGGGAGACGACCGTGAGGTTCGCGGACTCGCCGAGGATGATCTCGATGTTTTCGCTGATCCGGGCGTCACCGGTGTTCGCCAGGATGACCGTGGCCTGGCTGAACGGCTTGGCCTCGATGATCGTGTGGGCGCCGCGGGCAGTGTTGCCGAGGGCCGAGCGGGTGACCGTGATCTCCTTGGCTTCCTCGCCGCTGACCGTGATGGCGAGGGCGTCATCGAAGACGCCCCAGGCGTTGGCTGCGGCGCGTTCCTCCGGCAGACCGGCGGTGCCGATGCGGGCATCCGTTCTGGGCACCCACTCAACCGAGATATCGGCCGAGGAGGTGGACTCGATGAGGTAGCGCGAGCCGTCGAGAACGTCGGCGGTGAGGTCGGTGAATTTGGCGACAGGCGAGTGCTTCCAGACGGCTTCGCGGCCGGTGACAGCCTCGAAGTCGGCAACGTTGACGCTTTTGAAACGGTCAGAACGGGTTTGCACCGGCACGTAGCCGAAACGTCCGTCGGAGTGTTCTTTGATTCCGTGCTGGCCGGGCGTCAGAGTCGACGCGCCGGCAGCGGGTGTGGATGGTGCGGGCACAGTTTTTGAAGCGCTCTTCGAAAGCGCTGAAGCGGCGGACATTTAGCCGACGGATCCTTCCATGCCCATTTCAATGAGCTTGTTGAGTTCGAGGGCGTACTCCATCGGGAGCTCCCGGGCGATCGGTTCGATGAATCCGCGAACGATCATGGCCATGGCCTCGTCTTCGGGCATACCGCGGCTCATCAGGTAGAACAGCTGTTCTTCGCTGACGCGGGAGACGGTGGCCTCGTGGCCGAGCTGCACGTCGTCGACACGGATGTCGATGGACGGGTAGGTGTCGGAGCGCGACTGGGTGTCGACCAGGAGGGCGTCGCAGCGCACGGTGTTGGCGGAGTGGTGCGCGGAGGCATCCACTCGAACCTCACCGCGGTATCCACTGCGTCCGCCGCCACGGGCGATGGACTTGGAGACGATCGATGACTGCGTGTACGGAGCCATGTGGATCATCTTCGCGCCAGCATCCTGGTGCTGACCGGGGCCGGCGAAGGCCACAGAGAGCGTCTCGCCCTTGGCGTGCTCACCCATCAAGTAGATGGACGGGTACTTCATGGTGACCTTGGAGCCGATGTTGCCGTCGATCCATTCCATCGTGGCGCCTTCGCCGGCCGTGGCCCGCTTGGTGACGAGGTTGTAGACGTTGTTGGACCAGTTCTGGATGGTCGTGTAGCGAACGCGAGCGTTCTTCTTCACCACGATCTCGACCACGGCGGAGTGCAGCGAGTCGGACTTGTAGATCGGGGCGGTGCAGCCCTCGATGTAGTGCACGTAGCTGCCCTCGTCGGCGATGATGAGCGTGCGCTCGAACTGGCCCATATTCTCCGTGTTGATGCGGAAGTAGGCCTGCAACGGAATCTCGACATGCACGCCGGGCGGCACGTAGACGAACGATCCGCCCGACCAGACGGCCGTGTTGAGCGCGGCGAACTTGTTGTCGCCGGAGGGGATGATGGTGCCGAAGTACTCTTCGAAGAACTCCGGGTGCTCCTTGAGCGCCGTGTCGGTGTCCATGAAGATGACGCCCTGGGCTTCGAGCTCCTCGTTGATCTGGTGGTAGACCACTTCAGACTCGTACTGAGCTGCGACACCGGAGACAAGGCGCTGGCGCTCAGCTTCTGGAATTCCGAGCTTCTCGTAGGTGTTCTTGATGTCGTCGGGCAGGTCTTCCCAGGTCTGGGCCTGCTTCTCCGTTGAGCGCACGAAGTACTTGATGTTGTCGAAATCGATCTCGGAGAGATCGGCGCCCCAAGTGGGCATGGGCTTGCGCTCGAACAACTGCAGGGCCTTGAGGCGTCGCTGCAGCATCCAGTCCGGCTCAGATTTCAGATTCGAGATGTCAGTGACAACCTCGGGGGAAATACCACGGCGAGCGGATGCTCCGGCCGTGTCTGAATCTGCCCACCCAAACTCGTAGGTGCCTATCCCCTCAAGGTCGGGACGGTCTAGCAGGACATCCGACATTATTACCTCTTCTCTACCCATCACAACCCGGATATTAGTCCGGTCATTCCCGGGCGTCCGCCGTAGTGATCAACTCAATAGAGATGAACTCAGTGGAGACCGCGGGGAACGGGTTGTGTGGACAGCTACGTTGCGTACCTAGAATATTCATGGAACTAAATATGGATCTCCATGGAGATCCCAATTCTACAGGTTGATCAGCAACATACGCGTTCTTGCCGGTCGATTCACATTTGTACAGGGCACGATCAGAGGGCGCGTTCATAAGTTTGACAGAGAGAGCAGAACCGGTGAATCCGATCTACCAAAGGCTACCCAGTGTTATCGACGGACAGATTCGGGTGGTCGCCTGGCTGTCGCTCGTGACGGAGATTTTGATTGTGGGAACCGGCGGGGCCGTTCGTCTCACCGGATCCGGGCTCGGCTGTCCGACCTGGCCGACCTGTGTCGCCGGATCGATCGTGCCGACGGAGGAAATGGGGATGCACGGAGTCATCGAGTTCGCTAACCGCACGATGACCGGTCTCATCGGCATTATCGCCATTGCGGCCGTTGTTCTGCTCTGGCGCATGCGCACCCCGCGCAAGGATCTATTCACTCTCGCTGTGATCCTTGCCGCCGGCGTGCTGGCTCAGGCACTCGTCGGAGGGGTCACCGTGCTGACCGGGTTGAACCCGTTCATCGTCGGTTTTCACTTCACGGTGTCGCTGATCATGGTGTGTATTGCCACCGTTCTCGTGCACCGGGTCTACCTTGCTCCGGGGCCACGGGCCCTCGTCGTCCCCGCCGGCTTCGCCGGGCTGGCCCACGCTACGAGTTTCGTCGTAGCGCTCACCGTGCTGATGGGGGTGCTGACCACCGCCTCCGGACCGCATTCCGGTGATGCCGACGCCGGACGCACCGGCTTCAACGCCGAGTTGCTCGAACACCTGCACGCCTGGCCGGGCTACGCGACGCTGGTTTTGACGGTCGTACTGCTCGTGGCATCCGTTCGCGGCAGACTGCCGGTGCGCTCATTCGTCGTCACGCTTCTGATGATCGAGCTCGTGCAGATCGTGGTGGGGCTCCTGCAGGCCAACCTGGGCCTCCCGCCGATCCTGGTCGGTGTGCACATGGTTCTGGCCTGCGTGCTCGCGGCCGCGATGACCCTGGTTGTGCTGAACCTCAAGGCCCCCGGAGAAGTCACGTCCGAGATTTCGGAAACGGCACACGAGCAGGTTCGTAGCTAACGGATCACGACCGCGACTTCCGGCCCGGGGATCTGCCTCTGCGGGGTGAGATGCCAGCTCCGGCCCCACGAACTGCTTTGACGGGGCCGAAGCCGTCGTCTCGTGCGACTGGCGGGGCCGAAGGTGGCTACTCGAGGGGCCAAGACCCCCAAACAGTAATTGCCGCGCGGCACTCCCCGGAGGAGGGCCGCCGGTGTACTCTCCAGACATGCATCTCGCACCGGGAGCCAAATCGAAGCCGCCAGACGACGCGGCGCGCCTTGCCCTGTTCGGCCCTCCCGTATTCGGTTTCGTGCGCCAGCCTCGCCTGCAGGAACGCGGCTGGAGCTGGTACGGCAACCACGGCCGCACCCTCGAAGCGCAGGCGCACTACTGGCTCGCTGACCCCTCTGGTAATTTCTGGTTCGAGGATTCCCCGGCCGGTCCGGTCGGCATCGCCGAATTACGCGGCTTCGTCTTCACCGATGTGCCGGGGTCCACCAATCGCGGCGGCGACCCCATCCGAGACGCACTCAATCAGCACCTGCAGTACATCGTGATGAACTACGCCAAGAACCCGTACGACTTCGGGTCTCAGTTGTGGGCCGAACGGCACACCCATCAGCAGTCGGAGATCGAACTCGCGCTGGCACACCGGTCGAACCTGGTCATCGACGACACGGCGCTGGCCGCCATCACGGTGACGGCCTTCGACTTCACGGCAACGGCGATGGCCCTGGCCGGTCGGGTGGTCACGGTCGTGATCCATTCGGCCGACGTCGGAAAGATCGACACCCGACTCACCCGCCGGGTCTAGCGCCGCTTAGAACGGAAGCAGCGGATCCACTCCGACGGCCACGAACAGCAGCGTCAGGTAGGCGATGGAGCCGTGGAATACGCGCATCGGTGACACATGCTCGTGCCGAATCGCCAGGCTGTACAAGCGATGAGTCTCGTAGATGAACCAGCCACCCGTGACCAGGGCGGTAAAGCTGTAAAGCAGGCCCATGTCGGCGATCGGAATCAGCAGAAGCGAGCAGGCGACCGTAGCCCATGCGTACAGGATGACCTGCAGGCCTACCTGAGCCCGACCACGCACGACGGCGAGCATCGGAACGCCGGCGGCCTGGTAGTCTGCTCGGTACTTCATGGATAGCGGCCAATAGTGCGGCGGTGTCCACAAGAAAATGATCATGAACAGAATGACCGGCGGCCAGGACAGTTCGCCCGTCACCGCCGCCCAGCCGATGAGAACGGGCATACAACCCGCCACACCGCCCCAGACAATGTTCTGCGGGGTACGACGCTTGAGAATGATCGTGTAGAACACGACATAGAGCAGAATCGCGCCGAACGACAGCGCGGCGGCCAGCCAGTTGGTCAGCAGACCCAGCCACAGAATGGATGCCGCGCCCAGCGCCCACGCAAAGATCAAGGCTTCACGGTCACTCAGTTCTCCGGTCACCAGGGGACGATTCTTGGTGCGCTTCATGAGACGGTCGATATCGCGGTCGAGGTAGCAGTTGAAGGCACCGGCGGAACCGGCACTGAGCGACCCGCCGACCAACGTCGCCAAAATCAGCCAGAGACTGGGGATACCGCGCTCGGCGAGCAGCATCGTGGGTGCCGTCACCACCAGGAGCAACTCGACCACGCGCGGTTTGGTCAGGGAGACGTAGGCCTTGAGGGTGCGCTTCAGTGTGCGCGGTCCGCTCCGGACCGGGGTCTTCAGGGCGACGTCCATTAATCCTCTAACGCTAGGCAAGTCTTCTCATTCTAGGACACGCCGTGAGCGACGCTCCACCGAGCGCGAATCCGGATTGTGTCGTCAGGTCACGTCATTTCGAGCGTCCCCTGACATTCGTCCGTATACTTAAAGTGCTCCCCACAGTGAATCAGTAGTTCGGCGAGCCCCCGGGTGGGAGATGGCTGCACCAGCAGGCCAACTCGCTGGGGGTGATGTTTCGCCTGCAGTCCGCGCCAGTTGGCGCGACCGGCCGGTGACGCGACTGCCGACACTTGCACAACTATCAAAGGATGGGTTGAGCTCAACCCGCCTTCAATTCAATGAAGGGTTACGTGACGTGGCAGCTTTCCAATGGGATTCCGTTGACGATCAGGCGGTTGACACCGCACGCATTCTGGCGGCCGACGCCGTGGAGAAGGTTGGGAATGGGCATCCGGGCACCGCGATGAGTCTCGCTCCCGCCGCCTACCTCCTGTTTCAGAAAATCATGCGCCGCGACCCGGCCGACAATGAGTGGATCGGTCGCGACCGGTTCATCCTCTCGGTTGGCCACAGCTCGCTGACGCAGTACGTGCAGTTGTACCTCGGTGGCTACGGTCTCGAGCTCGAAGACCTCAAAGCCCTGCGCACCTGGGGTTCCAAGACCCCCGGTCACCCGGAATACGGCCACACCGATGGCGTCGAGATCACAACCGGCCCGCTCGGCCAGGGTCTGGCATCCGCTGTCGGTTTCGCCTACGCGTCGCGTTTCGAGCGCGGCCTGTTCGACCCGGATGCCGCCACCGGCGCCAGCCCGTTCGACCACTTCGTTTACGTCATTGCCGGCGACGGTGACCTGCAGGAAGGCATCACGAGTGAGGCCTCCTCTCTCGCCGGCCACCAGCAGCTCGGCAACCTGATCGCCATCTACGACAGCAACCAGATCTCGATTGAGGACGACACCAACATCGCCTTCACCGAGGACGTCGCCGCTCGCTACGCCGCCTACGACTGGCACGTGCAGACCGTGGACTGGAAGAAGACCGGCTCCTACGTCGAAGACGTCGCCGAGTTGAATGCGGCCATTGAAGCGGCCCAGAACGAGACCGGCAAGCCGAGCCTGATCATCCTCAAGACGATCATCGGCTGGCCGAGCCCGAAGAAGCAGAACACCGGAAAGATCCACGGCTCAGCCCTCGGCGCCGAAGAACTCGCCGGCGTCAAGACCGTTCTGGGCTTCGACCCGGAAAAGACCTTCGATGTCGCCCCCGAGGTCATCGCCCACACCCGCCTGGCCCTGGAGCGCGGCCTGGCCGCACACGCCGAGTGGACCGTGCGGTTCGACGCCTGGGCCGCAGCCAACCCGGAGCGCAAGGTGCTGCTCGACCGGGTTCTCTCCGGCGACCTGCCTGACGGCGTCGACGACGCCCTCCCGGTCTTCCCCGGTGGCACCGCGGTCTCCACCCGCGCGGCGTCGGGCAAGGTCCTCACCGCTCTCGGCGGCGTCATCCCCGAACTGTGGGGCGGCTCCGCCGACCTCGCCGAATCGAACAACACCACCATCGGCGGCGCTGCCTCCTTCATTCCGAGCGAGCACTCCACCGCGGAATGGACCGGGAACCCCTACGGTCGGGTGCTGCACTTCGGCATTCGCGAGCACGCCATGGCTGCGATTCTCAACGGCATCGTGCTGCACGGCAACACCCGCCCGTTCGGCGGAACGTTCCTCATCTTTAGCGACTACATGCGCCCGGCTGTTCGTCTGGCCGCTCTCATGAAGGCACCGTCGATCTTCGTCTGGACCCACGACTCCGTCGCGCTCGGCGAAGACGGTCCCACCCACCAGCCGATCGAACAGCTCGCGACCCTGCGCGCCATCCCGGGTCTCGACGTGGTACGTCCCGGCGACGCCAACGAGACCGCCTGGGCCTGGAAGACCATCCTGGAACGCCGTAACGGCCCGGCCGGCATCGCCCTGACCCGCCAGAACATTCCCGTCTACGAGCGTGGCGAAGGCGCAGCATCCGCTGAAATTTTCGCCTCCGCGAAGAACGTCGCCCGCGGCGCCTACGTGCTGGCCGACGCGGCCGGCGGCACGCCCGACGTGATCCTGATCGGGACCGGCTCCGAGGTGCAGCTCGCCGTGGACGCCCGCGCCCAGCTCGCCGCCGAGGGCATCAACGCCCGCGTCGTCAGCGCTCCCTGCCTGGAATGGTTCGAAGAGCAGAGCAGCGAGTACCGCGAATCCGTACTACCCGCCGCGATCACCGCCCGAGTTTCGGTCGAAGCCGGCCTCGCGCTGACCTGGCGTGGCTACGTCGGCGACACCGGCCGCAGCATCTCGATCGAGCACTTTGGGGCATCCGCTGACTACCAGACGCTGTTCCGCGAATTCGGCATCACCACCGAGGCCGTCGTCGCCGCCGCCAAGGAATCAATCAGCGCAGCCTGATGTTGCCCCTTACCTCTCCACTAAATCGCTACAGCATCGCTGCCTGACGGCAGCAGTATTAGGAGAATTTGACAATGACTACCCCCTCCCCCCTCGCCCAACTGTCCGCCGCCGGCGTCAGCATCTGGCTCGACGATCTCTCCCGAGAGCGCATCAACTCCGGCGGGCTGCAGGACCTGATCAAGAACAGCAACGTCGTCGGTGTCACCACGAACCCGACAATCTTTGCCGGTGCCCTCGCCAAGGGCGAGGCGTACACCGAGCAGGTCGCGACCCTGGCCGCTGCCGGTACGAACGTGACCGACGCCGTCTTCGCCATCACCACGGACGACGTTGCCGCCGCCTGCGACATCTTCCGCCCGGTCTACGACTCGACCAACGGCCAGGATGGCCGCGTCTCGATCGAGGTCGAGCCGAGCCTCGCCCGCGATGCAGCCGGCACGGTTGCTGAAGCCCAGCAGCTCTGGAAGAAGGTCAACCGCCCCAACGCGATGATCAAGATCCCCGCGACGGTTGAAGGACTGGAAGCCATCACGGCAACCATCGCCCTCGGCATCAGCGTCAATGTCACCCTGATCTTCAGCCTGGAGCGTCACCGCCAGGTCATCAACGCGTACCTGGCCGGACTCGAGCAGGCCAAAGCTGCCGGCATCGACCTCTCCACGATTCACTCGGTTGCCTCGTTCTTCGTCTCACGCGTCGACTCCGAGATCAACTCCCGCCTTGAGGCCATCGGCACCCCCGAGGCCCTCGCCCTCAAGAGCAAGGCCGGAGTCGCCAACGCCCAGCTCGCCTACCAGGTCTACGAGCAGGCGTTCAGCAGCGAGCGTGCCCTTGGCCTGATCAAGGCCGGCGCCACCAAGCAGCGCCCGCTCTGGGCCTCGACCGGCGTCAAGGACGCCAGCCTGCCCGACACCCTCTACGTGACCGAATTGGTCGCCCCCGACGTCGTCAACACCATGCCGGAGAAGACCATGCAGGCGGCAGCCGACCACGGCGTCATCCCCGCCGACTCGGTCACCGGCTCCTACGGAGCAGCCAACGCCGTGCTTGACGCACTGGCCGCGCAGGGCGTCTCCTACGACGACGTCACCCGCCTGCTCGAAGAAGAAGGCCTGTCGAAGTTCGAGGTGTCCTGGAACGAACTGCTGGACACCGTGCAGACGGCCCTCACCGCCGCCTCTACCACCGCGGCCCCGACCAGCTCGGCCGTCTGATGAGCTTTCGCATCTCGGTCAGTGGCGCCGCTGCTGACGCTGTTCGCGCCACCGTGCCCACCCTCGTCACAGATCTGGTCGCCTCCGGCATCACCGCACTCGACCCCGCCCTCTGGGGTCCGGAAGCCGAAGCTGAGGCCGCGTTGCGTCTCGGCTGGACCGAGTCCGTCACGGTGTCGCGCCCCCTCGTGGCCGAAATCGTGGAACTGCGGGCCACCCTGCAGGCTCGCGGTGTCACCCAGCTCGCCCTCGCCGGCATGGGCGGCTCGTCGCTCGCGCCGGAGGTCATCACCCGCACCGCCGGCGTGAACCTCACCGTGCTCGATGCGACCGACCCCGGCCAGGTGCTGTCTGCGCTGAACGACAACCTGGCCGAAACGGCCCTCGTCGTGTCGTCCAAGAGCGGTTCCACCGTGGAAACCGACAGCCAGCGCCGCGTGTTCGAGCGCGCATTCCGTGCCATCGGCATCGACCCGGCCGAGCGCATCATCGTGGTGACCGATCCCGGGTCGCCTTTGGAGGCATCCGCTCTCGCTGCCGGCTACCGCGTCTTCAACGCTGACCCCACCGTCGGCGGACGCTACTCGGCACTGACGGCCTTCGGTCTGGTTCCGTCTGGACTGGCCGGCGTTGACGTCGGTGCGCTCCTCGACGAGGCCGAGTCCGTCGCCCTGGCCCTGGCCGTTGACTCACCGGACAACCCGGGACTCGTGCTCGGTGCGGCGATCGCCGCCACCAGCCCGCGCCGCGACAAGCTCGCGATCGTCTCCGACGGTACCCACATTGTGGGTTTCGCCGACTGGGTCGAACAGCTCATCGCGGAATCCACCGGCAAGCTCGGCACCGGCATCCTGCCGGTCGTGTTGGAGCTGGATGCTCCGGAACTGACCGAGGCGCTGCCGGACCTGCAGCTCGTGCGGGTTGTCGCTGACGCCGGCACAGACCTGTTCAGCGACACGGGCGACGAGATTCGCGTCAGCGGAACCCTCGGAGCGCAGTTTCTGGTCTGGGAATACGCCACCGTCGTGGCCGGACGACTGCTCGGTATCAACCCGTTCGACCAGCCCGACGTGGAGTCGGCGAAGATCGCCACGCGCGGTCTGCTCGACGCCCGTCCCGCACCGGAGCCGGCCGCGTTCATCGCGGACGGCATCGAGGTGCGTGGCACGCCGCACGTGATCGGAGCGGCAAGCGACCTCGCCTCGGCGATCGACGCCCTGCTCGAAGAACTCGGCCCCGACGGCTACGTCGCCGTGCAGGCCTACGTCGACCGTCTCGCGCTGCCGGAACTGGCCGAGATTCGCACCAAGCTCGCCACCCTGTCAAAGCGTCCGGTTACCTTCGGCTGGGGACCGCGCTTTCTGCACTCCACCGGGCAGTTCCACAAGGGCGGACCGGCAACGGCCGTCTACCTGCAAATTCTGGCCACGCCGGCGGAGGATCTCGACATTCCTGAGCGTCCGTTCACCTTCGGCGAACTCATCCAGGCGCAGGCCAGCGGCGACGCGAGCGTGCTCGCCGAGCACGGGCGTCCGGTGCTGACGTTGACCCTGACGCAGCCGAAGCAGAATATCTCCACCCTGTTCAAGGCCCTGGCTTAACCGCAGGGAATCGGACGACTGGTTGGTTACTCGCGGTTGGGCCGCGAGGAACCAACCAGCTGAAAGCACTATTCTTTTCGCAGCGCCCGCGCTGTTTGCAATCCCAAACTTTCTGCACTGTCCCGTCAAAGGAGCTGCATGTCCCCGGTGGAAATTACTCCGGAGTTTAATCCGCTCAGGTCGCCCTCCGACTACCGCCTGAATCGAATCGCCGGGCCATCCAGCCTCGTGATCTTCGGCGTCACCGGTGACCTGGCGCGCAAGAAACTCATGCCCGCGGTCTACGACCTCGCTAACCGAGGGTTGCTGCCACCCGGCTTTGCGCTCGTCGGCTTTGCTCGACGAGACTGGGACAACGAGGACTTCATGCAGGTTGTGCATGACGCCGTCAAGGAACACGCCCGCACCGAGTTCCACGAAGACGTTTGGGCGCAGCTAGCTGAAGGCATCCGCTTCGTGTCGGGCACCTTCGACGACGATGAGGCGTTCACCCGCCTCACCCAGACGATCGACGAACTCGACCGGGAGCGCGGAACGATGGGCAACCATGCGTTCTACCTGGCCATTCCGCCGAAAGCCTTCCCCCAGGTCACCGAGCAGCTGCGCCGATCCGGCCTGGCCGAGCAAAAAAATGGACAATGGCGTCGTGTGGTCATTGAAAAACCATTCGGCAGTGACCTGAAGACAGCGCGGCAACTCAACGACGTCGTCGAGTCGGTCTTTCCGCCCGACTCCGTCTTTCGAATCGACCACTACCTCGGCAAAGAGACGGTGCAGAACATTCTGGCGCTGCGCTTCGCCAATGAAATGTTCGAACCGCTGTGGAACGCCAACCACGTCGAGCACGTGCAGATCACCATGGCCGAGGACATCGGCGTTGGCGGCCGTGCCGGGTACTACGACGGCATCGGCGCCGCGCGCGACGTCATTCAGAACCACCTTCTGCAGCTGCTTGCCCTGACGGCGATGGAGGAGCCCATCTCGTTCGACGCCGCCGATCTGCGCGCCGAGAAGGAAAAGGTGCTCGCTTCGGTTCGGCTGCCCGCCGATCTCGGTCTCGGAACCGCCCGCGGCCAGTACGCCGGCGGATGGCAGGGCGGTGAAAAGGTCGTCGGTTTTCTCGAAGAAGACGGGATGAACCCGGAATCGGTCACCGAAACTTACGCTGCGATGCGCCTGACCATCGACACACGTCGCTGGGCCGGTGTGCCGTTCTACCTGCGCGCCGGCAAACGCCTGGGACGCCGCGTCACCGAGATCGCCGTGGTGTTCAAACGCGCCCCGCAGTACCTCTTTGCCCCCGGCCAGACGGCCGAACTTGGCCATAATGCCCTGGTGATTCGGGTGCAGCCCGACGAGGGCGTCACGATCCGGTTCGGATCGAAAGTACCCGGCGTGGTCATGCAGGTGCGCGATGTGACCATGGACTTCGGGTACGGCCATGCTTTCACCGAGGCCAGCCCTGAGGCGTACGAGCGGCTCATCCTCGACGTGCTGCTCGGCGACCCGCCGCTGTTCCCCCGTCACGAAGAGGTCGAACTGTCCTGGAAGATTCTCGACCCGATCGAGGAGTACTGGGCCACGCAGGGGCAGCCCGAGCAATACCGCCCCGGAACGTGGGGCCCCACATCCGCTGATGATCTACTGGCCCGCGATGGCCGCACCTGGAGGCGTCCATGATCGTCGATCTGCCCAACACCACGACCGCGAAGATCTCGAAGGCGCTCGTGCGTATTCGCGAAGAGGGAGGCGCTGTCGCCCTCGGCCGTGTACTCACCCTGATCATTGCCTCGACTCTCGGACACGAGGAGGAGGCCATCGAGGCCGCCAACGATGCCTCCCGCGAGCATCCAATGCGCGTCATCGTCGTGTCGACCCAAGAGCCAGGGTCCACCGCGGCCACACCCGACGCACGAGTGGACGCCGAAATTCGGGTGGGCGGTGACGCTGGCGCGAGCGAGGTCATCGTTCTGCGCGTCTACGGCGATGCCGCCAACGACCCGGAGAGTCTGGTCACCGGCCTGCTGCTCTCCGATGCTCCCGTCGTCGCCTGGTGGCCGGGAACCGCTCCGGCCGTTCCCGGCGACTCGCCGCTCGGACGCATCGCCTACCGCCGAATAACGGATGCGTCGGCGCAACCGGATCCGCAGGCAGCCCTGCATCACCTGTGCGGAAGCTACCGCCCGGGCGACACCGATTTCGCCTGGACCCGGCTGACCCTCTGGCGCGCCCAGCTGGCCGCCGTGCTGGACCAGCCCCCCTATGAACCGATTATCGCGATTCAGGTCTCCGGTGCTGCCGCTTCACCGTCGACGACGCTATTGGCTGCCTGGCTGCAGATGCAGCTCCAAATTCCCGTGGACTGCGAACTGACCACCGGACCTCTCGCCAATGGTGTGCACGGGGTTCACCTCACCCGCGCATCGGGAACGATCTCGCTCGAGCGTGAAGTGCCCGACATCGCCACGCTCAGCCAGCCGGGGCAGCCGGTGCAGGATCTGACGCTCAAGCGTCGCAGCCTGCGCGACTGTCTGGCCGACGAACTGCGCCGGCTGGATCCCGACGACCTGTATGGTGAGGTCATCACGCGCGGACTGCCGCAACTCGATGACGTGGTGACCCAAGGAACCGGAGTGTGACCGTGACAAATGATCGACGCGTGCTGGTGCACCAGAACAAGCAAGCGCTGGCCGGGTCGGTGGCTGCACGTTTCTTGACGAACATGGTCGACGTCCTGCAGGACCAGGACGAGGCCAATGTTGTCCTAACCGGTGGTTCGGTTGGTATCGCCGTGTTGGCCGCCATCAATGAGTCGGCCGCACGCGACACCATCGATTGGTCCCGGGTGAATTTTTGGTGGGGCGATGAACGTTGGGTGCCCCGCGCCGATCCCGAGCGTAACGAACTGCAGGCCCGGGATGCTCTCCTGGACCATATCGACGTTCCGAGAGAAAACATACACGCGTTCGGTGCGTCGGATGACCCGATCGATGTCGGAGCCGGTGACGACGCCCTCGAAGCAGCGGCGGCACGGTATACAGCAGAATTGCGCTCTCACGCACCAGAGGGTGCCGAGTACCCACGATTCGACGTGACGTTTCTCGGGGTCGGCCCGGATGGCCACATAGCGTCGCTGTTCCCCCACCGATCAGGTATTCGGGAGCGTGACGCCAGTGTCGTCACCGTGCACGACTCCCCCAAGCCCCCCGCCGACCGCTTGTCGCTCACGCGACCGGTACTCAACTCCTCCGACCGGGTTTGGCTTGTTCTGGCCGGCTCAGACAAAGCCTCAGCACTCGGGCTCGCGCTGGCAGGCGCGAGCCGCGACGAGGTCCCGGCTGCCGGCATCAAGGGTCGGTACCGAACGATGTTCTTCGTCGACAGTGACGCTGCGGCCCAGGTTCCCGAGAACCTAATCGCCCCGACGTACTAGTCAGCCAGACAAACAAAAAGACCGGCCTTCGACATTCTCGAGGCCGGTCTTTGCTGTGCTACACGTCAGTTCGTGGGTGACAACTTGCCGCGACGAACGCGCAGCTGGTTGAGTGCCTCTTCGAGAAGCGACTCTGCTTCTTCCTCGGTGCGACGCTCCTTGACGTAGGCCAGGTGTGTCTTGTAGGGCTCAAGCTTCACCACGGAGGGAGGATTCTCCTTATCACGCCCGGCGGGAAGCCCGGACGACGGGCAATCGATGGTGACGGGGATTTCCTCGTCGGGAAGACTCGCGGCAAAGTATCGGACGGTCTCATTGCCGAGTGCATCCCAGTAGGAAACCTTGATGCGATCCGCGTGAAAACCGCGGTCCTGCTCGCCCATGGGGCCTGCGCCGACACGCGAGCCACGAATTGCGCTTCCGCCTGATGCCATCTTGTTCCTCCATATACCCGTGCAGTTGTGCGCTGCAGTCGAACTCTTATTGGTGCTGCTGCTGGTGCTGAGACGTGCTCGTAAATAACTGTGCCCAGAATTCTGGGTGACTTCGCTTCAGGGTAACTCCGCACAGTGTGAAAAGTTAAGCCCCTGTATCAAACTTGGTGATCAATCCGAGAACGACGATGCACGAGATCCACAGCAGTCCCAGAATGACAGTGATGCGGTTGAGGTTGCGCTCGGCAACTCCCGATGCGCCGAGGTTGGAGGTGACGCCGCCACCGAACATGTCCGATAACCCACCACCCCGCCCCTTGTGCAGCAAAATGAGCATGGTGAGCAGGAGGCTCGTAATACCGACGAGCACCTGCATGACGACCTGGAGAATCTCCACACGAAACCTTTCAAAAACGGTGGGCGCAACTCTGGGCGCCCAGACAACGTAATTATACCTTCACGCAGGAGCGAGGGGGTTGCCAGTGGCAACTACCTCGCTCCTGCGATGTCAGCAACGCGTCGGTTTAGACGCCGACATGCTTGTGATACCGAATGATGCTGGAGAACTCCGGGATATCCAGGCTGGCACCGCCAACCAGGGCACCATCGACGTTGGGTTCGCGCATGAATGCGGCGATGTTGCCGCTCTTGACCGATCCGCCATAGAGGATGCGGGTCTTGTCGGCTACGTCCTGGCCGAGAGTCTCGGTGAGAACGCCACGCAGCGCTGCGGCGACCTGTTCTGCCTGTTCCGGCGTGGCAGCCTGGCCGGACCCGATGGCCCATACCGGCTCATACGCGACGACGATGTCTGCCGCGTTGGTGACCCCTGCCAGGGCTGCCCGAAGCTGGGCGACCGGGACCGCACTGGGTCCGTGAACGGCGAGGTCTTCGGCACTTTCACCGACGCAGATCAGCGGCACCAGATTGTGCTTGAGAGCCGCAGTCACCTTGGCAGCGACCTGCTCATCGGTTTCACTGTGCAGGGTACGGCGTTCGGAATGCCCGATGATGACGTACTGGCATTCCAGCTGGGCCAGGAAAGCACCCGAGATCTCTCCGGTGTATGCGCCCGAATCCTGAGCTGACACGTCCTGGGCGCCAAAGGCCAGCGGAAGCTTGTCGGCCGATACCAGAGTCTGCACGCTGCGCAGATCGGTGAACGGGGGAAAAACTGCCACCTCGACCGCGGCAAAGTCGTGGTTGGCGTCTTTGAGGTTCCAAGCGAGTTTCTGCACGAAAGCGATGGCCTGGAGGTGGTCCAGATTCATTTTCCAGTTGCCCGCAATCAGCGGTGTACGCCGAGGGTTGATGTTCACTGCCATCCGAGGACCTCCAGTCCTGGTAGACGCTTGCCCTCGAGGAACTCGAGGCTCGCGCCACCGCCGGTAGAAATATGACCGAATTGGTCGTCGCTGAAACCGAGGATGCGCACGGCAGCAGCCGAGTCGCCGCCACCAACCACGCTGAGGCCGGTGACCTCGGTGAGTGCCGCGGCTACCGTGCGGGTGCCCTCCGCGAATGGTGCGAGTTCGAAGACACCCATTGGGCCGTTCCAGAATACGGTGTTGGACGCACGAATGATTTCAGCGAATGCCGCCGCCGTATCTGGCCCGATATCCAGGCCGAGACCGGCAGCACCGAACGGGGTGTTCTCGATGCCGTCGGCCGGGGTGATCACGTGCTGGGCGTCTGCACCGAATTTCGAGGCCACGACGAGATCGGTGGGGAGCACGATTTTGACGCCAAGACGATCGGCCTCGGCCAGATACCCGCGCACCGTCTCGATCTGATCGCTCTCCAGCAGGCTCGCGCCGACCTTGTGGCCCTGGGCGGCCAGGAAGGTGAACAGCATCCCGCCGCCGATGAGCAGAGAATTCACCCGGGGCAGCAGGTGCCCGATCACACCGAGTTTGTCGCTGACCTTGGATCCGCCGAGGATGACCGTGTAAGGCGCCTCGGGCTTCTCGGTGAGGCGATCGAGGACGTCGAGTTCGGCCGCGATGAGCAGGCCGGCCGCGCTCGGCAGTAGCGAGGCCAGATCGAACACGCTGGCCTGCTTGCGGTGCACGACGCCGAAGCCGTCAGAGACGAGGGCGTCGCCGAGCAGCGCAAGCTGATGGGCGAACGCGAGGCGCTCGGCATCCGTTTTGCTGGTCTCACCGGCGTTGAAGCGCAGGTTTTCCAGAACGACGATGTCGCCGTCCTGAAGCGCTGCGACGGCCTGCGTGGCGGAATCACCGACGGTATCGGTGGCAAAGGCCACCGGCAGATTCACCAGTTCGCTCAGGCGAGAAGCAACGGGCTTCAGGCTGTGTTGGGGATCAACGGCTCCGTCGGGGCGCCCGAGGTGAGAAACGATCACCACGCGGGCGCCCTGGGCGACGAGGGCGTTGAGGGTGGGCAGTGACGCCCGCACTCGTCCATCGTCGGTGATCTGACCGTTCTTCAACGGCACATTCAGGTCGAAGCGGACAATGACCCGCTTGCCGGTAAGCGAACCGAGCGAGTCAATCGTGCGTAGCGTCACCGCGCGGCCGTTAGAGTCGCTCGGCGACGAACTCGGTGAGGTCTACGAGGCGGTTGGAGTAACCCCACTCGTTGTCGTACCACGACGCGACCTTGACCTGGTCGCCGATCACCTTGGTGAGTCCGGCGTCGAAAATCGAGGAGTGCGGATCGCCGACGATGTCGCTGGAGACGATCGGGTCCTCGGTGTAGCTCAGGATTCCCTTGAGCGGGCCCTCGGCCGCTGCCTTGTAGGCGGCGTTCACTTCTTCAACCGTGACCGCGCGCGAGGCGGTGAGGGTGAGGTCGGTGATCGAGCCGGTCGGAACCGGAACGCGCAGGGCATATCCATCAAGCTTGCCGACACTCTCGGGGATGACGATTCCGAGAGCCTTGGCGGCACCGGTGGAGGTGGGGATGATGTTCAACGCGGCGGCACGGGCGCGACGGAGGTCGCTGTGCGGGCCGTCCTGCAGGTTCTGGTCTGCGGTGTAGGCGTGGATCGTCGTCATCAGGCCACGCTCGATGCCGAAGTTGTCGAGGAACACCTTGACCAGCGGCGCCAGGCAGTTCGTGGTGCAGGACGCGTTCGAGATGATGTCGTGGATTGCGGAGTCGTAGGTGTCCTCGTTCACACCGAGCACGAGGGTCGCGACGTCGGCACCCGTTGCCGGAGCAGACACGATGACCTTCTTGGCGCCGGCTTCGATGTGCTTCTGGGCGTCGGCGGCCTTCGTGAAGCGACCGGTGGACTCGATGACGATTTCAACGCCGAGTGCGCCCCAGGGCAAGTTGGCCGGGTCGCGCTCGGCCAGCACCTTGATGGGCTTGCCGTTTACCACGATGTTGTCGCCGTCCACCTCGACGGTGGCGTTCAGCCGACCTCCGACGGAGTCGTACTTCAGCAGGTGCGCGAGAGACGCGGGGTCAGAGAGGTCGTTGACGGCGACGATTTCAATGTCGCTGCCCTTGGCGAGTGCTGCGCGGAAATAGTTACGGCCAATACGGCCGAATCCGTTGATGCCGATCTTTACGGACACAAATAGCTCCTGTTGATGAGAGGGCGCCGGAAGACGCGATGAAAAGAGTGCGGAAGGAGAACGGCGGTGCCCCGAAGAATTCGGGGCACCAGCAGGCTACGAGAGTAGCAGCAGGCCGTTGGTCTTCTCACGTGCGACGGTGAAACGCTCCTGCACGTTTGCCCAGTTGGCAATGTTCCAGAAGGCCTTGACGTAGTCGGCACGCACATTGCGGTAGTCGAGGTAGTAGGCGTGCTCCCAAACATCGAGCATGAGCACCGGAACGGTACCGGCAGCGAAGTTGGACTGCTGGTCGAAGAACTGCTGGATGATCAGGCGCTGCCCGATGGAGTCCCAAGCGAGCACGGCCCAGCCGGAACCCTGCACGCCGAGAGCGGCGGCGGTGAAGTGCGCCTGGAACTTGTCGAACGAACCAAAGTTATCGTCGATCGCCGCGGCGAGCTCGCCGACCGGCTTGTCGCCGCCGTTCGGGGACAGGTTGGTCCAAAAGATGGAGTGGTTGACGTGGCCGCCGAGGTTGAAGGCGAGGTCCTTCTCCAGTTTGTTCACGTTGGCGAGGCTTCTGCTGTCGCGAGCCTCGGCAAGCTGAGCCAGGGCCGTGTTGGCACCGGTGACGTACGCCTGGTGGTGCTTACCATGGTGGAGTTCCATGATGGTGCCGCTGATGCTGGGCTCAAGAGCCGCATAGTCATAGTCAAGGGTGGGCAGGGTGTATTCGGCCATTACTTATCTCCTTGTGAGTTGTGCCGCCGCACCGGGTGCGGCGGCGTTGTAAGCGACGATCTAGTCTACCCGCGAGGCCTGGGCGGCACAGAATTCGTGACCTCGCGCGTCGCGTTGTGTGGTTTACCGAGGTGAAACGTCATCGGGGTGAACCGGGTAGTCAACGTCGGTTCCTTCGACGCCGAGTTCGACCGCTTTTTTGTCGGCCATGGCCAGCAGGCGACGAATTCGACCGGCGACGGCGTCTTTGGTCATGGGCGGGTCGGCGTGGTGGCCGAGCTCGTCGAGGCTGGAATCGCGAAAGTTGAGGCGTAGATCTCCCGCGTAGCGCAGGTGCTTGGGAATATCCTCGCCGAGAATGTCCATGGCCCGCTGTACCCGAGCGCAGGCGGCGACGGCCGCCTCGGCGGAGCGGCGCAGGTTGGCGTCGTCGAAGTTGACCAGGCGGTTGGCGGTGGCGCGCACTTCGCGGCGCTGACGCAGGGTTTCCCAGTTGAGGACCGTGCTGGTAGCGCCCATGTGCACGAGCATCGCGCCAATGGCGTCACCATCGCGAATGACAACGCGGTGTACTCCGCGCACTTCGCGTGCCTTGGCCGCGACACCCAGCCGGCCGGCTGCCCCGACCAAAGCCATGGCCGCCTCGTTGCCCGGGCAGATCACCTCGAGGGCTGCAGAGCGGCCCGGGTCGGTCAGGGTGCCGTGGGCGAGAAACGCACCGCGCCAGACGGCCGCGATCTCTTCCCTCGAGCCCGTGGTCAGCCGGTTCGGCAGACCACGAATCGGGCGGCGACGCCCATCCAGCAGGCCGGTCTGGCGTGCGAGCGTCTCCCCGCCCTCGATCACCTGCACGAGGTAGTGGCTGGACTGACGGATGCCGGTGGCGGCGATGACCTGCAGGGCACTGCGCACGCCGTACAACTCGGCGAGATCCTTGCGCACCCGACGGGCCAGGATGGCAGTGTCGAGTTCGGACTCGATCGCGATCCGGCTGCTAATCATGTGCAATCCGCCGGAGAACCGGAGAATTGTGGCCAGTTCGGCCGCGCGCACGGTGGTCTTGGAGACCTCCACGCGCGAAAGTTCATCTTTAACGTCGGCGGTGAGTGCCAATCGCTTTTCCATTCTGTTGATCAGTTGCGTGAGGTCTGAGTGATAAAAGCCCGGGGAGCCGGATGCTGTGCCCGGGCTCGCTTATTCGCGTCCGAGGTCGCGGTGCTTGATATTGACCGCGACACCGGGAAGTTTCTCGAGTCGAGACGCCAGTTCTCTGACCATCGCAACGGAGCGGTGCTTGCCTCCGGTGCAGCCGATGCCGATGGTGGCGTGACGTTTGTTTTCCCGCTGGTAGCCCGCCAGCACCGGCGCCATGGCGGCGGCGTAGTGGTCGATAAAATCGAGGGCACCAATTTGGGCAAGTACAAAGTCTCTCACCTCCGGGTCGACGCCGGTGTGCGCGCGCAGCTCGGGGATCCAGAACGGGTTCGGTAGGAAGCGGGCATCCGCGACCAGATCGACGTCTGTCGGCAGGCCGTACTTGAAGCCAAAGCTCATGATGGTCAGCTGCACGCCCGCTCGCCCCTCGGCCGCAAACCGTTCGGTGATCGTCGTCGCGAGCTGGTGCACGTTGAGATCGGAGGTGTCGATGACGAGGTCGCTCGACTCCCGCACGGCGAGCAGTCGGGAGCGCTCCGCCGCGATGCCATCAAGCAGGGTGCCGTCGCCCTGCAGCGGATGCGGGCGGCGCACCGATTCAAACCGGCGGACCAGCGCGTCGTCCCTGGCTTCCAGAAAGATGACCTGCACCTGTGTGTTGCTGCGGAGTTGTTGCACAGTGTCGAGGAAATCGCCGAACAGATCGCGACCGCGAATGTCGACGACAGCGGCGATCTTGGGCAGATTCGTACCAGCCCGTTCGACTAGATCAACCAGGGGCCGCAGCATTTGCGGCGGAAGATTGTCTACGACATACCAGTCGAGGTCTTCCAACGCGTTGGCTACGGTGGAGCGTCCCGCCCCGGACATTCCCGTGACGATCAGCACTTCCTGCTTGTCGGGGTCCGTAGTCATTCTTGGAAATCGCCTTAATGAGAAGTCGGTGGACTAGCAAGCCTACCCAGCGTGGGGCGCTTTCGGGTCTTGTTTAGGAGCGCAGGTGGGCGTGGATCGACTCGGCCAGCACGGGGCCGATGCCGCGGACATCCGCTATTTCGGCCGCCGAAGCGACCTTGAGGCGCGCCACAGAGCCGAAATGTTGCAGCAGAACTTTCACCCGGGCCGGCCCGAGCCCGGCGATTTCGCCGAGAACGGAGCTGATGTCTTTCTTGCGCCGAATGCGCTGGTGGGTGATTGCGAACCGGTGGGCTTCATCACGAATGCGTTGGATGAGAAACAGCGCGTCGCTGTTGCGCGGCAGAATGACCGGGTAGTCGGAATCGGGGAGCCAGATTTCTTCGAGCCGTTTGGCTATTCCGCACAGTTGGATTCCGGTGACGCCAGATTCGGCGAGGGCCCGTTTGGCGGCGGCAACCTGCGGCTGGCCGCCGTCGACGATGAGCAGGTTCGGCTGGTACTTGAATTTGGCACGCTTCTGTTCGACCTGAGCAATGTCGGTCGTGGTGTCATCAACGACCACGGCATCCGCTGCCAACGCTTCGGGTTTCAGATACGCGAGCCGACGCGTGAGGATCTGGTAAATCGAGTCGGTGTCATCGGTCGACTCAGGAATGTTGAAGCGTCGGTATTCGTCTTTGCGGGGCAGCCCGTCTTCAAAAACGACCATGGACGCAACGATATTGGTGCCGCTGAGGTGCGATACGTCGTAGCATTCCATGCGCAGCGGGGCGGCCGGCATCTCGAGCACGTCCTGAATGTCTTCGAGTGCTTTGGAACGTGCGACGAAGTCCGAGCTGCGCCGGGTTTTGTAAAGCATCAGCGCCTGCTTGGCGTTATTGCCGGCCGTGACCAGCAGGGCCGCCTTTTCACCCCGCTGGGCGGCCACGAGGCGCACCTTGCGCCCGGCGAGATTGGCCAGCCAGGTTTCGAGGGCCTGGGCGTCGTCGGGCAGTTCGGGGAGAACAATTTCGCGCGGCGGCAGAGCATCATGGTTGTAAGCGGTCTGCATCATGGAGTCGATGAGTTCGCTCATGGTGACGTCGAGTTCTTTGTCGACCATCCAGCCGCGCACACCACGGATGCGCCCGCCCCGCACGATGAAGAGCTGCACGGCCGCAGCAAGTTCGTCTTGCTCGACGGCGAACAGATCGATATCGACGTTGTCGCGCAGAACGACAGCGCTCTTCTCGAGCACAGCGTTGAGGGCGCGCACCTGGTCGCGTCGCTTGCCCGCTATTTCGTACTGTTGGGCTGCAGCCGCTTCTTTCATCTGCTGGGTGAGTTCATTGATGAGCTTCTTGTCGTGGCTGCCCATGAAGCTGACGAACTCGTTGACGATCGTGCGGTGGTCCTCGATCGACACCAGCCCGGAGCAGGGGCCGAAGCACCGCCCGATCTGGCCCGCGAAGCACGGCTTACCACTCTGCATGGCCCGCTTGTAGTTGGCGTTGTTGCAGGTACGGATGGGGAAAGCCTTGAGCATGAGCTCGATGGTTTCGTGAACGGCCCAGACCTTGGGGTACGGCCCGAAATAGCGGGCACCCTTGATTCCCTCGGTGCGGGTGACCAAGGCTCGCGGCGCCTCGTCGGCGAGGGTAACCGCGAGGTACGGGTAAGACTTGTCGTCCTTGAACTGCACGTTGAACGGCGGATCGAACTCGTTGATCCACATCCATTCGAGCTGCAGGGCCTCAACCTCGGTTCCGACAACAGTCCACTCGACACCGGTGGCCGTGGTGACCATGCGGCGGGTACGCTCGTGCAGGCTATGGAGCGGGGCGAAATAGTTGCTCAGCCGCGCCCGCAGGTTCTTGGCTTTACCGACATAGAGAATGCGCCCGGTCGCGTCGCGAAACCGGTAGACCCCGGGGGTCGTGGGAATCTCGCCCGTTTTCGGGCGATAGCTCAGGGCGTCAGACATGGCCGATCAGCCGCCTAGCCGGCAGCCAGGACCTCCTTCAGGAAGGAGCCGGTGAAGCTCTTCTTGACCGTGGCGAGGTGCTCCGGCGTGCCGGTGGCGAGTACCTTGCCGCCGCCGGAACCACCCTCGGGTCCGAGGTCGATCACCCAGTCGGCGGACTTGATGACGTCGAGGTTGTGTTCGATGACGATGACGGTGTTGCCCTTGTCGACGAGGCTGTTCAGCACGAGCAGGAGTTTGCGCACGTCTTCGAAGTGCAGTCCGGTGGTGGGCTCATCGAGCACGTACACGCTGCGCCCGTTGGAACGCCTCTGCAGCTCAGTGGCGAGCTTCACCCGCTGAGCTTCACCGCCGGAGAGGGTGGTGGCACTCTGGCCGAGGCGCACATAGCCGAGTCCGACCTCGACCAGGGTCTTGAGGAAGCGGTGGATCGAGGAGATCGGTTCGAAAAAGTCGGCAGCCTCGCTGATCGGCATGTCAAGTACCTCGGCGATGTTCTTGCCCTTGTAGTGCACGGTGAGGGTGTCGCGGTTGTACCGGTCTCCCCCGCATACCTCGCACGCGACGTACACGTCGGGCAGAAAGTTCATTTCGATCTTGATGGTGCCGTCGCCCGAACAGGCTTCGCAGCGCCCGCCCTTGACGTTGAAGCTGAACCGGCCAGGGAGGTAGCCGCGGGTCTTCGATTCGATGGTTTCGGAGAACAGGGTGCGGATCTTGTCGAACACGCCGGTGTAGGTGGCCGGGTTGGAGCGCGGCGTGCGGCCGATCGGTGCCTGGTCGACGTGGATGACCTTGTCGAGTTGCTCGAGGCCGGTGACCCGGGTGTGCTTGCCGGGAAGTTTGCGGGCGCCGTTGAGCCGGTTGGCGAGCACCCGGTAGAGGATGTCGTTGACCAGCGATGATTTGCCCGATCCGCTGACCCCGGTGACGGCCGTGAAGGTGCCGAGCGGGAAGGTCACCGAGACCTTTTGCAGATTGTTGGCCTCGGCGCCGGTGACGCCGATCAGGCGCTCCGGGTCGACCGGGCGGCGGGTCTGCGGCGTGGCGATGGACTTGCGTCCGGACAGGTAATCGCCGGTCAGCGACTTGGTGTTGGCCAGCAGCCCTTCATAGGAGCCGGAGTGCACGACGTGCCCGCCATTGACGCCGGCGCCAGGGCCGATATCGACGACCCAGTCGGCGGTCTTGATGGTGTCTTCGTCGTGCTCGACCACGATGAGCGTGTTGCCGAGGTCACGCAGGGTGACGAGCGTCTCGATCAGGCGCCGGTTGTCGCGCTGGTGCAGGCCGATGCTCGGTTCGTCGAGAACATAAAGCACTCCGGTGAGGCCGGACCCGATCTGAGTGGCCAAACGGATGCGCTGCGCCTCACCGCCCGAGAGGGTCGCCGCGGCCCGGGCCAGGTTGAGGTAGTTCAACCCCACCCGAATGAGAAAGTCGAGGCGTGCCCTGATCTCCCGCAGCACCTGGGCGGCGATGGCCGCCTCCCGGTCTGTCAGGGTCAGCTTGTCCATGAAGGCGCGGGCATCACTCAGGCTGAGGGCGCAGACATCCGCGATGCTCGCGTCGTGCACGAGCACGGCGAGCACCTCGGGCTTGAGCCGGGTGCCCCGGCAGACGTGGCAGTCGACCTCGCGCAGGTATTCCGACCAGCGCTGACGCTGGGTGTCGCTCTCGGCCTGCAGATACTGGCGTTCGATGTACGGCACGACGCCCTCGAAACCGGAGGTGTAGCTCATCTCCCGGCCGTAACGGTTTTTCCACTTGACCCGCACCTCGAAGTTGTCGCCGCGCATGACGGCGTTCTGCACCTCGCTGGTGAGCTCACCCCAAGGGGTGTCGAGCGAGAAGTCGAGGTCGCGGGCGAGCCCGTCGAGCAGTTTCTCGTAGTACTGGAACAGGCCCTTGCCCTGGGTGGTCCAGGGCAGCACGACGCCCTCGGCGATGCTCAGGTCGGGGTCGCCGAGCAACAGGTCTTCATCGACGGACATGCGGGTACCGAGGCCGGAGCACTCCGGGCAGGCGCCGAACGGCGCGTTGAAGGAGAAGGTGCGCGGTTCGATTTCGGTCAGCTGCACCGGGTGGTTGTTCGGGCAGGACAGCTTCTCGGAGTAGTTCTGCCAGGCCTTGTCGCCTTCTTCGTCAAGGAAGTTGATCTGCACGAGGCCATCGGTGAGTTTGAGCGCCGTTTCGAGCGAGTCGGTGAGACGACTGAGCAGTTCGGGGCCGGCGACGAGCCGGTCGACGATGACAGCGATGTCGTGCTTTTGCTGTTTCTTGAGAACGGGCGGTTCACTCAGCTGAATCTGGGCGCCGTCGACGATCGCCCGGGAGTAACCGCCGCCGGCGAGTTCCTGGAACAGGTCGACGAACTCGCCCTTCTTTTGAGAAATCACCGGGCTGACCACCTGGTAGCGGATGCCCGCCTTCAATTCCATCAGCTGATCGGCGATCTGCTGCACGGTCTGGGACTGGATGATCTCGCCGCAGACAGCGCAGTGCGGCACGCCGATGCGGGCCCAGAGCAGGCGCATGTAGTCGTAGATCTCGGTGATGGTACCGACCGTGGACCGCGGGTTGCGGTTGGTCGATTTCTGGTCGATCGATACCGCGGGGCTCAAGCCCTCGATGAAGTCCACATCGGGCCGGTCGACTTGCCCGAGGAATTGCCGAGCGTAGGCCGAGAGCGACTCGACGTAGCGGCGCTGGCCCTCGGCGAAGATGGTGTCGAAGGCCAGCGACGACTTGCCCGACCCGGAGAGCCCGGTGAAGACCACGAGCGAGTCGCGCGGTATCTCGAGATCTACGTTGTGGAGGTTGTGCACCCGGGCTCCGCGCACACTGAGTTTCGGACCTGTTTCTACCTTGGTAATCGACACTCATTGAGTCTATGCAACGCCACTGACAGTCTCGTGCAGGAAGTCGGGCCTCGGCGAGGCCGTTAGGGCCGCATGCACGATTTGCACAACCGGCAGGATGCCTTTCGCGTCGTGGCACTCGTTAGGCCTCGCGGCACTCGGTGCTAGGAGTGCCACGAGAGCTAACGAGTGCCACGACGCGGGGCGCGGCCTCCGCGTAAGGTTGCTGAGTATGTATATACTCAGTAGTTATTAGCCGTTTGAAGAGTCGGAGGTCGTATGTCTGTTCGCCAGAGTCTGCTCGCCATACTCAACCAGGGGCCGTGTTACGGCTACCAGTTGCGGGCCGAATTCGACCGGCGTACCGGTTCAACCTGGCCGCTCAACGTCGGCCAGATCTACAACACGCTGGACCGGCTCGAGCGGGACGGCCTCGTGCAAAAGGCCGATATCGACGCCGACGGTCAGAATTACGTCCAGATAACGGATGCCGGCCGCGCGGAGGTCGCCGACTGGCTCGGCTCCCCCGTGGTACGTACCATGGCTACCCGCGACGAGCTCGCCATCAAGCTCGCGATCGCCGTGACGCTGCCGGGAGTTGACATCGCCCAGGTGATCCAAGTGCAGCGCACCGCCACGATGCGTACCCTGCAAGAGCTGACCCGCACCAAGAACGCGACCGCCGACCCGGAGTCGTCGGAGCAGCTGGCCTGGCTGCTGGTGGTCGACTCGCTCATCTTCGCGGCCGAGGCCGAGGCGCGCTGGCTCGATCACTCGGAGCACCGGCTCGCTCGTGCTCGGGCCGCCGGGCTGGCCGATCCGCTGCCGCTCAACACGGATGTGCCCAAGCGCGGACGCCCGGCCAAAACGGTGCAGGCCCACGCGTGACCGGCTCGGACATCCTCTTACAGCTCGACGGTGTCTCGATGCACTACGGCCGCGGCGAGACCGCGATCACGGCACTCGCGGGCGTCGACCTGTCGGTAAGCCGTGCTCACCTCCCTCGGGGCATCACCGCGGGTTCGTCGAGCCTTCGGGTTCTGGCAAGCCGTGGTGATCGTGGGCCTCGGCAGCGTGATCGGGGTGCTGCTCGGGCTGGTGCCGTCGTTCGCGCTCTCGCTGACCCGCGACACGGCGGGCTTCTCCGTGCTGCCGTTCACGCCGCCGTGGCTGCAACTGGCCCTGATCGTCGTGGCGTTGCCGGCGCTCGTCGCGGTCGGCGGCGCGCTTACTGCTGGCGGTAATCGCACCGGGTTCAGCAATCGGGCTGCGTTCGACTGAGCCTGGTCGGCCCAGCCCAGCCGGCCCAGCCGCAGCATCCGCTCTCGCGGCACTCAGTAGAGATGGCGGCACCGCTAGCTCGGAGTGCCAGGAGAGCGGACGAGTGCCGCGACGCTAGGGGAACCGTTCCGGGACCGGCACCGACTCGGGAGGCACGCGGCGTCGGCTATTGCAGGTGGCCGGCTTTCTCCATCTGGCGTAGTTCGCGCTTGAGCTCGGACAGCTCATCGCGCAGGCGAGCGGCGAGCTCGAATTTGAGCTCGCCAGCAGCCTCGAGCATCTGCCCGTTGAGGTCGGCGATGATCGACTCGAGATCGTTGGCGCCGTTCGCGGCCAGGCCGACGCGACGGTTGGGCGTCGACGTTTTGCGGCGGGCATCGCGGCCGGCCAGCAGCTCAGCCGTGTCGGCCTCCTCGCGGGCGAGGGCCTCGGTGATGTCACCAATGCGTTTGCGCAACGGGGTCGGGTCGATGCCGTGCAGGGTGTTGTAAGCCACCTGCTTCTCTCGGCGCCTGTCGGTCTCGTCGATTGCCTTTTCCATCGAGGCGGTGAGCCGGTCGGCGTACATGTGCACCTCGCCGGACACGTTGCGGGCCGCGCGCCCGATGGTCTGGATGAGCGACGTGGCCGAGCGCAGGAAGCCCTCCTTGTCGGCGTCGAGGATGGCGACGAGGGACACCTCGGGCAGGTCTAGGCCCTCACGAAGCAGGTTGATGCCGACCAGAACGTCGTAGATGCCAGCACGCAGCTCCGTCAGCAGCTCGACCCGGCGCAGGGTGTCGACGTCGGAGTGCAGGTAGCGTACGCGCACCCCGGCTTCGGTGAGAAAGTCGGTGAGGTTCTCCGCCATCTTCTTGGTGAGGGTCGTGACGAGCACGCGCTCGTTGCGTTCGCTGCGCTTCTTGATCTCTTCGAGCAGGTCGTCGATCTGCCCCTTGCTCGGCTTGACAATGATCTGCGGGTCGATCAGGCCGGTCGGTCGGATGATCTGCTCGACGATGCCATCAGCTATGCCCATCTCGTACTTACCCGGCGTCGCCGACAGATACACGGTCTGGCCGACCCGGTTTTTGAACTCATTGAACTTGAGCGGGCGGTTGTCGAGCGCGCTCGGCAACCGAAAGCCGTGGTCGACCAGGGTGCGTTTGCGCGAGGAATCGCCCTCATACATGGCGCCGATCTGCGGCACGGTCACGTGCGACTCGTCGATGACCATGAGAAAATCGTCGGGAAAATAGTCGAGCAGGCAGTGCGGGGCTTCCCCCGGCTCGCGGGCATCGATGTGGCGGGAATAGTTCTCAATGCCGGAGCAGAACCCGATCTGCTCCATCATTTCGAGGTCGAAGGTGGTGCGCATGCGCAGTCGCTGCGCTTCGAGGAGCTTGCCTTCACGTTCGAGCACTTGAAGGCGTTCGGCCAGTTCGATCTCGATCGTGCCGATCGCCCGACGCATGACGTCATCGCTCGCGACATAGTGCGAGCCCGGAAACACCGAGACCGCGTCGAGTGTCTTGACGATGTCACCGGTTAGCGGATGCAGGCTGTGCAGCGCCTCGATCTCGTCGCCGAACATCTCGATGCGAATCGCCAGCTCTTCGTACATCGGGATGATCTCGATGGTGTCGCCGCGAACTCGAAAGTTGCCGCGAGAGAAATCGACATCGTTGCGTTTGTACTGCATGGCGACGAATTTGCGCACCAACCAATCGCGACTGACCTTCTGCCCCACCTGAAGGGCGATCATGGCCTGCATGTAGCCTTCCGGCGTGCCGAGACCGTAGATGCACGACACCGTCGACACCACGATCACGTCGCGACGACTGAGCAGTGAGTTCGTGGTGGAGTGTCGCAGCCGTTCGACCTCTTCGTTGATCGAGGAGTCCTTCTCGATGAAGGTATCGGTCTGGGGTACGTAGGCTTCCGGCTGGTAGTAGTCGTAGTAGGAGACGAAGTATTCAACCGCATTGTTGGGCATGAGGTCGCGGAATTCATTCACCAGCTGGGCGGCGAGCGTCTTATTGTGGGCCAACACGAGCGTCGGACGTTGCACCTGCTCGATCAGCCAGGCGGTCGTCGCCGACTTGCCCGTGCCCGTGGCGCCGAGCAGAACAATGTCAGTTTCGCCGGCATTGATGCGGGCAGCGAGATCGGCGATCGCCGTGGGCTGGTCGCCGCTCGGCGTGTACTCACTGACCACTTCAAACGGGTTCACAGAGCGCGTGGGTTCCATACTTCCATTCTACAAAGGGGGTCTGACACTCAGCTCTCCACGGCCGTGGGCCCCAAACGGATGTCATTGCTCCCGTCACTCGCGTCGGCTTCAGCACTACGCACCCGGTCCCACAGCGTGTCAACCTGGGCGAGGGTCTCGGCGACGGTTCCCGTGTTGTCGATGACGACGTCGGCCAGAGCGAGGCGTTCCGCGTCGCTCGCCTGTGCGGTGATGCGGTGGATCGCCTCGTCGGGCGTAAGGCCGCGCAACTTCACCATCCGCTCGATGCGCGTGTCAGCATCCGCTTTCACGACGACGATCAGGTCGAACTTGACGAGACCGCCGGCGATTGCTTCGGCCAGGAGGGGTACGTCGTAGACGACGATGGCGTGCGGGTCAGCGGCCGCCGCAGCGGCTACGCGCGCCCGGGTGAGCTGACGCACGGCCGGATGGGTGATGGCGTTCAGCCGCTCACGCCGGGACGGGTCAGTGAAAATGATCGCGCCCAAGGCCGGCCGATTCAATGTGCCGTCGGCCAGCACAATATCCTCGCCGAACTCGGTGACGATGTCGGCGAGGCCTGGGGTACCCGGTTCAACCACTTCCCGGGCCAAACGGTCGGCATCGATGCCCACAGCCCCTAGATCGGCCAGTCGCTTCGCCACTGTGCTCTTGCCCGAGGCGATCCCGCCGGTCAACCCAATCAAATACATCAGGCCATGCTAGCTGCTGGCATCTGTCGAGGTTGACGTCGGAACCCCGTGATTCGGGAGCCAGATGGTGAAAGTTGCCCCCGCCCCCACAACGCTCTCCACGCCACAGCCCCCGCCCTGTGCCTCGAGCAGATGCTTTATTTTGGTCAGTCCGACGCCGTGCCCGTCAAACCGGCGGTGCGCGTTGTCCACCACCTGGCGAAGTGGCCGGAAAATCTCGGCGAGCTCGGACTCGACGAGTCCAATGCCGCCATCGGACACGCTAATTTCGAGATAGTCGTCGCAGTCCGACTCCTGCGGCGAAATAGCGTAGTGGGGACGAGACCCGGAGAATGTGCCAGCCACGCGCGAATTGACCAACCGGGCCGCCACGTTGATCTGGCCGTGCTCGCCGGACGCTTGCAGAGCATTGGACAGCAAAACGTCAATAATCTGGTTCAGACTGGCGGCATCCACGGTAAAACTATGTGCGTCAGGCGCAACCTGCACAGCCACCATCACTGTCCCGCTGGTCATGGCCCCGCTGTACTTCGTAGCCCGAGCGACGGCCCCCTGAAGAAGCGCTCTCACTTCGGTGTCCGCATACTCCAGGTCAATCAGCCCCGTCTCTACCCGTGACATGCCGATGAGATCGCCCAGCAAAGCCGAGAGTTGCTCGCCCTGCGTCTGGATCCGTTCTATTCGAGCCTGCTGAACGTCGGTAAGGACACCATCAGAACCCGAGGCCATCGCCGATGACTCGGCGACAATACTGTTCAATGGCGCGAGAAGAACGACCTCGACAACTTTCAGATACTCCGCCCGCGCTCTATTCATCTCCTCCAACTTGTTGTTCTTGTCTCGTAGCGCCCGCTCGAGATTTTTGGTCTCAGTCACGTCACGTCCGGCTGCAAAAATTCCATGCACGGAACGTTCACGGTCGCGAAGCGCCCACGCGTTGAATGAGATCTCAACCTCGGTACCCGCGAAGGATCGAATGGTCAGCTCGAAGTCGCTGGCGCTTTCGTTCATCAGGACCTGCGCAATCAGCTCGTCAGCGCGTGCTTGATCGGTGAACAGTTTGCGGCAAGGACTCCCCAGTAGCTCATCCCGGGTACGCCCGGACAGATCCATCACCCGTCGATTCACATCGACGATGGTGCCCCTGATGTCCGTGGTCATGACGGCATCGATACTGGATTCGATCACAGACCGGGCATAAAACTGTTGGTCGTGCAGCCTCTGCTTGAGCGCATCAATGGAGAGCGATGAGAGATCGGTCGAGTTGTGCGCCTCACCCGAGACCAGTGGTTCGTCGATCAGAAGGTCGTTGTTGTTACGAGACAATCGCTTCATGGAATTCTCCGCTGGGGCCGTGGAATATCAGCGCGTCGGTGGTGTCGTGGGCTTGCACTCAGCCGAGAGCGCGCTTGATCTCGGCCAGAAGCGCCTGCCGGTTGAAGTCAGGCTTGTTCATCGCCACCACGGGCTGAGCCGGATCGCTGTCGATGGTGTCCTGCTCCTCATCGGTGATCTGCTCCGACGACATGACCAGAACCGGAATGTGCTGGGTGCTCTCGTGCTCCTGCAAAGCACGAACAATTCTGAATCCACCGAGGTGCTCCATCATGAGATTGATCAAAATAAGGTCGGGCGCGAGCTTGAGCGCATCCGCTATTGCAGCGGTGCCGGTTGCGGAGGATTCGACCCGATAGGCCGGCTCCTCCAGGTAGGACGTCACCTGATCGACGGTTTCGCTGTCTTCGTCAACTATGAGGATGCACCGGGTGTGAGAACGGTCGGGACGCAGTCCGAGCAGGGTGAGGGAATTCTGCAGTTCGACCCGTTGCAGCGGTTTCTCCAGCACGGCCGCCGCGCCGCGACTCAGTGCCAGGCTCATATCGGTTAGACCGGCGATGACGACCACCGGGATGGAAGCCAGATTCGGAGAGTCGTGCAGTTTCATCAGGAATTTCCAGCCGTCCATTCCCGGAAGCTGCACGTCGAGGGTGATCAGGCTGAGCGGCACCCGGCGGGCAAGATCTAGTGCCTCTTCACCGCTCGGCGCCCCAATCACCCGGAAACCTTCGGCCTCGAGCAGCAGCCGAACAAGTTTGGCTGATTTCGGGTCGTCTTCGACGACAAGGGCCGTGGAGTGACCGCTTGGCACAGCCAGGCCAGCGACGGCTTCGGCGAGGCTCTGAAGGTCCACGTTGGAATCGGCATTGGCGGCTGCGATGAGTTCCTTACTCGCATGCTGCAGCAGGGAATCCCCGTTCTCATCGAGCGGTTCCAGCGGGGCCAACTCCGCAGATTCGTCATCGTGATTTTCGACAGTGGAAGGGATCGGACTGGTGGGGGTCGCAACCTCCCTCTCGATAATGGGTGCGATACGGCGCGGCAGCCAGAAGGTGAATGCGGCGCCTTCTCCGAACGTGGAGTCGACACCGAGGGTGCCGTTCTGAAGCTCCACCAATAGTTTCACCAAGGCAAGCCCCACGCCACCTCCCGCGGAGGGCCACTCAGGATCGGATCCTCGGTGTCCCAACGGCAGAAACACGGTGCGAAGGTCTTCGGCTGCAATGCCTACTCCCAGGTCCGTTACCCGAAACTCTAGGAACTCGATGAATTCGCTCTCGGCCAGTTCAAACATCCAACTGGGTCGTGAGCCAACATACGTGCCCACATCGTGACGACTCACTACACGTGCCTGCACGGTAACAGTGCCGCCGGGGCTCGCGATTACGGCGTTGGAGAGCAGAATAGCAATGATCTTCTCGACGTTAGCTGAATCGAGTGCCCACGATCCCACGTCACTTGCCACGTCGATCTGCACGTTCACCGGGGGCTTATCTGGCCGATTCAATGCGGCGGCACACGACGCCAAAATTCCCTGAACATTGACGTCCTGATACTTGAATTCCACAATTCCGGTCTCGATTGTAGACATGCCCAACACGTTGTGCAGCAGCGACAGTAGATACTCGCCCTCAGCTTGAATACTCCTAATTCGATCCTGCTGTGCTGCGCTCAGTTCGCCGACGATGCCCGCAATCAGGACTTCCGCTGACGAAACGATGCTCTGCAACGGGGTCAAAATTTCTACCCTGGCGCGTTTGATGTATGCGGCACGAGAGATATTGGTCTGTTCCATCTTAAAGTTCTTCTCCAGCAACGCCCGTTCAAATCGTTTGCTCTCGGTGACATCGCGAGCTGCCAGAAAAACACCCTGCACGATGCGCTCACGATTGCGCAAGGTGGACCCGTTGTACGAGACGACGGTTTCCGTGCCGTCGAACGACCGCACGGTTAGCTCATAATCGCTTAATCTGTCTTCCCTTATGACGCGGGCGATTGCTGAGTCGGCGCGCGCCGGATTCGTGAAGAAATTGCGGCAGGGAGCACCAATGAGTTCATCCCGACTGCGACCGGTCAGGTCGACCATCTGTTGGTTGACGTCGGTGATGACGCCCCTGGTGTCGGTGGTCATCAGCGAGTCAATATTGGACTCGATCAGCGAACGCGTGTAGAACTGCTGGTCATGCAAGCGACGGTTGAGCACTTCAATCGACAACGATGAAACCGCATCATCGACACTCTGGCGGTTGCTCCCCTGTGCCGCGTCTGATCGAGAATCGTCTGCGACCCTGTAATCGGCGTTGTCGGCCGGGTCAAAACTACTCATGGAACTCTCCGATGGGACTTTGGTGCATGGAACTTCAACTCGGATTCCATCCAGCCTTCGGGTGCATCGGTGGAAAACGCAAAACTAATCGGCTCGGACTTCCCGCCACAATCAGGGAAAAAGAAAGATCCTCACTATCAGGTATAGCACGAAGGCTTCCCTGTGCCGCAATCAAGTTCATCGGGATGTCAGTTGCTGCGTCGGACCGGGGCGGCAGCATCCGTTCTCCATCCTGTTGTAACAAAAACAACGGGCCGCACCCCGAAGGATGCGACCCGATGTTTCAGTGTGAAAATGTCGTGCTAGTTGCCGCCGGAGAGCTTCTCGCGGAGTGCCGCGAGAGCTTCGTCGTCGGCGAGCGTGCCGGCGCCAGCCGACTCGCTCGAGAAAGCTGAACCGGCCGGTGCGACGTCGCTGGGGGCAGCGATCTCGTCGTTCGCGGTCGAAACCTGCTTCTTGTGGGCTTCCCAGCGAGCCTGGGCGGCAGCGTAGTCCTGCTCCCACTTTTCGCGCTGCTCGTCGAAGCCTTCGCGCCACTCGTTGGTCTCGGAGTCGAAACCTTCGGGGTACTTGTACTGGCCCTTGTCGTCGTACTCGGTGAGCATTCCGTAGAGGGCCGGGTCGAACTCGGTTCCGTCGGGGTCGACGCCGTCGTTGGCCTGCTTGAGGCTGAGCGAGATGCGGCGACGCTCGAGGTCGATGTCGATGACCTTGACGAAGACCTCGTCGCCGACCGAGACAACCTGCTCGGCGAGCTCAACGTGCTTGCCGGACAGCTCGCTGATGTGTACGAGTCCCTCGATGCCCTCGGCAACGCGAACGAACGCGCCGAAAGGAACGAGCTTGGTGACCTTACCCGGTGCAACCTGGCCGATGGCGTGGGTGCGGGCGAATACCTGCCACGGGTCTTCCTGCGTTGCCTTGAGCGACAGGGAGACACGCTCGCGGTCGAGGTCAACTTCGAGGATCTCGACGGTGACTTCCTGGCCAACTTCAACGACCTCGCTGGCGTGCTCAATGTGCTTCCAGCTGAGCTCGGAAACGTGAACCAGACCATCGACGCCGCCGAGGTCGACGAACGCGCCGAAGTTGACGATCGAGGAGACGACGCCCTTGCGGACCTGTCCCTTCTGGAGGTTGTTGAGGAACGTGGTGCGGCTCTCGCTCTGCGTCTGCTCGAGCAGGGCGCGACGCGACAGCACAACGTTGTTGCGGTTCTTGTCGAGCTCGAGGATCTTCGCTTCGATTTCCTGGCCCAGGTACGGGGTCAGGTCGCGAACGCGACGAAGTTCGATGAGCGATGCCGGCAGGAAGCCGCGCAGGCCGATGTCGACGATGAGTCCACCCTTGACGACCTCGATGACCGAACCGGTGACAACACCGTCGGACTCCTTGATCTTTTCAACGTCGCCCCATGCACGCTCGTACTGAGCGCGCTTCTTGGAGAGAATGAGGCGGCCTTCTTTGTCTTCCTTCTGAAGAACGAGGGCCTCGACCAGGTCGCCGACCTTGACAACCTCGGAGGGGTCGACGTCGTGCTTGATGGAAAGTTCGCGGGAGGGAATGACGCCCTCAGTCTTGTACCCAACGTCGAGGAGAACCTCGTCGCGGTCGATCTTCACTACGGTGCCCTCGATGAGGTCTCCGTCGTTGAAGAATTTCAGAGTCTTTTCGACCGCGGCAAGAAAGTCTTCAGCAGATCCAATGTCGTTGATGGCGACCTGCTTGGGTGCCCGTTCGGTCGTTGCGATTGTCATGTAGTAGTTGCTCCAGGATGGACATAGTCGGGCCACACGCAAAAAGTCGTTCAGGTGTTTTAGTTGTTCCGCGGTAGAGAAAACCCGGGGAACGTTCCGCGCATGGCAGCGGATAGAGTGCCACAAATGTGACACTTTATCTTAGCTACCAGACTCCCCCGCAGGCAACTTGACCAGACTTCTCGTCTGCCTACTCCAGCGGATGCCCTACTTCAGCAGCGCCGACCGCAGGGTATCGAGACCCACGCCACCTAAATCGAGGGCAGTACGGTGGAATTCCTTGATCGAGAATGCATCCCCCTGGCGCTTCTGAGCGGCATCGCGCAGTTGCTCCCAGATGCGCTGGCCGACCTTGTAGGACGGCGCCTGGCCCGGCCAGCCGAGATAGCGATTAACCTCGAACTTGACGAAGCTTTCGTTCATGTTCACGTTCTGACCGAGAAATTCGAAGGCGTAGTCTGCGGTCCAGGGGCCGGAACCGTCGGGCAGGGTCTTGCCCAGGTGCACACCGATGTCGAGCACGACGCGAGCGGCGCGCATCCGCTGGCCGTCAAGCATGCCGAGGCGGTCGGCCGGGTCGTCGAGGTAGCCGAGCTGTTCCATGAGTCGTTCCGCATAGAGGGCCCAGCCCTCGGCATGACCGCTCGTGCCAGCGAGCTGCCGGCGCCAGGTGTTGAGCTTGGCCCGGTTGTAGACGGCCTGGCCGATCTGCAGGTGGTGACCGGGGACACCCTCGTGGTAAACGGTGGTGAGCTCGCGCCAGGTGTCGAATTCGGTCACACCCACCGGCACCGACCACCACATTCGCCCGGGCCGGGAGAAATCGTCGGTGGGTCCGGTGTAGTAGATGCCGCCTTCCTGGGTGGGGGCGATCATGCACTCGATGGTCTTGATCTCGTCGGGGATGTCGAACTGGGTTTCGGCGAGGTCGGCGACCGCCTTGTCGCTGGTGCGCTGCATCCACTCCTGCAGGGCCTGGGTACCGTGCAGCTTGCGGCTCGGGTCGGTGTCGAGGTAGGCGATGGCTTCGAGCACGCTCGCGCCGGGTTTGATCTGATCGGCGACTTTCTCTTGCTCGTCGACCATGCGGGCGAGTTCTTCGATGCCCCACTCGTAGGTTTCGTCGAGGTCGATGGTGGCGCCGAGAAAGCGGCGGGAGGCGAGGGTGTACAGCTCGCGGCCGATCGCGTCCTCGTCGGTGGCTTTGCCCTCAAGTTCGTCGCGGAAGAAGGTTGCCAGTTTGTCGTAGGCGGTTGCCGAGCGGCGGGCGCCGAGGCCGAGGTCCTTGGCGAGGGAAGCGGGAAGGGTGCCGCTATCGAGCGACGCGTTCGCTGAGAATTCGGCAAAGAAGCCGTCATTGGCGGCGTGGCGCTGAGCCTGCGCGAGCACCTCGCGCACCTGGCGGCGTGCGGGGGTCACCCCACGCTCGATGCCGAGGCGAAGGGTCTCGATGTACCCGTCGATGGCGGCCGGGAGGTTGCCCAACCGGCTTGAGATGTTGGCCCAGTCGTCGACGGTCTTGGTGGGCATGAGGTCGAAGATTTCGCGAATCTCCTGGGCCGGCGAAGCGATGACGTTGAGGTCGCGCAGTTCCAACTGGGCGTCTGAACTCTCGACACTGAGCGACAACTCGCTCCGCAGGTCGATCTTGGTGACCTCGTCGATGCTGTCAACCGGGCGGGCGGCATCCAGTTGGGCGATTGTCTTCTTGGCCTCGGCGACGAAGCGTTCGTGGCCAGCCGGTGAGTAGTCACCGTAGCGGCCATCACCCTCGGTGCGGCCGATGTAGGTACCCACCGTTGGGTCAAGGTCGACGAGGGAGTCCACCCACTCTTCGGCGATCTGGTCGATGGCCGTGGGAGTGCGCTGGATGTCATTTGTCATGCATCGAGCCTAGAACACGAGAGTTCTATCTGAACCCCCCAATTGAGGAAACTGGCCGGTCAAGCGCCAGCGAACTAGTGGGCGGCGGCGTCCCAGTTGGTTCCACGGCCGACTTGAACCGTCAGCGGAACGAGCAGATCTGCGGCAGATTCCATGTTGTGGGTGACCACCTGGCTCAGGGAATCCCATTCGCCGGGGGCGACGTCGAAGATCAATTCGTCGTGCACTTGCAGCAGCATGCGTGAGTCCATCGACGCATCCGTCAGGTCGGCGGCGATACCGTTCATGGCAATCTTCATGATGTCGGCTGCCGAACCCTGGATGGGAGCGTTGAGCGCCGCTCGTTCAGCGTTGTCGCGTAGTACCCGTTTCGGGCTGGCCAGGTCGGGGAACGGGCGGCGACGCCCGAAAATGGTCTCGGTGTATCCGTCGACCTTGGCCTGCTCGACCACGTTGCGCAGGTAGTCGCGCACCGCACCGAACCGCTCGAAGTAGTCCGTCATAAGCTGCTTGGCCTCTTTAGTGTCGATCCGAAGCTGCTTAGACAGGCCGAAGGCGCTGAGGCCGTAGGCGAGCCCGTAGCTCATCGCCTTGACCTTGCTGCGCATTTCGCCGGACACGTCGGCGGGGTCCACGCCGAAGATTCGCGCACCGACGAAGCGGTGCAGGTCTTCGCCAGCGTTGAAGGCCTCGATCAGGCCGGCATCTTCGGACAGGTGTGCCATGATGCGCATCTCGATCTGCGAGTAGTCGGCGGTCAGCAGGCTCTCGCTGCCCTGACCCGCCTGGAAGGCGGCGCGGATGCGTCGCCCCTCCTCGGTGCGCACCGGAATATTCTGCAGGTTCGGGTCGTTCGACGAGATCCGGCCGGTGGTGGTACCGATCTGCACGTAGGTGGTGTGGATACGGCCGGTCGTGTCGATGGCTTTGTCGAGGGTCTCCACAATCTGACGCAGCTTGGTGGCGTCGCGGTGCTTCAGCAGCAGGTCGAGGAACGGATGCGGGTTGCTGGCCTGCAGATCGGCGAGGGCGCCGGCATCCGTTGAGTAGCCGGTCTTGTTGGCGCGTGTCTTGGGCATCTCCAACTGCGTGAACAGCACGTCCTGCAGCTGCTTGGGCGAGCCGAGGTTCACCTCCCGGCCGATTTCGGCGTAGGCGGCGGTGGCGAGGCTCGCCGTGCTGGCGCCGAGCTCGGCGGACAGCTCGGCGAGCTCGTCGTGCGAAACGGTAACTCCGGCCAGTTCCATGTCGGCCAGAGCCAGCAGGGTGGGCAGTTCGATGTCGAGCAGCAGTTTCAGCGAACCCGGGTCCAGGGCCTTCTCGACGGCGGCGAAGACACGCAGCGTGAACCACGCTTGGGCTGGCGCCCCGGCCTGCTGGGTACTATCGGGCACGAGCTGGTTGGGGTCGGCGATGGGCAGGGTTTCGTCGAGGTAGCGCGACACGAGGTCGGCCAGGGTCTTGTCCGGCCCACCCGGGCGAATGAGCCAGGCACCGACCAGCGTGTCGAAGGCCAGGCCGCTGAACGGTAGACCGCTGCGGCGCAGTGCCTTCACCTGGTGTTTGGCATCGTTCATGATCTTCGGCGCGTCGCTCGCGAGCCACGCCTCGAGCGGGGCGTAGTCCTTGCGGCCCGGCTGCCAGGGCAGGTTGATGGTTTCCGTCGGACTGGCCAAACCGAAACCGATCGGCTTGCCGTCCTGCACCTCGACAGTGAGGCCTAGTCCGGCCGGGTGGGCCGCGATCACCCGGTCGAGCCAGGACTGCAGTTCTTCGTCGAGGAGGTCCTGCGCGATGGGGGCCTGCACCGCGGGTATCTCGTCGATGACGGCCACGGCTGCTTCAACGGCTGGGTCTTCGCCGGCGAGCTTGAGTACCCGGTCAAGCAGGGTCTTGAATTCGAGGCGGGTGAAGATGTCCCGCACCGCGTCGGTGTCCATGGCGCCGCGTTCGAGCGCCGCGACGGCCATCGGAAGCTCCAGGTCGGTGACCAAGCGGTTTAGCCGGCGGTTGCGAATCGCGTTCTCTTTCTGCTCGCGCAGGTTGTTTCCGACGACGCCCTTGATCTCCTCAGCGTGTTCCAGGATGCCGTCGAGGCTACCATAGAGGCCCAGCCACTTCACCGCGGTCTTCTCCCCGACCTTGCTGATGCCGATCAGGTTGTCGCTGGTTTCGCCGACGAGAGCGGCCACATCGGGGTACTGCTCGGGTTCGATGCCGTAGCGTTCGCGCACCCGGGCCGGGTCGTAGCGGGTGAGGGCTGACACGCCCTGGCTGGAGGGGTAGAGCAGGGTGACGGTTTCGTTGACCAACTGGATGGCATCCCGATCGCCGGAGACGACGAGCACGTTGTAGCCGGCCGCTGTGCCTTGGACTGAGAGGGTGGCGAGAATATCGTCGGCCTCGAAGTCCTCCTTGGTGATGGTGGTGATGTTCATCGCGGCGAGGGCTTCCTGCAAAAGCGGGATCTGCCCGAGGAACTCCGGCGGCGTCGCATTGCGGGTCCCCTTGTACTCGGGGTATTCCCTGGTGCGAAAGGAGGCGCGGGAGATGTCGAACGCAACCGCGAGGTGGGTTGGCTTCTCGTTGCGCAGCAAGCTGAGCAGCATAGAGAGAAAGCCATGGATGGCGTTCGTATGCTGACCGGCGTGGGTCTGGAAACTATCCACTGGCAGGGCGAAGAACGCCCGGAATGCCAGGGAATGGCCGTCGATGATCATCAGGGTAGGCTTTTCGGAGTCCAACACTCCCCTAGCCTACAAGCGTCTTCCCGCGCGGGCTCCCCCGACCAAAGGTGATCATGTTCAACACAACTGACGACGCACTCGCCTGGGTTCAACAGCGGGGTGGCGGAGACCTGGCCGACAAGATGGGGCTGGAGTTCACCGAGTTCACGATTGATCGGGCGGTGGCGCGGATGCCGGTGGCCGGCAACACGCAGCCGGCCATGCTCATGCACGGCGGCGCCTACGTCGTGCTCGGCGAGTCCCTCGGGTCGATGGCAGCCAATCTGCACGCCGGACCGGGAAAGCTCGCCGTGGGCATTGAGATCAACGCCTCGCACAACCGTTCAGCGACATCGGGGTACGTCACCGGGGTGTGCACCCCGATCCACCTAGGCCGCACCCTGACCACCCACGAGATCGTGGTCACCGACGATGCCGGCCGGCGCTGCTCGACGATTCGCATCACGAACATCATCAAAGACCTGCCGCCGCGGGGTTAGCTCACGTCGGGCTCGACCAGACTGATGAACGCGCTCAGCTCGGCAACGCCGTTCGGCGTCACGGGCAGGTATTCGGTGAGAGCCGGCGAATAGACCAGATAAGCGGCCCATTGGGCCCGCGAGATGGCAACGTTCAGACGGTTCTTCAAAATGAGAAATCCCAGGCCACGCTGCACGTCATCGGCCGAACTGGCCGCGAGCGTGACAATGGCAATGGCGGCCTCCTGACCCTGGAACTTGTCAACAGTGCCCACCCTCACGGTGGAGTAGCCCGCAGCCGCCAGTGCCTCACGAACGAGAGCCAACTGGGCGTTGTAGGGAGTCACGACAATCACGTCGGCTTCGGTCAGGGGGGAATCGACCCGATCCGTGGTCGGGTCTGTCCACAGTCGGCCGAGTACACCGCTCACGAGTGCGACGACGGCATTCGCTTCTTCGGCTGACGAAATGGAATTGCCAGTGTGCTCGACCGGCACGGCGTGCACACCGGGCCGAATTCCGGACAATGATCGGGTCGAGGTGATCGGATCGGCGCGCAACAGGCCGCCGTAGGACAGGCGGGAGACGGGCTCGGTGACCGCGGGATGCATGCGGCGGCTCTCGGCGAGAAAGTAGCCCCGGTCGGCGGGAAGCACGTCGTGGCCGGCGGCGACCCAGCCCAGGGCAGACTGGTCGATCGGCTCGGGATGCAGGCCCTGGCTGACCTGCGGCAATTGCTGCGGGTCGCCGAGCAGCAGCACATTGCGGGCGCCGACACTGGCCGCGATAGTCGAGGCGAGCGAGAATTGGCCGGCCTCGTCGACGACGAGCAGATCGAGGCTGTGGCGGGGCACGCGAGCCGGATTGCTGAAGTCCCACGCGGTGCCGCCGACGACGAATCCCGTCGCGGTGTGATTCAATGCGAACAGAAGTTGCCCGTCTTTCTGCAGCACGGTGTAGGCGGGTTCCGCCGCATCGGCGCCGGTCTTGGCGACTTTGCCGACGAGAGCCGGCTCGAGCCCGGCCTTGACGACGGCCTCGAGTAGGTTCTCCACTACCGCATGGGACTGGGCGACAACGCCGATCTTCCAGCCGTGCTGCTGCACGAGCGCGGTGATGACGTGGGCGCCGAGGTAGGTCTTTCCAGTACCGGGTGGCCCCTGGATTGCAAGGTAGGAGTGATCCAGGTCGAGCAGGGTCGCGATGACGGCGTCGATGGTGCTGCCGTCCGCCCGGGCGAGTGCCAAGTGCCCGCTGCCGGTGCGCGGCGGGGTGCGTCGCAGAATATCGACCATCGAGTCGCGCGGCCAGCTGGGCTGAGCGTCGACGATAACCTGGGCCCACTCGTCGATGGCGGGTTTCTGCTGCAGGGCCCGGGGTGGTGCGGCCGGTGCCAGGGCACTCGGCCGGTTATCGTAGCGTGCGGTGTCCTTTTGAAGTGTCTCTTCGACCAGAATGCCGCCGTCATCGGTGACGCGCAGCACTGTTACGGTGCGGTGAGCGCGTGCGCCCTCTGCACCGTCGGGGTTGACGAACGGCCCGGCGTGTTCGTAGAGCAGGTAAGGGCCCGCCTGGTCCCCCGGTTTGATACTGCTCCCCGGTGCGAGGCGACCGCGCAGCCAGAGGTGGCGACGGTCGACGCGCTGTTTACCCTCGCGGAACCAGTCGCGTTCGACGTCGATGCGTTCGACGACGAGCACGTCCCTGGTGTCTTGCCATTCATCAATCGGGTACTCGAGCCGAAAATAGTGCCCCCACCAAAAACTCTTCTGCTCTCGCCGGTGATAGTCGATGGCGGCGGCGGCAAAGGCGGCCGCGGTCTGGTCGGTGGTGCGCGGGGTGTGCGGTGTCGTTGGCGCAGCGAGGGCGAGCAGAGCGTCGCGCACCGGTGATTGTTGGAGCGGGTCGGCATCCGCTTCGGTCGTGCCACCGGCCGAGCAGATGCCCGCTCCGCGCGCCAGCGTAAGCAACCAGTCGCGCAGGCGCAGCGTTGAGACGCAGTCGTAGCGGTTGTAGTCGGCGATGGAGGAGAGCATGCGTTGCGCCTCGACCCGGTCGCCGTGAGCGTGCAGGTCTCGGGCTGCGGCGTATTCGGTGATGGAGTCCGCCGCATTGGTGACCTCGCCGCCGCGCAGTTCGGCGCCCATGTACAGCGGTTCGAGCTTCTTGATGGAGTAGGAGCGCGACCCGACGCGCATGGTTTTGCGCACGATTGGGTACAGATCGACGAGCACGTTCTCGCGTAGCAGCTGGTCGATCTGGTCTTCGCCGACGCCGTGCCGGGCGGCGAGGCTGAGCAGGTGGGTGCGCTCGTAGGCGGCGTAGTGGTAGACGTGGAGGCCCGGAAACTGGGCTCGACGCAGCCCGAGATAGGCCAGAAAATCGGTGAGGGCGACCTTCTCCTCGGCCCAGGTATGCGCCCAGAAGGCGCGAAAGGATTCATCGACGTCGACCAGCCCGAACAGGTAGTCCAGGCCCCACTGCGTGGGCGAGCCGTCAGGGGCACCGCCTTCAGTGGCGTTTACCTCTGAATAGAGCGGGTCGCCCTCGAAGTCGAAGAAGATGTCGCCGGGGTTCGGCTCTGGCAGCGCGGCCAGCGCCCCTGGGTGGTACAGGTCGACCGGCGGAGCTGTGCCAGGAACCGCCTGAAGCTGTAGCCGCGCCTGCGTGCGCAGGGCGGTGAGCGTCGAGTCCGACACGCCCTCGATTTCTCCGGTGGATTCCGCGAGATCATCGATGGTGCGGATGCCGCCGGCCGCCAGCCGCGCCCGCTGTGACAATCGCAGCCCGGCCACCAGCAGCGGATCGCGGTGCTGCTGCACCTCACCCTCACAGCTGGTACAGCGCCCGCAGACGGTGTAGCGAGGGTCTCCCCACGCGACGGCCTGGGTGTCGGCCAGACGGTCCGAAATGATCTGCACCAGGCGCTGCTTGCGTTTGCGGTACACCGGACGAATATCAGCAAGGCAGTGCACGCTCACGGAACCGTCGCCAAGGAGCAGTTCGACGGTCTGGGCTGTTGGCACGCCGATGCGCTCAAGCTGTTCGGCGTAGGCGACCAGCTGCAGCAGCGCGGTCACTCGGGCGTGCCGGGCCAGTTTGGTGTCTTGCAGGAGCCACACGCCGTTCTCCTGCCGCACGATAAAGTCGGCGAATCCGAGAAAAGCGATGCCCTCGTGGTGATTCTTGGTGCGCGAGCCGAAGGCGGGGTCAAAAAACGTGGCCTGAAAAATGATCTCGGCGGTCGTCGCGAAAGCCAGCCGCGTTTGATCGGCGGCAATCTCCAGAGCAGGGCGCGCCATCCGCTCTGGACGGGCAATTTCGACCACAGACTGGGCCAGCCGGTACCGCTCGAGCACACGGTGTTCGTGCTCGTCGCCCAGCCGCGAGGTGCGCTCCGACATCGCGTCGACCGGGTCCGACACGCTGTCGACGCGGCCGAGCTTCGCGTCGATGCGGCGCAGAAACGCAAACTCGCAGACGGATGCCGCGCTCAGGTCACTCGCACTCGTCACCACGCTGCCGTCCAGTAGGAACATGCGCCCGCCCTTCGTCTGTTCGAGCGTATCGGACACCTCCGACACGCCCGCGGGTCATGCCCGGGCACAAAAAATGGCCCGGCAGAATCTGCCGGGCCATTCGATCTGAACTGCTGCTACTTCTTGGCGCTGAGCTGCTCGATGATCGCCTGCGACACGTCGTGCATGGTGAGGCGACGGTCCATCGACGCCTTCTGGATCCACCGGAAGGCTTCCGGCTCGGTCAGGCCCATCTTCTCGTTGAGCAGGCCCTTGGCCCGGTCTACGAGCTTGCGGGTCTCGAACCGTTCGACCAGGTCGGCAACCTCGGCTTCGAGGGTAATGATCTGGCTGTAGCGCGAGAGGGCGATCTCGATCGCCGGCAGCAGGTCGTTCGGGGTGAACGGCTTGACGACGTAGGCCAGGGCGCCGGCCTCGGTGGCACGCTCGACCAGTTCCTTCTGGCTGAACGCGGTCAGCAGAACGACCGGTGCGATGTGCTCTTTGGACAAGCGTTCAGCAGCACTGATGCCGTCGAGCTGGGGCATCTTGACATCCATGATAACCAGGTCGGGGCGGAGCTCCCGTGCCAAGGCGACCGCTGTTTCTCCGTCACCGGCTTCGCCGACGACTTCAAAGCCGTTGTCGCGCAGAATCTCGACGATGTCGAGGCGGATGAGGGATTCATCCTCAGCGACGACAACGCGGCGCGGAGGGGTGGGGGTGCTGTCTTGGTCGGTCACGAGCAAAAGCCTACGGTATTCTGAACGAGTAGTTGTAAGCCGGTGTGGCGGAATGGCAGACGCGGAGCACTCAAAATGCTTTGTTCGAAAGGACGTGTGGGTTCGAGTCCCACCACCGGTACTTTGATGTCGCGGTTAAACCGCAGGTGACGGGCATCTTTTGGATCAAATTCCTGTGTCTTGCACGTGTGTGCAAAATAGCCATGCCCCAGCGTCTTCGAGTTCAGCCAGTTTGTGTTGACACTCCGTCGCCTGTCAGGGTGGCACCATGTCGAACAACATTGCGTACTGGGGTTACCTCACACTACTGATCTATCCGGCCCTGGCGGCGCTCGGATTCTGGGTCGCCTACCTGGTCATTCGAAAAGCCGTGCGTTCGGCGCTCCGGCAACATCAGGAGTGGCTCGACACCCGGGCGCGGCCTCCCGTCGTCTAACCAGCCCCAAAAAGCCCCGCCCGAAACATCGGGCGGGGCTTTTCGTGTTAACCGCTACTTCTTGACGTACGCCGGTGCGACCTCGTTGTGGGCGTCACCCACGCGGTGCACGCGAATGTCGTTCGTCGACCCGACGATTCCGGGAGGGGAACCGGAGATGACGACGACCTTGTCACCGATTTCGGCGAGGCCCTGGCCGATGAGAATGTCATCGACCTGACCGAACATCGCGTCGGTGTGGGTCACCGGCTCCACCAGGTAGGTCTGAACGCCCCAGGTGAGGGCCAGACGACGACGGATGCCCGGCTCCGGCGTGAAGGCCAGCATCGGGATCTTCGACCGCAGGCGAGACATGCGGCGGGCCGAGTCGCCGGACTCGGTGAAGATGCAGAGGAACTTGGCATCGACGAACTCGGCGACCTCGATGGCGGCGAGGGTGATCGCACCGCCCTGGGTGCGCGGACGGTTGGTCAGCTTGCCGATGCGCTCGAGTCCGTGCACCTCGGTGGATTCCACAATGCGGGCCATGGTCTGCACCGTGACAACGGGGTATTCTCCGACGCTGGTCTCACCGCTGAGCATGACGGCATCCGCACCGTCGAGCACGGCGTTGGCAACGTCGCTGGTCTCGGCGCGGGTGGGCACCGGGCTCAGGATCATGGATTCGAGCATCTGCGTGGCGACGATGACCGGCTTGGCCATGCGGCGAGCGATCTCGACGGCCTGCTTCTGCACGATCGGCACGGCCTCGAGCGGCAGCTCGACACCGAGGTCGCCGCGGGCGACCATGATCGCGTCGAAGGCGTCGACGATCTCTTCGAGGTTGTCGACGGCCTGCGGCTTCTCGATCTTGGCGATCACCGGAACCCGACGGCCCTCTTCGGCCATGATTTCGTGCACGCGGGTGATGTCATCGGCGCTGCGCACGAAGGAGAGGGCGATGAGGTCGGCGCCGAGACGGAGGCCCCAGCGCAGGTCGGCTTCGTCCTTCTCCGACAGGGCCGGTACGTTCACGGCAACGCCGGGCAGGTTGATGCCCTTGTTGTTGGAGACCGGGCCGGCGACGATCACGCGGGTGGTGACGATCACGCCATCCGTTTCGACGACCTGCACCTTGACCTTGCCGTCGTCGATGAGCAGAAAGTCGCCGGGGTGCACGTCGTGCGGCAAACCCTTGAAGGTGGTGCCGGAGAGCTCTTTGGTGCCGAGCACGTCTTCGGTGGTGATCTTGAAAATGTCACCGACGGCGAGCTCATACGGGCCGCCCTCGAACTTGCCCAGGCGAATCTTGGGGCCCTGCAGGTCGACCATGACGGCCACGGCACGCCCGGAGTCGTTAGCAGCCTTACGCACGTTGGCGTAGACGCTCTCGTGCACCTGGTAGTTGCCGTGGCTCAGGTTCATGCGGCAGACGTCAACGCCCGCGTCGATGAGCGCTCTGATCTGCTCGTAGCTGGCAGCCGCCGGCCCGAGGGTGGCGACGATTTTTGCGCGTCTCATTCTGGTGAATCTCCGATTTCCGCGCTGTGTGAGCGCATAACGACGTGGTGCAGGAAGAGTAGGGGTTTAAAGGGCGAAGGAGCGGTCCGTTGGCTTAACGGGAGATGGCAGTTGGGTCTGGCCCTCCAGGAACTGGTCGACCGCAGCGGCCGCAGCGCGCCCCTCAGCGATAGCCCAGACGATGAGTGACTGTCCGCGACCGGCATCGCCGGCGACGAATACGCCCTCGTGGCTGGTCTGGTAGTTGCCGTCGCGTTCCGCGTTGCCGCGATTGTCGAACGGAAGCTTCAACTGGTGACTGAGATCGTCGGGCTCTGGGCCGGTGAAGCCCATCGCTAGCAGCACGAGGTCGGCCGGAATTTCTTTTTCGGTGCCGGCCTTGGGAACGCGGCGTCCGTCGAGGTATTCAGTCTCGGCGATGCGAATGGCACGCACCTCACCGAATTCGTTGGCCAGAAATTCGACCGTCGAGGCCAGGTACTGGCGGGTGCCGCCCTCTTCGTGGGCGCTGGAGACCTCGAACAGGGTCGGGGACATCGGCCACGGCTGATTTTCCAGCCGAGTGGTGCCCGGCTGCTTGCCGATCGCCAGGTTGGTGACGGATGCTGCCAGCTGACGATGCGCAGTACCGATGCAGTCGGCTCCGGTGTCACCACCACCGAGCACGACGACGTGCTTGCCCTCGGCGGTGATCTGCGCCTCGATGGCTCCGCCGGCGCCGATCTTGTTCTGCTGCACCAGGTATTCCATGGCGAAGTGCACGCCGGGCAGGTCGCGCCCCGGAATCGGCAGGTCGCGGGGCACCATGGCACCGGTCGCCACCACGACGGCGTCGTAGCGGGCGCGCAGGTCGTCCCAGGTGATGTCCACGCCGATGTTGACGTTGGCGCGGAACCGGGTTCCCTCCGCCGTCATCTGCGCCAGACGCAGTTCTAGGTGCTTCTTCTCCATTTTGAAGTCGGGGATGCCGTAGCGTAGCAGGCCGCCGATGCGGTCGTCGCGTTCGAACACGGCAACGGTGTGGCCGGCGCGGGTCAGCTGCTGGGCGGCGGCCAGTCCGGCCGGACCGGATCCGACTACGGCGACCGTCTTGCCGGTCAGACGCCCTGGCGGCTGCGGCTGCACCCAACCCTTGGCGAAGGCCTGGTCGATGATCGACACCTCGACCTGCTTGATGGTGACGGCGGGCTGGTTGATGCCGAGCACGCACGACGATTCACACGGGGCCGGGCAGAGCCGACCGGTGAATTCGGGAAAATTGTTCGTGGCGTGCAGGCGCTCGATGGCGGCCCGGCCCTCATCGCGCCAGACCAGGTCGTTCCACTCCGGAATGAGGTTGCCGAGCGGGCAGCCCTGGTGACAGAACGGCACGCCGCAGTCCATGCAGCGGCCGGCCTGACGTTTGAGTACGGCGGCGTCACCCTGCTCGTAGACCTCTTTCCAGTCCATCAAACGGATGGCCACCGGACGGCGAGCAGGCAGCTCGCGGTCGGTGGTCTTCAGGAATCCCTTCGGATCAGCCATTGGTTACCTCCAGAATTCGATTCCAGACAACGAGTCCGTCGGGATCGAGTCCCTCATCGACGGCCGTCTGCCTAGTCTCCAGTACTGCCGCGTAGTCGCGCGGCAGCACCTTGATAAATGCGTTCATGGTTTCTTCCAGGTTCTCCAGCATGCGCTTGGCGAGTGCTGAATCGGTCTGGTCCCGGTGTTGTTCGAGCAGGTCGCGCACGATCTCGCGATCGACGCTCTCGAGGGCGAGCAACCTGAGCTCCCCCGAGGTCAGCGCGTCACGGTTGACCCGTTCGGCGGTCAGACCGTAGACGTAGGCCGTGCCGCCACTCATCCCGGCGCCGAGGTTGCGCCCGGTCTCGCCGAGGATGAGGGCGAGTCCGCCGGTCATGTATTCGAGCGCGTGGTCGCCCACGCCCTCGACGACGGCGATCGCTCCGGAGTTGCGCACGAGGAATCGTTCGCCGACAATGCCGCGAATGAACATGCTGCCCTGGGTGGCGCCGTAACCGATGACGTTTCCGGCGATGACGTTGTCTTCGGCCGGGAACTGGCTGGCCCGGTCGGGGCGCACGATGATCTGCCCGCCCGACAGGCCCTTGCCGACGTAGTCGTTGGATTCGCCCTCGAGTCGCAGGGTGATTCCGCTCGGCAAGAATGCCCCGAAGGACTGTCCGGCTGAACCGGTGAGGGTGACCTCGATCGAACCGGCCGGCAAACCGTTTTCGCCGTGGCGCAGGGTGACCTGGTTGCCGAGCATGGTGCCGACGGCACGTTCGGTGTTGCGGATCGGCAGGTCGATCCTGACCGTTCCGCCGTGTTCGAGAACGCTCTGGCTTCGACGAATAAGTTCATTGTCGAAGTGCTTGTCGAGTTCGTGTTCCTGGGCCCGAGCCCACTTGCGCGGTTCTGCCTCAGAAAAGTCCGGGCCGCTCAGAATGGGCGAGAGGTCCAGCCCCTGCGCCTTCCAGTGCGTGAGCGCGCGGTTCACGTTCAGCACCTCGCGGTGCCCGATGGCCTCGTCGAGGCTGCGGAAACCGAGCTCGGCGAGGTACTCGCGTACTTCCTGAGCGATGAACTCGAAGAAGTTCACGACGTGGTCGGCTTGGCCGGCGAAACGTTTGCGAAGTTCCGGGTTCTGGGTGGCAACGCCGACCGGGCAGGTATCGAGGTGGCAGACGCGCATCATGATGCAGCCCGACACAACGAGCGGGGCGGAGGCGAAGCCGAATTCTTCGGCCCCGAGCAGGGCACCGATCAGCACGTCACGACCGGTTTTCAGCTGGCCGTCGACCTGCACGACCACGCGGTCACGCATGCCGTTGAGCATGAGTGTCTGTTGGGTTTCGGCGAGGCCGAGTTCCCACGGGGTTCCGGCGTGCTTGAGCGAGTTGACCGGGCTGGCGCCGGTTCCGCCGTCGTGGCCGCTGATCAGGATCACGTCGGAGAGGGCTTTGGCGACACCGGCCGCAACGGCACCGATACCCGACTGGCTGACCAGTTTGGTATGGATGCGGGCCTTGGGGTTGGCGCGTTTCAGGTCGAAGATGAGCTGCTTGAGGTCTTCGATCGAGTAGATGTCGTGGTGCGGCGGCGGCGAGATGAGGCCGACACCGGCCGTGGCGTGCCGAGTACGGGCGATCCACGGGTACACCTTGGTGGGGGGCAGCTGACCGCCCTCGCCGGGCTTGGCACCCTGGGCGAGTTTGATCTGGATATCGTCAGCGTGGGTCAGGTACATGCTCGTCACACCGAAGCGGCCGGAGGCGACCTGCTTCACCGCGCTGCGCCGGGTCGGGTCGAGCAGACGGTCGAGGTCTTCGCCGCCCTCGCCGGTGTTGGACTTGCCGCCGAGTCGGTTCATCGCGATCGCGAGGGTTTCGTGCGCCTCCTGCGAGATGGAGCCGTAGCTCATTGCACCGGTCGAGAACCGTTTGACGATCTGCGACACCGATTCGACCTCGTCGAGCGGCACCGGGGTGCGCTGGCCGGGGCTGAGAGTGAACATGCCGCGCAGGGTCATGAGCGATTCGGCCTGGTCGTCGACCATCTTCGTGTACTCGCGGAAGATGTCGTAGCGCTTGGTGCGGGTGGCGTGCTGCAGCCGAAAGATGGTCTCCGGGTTGAAGAGGTGCGGGGCGCCGTCGCGACGCCACTGGTATTCGCCGCCGGTTGCAAGGCGCTCGTGCGCGGTCACCGCAGCATCCATGGGGTAAGCGGATGCGTGCCGCGACAGATTTTCGACACCGATCACGTCAATGCCGACGCCGCCGAGCTTGCTTGTCGTGCCGGTGAAGTACTGGTCGACGAACGACTGGGCGAGGCCGACCGCTTCGAAGGTCTGCGCACCGGCGTAGGACGACACGGTGGAGATGCCCATCTTGGACATGATCTTGAGCACGCCCTTGCCGAGCGCCTTGATGACGTTGCGTACCGCCTTCTCGGGCGTGACGTTGGTGATGATGCCGCTGCGTACAAGGTCTTCGCAGGTTTCCATGGCGAGGTAGGGGTTGACTGCGGAGGCGCCATAACCCATGAGCAGGGCCACGTGGTGCACCTCACGCACGTCGCCGGCCTCGACCACGATGCCGACCTTCATGCGGTTCTCGGTACGGATCAGGTGGTGATGCACCGCAGCGATCATAAGCAGCGACGGGATCGGTGCGAGATCCTTGTTGGAATCGCGGTCGCTCAACACGATGAACAGGGCGCCGGCCTCGATGGCTTCGTCGACCTCGACGCAGACGGCGGCGAGTCGCTTGGACAGCGCGTCGGGGCCTTCTTCGAAGCGGTATAGGCCCCGAATGGTCGTTGTGGTGCGGCTGCCGATGACAGGGTCGATGTGCTGGATCTTGGCCAGTTCGTCGTTGTCGATGACCGGGAAGTCCAAAATGACCTGGCGGGCATGCTCGGGGCCTGCAGTGAGCAGGTTGCGTTCCGGGCCGAGACCGAGCTTGAGACTCGTGACGACCTCTTCACGAATGGAGTCCAGCGGCGGGTTGGTGACCTGCGCGAACTGCTGGGTGAAGTAGTCGAACATGAGCCGCGGGCGGTCGCTGAGTACGGCGATGGGTGTGTCGCTGCCCATGGCACCGAGTGGTTCGGCGCCGGTGCGGGCCATCGGGGTGAGCAGGATGCGTACTTCTTCTTCGGTGTAGCCGAAGGTGCGCTGGCGGCGCACGACGGATGCCGGCGGGTGCACGATGTGCTCCCGCTCCGGCAGATCCTTGAGGTTGATGCGGCCCTGGTGCAGCCACTGACCCCACGGTTGGCTCGCGGCCAGGTCGGCCTTGATCTCACGGTCGTCGATGATGCGGCCGGCCTTGGTATCGACCAGGAACATCTGGCCTGGACGCAGTCGGCCCTTGCGCACGACCCGGGCCGGGTCAATGCCGAGCACGCCGATCTCGCTCGCGAGCACGACCAGGCCGTCGTCGGTGATGAGGTAGCGGCCGGGACGCAGGCCGTTCCGGTCGAGCGTTGCGCCGACGAGGGACCCGTCGGTGAAGACGATCGCGGCCGGACCGTCCCACGGTTCCATGAGCATGGAGTGGTATTCGTAGAAATCGCGACGTTCGTCGTCGAGGTCGGTCTGGTTCTCCCAGGCCTCCGGCACCATCATCATGATGGCGTGCGGCAGCGACCGCCCGGACAGGCTGAGCAGTTCGACCACCTCATCGAACGAGGCCGAGTCGCTGGCACCTGGGGTAACGATCGGCAGCAGGGGCGCGACGTCGCCGAGCAGCTCGGACTCGAGCTGGGACTGGCGCGCGCGCATCCAGTTGCGGTTGCCCTGCACCGTGTTGATCTCGCCGTTGTGGGCGATCATGCGGAACGGCTGGGCGAGCGGCCAGGACGGGAACGTATTGGTGGAGTACCGGGAGTGTACGAGGGCGAGCGTTGAGACGAAACGTTCGTCGGACAGGTCCGGGTAGAACGGTTCGAGCTGCAGGGTCGTGACCATGCCCTTGTAGACCAGGGTGCGGCAGGACAATGACACGAAGTAGATCTCGAGCTCGCGTTCTGCGCGCTTGCGCAGCCGGAAGGTCTGCCGATCGAGCGCGATGTCTGAGAACGCGGTGCCGGCTTCGGTGGTGCGGGTGCTCTGCACGAACAGCTGCTGGATGGCAGGCATGTTCGCGCGGGCCTGGTTGCCGAGGTCCTCCGGGTGCACCGGAACCTCACGCCAGCCGAGGATGCTGAGGCTTTCCTCGTCTGCGATCAGGCTGATGGCACGCTTGATGGCGGTGCGAGCGGTTGGATCGGTTGGCAGAAAGACGTTGCCGACCGCGTACTGGCCCACCGGGGGAAGCGCGAAATCCGTGACGGCACGCAGGAAGGCATCCGGTATCTGGGTGATGATGCCGGCACCGTCACCGGTTCCGGCGTCAGAGCCGACGGCCCCGCGGTGTTCCAGGTTACGTAGGGCGTCGAGGGCTTGCGTGATGATGTCGTGCCCGGCGATTCCTCGCAGGGTCGCCACCATTGCCAGGCCGCACGCGTCGCGTTCGGCCGCCGGATCGTACAAACCGGATGCTTCAGGAATGCTGCTGAAGCGGGTGTAGAGAGGTTTCTGAGCCATTGAGACCGTCCTCACGAAATGACTGGCAGTAAGGGACGACGCTGGCCCGAAGGAGATGTGTGCGGAAAACCATAACGCGTGCCCGGTTCGGGTCAGGCCCACATTCGGGCGGCGCTACGTGTGTGTTGGCTGGATGTCAGCGAACGAACTCTACAGACGCGAAGCGCTCGTGCTTGTGGCTGGAGCCTCGGGTGATTCGGTGCGTTCATCGGCGTCATCGCTCTGATCCGCGGAGCTTTGATCAAGATCATCCGAATCGCTGTCTTCAAATTCTACCCCAGCGTCCGGTCCAATCCATTCCCGGCCCGGCACATAGGGGCTGGGTTCGAGGCCCGGGTGACGGTGACGCTGCACCAGAATGATGATCAGACCGACCGCAATGGCGGCGAGGGCCGCCCAGACGTTAGTGCGGATTCCGAAGTAAATCTCGCTCGGGTCAATGCGAATCGACTCAAAAAAGCTCCGACCCAGTCCATACCAGATGAGGTAGACGCCCAGAGTCTGCCCGAACCGCAGGCGGAACTTGCGCTCCAGATAGAGAATGACGGCAACACCGAGCAGGTTCCAGATGATTTCGTACAGAAAAGTCGGGTGGAACAGCGTGCCGTCCGGCAGCCCCACCGGGAATGCCGGGTTGCTCGGGTCGATTTCCAGGCCCCACGGCAGGGTCGTCGGCAACCCGAACAGTTCGTGGTTGAACCAGTTGCCGAGTCGGCCGGTGGCCTGGGCGACGAGCAGGGCGGGGGCGACGGCGTCGGCAAAGGTCCAAAAGCGGATACCGGCCAGGCGGCAGCCGATCCAGGCACCCACTGCACCACCGATCAGGGAGCCGAAAATGGCGTTTCCACCCTCCCAGATATACAGGGTACGGAGCAGATCGGCTCCCTCGAAGAAGTAGTCGCCCGGGTGGGTCAGCACGTGGTAGATACGCGCACCGACGATGCCGAGCGGCACGGCCCAGAGGATGATGTCGAGTACGACTCCCGGCTCAGCACCGCGCTTAGTGAGCCGGCGCGACGTGATGATCGTCGCGAGGATGATTCCGGCGAGGATGCACAGCGCGTAGGCGTGAATGCGGAACGGACCGAGGTCGAAGAAACTCCACGCGGGGCTCGGGATGCTCGTGCTCAGAAGACTCAAAGACACCTGGGTACTACCTTTCATCGTGACTCACGTCACCTGGGGCGAATCGATCGCCTCGAACAATTTAGCGTAGAACGGGCCTGGAACTTCCGAAGTGACAATTCACCGGGGCGGCGACGGCGGGCGAAGTTCGTTCGCACCGGCGGCGAGTTCGAGCGCCAGTCGGGCGACGGCGGGCACTCCCCCGTCGGTGAGCGCCTTCACGAGCGCGGAACCGACGATGGCGCCGTCGGCGTAGCCGAGGACTTCGCGGACCTGCTCGGGGGTGGAGATACCGAGGCCGACGCAGGCGCTGGTGCAGCCGGCGGAGCGCAGGCGTTCCACCAGGATCCGAGCGGCGGCATCGACGCCCGCGCGAGCACCGGTGGTGCCCATTGTTGAGACGGTATAGACAAATCCGCGGCTGGCTTCGATCGCCTGCACCAGGCGGGCATCGGACGAGGAGGGCGCGGCCAGGAAAACCCGGTCTAGGCCGATGCGCTCGCTCGCGGCCATCCAGTCGGCGGCTTCATCGGGAATGAGGTCGGGCGTGATCAGACCGGCACCACCGGCGGCCCGGAGGTCATCGGCGAAACGCTCAACTCCATACTGAACGACCGGGTTCCAATAGGTCATCACCAGAATGGGCGCGTCGACCTGCGCGGTGATGGCTTTGATCGCTTCAAAACCGTGGCGGAGTTTGAACCCGTTGGCCAGTGCCTGCTGGGTTGCCGCCTGAATGACCGGACCGTCCATCACCGGGTCGGAGTAGGGCAGGCCGAGTTCGATGATGTCGACGCCGTTGGCGACGAGGGCCACCGCCGCATCGATGCTGTCGTTCAGGGTGGGGAAACCAACCGGCAGGTAGCCGATGAGGGCTCCGCCGCCCTCGGCTCGGCGCCGGGCAATGGTCTGTTCGACCGTGCTCACGGTGCCACTCATTGCTTCATCGGCAAGAATTGGGGTGGTCATGACTGTTCAGCGCCTTCGTCGAGCAGGTCAAAGTACCGTCCCGCTGTTTCCATGTCTTTGTCGCCGCGACCGCTGAGGTTGACCAGAATGGTCGCTTCAGGGCCGAGCGCACGGCCGAGTTCGAGGGTGCCGGCGAGGGCGTGCGACGACTCGATCGCGGGGATGATGCCCTCGGTGCGGCTGAGCAGGCGCAGGGCGCTCATCGCCTCGTCGTCGCTGATCGGCAGGTAGGTGGCCCGGCCGATGCTCGACAGCCAGGCGTGCTCCGGTCCGACGCCCGGATAGTCGAGGCCGGCCGAGATGGAGTGGGATTCGACGGTCTGGCCGTCTTCGTCCTGCAGCAGCATGCTGCGGGCGCCGTGCAGCACTCCCGGACGCCCCTTGGTAATGGTGGCAGCGTGCCGCGGCGTGTCAATGCCGTCGCCAGCTGCCTCATAGCCGAACAGGGCGACATCCGGGTCGTCGAGGAAGGCATGAAAGATGCCCATGGCGTTGGACCCGCCGCCGACACAGGCTGTGACAGCATCCGGCAGGCTGCCGGTCAGGTCGAGCACCTGCTGACGGGCTTCCTCGCCGATGATCTTCTGAAAGTCCCGCACCATGGCGGGGAACGGATGCGGGCCGGCAACGGTTCCAAAAATATAGTTCGTAGTCTCAACGTTGGTGACCCAGTCGCGCATGGCGTCGTTGATGGCATCCTTGAGGGTGCGCGAGCCGGTCTTGACCGGAACGACCTCGGCGCCGAGCAGGCGCATCCGGGCCACGTTGAGGGCTTGGCGTTCGGTGTCAACCTCGCCCATATACACGACGCACTCCAGCCCGAAAAGGGCGGCGACCGTCGCCGTGGCCACGCCGTGCTGGCCGGCCCCGGTTTCAGCAATGACGCGGGTCTTGCCGATGCGCTTGGTGAGCAGGGCCTGGCCCAGGGCGTTGTTAATCTTGTGCGAGCCTGTGTGATTGAGATCTTCGCGCTTGAGGATGATGCGGGCGCCGCCGGCGTACTCGGCGAAGCGCGGAACCTCGGTGATGATCGAGGGGCGACCGGTGTAGTTGACGTGCAACTCCATCAAGGCCGCGGCGAAGGCGGGATCATTCTTGGCGAGTTCGTATTCCGCCGTGAGTTCATCGAGCGCCGCTACGAGGGACTCGGGCACGAACCTGCCGCCGAAGCCGCCAAAATACGGGCCGGACTGCACACGCAAGGATTCTTTTCGCACAGACATTTAAACCGCCAAAAACTCGGAAAGGGTTCGGATGGGATCGCTCGTGACGAGCGCTTCGCCGACCAGGACGACGTCGGCGCCGGCGGCACGGTAGTGCGCGACGTCGGCGGCCGTCTTGACGGCGGATTCGGCGACTCGGGTGACGCCGGACGGAATTCTGTCGGCCAGAGTACCGAAAAGGTTCTGGTCGAGTTCAAAAGTGGACAAATTCCGGGCGTTGACCCCGATCAGGCTTGCGCCGATGTCAAGTGCGCGGCTCACTTCGTCGCCGCTGTGGGTTTCGACCAGTGCGGTCATGCCGAGCTCGCGAATGAGATCGTGCAGGGAGACGAGGGTGGCCTGATCGAGCGCGGCCACGATCAGCAGCACGAGGTCGGCACCGGCGGCGCGGGCTTCGAACACCTGGTACGGCGTGCCGATGAAGTCCTTGCGGAGGATAGGAATGCTCACCGCGGCCCGCACCTGTTCGAGGTCGGTCAATGAGCCGTGAAAGCGACGCCCCTCGGTGAGCACGCTGATCGCGCTCGCGCCGCCGGTTTCATAGGAAACAGCCAACGCGGCCGGGTCGGTGATGGCCGCGAGGGAACCGCGGCTGGGGCTGGCCCGCTTGATTTCCGCGAGAATCTTGACGCCATCGGCCGGGGCCAGCGCCGCCAGCGCGTCGAGTGCGGGCGCGTGGGCGCGCGCCGCCGCCTCGACCGTCGCCAGTGGGCGAGTCAGGAGGCGTTGTTCGGCATCGGACACCGAGCCAGCGAGAAGTTCTTGAAGCACCAGGTCTCTTTGCTGCCGGTCAGTGGCCAGGCGACGTGGCACTGACGCCGTAGCCGACCTTGCTGAGTATGTAACCGACGATAACGCCGGCGATGAGCAGTCCAAAGGACGCCCAGACGAGCCAGACCAGCTCGAAGAAGAAGGCCGTGGTGCCGATGGCGAAAGCGGCCAGCATGATGATGACAGCGGTCCAGGCCGCCGCGGAGTGGCCGTGTCCGGGATCTGACAGATCGATGCTCATGGTTCTCCTCGTAAATACGTAAACACTGTGTGCGTTGACCAGCGGGTTAAGTCTAGCGGAGCGACGGCCCGCCTTCAGCGAGCGGTCGGGTCTTCACCGCGACTGAGATCGTCCCAGTCGCCGACGGAGTCGCTCGGGGCGACCTTCGCGGGCGGCGAGTTGCCAGAGAAGGGCGCAGCCGACACTGAATCGTCGGCTGAGGTGACCGATTCAAAACGCACGGCCTGGTACTTACGGGTCGGGCCAGGCCAGCGTGCGCTGGTCAGGATCACCATGACCCCGGCGGCGGCCATGAGTACGGCCGCCGCCATGGCGACGTATGGCCACGGCGTGACAATTGTGCCGAGCACGCTCAGCTGAATGGATTCATGACCGGCGATGCCCGTCGCTGCCGTGACCGCAGCGGCACTGGCATTTGATGGGTCATCGACCGCGAGGAACGCGGCGAGAAACACCGACACCCCGAGCAATACCTCGAGCGCGCCGAGCACGATACGAATGAGTCGACCGGCGATGGTGAGGGCACCGGCCAGGGCGAAACCGCAGAGCGCGAGTGCCGTCAGCGCCGGCGCGGCGATGGCTCCGTCGATCTGCAGCACCTGGGTGCCGGCGTCGGGAAGTCCGACTTCCGCGTGGACCCAGACCTGGGTCCAGGCCAACAATGCCAGTGCGCTCGCACCCAGAATAGCGAGTATGAGAATGAGTTTGAGCCGGCGAGGCGCCATTAGAACACCCGCCGCATCGCGTTGGCCACGGCCACCGCACGCAGCGGTGCTGCGGCCTTGTTCTGCGACTCCTGGTACTCCGAGGCCGGGTCGGAATCGGTGACGACGCCGCCACCGGCCTGCACGCGGGCGATGCCGTCCTTGATCGTCGCGGTGCGGATGGCGATGGCGAGGTCGGCGTCGCCGGCGAAGCCGAAGTAGCCGACCACTCCCCCATAGACGCCGCGCTGGGCCGGTTCGAGGGCGTCGATGATCTCCAGAGCCCGCGGTTTCGGTGCGCCCGACAAAGTTCCGGCCGGGAACGTGGCGCGGAAGACGTCGATCGCGGTCTGGCCCGGCACCAGGTTGCCCTCGACCGAAGAGACCAGGTGCATAATGTGACTGAAGCGTTCGATGCGCATGAACTCGGTCACTTCAACGGATCCGGCCGTGCAGACCTTGAGCAGGTCGTTGCGGGCCAGGTCGACGAGCATGAGGTGCTCTGCACGTTCCTTGGGGTCGTCGGCGAGTTCGATCGCGTAGTCGGCGTCGGCATCCGGTGTGGTGCCGCGTGGTTTCGAGCCGGCGATCGGATGGGTGAAGACACGTTGGTCTTGAACCTTGACGAGGGCTTCGGGTGAGGACCCCACGATCCAGTACGGGTCTCCGCTCGGTGTTTCGAGGCTCAGCAGGTACATGTACGGGCTCGGATTTAGGCTGCGCAGCACCCGGTAGACGTCGATCGGATGCGCGGTGCAGACCTGGTCGAAACGCTGCGAGATGACGACCTGAAACACATCGCCGTCAACGATGTGCTGCTTGCCGATGTTCACGGCGGCGAGAAAATCATCCCGGGTGGTGCGATTGCTCGGCGCGCTCGGCGCCTGCAGGTCGACCTCGGCGAGCCATGCTTCGCCGGGCGCGGCGAGGCGCTTTTGCAGGGAATCCAGGCGAGCCGTCGCATCCGCCCACAGTGTGTCTGGCGTGGCGAAGCCGTCGTTGAGCACATTGGCGATGAGCTGCACGGTGCCGTACTTGTGATCGAGCACGACGAGGTCGGCGACAAAGCTGAACGACTGGCCGGGAACGTCGTAGTCGGCCGGCGGCTGGTGCGGCAAGCGTTCGATCTGGCGAATCGCCTCCCAGCCGATGAAGCCGACCAGTCCGCCGGTCAGGGGCGGATGCTCCGGCAGCCGCGGCGTCTGCCAGCGGTCGAACAGGTAGGCCAGGGCTGCCAGGGGGGCACGGTCTGCCGCGGAGCCGAGAGCGCGTTCCGCTGACAGGCCATAGTCGATCCACCGGGTGTCATCGCCCTGCTGGGTGAGTACTCCGAAGGAGGAGACCCCGACGAAAGAGAACCGCGACCAAATGCCGCCCTGCTCGGCGGATTCGAGCAGAAAACTGCCGGGAAGCCCGTTGGCGAGTTTGCGGTAGATCCCCACCGGGGTCTCGCCGTCGGCGAAGAGCTCACGGATGACCGGAATGACCCGGTGTTCCTCGATGAGCGCGTCGAACTGGGTGCGCGATGTCGAACCTGCGGTGCGGGCGCCGGTGGCGGCCGGGGTGCTCTCGCTCATTCCGTGGGCCTTTCCATGGTGGTCGCGCCGAGGTCGCGCCCGTCGAAGCAGGTTCGCGTGCCGGTGTGGCAGGCTGCTCCGATCTGGTCGACCTGCACGAGCAGGGTGTCATTGTCGCAGTCGAACGCGGCCGAGTGCACGTACTGGGCGTGGCCGGAGGTGTCGCCCTTGCGCCAGAATTCCTGCCGGCTGCGCGACCAGAATGTGACGCGCCCCTCCGTGAGGGTGCGGCGCAGCGCTTCCCGGTTCATCCAGCCGAGCATGAGCACCTCCTGGGTGTCCCACTGTTGAATGACGGCGGGCAGCAGCCCGGCGTCGTTGAAGACGGCAGCATCGAGTTGGTCGTCGAGTTCTGTGCGTTCGTCGGGAAGCGACATCAGCGCACCAGCATTCCGGCGTCGGCGAGCTCACGCTTCACGTCGCCTATGGTCAGTTGTGCAGAGTGGAACACGGATGCCGCCAGCACTGCGTCCGCGCCCGCCCTGATCGCCGGTGGAAAGTCTGCGGCGCGGCCGGCTCCGCCGGACGCGATCACCGGAACGCGGCTGTTGGCCCGCATAAGGGCGATGAGCTCGGTATCGAAGCCGGCCTTGGTACCGTCGGCGTCGATCGAGTTGACCAGAAGCTCCCCCGCGCCCAGTTCGATCGCCTGCCTAGCCCAGGTCACGGCGTCCAGGTCGGTCTCGGTCCGGCCACCGTGAGTGGTGACGACGAAGCCGCTCTCGGTGCGATTGGAGCGCTTCACATCGAGGCTCAACACCAGCACCTGGGCGCCGAACCGGTTGGCGATCTCATTGATCAGGGCCGGTCGCGCGATCGCGGCGCTGTTGACGCCGACCTTGTCGGCACCGCTCGCCTGCAGGCGCGAGACATCTTCGACGCTGCGAATGCCGCCGCCAACCGTGAGCGGGATGAAGACCTGCTCAGCCGTGGCTCGCACGACGTCGTAGGTGGTTGCACGGTTGTCGACCGTGGCGGTGACGTCGAGAAAGGTGAGCTCGTCAGCGCCCTGCTCGTAGTACCGGCGCGCGAGTTCGACCGGGTCGCCGGCATCGCGCAGGTTCTGAAAGTTGACGCCCTTGACGACACGACCGTTGGCCACGTCGAGGCAGGGAATGACGCGCACACTCAGGCTCATGCGGTTCTCCTCTCGCGGGGTTCTTAGAGGCGGGCGTTGTGAATTGTGGTGACCAGAATCGCCCGAGCGCCGAGGGCGTAGAGGGCGTCCATCACATTGTTCATATCGAGGCGGGCGATCATGACCCGCACGGCAGCCCACTCGGGATCGTGCAGCGAAGACACTGTCGGCGATTCGATGCCGGGGGCAAGCGCGGCGGCCGCGTCGAGCAGGGCGACCGGAATGTCGTAGTCCAGCAACACGTATTGGCGGGCTACCAGCACGCCCTGCAGGCGGCGCAGCAGGGTGTCGATGCCGGCCTTGTCGTTGGTTGAGCTGATCAACACGGCGGTCGACTCGAGAATGACCGGTCCGAAGATTTCGAGGCCAGCCTTACGCAGGGTCGTACCAGTGGAGACGACGTCGGCGACGGCATCCGCTACGCCAAGCTGGACGGCGGATTCGACGGCGCCATCGAGTTCGACGAGGTCGACGGTCACCGAGTGGGTGGCGAGGAAGCGTTCGACCAGGCCGGGGTAGCTCGTGGCGACGCGCAGGCCGTCGAGGTCCTTCAGCTCGGTGAAGCGGCCGGCCGGACCGGCGAAACGAAAAGTGGAATCGCCGAAGTCGAGGCTGGCGATCTCCACGGCTTTGGAGTGCGAGTCGAGCAGCAGGTCGCGGCCAGTGATACCGACGTCGAGTGCGCCCGATCCCACGTAGGTCGCGATATCGCGGGGGCGCAGGTAGAAGAATTCGACCCCGTTGCGCGGGTCGGCGGTAACGAGGTCTCGCGGGTCGCGGCGGCCGGTGTAGCCGGCTTCGGCGAGCATCTGCGCGGCGGTTTCAGACAACGAGCCCTTGTTGGGCACGGCAATTCTCAGCATGGGGGTACTCTCTCGGTTTTGTAGCACGACTGATTTGTGATTTTTCGCCGACGGGCGAGGGTCACAGATGTCGGTAGATGTCAGCCGGAGAGAGGCCTTTGGCGATCATCATGACCTGCAGGTGGTACAGCAATTGGGAGATCTCAGCGGAGGTTTCGTCGTCGCTCTGAAACTCGGCGGCCATCCAGACTTCGGCGGCTTCCTCAACAATTTTCTTGCCGATGGCGTGCACGCCGGCGTCGAGTTCGCGTACGGTACCGGAACCCTCTGGGCGGGTGGCGGCCTTGTCGCTCAGTTCTACGAAAAGGTCATCGAATGTTTTCACGACTCTAGGTTACCCGCCCCGTGACGGTGGCTGGCCGCGCTCTGGCGCAGCAGGGCGATCTGGGCGGCCGGATTATCTGCCCCGAACACGCTGGAACCGGCCACGAACGTGTCCGCGCCGGCCGCCGCTGCTATCTCAATAGTCTGCGCGGTGATGCCGCCGTCGACCTGTAGCCAGACGTCGAGGCCGCTGTTCTGCACCACTGTTCGTAGCTGGGCAAGCTTCGGCATGGTTGATTCCATGAAGCTTTGGCCACCGAAACCGGGCTCGACGGTCATGACGAGCACCTGGTCGAATTCGGGGAGCAGCCCGAGGTAGGGCGTCACATCGGTGCCGGGCTTCAGGGCAATGCCGGCGCGGGCGCCGATCTGCCGCAATTTTCTCGCCAGCGCGACCGGTTCCGTCGTGGCCTCGGCATGAAAGGTGACCGAGTAGGCGCCGGCCTCCGCGTAGCCTGGCGCCCAACGCTCGGGGTCGTCGATCATCAGGTGGACGTCCAGTGGCAGCGGCGACACCTGCTGCAGCCGTTGCACCATGCCGAGCCCGAAGGTGAGGTTCGGTACGAAGTGGTTGTCCATGATGTCGACGTGCACGAGATCGGCCGAGCTGATGCGACCCAGCTCGCTCTCGAAATTGGCGAAGTCGGCAGCAAGGATGCTCGGATTGATGCGGGTAGCCATCCGCTCAGCCTATCGAGCCGCAGCTGAGCGCGGGGCTGAGCGGTGGCGGGTCGCCAAGCTTGCGGGGCGGTCACCTATCCTCAAGAGATGGAACGATCGGAATCCCCGGAATCCCCGGAATCCCCGGAATCGCCGGAATCGCCGAATTCGCTGGATTCGCCGAATTCGTCGGGATCGTCGGGATCGTGGGGGACATCGGGATCGCCGGGGACGTCGGGAACGAGACCTCCGTCGCGAATCCGGCTGACCCTCATCGCTGCCGGCGCGGTCGTCATCGGCACCGGGTTAGCGGTTCATTTCACCGTCACTGGGCCGGTCGGCGATTTCGCTGCGGACGCTCTGTACGCGGTGCTGGCCTACCTGACCGTGTCATTCATCGCTCGACGCCTTCGACCTGAGGGCAGTGCAGCAGTTGCCTATGTGATCTGCGTTGCGATCGAGGCAGCCCAACTCTCCCCCGGGCCGGCTGCCCTGGCCGAGGTCTTTCCGCCGGCCCGGCTCGTGCTCGGCACGACGTTTGCGCCCGTTGACCTCCTCGCCTATGCCGTGGGCGTGGCGGTCGCCCTGGTCTGCGACCGGCTCATTCCCCGACGGCGCAGGCGACCAATTTCGCCAACCGCCACGTAGCTCCCCCGGAATGCGCTCGGGCGAGCAGCAGTCACCTTGGTCGAACCGCCACAATCTCGGAACGTATGGGGCAGCGTCGATGCAGACCGTCAGGATGTGCCACGGATCGAGCTGCCCACCGGCAGGCCGTCAGGATGTGCCCGGGATCATGGCGCCCGATGGCAGGCCCAGTTCCACGTAGTGCTCGTAGCGTTCCTGCCAGCTCGAAGCGGATGCCCCGTGGGGACCGTCACTTTCGTGACCGGCGAGGTGCACGTCGAGTTGGGCCAGGCAGACGTCCCAGCCTGCGGCGTTGCGGGCTGCCTCGTTCTCGGCGGTGAGGGTGTCGACGAGCGTTAAGACGCATTCGCTCGAATTTATCGCGGTCAGGTCGAACCGCAACACGTTGCTGCCCCACGAAAAGGCCACGAGCTGCAGCGGAGTGAAGGCGAGTACCGTTCCCGCGCTGTCGGGGGTATTGGGATCCCCGGCAAAGGTGACCGTTCCGCCGACGCGAGGTTCGATGGTCAGCGTGCTCGGAAACCAACGCGCCGACTCGTCCGGCACTGTGAGGGCCCGCCAGACGCGCTCCGCAGTGTACGGGAGCGTTCGTTCCAGTCGTACTGCGGGGCGTCCGTCACGTTGAGTGAATGTTGCGTTCATCCGTTCCACGATACGCCCGGTGACCACCCACCCGCCGGTCGAGGCGCGAGGAACGAGCCATCGAGACCCGCCACTCCGCCGGTCGAGGCGCGAGGAACGAGCGATCGAGACCAGCGGACCCAGGGGATCTCGATCGCTCGCAAGCTCGCGCCTCGATCAGCGATTCCCCGGGTCGAGCCCGAACCCGCCGGTCGAGGCGCGAGGAACGAGCGATCCAGCCCCACCCACCTGCCGGTCGAGGCGCGAGGAACGAGCCATCGAGACCCGCCAGATCGGGGTGGGGTTACTTTTCCCCGTTGGGTTTCTCCGCCGGGGTGGCGGCGCGGTTTTGGCCGCCGGGCCGCCAGGTTTGGGTGGGGTCGAAGATGAGGGGGCCGCGTACCCAGGGGCGGCCGTCTCTCATATCGATGTCCCAGCCGGAGGTTTCGATGCTGGCGTGCCCGGCGTTGCAGAGCAGGACGGCGTTGTCGATGTCGGTGGGTCCGCCCTTGCGCCAGGGGATGACGTGGTGAACCTGTGCCAGGTGCGGTGGCACGGTGCAGCCGGGGATCACACAGCCGCCATCACGGGCGGCCAACGCGCGGCGTTGACTGGCGGTGAAGAACCGGTTGCTGTCGCCGAGGTGCAATACCTGACCTGTGTGGCCGAACAGCACGGGCTGATACCCACCGGCACAGACCAGCTCATCGACCTGCTTCACGGTGAGGGGACCATCGACACCATCGATCCAGCCGGCACCGCGCCCGGCGAGGAGGTCGTAGATATTGATGTGCACGAGCACCGTCGGTGCCGCGCCGCCCATCGTTGGTGTGCCGGGCTGTCGGGCGGCCGCTTCGAACACCGCGCGGAGGATCCCGGCCTGCTTCTCCCCGATCGAGCGGGGGGCGGCGGGTTCCTGCGGGCAGGGGCTGAGCGTGGCGGGCCGGTCGGAGCCGTGCAGGTGGCCGTTCTCGCCCCTCGCCGCCTCGTCGTAGTCGTCGTTCTGGCCGTTCTGGCCGTTCTGGCCGTTCTGGCCGTTCTGGCCGTTCTGGCCGTTCTGGCCGTTCTGCTCGGTCGGCGCGTCCTCGTCGTGACCGCGGCTGTGGCTCGGCTCGGTCTGTTCACTCGCGGCGCCCTGCACGGCTTGGTGACCCTGCTCGGCCTGCTCGCCCTGCTCGGCCTGCTCGGCCGCGCCGCCCTGCTCGGCCTGCTCGCCCTGCTCGGCCTGCTCGGCCGCGCCGCCGTGCTCGCCGTGCTCGCCGTGCTCGCCGGAGGCTCCGCTTTCGGTAAGGCCTGCGTCGCCGTCAAGATCGATGGTGTTGCTGTCACTTTCGTCGCTGCCACGTGACGAGCCGCCACTCGCAGTGCCGTCTGCACAGGGTTCGGTCTCACTGAACGCGACCCTCGCGCGGGGCGCAGCCCCGGGAACCGGGTTCGCCGCCGCGCTCGAGAGGTACGCGTCGAAAACGGTGCTGATAATGGCACGGTCGAGGGTGGTCAGCCAACCGTTCAGGCTGTAGCCACCGTTCGCCAGCCCACCAAAGGCCAACCAGCTGCGCCGCTCCGCCGCGGTCTCGCCGGGCGCCGACCCCTCGGGGGACAGTCGCGCCTGCCAGGCAATGCCCTGCAGCCGCAGCGACTCCGGCGCAAACGCGATCCCAGCACCCGGCAGACCCTCGGTCTCCGGCGTGATCGCCCCGGACCCACTCGCCACCAGGGAACGCTCGACACGGTCGAGGTCATCCACCAAGACGGAGGGGCGCAGTTCGTCGAGAACGTTCACGATCACCCGGGCCTGCTCGACGCCGAGCTCCCCGCCCTGCAACGCCTCCCCGACCGCGGGGTAGGTCGGTGCGAGGGGCCGGCCCAGCAGCATCCGCTCACCGGCAGTCTTGCCCAGCGACGCACGCTGCCGCACCTCGCCGCGCGACAGGCGGGCGAGGGTGGAGACGAGCACGAGGCCGCTGCGGCAGCCGAGCCGGCGCGCCAGGGATACTGCCCCCGCGGCGGCCAGCTCGGTCTGATCGGCCGTCATCTCTGCGGCGGTCGTGGCAACGGACTTGTCCAGATATTCGGAGCGGCGGAGAACATCAGTCGTGGACAGCACCAGGGCACCATCAACAACCCGGCCAACACTCTCCAGGGCGAGCAGCATGCTCAACGATTCCTCGTCGCCCAGCGACCCGAACGACACCCCACCCAACGCCGCCAACAGAATCTCCCGAGCCTGCCCCACCGCAATGACGGGGTTCGAACTAGCCTCACTCGGGTTTTCCATGAACATGGGCGCCAGTGCCTCCTTCACACCGATTCTACCCCGAATCGAACACAAACGCGAGAGAAACTCAAATAGAATTCAGCGCAGAAATCGACGTTTTCTGTGGGATTGGAGGTGACGCCCGGCCAGTAATGCTGGTAAGACCAGTACATTTCACCGCTGGAATCCGGCCCGCGGCTGTCGAATAGGTCTTTGAATTGCGCTCTCTTTCTTAGAATCGAGCATCAGCACGATGGCTCGACTCCGTCACAGTCAGGCCAGTCGAGGACCCTCAGGGACTCATTTAGTGCCCGCCGCTCCGGAGGACGACTTCGGCATTCACTGCCAGCTGGAGGAGTTGCTCGAGCAGCGCGGCATGACGCTGACACGACTGAGCGTCCTTGTCGGCGTCAGCATCGTCAGTCTGTCCGTTCTGAAGAACGATCGAGCGAAGGCCATCCGCTATTCAACGCTGCGAGCGATCTGCGATGCGCTCGACTGCGATGTGGGCGATCTTCTGGGCATAAGTTCACGCAGCTGACGGATGCCGCCGCAGTCAGCGCCCGAGGACACCGGCCTGGGCCGTGATCGCGAGGTAGGCCCATGATCTATCGTGGGCCCGCTTGCCTGGCCCGGGCCCGGAACGTGGGGCGGGGCGGGGTGGAGTGCGGTACAGCCGCCGACGTGAGCGCGCCCGATCTGGGTAGTCGCTACGGTAACGCGGTAGTTGTCATGATGGTCGTGAGACATCGTGGTGACGAACGCTGAATCGGAGCAAATCATGAATGACATGGTGATAGGTCGAACGAGCAGTGGCGGGCGATCGTTTCCTTTGGCGTTTCGGATTGAGTACCTGCGCCGCTGGGATGAATGCGTGGAGTGGGGCGCGAAGGTGCGGCTGCTGCGCGAGTTCGACCTGGCGAAGGGCACGGTGGATCGGTGGCTGAGGGCCCGCGACGAGGGAGACTGGACGGCATCGATGGTCGCAACGTCAGAGAGGTCGCCGCGAAGAATGGGAAATCGTGATCGCGCCGAGTTGGCGCGGCTGCGGGTGGAGAACGAGGCCTTGAAGAAAAAGGTCGCGCAGTCCGAGGCAGCACAACAGATCTTGGGAAAAGCATTCGAGCTCTTGGAAGGGATCACCACGAGCTCGAACGAGGAACAAACAACGATCCCGCCGGCGTTGATGAGTGCAGACGAGTACGCGGCCTGGCTGAAACGACGCAAGCTGTCCTGACTCTCACGGTCACGGCGCTGGCCGAGGAAACGGCGATGCCGATCGTGGACGCGTGCCATCTGGTCGGAATGGCCCGGTCCACGTATTACCGCATCAGCCGCGGCTACCAGCATTACCGGCCCGTCGCTGAGCCGATCCCGCACCGAGACCGCCGGCAACCAGCAGCGCTCGACGCGGAGGAACGCGCCGGGATCCTTACCGTGCTCTGCGAGCCGAAATATGTAGACAAATCGGTGGTGCAAACGTATTGGCACGCCTTCGACGCGGGGACTGTGGCGTGTTCGCAGCGCACGTTCTATCGAGTCGCCAACGCTCACCGTCTGGTCGGGGATCGTCGACGCACCCGAGCCCCGCGCTCCGCCTCGCCGCGAACTCCGGCCGTGGCCACTGCCAAGCCCGGGGATTTATGGTCGTGGGACATCTCCGAGCTGAACGGACCCAGTTACCACGATCGGTACTACCTCTACCTGATCATCGACGTCTTCTCGCGATACCCAATCGGCTGGTGCATCGAGACCTACATCTCCAGAAAACGAGCCGTGACGCTGTTCACCGATGCGATCGCCACCCACGGCGCCCCGACGGTCGTGCACTCTGACAACGGATCCTCCATGCGCTCCAAAGACCTCATCGACGCCCTCGAGGGCAACGGCATCATCACCTCGTATTCTCGCCCCCGGGTCAGCGACGACAACCCCTTTTCGGAATCGCTGTTCAAGACGATCAAGTACGACCCGAGCTCCCCGGACCGGTTCGACCATCGCGATCACGCCCGCCAATGGACTCAAGATTTCCTGGACCTGTATGCCACCGAGCACCGCCACAGCGGTCTCAGCCGACACACCCCAGCATCCGTTTTCGACGGCACCGCCCACCTCGTCCAAGCACAGCGGCAACGGGCACTCGACGTTTACTACGACCAGCACCCGGAACGCTTCCGCCGGCCTCCCACGGCACCAGAACTACCCCAACCCACAGGCATTAACACCCACCTCCTGTCTCAGACAGGTTGACAACTACCGAACGCGCGTAGCGACCACCAATATCGGGCGCGCTCATCCGCGTGTTCGATGGGTGTGGGGACCAGGCCACCCAAAGCGGGCGCGCGCATCCGCTTGCTGGGCAGGGGCACGAGCGACGCGCGAGGCTAGAGAGAGCGCTGCAGCAGGGTAATGAACATGGCGTCGGTGCCGTGGCGGTGCGGCCACAGCTGCACGCTGCCGGTGCCCGCGGGCAGGTCAAGGTTTGCAGCGCTGAACGACTGCACGACGGATGCCGTGTCGAGCGCCGTCACCTGGCCGTCGGCCTTGCGCACGGCGAGGGCGACGATCGCGCGGGTCTCGGCGGTGTGCGGCGAACAGGTCACATAGGCGAGGATTCCGCCGGGCTTCAGCGCGAGCAGGGCCGCGTCGATGAGCCCGGACTGCAGACCCGCAAGGTCGGCGACGTCCTTGGGCTGCTTGCGCCAGCGCGCCTCCGGCCGGCGACGCAGGGCGCCGAGGCCGGTGCAGGGTGCGTCGAGCAGGATGCGATCGAAGGTATCCGGATGCGTTTGGCCGATGGTGGTGCCGTCGACTTCCCAGACCGGCACCGTTTCGGGGAGCGCCGCGAGGGCCGTGCGCACGAGAGTCGCCCGAGCGGGAACGAGTTCGTTCGCCACGAGTTCGGCTCCCCCGGCGCGAGCTTCGGAGGCGAGCAGGGCGGCCTTGCCACCGGGGCCGGCGCAGAGGTCGAGCCACCGCTCCCCCGCAACAATTGGACGCGCCCGGCTGAGCGCCAGTGCAGCAATCTGGGAGCCTTCGTCCTGCACCCGAACCCGGCCATCCGTAGCGGTCACGAGGTGGTACGGGTCTCCGGAATCCAGCACGAAACCGACCGGCGAGAATTCATCTACGAGGCCCAGGCGTTCACGGTCGGCGTCGGTCGCGAGACCGGGAAGCGCGACCATGTTGACCTTGGCCGCCATATTGTCGGCGGCGAGCAGATCGGCGAGTTCACTCTCGTGCCCCTCGGCGCGGAGGGCCTGGCGAAAGGCCCGCACGATCCAGGCGGGGTGGGAGAACTCGGCGGCGAGCCGGTCGTCGGCGTTGACCGCGCCCTGAAGCACCAGATCGCGCCACTCCTCGGCGCTCGACCGGGAAATCGTGCGCAACACCCCGTTGGTGAAGCCGGTCGCGGAACGTGAACCCACCTGTTTGGCCAGCGAGACCGATTCGTTGACCGCGGCGTGGGTGGCGACGCGGGTGGCGAGCAGCTGGTGGGCTCCAAGACGCAGCACATCGAGGATGGCCGGGTCGATGGCACTGACCGGCCGGTTGGCCGCGAGTGCGATCACGCGATCGTAGAAGCCCTGCATGCGCAGGGTGCCGTAGGTGAGCTCGGTCGCGAGGGCGGCATCCGCTGTGCCCAGGGCGGCACGCTGGATGCGGGTCGGCAGTAGCAGGTTGGCGTAGGCATCGGATTCGCGCACGGCGGCGATCACCTCGTAGGCGATGCGGCGCGCCGGCTGCACGTAGTCGGTCGGGGTCTGGCGAGGACGAGCCGACGTCGTGCCGGCACGATCCGTACGCGGGCGCTCGTCACTCATGAGGCCGTCACCGACTCTGCTCCCACTCCGCGCCACCAGTCGTTTCCTGTCATTGCTGTCTTTCCGGCCGGTTGCACGCGCAGCAGAACCAGCGGTTCGGTCTGCGTGCCCACGAGCACTACATTGTCGCGCTGCAGAATGGTTCCGGCAGGCAGATTGGAATCGAGGGCGCTCGGGGCGACCTCGAGAAGTTTCAAAACGGCGCCGTTCACGGTGGTGAACGCGCCCGGTTCGGGCGTCACGCCACGAATGTGGCTGTAGACGGATGCTGCCGGCCGGCCGAAATCGATACGCGCGTCCTCCCGCACCAGTTTGGGCGCGAGGGTCACCTCCCCGGTCTGCGGGACGGCAACGGCGGTGCCGGCGGCGAGCTCATCGACGACCCGCAGCAGCAGGTCCGCTCCGCTGTGGCTCAGTTCCTCGAGAAGTATTCCCGATGTGGAATGTGCTCCGACTGGGCGGGAGAAGCTGCCGAACACGGCGCCGGCGTCGAGTTCGGGCACCAACTGGAACACGGCAGCGCCGGTGAGTTCATCGCCGGCCAGGACGGCACGCTGCACCGGGGAAGCGCCGCGCCAGCGCGGCAGCAGGGAGAAGTGCAGGTTGATCCAGCCGAGGCGGGGAACAGAGAGCAGGGGCTCGCGCACGATTCCGCCGTAGGCGACGATGACACCGAGGTCGGGCCGCAGGGCGCGGATGGTGTCGGTCGCTTCGGTATGTAACCGGTTGGTCTTCAGCACCGGGTATTCCCGTTCGGCCGCGGCCTGCGCGACCGGCGAGGGGGTGAGGGTGCGCTTGCGGCCGAGGGGGGCATCCGCTCGGGTGATCACGGTGACGATCTCATGATCGGTGCCGGCCAGGGCGGTGAGGCTGGGGACGGCGACCTCGGGCGTGCCGGCAAAGACGAGTTTCATTTAGAGCAGCTCCGGGTCGTCGAATCGAACTTTAAGTGTAGGTGCCGGTTGGAACGAACCGGACTTCGGCTTGCGGCGCCTGGCCGCGTTGCGCACGACCGCCGCTTTGAGCGCGCGGGCGACCTCATCGCCACGGGCGTAGCCGAACCGCACGACCGCACGCACCAGGGGCGCCTCGGTGTCCACCGGACCGAGCACGTCGAGGCCGGCGACCGCAGCCAGATCGGCCAGGGCAGCGTCGACGTCAGTGGCAGTTCCCGTCACGGACGCCACCCGCACGGCCGGCGGAAAGCGCAGCTGACGACGGTCAGCAAGCTCACTCGCGGCGAAAATGTCGGGGCGCCAGGAGTTGAGCGCCCGAGCCAGGGCTCCGCCGACTCCGGTCAGCAGCACGGGAGCGCCCGGGGCGGCGAGGGCTGCGGCGTTGGACCACCAGCGCAGGCAGTCCTCACCGACCCGGAGGGATTCGCGGGCGAGCATGCGTTCACCATCGAGAATGAGAATGGCCCGGTAGCCGCCGGTCGGCACCGGTTCGGCGCCGCGGGTGGCGATGACGAGGGCCGGCTGCGGTCCAAGGGTCTGCACGGTGTGCTCGCCGTCGGCGACGATGACGCGGGCTCCGGGAAAGGCGCGGCCGAGTTCTTCGGCGGTACGCCCGGTGCCGAGCGTCACTACGCGCAGTTTGGTGCCCTCACAATGCAGGCAGGTCCAGCCGGCCGCGAGGGCGCCGCACCACCGGCAGGACGGCACGGCGGAGGCCGATTTAAGGCCGAGTGGCCCCTGGCAGTGCGTGCAGCGGGCCGCCTTCTTGCAGCTCTGGCAGGCGAGCATGGGCGCGTACCCGGGACTGGCGACCTGCACCAGCACGGGGCCGTGGGCGAGCGCTTCGCGGGCGGTCTGCCAGGCGGCCGAAGGGATGCGGGCCGCACGAGCCTGTTGGTCGGGTTCCGACTGAAAATCGGTCGGGATGACGCGTGGGTGCCGGTCGGCGGCCGGACTCACTTCGCTGAGGTAGCCCAGCTCGACCAGGCGCTGGGTTTCGACGCTGCGGGAGTGGCCGAGCAGCACGAGGGCGCAGTCGGAGTCCTGCTGGCGTACTAGGGCCGCGTCGCGGGTGTTGACGTAGGGGCTGAGCGGCTCGATGTAAAGCGGGTCGCCGTCGTCCCAGACGGCGATCAGGCCGAGGTTGTGCGCCGGGGCGTAGACGGCCGACCGGTTGCCGAGAATGATTCGAGGCGCGGGCTCGAGGCAGGCCAGGAAGGCGCGGTACCGGTCGGGGTTCGGTTGGCGGGCGTCGACCCGGCTCAGCGGAAGACCGGAGGCAAGCTGGGCCAGTGCGGCCCGCACCTGATCCTGATCGCGAAAGTCGGGAACGCAGAGGATGGCGCTCCGCCCGGTGCCGAGGGTGGCGACGGCCAGTTCGGCCAGAGTTTTCGCCCAGCGTCCGATGGTGCTGCCGTCGTCGAGCTGGGTGAGTTCGGGGATTGCCGCCACGGCAACCCGCTGGTGCTCCACGATAGCGGTGTCGAGGCGGCCGGTCGGGTAGCCGACGAAAGCCGGGGTGGCCAGGGCGATAGCGACGGGTGACGGTTCCGGGCCGGCGGTCTCGACGGGCGCCTCTTGTGCGGTCAGCCAAGCCTTTTCGACCCGCACCTGGCGGGGCGGAACAGCGAGGCGGATGATGTCGCTCGCGTTCCCGGCCGCCCGATCCGCCAGTCGGCGGGCCAGTTTCCAGACCTGGGGCGTGAGCACGACGGCCGTGGACACGACTGAATCGAGCGGACTCAGGGCGCCGCGGAAGGCGCCATCCGCTTCGGAATCGGACGCCGTACGCGGCGCGCGGGGATCGAATACCTCGATCACATACGCGTCCACAACCCGTCCGCCGGAGCGAAACGGCACCTTGACGCGCATGCCGGCCGCAATCTGGCCCACCAGTTCGGCGGGTACGCCGTAGTCGAACAGGTGGTCCAGTTGCGGCAGGGGGGAATCGATCAGCACCCGTGCGACGAGGCCGGTGTGCGTCATGACCGTGCCGGTTTCAGAGGCCGGCAGCGCGGATCAGGTCGTCGACCTTGTCGAGCCGTTCCCAGGTGAAGTCGGGCAGTTCGCGGCCGAAGTGGCCGTAGGTGGCCGTCTGCGCGTAGATGGGGCGCAGCAGGTCGAGGGAGTGGATGATCGCTGCCGGACGCAGGTCGAACACTTCGCGAATCGCCGCGGTGATGTCTTTGTCGGGCAGCACGCCGGTGCCGAAGGTCTCCACGTACAGACCGACCGGGGAGGCCTTGCCGATCGCGTAGGCGACCTGCACCTCGAGGCGTTCGGCCAGGCCGGCCGCGACGGCGTTCTTGGCGACCCAGCGCATGGCGTAGGCAGCAGAACGGTCGACCTTGGACGGGTCCTTGCCGCTGAACGCGCCACCGCCGTGGCGACTGGATCCGCCGTAAGTGTCGATGATGATCTTGCGCCCGGTGAGGCCGGCGTCGCCCTGGGGCCCACCGATTTCAAAGCGGCCGGTGGGGTTGATGAGCGTTGCCAGCGAGGAGGAGTCAAGATCGATGCGCTCGAGCACCGGGCGGATGACGAGTTCTTCGACCTCGGCGCGCAGCCGCTCCGTGGTCACGGACGGGGCGTGCTGCGTCGATACCACGACGGTTTCGACGGTGCGGGGAATGATTCCGTCGTAGCCGATGGTGACCTGGGTCTTGCCGTCGGGACGCAGGTAGTCGAGTTCGCCGCTCTTGCGCACGAAGGCGAGGCGCTCGGCCAGGCGGTGCGCGATCCAGATCGGGATCGGCATGAGTTCGGGCGTTTCGCGGGTCGCGTACCCGAACATGATGCCCTGGTCGCCCGCGCCCTGCCGGTCGAAGTCGTCGATGCTGGACTGCTCGCGGGTTTCGAAAGCATTGTCGACGCCCTGGGCGATGTCGGGTGACTGGCCGCCGATGGAGATCTCGACGCCGCAGGAACGGCCGTCGAACCAGACGTCGGACGAGTCATAGCCGATGTCGGTGATGCACTTGCGCACGATCGACGGAATCTCAACGTACGCCTCCGTGGTGACTTCGCCGGCTACGTGCACGAGGCCGGTGGTGACGAGGGTCTCAACGGCAACGCGGCTGTGCGGGTCGTCGGTGAGGAGGGCATCGAGGATGCTGTCGGAGATCTGGTCGCAGATCTTGTCAGGGTGACCCTCGGTGACTGATTCCGAAGTGAAGAGGCGAAGATCGCTCATCTGGCCCGTCTCTGTAGAAGTTGAATGCCGGTCGCAGCTGCGGCTAACCGATCAGGTCAAGTATGCAATTGGCCACCGACATCTTGCTGCCGGAGACCTCATTCACTATAACTCCGCGGCGATCGAGCACCGTCACGGTGTTACGTTCCGTGCCGAATCCGGCGTCCTTCCCGACCCGGTTCACGACCAGAAAATCGCAGCCCTTGCGGGTGATTTTGGCGCGACCGAGGGCCAGCAGCCGGTCGGCATCCGTTTCGGTCTCGGCGGCAAAGCCGATGATCAGCTGGCCCGGCCTGCGCTCAGCAGCGAGGTCGGCCAGAATGTCGGGGTTCTTGACCAGCTCCAGCATGAGGGTGTCCCCCACATCTTCCTTTTTGATCTTGCCGACCTGCACGGACCGGGGCCGATAATCGGCGACCGCGGCGGCCATGATGATGACCTCGGCCGTTTCGGCGGCGCGCGTCATGGCCTCGTGCATCTCGAGGGCGCTGCCCACGAGAACGGTCGTGATGCTGGTCGGAACGGGCACCTCGAGGTTGGCGGCGACGAAGGTGACCCGCGCCCCGCGGGCCAGGGCCGCCTGGGCGAGCGCGACGCCCTGCATACCGCTCGAGCGGTTGCCGAGGAACCGCACCGGGTCGAGCGGTTCCCGCGTGCCGCCGGCGCTGATCAGTACTCGGCGACCGGCGAGATCCGGTACAGCGGATGCCGCAGCCTCGCCAGCAGGCGTCGCCCGGTCGAGCACGGCCAACGCCACCGCAACGATGGTGTCCGGCTCTTCCATGCGGCCGGCGCCGGAGTCCGTGCCGGTCAGGCGACCGACGCCGGGGCCCACGATGGTGATGCCGCGCGAGCGCAGCACGGCAATGTTTGCGACGGTGGCGGGATTGTTCCACATCTCGGTGTGCATCGCCGGCGCAATCACGAGCGGCGCGGTGCTGGCCAGAATGGTGTTGCCGAGCAGGTCATCGGCGAGGCCGGCGGCGAGTTTGGCGATGCTGTTGGCCGTTGCCGGGGCGACGACGATGAGGTCGGCGCCCTGGCCGATAGCCACGTGGCGTACCTCGGCGACACCCTCATAGAGGTCGGTGTGCACCGGGTTGCGCGAGATGGCCTCGAGGGTGGGTTTGCCGACGAAGCGCAGTGCCGCCGGGGTGGCGACCACGTGCACCGAGTCGCCGTTCAACACAAAAGCGCGCACGATGTTGACGGCCTTGTACGCTGCGATTCCGCCGGTGATACCGACGACGATCGTGCGAGGTGTCTTCATCCTGCGCGCTAAGGGTATCGAGTATCAGGCCTCGACGATCGGGCGGGAAACGAGCTTGTCGTCGTTGATCTCGCGCAGGGCGACCGAGAGCGGCTTGTCTTCGACGGTCGAGTCGACGAGCGGGCCGACGTTGTCGAACAGGCTGCCTTCGTGCAGGTCGGCGTAGTAGTCGTTGATTTGACGCGCACGCTTGGACGCGAAAATCACGAGGGCGTACTTCGAGTCGACCTTGGAGAGCAGGTCATCGATGGGCGGGTCAATGATGCCAGTGGGCTTGTTCGCCATTGGTGTCACACTCCTAATAGAGCACGGCCTGGGGCCTGTGCGAATCTGTAGTTAAACGAAAATATCTAAATACGTGCCCGGAGACACCTAAGAATTCAGCAGAAACAGGCGCTACGACATGCTGGATGCAGCGCGGATCTCCATCAAGTCTACGACCTCACGGGCGGCGTCGCCGACATCGTGGTTGATCACGCGGTAATCGAACTCGCCCTGGGCCGCCAATTCCAGCTTGGCTGTCTCGAGTCGACGGGCCTGTTCGGCAGCATTTTCGGTGCCGCGGCCGATCAAGCGGCGTACCAGTTCGTCCCAGCTCGGCGGCAGTAGGAACACCAGCAGAGCCTCCGGCATGGCCCGGCGCACGGCGCGAGCACCCTGAAGGTCGATCTCGAGCAGCACGCTGTGACCGGCCGCGATAGCCGCGTCAACCGGGCCACGGGGGGTGCCGTAGCGGTAGGCGTTGTGCACCTTGGCCCACTCGAGCAGTTCGCCGGCCTCGACCATGCGGTCGAATTCGTCGTCCGAGACGAAGTAATAGCTGACCCCCTCGGTCTCCCCCCGGCGCGGTGCGCGCGTCGTCGCCGAGACAGAGAGCAACACGTCGGGGTAATTCTCCCGAATGTAGCCGGCGACGGTGCCCTTGCCGACCGCGGTCGGGCCGGCGAGAACGATCAGTTTGGAGTCGGCTACGCCGTGCCGCAGCGTGGGCCGTTCAGAGAGAAAGTCCCGCAGCCGGTCGCGCTGGTGCCGCCCCAGTCCGCCGAGCCGTTTGGACGGCGAGATTTCGAGGCGGTGAATGATGCGCTGCATCTTGGTTACACCGATGGCCGGAATGCTCACGAGCAGCTCGGTCACTCGCAGCCGTCCCTCGACCCCGATCGGGTCCTTGATCGCGGCGGCGAGCACCTCGAGAGCTGTTCGTGCGCCCGAAGCAACCTCGGCTTTGACCTTGGCGCGGGCTCGCCTGGCAGCGACGGCGGCGCGCGACGCGGCCACCCGGTCGACTTCGGGCGGGATTGGACGGTTTTCAGCCACGAACGGCACCTACTTCGGTTACTCGGCGCTCAATGGCTTCTTCGATCCGGTGGGGTCCGGCCGAGAGCACACTGCGCGATTCACTCACGATAACCCCTCCGGCGTATTCACCGTATATCCCGGGAAGATTTATGATATTGCCTCCCTGGTGTCCAAAACCGGGTGCGAGCACGGGAGTTCGGCATTCGGTCGGCGCCTGCTGCACGTCGATGCCGAAGGCGGCCAGGTCGAGAGTGGCTCCGAGCACGACGCCAATCGACCCGAGACCGGGCGCCAAACCAACGGATGCCGCACTCGCACCGGCATGCGCGTTTCGCGCTCCGACGTCGTCGAGAATGGCCCGGGCCACACTCGATCCGGTATGGGGCCCGTCGGCCACAATGGCCCGCTGGATGTCCGCCGCCTCGGGGTTGGAGGTCGCGGCGAGCAGGAAGACCCCCTTGCCGTTCGCTGCTGCGAGTTCGAGCGGTGCGTTGAGTGATCCGACACCCATGTACGCGGCAAGGGTGAGGGCATCCGCTTCGAGCGGGGACCCGGTCGAGAACCACGCCTGAGCGTAGGCTTCGACGCTCGTGCCGAGATCGCCGCGCTTGGCGTCAGCGATCACGAGCAGGCCGGCCTGACGGGCGTCGGCCAGCACGCGTTCCAGCGCGACAAAGCCGGCCGAACCGAATCGTTCGTAGAAGGCGACCTGCGGTTTGACGATGCCGACCCGCCCGGCCGCGGCGGCGACGACGGCACGACCAAAGGATTCAACGCCGGCGGCAGTGTCGGGCAGGTTCCACTCGCCGAGCAACCAGGAATGCGGATCGATGCCGACGCACAGCTGGCCTTGGTTCGCGAACACGCGCGCAAGCCGGTCGCCGAAGGAAGCGACCGGCGGCGCGGCAGGGCCGCCGGCTACGGCAGTCCCGCCGTTCACAGCAGTGCCGTACGGGCCGTGGCGTATTCCTGGAGCGAGGTCACCTCGAACCCGTCGCGAATCGAGTCGATCGAGGCTACTGCGGCGCTGAGTTCGGCGATCGTGGTGAACAGCGGCAGGTCGCCGGCCACTGCGGCGGCACGAATCTCGTAACCGTCGGCCCGGGCCGTGCTGCCGCCGGGAGTGTTGATGACGATTTGGATCTCTTCGCGGCGAATGAGCTCGACGATGGAGACATCGTCCTCCCCCGCCTTCTCACTGAACTTGGTCACGACGCGGGCGTGAATGCCGTTGCGCTGCAGAACCTCGGCGGTGCCGATGGTTGCGGTTATGGTGTAACCGAGCTGCTGCAGGCGCAGCATCGGCAGAATGATCGCGCGCTTGTCGCGGTCGGAGACCGACACGAAGACGGTGCCGGAGAGAGGGATTCCGCCGTAGGCGGCGAGCTGGCTCTTGGCGAAGGCTCGAGGGAAGTCGCGGTCGACGCCCATGACCTCTCCGGTGGAACGCATCTCCGGGCCGAGGATCGAGTCGACCACGAGGCCCTCGGGCGTGCGGAACCGGTTGAACGGGAGCACGGCTTCCTTCACGGCGACCGGCGCTTCGATCGGCACGCGGGAGCCGTCGATGAGGGGCAGCTTGCCCTCCGCCTTCAGCTCGGCGATGGTCGTACCGACCATGATGAGCGCGGCTGCTTTGGCCAGGGTGATGCCGAGTGCCTTTGCGACGAACGGCACCGTGCGTGAGGCGCGCGGGTTGGCTTCGAGAACGTAGAGCACTCCGGCTCCGATGGCGAACTGTACGTTGAGCAGGCCTTTCACGCCGATCCCGCGGGCGATGCCGAGGGTCGCTTCGCGCACCCGGTCGATTTCGGCGCGCCCGAGGGTGACCGGCGGCAGGGTGCAGCTCGAGTCGCCGGAGTGGATGCCGGCCTCTTCGATGTGCTCCATGACGCCGCCGATGTACAGTTCGTGGCCATCGTAGATGGCGTCGACGTCGATCTCGATCGCGTCGTCGAGAAAACGGTCCACCAGAAGCGGATGCCCCGCCCCGATGATTCCCTGCCCGGCCATGCGTTGGAAGTAGTCCGCGAGCGACGGGGAATCGTAGACAATCTCCATGCCGCGTCCGCCGAGCACATAGCTCGGGCGAACGAGCACGGGGTAGCCGATCTCTTCGGCGACCACAACGGCGCCGGCGAAGTCGATTGCCGTTCCGTTGCGCGGGGCGAGCAGGCCGGCGTCGTCGAGGATCTTCGAGAACAGGCCGCGCTCTTCGGCGAGGTCGATCGCGTCGGGGGTGGTGCCGAGAATGGGGATGCCGGCCGCTTCGAGGCCGCGGGCCAGGCTGAGTGCGGTCTGGCCGCCGAGCTGCACGACCACGCCGACGAGTTCGCCGCTCTGGCTCTCGGCGTGGATGACCTCGAGCACGTCTTCGAGGGTGAGCGGCTCGAAGTACAGCCGGTCGCTCGTGTCGTAGTCGGTGGAAACCGTTTCCGGGTTGCAGTTGATCATGATGGTCTCGTAGCCCGCCTCCGAGAGGGCGAAGGAGGCGTGCACGCAGGAGTAGTCGAATTCGACGCCCTGGCCGATTCGGTTCGGTCCGGAGCCGAGGATGACGACCTTGCGGCGGTCGCTGGCGACGACCTCGGTCTCGGTGTCGTAGCTCGAGTAGTGGTACGGCGTGAGTGCCGGGAACTCCCCCGCGCAGGTGTCGACGGTCTTGAACACGGGGCGCACACCGAGAATGTGCCGCACGGTGCGCACATCCGCTTCGCCGAAGCCGCGCAGTTCGCCGATCTGGGCGTCGGAGAAGCCGTGGTCCTTGGCGAGGATCATGACGTCGCGGTCAAGTCGGTCGGCGGCCTTGACCTGCTCGGCGATCTCGTTGATCAGTACGATCTGGTCGATGAACCAGGGGTCGATCTTGGTCGCGGCAAAGACCTGGTCGATTGTCGCGCCGCGGCGCAGGGCCTGCTGCACGGTGACGATGCGGCCGTCAGTGGGAATCTCGGCGGCGGCGAGCAGTTCGTCGACAGAGCGGGCTTCCGCACCCCAGTGAAAGCTCGAGCCGCGCTTTTCGAGCGAGCGCAGGGCCTTCTGCAGAGCGGACGCGAAGCTGCGACCGATGGCCATCGCCTCACCGACCGACTTCATGGTCGTCGTCAGCCGCTGGTCGGCGGCTGGGAACTTCTCGAATGCGAACCGCGGAACCTTCACCACGACGTAGTCGAGCGTGGGCTCGAAGCTCGCCGGGGTGACCCCGGTGATGTCGTTGGGGATCTCGTCGAGGCGGTAGCCGAGGCTAAGCTTCGCGGCGATCTTGGCGATCGGAAAGCCGGTGGCCTTGCTGGCCAGGGCGGACGAACGCGAGACCCTCGGGTTCATCTCGATCACGATGACGCGGCCGTCGACCGGGTTGATCGCGAACTGGATGTTGCAGCCACCGGTGTCGACGCCGACGGCACGGATGATGTCGATCGAGATGTCGCGCAGGTGCTGGAACTCGCGGTCGGTCAGGGTCAGGGCCGGGGCCACGGTGATGGAGTCGCCGGTGTGCACTCCGACCGGGTCGACATTTTCGATGGAGCAGACGACGACGGTGTTGTCGGCCGTGTCGCGCATCATTTCGAGCTCGTATTCTTTCCAGCCGAGGATGGATTCTTCGAGCAGAACCTCGGTGGTCGGGCTGTGGTGCAGGCCGTCGGTGACGATGCGGCGCAGTTCCACCTCGGTGTAGGCGAAGCCGCTTCCGAGGCCGCCCATGGTGAAGGAGGGGCGTACGACGAGCGGGTAGCCGAGGTCGTCGGCGTAGCCGATCGCTTCTTCGACGGTGCGGGCGATGTACGAGCGGGCCACGTCGGCGCCGGCGTCGAGCACGAGCTGCTTGAAGATCATGCGGTCTTCGCCCTTGTTGATGGCGTCGAAGCTCGCGCCGATCAGCTCCACGTTGTACTTCTCAAGGATTCCGCGCTCGTGCAGCTGGATGGCCGCGTTGAGGGCGGTCTGCCCACCCAGGGTGGGCAGAATCGCATCCGGTCGTTCCTTGGCGATGATCGTCTCAAGAATCTCGGCGGTGATCGGTTCGATGTAAGTGGCGTCGGCGAAGTCGGGGTCGGTCATGATGGTGGCCGGGTTCGAGTTGACCAGGATGACGCGTACGCCCTCCTCGCGCAGAACGCGGCAGGCCTGGGTGCCGGAGTAGTCGAACTCGCAGGCCTGGCCGATGACGATCGGGCCGCTGCCGATGACAAGAACGCTGTTGATATCGTCGCGCTTAGGCATTATTTGGTTTCTCCTGCAGTGGCGCTCTGCGCAGCCAGCACAACGTCTCTGAATCGATCGAAAAGGTGGTTGGCGTCGTGCGGGCCAGCGGCGGCCTCCGGGTGGTACTGCACCGAGAAGGCGTTGATGTCGAGGCAGCGGATGCCTTCCACGACCTGGTCGTTGAGGCTGTAGTGGCTCACCTCGACGCGTCCGAAGCCGGCGCGCGAGTCGTGGATGCCCTCGATAGGCATGTCGACGGCGAAACCGTGGTTCTGCGAGGTGATCTCGACCCGCCCGGTGGTCTTGTCGAGCACCGGCTGGTTGATGCCCCGGTGGCCGAACGGCAGCTTGTAGGTGCGAAAACCGAGCGCCCGGCCGAGCAGCTGGTTGCCGAAGCAGATGCCGAAGTAAGGGATGCCCGCGCGCAGTACCTCCTGCAGCAGGGTGACGTGGGCGTCAGAGGCGGCCGGGTCGCCGGGTCCGTTCGAGAAGAACAGGGCTGAGGGCTTCAGCGACAAAACGTGCTCGGCGGTGACCGACTGCGGCAGCACGAGCACTTCGAAGCCCCGCTCGGCCAGGTAGGTGAGCGTGCTGGTCTTCACGCCGAGGTCGAGCACGGCGACGGAGCCGATGCGGTCTCCGACGGCGGGAACGGAGAAGGGTTCGACCGTGGAGACCTCGAGCGACAGGTTGCGGCCGCGCATGGCCGCGCCCGACCGCACCCGTTCGAGCTGTTCACTCTCGGACAGGCCGAACAGATCACCGGAGAAGATTCCACTCTTCATGGCACCGGCGGAGCGGATGTGACGCGTGATCGCCCGGGTGTCGATACCGCTGATCCCGACTACGCCTTGCTCTTCGAGATCATCGTCGAGGGTGCGGGTGGCGCGAAAATTGGAGGCGATTCGCGCGGGTTCCCGCACGATGAAGCCGGCCACCCAGATCTGACGGGACTCCATGTCCTCATCGTTCATGCCGGTGTTACCGATGTGCGGGGCGGTCATGAGCACGATCTGCCCGGCGTAGGAGGGGTCGGTCAGGGTCTCCTGGTAGCCGGTCATACCGGTCGCGAAGACGATCTCGCCGAGGGTTTGCCCCTCGCTGCCGTAGCTGCGGCCGACGAAGCGGCGACCGTCTTCGAGTACGAGTACGGCCGGGCCGGGCTTGTCCGTCACGGAGAAGGTGGAGTTCAGCGGAACGGATGTTGCGGGCTGGCCCGAAACCGACTGCTCGGGGGTTACCTGTTCTGCTGATTCTGTGGAATCTGCCTGGTCTGGTGCGGTGGAGTCGGGCACGTCAGGCCTCACTTTCGTCTTGATGGGCCGGATCTGTGCGCGCGGCGGTAAGGGTTCGGATCGAGTCGACGAGGCGAGCACGATCGTTCGGATCGATGATGCGAAAGAAGCTGTCGACGGCACGGCGGTCATCGGTGCTGGCGGGCGAGTTGAGGCGCCAGCTCAGGCGAACGAGTCCGTCGGTTTCGACGACACGGTCGATGGCGACCCGGGCGGCGCCGACCGCGTCGATGGCGACGGCGGGAACGAACACCGGCTGGTTGCCGTCGAGATCCAGCACGACACCGGTCTCGGACACGGTCAGGGCAGCGCGGGCGCGAAAGCCGAGGCCACGGATGGCGAGGCGCTCGAGCGGTGCGTCGCGGGGCGTGGTCGCCACGTAGTAGGCCTCGGCCCTGGCCAGTTCGACCGCGGTGCTGCCCGGCATCGGGTAGCCGGCGCTGAGCCCGGCATCCCGTTTGCTGCGCTTGCGCCAACTGCGCCACATGAGCACCAGAACGAGGAGCAGAACGAGGCCAGTGATGATGGCGGGGATGGACCTATCCATGAGTGAGCACTCCGCTGGCGTGACCGGCTATCTCCAGGCTGCTGCGCACTTTTCCATCGAGCACCGTGGCGTAGCCGCGGTGGAACGTTGCGCGCACCTCGCCCGGCAGGGCCATCGACAGGTATGGGGAGTTCGTGCTCGTGCCGGCCAGATCGGCGCGGCCGAACACACGGGTGGCCGCAGGGTCGTACAAGGTCAGTTCCGCCGGCGAACCGACCGCGATCGGGTTGCCCTGACCGGTGACGCGCCCGATGTGAGCGGGCGCACGGGAGAGCACGCGTTCGATATCGACCCAGTCGAGCAGCCCGGTCGCGACGACCGCGGCGTGCACGACCGACAGCGCTGATTCCAGCCCAATCATGCCGTTGGCAGCAGCGTCCCACTCGCAATCCTTGCTTTCTGCCGGGTGCGGGGCGTGGTCCGTGGCGACGATATCGATGGTGCCGTCGGCGAGACCGGAGCGCAGGGCTTCGACGTCTTCGCGGCTGCGCAGCGGAGGGTTCACCTTGAAGCGGGCGTCGTAGCCACGCACGAGGTCCTCGGTGAGCAACAGGTGGTGCGGCGTGACCTCAGCCGTCACGTTGATGCCGCGGGCCTTGGCCCAGCGGATCACGTCGACCGAACCGGCCGTGGAGACGTGACAGACGTGCAGGCGCGACCCGACGTGTTCGGCCAGCAGAACGTCACGGGCGATGATCGACTCTTCGGCGACGGCCGGCCACCCGACCAGGCCGAGTTCGCCGGAGAGGGTGCCCTCGTTCATCTGGGCTCTTTCGGTGAGGCGCGGTTCCTGCGAGTGTTGGGCGATGACGCCGTCGAACGCCTTCACGTATTCAAGGGCGCGGCGCATGAGTAGCGGGTCAGAGACGCAGAAGCCGTCGTCGGAGAACACCCGCACCCGGGCACGGCTTGAAGCCATGGCGCCGAGTTCGGCCAGTTGTTTGCCGGCGAGGCCTACGGTGACGGCGCCGATCGGCTGCACGTCGACGTAGCCGGCGCTTTCGCCGAGGGCGAGCACCTGCTCGACCACCCCGGCTGTGTCCTGGGCCGGAAGGGTGTTGGCCATGGCGAACACACTCGTGAAGCCGCCGCGGGCGGCGGCACGGCTGCCGCTCAGCACGGTCTCGCTGTGCTCGTAGCCGGGTTCGCGCAGGTGGGCGTGCAGGTCGACCAGACCGGGGAGGGCGATGAGCCCGTTGGCGTCGATCACGCTCGCGCCGCTCGGGGAGAGGTCGGTCCCCAGCTCGACGATGCGGGCAGCATCAAGACGGATGTCCGAGCGGGTGCCGTCCGGAAGGGCCGCCCCGCGAATCAGCCAGCGCTGTTGCAAACCGTCAATCGACATTCTTTGATTCCTTCCGGTCACCGGATAAGAGCAAGTAGAGTGCGGCCATTCGCACGGAGACACCGTTCGTGACCTGTTCGAGCACGGTGGAGTTAGCGGAGTCGGCCGCGGCCGAGGAGATCTCCAGGCCACGATTCATCGGGCCCGGGTGCATAACAATGCTAGCCGGACCCAGCCGACCGAATCGCGCGTCGTCGAGGCCCCACACCCTCGAATACTCGCGGGTGCTCGGAAAGAAGGCCGCGCTCATCCGTTCGGTCTGGATGCGTAGCATCATGACCACGTCGGGGCCGGCGTCGATCGCGTCGTCGAGGTCGAAGCTGAACCGGGCCGGCCAGAGCGAGGTGTCGCTCGGCAGCAGGGTGGGCGGGGCCACGAAGGTGACCTCGGCGCCGAGGGTGGTCAGCAGCCACAGGTTGGAGCGGGCGACCCGGGAGTGCAGCACGTCGCCGACGATGGTGACCGTGACCCCGTCGAGGCCCTTTCCGCGTGAGGCCGGGCCATGAATGCGGCGTCGAACGGTGAACGCGTCGAGCAGGGCCTGGGTGGGATGCTCGTGGGTGCCGTCGCCGGCGTTGATGATACCGGCGTCGATCCAGCCGCTCGCGGCCAGTACCGCCGGGGCGCCGGATGCCGGGTGACGGATGACGACTCCGTCAGCGCCGATCGCGGCGAGGGTCTGCGCGGTGTCTTTCAGGCTCTCGCCCTTCGACACGCTCGATCCCTTGGCGCTGAAGTTGATCACGTCGGCGCTCAGGCGCTTGGCGGCGGCTTCAAAGGAGATGCGGGTGCGAGTGGAGTCCTCGAAGAACAGGTTGACGACGGTCTTGCCGCGCAGGGTCGGGAGTTTCTTAACCTCCCGCTGGGCGACATCCGCCATGTCTTCGGCAATGTCGAGCAGGTTGATCGCTTCGACCCGAGAAAGGTCCTTGGTAGACAGCAGGTGCCTCATCGGTTGCTCCCGCCGTCGATCGAGACGAATTCGTCGCCGTCGATCTCTTCGAGGTGCACGTTGATGCGCTCGTCGGTGGCCGTCGGCAGGTTGCGACCCACGAAGTCGGCGCGAATCGGCAGCTCGCGGTGGCCACGATCGACGAGAACCGCCAGACGCACGATGGTCGGGCGCCCGTGATCGCCGATCGCGTCGAGGGCGCTGCGGATGGTGCGGCCCGAGTACAGCACATCGTCGACGAGGACGACGGTGGCATCGTTGATGCTGCCGGGCACTTCGGTGCGGGACGGTGTGCGGGTGCGGCCGTGGGCGAGGTCGTCGCGGTAGAGCGTGACATCGAGCGATCCGACCCGCACGGCCGTTGCCGCCGGTTCGATGCTCTGGATGATCTCGGCGATACGGCGGGCAAGGATGACCCCGCGCGTCGGAATTCCGAGAATGACGAGGTTGTCCGGGCCCCGATTGGACTCCAGAATCTCGTGGGAAATTCGAGTCAATGCGCGCGTGATGTCAGCCTGAGTGAGCACAATGTGCGCCAAATGCCGACCTCCTTCCCCGTCTCACAGGACGGATCATTAAAGGATGTCTGAATTGTTCCAGCATAGCCGGTGGCCGGGGCATAAATTCCCGCGCCAGAACCCAAAACCAGCCCTAGACACTTAGTGCTGCTAGGCGTAGTATCCCGAAGTATGAACCGGGAAGCGCTCAAAGGCCACCTCGACCTGCTCGTCTTGTCCGTGCTCGCCGACGGACCGTTGCATGGCTACGCCGTGATCGAGCAGCTGCGCATCCGCAGCCTTGACGTCTTCGATTTGGCCGAGGGCACCGTCTACCCGGTTCTGCATCGCCTCGAACTCGCCGGCCATCTCACCAGCGAGTGGAGTGAGGTCGCCGGTCGGCGACGCCGCTCCTACGTCCTGACCCGTTCCGGGTCGGCGCAGCTCGACCAGCAGCGCGCCACCTGGCAGGTCTTCGCATCCAGCATGAACGCCGTCCTGGTGAGGAAGCCGTGGCCGAATACACCCTGATTCGCGACTATCTGCTCGCCATCGATCTCGGCGTGCAGGGCAGAGCCGACGCCGCCGATCTTCGCGACGAGCTGAGCGACCACCTGCACTCCGCTGTAGATCGACTCTGCGCCGGCGGACTCGACAGCGTCGAGGCCCAGCGCACGGCCCTTCGTAATTTCGGCGAGCCCGCCCTCGTGGCGCAGCTCCTTGCCGCTGTCCCTCCGAAAGGTTCTCCCATGTATACGTTCTTCAACCGCGGGGCGAGCTACTTCGCCTTCGCCGCCGCCGCCCTGTGGGTTCTGGCGGCCGCCGGCTTTCCGTTCCTGCAGGAAGCGCTCTTTCCCGGCGTCACAGAAACGGCCTACGTCACGATGGTGGTGATGCTCGCGTTCGCCGGTCTGCTAGCCGGGCTCACCCTGCTGGCGGTGAATGTGCGGCTGGCCGGCAGTTTCGACTCGGTCACGACCATTGTGGCCGCCCTCATGGTGCTCGCCGTGGCCAGCACAGTGCTGGCCCCGTGGTTTCTGCCGGCCTGGCTGGGCCTGATTCTCGCGGCGACTTCGATCACCCTGAATCGGGCGAAGCCAACCCCGCTGGGGAACGGATCACCGAGCATTCTGCTCGGCACTGTGTGGCCGATCCTGACCATCGTTGTCGTTGTCGCGGCCTTCGTGATCTCGACCGTGAGCGGAGTGTTCACGCCGGAGCTTCAGGACCTGATCCAAGCGATCGCCCTGCCGGCCGTCTGCCTGGTCTATGCCGCTGGCATGGTCACCCTCGGGTTACGCCTGCGCACCGTCTCGGTCAGCCAATCCGATCGCGGGCCGCTTATTCAGGCCTGACCGGCGCTGGTCGCGGGCGCTCGGTTAGAAGGCGCCCGCGACGAAGGCGGAGAATTCGGCCGTGTCGGTGAGGCTGCCGGTGTAGAGCACGCCGTCGACCAGTACGGTCGGGGTGCCGGAGACCGCCGGGATCTCGGCCCCGTCGATCGGCCCAGCGAGGGCAGTCTCGGTGTTCTGCTGCGACCAACCCTCGTAGTCTCCGGATTCGACACAGTCGGCGATGCTGGCGCCGCCGGTCGCAAGGGCGGAAAGCGCGCCGTTGCTGAGCCCGGCCGTCTGTTCAGACGGCTGGTTTGCGAACAGTGACGACAGAAATTCGAGCGTGTGATCGGGGTTCAGGGTGGCCTGGCAGGTCAGCGCCGCGGAGGCACGACTGGAGTAGTTGGTGCCTTCAGACAGGCGGTCGAGGAAGGTGAGCGCATGTACTCGCAGGGTGATGACACCGCTCTCCACACCGGCAGCCAGCAGTTCGCCGTTGGTCGTCTCGAACTGGGCGCAGAATGGGCACATCGGGTCGACGTACTCGTCGACGATGACCGCGCCGGTGCCGAATTCGAGATAGCCGCCATCGAAGTCGGCGGCACCGAGCTGCCCGGTGGGCAGCGGCGCGGTCGATTCCGGGGTCGGCGCGGACGACGGCGACGACGTGGGCGAGCCACCGTCCAAGGAGCTGGAATTGGAATCTATGGCGACCAGAAACGCCCCGATAGCGGAGGCGAAGACGATCAGCAACACCACCAGAACGCTCGTCACGGCGACCATGAAGTATCCGATGATGAGACCGGCCAGGGCGAAGCCACGCCCCAGCTCTCCCCGTGCGCGAATCTGCCCGAGCGCAATGTGTCCCGTGATGATGGCCACAAGGCCGATGAAGAACGACGACACGAACGACACGATGGCCAGGGTGTTGGTCTTCGGTGCACTCACGAACGGCGGGGGCACGAACGGCCCGGCTGGCCCGCCCGGCGGCGGCACAGGTCCGGGTACGGGTTGATATGGATTCGGCGGAAGCTGCTGATCGCGGGGAGCGTCTGGTCCGGTGTTATCCATGTGCGTGTCCTTCGGTGGCTTCGAATCGAACCCGGTAGGAGCCGAGTCTGTCGGGTCGTCAGGCCGACGGGGATCAGGCCGACGGCGCGGTCTGGGCGATCTTGCCGAGCAGTCCGTTCACAAAGCCGGCCGAGTCATCCGTGGAGAGAATCTTGGCGGCTTCGACGGCTTCATCGATGGCGACGGCGTGCGGTACGGCGTCGTTGTACAGAATCTCCCAGATGCCGATGCGCAGAATGGCACGATCGATGTTGGGCATGCGCGCAAGCGACCAGCCCTGCGAGTAGGTCTCGATCAGTTCGTCGATCTCTTCCCGGTGGTCGACGACGCCGTCAACGAGCTCACGGGCGTAGAGCCACGAGGCCAGTCGAGCCGGCTCGCTCGCTGCGCGCTCGGCCTCGGTTGCCAGCGACTCCGGAATGCTGATCTGACGCACATCGGCGGCGTACAGAATGTCGATGGCGCGTTTGCGAGCCTTGGTACGTGCGCTCATTCGTTGACGCGACCGAGGTAGTCGCCGGTGCGGGTGTCGACCTTGACCTTGGTGCCCTGTTCGAGGAACAGCGGAACCTGAATCTGGTAGCCGGTCTCGACGGTGGCGGGCTTGGTGCCGCCGGTCGAGCGGTCGCCCTGCAGGCCCGGCTCGGTGTAGGTGATTTCCAAGGTGACGGATGCCGGCAGCTCGACATACAGTGGATTGCCGTTGTGCAGCGCCACGGTCACCGCCTGGTTTTCGAGCATGAAGTTGCTCGCATCGCCGACAACAGCGGCGGACACGGTGATCTGGTCGTAGTCGGCGACGTCCATGAAGACGTAGGCGTCGCCGTCGTTGTACAGGTACTGAAAGTCGCGGCGATCGACGTTTTCGGTCTCGATCTTGGCGCCGGCGTTGAAGGTGCGGTCAACGGTTTTACCGGAGACGACGTTCTTCATCTTCGTGCGAACGAAGGCGCCACCCTTGCCCGGCTTGACGTGCTGAAACTCGACGACGGCCCAAAGCTGGCCATCCATGTTGAGTACGACGCCGTTTCTGATATCAGCGGTAGAAGCCATGGGAGGGGTGTTCCGTTCAATTGATAAGGTGCGCGGGTGCAAATGGCACCTTCTCGAGTCTACGTGCCTCAGCCTCAGGCTCCAAAGGCAATCCGATGCCGGAGCGTCACGGTGCCGTGACGAAGTCCAGTGCCAGCCGGTAGGAATCGAAGCCGAGACCGGCGATGACACCGGTCGCGATGGCGCTCACCACGCTCGTGTGGCGAAACGTCTCACGAGCGTGCGGGTTGGAGATGTGCACCTCGATCAGCATCAGTCCGGCCTTGGTTACCAGGGCAGCAGCATCCCGCAGCGCATAGCTGTAGTGCGTGAACGCTGCCGGATTCAGGATCACCGGCATCCGCTCGTCGACGGCTTCGTACAGCCAGTGAATGAGTTCTGCCTCATCGTCGGTCTGCCGCAGGTCGATGCTCACGCCTTCGCGAGCGGATGCGACAAGCAGCTCCTGCAGGTCGGCGAGGTTCGCAGACCCGTAGACGTCGGGCTCGCGACTGCCGAGGCGCCCGAGGTTCGGACCGTTCAGAACCAGCACTGTACTCATCCACTCAGCCTAGGGCGTAGGGCTAATGCGAGCGGGCAGCAGGCTCAGGGAGCGAGAACTGCGATGCCGTCATCGTGTGCCACGAACAGGCCGGAGATGCGCATGAGCTTGCCGAACGACTCGGTCAGTTCGATCGCCCAGGCCTGGTCGGGGGCGGTGAGGGCCGCTGAGCCTGGCCGCTCCAAGGTCACGATCAGGCTGCCTCCGGGGGCGTCCCGTGCCACGATCTCGTTGATCCGCACGGCGAAGGGCCGCACGGAGCCCGGTTCCGGACGCACCGGTATTCCGTCGATCGGGATCAGTAGCGAGAGCTGCTGCCCGTGGACGTCGAGCACCATCAGCCAGATCTGCGGCTGGATCGCGTGGCCGATCAGGTCGTAGACCCGATTTCTCGCCTGTTCCAGCGTGAATACGGGCGGGGAGTCTTCAATTTTCATGGACAGTGTCATGTGCCCAGAATAAATCAGAGTCGCCCGGGTGAAAGGTTATCCCCAGAAATTTCCTGAACTCACTCCGCTGTGGATATCTTCCGGCGGCGGCGGTGTTGGCGGCGACGCCCCTGGGCGCCGCGAATAGTGCGGGGATGCCGCGTACTCTGGCCGATCGCCCGGGCGGTGCCCCTAGAATGAAACTCCGACCTGGCCGCGGCCACCGTCGCCCGACCAATGCTGATCGGAAGGCACTTTGATGGGACACGGCTTGAAGAGTACGTCGTCGGTGCCTTCCGGCACCGCACGGGAAAGCCTGGTCGCGCTGGAACGAGCACACGAATCCGCCGTCACAGACCGGGTCTTCCAGACCGGCGTGCGCAAGTTCGTGCAGGATTCCTGGCAACGTTCGCTCTCGCTCAGCCTCGACCCCGGCAGCGTGGCACCCGAGCGGGCGCTGACCGACACAGAATTACGGGACCTCCGCAACCAGCATCCGCTTGCCGCGGTGTTGCCCGTCGTGCACAATCTGCTGATTCGCCACGCCTTCGACGCCGAGTTGTTGGTGGCTATCGGCGATGAGTCGGGTCGCCTGCTGTGGATCGACGGCGACCGGGTGCTGCGCCGCCAGGTCGAGGAGATGCTGTTCGTCGAGGGGGCCGACTGGTCGGAGAAGCGGGTCGGAACGAGCGCGCCGGGTACCGCCCTCGCCCTCGACCGGGGAATTCAGATTCGCCGGGCCGAACACTTCAACGCCCTCGCCCACCCGTGGAGCTGCACCGCGGTACCCATTCACGATCCGGACACCGGCAAGATCCTCGGCGTGATCGACATCACCGGCGGCGACCAGGCCGTCGCGCCCCAAACGCTCCCCCTCGTGGAAGCGGCCGTTGCCGCCATGGAGGCGGAACTACGCATCCAACGCCTCGACGGCCACCGCACGATTGCGTCAGACCGAACGGATGCCCGCGCCCCCCGAGGCTCCAGCATCGCCCTGCTCCCGGCCCCGGGCCGCAACGTGGTGCCCGTGGGGTTCGGCGTGCTGGGCAGCGACTACGGGCACCTCGAGTGCGGTGGAATGGCCATCGATGTAAGCCCGCGCCACGCGGAAATTCTCACCCTGCTCGCCTGGCACCGCGAAGGTCTCTCCGCCGACCGACTGGCCCTTCTGCTGAGCGACCAAACCGGCAACGGTCAGAACAACAGCGTCGATACCCTGCGCGCCGAGATGGTTCGGGTACGCAAGGTCTTGGAGCAGGTCAGTCCGCCGGTCGTGATCGGATCTCGTCCCTACCGACTGCAGTCCCCGCTGGAGCTCGACGCCCAACGGGTGTTGGCATTCCTGGAACGCGGCGCCCACCGGGTGGCCCTCGCCGCCTACCGCGGACCGGTCCTACCCAACTCGCTCTCCCCCGGAATCATTGACATTCGCACGGAGGTCAGCGCCCGGCTGCGCGAGGCGATGCTGACCGATGCCTCGGTCGACCTGCTCCTCGAATATGCCCGGTCGGAGGAAGCGACCTACGATTCCGAGGTCTGGCGGGCCTGCTTGGAGTTGCTCCCGCCTCGCTCCCCCAAACGCGCCACGGTGGTCGCCCGGTTGAAGCGCATCGACGACGAGCTGAGCGCCCGGCGCAATAGTTCGCAACGGTAGCGCAACGAGCGCGCGTTTAGCGTTGAAGGTACGAGTCGCGGCCCGTCACTCTGACGTGCTCACGCGGCCTCATCTGACACGGTCGTCGCACAGCAGTCGACGACGCAGTCGCCAGAGCTATCGCCCAAGGAGTCACATGACCATTTACGCAGTGCCCGGAACACCCGGAAGCCACGTCACCTTCAAGCCTCGCTATGAGAACTGGATCGGCGGAGCATGGACGCCGCCCGTTGCGGGCGAATATTTCGACGACATTTCTCCGGTCAACGGCAAGGTCTTCACCGAGGTTGCCCTCGGAACTCCGGCCGACATCGAGCTCGCCCTCGACGCCGCCCACCGCGCCGCACCGGCCTGGGGCAAGACCAGCTCCGCCGAGCGCGCAGCCGTGCTGAACAAGATCGCCGACGTCATCGACGCCAACCTCGAAGTTCTTGCCGTCGCGGAGACCTGGGACAACGGCAAGCCGGTGCGCGAGAACCTCGCCGCCGATATTCCCCTCGCCGCCGACCACTTCCGCTACTTCGCCGCCGCCATTCGCGCGCAGGACGGCGACCACGCTGAGCTCGACGGCGACAACGTCTCCTACCAATTCCACGAGCCGCTCGGCGTCGTCGGCCAGATCATACCCTGGAACTTTCCCATTCTGATGGCCTCGTGGAAGCTTGCGCCGGCCCTCGCCGCCGGCAACGCTATCGTGCTCAAGCCGGCCTCGCAGACCCCGGTTTCGATCCTCGTACTGATCGAACTCATCGGAGACATTCTGCCGAATGGGGTGCTCAATATCGTCAACGGTTACGGTGCGGATGCCGGTGCCCACCTCGCCTCGTCGCCGCGCATCAGCAAGATCGCCTTCACCGGCTCCACCCCGGTTGGCCGCACGATCCTCAAGGCCGCGAGCGACAACATCATTCCCTCCACCGTGGAGCTCGGCGGCAAGAGCCCGAACATCTTCTTCGCCGATGTGGCCCAGGCCCGCGACGACGCCTTCTACGACAAGGCGCTCGAAGGCTTCGTGCTGTTCGCGCTCAACCAGGGCGAGATCTGCGCCGCGCCGACCCGTGCCCTCGTGCAGAAGTCGATTTACGCCGGATTCGTCGACGACGCCGTCGCCCGCACCAAGCTGATCAAGCAGGGCAACCCGCTCGACACAGAGACCCAGGTGGGCGCGCAGGCCAGCAAGGCTCAATACGACAAGGTACTCGGCTACATCGAGATCGGAAAGAAGGAGGGCGCGACACTGCTCACTGGCGGCAGCGGTATCGACCTCGGCGGCGACCTCAGCGGCGGGTTCTACATTGAGCCCACCATCTTCGAGGGCGACAACTCGATGCGCATCTTCCAGGAAGAGATCTTCGGACCGGTGCTCGCCGTGACCAGCTTCGAGGACTACGCCGATGCCATCTCCATCGCCAACGACTCCGAGTTCGGTCTCGCGGCCGGCGTCTGGTCGCGTAATGGCAACGTGGCCTACCGTGCCGGGCGCGATCTCGAAGCCGGCCGGGTCTGGGTGAACAATTACCACACCTATCCGGCCGGCGCCGCGTTCGGTGGGTACAAGAACTCCGGCATCGGCCGCGAGAACAACAAGCTCGCCCTCGGCCACTACCAGCAGACCAAGAACCTGCTCGTGTCATACTCCGAGAACGCACTGGGCTTCTTCTAGAGCGCATGCCGGGCATCCGCTGATCGCTGCTGCGCGCGTTGCGCGCGTGGCGGCGACCGGCGGAGCCTCGCAACCTTTTGCAACCTTTGGTCTCCTACTCTGAGGACACCGCAGAACGCGGACCGACATCGTCGTCGAAATAGGAGTGATATGACCGTCTACGCAGTCCCAGGAACACCCGGCTCCAAAGTTACCTTCAAGTCCCGGTACGAGAACTGGATCGGCGGCGAATGGGTCGCCCCGGTCAAGGGCCAGTACTTCGAAGACATCACCCCCGTCACCGGCAAGCCGTTCGCCGAAGTCGCTCGCGGCACCGCCGAAGACATCGAACTGGCCCTCAACGCCGCCCACAAGGCCGCACCGGCCTGGGGCAAGACCAGCCCCACGGAACGTGCCGCTGTGCTCAACAAGATCGCCGACCTGATCGACGCCAACACCGAAATGCTCGCCGTCGCCGAGACCTGGGACAACGGCAAGGCCGTGCGCGAGACGATCAACGCCGACATTCCCCTCGCGGCTGACCACTTCCGCTACTTCGCCTCGGCGATCCGCGCCCAGGACGGCGACCACGCCCAGCTCGACGGCGACACCGTCTCGTACCAATTCCACGAGCCGCTCGGCGTCGTCGGCCAAATTATTCCGTGGAACTTCCCCATTTTGATGGCCGTCTGGAAGCTGGCCCCGGCCCTCGCCGCCGGCAACGCCATCGTGCTGAAGCCCGCCGAGCAGACCCCGGTCTCGATTCTGGTGCTGATGGAACTCATCGGCGACATCCTCCCTCCGGGCGTGGTCAACGTCGTCAACGGCTTCGGCCTCGAAGCCGGTAAGCCGCTCGCCTCGAGCAACCGCATCCGCAAGATCGCCTTCACCGGTGAAACCACCACCGGCCGGCTCATTTTGCAGTACGCCTCGGCCAACATCATCCCCTCGACCGTTGAGCTCGGCGGCAAGAGCCCGAACATCTTCTTCAGCGACGTCGCGCAGGAGAAGGACGCGTTCTACGACAAGGCGCAGGAAGGCTTCGTGCTCTTCGCCTTCAACCAGGGCGAGGTTTGCACGGCCCCGAGCCGGGCGCTGCTGCAGAAGCCCATCTACGACAGCTTCCTCGGCGACGCCGTCACCCGCGCCAAGAAGATCATCCAGGGCAACCCGCTCGACACCGACACCCAGATGGGCGCGCAGGCGAGCAACGACCAGCTCGAGAAGATCCTCTCCTACATCGACATCGGCACCAAGGAGGGCGCCAAGCTCGCCCTCGGCGGCGAACGTGCCGACCTTGGCGGCGACCTCACCGACGGCTACTACGTGCAGCCGACCATCTTCGAGGGCCACAACAAGATGCGCCTGTTCCAGGAGGAGATCTTCGGACCGGTGCTCGCCGTGACGAGCTTCACCGACTACGACGACGCCATATCGATCGCCAATGACACCATCTATGGTCTCGGTGCCGGCGTCTGGTCGCGCAACGGCAACGTCGCCTACCGGGCGGGTCGTGACATCCAGGCCGGCCGTGTCTGGGTCAACAACTACCACGCCTACCCCGCCGGCGCCGCGTTTGGCGGCTATAAGAGCTCCGGCATCGGCCGCGAGAACAACAAGCTCGCGCTCGGGCACTACCAGCAGACCAAGAACCTGCTGGTGTCGTACTCGGAGAACAAGCTGGGCTTCTTCTAAACCGCACCCAGCGGATGTTCACCACACGGTGAGAGTTCGCTGTAGGTCTGGCCCGGGGGCTGTCGACGACGTAACGTCGTAGGCAGCCCCTTTTTCATCGATTCTTCTGTAGAAAGGTCCGTCAATGTCGACACCCACGATTACCGCGTCGGTCACGATCGCCGGCGAAACCGCCCCCCGCGTTGAGCTCACCCCGGTCGCGGTCGATCTGCTCCGCAGCCTGTGGGAGGAGCACGGCCCGCTCATGTTCCACCAGTCCGGCGGATGCTGCGACGGCAGTTCACCCATGCTGTTCATGGCCGGCGAGTTCATCACCAGCGACCAGGACGTGCGGCTCGGCCAGTTCGACCTAGCTCCGGCTGGCGGGGCCGCTCAGCCGCTCGACTTCTGGATGTCGGCCGAACAGTTCAACTACTGGAGCCACACCTTTCTCACCGTCGACGTCGTGCCGGGCCGTGGCAGCGGCTTCAGCGCCGAAGCTCCGCGCGGTGTGCGCTTTCTCATCCGCTCCGAACTCATGACCACGATGACCCCTTTCGCCGCTCCGGCCGGCGCTGACACGGTCGAAGCGGAGGCCGCAGCCCCGCCCGCCGCGGCCCCTGTCCCCGCCTGAAGTCTCCCCCAGCTCGCCGAGCCGTGAGTTTTGAACGTTTCAAGGCCCTTTTGCGGGCCAAAACTCACGGCTCGGCGCACGAAACTCACGGCTCGGCGCACGCCTGGTGAGCCGCAGAGACGCGGTACCTACTGCCCGATGGCCTGGTAAGCGCTGAACAGCAGCGACGCGTCGGGGCCCTCGAGGATGGTGGGCTTGCCCACATCGTCGAGCACGACGAAGCGCAGCATGCCGCTGCGAGTCTTCTTGTCGCGCTGCATGGTGGCGAGCAGGGTAGGCCAGCGGCCCACCGGGTAGCCAGTCGGCAGGGTCAGTGATTCAAGGATGTTGCGGTGCCGGTCGACGACCTCGACCGAGAGCCGGCCGCTGAGGGCGGCGAGTTCTGCCGCGAACATCATTCCGACCGCTACGGCAGCACCGTGGCGCCAGCCGTAGCGTTCCGCGTGCTCGACCGCGTGGCCGAGGGTGTGGCCGTAGTTGAGGATCTCGCGGAGGCCGGCCTCCTTGAAGTCCTCGCCCACGATGCGCGCCTTCATGGCAATGGAGAGTTCGATCAGGCGGCGAAATTCGGGGGTCGTCGGGTCGGTGGCGCGGTCGACATCCGCTTCGATGATGTCGAGAATCTCGGGAACCTGAATGAACCCGGCCTTCACGATCTCGGCGAAGCCAGCGAGGATCTCGTTCTTTGGCAGGGCATCGAGCAGGTCGAGGTCGCAGAGCACTGCGGCGGGCGCATAGAAGGTGCCGACGAGGTTCTTGCCCTCGGCGGTGTTGATGCCGTTCTTGCCCCCGACGGCCGCGTCGACCATACCGAGCACGCTCGTGGGAATCTGAATGAGTTTCACGCCGCGCAGCCAGGTCGCCGCGACGAAGCCGGCGAGGTCGGTGACGGCTCCGCCGCCGAGTCCGATGACGGCATCGGTGCGGCTGAAGTCGGATTGCCCCATGACCCCCCAGCAGAACGCGGCGACCTCGACCCGCTTGGCGGCCTCGGCGTCGGGAATCTCGGCGAGCAACACCTCGGAGTAGGTTTCGAGCAGGTTGTCGCGGAGCTCGACAGCGCGGGCACCAACGGTGGAGGTGTGCACGATGAGCACCTTGTTGACGCCGCTGCCGAGCTGCTCGGCGACGGTAGTGACGAGTCCCCGCCCCACGCTGACCGGATAGCTGTCGACGCCGGTCACGGTGATCACGGTGGTTGCGGGCGTCGGGTCGGTCGTGCTTGAAATTTCAGTCATCATTTCTTTCTTGTACCCAATTCACGATTTCGTCGGCGATGCCGCTGATCGGTCGGTTGGAGGTGTCCAGGTGAATCGTCGCGAGGGCCTCATAGGTGGGGCGCCGCAGGTTGTAGATGCGTTCCCAGTCGGCGATACCACCGGCCAGGAGTGGCCTTCGGCTGCCGCCCAGACGCGCCTGCACGGCAGCACGGGTAACGCTCAGGTAGACGACAGTCGCGACTTCGAGATCGGCCTGGGTGTCGACGTTCAGCACCGCTCCCCCGCCGAGCGACACGATGGCCGGCTCGCCGAGGGCCCAGTCCACGGCTTCCCGCTCGATGATGCGAAAATACTCTTCGCCCTCGCGGGCGAAAATTTCCGGAATCGGACCGTAGCTCTCCACGATGCGTTTATCGGTGTCGATGAAGGGCACGTTCAGGCCACGGGCAACCCGGCGACCGATCTTGGTTTTTCCGGCGGCCATCGGCCCGATGAAAACGATCGGCAGCAACGAGTTGCGCAGGCTTAGCATCGAAACAGCCGAAGAGTCGTCACAGCGTTGCGTCGCTCGACGCGCCCGTGCGCAGGTTGGCCGGAATGTTGGCCAGGTAGGACTCGAGGTTGCGCCGGGTCTCGCCGATCGAGTCACCGCCGAACTTCTCCAGAACCGAGTTCGCGAGCACGAGCGCCACCATGGCCTCGGCCACGACGCCGGCGGCCGGAACCGCACAGACGTCGGAGCGTTGATGATGAGCCGGTGCTGGCTCGCTCGTGGCCACGTCGACCGTGCGCAGTGCCCGCGGAATCGTGGCGATCGGCTTCATACCGGCGCGAACGCGCAGCACTGTGCCGGTGCTCATGCCGCCCTCTGTACCGCCGGCCTTATCGCTGACGCGCTGGATGGCGCCATCTGCCTGCACGAGTTCGTCGTGGGCGGCCGAGCCGCGGCGGCGGGTGGTATCGAAGCCGTCGCCGACCTCGACGCCCTTGATCGCCTGGATGCCCATGAGGGCGGCGGCGAGCTGGGAGTCCAGGCGTCGGTCCCAGTGCACGAAGGAGCCGAGGCCGGGGGGAAGGTTGTAGGCGAGGACCTCGACGACGCCGCCGAGGGTGTCGCCGTCGTGGTGGGCGGCATCCACTTCAGCCACCATCAGAGCGGATGTCGCGGCGTCGAAACAGCGCAGCGGGTCGGCGTCGAGGGCATCGACGTCGCCCGGCTGCGGCAGCGGCGTGCCGTCGGGCACCAGCACCGGGCCGATGGCGATGGTGTGGCTGACCAGCTGGATTCCCAGCTCGTTCAGAAACGACCGCGCGACGGCGCCGAGCGCCACCCGAGCGGCGGTCTCGCGGGCGCTCGCGCGCTCCAGTACCGGGCGGGCTTCGTCGAAACCGTACTTCTGCATGCCCGCCAGGTCGGCGTGTCCGGGCCGGGGCCGGGTCAGGGGCGCGCCGCGGCCGCGGGCGAGCGTGGCCGGGTCTACCGGTGCGGCGCTCATCACGTCGACCCATTTGGGCCATTCCGAGTTGCCGATGCGCAGCGCGACAGGGCCGCCGAGGGTGACGCCGTGTCGCACTCCACCCGAGAGGGTGAGCTCGTCCTCTTCAAACTTCATGCGGGCGCCGCGGCCGTAGCCGAGCTTGCGGCGCGCCAGATCGAGACGGATCGAATCAAGGGTGACCGGGATTCCAGCGGGCAAACCCTCGACAATGGCGATGAGTTCGGGGCCGTGAGATTCTCCGGCAGTGAGCCAACGAAGCATGCTTCCTATCTTTCCACAGCAACGTGAGGGCCGGCGTCGCTGGGACCAGGGTCGCGGCTCAGCGCGCCGCGCATGGCCGCAAGCACTGCCTGCTCGTCGGCTAACGGTTCAAACGGATCGGCGGTGACGAACACGCGCACCTGAATGAGGGCCTGATGCAGCAGCATCCCGAGCCCGTTCAGCACCGTGCCGCCAGCGGCATGCCAGGACGAGGCGACTCCGCTCGGCCACGGTGAATACGCGACGTCGAACAAGACGGCCCGTTGACGCAGTTCAAGCGGCAGTGGCGTCGGCAGCACGGTCCCCCCGGGCAGAGTGCTGATCACGACGTCGGTGTCGACCCGGGTGACGCCGCCGAAATCCTGCAGGTCTACGACCACGCCGAGTGTTCGGCCGAGCTCGATCAGCGGCTGCGCCTTGACCGCATCCCGCATGAGTACCGTGACGAATTCAGCGCCGAGTTCGGCTGCCGCCATCAGAGCGGATGCCGCCGTCGCGCCGGCTCCGAGCAGGGTCACGTGCGCCGCCCGGGTGACTCCACTCTCGGCGAGGGCACGCACCAGCCCCGCAACGTCCGTGTTGTAGCCGCTCAGCGTGCCGCGTCCCTTGACCCGGCGCAGCAGCACGGTGTTGACCGATCCGGTCAGCTGGGCGACCCGATCGCAGTCGTCGATGAACGGCAGAACCTCCTGCTTGAGCGGCATGGTAAGTGACAGACCGCGCCATTCCGGCCCGACTTTGCTCAGGAACATGGCCAGGGAGCCGGACTTCACCTCGACCGCATCGTATGACCAATCGAGGCCCAACTGACGGTAGGCGGCCCGGTGCAGCAGCGGCGAACGTGAGTGCTTGATCGGCGAGCCAAGCACCGCGAGGCGGTTCAAGCTGAGGCTATCCATATTCGGGGTGCTCCCTCATCCAGTTCTGCCACACGACGACCGCTGCGTCGTGCTCGGCCACGGTGGTGGAGAACACGGTCTCGCCGGTATCGAGGTTGACGGTCACGAAGAACAGCCAGGGGCCGTCGACCGGGTGCAGGGCGGCGTCGATGGCGAGGTCGCCGGGGTTCGAGATGGGGCCGACGACCATGCCGGGATGCACGTACGTGTTGTAGAGATTGCCGGCATCCGCGCGTTCGGCGTCGGTCGTAGTGACGAGATGGGTGTTTCCGGTGCCATAGGCGACGGTCGCGTCGGACTGCAGCAAGCCGCTCTCCCACTGGGCGGGGTCCAGCCGGTTGAGGAAGACCCGCGACACCTTGTAGTAGTCGTCGCGCAGGCCCGCCTCTCGCTGAATGAGTGAGGCGAACACGATGGTCGACCAACGGTCTGCGACCGCGACCCCGGCCGTGTCGAGGGCCTCGAACTGCCGGTTCACCATGGCCTGAAGGGCCACCTGTGCGGTGTCGCCCGGGGAGAACGTGTACGTCGCGGGAAACAGGAATCCCTCGAGGGTGGTTGCCTCGGGCGGGAGCCCGAACGAGCCCACGTTGGCCGCAGCAGCGTTCAGGTCGGCGCGGGGAATATCGGTTCCCTCCGAGATCGACTTCAGCACGTCGACGGCCGCAGTACCCTCCGGAACAACCACGGTCTGACTCAGTCGCGTGCCGTCATTCAGAAGGGCATCGAGGGCAGTACCCGCGACCATTTTCGTTTTGAGCTGATAGGCGCCGGGCTGGAAAACCGGCTCCGGGGTCGTCTGCAGCAGAATCGCATAGAACGCGTCGAAGCTTTTCACGACGCCCTGGTCGACGAGGGTGTTGGTAATCTCCGAGCCGCCGTCACCGTCGTGGATCATCACGACAATGTCCTCACCGGTGGCGGCTTCCTCGGCGGTGAAATCGGCAGGCCCCTGCGTGGCGGCGATGATTTGCGAGATCGGACCCTGAAGAAAGACGTAGGCGGCGGCCACGAGGGCTGCCAGCACGACGAAGACGATCAGGCAGCCCCAGGCACCCTTATGGCTACGCTTTTCTCGCGGCGGTTCGTCGGCGAGCAGCGAACGACGCTTGGCACGGTCGCGGCCGGAATCAGCGCTCTCGTTCGCCGTCAGGAAGTCAGTGGCAGTGGTCGTAGGCACGGCTGCTTCGCGGGAAAGTCGCGGGAGTAGCGGCGCGTCCGGGGCTCCGGCGGCACGGGGCGGCACGGGCTGAATCTCCCCCGCGGCTGCCTGTTCGGCCGCTGCGTCCGCGGCGGCCTGTTGCGCGCGTAGCTGACGGCGGCTTGGCAGGGGCTCTTCCGGGGTGGAACTCGGCACGGTTACGGCCTCTCGGTCGGTTCGACGGGCGACCCTGGCGGCCGCCCCGAGGCACGCTCGCTGTCGAGCGCGTGTTGCAGAATGATAGTCGCGGCCACCTGATCAATCACTGGTCGTTGCGTTTTCGCTGAGCGACCGGATGCCCGCAGGGCCGACTGTGCCGACACCGTAGAGAGTCGTTCGTCGACCAGTCGCACCGGAACCTCGAACGTTCGGGCGAGCCGGTCGGCGAAATCGATCGCGTCGTCGGTTGATGCCGTCACATTTCCCGACAGGGCCAGGGGCAGGCCGACGATGACCTCGACGGCATCGAGCTCGATCACAATGGCTCGAATGCGCGCGAGATCGGTCAGGCCCGCCTGATCGCGGGCGACCGTTTCGACCGGTGTCGCGAGCATGCCGTGGTTGTCGCTGCGGGCGAGCCCGATACGCACCTTCCCGACGTCGACGCCGACCCGAACTCCGGAGCGCATCGTTAGCGACTGATCGCGGCGACGACGGCCTGCAGGGCGGCCGGGATGGCGTCGCCGTTGGGGCCACCGCCCTGGGCGAGGTCGTCCTTGCCGCCACCTCCGCCGCCGAGGATACCGGCCACGGTCTTGGCGAGGGCGCCGGCTTTGTGGCCAGCATCGCGAGCGGCCTGGTTGGTGGCGACGATCACGACGGGCTTGTCGGCGGCGATCGCGGAGAGCGCCACGACGACCGCGTCGGTACCGAGACGTTCCCGCGTGGCGAGGGCCAGCATCCGAACGTCGTCCGGAGAACCGAGCACACCGAGGTCTTCGGCGACGACGGTCACTGCGCAGGCCCGGCGAGCCGTTGCCAGGAGTGCGGGCACCCGGTCGGTTAGCGCGCGGGCTTCGAAGGCGGCGATCTTCTTCTCGGCCGCTTTGAGGCTCGTCACGAGGTCGCTAATGCGCTCGGGCAGCTGGTCGCGCGGCGTCTTCAGGCTCGAGGTGAGCTGCGACACGAGGGTGCGTTCGGCGGCGAGATCACGGAACGCTTCGAGTCCGACGAGGGATTCGACGCGGCGGTTCGTCGAACCGACCGAGGCCTCGCTGATCAGGTTGATCATGCCGATCTCGGCACTGCTGGTGACGTGGGTGCCGGCGCAGAGTTCGCGCGACCAGGGGCCGCCGATGTCGACAACGCGCACGACGTCGCCGTACTTTTCGCCGAAGAGGGCCATGGCACCCAGTGCCTTCGCCTCGGCCAGGGGCAATTCCCGCGTGGTCACCGGCAGGTTGTCGCGGATGGCGTTGTTGGAGATCTCTTCTATCTCGGTGCGGGTCGCCGGCGACAGCGCCTGGTTCCAGGAGAAGTCGAGGCGAAAGAACCCGGCTTTGTTGTACGAGCCGGACTGGTGGGCGTTCGGGCCGAGTACCTGGCGCAGGGCGGCATGCAGAATGTGCGTTCCGGAGTGCGCCTGGCGGGCTCCGCGGCGCCAACTCTCGTCGACCACGCTCGTGGCGCTGTCGCCGACACCGACCTCGCCGGACTGCACGAGCACCTTGTGGCTGATCAGACCCTTGACCGGCTTTTGCACGTCGAGCACCTTGAGCTCGTAGCCGGGACCGACGATGAGGCCAGCATCCGCTTCCTGACCGCCGGACTCAGCCCAGAGGGCCGTCTCGGCAAGGATGACTTCGGCGGTTTCACCGGCGACCGCACTCGTGACGGACTCACCGTCCACGATGAGGCCGAGCACGCTCGACTCATTCTGCAGGTCGTCATACCCGGTGAAAACCGTCTCACCGAGGGCACGGAAGGCGCTGTACACACCGAGGTCGGCCAGAGTCGTCTTCTTGGACTTCGCGTCGGCCTTAGCCATGGTGCGCTGCTTGGTCATGAGTACGTCGAAGGCGTCCCGGTTGACGCTGAGGCCGGCCTCTTCGGCGATCTCGAGGGTGATCTCGATCGGGAACCCGTAAGTGTCGTGCAGCAGGAACGCGGTCGGGCCGGCCAGCTCAGTCTTGTTGGCCTTCTTGGTCTTCGCCACGGCCAGGTCAAGCACGGTACTTCCGCTGGCAAGGGTGCGCAGGAAGGTTTCTTCCTCGGCAAATGCGGCCTGGCTGATGCGCCCAAAGTCGCTCTTGACCTCGGGGTAGGCTGCGCTCATCGCGTCGCGGGAGGCAGGCAGCAGTTCAGGCAGGCTGACGGTGTCGACGCCGAGCAGGCGCATGGCGCGCACGCTGCGCCGCAGCAGGCGGCGGAGGATATAGCCGCGGCCCTCATTGGACGGCATGACGCCGTCGCTCATCAGCATGAGGGAGGAGCGTACGTGGTCGGCGACGATGCGCATGCGCACGTCGTCGTCGTGATCGGCGCCGTAGCGGCGGCCAGACAGGGCTGCGGCACGATCGAGAACCGGGCGAACCTGGTCGATCTCGTACATGTTCTCGACGCCCTGTTTGAGGAACGCAACGCGTTCGAGGCCCATGCCGGTGTCAATGTTCTTCTTCGGCAGGTCGCCGAGAATCTTGAAATCGCTCTTGCCGGTGCTTTCGCCGCGCAGGTACTGCATAAAGACGAGGTTCCAGATTTCGACGTAACGATCGTCGTCAGTGGCGGGGCCACCGTCGGCGCCGTAGGCGGGACCACGGTCGAAGAAAATCTCCGAGCAGGGGCCGGCCGGTCCTGGCTGGCCGGTGGACCAGTAGTTGGACTCCATGCCGAGGCGCTGGATGCGGTTGTCCGGCACGCCAATGGCCCGCCAGTAGCGGTAGGCCTCGTCGTCGTCGAGGTAGATGGTCACCCAGAGGTCGCTTTCGCGAAAGCCGTAGCCGCCCTGGTTCTCGGGCGTGGTCAGCAGTTCCCAGGCGAAGCCGATGGCCTCTTCCTTGAAGTAGTCGCCGAAGCTGAAGTTGCCGTTCATCTGAAAGAACGTGCCATGCCTGGGGGTCTTGCCGACCTCTTCGATGTCGTTGGTACGGATGCATTTCTGCACGCTCGTCGCACGCGGGTACGGCGCCGGAACGAGCCCGGTGAGGTACGGCACGAACGGCACCATGCCGGCGACGGTGAAGAGAAGGGTGGGGTCGTCGCTCACCAATGAGGCGGACGGCACAACGGTGTGTCCACGATCGGCGAAGAAGTCGAGCCAGCGCCCGCGAATGTCAGCAGTCTGCATGGTGTCCGTAGCTTTTGTCGTGCATGAATGTGGTGGTGCGGTGAAAAGGTCTGCCTGAGTTGAGCGGATGCTTACGGCTCGCTGGTCGCCGGTGCGTCACCCGCGGCAGCAGTGGCGACGTCGCCGAGCGCAGCGTGCAGCTCGGCCTCGCGCTGGCGATAGCCCTCGGAGATGGCCTCGCCGAACTCGCGGGCCTTGGTGTCAAGTTCGGTGAAGAACTGCTTGCCCTGCTGGGTCTTGTTGACCTCGTGGGCCACCACGAAGCCCGCGGCCACGCCGATGACCAACCAGATGACGTTCTTCATGGCACTTCTCCCTGAATCTGGTCTAGCCGTAGCTGTCGATAAGTCCGGCGCGAAAATATCAACGCCGTGTCCAGAGTAGCCGGTCAACCCCGATTACGCCGAGGCCGCGGCCGTCCGGCGCGAAAGGCCGCCCGGACGCCGGCCGAGAAACCGGCGAGCTTGATCAGCGGCCCGCCGACCGTGGCCGCGAACAACGCGACCAGCGCCGAGACGTTACCGGTGACATCCGCTACGTTGCTCGTGATGGTGTCCACCCTGGCCAGTTGCTGGTTGGTAGAACGGACGGTCTCCGTCGTCTCGGTCAGCATCGGGGTGATTCCCTCGCTGAGTTCATGGATGGCGGCGGTGGTCTCATCGAACACTCGGCCCAGTTTGACCAACGGAATAGCGATGACAGCGACCAGTATTGCGAACACGCCAGCGGCGATGAGGCCGGCAATATCTCCACCTGACACGGTGACTCCACTCAGCTCGATGGGCTCTTGCGGAGCCCGGGTATACAAAAGGGCGGATCACCCTGAGGTGATCCGCCCTTCAGCGTACCGGTCACAGACCGGCGATGGGACTAGCGAGCTGCGTAGTACTCCACGACGAGCTGAACTTCACAGGTCACGGGGATCTCGATGCGCTTCGGGGCGCGCACGAGGCGGGCCTGAAGCTTGTCGAGCTCTACCTCGAGGTACGGCGGGAGCTTGGGGAGCAGGTCGACGTGGCCGCCGGCTGCTGCAACCTGGAAGGGCTCCATGCCCTCACTGCGAGCCTTGACGTGCATGAGCTGGCCCGGCTTCACGCGGAAGGAGGGCCGGTCAACGAGCTCTCCGTCGACGAGGATGTGACGGTGCACGATCATCTGGCGAGCCTGAGCGGTGGTGCGGGCGATGGCCGAACGCACGAGGAGGGCGTCGAGACGGGTCTCGAGGATCTCGACGAGGTTCTCACCGGTCAGTCCCTGACGACGACGAGCCTGCTCGAAGGCAATCTTGAGCTGGGCTTCGCGGATGCCGTACTGGGCGCGTAAGCGCTGCTTTTCGCGCAGTCGAACGGCGTAGTCCGAGTCGGTCTTGCGCTTGGTGCGACCGTGCTCACCGGGTGCATAGGGGCGCTTCTCGAGGAAGCGGGCTGCCTTCGGCGTGAGGGCAATGCCCAGGGCGCGCGAGAGGCGAGTTTTACTGCGGGTACGTGACTTGGTAGACACGGTTTCCTTTCAATCGGACTCAATAACAGGGATACCAGGGCGAGTGCGCCGGAATGGGCACAGGTCATGGGAGATCAGAGGATTGGGTGCCATGGGTCGTTCGGCTACAAAACGAAACCCCTCCAAACTGGATCCGGACGCAGCCGCATGCCGAAACCAGTTGTAGGCAGAGTCAAGGTTAGCACACGAGCGGATGCTGTTGATCGCGTTCTCGAGGCGGGCAGCGTCGGCGGGTCACCCGCTCCTCGCTCAAACATCGCGGGTGCGCAGGACACTCCGCGAAACTCGCAACCCCGCGGGAAACCCGCCGCCGCCGCAAGTCCAGAGCCGAGCCCTGACGAGTTATTGGTTGCGGACTATCCGGCGGATTTTTAGGAGGCGGGCGGAGACTTCGCGCTCGTGGCCGTGCTCGGTGGGGGCGTAGTAGATGGTCTGTGTGAGTTCGGTCGGCGGGTACTGCTGCGTGACGACGCCGAGCGGGTCATTGTGCGGATAGACGTAGCCTTTGCCGTGGCCGAGGCGCTTGGCTCCCGGGTAGTGCGCGTCGCGCATACCCTTGGGTACGCGGCCCATCTTCCCGGCGCGCACGTCGGCGATGGCCGCGTCGAGGGCCATATAGGCGGCGTTCGACTTGGGTGCCGTGGCCAGGTGAACGACCGCTTGGGCGAGCGGAATACGACCTTCCGGCATGCCGATCAGGGCGACGGCGTCGGCGGCGGCGACAGCGATCAGCAGCGACTGCGGGTCGGCCATCCCGATGTCCTCGGAGGCAAGAATAATGATGCGGCGGCAAATGTAACGTGGGTCTTCGCCGGCCTCGATCATGCGCGCGAGGTAGTGCAGCGCGGCGTCGACGTCACTGCCGCGCACCGATTTGATGAACGCGCTGATCACGTCGTAGTGCTCATCACCATTGCGGTCGTAACGCAACAGCGCGCGGTCGACTGCGAGTGAGACGATGTCGGTCGTGATCACCGGCTTGCCCGGCGCGCCGGCCTCCAGGGTCGTTTCTGCCGAAACGGATGCCGCCTCCAGCGCGGTCAGCGCCCGCCTCGCGTCGCCCGATGCCAGCCGAATGATCGCGCCACGAGCCTCGGGCTCGAGTTCGAACCGGTCGGCGAGGCCGCGGGCGTCGGTGACGGCCCGGTCGACGACGATGCCGAGATCATCGTCGCTGAGCACTTCGAGGGTGAGCAGAAGCGACCGGGAGAGCAGGGGCGAAATGATCGAGAACGACGGGTTCTCGGTCGTCGCCGCGACCAGGATGATCACACCGTTTTCAACACCGGGCAACAGGGCATCCTGCTGGGCCTTCGAGAAACGGTGGATCTCGTCGAGGAACAACACGGTCGACAAGCCGTACAGGTCTCGGTTCGTGCGGGCGTCTTCCATCACCTGACGTACGTCGCGCACGCCGGCGGTCACCGCGGAAAGTTCGACGAAGCGACGGCCGGAGCTGTGCGCGATGGCCTGGGCGAGCGTGGTCTTGCCGGTGCCGGGAGGACCCCACAAAATGACCGAGACGCTGCCGCGCTCCCCGGTTTTGTCGCTGGCGAGGCTCACCAGCGGCGACCCGGGGGTGAGCAGGTGACGTTGGCCGGCAACCTCGTCGAGGGTCTTGGGGCGCATTCGTACGGCGAGGGGGGTTGCGCCACTGCGCAGACCCGGTTGTGCATCCGACATTCCTCCAGCGTAGTTTGTGAGAGAGTTCTACGAGGTCGGTCGCGTTGGCGTACGGTCACGTTTTGTCCGGTCGTCGCCAACCCCGACGGCCCTGGAGGGGTTCCAAGTGGCTTCGAATTACAAGCTTGAGCGTGCGGCACGTGAAGAGCGCGGCCGTGTTCGTTCCTACCAGGCGCGCAGGGCCGTGCACGAGCACCAGCAGAAGCGGCGCGTGCGTGACAATCTGATATACGGTGGCGGACTCCTCGTGGCGCTCACCCTGATCGTGATCGCCCAGGTGTTCTACTTCGACGGCGGCCCGGGTACCCCAGCGCCCACGGCCGCCTCAACGTCCACTCCGACGCCGACGACCACGGCAGCGGCCGGTGCAAATACCGGCGACGTGCCCGCGAGCACCCTGGCCGAGGGACGAACCTGGACCGGCACCCTGACCCTCAACGACGTCGACCTCGGCATCGAACTCGACGGCGCGCTCGCCCCCCAGGGCGTCTCCTCCACGATCAGCCTCGCCCAGAGTGGTTTCTACAACGGCACCACCTGCCACCGCCTCACCAACGGTGGCTTCTTCGTTCTGCAGTGCGGCGACCCGGCCGGCGACGGATCCGGCGGCCCCGGTTACAGCTACGGTCCGGTCGAAAACGCTCCGGCCGATAACGTCTACCCGGCCGGTACCCTCGCCATGGCTCGCCAAGGCGGCAATGGGTACAGCATGGGCAGTCAGCTCTTCGTAGTCTACGACGACACGACTATCCCGTCCGACGCGGGCGGCGGCTACACCGTGCTCGGTCACGTCACGAGCGGACTGGACGAGCTCAAGGCCCAGATCACGGATGCCGGCACCGCGGACGGCTCCGGCGACGGCGCCCCGAAAGTGCCAACGACGATCACGGGCATAACACTTCAGTAGGATCGATCGTCACCCCTGCGCTATTGCAATAGGCTTATCAGGGTATTTCTTAGGTTCCGCACTCTTCACTCCCGCGGATCCACACACAACAACTCAGCAAAGGTGAGGCTCTTGACTACGACAGATCAGCAACCATGGGGTCGCGTAGACGAAACCGGCACGGTTTACGTGCGCGAGGCAGATGGCGAACGCGCCGTCGGCCAGTACCCGGATGCCACTCCGGAAGAGGCCCTGGCCTACTTCGAGCGCAAGTACGTCGAGCTCAACGGACAGGTCACCCTGCTCGAGCAGCGTGCGAAGGGTGGCGCGCCGGCCGCGGATATCGCCAAGTCGGTCGCCAACCTCACAGTTGCCGTCGCCAATGCCAACGCGGTCGGAAACCTTGCTGCCCTGGCCGAGCGCCTCGGCGCTCTCGGCGGTGCCGTCAGTGAGCTCACCGAGCAGCAGAGCATCGAAACGAAGGCTGCATCCGCTGCCGCTGTCGCCGAACGAGCCGAGATCGTGACCGAGGCTGAGCGCCTCGCCGCCGAGGATCCGGCCAAGACGCAGTGGAAGCAGACCAGCGCCGCTCTCGACGCCCTCTTTGCCAAGTGGCAGGCACACCAGCACGACGCCCCGCGCATTCCCAAGGGCGAAGCCAACGACCTGTGGAAGCGTTTTCGGGCAGCCCGCACCACGATCGAGCAGAACCGCAAGGCGTTCTTCGCCGAACTCGACAGCGCTCACAAAGACGTTCGTACCAAGAAGCAGCACCTGATCGAGCAGGCCGAGGCCCTCGCCCCGCAGGGCGCCGACGGTGTCTCCGCCTATCGCAACCTGCTCGACGAGTGGAAGAAAGCCGGCCGCAGCGGTAAGAAGCAGGACGACGCCATGTGGGCCAAATTCAAGGCTGCCGGCGACGTGCTCTACTCGGTCAAGAGTGAGGTCGAAGCCCAGGACAACGAAGAGTTCTCCGCGAACCTCGTACTCAAGCTCGAATTGCTGACCCAGGCCGAAACCCTGCTCACCACCACCGACCGGAATGCCGCGCGCGACACCCTCACTTCGATCCAGCGCAAGTGGGACGAAATCGGCAAGGTCCCGCGGGACCAGGTGAAGCCGATCGAGGATCGCCTGCGCAAGGTGGAAGCCGTCGTGCGCAAGCTCGACGACGATCACTGGAAGCGCAACAACCCCGAGACCAAGGCGCGCACCGAGGGCCTGGCCGGGCAGCTGAACGACGCGATCGCCAAGCTCGAGGCCGAGCTGGCCACGGCGCAGAAGGGTCAGAACGCCCGGGCCATCAAGGACGCCACCGAAGCGCTCGAGGCCCGCAAAGCCTGGCTCAAGGCCATCGGCCAGTAGCCGGCAGACAACTTCACGCAGGTACGGAGTTATCCACACGCCGCGCACGTGAACTGTTTTTCCACAGATCCAGGCTCTTTCGGGGGCCTGGACCTGGTTAAGCCTCACTCTGGTGGCATGACGAATCCACCGGGGCGACCGCTCGCCCTGAACGACCTGCCCCTCGCCGAGCTCTACGCCGCCCGCCTCGACGGCCAAGTCTTTCAGATCGCGGACTCCTGGTGCGTGATCGATGAAATAGACGGTTGCGACAGCCGCGCGATCGCCGCCAGCCAGCTGGTCCCGCCCCGCGCCATCGCCGAGCAGCTCACCGCAGCGTGGATCTACGGCGTCGCGCCGGAGCCGCGGCGGCACCAGTTCTGTGTGCTGATCGGCGCGCGTGCCACCACCCTGTGGTCGGCTCGGGCATCGGTGCGTGAAATTGTGCGAACACCCGATGACGTGCGCACCATCTCGGGGGTGCGGGTCACCACTCCCCTGCGCACCGCCGTAGATCTCGCCCGCTATGCGGTTACACCGCCGACCGTGTCATCATCAACCACATCGGAGCTGACTTCCCTCCTGGCCCGCCTCCTCAACTACGGCGGGTACCCCGACGTGTCGGCCGCCATCCACCTCTGCAAGCGAGGCAGCCCCGCTCACAGCGCTCTAGCTGTCGCGCGCTTCACGGCCGTCAGCGCACCACTGTTTGCGCTGCGCCAGCAGGGCCGCGCGCGCAGTGCCGCAGGTTAGCCGTCGCTGACCCGGTACACGTCGTACACCGCATCGATACGACGCACGGCGTTGAGTACGCGGTCGAGGTGGGTGGTGTCCCCCATCTCAAAGACGAAGCGGCTGAGCGCGAGGCGATCGCTCGACGTGTTGACCGTGGCCGAGAGGATGTTCACGTGGTGCTCCGACAAGACCCGGGTGACGTCGGAGAGCAGGCCGGAGCGGTCGAGGGCTTCGATTTGAATGTGCACGAGGAACAAACTCTTCGAGGTTGGTGCCCACTCGACCTCGATCATGCGCTCGGGTTCTTTGAGCAGCGACTGCACATTGTGGCAGGCGGCCTGATGTACAGAGACTCCTGCGCCGCGGGTGACGAATCCGACGATCCTGTCGCCGGGCACCGGGGTGCAGCAGCGGGCCAGTTTGACCAGAATGTCCGGCGCACCGCGCACCAGCACTCCGGAATCTCCATTGCGGGTGGTCTGCTGCCGTCCGCGAGCGGCGACCGGAAAGTCGTTGCTGTCGTTGTCTTCGATGCTCTGCACCGAAGAAACGACCTTTTCGAGCACCGACTGGGTTGAAACGTGACCTTCACCGACGGCGGCATAGAGCGCCGATACATCTTCGTACTTGAGCTGAGCCGCGACCTCCGCGAAGGAGTCTTGGTTCATCAGCTTTTGCAGAGGAAGGTTCTGCTTGCGCATGGCACGGGCGATCGCGTCCCTGCCCTGCTCGATGGCCTCGTCGCGGCGTTCCTTGGTGAACCATTGCCGAATCTTGTTGCGCGCCCTGGGGCTCTTGACGAAGTTCAGCCAGTCTTTGCTCGGGCCGGAATCGGGGTTTTTCGAGGTGAACACCTCGACCACGTCGCCGGTAATCAGCTCGCTCTCCAGCGGCACCAATCGACCATTAACCTTGGCGCCCATGGTGCGGTGACCCACCTCGGTATGCACCGCATAGGCGAAGTCAACCGGGGTCGCACCGGAGGGAAGGCCGATGACGCGGCCCTTCGGCGTGAACACGTAAACCTCTTTGGCGCCGATCTCATACCGCAGGGAGTCAAGGAATTCGCCGGGGTCGGCCGTTTCGGCCTGCCAGTCAGAGATATGGGCGAGCCAGGCCATATCGGTGTCGCTCTGCGGGCCGGGTCCGCCGGCACTCTTGCCGTTGACCTGCTCCTTGTACTTCCAGTGCGCGGCCACACCGAACTCGGCACGCTGGTGCATTTCGGTGGTGCGAATCTGAATTTCGACCGCGCGACCGCTCGGCCCGAGCACGGTGGTGTGCAGGGACTGGTACAGATTGAACTTCGGAGTCGCAATGTAGTCCTTGAACCGGCCGGGCAGCGGCGTCCAGCGGGCATGGATGGATCCCAGCACCGCGTAGCAGTCCCGCACCGAGTTCACGAGCACGCGAATGCCGACGAGGTCGTAGATCTCGTCGAAGTCCCGGCCGCGCACGACCATTTTCTGGTAGATCGAGTAGTACTGCTTGGGGCGACCGGCTACCTTGCCGCGAATTCGCGCCGATTTGAGATCATCGTTGATGGTGTCGATGATCTGTTGAACGAACTCTTCGCGCTGCGGAGTGCGCTGCTTGACCAGGCTTTCAATCTCGGCGTAGAGCTTGGGGTACAGCACCGCAAAAGAGAGGTCCTCAAGTTCCCACTTGATCGTCTGGATCCCCAGGCGGTGCGCGAGAGGGGCGTAGATCTCCAGGGTCTCGGTGGCTTTGCGCACGGCGGATTCGTTGGGAACGAAGCCCCAGGTGCGGGCGTTGTGCAGGCGGTCAGCAAGTTTGATGATGAGGACGCGAATGTCTTTGGACATTGCAACGATCATCTTGCGCACGGTTTCGGCCTGGGTCGAATCACCGTACTTCACCTTGTCGAGCTTGGTGACCCCATCGACGAGCATGGCGATTTCATCGCCGAAGTCGGCCCGTAGGGCGTCGAGGGTGTAATCGGTATCTTCTACGGTGTCGTGCAGCAGGGCGGCCGCAATGGTTTTAGTGCCGATCCCCAGGTCGGCCAAAATCTGCGCTACGGCGACCGGGTGGGTGATGTACGGCTCGCCGCTGCGACGCAGCTGTCCGTCGTGCGCTCGCTCGGCGGCGGTGTACGCGCGTTCGATGATCGACAGGTCAACCTTCGGGTGGTTCAACCGCACCGTCTTGATCAGGCGGTCAACAGCACCGGCGGGCTGGGCCCGAGAGAAGATGCGAGGAACCAGCCGGCGCAGCGAGGCCGGGGAGGGGGTCGTCGTGTCCGTCATAGTCTCACCTCATACGTCTCGCCCGGCAAAAGACGCGGGATTTGCGATCTCTCAATTATGCCGGTTCCGCGCGCGCAGTCCGTACGCCTCCGGCGTAACGCCGATGAGGTGGGCTGCCGAGCAAAATTCCCGGGAGAATGGGAAGAACGGGGACCCTACCCCGATTCCTTTTTTCCGGGGAATTTTGCGCGGTCCAGTTGCAGAGACAGGAACGGCCAACCCGCGGGGGCTGGCCGTTCCTGGTGCAGGTGTTTCGACTAAGCGGTGACGCTCGCAGCAGCCGGGACCGAGGCCTTCGCGCGCGCAGCGAGGGCCTTCTTGTCGTGCTTGCGAATAGCGTCCTCGCCGTTCCGCAGCTGGGCGTACAGCGGTGATGCGATGAAGATGGTCGAGTAAGTTCCGACCAGAATTCCGATGAGCAGCGCGAGCGAGATGTCGCGCAGCGTGCCGGCACCCAAGACGAACGCACCGATGAACAAAATGGATGCCACGGGCAGGGCCGCCACCACAGAAGTGTTGATCGAGCGCACGAGGGTCTGGTTCACGGCGAGGTTGACCGACTCGGAGAAAGTTCGGCTCGAGCCGGACCCGTCGAAGTTGGTGTTCTCGCGAATCTTGTCGAAGACCACGACGGTGTCGTAGAGCGAGTATCCCAGGATCGTGAGGAACCCGATCACTGCCGCCGGCGTGATTTCAAAACCGGTGATTCCGTAGAACCCCGCGGTGATGACCAGGTCGTGCAGAAGGGCGACCATAGCCGCCACGGACATTTTCCAGGTGCGGAAATAGATAGCCATGATGATACCGGCGAGCACGAGGAACACGACCAGGGCGCGCAGTGCCTGTCCCGTGATGTCCTGCCCCCAGGTGGCGCCAATGAAGGAGGTGGCGACTTCCTTGACCGGCACGTTGAACCCGGCGGCGAGAGCGTCACGCACGGTCGTCGTCTCGGCCTCCGACAGCTGGTCGGTCTGCACGCGAACACCGTCGGAGCCGACGGTGGAGATCTTCGCTACGGCGTCGGGAACGACGCTCGCGACGGCATTCGTTGCCGTGGTCTCGGACTGGCTCGTGGTCTGCGACACGACGAACTGGCTGCCACCGGTGAATTCGATGCCGAAGACGAAACCGCCGCGCAGCAGGAAGGGACCGACGAGGGCGATGAGGATCATGCCACCGGCGATGAGGTACCAGAGTTTACGACGCCCGACGATGTTCAGCGACCGCGCTCCGGTGTAGAGGTCATTTCCAAATTTCGAGAAGCTGGCCATCAGGAATCCTTCCCGTCTGTCGTTCGATCGGTACTGCTGCTTACGAGTTCGGATGCTTTTCGCTCAGCGATGGTCTGTCGTTTCGCCGCCTCTTTGCTGGAGGATGCGACCTTGGTCGGCGACACGGCTGCCGAAGGTTCAAACCGAGCTCGACCACGGTAGACGGCGCCGAGTGCCCGCGGGTCGAGCCCACTGAGCTTGTGGCCCTCGTTGAAGAATTTGGTCTGGGCTGCCAGCTGCAGCATGGGGTGCGTGAACAGGCTGACCACGAGAAGGTCGACGATAGTGGTGAGTCCGAGGGTCAGCGCGAAGCCGCGAACATTACCGACGGCGAGCACGAACAGCACGGCGGCGGCGAGGAAGTTGACGACGTCGGAGGCGACGATGGTGCGGAAGGCTCGCTTCCAGCCGGCCTCGACCGACGATTCCAGCCCGCGCCCGTCACGCAATTCATCGCGCACGCGTTCGAAGTAGACGATGAACGAGTCGGCGGTGATACCGATGGCCACGATCAAACCGGCGACGCCGGCCAGTGACAAACGGTAGCCTTCACGCCAGGACAGGATGGTGATCAGCAGGTAGGTGATCACCGCTGCCACGCCGAGGGACGCAACGGTGACCAAACCGAGCAGGCGGTACTGAGCGAGTGAGTAGAGGACGACGAGGATCAGACCGATCAGTCCGGCAATGAGGCCGTTGAGTAGCTGGGTCGAACCGAGCGTTGCCGAGATGGTGTCCTGGCTTTGCACGGTGAAGCTGATCGGGAGTGCGCCGAACTTGAGCTGGTCAGCCAGGGCCTTGGAACTTTCCTGATCGAAGGACCCGGTGATCTGAGGCTTGCCGTCGAGGATGGCGCCCTGGGTGGCCGGGGCGGAAATCACGTGACCGTCGAGCACGATGGCGAACTGGTTCTGCACACCGGTCAGACTGAACAGGCGGGTCGTCACGTCAGCAAACTTCGAGGTTCCCGAGCTGTTGAAGACGATGTTTACGGCCCACTCGCCGGTGGTCGCGCCATTTTGAGTGGTGCGCTGGCCATTGGTCGCGTCCGAGATCGTGGAACCGTCGACCTCGACCGGGCCGAGGATGTATTTGACCGAGCCGTCGGTCTCACAGGTGATCAGGGGCTGGTCGGCGGGTGCCACGTTGGTGCTGTTGATCTTGTTGCAGTCAAAGGCGTCGTACTCGGCCTGAAGAGCCGGGGTGACGTAGTTCAGGTCGCTCGCGTCGGTCGGTGCGACGGCCGGTGTGGTCGACAGGCTCGGATCGACCGTCGCCTGCGGCGATGGCGTTGCGGTGCCGTCGGCCCCGACGGTCTGGCCAGACGGCTGCCCGGCTACGAGTACGGCCCGAAATTCGAGCTTCGCCGAGGACTTGATGCGCTCGAGGGTGGCATCATCAGGGGTTCCTGGAATCGAGACGACGATGTTTCGACCGCCCTGAGTGTTGACTTCTGTTTCCGACACTCCAGAGGAGTTGATGCGCTGACGAATGATCCCAACGGCCTCGTCCAGCTGCTCCGAGGTGACTGTCGCGCCACTCTCCACCTGCGGGGCGAGGATGATCTGGGTTCCGCCCTCGAGGTCGAGGGCCAGTTTCGGCGTCCACGATCCGTTCTGGGTGAAGACACCGAATGCGTTGAGGGCGATGAGGCCGACGATAATCACGCCAAGCCAGGTCAGGGAACGCCAGGCCTTCTTGACCGGAGACGACTTAGCCACCTATGAACTCAGCTTTCTGTTGGCGCCCACACCAGACTGTGTGGGCGCGCCGCTTGATGCATTACGTGCGTTTCGTGCAAAAAAATAGACGTGCCAAGCGAGTATGCCTTACGAAATAGGCCGTACCGAACTAGGCCTGCCGAGAAACGACTACGCGTCACCCTTTTTGGGCTGGTCGGTCGTGTCGGTGTCAAGGTCGGCAACGCGCTGGCCGAATTCCGGCTCGTTCAGCGAGTCGATGGCCTGAACGCTCTCGTCGTCGAGTTCGTCGGCGACAACGGGCTCAACCACGCGAGCGATGGTCTGGCGGTGGATCTCGACGATGACGCCGGGCGCGATCTGCAGCTCGACCTTGTTGGCTTCTTCATCAATGGCAATGATCGTGCCGTACATGCCGAAGTTGGTCATGACGTCGGCGCCGGGAACCATGGTGGCCTGCAGGGCCTCCTGGTCCCTCTTGCGCTTGCGTCCGTTGCGGAACATGAAGAAGACGAGTACGGCCAAGACGGCCAGCATAACGAGAGTCAAAGAATCCATAGAGCGGTGAAACCTTTCGATTGCGGCGCGGGTGGCCGAAGCTGTGAGTTACGACCCGACAGCAGGCCTAGAGAATATGCCTCTAGACAGGCGGGCCAAATTGAATTATAGGTCAAGAAGGGTCGTAGTGCCCTGTGCAGTCGAGCCCGGGGGCGGCACGAGACCAAAATGTTGCCACGCTGCGCCGGTGGCAACGCGCCCTCGCGGGGTACGCGTGAGGAAGCCTATCCGCACCAGGAAGGGCTCAACGACCGCTTCGACAGTTTCGGACTCTTCCCCCACCGACACGGCCAGGGTATTGAGCCCCACCGGGCCGCCGCCAAAACGCGTCAAAATGATCTTCATGACCTCCCGGTCGAGCCGATCGAGGCCGATCGCGTCGACGTCGTAGAGTTCGAGGGCCGCGTGCACCGCGGCAATGTCGGCAGCTCCGCCGTGCACGAGCGCATAGTCGCGCACACGGCGCAGCAGGCGGTTCGCGATGCGCGGCGTCCCACGGCACCGTCCGGCGATCTCGGCCAGGGCATCCTTCTTGATCGGCAGCTCAATGAGCTGCGCTGCCCGGGCCAACACCTGTTCGAGCTCACTCTCGGCGTAGAACTCGAGGTGGGCGGTGAAACCGAAACGGTCCCGTAGAGGGTTCGGCAGCAAGCCAGATCTGGTCGTTGCACCTACCAGGGTGAACGGGGCCAGGTCGAGTGGAACGGAAGTGGCGCCGGCACCCTTTCCCACCATGATGTCGATGCGAAAGTCTTCCATAGCGAGGTAGAGCATCTCCTCGGCGGAACGTGCCATGCGATGGATTTCATCGATGAACAGCACTTCGCCGGGAACCAGGGACGACAGCACGGCCGCGAGATCGCCGGCGTGCTGAATGGCCGGGCCGCTCGACATTCGCAGCGGGCGGTTGCCCTCGTAGGCGACGATCATGGCCAGGGTGGTTTTGCCGAGGCCGGGAGGGCCAGCCAGAAGAATGTGGTCTGGCGTTCGATTCTGCATGGTCGCGGCGGTCAGCAGCAGCTGCAACTGCCCACGCACTTTTTTCTGGCCGACGAATTCGGCCAGACTCGCCGGGCGCAGAGCGCCCTCGAAGGCCAGCTCGGACTCACTTTCGAGAGAGGGGGTGACCAGTTTGATGGCGGAGTTTTCGACGGCGGGATCGGTGCTCATGAGCGAGCCGTTCCGGTGCTCGAGGCCGCCGACCCGGTGGCGTGGTGCGCTGCCGGACCAAGGCGGCCGAGAGCCAACCGAAGCACTGCCGCCACCGCCGGCGGCGCAGCGTCGTCACCGGCGGCATCCGCCAACTCGGTGAGGGTTTCGTCGACGGCCTCGGCCGCGACGCGCTCCGACCAGCCGAGACCGATCAGCGCAGCCTGCACGCTGGCAGCGACCGACGTAGCCGGGGCTGCGCGGGTTGGAGACGTCGCCGCGGTGACGGCGAGCTTGCCGGCCAGGGAGAGCACGATGAGTTTGGCGGTTTTCGGTCCGATGCCGCTGACCTTGCGGAAAACGCCGTCGTCGTCGCCGGCAACGGCCTGCGCGATCTGGTTGGGGCTGAGCACCGCGAGCACGCCCAGGGCGGACTTCGGCCCCACACCGGTCACACCGACGAGCAGTTCGAAGACCGCAAGCTCGTCTGCGCTGGGAAAGCCATAGAGGGTGAGCGAATCTTCGCGCACGATGAGGGTGGTCACCAGCCGGGCTTCGTCATTGATGCGCAGGCCGAGTGCGGTGGCCGGCGTCACCTGGATGCCGAGGCCGACTCCCCCGACCTCGATCACGACTGTTGAGCCGACAGCTGAGCGGACAAGGCCACGTACGGAAGAGATCACCGCTTAAGACTACGGGGCACCGCTGACACTTCTGGCGCCGACCCACGTTCGGCGGCACGCCAGGCCCTCTGCGCTGGCGTCAGCGCGCCCGTCGTGACCGTGGCAGCTTTCACCGAGGCGACTGTCGGCAGGGTGCCGCCGGATGCTCCGGTGCGCCAGGCGTGGCAGATCGCGAGGGCGAGGGCATCCGCTGCGTCGGCCGGTTTGGGAATCTCGGTCAGCCCGAGGATGCGGGCGACCATGGTGCCGACCTGCTTCTTGTCGGCGGCACCGTAACCGGTGATGGCGGCCTTCACCTCGCTCGGGGTGTGCAGGGTGACCGGCAGACCGCGCTGGGCGGCGAGCAGCAGGGCGACCCCGCTGATCTGCGCTGTGCCCATGACGGTGCGCACGTTGTGCTGGGCGAAGACCCGCTCAATGGCGATGAACTGCGGCCGGTGGCGGTCGAGCATCTCCTCCAGCCCCTGGGACAGCAACAGCAGCCGCTGCTCGAGAGGCAGGTCGGGGGCGCTGCGCAACACGGTCACATCAACTAACCTGGCTGATCGGTTGCCCTCGACGTCGACCACGCCGACGCCGCAGCGGGTGAGGCCCGGGTCGATGCCGAGAACCCGGACCGCCATCGAACTACTCGGACTCGGCTGCGAGTGCGGCCTGTACCTCGGCCGACAGGTCGTAGTTCGAGTACACGTTTTGCACGTCGTCGAGGTCTTCCATCGCGTCGATCAGGTGGAATACCTTGCGGGCGGTTTCGGCGTCGACCTCGATCTTGAGCGACGGGATGAACGCGATGTCGGCCGACTCATAGTCGATTCCGGCGGCCTGCAGCGCGGTGCGGGTGGCGACGAGGTCGCTCACATCAGAGTGGATCTCGAAGGTGTCTCCCTCGTCGATGACCTCTTCGGCGCCGGCATCGAGAACGGCGAGCATGATGTCGTCTTCGGTGAGGGTCGGCAGGTGCTTGACCACGACGACGCCCTTGCGGTGGAAGTTGTAGGCGACACTGCCCGGGTCGGCCATAGCTCCGCCGTTGCGAGCCATCGCGGTGCGCACTTCAGCCGCTGCACGGTTCTTGTTGTCGGTGAGGCACTCGATCATGATGGCGACACCGTGGGTGGCGTAGCCCTCGTACATGATGGTCGTGTAGTCGACCTGCTCGCCCGACAGCCCGGCACCGCGCTTGACGGCGCGGTCGATGTTGTCGTTGGGCACCGAAGTCTTCTTGGCCTTCTGAATGGCGTCGACCAGTGTGGGGTTACCGGAGAGGTCAGCGCCGCCCAGTCGGGCCGCGACCTCGATGTTCTTGATGAGTTTGGCGAACGCCTTGGCGCGCCTGGAGTCGGTGACCGCTTTCTGGTGCTTGGTGGTGGCCCATTTGGAATGCCCGGACATAAATCTCCCGTTGTTGTGCTACGCCAAAATTAAGTGAGCGCTGCGAAGTCGGTGCACGCTTAGTGCCGAATCAGTCTATCCCGGAGTGACTTCCAGCAGCTTGTGCAGCGTGTGCAGGTTGCGGGTGGTCGTAGTGTCGCGGTACTTGAGCTTGGCGCTTTTCTTGCTGAAGGCGCTCTTGATGCCGACGGCCTTGCGAACCTCCCAGTACAGCACGCCGTGGCCGAGTTCGATTCGTTCGTCGGACGGCTCGAGCTCCTTGGCATGACCGGCCAGTTCGCTCAAATGACCGGGGTCGGAGGAGAACATGACATAGGAATGCCAGCCGTCATGCTCGGCGGTGAACGGAAAGGCACGAACGATCCGGTCGAGGGATTCGGCGTCGACCAGCACGATCCACGCCTCGTAGTCGAACCGGGCGGTCAGGGCCGCTTCGATGCGGGCTTTGAGGGCCGCTGTATCGGCTTTATCAGCCAGGGGACTGTCGATGCTGAAGATGACGTTGCCGCTCGCCAGCACGGTTTTGACGTCGGTGTAACCGAGGTCATGAAAGGTGTCGGCAAGATCGGCCATGGCGATGGTGATGCCGTTGACGTTGATGCCACGGAGCAGTGCTACATATCGGGTCATCGTTGACCACCGGGTGTCTGAGTCATGTCTGAACCCTAGCCACACTCGCGCGCCCGGCACAATTCAGGCGCTGTTCACCGAGCAGCGGCGACCAGTTTCTGAAGGAAATACTGGTGAAAACGATATTCGCCGGTGATCTCCGGGTGAAAGGACGTGCCGAGCAGGTTTCCCTGCTCCACGGCAACACAGCGGCCGTCGTCGAGGGTGGCTAGTGCGGTCGCCCGCGGGCCGACGGTTTCGACCACCGGGGCGCGAATAAAGACCGCGTGCACGGGCTTGTCGCCGAGCGCGGCAACGTCAAGGTCGGTCTCAAAGGAGGCGGTTTGCGAGCCGAATGCGTTGCGGCGTACCGCGATGTCCAGCCCGCCGAGACTCTGCTGCCCGTTCATGCCGTCGAGAACGGTGTCGGCAAGCATGATCAGGCCGGCGCAGGTGCCGTAGACCGGCAGACCGCCGCGAATGGCGGCCTTCAGCGGTTCGGCCAGGCCGAAGATGCGGGCAAGTTTGTCCATGACGCTCGATTCGCCGCCCGGAATGACCAGACCGTCAATGCGGTCGAGCTCTTCCGGGCGGCGCACCAGATCGACTTCTGCGCCGAGCTCGCGCAAGACCTGCGCGTGCTCACGAAAGTCGCCCTGCAGAGCGAGCACGCCGACCCGCAGACCTGCCGGTAAGGCGGTTTCTGTTGGTCGGGTGCCCACTCTGGAGAGAATCGTCACGAACGGTTGCGCTACCAGCCGCGGGTAGAGAGGAGGTGCGGCGCCGGGATGTCGGACACGTTGATGCCGACCATGGCTTCGCCGAGTCCGCGCGAGACATCCGCGATGACCTTTGCGTCGTCGTAAAACGTGACGGCCTTCACGATGGCCGCTGCACGCTGCTCGGGGTTGCCCGACTTGAAGATGCCGGAGCCGACGAACACGCCGTCAGCACCGAGCTGCATCATCATGGCGGCGTCGGCCGGGGTGGCCACACCTCCGGCGGTGAACAACACGACGGGCAGCTTGCCGGTGGTGGCGATCTCGGCGACGAGCTCGTAGGGAGCCTGCAGCTCCTTGGCGGCGACGTAGAGTTCGTCACGGCTCATCGAGGTGAGGCGCTTGATCTCCCCGTTGATGGTGCGAATGTGTTTGGTGGCTTCGGAGACGTCGCCGGTACCGGCTTCGCCCTTGGAACGAATCATGGCCGCGCCCTCGTTGATGCGGCGAAGCGCCTCACCGAGGTTGGTGGCGCCACAGACGAAGGGAATGGTGAAGTTCCACTTGTCTATGTGGTTCATGTAGTCGGCCGGGCTGAGCACTTCGGATTCGTCGATGTAGTCGACGCCGAGCACCTCGAGAATCTGTGCTTCGACGAAGTGGCCGATGCGGGCTTTCGCCATGACCGGAATGTTGACCTCGGCGATGATGCTGTCGATCAGGTCGGGGTCGCTCATGCGAGCCACGCCACCCTGCGAGCGGATGTCGGCGGGAACGCGCTCGAGAGCCATGACGGCGACAGCACCGGCGTCTTCAGCAATACGAGCCTGGGCAGCGGTGACGACGTCCATGATGACGCCGCCCTTGAGCATTTCGGCGAGTCCACGCTTGACGCGGCTCGAGCCGAACTGCTCGGCAGAGGTTGATTCAGTCATAAGTACGATCCTATTCCTTGCACGGTGGTGGTCTGGTCGGAGGCTGGTGGGTGTGAGCGGAAGACCGGGGCGCACCAGCACGCGCCCGGCCGTGAGAAAAAGCTAGAGAACGCTTGTGGCAGCAGCCGCAGGAGCCCCCGCGACGGGCCAGCCCTTTGCGATTTCCCGACGCACGTCGCCGAGCAAGCGCGGAATGGCCTTGGTTCCGGCGATGATGGGAAAGAAATTGGAATCGAGCGCCCAGCGGGGCACGATGTGCTGGTGAAGGTGCTCGGCGATGCCGGCCCCCGCGATGCGCCCCTGGTTCATGCCGATATTGAATCCGTCGCAGTTCGACACCTCGGCCAGCACGCGCATGGCAATCTGGGTGAGTTCGGCGATCTCGGCGACTTCCTGGGGTGTGGCCTGGTCGTAGGTGGCGACGTGCCGGTATGGGCAAACCAGCAAGTGACCGCTGTTATAGGGAAACAAATTGAGCAGAACGTAGGCGTGGGTGCCGCGGGCGACAATCAGTGCTTTCTCATCCTCCAGGGTCGGCGCGATGCAGAACGGGCAATCGTCGGAGTGCGGCTGCTGTCCGTCCTGGATGTAGACCATTCGATGCGGTGTCCAGAGCCGTTGGAAGGCATCCGGAACCGCCGCAAATTCGACGGAGGTCTCCCCCGCGCCGGCGTCGGCGGTATCGGAGCCCCGCAGCCGATCAACCGGAATTTCAGCCATGTCAGGCCTGCACTTCGGCGGGCGCGATCGGGGTGGTCGTCACCTGGGCGCGGGTCTCGATCGATTCCACGATGAGTCGCACGGCTTCGGCTACGGGCACACCGTTCTGCTGGGTACCGTCGCGGTACCGAAAGCTGACCGCACCGTTGGCCTGGTCGTCTTCGCCCACGATGAGCTGGTAGGGCACTTTGGCTTTGGTGTGGGTACGGATCTTCTTCTGCATCCGGTCGTCGGAATGGTCGACTTCGGCGCGTACTCCGGCCTTCTTGAGGGTCGCGATGACATCGTCGAGGTACGGACCGTACTGCTCCGACACGGGAATTCCGACGACCTGTACCGGAGCCAGCCACACCGGGAACGCCCCGGCGTAGTGCTCGGTGAGTACGGCGAAGAAGCGCTCGATCGAGCCGAACAGGGCACGGTGGATCATGACCGGGCGCTGGCGGCTGCCGTCGTTCGCCGTGTATTCGAGGTCGAAGCGCTCCGGCAGGTTGAAATCGAGCTGGATGGTCGACATCTGCCAGGTGCGCCCGATCGCATCCTTGGCCTGCACCGAGATCTTGGGGCCGTAGAACGCGGCACCACCCGGGTCGGCAACCAGATCGAGACCCGATGCCTCGGCCACCTCGCGCAGCGTTTCGGTGGCTTCTTCCCACGCCTCGTCGGTGCCGACGAACTTCTTCGGGTCTTTGGTGGAGAGCTCGAGGTAATAGTCTTGCAGACCGTAATCGGCGAGGAGCTGCAGCACGAAGTTGAGGGTGCTGGTGAGCTCTTCTTTCATGCCTTCCTTGGTGGTGTAGATGTGTGCGTCGTCCTGGGTCATGCCGCGCACACGGGTGAGCCCGTTGAGCACGCCGGACTTCTCATAGCGGTAGACCGAACCGAATTCGAACAGTCGCATCGGCAGTTCGCGGTAGCTGCGACCGCTGGACTTGAAGATGAGGTTGTGGAACGGGCAGTTCATCGGCTTCAGGTAGTAGTCGACGCCCTGGCGGGTGACATGGCCGGTGTCATCACGTTCCTCGTCGAGGTGCATCGGGGGGAACATGCCCTCGCGGTACCAGTCGAGGTGTCCGGAGGTTTCGAACAGGGTCGACTTGGTGATGTGCGGCGAGTAGACAAAGTCATAGCCGGCTTCGGTGTGACGCTTGCGGGAGTAGTTCTCCATCTCCTGGCGGATGATGCCGCCCTTGGGGTGGAACACGGCGAGGCCGGAACCGATCTCCTCCGGGAAGCTGAACAGGTCGAGTTCGGCGCCAAGCTTGCGATGATCGCGCTTGGCCGCCTCTTCCTGACGGGTCTGATACGCGCGCAGCTCATCCTTGGTGGGCCAGGCGGTGCCGTAGATGCGCTGCAGCTGCGGGTTCTTCTCCGAACCGCGCCAGTAAGCCGCGGCCAGGCGGGTGAGCGAGTAGCCGTTGCCGATCATGCGGGTGTTCGGCAGGTGGGGGCCGCGGCAGAGGTCCTTCCAGACCGTCTCCCCCGTCTTCGGATCGACGTTGTCGTAGATGGTGAGTTCGGCGCCGCCGACCTCAACCGATTCTTCGTCGGCGGTCGGGCTGTTGTTGGCTGCAGCATCTCCGCCCTCCCCGGGGCCGCCCTCGATGCCGATCAGTTCGAGCTTGTACGGCTCAGCGGCGAGTTCGGCGCGTGCCTCATCGTGGTTGACCACGCGACGCACGAAACGCTGGCCCTGGCGGATGATGCGGTCCATCGCCTTTTCGAGCGATTTGATGTCATCCGGAGTGAACGGGTCGGCAACGTCGAAGTCGTAGTAGAAGCCGTCGGTGACGAACGGGCCGATGCCGAGGCGGGCGGCCGGATTCACGGTCTGCACGGCCTGGGCCAGCACGTGGGTGGCGGAGTGGCGCAGAATGTTGAGGCCGTCGGGAGAGTTTATGCTGACCGGTTCGACAGCATCCGTCGGCAACACGGTGGCCGCCAGATCTTTCAACTCACCGTTGACGCGCATCGCGACAACGGATCGATCGGTGAAAAGCGCAAAGCCGTCAGCCACGTGTATAACTCCCTATTGTTTGCCTACCCGTCAACTTTAGCGGCGTGCGCGGGGTTGTCCGTCGGTCTGCCTCGAGACCGGGCGTGCGTTCATGCACCGGCGCGGTTTGGGTACAAAAAAACCCCGGCGAACCGGGGCTTCTGTGTGAACTACATTCTGTACAAACTACTCTGTGGGCGATACTGGGATCGAACCAGTGACCTCTTCCGTGTCAGGGAAGCGCGCTACCGCTGCGCCAATCGCCCAAGATTCTGGGAACTGCTCATTCTGTTGTACATGCTCATCTTCAGGACGTGCTCAAAGAATGGAGGTGGATACGGGATTCGAACCCGTGTTAACGGCTTTGCAGGCCGCTGCCTCGCCTCTCGGCCAATCCACCATGTGGGTTCACACCATATGGGTTCATACCAAACGAATTGGAACCGGCCAATTGGCCGATTCCAGTTCATTTGAGCGGATGACGAGATTCGAACTCGCGACCCTCACCTTGGCAAGGTGATGCGCTACCACTGCGCCACATCCGCAACTGTCCGCATTTCTGCGTACTCAGAGACTCTAGCTGAATAGCAAGACGGAAACCAAACCGAGCCGTCTACGGCGTGTTGCGCGGTGTGCTGCGGAGGCCTTCGGGCTGACTCGGCTGCCCTGGCATCGGGTCGGGCGAGCGCGGGAGCTGCGCCAAACGCGGGAGTTGCGCCAGTCCGTGGGAGTGCGGTCCTGGCCGCAATACCCGCGTAACTCGAGGTTCGGGAGCCGCGCCAGTGAGCTCGAGCTTCGCCTCCCGCGCTGCGGCGCAACTCCCGCGCGCCCGGAAATTGAGCTCGACCGCGCTCAAAAAGGGCCTTCATCCGCCCATGGCCGCACACGCCACACCGGGTGCGGGGTCGATGTGCGGCGACACTCCACTCTGGGCTAGTATCAAAAGTCGCAAGGCAAATTTTAGTTGCCTTGCGAATGCAATTGGGCGATTGGCGCAGCTGGTAGCGCGCTTCCTTCACACGGAAGAGGTCGTGGGTTCAAGTCCCGCATCGCCCACCACGAAAACCCCCTTTTACGAGGGGGTTTTTTGCATTCCCTACGCCTGCGCGCACGACAGCGGGGAGAGCAGCCTGGGGCAACCTAGTCTGAGAGACATGGACGTGCTTCTCGACATCTGGCAGCGCATGACGACACCGCATGCCGGGCTGGAACCCTTCGCGGCCTGGCTGACCGTCGTGGCGGCCGCCGTGATCGTGCTGTTTCCGCCGGTGTGGCGCCTCGCCCGCCACGCCATAACGATCGTGCACGAGGGCGGCCACGGTGTTGTCGCGGTGCTGAGCGGTCGGCGGCTGGGCGGCATCCGCTTGCATTCGGACACGTCAGGGCTCACGGTGAGTCGCGGGCGCCCGAGCGGACCCGGCATGATCTTCACCCTCCTGGCGGGATACCCGGCGGCTGCGCTGCTCGGCCTCGGTGCGGCCTGGCTGCTCAGCCTAGGCTACGACGTGGGCCTGCTCTGGGTACTCCTGGTGCTGTTGACCCTGCTGCTCGTACAGATTCGCAACTGGTTCGGACTGTGGTCGGTGGCCGCAACCGGCGCCCTGGTTTTCGGGGTCTCCTGGTTTGGCTCCCCCCAGGTGCAGGGGATTTTTGCGCTGCTCGTCACGGTGTTTGTGCTCCTCGGCTCGCTACGCACGTCGCTCGAGCTGCAGCAATCCCGATCCAGGCGGGCGGGCTCCGCATCGGATGCCGACCAGCTCGCGAGACTCACCCACATTCCCGGAATCGTCTGGGTTGCCGTTTTCCTCCTCGTGCAACTGGGCTGCCTCACCCTCAGCGCACGCCTGCTCGGCTTCATCCAAATCTGAGTACCGTACGCAGCCAACCGTGGCAGGGTTGTTTACATGACAAAAATTGCGATCATCGGCGGGCACGGAAAAGTTGCCCTCCACCTGGCCAGCTTGCTGACGGCTGACGGCCACGACGTCAGCTCACTCATACGCAACCCCGAGCACGCCGCCGACGTGAGCGCGACCGGTGCCACGCCGGTCGTAGCGGATGTCGAGAATCTGACCACAGACCAGCTCGCGGCCGCACTGGTCGGGCACGACGCTGTGGTCTGGTCGGCCGGAGCCGGCGGAGGCAGCGCGGACCGCACCTACGCGGTCGACCGGGACGCGGCCATCCGCTCGATCAATGCCGCCGCGCAGGCTGGCATCTACCGGTACGTCATGGTGTCCTATAAGGGGTCACGTGCCGACCACGGCGCCTCCCCCGACGACGGCATGTTCGCCTATTACGAGGCCAAGGCCGCCGCGGACGACTACCTGCGCGCCACGTCGCTGAACTGGACCATTCTCGGCCCGAGCGCGCTGACTCTGGACGCGTCGACCGGCGCCATCACGGTCGGACCCGACTCCTCCGGCACCACGTCACGCGAGAACGTGGCACTCGTCACCGCCGCCGTGCTGGCCAACGACAACACCGTGGGCCGGTTCATCGAATTCACCGACGGGGACGTGCCGATTAATGACGCCATCGCTGGTTAGTAAGGGGTTCAGCGCCGGAGTCAGGCGCCACGACCGAACCAGGTCGTGACGCCGGGCGAATAGAGCACGGAATCCGGCGCACGATCGGCGAGACCGGCGAAACCGGCGGCGGCCAGCAGCGTGTCGTCGAGGCTCACCAGCACGGCAGGATACAACGGCCACGGCTCGTGGTGGTTACGCAGGTGCACGATGCGACCACGGATTCTCGTGAACAGCGCCCAGCGCGCCGTCAGAAAGTCAGCCAGCGGGTCGTCCGCCACGGCGACAGCTCCGGGGCGGGCTACGACCTCGGTGCGAATGGTCGCGGCGCCGTGGCGGGTAGAGGTATACCGGTACTGGCCGGAGTTCACCCGCAGGCGTGTGCGCGACCAGACGTAGGGCAGCGAGAACAGAGCCCGGGCGGCCAATACGGCCGCGAGACGGCTCGCCTCGAGCGACACGAACACGACACCGCGACGTCCCTGCGAATCCACGGCATAAAGCCGCACATTCACTTCGACGAAGGTGCCGAAGTATGGGATAGGCGGGCTGCCGAGGATGGTCGCGCGATCGAGCACGAAGGGAATCAGGCCGACCCAGCTCGAACCGTCGTATTCGTCGGGCACCAGGCCAGCGGGCAGGAGCGGCGCAACCAGCGCGGCATCCACTCGCCAATGCAGGAAAACCAGGTTCGACCAGCGCTGACTCGCCACGGCCCGTCCGGCCAGCGGCGGCGCGATCGCTGAAATGGGGTAGGCCCCGGCGTTCGTCACGTGTTTCCTCTCTCAGAGGTCTCAGGGTACTCGCCGGGCACCCACTTCGCCTGTTGATCGCCCGGGAATGCGGGACCCGAGGCCGCCCCGCTCAGCAATCGCGGAGGAGGCCTGTGTAAACATGAAGAAGACGAAATCGTCGACATAGAACAGATGAGGGAGACGGATGCCGGGCTCGACCGTTCTCGACCTCTTCCTGATTCTGGTCCTCTTTGTTGCCCTCGTTAACGGCTACCGGAGCGGACTGCTGCAGAGCCTCACCGGAATTGTCGGAGCGGTGCTCGGCGGCATCGCCGCTTTCTTCGTGGTTCCGCTCGTCGGCGGCTGGATTCCTGCCCCGGAGTGGCGCACCCCCGGCACCATCGCGGTCGCCGTTCTGCTCGTGCTCATTGGCCACTCCCTCGGTGCATCGGCCGGCGGCATGGTCGGACGCCGAAAGAAGCGATCTCCCTTCGGCACGATCAATCGGGTGCTCGGCGCGGCCTTCGCTGCCGTCGCCTCCGCGCTCGTGGCATCGATGGTGGCGTTCAGCATCGGTGCCCTCGGCATTCCCTTTCTCTCCCCCGCAATCGCCTCATCCACCGTCGTCTCCGGGATTGACTCGCTCACTCCCGACCCGGTGAAATCACTGATGGCCGAGCTGCGCTCGGTAGCCGTGCAGCAGGGGCTGCCGCGCATTGTCGACGCGTTCACCGGACCGACACCGGATGCCGCCGAAGCCGATACCAGCAGCCCGGCGCTGGCCGTGGCCGCGCAGTCGGTCGTGCGCATCACCGGAACGGCCTACGCCTGCGGACAGAGCCAGTCCGGCAGCGGTTTCGTGGTCTCTGACGGCCGAGTCATCACCAACGCGCACGTCGTCGCCGGAGTAGGCCAGCCCGTCGTAGAAACCCCGGCGGGCGAATCGATGGCCGGGGAGATCGTGTATTTCGACCCGGTCGACGACCTCGCCATCATTGCGGTGCCTGGCCTCGGCGCTGTACCACTCACCATCGGTGCTAATCTCGCTGCGGGCAACGGCGCCGTCGCCGACGGGTATCCGTTCGGCGGACCGTATGTCTCCGACCCGGCGCAGGTCATCTCGATCGGCACCATCAGCGTCGCCGACATTTATGGCCAGGATCCGACGCCCCGCCAGGTGTACACCGTGGCATCCGACGTGCAGCAAGGGGAATCTGGCGGGCCGCTGCTGAGCGAATCCGCTCAGGTCGTTGGCGTCATCTTTGCCAAGGCCAGCAACACCGAGAACGTCGGCTATGCCCTCGCGCTCGAAGAGGTTCAGCCGGTCATTAGCCTTGCGCCCGGCCTCGGCGCTCCGGTCTCCTCCGGTACCTGCGTTCGCGGCTGAGCCGCGGCATCCGCTTCGCTGGAACAGCCGCCACGGCATGCACCGATAAGGGGCGGTACAGAGCCGGGGTCACCCCGTTCTCCATACCGCCCCTGTGCCCGAGTCGAGCGGGAGTCAGTCGCTAGACACGCTCGAGGGCGTAGCCCTCTTCGCCGTGCACGCTCGTGTCGATCCCGGCCAGTTCGTCTTCGTTCTTGATGCGGAAGCCGATGGTCTTCTCGATCGCGAAACCGAGAACATAGGCAACGACGAAGGAGTAGGCGAGAACGGCGAAGGCTGCGATGGCCTGCACGAGGAGCTGGCTCAGGTCACCGCCGGTGAACAGCCCGGTACCAATGGCAAAGAAGCCGAGGTAGAGGGTTCCGATGACGCCACCGACGAGGTGGATGCCGACGACGTCGAGCGAGTCGTCGAAGCCGAGCTTGAACTTGAGTTCAACGGCGAGGGCGCAGACGGCACCGGCGACGGCACCGAGCAGCAGTGCCCAGCCGGGCTCGAGGTTGGCGCAGGCCGGCGTGATAGCGACCAGGCCGGCGACTGCACCGGAGGCGGCGCCGACCGAGGTTGCCTTGCCGTCCTTGAACTTCTCGACGAGCATCCAGCCGAGGATGGCCGCTGCCGTGGCACCGAGGGTGTTGACGACGATGATGCCGACGTTTTCGAGGCCGTTGAGCCATTCAGCTCCGGCGTTGAAACCGAACCAGCCGAACCAGAGGATGGAGGCGCCGATGAGCACCAGCGGCACGTTGTGCGGCTTGGTGATGCCCTTCTGAAAGCCGACGCGCTTTCCGAGTACCAGCGCGAGAGCGAGGGCTGCGGCACCGGCGTTGATGTGCACGGCGGTACCACCGGCGTAGTCGATCACAGCGATGTCACCGAGGCCGAGAGTCTCGCCGAGTTTCATAATCCAGCCACCGCCCCAGACCCAGGCTGCGACGGGGAAGTACACGAGGGTCGCCCAGACGCCGGCGAAGATCATCCACGAGCCGAACTTGGCCCGGTCGGCGACGGCACCGCTGATGAGGGCGACGGTGATGATGGCGAAGGTGGCTCCGTAAGTGGCGCCGAGAAGGTCTATACTCCCGGTCTCGCCCATCGCCAGCTTGCCGAGGCCGAAGTCGGAGAACGGGTTACCGGCGAATTCCGTGGGGCCGTTGACGGCGCTCATGTTGAAGCCGTAGAGGATCCACAGGACGCTGATCAGGCCCAGCGCGCCGAAGCTCATCATCATCATGCTGATGACGCTCTTGGCCTTGACCAGTCCGCCGTAGAAGAAGGCGACACCTGGTGTCATAAACAACACGAGTGCGGTGGCTGTGAGCCCCCATGCAATGCTTCCGGTATCCATAGATTGTCCTTACGCGTCGAATGTGCAGGGTGTAGCGCGAGGTGACCCACCTCGGATACGGATCAAGTATCTGAGGTGGGTGTTACAACCAACGTTCCGTCGTGTTTCGTACCGGTTACGAGCTTTGGCGAATTGTTAACGCCAGATTTCCGGGTCAGTCGGTGTGCAGCGGCAGCTCTCCCGTGGTGAGGGCGACCATGCGCGACTGGGAGCGCTGGTATTTCTTGCGGTACCCGCCGGCCATCATCTCGTCGTCGAAGACCTCATTGAGTGGGCGCCCGCTGGCGACGATCGGAATCTCGGCGTCGTAGACCCGGTCGATGAACGCCACCAGCCGCAGGGCGTCTGACTGGTCGGTGAGCAGAAAAACGCCGCGCAGGGCGATGACCTCGACGTCGCGAATGACCTTGACGTACTTCGACGGATGCACGGTGCCGAGGTGACGAATCAGAGAACCAAAGTCGTCTTCGGTGACCTTGGAACCGCGACCGAGCAGGGTGTTGACCAGGTGTTCACGTGCCTCAGGCTCCACCGCCACGGCCTGGCCGGTGACATTGCGGCGACGGTAGTCGAGGCCGTCGATGCGCAGGGTCTCGAAGTTGGCACTCATGGCCGAGATCTCGCGCAGAAAGTCCTGGGCAGCGAATCGGCCCTCGCCGAGCGAATTGGGCGGGGTGTTCGACGTGGCGGCGACGCGGGTGCCGGTGGCAACCAGTTCGCCGAGCAACCGGGTCATCACCATGGTGTCGCCCGGATCGTCGAGCTCGAACTCGTCGATGCAGATGAGCTTCGCGCTGCGCAGTTCCTTGATGGTCTCCTGGTAGCCGAGCGCCCCCACCAAGGCCGTGTACTCAATGAAAGTTCCGAAATATTTCGGGCCGGTCGCGGCGTGCCAGAGCGCGGCGAGCAGGTGCGTCTTGCCGACACCGAACCCACCGTCCAGGTAGATGCCGGGCAGGTCGTCCTTGGCCTGGCGGCGGCGGGAGAAGAACCCGGCGGGACGAGGGTTCACGAACTCCTTTAACTTTTCGACGGCCGCGACCTGCGACGGGTAGTCATGATCGGGCCGGTAGTTCTCGAACGAGGCGTGTTCAAACTGGGGAGGCGGCACCAACTCGGCCACGATTTCCCGGCCCGTGATGCTGGGGGTTCGCTCGGCCAGTTGCGGAACCGTGTGCTGTGCCTTCTGGTGAGCCTCTGGTGCCATGGGAAACGCCCGTTCTCGTTCTGTTGCTGCGAATGCGCTGAATGCCGGCACCGCGTAAGTTTAAGTGGTGGGCCAGCCAAGCCTAATCCGCGGTCAACCCGAATCCGTATGCATCCGGTCCACATGGAGGTTATATGTCTGCCCCGTTCGATCCGACCGAGAAGTTTGCCGCCTACGCCCACCCGTCCAAATTGGTTTCGACCGAATGGCTGGCCGAGCACCACGGTGACGCTGGACTGGTCGTCGTGGAGTCCGACGAAGACGTTTTGCTCTACGAGGTGGGGCACATCCCGGGCTCGGTGAAGATCGACTGGCACACCGACCTCAACGACAAGGTCAACCGTGACTACATCGACGGCGCTGCCTTCTCCGCGCTCATGACCAGCAAGGGCATCGCCCGCGACAGCACGGTCGTCATCTACGGCGACAAGAGCAACTGGTGGGCCGCCTACGCCCTCTGGGTATTCACTCTGTTCGGCCACGACGATGTTCGCCTTCTCGACGGCGGACGCTCCAAGTGGCTCGCCGAAGGCCGCGAGATCACCACGACGGCATCGCCGGTCACCCCAACGGATTACCCTGTGATCGAGCGAAACGATGCCCCGATTCGTGCGTTCAAAGCGGATGTTCTCGCTCATTTCGGCAACCCGCTCATCGATGTGCGCTCCGACGAGGAATACAGCGGCGCCCGCACGACGATGCCCGCCTACCCCGAAGAGGGCGCCCTGCGCGGCGGCCACATTCCGTCCGCCGCCTCGGTCCCGTGGGCCAGGGCCGCGGCCACCGACTCCACGTTTCGTACCCGCGCCGAACTCGACGGCATCTACCTGGGCGAAGCCGGCCTCGCCGAGGGCGACGACGTGATCGCGTATTGCCGGATCGGTGAGCGCTCGAGCCACACCTGGTTCGTGCTGACCCACCTGCTCGGGTTCGACAACGTGCGCAACTACGACGGTTCCTGGACCGAGTGGGGCAACGCCGTGGCGGTGCCGATCGCGGTCGGCAGCGCGCCCGGAACTGCACCGGCGCCGCGCCCGTGAGCATGGACCTGCTGAATGAGATTCGCGAGGACTTTCTCGCGCTCGAGCAGAAGGACCGTTTGCTCCTGCTGCTGGAGTTCGCCAACGAGCTGCCCGAACTTCCGCAGAAGTTTCAGGACCACCCCGATCTGCTCGAACGCGTCGTTGAATGCCAGTCCCCGGTGTTCATCTTTGTCGAAGTGGATGCCGACGGCGCGTTTCACCTGCACGCGACAGCACCGCGGGAGTCGCCGACCACTCGCGGGTTCGCGTCGATCCTGGCCCAGGGCCTGGACGGCCTCAGCGCCGAGGAGGTGCTGGCGGTTCCCGATGACTATCCGCAGTCGATCGGTCTGAGCGAGGCCGTTTCTCCGCTGCGCCTGCGCGGCATGAGCGCGATGCTCGGCCGGGCCAAACGTCAGCTGCGGGATCGCCTCGCCGCCTGAATCTCGGCCTCAGGAGCCCGGGAGCGCGGCCAGCCAGGCCGCGATCGCGGCGTCCCACCGGGCGGGATCGTAGTTCCACAGTTTGGTATGGCGGGCTTCGCTGAACGCCACGAAAGTCACCGTGTCGGGCCGGAGCCCGGCCAGCCGGCGCGATCCGGTGGCCGGCACGAAGCCGTCGTCATCGCTGTGCAGCAGCAGAATGGGTCCATGCAGGTCGCGCGCCCTGGCCACAAAGTCGAGCCGCTTGAAATCAATCGGCTCGGTCTGCCCGGTGAGGTGCCTGGCCCAGCCTGCCCCCAAGATTGCGACCGCGCCGTGGGCGATCAGAACCGGCAGCCGCCGGTCTCTCGCCTGCGCTTTGACCACGTCGGTCCAGTCGATTACGGGAGATTCCAGCACGACACCGCGGATCAAGTGCGGGTGCGCGCTGCGGGTGAGGGTCTGCAGCACCACGGCGCCACCCATCGACCAGCCCATCAACACAATGCTCGTCGCCCCGTGCGCTGCGGCGTAGTCGATTGCAGCGTCCACGTCGGGCCATTCGGTGTCGCCGAGGCCGTACCGTCCGTCAGCGCTCGCCGGGGCGTCGCCGTCGTTGCGATAGGAGACGAGCAACGACGTGTAGCCGGCCGCGCGAAAGACCGGCACCGCCCGCAGTGCCTCCTCGCGGCGCACCGCCCGGCCGTGCACCTGAATCACCCACCGTGTCGACCGCGCTGCAGTATCCGCTGGAAAGATCCAGGCGGGAGCTGGACCCAGGGGTGCGGGGACGGCGACCTCGGTCCACTCGACGTCCAGATCGGCGGGACTCGTGAAGAGCCAGCCGCTGAACCGGCCACGGCGCGCCACCTGGAGGTCACCGTAGTCGACAGCGAGGATGCGCCGGGTGACGGTCGTCGCCGTGCGCGCGGTGACCTCACCGACCCGGGCGTGGCCGGTGCCGCCGTTGAAGAAGAAGCTGTAATCGCCAGGCAGCACGGAATCGCGGTGGCGTTTCAGCGAAATCGTGCCGTTCGCCAAATCGACCGCGACGACCCTGGTGTCATCGGTCCGCGCTGTCGGCGGGGTGACGATGGTCTTGGCCATGACCGCAGAGAGCACGCCGACGGCGCTGGCAAGAACAAGGGCGGAACCCGCGACGACGATACCGGTCACGCCGAGAATCGCACGCGGAACGTGGTGGTTACGCCCGTTTGGCGGCTGTGGGTCGTGCATGTGCACCTCCGACTGGTCGGCGTGCCTCACGGACAACACCCAGAAAAAACTCTAGTCTGCAGACGTGCCCGAAACAGATCAATCGCTTCCCGCGGAGTTTTCCGCGGCATTGACCGCGATTCGTGGCGCCACGAGCCGGGCCGAATTAGTCGTCACGGAAATTGCCGCGCCCGCCCAGCTCGCGCCGTATTCGATCGCGCTCGCCGCGAATATCCGGCCGGTGCGGCACGGCAGCGACTCCGATCTGGGGACCGGCCGCTTCATTCTGCTCTATGACCCGGAGGAGCCCGACGGCTGGAACGGAGCCTTTCGCGTGGTCTGTTTCGCGCAGGCACCGCTCGAGGTGGAGATCGGCCTCGACCCGTTTCTGGCCGAGGTCACCTGGGCCTGGCTCGTCGATGCCCTGGACTCCCGCAAGGCGAAGTACACCGCGGCCTCCGGAACGTCGACTAAAATAATCTCGTCAGGCTTTGGCGAACTCGCCAAACAGGGGGATGGCGCGCAGATTGAGCTGCGCGCGTCGTGGACGCCCCTGGATCACAATCTCACCGCCCACGTCGAGGGCTGGGGCGAGCTGCTCTGTATGCTCGCCGGCCTCCCTCCCGCTGGGGAAGGAGTCAGCATGTTGTCAGCACGCCGAGCAGCCCGTGGCTGAATCGCAATCCAAGCAGAGCACCGTCCAACACCAGGTCGTTGACACCCGTGAGGCCTACCTCACCGCGACAGCCGCCCTGGCCGCCGGTAACGGGCCGGTCGGGGTCGACGCTGAGCGGGCATCCGGCTTCACCTACTCGCAACGCGCGTACCTGATTCAGATCTATCGCCGCGGCGCCGGCACGTTTCTGTTCGACCCGCCGCCGATCGGCGATTTCAGCGAGCTGAACGAAGCGCTGGCCGATGAGGAATGGGTTCTGCACGCCGCGAGCCAGGACCTCGCCTGCCTGCGCGAGGTCGGCCTCGACCCGGCACACATCTTCGACACCGAGCTTGCCGCGCGGCTGCTCGGTATTCCGCGGGTCGGCCTCGGCACCGTGGTGGAAGAGCTGCTCGGAATCCACCTCGCCAAGGAACACTCGGCCGCGAACTGGTCGACCAGACCCCTGCCCGAATCCTGGCTCGTCTACGCCGCCCTCGACGTCGAGCTCCTGCCCGACCTGCGCGATCGCATGGTCGACCTGCTGGTCGAGTCCGACAAGACCGAGATTGCCGCCCAGGAATTCGCCGCGACCCTGGCGAAGGAGGCCAAGGCCGCCCGAGTCGACCCGTGGCGACGGCTGTCGGGTCTGCACTCCCTGCGCAGCCAGCGCAACCTCGCTGTCGCCCGGGAACTCTGGTTGGCCCGCGACGAGTTCGCGCGCGACGTGGACGTCTCCCCCGGCCGTCTCGTGCCCGACGCATCCCTGCTCGCTGCCGCCCGGGTCCTTCCGGCGACCCGGCAGGCGCTCTCCGACCTGCGCGAATTCAACGGTCGGGCGAGCCGCAACGAGCTCGACCGGTGGTGGGCTGCGATCCAGCGCGGCCGCGCCACCGCGGACCTGCCAGCGCTCAAGGCGAGCAACGACACCCTGCCACCGCCTCGGGCGTGGGCCGACCGCAATCCGGAAGCCGACGTGCGCTACAAGGCGGCGCGTGCTGCGCTCCAGGCCCTCTCCGACGAGGTCGCGATTCCCCTGGAGAATCTACTCACGCCCGACTTTCTGCGTCGGGTGGCTTGGACGCCACCAGCGCCGCTGGATGCGGCATCCGTTGCACAAGCGTTGACCAATTTGGGAGCACGGCACTGGCAAGTTGACGTGACCGCACAATTAATAGCGGATGCTTTTGTAGAAGTTCCACAAACGGCCGACCCGGCCTCGGATCTGCAGTCGTAGAAACCGCCAAACGATTCGGGCGGCCATTTCTGCCACCCTAGGATCGGGGAAGACCCTGCAGATGCGCTGCGCCAAGCAGTCGTACCTGTGTGAATCACCTACGGGAGGCATTGTGGCCGAGAGAGCTGAAGTCGTTTTTGTGGACGGAGTTCGAACCCCGTTCGGACGCGCCGGTGAAAAAGGCATGTACTGGAACACCCGAGCCGATGACCTCGTGGTCAAGGCGATTATCGGGCTGATGGAACGTAACGCCGGCGTCCCGCCGGAACGCATCGACGACGTCGCGATCGCGGCCACGACCCAGACCGGCGACCAGGGACTGACCCTGGGACGCACGGCCGCCCTGTTGGCCGGCCTGCCGAAATCGGTTCCCGGTTTCGCCATCGACCGCATGTGCGCCGGGGCGATGACCGCCGTCACCATGATGGGGTCGTCGATCGGCTTCGGCGCCTACGACCTCGCCATCGCCGGCGGCGTCGAGCACATGGGGCGCCACCCGATGGGTTTCGGGGCCGACCCGAACCCGCGATTCCTCTCCGAGCGGCTGGTCAGCGAAGACGCCCTCAATATGGGCGCGACCGCCGAACGCATCCACGACCGGTTCCCCTCGTACACCAAGGAACGCTCTGACCGGTTCGCGCTCCGCAGCCAGCAGAAGGTCGCCGCAGCCTACGAGGCCGGAAACATTCAGCCCGACCTGATTCCCGTTGCCACGCGCAGCGAGTCCGGCTGGGGTCTCGCGACCCGGGACGAGGCACCACGCCCGGAGACCACGCTCGAGGGCCTCGCCGGCCTGCGCACACCGTTCCGGTCGCACGGCCGGGTCACGGCCGGCAACGCGTCCGGCCTTAACGACGGCGCATCCGCTTGCCTGCTGGCGAGCGGCACCACGGCCATGGAACTCGGCCTCGGCGTAAAAATGACGATGACGAGCTTCGCCTTCGCCGGCGTTGAACCGGAGGTGATGGGCCTCGGTCCGGTGCCCTCCACCGAGAAGGCGCTGCGCAAGGCCGGCCTGTCGATCACGGACATCGGCCTGTTCGAGCTCAACGAAGCCTTCGCCGTGCAGGTCATCTCATTCCTCGACCACTTCGGTATCGACGACGAAGACCCCCGCGTCAACGAATACGGCGGGGCGATCGCGCTGGGGCATCCGCTCGCCTCCTCGGGCGTTCGCCTGATGAACCAGCTCGCCCACCAGTTCGAGTCGCACCCCGAGGTGCGCTACGGCCTCACCGCCATGTGCGTCGGCCTCGGCCAGGGCGGCTCCGTAATTTGGGAAAACCCGCACTTCAACAAGAAGGCAGCCAAGCGATGACCGACTACAGTTCCCTCGATTTCTCCTCACTCGTCGCGATCTCGGCCGACGAGGTCGTCACGCATTCCTTCGTGCGCGACGTGCCGCTCTCGGGCGGCCGCACCCTGGCCCTGGTCACCCTCGACAACGGGCGCGACCACACCCGGCCGAACACGCTCGGCCCGGTCACCCTGCTCGAATTCGCCGCCACCATGGACGAGCTGACAGCCCGTGCCGGGCGCGGGGAGATCCACGGTGTCGCCGTCACCGGCAAGCCCTTCATCCTCGCCGCCGGCGCCGACCTCAGCAAGGTCGCCGAGATTCCGTCGCTCGAAGCCGGCCAGCTGCTCAGCCAGCTCGGCCACCACGCCCTGGGCAAGCTCGACACTCTCGGCGTGCCCTCGTTCGTGTTCATCAACGGGCTCGCGCTCGGCGGCGGCCTCGAAATCGGCCTGAACGCCGGCTACCGCACCGTCGACGCGGCCGTGCCCGCTATCGCACTGCCCGAGGTGTTTCTCGGCCTGATCCCAGGCTGGGGCGGCTCCTACCTGCTGCCCAACCTGATCGGCATCGAGAACGCCCTCAAGGTCATCATCGAGAACCCGCTCAAGAACAATCGCACCCTCACCGGAGCGGATGCCCTCGCGCTGGGTATCGCGGATGTCATGTTCACGTCGGCGCGGTTCCTTGAAGACTCCATCGATTGGGCCGACGGCGTCATCGCCGGCACGACCAAGGCGGCCCGGCCCAATGTGCCCGGCAAGATCGAGCGCCTGGTCAAGTGGGACGTCGCGGTCGGCATCGCCCGCAAGATGCTGGTGAACCGTATCGGCGAGGTTGCGAAGTCGCCGTATGTGGCGCTCGACCTGCTGCAGGCGGCCAAGGGTGGCACCCGCGCCGAGGGCTTCGAACGCGAGGACGTGGCCCTGGCCGGTCTCATCGCCGGCGACCAGCTGCAGGCGAGCATCTACGCCTTCAACCTCGTGCAGAAGCGTGCTAAGCGCCCCGCGGGAGCGCCGGACAAGAAGCTCGCCCGCCCAATCACCAAGGTCGGCGTGATCGGCGCGGGCCTTATGGCCAGCCAGTTCGCCCTGCTCTTCGTGCGTCGCCTGCGGGTTCCGGTGGTCATCACCGACCTCGACCAGGCCCGCGTCGACAAGGGAGTGGCCTACATCCATGGCGAGATCGCTGCCCTCGAGACCAAGAGCCGCATCTCAGCGGATGAAGCCAACCGGCTTCGCGCCCTCGTCACCGGCACGACCGATAAGTCGCTGTTCTCGGATGCCGACTGGGTGATCGAGGCCGTTTTCGAGGAACTCGGCGTCAAGCAGTCGGTCTTCGCCGAGATCGAGAAGTTCATCTCGCCCGAGGCCATTCTGGCCACGAACACCTCGTCGCTGTCGGTCGAGCAGATCGGGTCGAAGCTGACCCACCCCGAGCGACTGGTCGGTTTCCACTTCTTCAACCCGGTGGCGGTCATGCCGCTCATCGAGGTGGTAAACACCCCGCAGACCGACCAGGTCACCCTCGCGACCGCGATGGTGATCGCCGGCAAGCTGCGCAAGAACGCGGTGATCACCAGGGACACTCCCGGCTTCGTCGTGAACCGTGTGCTGGCCAAGCTGCTCGGTGAAGCCATGCACGCCGTCGACACCGGAACCCCGTTCGAGGTCGTTGAAGCCGCTGTCGCGCCGTTCGGGCTGCCGATGACCCCGTTCGAGCTGCTCGAGCTCGTCGGCCTCACCGTGGGCGCTCACGTGCTCGACACGCACCATGCCGCGTTCCCGGACCGGTTCTTCGAGAGCGACAACCTGCACAAGCTCGCCGATCACGGCAAGATCCTCGAGCGCGATGGCAAGGGGCGCCGCACCGGTTTCGACAAGGGCGCACTGAAGATCGTCGCCGGCGGCAGCACACCGATGACGGCTGAGCAAATTCTGCAGCGGGTCGAAGACGGCCTCGTCGACGAGACCAAGCGGATGCTGGACGACGACGTGGTGCACGCGGCCGAGGACATCGACCTGTGCATGATCCTCGGTGCCGGCTGGCCGTTCCAGATGGGCGGGATCACCCCGTACCTCGACCGGGTCGGCGCGAGCGAGCGGGTCTTCGGCGGAACGTTTCACACCCCGCCGATCCGCGGGATCGGCGCTGCGGTACCGGCGGCAACCGCTCAGCACTAGCGAGAACCGGGCCCGGTCTGCCGACCGGGCCCACCTTACGAAAGCGGGCCCATGATTGATCATGGGCCCGCTTTCCGGGCCCGGGCCCGGGCCCGGTAGTAAATGCTGCTAGTCGCGACGGGTTACCTTGATGGCACCGGTGTCGGTGTGGTCGGCCGGCAGCGGCCTGGCGTTCGGAATCTTGCTTCCGAGCACCATGGCAACGACATCGCGAGCGATGCGTTGCGGGGTGAGGCCGACCCGCTCGAGAATTTCGGCACGGGTACCGTGATTGAGGAACTGGTCGGGCAGGCCGAGTTCGGTCACCGCCGTGTCGACGCCGGCCTCGCGCAGATCCTGACGAATTCGCGTGCCGATCCCGCCGACTCGAATGCCATCTTCGATCGTGACGACGATGCGGTGAGCGGCGGCGAGGGTGATGATGCTCCGCGGCACGGGAACGACCCAGCGTGGGTCGACGACGGTGGCACCGATCCCCTGCGCTGCCAGCCGGTCGGCCACGTCGAGCCCCATCGCTGCCATCGGACCGACCGTCACGATGAGGACATCCTGTTGGGTGGCTTCCTGAAGCACGTCAACGCCGTCGTCCAGACGGCGAATGGCATCGAATTCGCGGCCGACCGTACCCTTGGGGTTGCGCACCACCGTCGGTCCGTCGTCGACCGCGACGGCCTCGGCCAGTTCCTCACGCAAACGAATGGAGTCGCGCGGCGCAGCCAGACGAATATTGGGAACGACCTGCAAAATGGCGAGATCCCACATGCCGTGGTGGCTGGGACCGTCCGGTCCGGTGACGCCGGAGCGGTCGAGCACGAAGGTGACGCCGGCTTTGTGCAGGGCCACGTCCATCAGCACCTGGTCGAAAGCCCGGTTGATGAACGTTGCGTACAGCGCCACGACGGGGTGCAGGCCACCGAAGGCGAGCCCGGCGGCACTGGTGACCGCGTGCTGCTCGGCAATTCCGACGTCGTGCACGCGGGACGGAAAACGCTCGGCCATCTTGTGCAGCCCGGTGGGCCGCAGCATGGCGGCGGTGATCGCGACGATTCGATCGTTCTCGATGGCCAGTCGCAGCAACTCATCGGCGAAGACCGAGGTATACGATTCTGCGCCGGGTTCTTCGACCGATTCCCCAGTCTCCGGGTCGATCTGTCCGACGGCATGGAACTGGTCGGCATCGTCCCGCACCGCGGGATCGTACCCCTTGCCCTTTTGGGTGATGGCGTGCACGATGACCGGCGCGCCGTAGCCCTTGGCTTGGGCCAGGGCCTCTTCCATCGCGTGCACGTCGTGGCCGTCGATGGGGCCGATGTATTTGATTTCGAGGTTCGAGTACAGGGCCTCATTGTTGGTGACGCGGGCGAGGAACCCGTGCATGCCGCCGCGAACGCCACGCCAGACGGCGCGTCCGGGCGCACCGAGGCGATCGAACACGTCCTTGCTGGTGAGGTAGGCATCCCGGTAGCTGGCACGAGTGCGGATGGTGTTGAGGAATCGGGCCATACCGCCGATAGTCGGAGCGTAGGAGCGCCCATTGTCGTTGACGACGATGATGAGCTTGCGGGTGTTGTCATCACTGATGTTGTTGAGCGCTTCCCAGGTCATTCCCCCGGTCAGTGCTCCATCGCCGACGACGGCCACGACGTGGCGGTCGTTCTGGCCGGTGATCTCGAAGGCCCGGGAGATGCCATCGGCCCAGGACAGCGAGCTGGAGGCGTGCGAACTCTCGACGATGTCGTGCACGGACTCGGACCGCTGCGGGTAGCCGGCCAGACCACCCAGCTGCCGCAGCTTGCTGAAGTCCTGCCGCCCGGTGAGAAGCTTGTGCACGTAGGACTGGTGCCCCGTGTCGAAGACGATGGCATCGGTCGGCGAGTGAAAGACCCGGTGGATGGCGATGGTCATTTCCACCACACCGAGGTTCGGCCCGAGGTGCCCACCGGTCTTGGAGATCTCCCGCACCAAAAAGGCGCGAATCTCCGCGGCCAGCTGCGGCAATTGCTCTTTCGAGAGACCATCGAGGTCCCGGGGACCGTGAATCGTCTCCAGAAGAGTCATTCGTCGTCCTTTCACGTCGTATGTTGCCACGACTGCTCATCAAACCAAACCAGCGCGCAGACTCGAATGAATCGAGTCTACGCGCCGGTGTCGTACTGGTGGAGCGCCCGCCAGCGGCGCGCGTGCCGGTCTAGACGAGCGAGCGCAGAACGTACTGCAAGATGCCGCCGTTGCGGTAGTACTCGGCTTCGCCCGGGGTGTCGATGCGCACGATGGCATCGAACTCGACCGGTGCCTTGCCGGCGGCCGAGAATTCGCTCGGGGCGCAGGTGACATGCACGGTCTTCGGGGTCTTGCCGTTGTTCAGCTCGGTGATACCGGCGACCGAGACGATCTCGGTTCCGTCGAGTCCGAGCGAGTCGGCGCTCTGGCCCGCCGGGAACTGCAGGGGCACAACGCCCATCCCGATGAGGTTCGAGCGGTGGATGCGCTCGAAACTCTCCACGATGACGGCCTTGACACCGAGAAGGCTCGTGCCCTTGGCTGCCCAGTCGCGGCTGGAGCCCGAACCGTACTCCTTGCCACCGAAGATGACGAGGGGGGTTCCGGCGGCCTGGTAGTTCTGGCTGGCATCGTAGATGTCGGCCTTCGGACCTCCGGCGACGCTGAAGTCGCGGGTGAAACCACCCTCGACGTTGTCCAGGAGCTGGTTGCGCAGACGGATGTTCGCGAATGTTCCGCGAATCATGACCTCGTGGTTGCCGCGACGCGAGCCGTACGAGTTGTAGTCGCCACGCGCGATGCCGTGCTCGGCCAGGTAGCGGCCGGCGGGGCCGTCTGCCTTGATCGAACCGGCGGGGCTGATGTGGTCGGTGGTGACGGAGTCGCCGAGCTTAGCGAGTACGCGGGCACCATCGATGTCGACGACCGGGCTGGTTTCGAGGCTCATGCCGTCGAAGTACGGGGGCTTCCGCACGTACGTTGACTCGGCATCCCAGGCGAAGGTGTCGCCGACGGGAGTTTCGAGCGACTGCCAGCGCTCGTCGCCGTCGAAGACGCCGGCGTACTGGGTCTCGAACATGTTCGAGTCGATCGACTCGTCGATGGTCTTCTGAACCTCGTCAGCGTCGGGCCAGATGTCCTTGAGGAACACGTCGTTGCCCTCGGTATCGGTGCCGAGCGAGTCGGTGTCGAAGTCGAAGTTCATCGTGCCGGCGAGGGCGTAAGCGATGACGAGCGGCGGGCTGGCCAGGTAGTTCATCTTCACGTCGGGGTTGATGCGACCCTCGAAGTTGCGGTTACCGGAGAGCACTGCGGTGACGGCGAGGTCGTTCTCCTGCACTGCAGTGGAGATTTCGTCTTCGAGTGGGCCCGAGTTGCCGATGCAGGTGGTGCAGCCGTAGCCGACCAGGTAGAAGCCGAGGTCTTCGAGGTAACCGTTCAGGCCGGCCTTCGCGTAGTACTCGGTGACGACCTTGGAACCGGGAGCGAGCGTGGTCTTGACCCACGGCTTGCTCTTGAGGCCCTTGAGGCTCGCGTTGCGGGCCAGCAGACCGGCTGCGAGCATGACGGACGGGTTCGACGTGTTGGTGCAGGACGTGATCGCCGCGATCGCGACGGAACCATTGTCGATCGTGAACTCACGGCCGTCGGCGAGGGTGACGTCGGTGGGCTGCGGGTGCGACTGGGTGGGGTGGCTGGTGTCACGGGCCAGGCCGCTCTCGAACGCGTGGTTGTGCGCGGTCTCTTCGTCCTGGGAGGTGAGGCCGATCGGGTCGGAGGCCGGGAAAGTACCCTCTATTGCCGCGTCCACGAGGGAGACGGGTGCGTTGGCGTAGTTGTCCAGGTCGCGTTCGAACTGGGTCTTGGCCTGGGAAAGGATGATGCGGTCCTGCGGGCGCTTCGGGCCGGCGATCGACGGGACGACCGTGGAGAGGTCGAGCTCGAGATACTCGCTGAAGATCGGCTCCTGGTCGGGGTTGTGCCAGAGGCCCTGCAGCTTCGAGTAGGCCTCGACCAGCGCGACCTGCTCGTCGCTGCGGCCGGTGAGGCGCAGATAGCCGAGCGTGACATCGTCGATCGGGAACATGGCGGCCGTCGAGCCGAACTCGGGGCTCATGTTGCCGATGGTGGCGCGGTTGGCGAGCGGCACGGCTGCGACGCCTGCTCCGTAGAATTCGACGAACTTGCCCACGACGCCGTGCCCCCGGAGCATCTGCGTGATGGTGAGCACGACATCCGTTGCGGTGACGCCGGCCGGGATGATGCCGGAGAGTTTGAAGCCGACAACCTTGGGGATGAGCATGGAGACGGACTGGCCGAGCATCGCTGCTTCGGCTTCGATTCCGCCGACGCCCCAGCCGAGCACGCCGAGGCCGTTGACCATGGTGGTGTGCGAGTCGGTGCCGACGCAGGTGTCGGGGTAGGCCTGAAGCACACCGTTGACCTCACGCGTCATGGTGACGCGGGCGAGGTATTCGATGTTGACCTGGTGCACGATGCCGGTTCCCGGCGGGACGACCTTGAAGTCGTCGAACGCGGTCTGGCCCCAGCGGAGGAACTGGTAGCGCTCACCGTTGCGCTCGTACTCGATCTCGACGTTGCGCTCGAACGAGTCGGTCGTGCCGAACAGGTCGGCAACGACGGAGTGGTCGATGACCATTTCGGTCGGGGCCAGCGGGTTGATCTTCTTGGCGTCGCCGCCGAGCTCGACGAGGGCTTCACGCATGGTGGCGAGGTCGACGATGCAGGGAACGCCGGTGAAGTCCTGCATGACGACGCGAGCCGGCGTGTACTGGATCTCGGTGTCGGGTTCCGCGGTCGGTACCCACGCGCCCAGGGCACGAATGTGCTCGGCGGTGATGTTGGCGCCGTCTTCGGTGCGAAGGAGGTTCTCCAGCAGCACCTTCAGGCTGTACGGCAGCTTCTCGTAACCGTCGACCGCGTCCAGGCGAAAGACTTCATAGTCCGTCGAACCGACGCGCAGGGTGTCTTTGGCTCCGAAGCTATTAACCGCGGTATTCGTTGAATCCGACACAATGCCCTCTCCGTTGTGGGAGCCGACGGGATACCGGCGGCAATCCTCAATTCTTGTGGCAGGCACAGCCTCGTGCCAGCAAGGCAAGCCTAACCAGCGGATGCCGGGGGCTGCCTTTTTCCATCGAGTTGCGCTGGTGAATTCTCACCGAACAACTATCTTGACGTCGAGATAACTCTAGCAGGGCGAGGAGGTCTCCCCCGTCGTCATTCAGACCGCGTCAGCGGCATCCGTTTTGCGATAAACCGATCGCACCATGAGCCAGGAGACGACGAGTAGCGGCGCGTAAAGCGGGATGCCCATGAGCAGCTTCATCGAGGCGAGCAGTTCGACGTTGTCGGCCAGGTAGAGCGGCAGCTGCACCGCCAGACGGCCGAGAAATAGGCCGGTCCAGCACAGGGTCAAAATGGTCAGGACCCGACGCTTGCTCGCGTTGAGGCGCCAGGCGACGCCGTCTCCCATTAGAAACCCGACGGCCACGCCGATGAGGGGCCAGCGCACCAGTACCGAAATGAGCAGGGCGGCACCGTATCCGGCGTTGGTCCACAGGCCAACCAGAAAGAAGTCGGACGGCTTGCCCGAAAACAGGGCCAGCGCAACGCTTATGGCGGTTCCGACCAGGCCGCCGAGAGCCGGGGTCGTGGTCTGCTTGGTGATCGCGCGCAGGACCACAAAGACCACACCGATCACAAGGGGGGCAATCAGCGACGGCAACAACGTGCCGATCGGATCGCTCGTCACATCGGTGGACGGGTCGATGGTGAGCGAATAGGTGACCAGAAAAACCAGGCCGGGCAGCACTGCTTCGACCAGGCCGCGGATGCCGCCCATCGCCTTCATCAGTGCTTGGCCGCTGATCGGCTCTCCCTCCGTCGCCGCACCGAACCCGGCGCGGCGGGCCGCTCCGGCCATCGACTCGGCGAACAATGCGGAGGTGGACGGCGGTACGGCGGCCTCCGGCGAGCCTGGTTCAGCAGGCACGACTGGCAGCTCCGGCTGATCGGGCTGGTCTTTGGCGGTGTCACTCATGGCGTGGCAAGACGCCGGTCAGACTGCGGCGGTTTCAGTCGCGCCGGCCGGGGTAGAGGGCATGCGCAGCGGAATGAGGTCGCGCGGCGGCATCGGGGTCGAACCGCGCACGACAACGATACTGCGGAACAGGTCTTCGACCTGCAACGCGGCATCGGGATCGATGGCGCCCTCACCGGCGATAACGCCGCGCAGGAACCAGCGCGGGCCGTCGACGCCGATGAAGCGGGCAAGGCGCGTGACGCCACCGGCTTCCTGGCCGGCCGCGACCGGGATTTCGGCGACGAGCTCCGGGCCGAACGGTCCTTCTCGCGGAGTGGTGGTGCCGCCCTGCTTGCCGATCTGGTCGGCGATCTGGTCGCGGATCTCGTGCCACAGGCCGCTCGAGCGCGGTGCGGCAAACGGTTGAACCTGCAGGGTGGAACCGGCGAAGTCGAGTCCGATGGCCACGACCCGCTTGCTGCCCTCTTCAATTTCGAGGCGCAGGTGCAGTCCTTCGCGAGGCAGAATCTTAATCCCGCCGAGGTCGACGTACGGACGTACCGGGTTGGCCTCCGACTCGTCGAGCGGGCCCTCGGTATCGCGGTCTTCAGGTGCCGATTTCGGCATGGATTCGGGGATCTCCCCCGAGTTCGTGAGGTCACTCACCGGTTATCTCCTGTCTGCGGGGCGGCTGCGCCCGGCATTGGTGCATTTTCTTGAGTGCGCGGCAGAACGCCGGTCGAGCCGAAACCGCCCTCACCGCGCTGGCTGCCAGGCAGCTTGTCGACGGCGATGAACGTGGCGCGGGCGACCGGCATGACGATGAGCTGGGCGATGCGATCGCCGACTGCGATGGTGAACGATTCGTTCAGGTCGGTGTTCAACAGGGCCACCTTGATTTCGCCGCGGTAGCCGGCATCCACTGTTCCGGGAGCGTTGACGATGGTGATGCCGTGTTTGACGGCCAGACCGCTGCGGGGAACGACGAACGCCGCAAAACCATCGGGAAGGGCGATCGACACGCCGGTCGCGACAAGTGCACGGGTTCCAGGGGCGAGCTCGAGAGCCTCCGCCGCGTGCAGGTCTGCCCCGGCATCACCGGGGTGTGCGTAGTTCGGGAGGATGGATGCCTGGATCAGGACTTCGACGCTTTCTGCCACGTGTCGAGGGTAGTGCAGTTATCTGATCGAATAGAGCCATGCCTGATTACCGTGAAAAACTGTGGCCCAACGCCTGGGCCTTCATCGTCACCGCTCTGGTGATACCAGCGAGCATTCTCGTGCTCGTGCCGATCTCCCTGTTCGCCGGCATTGTCACGGCCGCTGTTCTGTACGGCGGGTGTGTGGTGCTGCTCGTGCTGGCCTCACCGGTCGTGCGCGTGCAGAACGGCGAGCTGGTCGCCGGCCCCGCCACGATTTCGACCGCGTTGCTCGGCGAAGCGATTGTCTTCGAAGCGGCCGAAGCCACCCAGGAGCGTGGTCCCCGGCTGGATGCCAGGGCCTGGCTGCTCATTCGCGGGTGGATCGCCCCCGTCGTGCGTGTTCCCATCGTGGATGCGACAGATCCGGCGCCGTACTGGGTCATCTCCAGCCGTCACCCAACAGAGTTGGCCGCCGCGATCAATGAATCGCGAACGGCCAACGTGGGGTAAAAGCTGAAGCTTAGGAGTCGCACTCCAGGCAGACAGTGCCGAGCTTGGTCTCGTGTCCCATCTGCGAGCGGTGCTTCACGAGGAAGCAATTCACGCAGGTGAACTCGTCGGCCTGCGCGGGCAGAACGACGACATCGAGGTCCAGGTCGGACAGGTCGGCGCCCGGAAGGTCGAACCCACCGGGGTTGTCGGAGTCGTCGACATCAACGCTGCCGGACATCTTGTCTGGCACACGTTCCTTAAGGGCCTCGATCGACTCAGAGTCGTCTTCAGTCTTTCGGGGTGCGTCGTAATCGGTTGCCATGCCCATCCATTTCAGTTACGCCGATAAACGAAATCGGCGGGCACAGTTTCCAACAATCCGGACGGAATAGCAAACCGCCCGCCAACCTTTTTATTCGGACACGAAGAAACAACTTGCGGCACGCCCGGCGTATTCCCGCAAAAAGGCACCAACCCGTGGCAGTCTTGCAACCAACGGTAATCGCGAGAGGGCTTGTCTTCATGCAGGAATTGAAGGTTATTGGGGTTGAGAACGGTGCGCTGCTCGCAGCGTCCGAAGATGGCGACCGGTATCGCATCGCCATTGACGAGGTTCTCCAGTCCCGGCTTCGCCAAACCCAGACGGAACGAGTCAACGCTCCGAAACTCTCCCCGCGGGAAGTCCAGGCGCACATTCGCTCCGGCATGTCCGCCGAGGATGTTGCCGCGGTCACTGGCGCATCGCTCGAATACGTGCGCCGGTTCGAAGGCCCGGTCGTGGCGGAACGCGAATACATTGTCTCCTCCGCGTTGAGCGTTCCGGTGCACACCGCCATCGATCCGGACCCGATCGACGAGAACGTCAACTTCGGCAGCGTCATTCGGGAGCGCCTCGCCTCCCTCGGTGCCACCGGTGAGCGCTGGGCGAGTTGGAAGGAGCCCGGCGGCGGGTGGATCGTCAAGCTGTCGTTCACCGCCGACGAGATCGATCACGACGCCCGCTGGGGTTTCGAACCGAAGAAGAATTCCCTGTCGCCGGTCGGCAGCGAGGCCGTCGCACTGTCCCAGCAGGGCGAGCTGAAGGGCTCCCTGATTCCGCGCCTGCGCGCTGTCGGCTCGGAGACGAGCGACGCCGACGTGTCGCGGTTCGACAGCAACGCCTTCAACTTCAAGGAATCCCTCGCTGACGAGATTTTGAACGACACCAGCCCCAACCTGGAGGCAGTGCCGTACTCCCGCTCTCTGAGCCGGGACGACGCGGTGTCCAAGGCCGCGATCAAGCGCGCTGCCGAGCCGGCCTCGAACATGAGCGAAACCGCCGACCTTCTGGAATCCCTGCGTCGCCGCCGCGGCGAACGCGAGGCGGCGTTGAGCGGGGAGGCGGCATCCGTTTTGGTGCCGGTACCCGCACAGCCGTTGCGCCCGCGTCGGGCGACACCGGCCGACGCTGCCGGCACGGAGGCAGCGGTCACAGATGAGTCCAGCGCCGCGCCCGCCACCACGCCGGAGCCGACCGGCAACGCCTGGGCCAACCAAGCCGCCAGGGCGCAGGAACGCACCAACCACGGCCGCACAACACCCAAACGCGGCCGAGCCTCGATGCCGAGCTGGGACGAGATCGTGTTCGGCGCTCGCACCGACGACGACCTCGGCTGAGCCCAACCCAGCTAGCCGGCCAGCCAGGTGTAGCGACGCTGCGGGCGGCCGGTCTGGCCGTAACGCAGGCTGACCGACGCCTGACCGGCGGTTACGAAATACTCCAGGTATTTGCGAGCGACTACGCGCGACAGGCCGAGCAGTTCGGCGCACTCCGACGCGGCCAGGTCCGGGTCGCTGGCCGCCAGCGCGGCACCGGTCAGCGCCGCGGTCTCCTTGCTCAGGCCTTTCGGCAGGGCGGAGACCTCTCGGTCGACCGGCCGAGCGGACGCCCGCCCTAAGGCTTGGTCGAGATCGCTCTGGCTGAGGTCGCCGCTGCTTCCGAGCAGTTGACGGCGCTCGGCGTACCCGACCAGCCGAGACTGCAGCTCGGTGATCTTGAACGGTTTGAGCAGGTAGCTCACGATGCCGCCCTGCAGCGCGGCGGTGACCATCTCGGCTTCCCGGGCGGCGCTGAGCACGAGGAAATCCACGTTGCGCCCGGCTTCTCTCGACTGACGAATTACGTCGAGGCCGGTCATATCTGGCAGGTACATGTCAAGGAGCACGAGCTGCGGGGCCTTATGATCAATCTGGGCAAGCGCGTCGGACCCAGTCGCCGCGACGCCGATCACGGTAAAGCCGCGCTGCTGCGCCACGATGCGTTCGTGGGCGCGTGCCACCATGAAGTCGTCGTCGACGATGAGCACGTCACACACGGGTTTGCTCCTCATCCACGGTCGACTGGGCCGGGTCGATGGGGAGCAGGGCCTCGAACACTGTGCCATTCTCGTTCTGATAGCTCACCGTTCCCCCCCGTCGCGTCGCAACGAGGCGCACAATCGCGAGTCCGTAGCCATGAGTATCGGCGGCGCCCGGCGCCGATTTGCTAGTCACGCCCACGTCGAACACGTGGTCGACCAGGGCGTTATCGATGCCGGGTCCGGAATCCCGCACCCGCACCCGCACGGCACCGGGTGGCGCGCCGGTCTGCACATCGAGACGCACGCTGCGCTCACGGGCTCCGGTCACCGCGTCGAGCGCGTTGTCAACCAGATTTCCGATCACCGTCACAAGGTCGCTGGACAGGTCTGCATCGATCCGGCTCAGGGCAGACTCAGCCGACAGCACGAGAGTCGCCCCGCGTTCGCGCGCCAGCGAGGTCTTGGCGATCACGAGTGCGGCCACGGCCGGCTCCTGCAGGCGGGTCAGCACCGAATTATCCAGCTCGGTGCGGTCGCGCGTAACGGCGTCGACGTATTCGACCGCGGCATCGGTGTCGCCGAGCTGCATGAGCATTGAAATGGTGTGCAGCCGGTTGGCGAACTCGTGGGTTTGCGCGCGCAGGGTGTCGGTGGCCTGTCGGCTGCTGCCCAGGTCGTGCTGCAGCGTGACCAGCTCGGTGCGGTCGCGCAGGGTCGTGACGACCTCTGGCCGCGACCGGGGCGGGTAGATGAGCGTCCGGTTGAGCACCAGCAGCACCCCGCGGTTCACAAAGACGCTGTCGATCTCGCCGACATCCTGCTGTCGCAGCGCCAGCACGGCTTCGGCGTCGAGGCCGACCGCGTCGATCGCCCGGCCTTCGGCGTCAGCCGGCAGACCGAGCAGGGTGCGCGCGCTGTCGTTGGCGAGCGTTATTCGTCCGTCGCTGTCGACGGCGATCACGCCTTCCCGAATGCCGTGGATCATCGCATCCCGATGCTCGACCAGCCGGCCGATCTGCTCCGGCTCGAGGCCGAGGGTCTGGCGTTTGACCCGGGCAGCCAGCAATAGCGAACCGGCAATACCGAGCACCCCGGCAACCCCGACGTAGGTGAGCAGGTTCGGCGCCGCGCTCGCGAGCAGCTCGGCCACGGCCGGGAACTGCCGGGCGGCGACGACCGACCCAACGACCTCTCCCGAGTCCGCGATCACCGGCACCTGCGCGACCACGTAGTCGTTCGTGCCGATCGGGGCGACGCCGGCCCAGGCGGCGTCGGACTCGTCGGGCGTTGGATCGATGGCAAGAACGGCCCCGAGCAGTCTCGGATCGGCCGGTGAGGCGATAATGCGGTCGGCGGCATCCGTAACGAGCAGCTGGTCGACCCCGGTTGTCGTGCGGAGCGCCTCGACCGGCAGGGAGAATTGCTGGGGCACAGCTCGGCGCTCGAGCAGGCTGCGCACGAGCGGGTTGGCGGCGGTGTACTCCGAGACCGTCAACATACGTCGCTGGGCGCCGCTGGTGAAGCTGCTGCGGGACTGCTCGAGCGAGATGGCCGTAACGGCGACGAGCACGAGGGCGATCAGGCTTAATTGAAACAGCAGGAGCTGCCGGGTCAGGCTGAGGCGGCTCGAACGGATGCCCGGCCCGCGCGGGCGCGGCATCCGGTCTCGTCGATCGTCTCTGGCCATAAGAAATAATGGCTCATTGCGGGGTCAAACCGAAATTGCCCAGGCCAGCCGGTACGCAACCACAAGCTACACAACGTTCACTAACGCCACAAGTTGTGTCGGATAGCTCTCACCACGCAGGCTGATCCCGGCCGGCAAAGACGCTCGCCAGAAATCGAAGAGGATTTGAAGCATGCCAATCACAGCACGCACCATGCGCCCCCGTCGAACGGCGGGCACAATTTTTCTAGCCGGGGCAGTCGTTCTGGCCCTCAGCGCCTGCGGAGTCACGAGCGCCAAGAACACCGAGGCCGCAGTAGGCGGCCCGATCGAGAACCTTCAGGTCATGATCCCCAATGCCCCGGGTAGCGGTTATGACGTCACCGGCCGCGCCGCGGTCAAGGTGATGGATGACCTGGACCTCGCCACCGGCACCGAGGTCACCAACCTGGCCGGCGCCGGCGGAACCGTTGGCCTCGCCCGGACCCTGACCGAAACCGGCAACGCCAATTTTCTGCTCATGATGGGCCTCGGCGTCGTCGGCGCCGCGTACACCAACGAGGGTGACGCCAAGGTCGCCGACGCGACCCCGATCGCTGGCCTGATCGAAGAGGCCGGCGCCATTTTCGTCGCCGCCGACTCCCCGTACCAGACCATCGATGACCTCGTCACCGCGTGGAAGGCCGACCCGTCCACTTTCGCCGTCGGCGGCGGTTCCTCCCCGGGCGGCCCTGACCACCTGCTGCCGATGCAGCTCGCGGATGCCGTCGGCATCGACCCGACCGCCGTCAACTACGTCGCCTACGACGGCGGCGGCGAACTGCTCCCGGCCATCCTCGGCGGCAAGCTGCAGTTCGGTGCATCCGGCTACGGCGAATTCCTCGAGCAGGTGAAGTCGGGCGACCTGCGCGTGCTCGCCGTCACGAGCGAAGAGCGCGTTCCGGTCATCGACGCCCCGACCCTGACCGAAGAGGGCATCGACCTGGTCTTCACCAACTGGCGCGGACTCCTGGCAGCACCGGGCCTGACCGACGCGGAAATCGCTCGTCTCGTTGACGCTGTCACCGCCATGCACGACAGCCCCGAGTGGAAGCAGGTTCTGGAAGACAACAGCTGGACCGACGCCTTCATCACCGGCGATGACTTCAGCACCTTCCTCACCGAGCAGGACACCCGCGTCGCCGACGTGCTGAAGACCCTGGGCCTGGTCTAAGCATGACCGCCCCCACTACAGACGCGGAATCCGGGCTGCAGGGCCGCCTGCAGGGTCGCCTGCACGGTCGCTCCGAGCTCGGAGTCGCCGCCCTGCTCGCCGTAATCGCGATCGTGATCGCGGTCGACACCGCGAACATCCGTCACACCGCCATCAACGCCGGCGTGATGGGACCACAGGTTGTTCCGACGATCATTGCGATCGGCCTGGGCCTGTGTGCGATCGCCCTGGCGATCTCTGTGCTGCGGGGCGGCCACGCCGACGCCGAAGACGGTGAGGATATCGACCTCACTCAGAAGGCCCACTGGCCCACCGTCTTCGGCCTTGGCGGCCTGATTCTCGTGTTCGCCCTCACCATGGACTTTCTCGGATTCGTCATCGGCAGTGCGCTGCTGTTCTACGGCTCCGCCCTGCTGCTCGGCTCACGGCGCTTCATCTGGGCGCTCGTGATCGGCATTCTTCTCGCCGTCGGAACGTTCTACGGCTTCGTACTGGGCCTCGGCATCAACCTGCCGGCCGGCCTGCTGACGGGAATCCTCTAATGGAAAACCTGACCCTGTTGATGGAGGGATTCGGCAACGCGCTGACCCTGCAGAACCTGCTGTTCGCCCTCATCGGTGTGCTGCTGGGCACCGCCGTCGGCGTGCTGCCCGGAATCGGCCCGGCCATGACCGTGGCGCTGCTGCTGCCACTCACCTATGCGCTCGACGTGACCGGGGCGCTGATCATGTTCGCCGGAATCTACTACGGCGGTATGTATGGCGGGTCGACCACCTCGATTCTGCTCAATACCCCGGGCGAATCCTCGTCGGTGGTCACAGCGCTCGAGGGTAACAAGATGGCCAAGGCCGGCCGCGGCTCACAAGCACTCGCGACCGCCGCAATCGGCTCCTTCGTGGCCGGCACCCTGGCCACCATCGCCCTCGTTTTCGTCGCTCCCTTCGTGGTGGCGATCGCGATCGGACTCGGCGCTCCCTCATACTTCGCCATGATGGTCTTCGCTTTCGTAGCGGTAAGTACCGTGCTCGGCTCGAGCCGCATTCGTGGGCTCGCCTCGCTGTTCATCGGGCTGACCATCGGCCTGGTCGGCCTCGACGTCACCACCGGCCAGCCGCGGCTGACCTTCGGGCAGCCACTGCTCTCCGGCGGCATCGACGTCGTCGTCATCGCCGTCGCCCTGTTCGCCGTGGGTGAAGCCCTCTGGATCGCCGCGCACCTGCGCCACGGCACACCCCCCACGATCCCGGTCGGGGTGCCGTGGATGGGCAAGGACGATTGGAAGCGGTCCTGGAAACCGTGGCTGCGCGGCACGGTCATCGGCTTTCCATTCGGTGCCATTCCGGCGGGCGGCGCCGAGATTCCAACCTTTCTGTCGTACGTGACGGAGAAGAAGCTGTCCAAGCATCCGGAGCAGTTCGGCCACGGCGCCATTGAGGGCGTGGCCGGCCCTGAGGCGGCCAACAACGCCTCAGCGGCCGGCACGCTGGTGCCACTGTTGACCCTTGGACTACCAACCACGGCGACCGCCGCGGTGATGATCGCCGCATTCAACCAGTACGGCATTCCCCCGGGACCGCTGCTTTTTCAGACCCATCCGGTGCTGGTCTGGACGCTGATCGCAAGCCTGTTCATCGGCAACACGCTGCTGCTCGCCCTCAACCTGCCGCTCGCACCACTCTGGGCGAAACTGCTGCGCATTCCTCGGCCGTACCTCTATGCTGGCATCCTGTTCTTCGCAACGCTTGGTGCCTACGCCGCTGACATGCAAGCATTCAACATTGTGCTCCTGCTGCTTCTGGGCGCACTCGGCTACATGGCTCGGCGCTTCGGGTTTCCGGTGCTGCCGATCATCGTCGGCGCCATCCTCGGCCCGGAGATGGAACGCCAGCTGCGCCGCGCACTGCAGATCAGCGCCGGGGACCCGGCCGCACTGCTGAGCGAACCGCTCGCGGTTGTCGTGTATACCGTTATCGTGGTGTTCCTCGTGGTTCCGCCGGTGATCAAGGCGCTGCGTCGTCGGTTCGGTCGTGGGGCAGGGCCGACTGACGGGCCCCCGGAAGAGGAGTTCGATGCCTTCGGCACCCAGACCTCCGATGGTAGCGCCCGGGTGATTCGGGCCGTGCGCCCGAGTCGGCGCGGAAAGTAACGCGAGCGTACTTCACGCCTGGGCGAATGCGGCGCGGGAGTTGAGCATACTGGTGTCATGCCAGCTGCTCTCTCCCTCGCCGACGTCGTTCGTCTGCGCCTCTGTGCCCAGGGTCTGGCGGGCGACCCGTTGGCGAGTGCCGTCGAAGTCGCCGAGCGGATGCTGGCGGTGCAGGCCCAGGACTACCCGGCCGGACAGTGGGCCCTTGGGGTGCGCTCCCCCGGCACGACGCGCAGTCAGCTGCAGACATCCGTTTCGACGGGTGAAATCGTGCGATCCTGGCCGATGCGCGGCACGCTGCACTTTGTGCCGGCCCGGGAACTGGGCTGGATGCAGGGCCTGACGACCCCACGGCTACTCAAGAAGACCCGCACCATCAACGCGCGGCTCGGTCTCGACACGGCCGTGCTGGAGCGGGCGCGGGAAGCCGCGATCGCCGCCCTGACCGGACAGAAACAGCTCAGCCGGGCCGACTTCATGACCATGCTGCAGGCGTCCGGGCTGTCGACCGACGGCCAGCGCGGCTACCACATGATCGCGCACCTCGCCCTGACCGGAACCCTGTGCTGGGGCCGCCAGATCGGCACCCAGCAGGGGCTCGTGCTGCTCGACGAATGGGTGCCGAACCCACGCAGGCTCGAGCGCGACGAAGCCCTCGGCGAATTCGTGTACCGCTATTTTCTGGGCCACGGTCCGGCGACCCTGGCGGACTTCGTCTGGTGGTCGCAGCTGACCGTCGCCGACACGAAAATCGGCCTGGCCGTGGCTCGGGAGCGCCTCACCGAGGTGCAGGTCGACGGCGGCGCCCATTTTCTCTCCGACGAAACAGCGGATGCCGCAGCGCCGGCTGGCCTGCGCCAGCACACGCCGGTGCTCGCACTGCCCGGGTTCGACGAGTATCTGCTCGGGTACCGGGATCGCACGCCCGTGATCTCCACCGAGAACCTCACCCGGGTTGTTCCCGGGCTGAACGGCATCTTTCTGCCGCTCGTAGTCACGAACGGGCAGATCGTGGGCACCTGGGTCAAGAAAATTTCCGCGGTGGGGGTCACCGCCGAGGCCGCGCTGTTCGAGGAGCCGAGCACAGCCGCGGCACGGACGAGGGCGGAGAAGGCGCAGCGCGGCTTCGATCGGGCCGTCACCGACTACGCCAGGTTTCTGGAGCTGCCGGTTCGGCCGGTACCGACGCCGAACCGGTGAGAGCCGGCATCCGTCTCACTGTGCGGTCTACGGGTTAGCCTTGACCAGTGAAACTAACCTCGGCCCTGCGCATCTCCAAACGACTCCCGATGCTGCAGGTCGTCAAGATGGCCGTCGCCGTCGGCCTGGCCTGGATCGCCTCCCAGCTGCTGCTACCGAGCGACCTCCCCATTTTCGCTGCGATCGCGGCCCTGCTCGTGGTGCAGCCGAGCGTCAATCAGACCCTCGGCCGCGCGATCGAACGCACCGCCGGGGTCATCGGCGGCGTCATCATCGCCTCGTCGATCGGGTTCTTCCTGGGCGAGTCCAGCTGGGTCGTGCTCGGCACGATCGTGGTGAGCATCCTCGTAGCCTGGGCGCTGCGACTGTCACCGGTGTCGGCCAGTCAGATTCCGATCAGCGCCATGCTCGTCCTCGCCCTCGGCGCCACGACGCCCGGCTACGCCCTCGACCGCATCTTTGAGACCTTCATCGGCGCGGGAATCGCCCTGATCATCAATGCGCTCATCGTTCCCCCGGTGCTGGTCGCGCCCGCACGCGACGCCGTCGGCCTGCTGGCTCGCGAGCTGGCCGACACCTTCGACCGCATCGCGCAGGCGCTGCGCACCGCGCAGACACCGATCGACCTGATGGAGCTGATGATCAAGGCCCGGCTGCTGCGGCCGATGCTGGTGTCGGCGGAGAAGGCCATCGCGCAGGCCGAGGAGAGCCTCATGCTCAACCCGCGCAAGGCCAAGCTGCGGGTGGCGCTCGACGCCGATCACGACATGATCGTGCGGCTGCCGACGCTCGTGACCCGCGCGATCGGCATGACCCGCGCCCTGCACGATCACTACGACGAGTCGCTGCAGTACGAGCCGAGCGTTCAGGCCTTCTCCCGGGAGCTGGCGCGGGCGGCGCACGACCTGGCGCTACTCGCCCGAGCGGAGGGCGACCCCTCGGTCGTGCCGCAACCGCTGGCGCCCGAAGTGCTCGCCCTGACCGCGCCGCTGCGCATCGTGACGCCGCACCCCGACCACTGGATTCTGATCGGCTCACTCATGGAAGACCTGCGCCGGGTGCGCGAAGAGATCGTCGGCGACCGCGCCTGAGCGCGGTCGCGGTCGGGCCCGTTAGAGCACCTTGGAAAGGAAGTCCTGGGTGCGCGCTTGTTGCGGGTTGCCGAACAGCTCGGCCGGGGTGCCCTCCTCGACGATGACGCCGTCCGCCATGAAGATGACCCGGTCGGCGACCTCGCGGGCGAAACCCATCTCATGGGTGACGACGACCATGGTCATGCCCTCGGCGGCCAGGTCGCGGATGACCTGCAGTACCTCGCCGACCATCTCGGGGTCGAGCGCGCTCGTCGCCTCATCGAACAGCATGATATCGGGGTTCACTGCCAGCGACCGGGCGATAGCCACACGTTGCTTCTGGCCGCCGGAGAGCTGCGCGGGCCGGGCCGTCGCCTTGTCGGCGAGGCCTACCCGGTCGAGCAGTTTCAGTGCGGTGGTGCGGGCATCCGCTGTGGATTCCTTCTTCAGCTCGACCGGGGCAAGCATGATGTTCTGCAGCACGGTCATGTGCGGAAACAGGTTGAAGTGCTGGAACACCATGCCGATGTGCTGACGCACCTCGTTGAGATCGACCGTTTTGTCACCGAGGTTGAAGCCGTCGACGATGACCGTGCCGGCGCTCAGCTCATCGAGCTTATTGAGGCAGCGCAGGAAGGTGGATTTACCGGATCCGGAGGGGCCGATGACGCAGACGACCTCACCCTCCAGAATCTCGACGTCGAGGCCTTTGAGTACCTCGTTGGAGCCGAACGACTTGCGGAGACCCGTGACGCTGATCTTGCTCATTTGTTGAACCTCTTGTCGAGCTTGTTGGAGAGCATGGTGAGCAGGTTGATGACGATGAAGTACAGCGCGGCCACGATCAGCAGGGTCTCACCGGTGCGGAAGTTCGCGGCATAGATCTGCTGGCCCTGGTAGGTGAGTTCGGCGAATCCGATCACGGCCAGGAGCGAGGTGTCCTTCAGGGTCATCACGAACTGGTTGATGAACGACGGCGTCATGATCTTGACGGCCTGCGGCAGCACGACGCGGCGCATTGTCGTGACGTAGCCGAGGCCGAGGCTGCGACCGGCCTCGGTCTGGCCCGGGTCAACCGACTGGATGCCGCCGCGTACGATCTCGGTCATGTAGGCACCGGCATTGAGGCTCAGGGTGAGCACACCGGCGGTGAGCACGTCGATGGACTGCCCGGTGAGTTGCGGCAGGCCGAAGTAGAAGAAGAATGCCTGCACGAGCAGCGGGGTGCCGCGGAAGATGCTGACGTAGACGCTTGCGATGCCGCGCAGCACACGGCTCTCCGAGACCTTGAAGAAGCCGAACAGCACACCCAGCACGAGGGCGATCACAATGGAGAGCGCGGTCGCGAGCAGGGTGAGACCGAGGCCCTTCATCAGGGCGGGCAGGCTGTCGCTCAGCAGGCCGAAGAAACCGGATGCTGCGACGGGTGCCGGCTGCTCCAGGTAGGAATCAAGAATGGCCTGGTACTCGCCGTTGCTCTTCAGTTCGGCCAGCCCGGTGTTGAAGGCGGCGAGCAGTTCTGGGTTCTGGCCCTTGTTCACGGCGAAGCCGTAGGAACTGCCCTGTTCCTTCTCGGTGACCGACTTCAGCCCGTTGTTCTGGCTGATGCCGTAGGCGAGCACGGGGTAGTCGTCGAAGACCGCAACGGAGTTGCCAGCCTTGACGTCGTCGTACATGGTGGCGGAGTCGGCCAGGGCCTTGACGGTGAAGCCGTACTCGTCCTTGATCGAATTGGCGAAGGTCTCGCCCTCACTGCCGCGCTTGGCGACGACGGTCTCGCCGGCCAGGTCGGCGTACCCGGTGATCTTCGTGTTGTCCTCGGCGACGGCCATCTGCACGCCGGAGTCGAAGTACGGGTCGGAGAAGTCGAAGATGAGCTTTCGCTCGTCGGTGATCGACATACCGGCGATCACGCCGTCGACCTGGTTGGACTGCAACGCCTGCAGAGCAGCGTCGAAGCCGAGCGACTTGATCTCGACGGTGAAACCCTGGTTCTTCGCGATGTCGCGAATGAGGTCCATGTCGATGCCGGTCAGTTCACCGTCTTTGCGGTACTCGAACGGTGCAAAAGTGGTGTCGGTGCCGATGATGTAGGTTTCGCCGGTGACCGCAGTGTTCGGCTGGGCTTGAGGCTGGCTGGCGGCTGCGGCGCTGATGCCGACGAATCCGCCGGCGAGAGCCAGCAACGCAGTGACGGCGACCGCGAGCTTTCCCGACCGGAATTCAGTTATTTTGCGCAAAGGAGAACCATTTCTTGTCGTACGACCTGCTCGCACCTGGCGGCTACAGGGCTGTTCGCGCCGATCGACGCTGATCTACCGGGTAGCGGATGCTACACACCTGTCGAAAGAGCCTACCTCGGGCGCGCCCCACCACGGTTTTCACCGATCTTCAGGCCGGTCAGGCAGATGTGTCTACGAGCTGACGGCAGCGTGCGCATCGATCCACAGGCCCAGGAGCACCGCCGCGGCTGGACCGGTGCTTGCTTCACGAAACCCGGTACCGGCCCAGAGGGCGAGCCCGTCGGCATCATTGCGGCGGGCGGCATCCGCTCTGAGGCCCTTGGTGAGGTGATGCACCTGCGGATACTCGTGCGCCGCGCTGGCATCGTGGGCGGTGATGAACGCGTTGCTCAGGCCTCGCGCCGGCCGGCCGGAGAATGCCCGGGTGACGACTGTATCGGTGAATCGCACATCGACCAGGGCGTCCTGGTGGGCAGGGTTCGCGCCAGACTCTGCCGTGCGCAGAAATGCCGTGCCGAGTTGCACGGCCGCGGCGCCGTTGGTCAGCAGCGACGCGATCTGCCCGCCCGAGTGGATGCCGCCCGCCGCGATCAGCGGCAGCGTCACCACCTCGCGAATCGCGATCAACAGCTCACCCAGCGGCATCACGCCCGGTTCGTCGCTGGTACTGAACGTCGCCCGGTGCCCGCCGGACTCCGGCCCCTGCACGCAGAGCGTGTCGACGCCACGGGCTTCGGCCTGGAGGGCTTCGGCCACCGAGGTGACGGTGGCGATCAGGAACGAACCGGCCGCGTGCATCCGCTCGACGGCGTCGACAGGAGGCAGGCCGAAGGTGAAGGAGACCACGGGAACCTGGAGGTCGATGACCACGTCCACCTTCTCGGCGAACCAGTCGGTGTCGGCGTCGGCGATCTCGCCGAACGTGGCGGCGGGGTACTCGCGGGCGAGCGCATCGCGGTAGGTCTCGACGGCGCCGCGGTCCGTGATCGGTCGCTGCGGAATGAACAGGTTGACGCCGAAGGCGTGCTCGGAGCGCTGCTTCAGATCGGCGATCTGCTCGGCCAGGGTCGAGGGCGTCTTGTAGCCGCCTGCAAGAAAACCCAGGCCGCCGGCCTCGCTCACGGCGAGGGCGAGGTTCGGAGTCGAGGCTCCGCCGGCCATCGGGGCAGCAATGACGGGAATCTCAAGGGCTGTAAGGGTGAACACGGAAACTCCTCAATAGATTAGACCGCTGTTCCATCTATTGGAATAATGATCTATTTGGCGCCAAGCGCTGGCGGCGGGCCCGAATCAGCCCGTCCCCTCTTGCACCTTGGCACAGATCGGGACGGCGCCATGACCGCTGGGGCATCCGCTCTAGAGTCGCACCGACCCGGCCATCGCTTTCAACCGTTTCCGATAGTCCTTCCACCATGCCGCGTCGGCGGGTCTCGATGGTCGCGGCGGAGTGCTCGCCGACCCTCCGGTACAGGTCGGTCACCCAACCCCTGGATTGCTCGGGCGTTGCCCACATATCCGCATTGATCTCGGCCTCATCGTGGAGCCAGGGCAGTGCCTCACCGACCAGAGGACAGGTAGTGCAGCAGCGACGGCGTGCACCGCGGCGAGTCCGTCGACCTGTGGCTCGACAGCACGGACTCACGCCCGGCGTGACTCCTCCGAGGGCTCGCGGTCGGGCTCGCCGACGAGGAGGAGGTTCACGGGGCGAGAGGACGACATCGGCCCGATGGCCTGGCCGCACCGGCGGCGATACGACACGTTCCGCCCCGTGGACGTTGAACGTCAACGTCGACACGACAACTTCGGCCCGTGAGCGCCCGCCAAGGGGTCGAACATGGCATCTCGCCAAAACGATGGGGCCGGAGTGGTCATCTCGCGGTAACGCAACTCGACCGCAGCTCAGGCCGTTCGAGACGCGTAACTTTAGAGCATGAATTCCGTCTCCGTCTCCCCCGGCGTGTTGGAGTGGGCCGCCCGCGAGCTTGCCGTCAGCGAGCTCCACTGGGTGCGCACGCTTCCCGGCGGCACCCACGCCACCACGAACGTCATCGGCACGTCCACGGGCAGCGAGTTCGTGCTGCGCCAGTTCCCACCCGGTGATGACGCTGTGCGCCGCGAGATTGAAGTGCTCGCCGGGCTGGGCGATCTTGGTGAGCTGGCACCGCAACTGCTCGCCGCCGACCCAAGCGGTGCCCAGAACGCATACCCGCTCATCGTCACGACGCTGCTGCCCGGTCGGGCTTCAATCACCCCGCAGGACCCGGAGGACTTCGCACGGCAACTCGGGGAGGCGCTGGCGCGCATCCACGCTGTGGCCGTTGATACGTCGCTCCCCGACCTGTTCACCGAGCCAGCGGCCACGTCACCGCTGCACGCGGTCTGGACAGAACTCCGCGATGCACCCCGCGTGCTCACCCACAACGACTTCTGGTCTGGCAATACTGTCTGGCATGAGGGCCACCTGACCGGGATCGTGGATTGGTCGGGAGCCGGACGCGCGCCGCGCGGCTACGACCTGGCTTGGTGCCGCCAGGACCTTGTCTTCCTTTACGACGTTACGGTCGCCGAGGAATTCACTCGCGCCTACGACGACGCCTTCGGCTCCCCCACCCCCGAGGTCGGCCGCTGGGACCAGTTCGCCGCCCTGAAGGCCTACCCCCGGGTGGAAACCTGGGCGCCCAACTATCAGGACCTCGGCCGCACCGACCTCGACGGTGCCGAACTGCGTCGACGCCTGACCGAGTGGATACTCCTGCTGGCTCGTAAACGAAGCAGGGCCCCACCGAAGTGGGGCCCGCTCACGAGAAAGCTACGGGTTACGCGTTGAGCGCGGCCTGCAGTTCGAGCGTGATGGTGACCTTGTCGCCGAGCAGCATGCCGCCGGTCTCCAGGGCAGCGTTGTAGGTGAGGCCGAAGTCTTCGCGGTTGACCTCGGTCTTGGCCGTGGCACCGAACTTGTAGTTGCCGTAGGGGTCTCCACCGAAGCCACCGAACTCGAACTCGAACGTGGCCGGCTTGGTGACGCCCTTGATGGTGATGTTGCCGTCGACGAGGTACTCGTCCTTCACCATGCGCACGCCGGTCGACACGAAGTCGATGGTCGGGTAGGTCTCGGCGTCGAAGAAGTCGCCGGTGCGCAGGTGACCGTCGCGGCCCGGCTCGTTGGTGTTGATCGAGACAACCTGGGCGGACGCGGTGACGCTCGTCTGCAGGGGGTTCTCGCCGGTGACGAAGGTGGCGTCGAAGTCATCGAACGTGCCCTTGACCTTGCTGATGACGATGTGGCGAATGCTGAAGCTGACGGAGCTGTGGGTCTTGTCGATGGTCCAGGTGCCGGCCTTGTAGCCCGGGATGCTCAGTACGTTGGTGTCGCTCATAGAAGTTCTCCTCAAGTTTGTGGGCCCAGGAATTGTCGCCCTCGGATACATGCAAGTGCATAGAAGACGGTCGTATTCCCCAAAAGACAAATATTCATGTCCCCCTATTCGGGCGTTCAGACGAGACCTAAACTCAGCCCGACCGAATAGGCTCACCCTGTCACGGGGTTCTGCGTGTTCATTGGGAGGTAGCGGTGAGGAGACGACGCTCACCGAGCATGCAGGGGGTCGCCGGCGAGGGCATCCTGATCGCTGCCGGAGGCCGCGCCATCCTGCTGCAGCTGGCCAATCCGCCGATCGGGCACGGTGTGGCCGACCACAGCGACTTCGCCGCCCGGCCGCTCGACAGACTGAACGGCACCCTCAGCTACGTCTACGCGATCGTGTTCGGCAATGCCGAACAGGCCGAAGCGATGACCGCTCGAGTCAACCACGCGCATGGTCCGGTGCACTCCGAAGGCACGACCCCAAAGTACAACGCCTTCACCCCCAAACTGCAGCTCTGGGTCGCCGCAACGCTGTACGAATCGGCCACCCACCTGCACGGCCTGGTCTACGGGCCCCTCGATGACGACACCGCCGACGCGGTCTACCGGGAGTATTCCCGCCTGGGCACGTCGCTGCAGGTGCCGCCGCAGCTCTGGCCGAGCGACCGGGCGGCATTCGGTCGCTATTGGAACGAGCAGCTGGCGCTCCTCACCACGGATGCCGCCACTCGCGCCGTCGCACACGAGCTGCTGCACTCCCGCACCGCCCCACTCTGGTACCGCGCCGCCCTCCCCCTCGCCCGGCTGATGACCGCCGGGCTGCTGCCGCCAGAGGTACGACGACTCTACGATCTGCCCTGGTCTCGGCGACGCGAGCGCCGGTTCGAGCGGGTGTTGGGCGGCATCCGTTTGATCTATCCGCGCTTGCCTCAAGCGCTGCGCCACTGGCCGAAGAATCATTACCTGCGCGCCCTCCACGCTTCCGCGCTGGCGCCGGTAGTGTGAAAGCTCATGACGCAGCCGCAGACTCCCCACCCCGGACTCGACAGCACTGATCGCCAGATCATCGCCGAGCTCAGCCGTGACGCCCGCCTCTCCATGCGTCAGCTGGCCCTGCAGGTGCACATCTCACGCACCGCAGCCCACACCCGGGTACAGAAACTGATCAGCCACGGTGTGATCACCGGTTTCGGCGCCCAGACCGACCGCAAGGCGCTCGGTCTCAACGTGTCAGCGCTCGTCGTCGTGAAGATCGGCGACGTGGCCTGGGGTGAAATTGCCGCGCAGCTTGCGCAACTGCCCTTCGTCGAGAAGGCCCAGGCCGTGAGCGGCGACATCGACATTATTCTCACCGTCAGCGCGCCCGATCACGAGCAGCTCAGCCAGGCCATTCTGCGCGATATCCACACCATGCCGGGAGTGATCTCGACCCGGTCACACCTGATTCTCGACGAGATCACCGGGCACGCTCCCGGCGCCACCCCGGACGCCTGGCACTGATTCACGAGTTTTCACAGCCGTTTGGCCGCCGTCTGGCAGCGGATCGGCCAATCGTTCACAACTGCGAAAAAGAGCAACCGCGCCGATAAAAAGGGCGCACCATTACCTCATGAGCCTCAATGTCGAGAACCCGAGTTTGACCGCCGTTCTGGCACCCCCACCGCTGCGTTTGATCGACGATCAAGGCCGCGCGGTGCCGCAGCACGAGAGCGGTGGATTCCGCCTGCCGACCGTGGAGACCCTTCTCGATCTGTACCGCCAGATGGTCGTGGCCCGCCGATTCGACGTGCAAGTGACCGCCCTCACCCGGCAGGGCCGCCTCGCCACCTACCCCTCCGCGCTCGGCCAAGAGGCCTGCGAGATCGCCGCGGTCGCGTCGCTCGCACCGCAGGACTGGCTGTTTCCCACCTACCGCGACAGCATCGCGCTGCTCACCCGCGGCGTCGAGCCGAAGGATATTCTCGCCTCCTTCCGAGGCGACTGGCACAGCGGCTACGACTACCAGCAGCACCGCATCGCCCCGCAGGCCACCCCCCTAGCCACCCAGGCGCTGCACGCCGTCGGCCTCGCCACCGCCGCGAAGCTCAAGCGCGACGACACCGTGGCCCTCACCCTGCTCGGTGACGGTGCCACGAGCGAGGGCGACGCCCACGAAGCATTCAACTTCGCCGCCGTCTGGCAGGCCCCCGTCGTGTTCGTCGTGCAGAACAACCAGTTCGCCATCAGCGTGCCGCTCGACAAACAGATGGCCTGCCGCACCATCGCCGACAAGGCGATCGGCTACGGCATGCCCGGCTACTACGTGGACGGCAACGACGTCGCCGCCATGTACGCCGTCATCTCAGCGGCCATGGACCTCGCCCGCAGCGGCGGAGGGCCCACGCTGATCGAGGGTCTCACCTACCGCATCGAAGCCCACACCAACTCGGATGACCCGACCCGCTACCGCACGACCGCCGACGTCGACCTGTGGCGCGGCCGCGATCCGATCGAACGCCTTGAGAAGTATCTCGTCTCCCAGGGAGCGCTCACCGAGGAGGTACGGGCGTCGATTCTGGCCGACGCCGAGACTCTCGCCACCACCACCCGCGAGTGCATGACCGAGCAGGCGGTCATCGATCCGCTCGAACTGTTCGAGCACGTCTATTCCACTCCGCGGTCAGCCCTGGCCGAGCAGCGCGCCTTTCTGGCGACCGAACTCGACGGCGATGCCGCGGCATCCGCCATAGCCAACGAAGAGAGCGCCCGATGAGCCCGCAGCAGACCCTGGAAACCGGCACTGCGGTGCGCGCACCCGAAAGCCTCACCATGGCCGCGGCGCTCAATGCGGCCATTCGCGACGCGATGGTCGATGACCCAACGGTCGTTCTGTTCGGCGAAGACGTCGGACCGCTCGGCGGCGTGTTCCGGGTTACCGACGGGCTCTACGCCGAATTCGGCGAGACCCGGGTGAGCGACTCACCGCTGGCCGAGGCCGGCATCGTCGGCACCGCGATCGGCATGGCCATGTACGGCCTGCGCCCGGTCGTCGAAATGCAGTTCGACGCGTTCAGCTACCCGGCGTTCCAGCAGATCGTGTCGCACGTGGCGAAGATGCGCAACCGCACGCGCGGCAAGATCCCGCTGCCGATCGTCATCCGCATCCCCTATGCCGGCGACATCGGCGGGGTCGAGCACCACTCCGACTCGTCCGAGGCCTACTGGACGGCAACCCCAGGACTCACCGTGGTGAGCCCGTCGAACCCGGCCGACGCCTATTCCATGCTGCGCGAGGCAATTGCGAGCGACGACCCGGTCATCTTCATGGAGCCGAAGAGTCGCTATTGGAGCAAGGCCTCCCTCGCGCTGCCCGTGCAGACCGAGCCCCTGAACCGGGCCGTCGTGCTGCGGGAGGGCACCGACGTCACGCTCATCGCGTACGGTCCGACCGTGAAGACGGCTCTCGCCACCGCCGAGCAGGCCGTGGCCGAGGGGCTCTCGGTCGAGGTCATCGACCTGCGCTCGCTGTCGCCGTTCGACGACGAGACGGTGGGGGCATCCGTTCGTAAGACCGGTCGCGCCGCGATCGTGCACGAGGCCGCCCAGTTCGGCGGGTACGGCGCCGAGGTTGCCGCCCGCCTGACCGAGCGCAACTTTTTTTACCTGGCCGCGCCCATTCTGCGCATCACCGGCTTCGACATTCCGTACCCGTCGCCCAAACTCGAGGAGTACTTCTTGCCCACCCCCGACCGCATCCTGGCCGCACTCTCCACCTGGGAGTGGTCCTGATGAGCCGCGAATTTCTGCTGCCCGACCTCGGTGAGGGTCTCACCGAAGCCGAGATCGTCGCCTGGCTGGTCGCTCCTGGAGACGTGATAGCCATCGACCAGGCCGTGGTCGAGGTCGAATCGGCCAAGTCCATCGTGGAACTGCCGTCGCCCTACGGCGGCGTTGTGGCGAGCCTGTTCGGTGAGCCAGGGCAGGTCATCCACGCCGGTCAGGTGCTGTTGACGGTTGCCGATGCCGAGGCTGCAGATGCTGGCGACGCACCGGGTACACCGGTCGCCGTCGGCGTTCCCGCCGCCATGGCGACCGCCGCCCCGACCGAGGGGTCCGGCGCCGTGCTCGTTGGCTACGGAACCACCGAGAGCACCCGACCAGCGCGGCGAGTTGCGGCCGGCCGGTTCGGCGCCCCGCGGGCAGCGGATGCCCCCGCACCGGCAGCTCCGTCCGCACCGACACCGCCGGTCGCAGTGACGCGCGCCGAGCGCCCGACCGAGGTGGCGGCATCCGTTTCTCTCGCCGCCGTTTCAAGCGCGGATGTTTCGCCCAGCACGGTCGATCCCATCCGCAGATCCCCCGTCGTGTCGCCGATCGTACGCCGACTGGCGCGCGAGAACGGGTTTGATGCCAGCATGCTGGCCGGAAGCGGACGGGATGGTCTCGTGCTGCGCAGTGACGTCGAGGATCACATTCACCACCTCAGCATGCCGGCTGCAATGCCGGGCGCGGTACTACCCGCGGTGCCGGCCCAGCCGAGCGCGCCCGCACCCGCCGCCTCCGACGTGAATGCGGATATTCGCATTCCCATTTCCGGGCTGCGCAAGGTCGTCGCGGAGCGACTGACCACGTCGCGGCGGGAGATTCCCGAGGCCACCATCTGGCTCGACGTCGACGCGACCGCCCTGTTCGCAGCGCGAGATCAGCTGCTCTCAGCCACCGGAGAGCGGTTCAGCGTGACGGCGCTCATCGCGCGATTCGTCGTGGCCGGCCTGCGGCAGTTTCCGGTGCTGAACTCCTCGGTCGACAACGCGAGCCAGGAGATCCTGCAGCACGGCGCCGTGAACCTCGGCATTGCCGCGCAAACCTCGCGCGGGCTGATGGTCCCGGTCATTCACGGCGCACACGCGATGAGCACCCGGCAGTTGCGCGACGCCATCGCCGCCCTCGTGGCCCAATCCCAGGGCGGCACCTTCGCGCCGAGTGCGCTGACCGGCGGAACGTTCACCCTGAACAACTTCGGGTCGCTCGGCGTCGACGGTTCGGCGGCGATCATCAACCATCCGGAGGCGGCGATCCTCGGCATCGGGCGCATGATCGAACGGCCGTGGGTCATCGATCACGCACTCGCGGTGCGTTCTGTCGTTGAGCTGTCGATGGTATTCGATCACCGTGTCTGCGACGGCGGAACCGCCGCGGGGTTTCTCACCTACGTGGCCCGCTGCATCGAAAACCCGGTGAGTTTGCTCGCCGATCTGTAGGGGTACAAAAGAAGCACCTTCGCATGGGGCATGCGAAGGTGCTTTTGTTGTCATCGACGGCGCGGGGTGACGCCGGGAGGATGAGCGGGGTGACGCGGTGAATCAGACGCCGACCGCGTTTATTGCCAGCTGGCCGCGCACCGAGGTGACGCGCACACTGGTGTGGTCGCATCCGGAACACTTGAGAATGTAGACGGGAAGTGAATTACGCTCGGCGTGGGCCGGATTCGGGCTCAGTCGGGCTTGTGAACGGCAGAAGGGGCAAGTGAGTGTCATTCGATCTCCGAGTGTGCCGTTGTTTGGGGCACGTTCTCAGTGTGTCGCCTGCCTCGCCGGTCGCCTAGGGCCAAAGGTCCCGCGCTGCTACAGAAATTGGTGGGGGGTGCGTTAGCGTTGTCGAATGAGGGGAATCCGCCGCGGCCAGCTCCGGACCGCGCTGGCTCCGCTCGTGCTTCCGGCCGGTGTCGGACTCGTGACGACCGCGCTGTACACGGTGTTCTCGGCCCTGCAGTGGCGCAGTTTTGCCGCACCGTCCTGGGACCTGGGAATTTTCACCCAGCTGGCCCGACAGTACGCGGCACTTCAGGCGCCCATCGTCACGATCAAGGGCGATGGTTTCAACCTGCTCGGTGATCACTTCCACCCGCTTCTGGTGCTGCTCGCACCCGTTTTCGCGGTCTTCCCGCACGCTTTCACCCTGCTGGTCGTGCAGAACGCGCTGTTCGGCCTTGCTGCCGCCGCCCTCACCTACGCGGCGGTTCGGCTGCTCGGCCGACTCACCGGCACGCTGTTCGGGTTGGCCTTCGCGTTCAGTTGGGGTTTGCAGGGTGCAGTCGAAGCACAGTTCCACGAAATCGCCTTCGCCGTACCACTGCTGGCGCTGTCACTGACCGCCTTTCTGGGGCGTCAGTGGGTGGCCTGCCTGCTCTGGGCGATGCCGTTGGTGTTCGTCAAGGAAGACCTGGGGCTCACCGTGGCCGCCCTGGGCATCGTGCTGGCCGTTCGCAGCCGGCATCCGCTCGGCGTGTGGCTGGCTGTCTGGGGCGTGGGCTGGTTCGCCCTGGCCAGCCTGGTCATTCTGCCGCTGCTCAACCCGAATGGCGCCTGGGCCTATGCGAGCAGTATCGACCCGCTCCGCATTCTGCAGGACCCGGCCGCACTCTTTCAGCCGCAGAAGAGCGTGACCGTGCTGCTGCTGCTTGTGGCGGGCGGGCTCATCGCCGTGCGGTCCCCGCTGGCACTCGTGTTGCTGCCTACTCTGGCTTGGCGGTTCCTGTCGGACAATTCGGGCTACTGGGGTCCGACCTGGCAGTACAGCGCCGTGCTGATGCCCATTCTGTTTGCTGCCGCGCTCGATGGAATCGCGCTCGCTCTTGGCAGCCTGCAGGGCTGGATGCGCCGATACGGGCGGCTGGCGGCATCCGTTTCGATTGTCGCAGCGCTCGTGCTCGCCACTACGCTGCCGCTGTTCAAACTGGCGGATGTCCCAGCCCATTTTTCGACGCATCGCGCCGCCGCTGCGACCGCCGCCCTGCGAGGTGTGCCCGACGGGGCGCTGGTCGAATCCGACATCGGGCTGATGAACTATCTCGTGGAACGAACCGATGTCTACTGGCTCGGCAATGAGAATCCGCTGCCGGACTATCTCGTGATCGATCTCGCCGCCGGCGGACTGCCCGCCGAGTGGACGTCAGTGCAGGTCGTTGCCCAGGCGCTGCACCCCGGAGTGGAATTCACCACGATCCATGCCGCCGGCGGCTACGAGGTGGCGCGCCGCGACGCCGCTGCGCCCTGATCCCTTTCCGTCCACTTCCCGCGCTGTACTTCGCGACCCACGGCACCGTGGACTGGGCCCGGGCGCTAGTGCGCCGTCGGGTTCGCGGCCCTGAGGGCGGTCAGCAGGGCCGCGGCGCCCTGCGGGTCGTCGACGGTCACGGCGAACTGGTTGCCCCGCCGCAGATTCACCACGAGGGCCGGCCCGCCACGCATGACCACGGCAGAGCGTCCGCCGGTCAGGCGGTATCCCCAGCCACCGGATCGCAGCGGACTCACGGCATCGGCGAACGCGGACTCCATCTGGTCGAGCGGCACCTGCTTCAAACGGATGCCGAGCAACCGCGACACGACGCGCAGCCCACGTTGGTCAACGCTCACCCGAACCTGCACGAAGAGCAGCGTGACCAGGAAGATGAGAACGACAATCGCCGCCGCCATGGCGCTCGCCGAGGTCGCACCGGTCAGCCCCTCATCGCGCAGTTGGGCTACGATTCCGATGGCCCCGCCGACCACGATGAGCCCGCCGATCGCAGCCATGACCGGGCTCGTCACGACTTTGCTCCAGGTTGCGTCGGGATCGGCTGTCGCTGTCGCGGAGGAAGTCTCCGGGAGTTCCGTTACGGTCGCCGGGGTCACCCATTTCTGGGCAATCAGAAACGGCAGCAGACCATACCCGCAGGCGGCGAAGGTGAGCAGCACCCAGGCGCCCATTTTCGGTTCCGCAGGGCCGGCAGCGACGGTGATGCCGGCCGTGGTCAGCCACAGGCTCGACGACAACCCCGCCGCGGAACCGAGCCCGAGATAGATCTGGCGGCGATTGGGCGCACCTCGCTCGCGGAGCCAGTAGGTGGCCAGAATTGCGGCGCCCAGACTCACCACGAGCGCGACCACGGCCATTCCCCAGGTGGGCATCGTCGAGCTCACCGCGCCATCACGCCCCCACTGCCGTGGCAGCACGCCCGGCAGGCGATCGATCCACAATAGCCAGGTGACGACGGCCGCCACGAATGGCACCCACAGAGTCAGTGCCGCAGCGATATCCCGCGGGCTGGTCGGTGCCGAACTGTTCACCAGTGTCATGAGGTCCCCCCGATCGAGTGCGGGCAGACCAGTCCGCCTTCGCACTCCTTCCATCCAAGCACAGACCAGAATCGCCCGAACCAGTGCCGCGCCGCGCATCGGCGGTGCCTCCCACGGTTGTCACCCGAGACCTGATCGCTTGCAAAACATTTCTTTGGGTATTCTCTTCCGGACTCGGTCGATTTCGGGCATATATGCGTGATTTTTTCTCGGAAATGTCGGTGGTCGGGTGTTGAGTTGAACCATGAACAACCTCGCGATGGAGCTCACCCGGGCGGCGGAGGCCGTCGCCGCGCTCGGTTGTTCCAGCGCTTCGTTCAACACCCTGACCGATGCGCAGGTGCTCGCGGCTCGCGGTCCGATCGCCGACCTGCTGCGACTAAGCAACACGGTCGCGGCTTTCCTGGCCGGAACGATCGCGCAGCGTTCCAGGCACGAGCTGGGTCAGTCCGGTCTGGCCGTCCGGCACGGGTTCGGTACCCCGACGCTGATGGTGCAAGACGCTACCGGACTCAGCCGTATGGAGGCCGGCCGACTGCTGGCCGTCGGCGTACTCATGAACGGCACTGATACCGCCGAACGGCGGGCAGCGGATGCCGCTCGAGAAGCCGAGCGGGTCGCGAAGGCGACCGCCGACGCCCTCGCGGAAGCCGAGCGCGCAGCCGAGCGGGACGCCGTTCGAGAGGCGGAGCGCGCGGCGGCGTGGGCCACGCTGCACCCCGATCTGCCGCCACTGCCCATGGCTGCGCCCCGCCCGGTACCGCCCCCGGTTCCCCAGGGTCCCGTGGTGACCGTGGAGCCGGTGGTGGTGCCCTGGCAGGCACCAATTCTGCACGCTGTCACCGCCGGTACACTCTCGCCCGGCGTCGGCGACGCCCTACTACGAGGTTTGGGCACACTGGATCAGGCCATCACCGCCGAGACGCTGGCCGCCGCTCTGCGCCTGTTGCTGGTCGAGATGCCGGGCAAGAACACGGAGCAGGCCTACAAGCGGGCGCGGCGCCTGCGCGACGACCTCGACGCGGCGGGCATCCAGGCTAGGGAGAAGCAGGCCCGCGATGACACGACCTGGTCGTTGTGGCGGCGCGCCGACGGCATGGTCACCCTGCACGCCCTGTTGGCTCCCGAGCAGGGAGAAACGTGGATGGCCACCTACGACGCCCTGACCAGTCCAGGTCGCGGCGGCGTGCGGTTCGTTGACCGGGAACGAGCCGAGTGGGCGCAACGAGTGAAGGACGACCCGCGCACCCTGGACCAGATCGCCGCGGACTCCTTCACCCAACTGCTCAAGCTCGGCACCGACGCCGACCCGAACACCATGTTCGGCGGGCGCCGCCCGGTCGTGCAAATCATCGTCACCGAACCCGACCGCCCCACCACCATCCCCGACCCAACAACCGGCCCGACGGCCGGCCCCGCCGCTGGCCCCGCCCCCGAGGCTGGCCCGGCCCGCACCACAGGCCCGGCCCCCGAGGCTGGAACCACGGAGAGCGGCACTACGACCAGCGGCACGTCGGGGAGCCGAACCGCCACATCAGCCTTCGGTTACCTCGAGGGCAACCCCGCTCCGGTGTCGGCGGAGACGATCGAACGGCATCTCTGTGACACCGGCCACCTCGGAATCCTGTTCAGTCAGTCCGGCCAACCCCTCAACGTCGGACGCGACGAACGTCTCTTCAACCGCGAACAACGCCGGGCCCTCGCCGCGCGCGACGGCGGCTGCCGCTGGCCCGACTGCGACCAACCACCCTCCTGGACAGAAGCGCACCACATAAAAAATGGGTTGATCAGGGACTTTCCAACATCGATTTCGCCATCTCCCTGTGTGCACACCATCACATGCTGCTACACAACCGACACTGGACGATCTACCTCCAGAGCGACCAATATTGGCTACAACCCCCGATCGAAATCGACCCCAAACAAACGCTGATACCCCTGCCCAGCAAGAACCCGCTCATGGCCGAACACCTCCGGCCCGACGAGCTTCTACCGACGCCCCCAGCGCCGGCCCCGCAGACAGCCACCCGTCACGAGATGGCGATCTCGACCAACGAAACGGGAACGACCCGACACCGGGTCACCCGCACGACGACTGCCAAAACTGAACAGCGCAGCTCCCCGCAGCCGTGCGGCCGGCACCGGCGATAGCTGCGCGTCCCGGGATCGCGGTCTCGACCGACTCGACCAACGAGACGGAGACGACCCGACACGGGGTCACCCGCACGACGACTACCTCCCCATGGCCCCCACACCACGTCGTGAATGCACACCCGCCGAAGGACGACGGGATCGCTACCGTTTGCGACGGGCGAGGAAGGCATCCATTCGGCTGAACTTGGCCTCCGACTCGAACAGAATGGACTGGGCCGTGTTATCGACGAGCGGATGCGCCGCTCGGGGAGCATGAAAGACCTCCTTGGCGAGGCGGGTCGCCAGAGGGTCCTGCGCCGCAATGCGGTCGGCCAACGCGTGCGCGGCGGCCAGCAGGTCGTCGGGGTCGTGCACCTCGGTAACCAGGTGCACGGCCAGGCACTCCGCGGCGCCGAGGATGCGCCCGGCCAGGATGATCTCTTTCGCCACCGGCTCCCCCACCAACTCTGCCAGGCGCCAGAGCGCTCCGGCCGCGGGAAGAATACCGAGCGCGGTCTCGGGGTTGCCGAGCCGGGCGCTCGTCGAGGCGATGCGAAAGTCGGCGGCGTAAGCCAATTCGGCTCCGCCGCCGAGCGCCCAGCCGTCGATCGCGGCGATGACCGGCATCGGCAGCTGCGCTATGCGGGAAAACAGCCCGGAGTTGATGCCGAGCAGGGCGTCGTCCCGGCGGCGTTCGCGCAGCTGGGCGATGTCGGCGCCCGACGCGAAGACGCCGTTCGCGCCCGTGATGATCAGGATGCGCGGCTGCTGCTCGAGCTCAGCGCAGACGGCATGCAGCTCGTCGATCATGGTCTGGTCGATAGCGTTGCGCACGTCGGGTCGGTTGAGTTCGACGTGCACCCGGTCGGCGCGGCGTTCAATCGTGAGGGTGATCGGGGTATTCGTCATTGCGGACGTCTCCATTGAGGTCGGTGTTGGGAAGGATGACGGGGGTCGTGTCCAGAACAGCTACGCGTCGGGAGCGGAGTCGGGTGCCCCGGTCGGGAACACACGTTTGTAGCTTCGACCATCGGGCAGAGTCACCGTGCGACTGACCAGGGTGCCGCGCCGAACCTGCAGATAAATCGCCTGGGCGCTCACTCCACGTGCGGCGGCAGCCTCGGCGACGGACAGCCCGGGGAGGTCGGTGGGCACGCTGCTGGGTCGCACGGATCGTTTCCGGCCGGCTGCCAGGCGGGCGCTGATCTCGTCGTCAGTGCCGCCCCAACGCCATTTGGCCGCTGGCGATTTGAGACCGGTCGCGTCGGCGATCTCATCCCACGACGTATCTGCCGCGACAGCATCGCGCACCGCTGACAGAGTTGCCGGGTCCTGATCGAGCGCGGCCTGCAGCGAGCGGATGGCGCGCAACCGGTCCAGGGGCGCGGCATCCGGTTGCAGGTTGAGCAGGTGCTCGAGCGCGGTGGCTGTCATCGGCGACAGAAACGATCCCATGCCTGATCCTCTCTGCCGCCTGTTCGTGCAGCAGTCAGCCCCATCTTGCCAGATACGATCAGGCCAGAACGACCACCGAGTGCGGTGCCAGCTGCAGGGCGTTGGGCAGCCGCCCCTGCACGGCGTCGCCCTCGGCCGCAAAGGACAGCCCGATGTCACCGCCTCCGGCCGGAACCCGCACCGGCCGGGTGCCCAAATTGATGAGGATCTTGGTGCTGCCGCGGTGCAGCCGCAACCACCCGGCTGCCGCATCGAATTCCACGGCGATCTGGTCAAACCGGGGATCGGTGAAGTCCGGGCGGGTGCTGCGCAAAACGGCCAGGTCGCGATAGAACTCGAGCAGTCGAGCATGTTCCGGTTCGGCGGCTTCGTTCCAGTTGAGCTTGGAGCGCTCGAAGGTCTGCTCGTCTTGCGGGTCGGGGACCAGCGCCGGATCCCAGCCCATGCGGGCGAACTCATTTATGCGACCTCGGGCCGTGGCAGCGCCGAGCTCCGGTTCAGGATGCGAGGTGAAGAACTGCCACGGTGTCGTGGCTCCCCACTCTTCGCCCATGAACAGCATCGGTGTGTACGGCCCGAGCAGGGTCAACGCGGCGGCTATGGCCAACTGGCCGGTATCGAGCTGCTCGCTCAACCGGTCGCCGACGGCGCGGTTGCCGATCTGATCATGATTCTGCGAGGCGACGACCAGCCGCCAGGTGGGCATGCGCTCGAGGTCGATGCGACGGCCGTGCGTGCGCTCGCGAAAGCTCGAGTAGGTGCCATCGTGGAAGAACCCGTGGGTGAGCACCTTGGCGAGGGCGTTGAGGGGCTCGAAATCGGCGTAGTAGCCGGTCGTCTCGCCGGTCAGGGCGACGTGCACGGCGTGATGAAAATCGTCGCTCCACTGCGCGTCGAGGCCATAGCCGTTGGCCTCGCGCGGCGTCACGAGCCGAGGGTCGTTGAGATCGGATTCGGCGATCAGCGTGCGCGGCCGACCGGTTTCGGCGCTGAGCGCTGCGACCTCGACGGCGAGCTGCTCGAGCAGGTGGGTGGCGCTGGTATCGCGCAGGGCGTGCACCGCATCGAGGCGTAGCCCATCGACGTGGTAATCGCCGAGCCACATCAGTGCATTGTCGAGAATGTACCGCCGCACCGGGTCGGAGTGCGGACCGTCGAGATTGAGGGACGAGCCCCAGGTGTTGCCGGCCGCCTCACTGAGGTACGGGGCGAACTGAGGCAGATAGTTGCCGCTGGGCCCCAGGTGGTTGTAGACGACGTCCTGGATGACGCCGATGCCGCGCTGGTGGCAGGCGTCGACGAAGTTCTGGTACCCGGCCGGGCCGCCGTAGCCCTCGTGCACGGCGTACCAGAGCACGCCGTCGTAGCCCCAGTTGTGCGTGCCGTTGAACGCGTTCACCGGCAGCAGTTCGATGAAATCGACGCCGATCGAGTGCAGGTGGTCGAGCCGGCTCGCGGCCGCCTCAAAGGTACCCTCGGCCGTAAACGTTCCCACGTGCAGTTCGTAAATGATTGCTCCGGCGAGCTGGCGGCCGGTCCAGTCGGTGTCCTGCCAAGCGTGGGCCGAGGCGTCAAAGGTGCGCGAGAGGGCGTGCACGCCGTCGGGCTGGTGCCGCGACCGGGGGTCGGCGAACGGTCCGCGCCCGTCCACGATGAATCCGTAGTCGATCGGCCCGCTGACCGTGGGTTGAGCGGATGCCGGCAGCTCCCACCACCCGTCGTCGCGCGCTGTGAGCTCGAGCCGATCCGGGCCGAGTTGCACCTGCACGGCGTGCGCGTTGGGCGCCCAGACTGCAAATTTCTGATCGTTCATGCGTGTCGTCCTGTGTGGGTAGTGACGGGATTTCGGTCATCGACGGCCATCAGGAGAGCCACCGGGTAGTGCGCGAGCACCTGGGCGACGTCGAGGTTCGGGCCCTCGAAGCGCTCCTGTGTGACCAGATCGATATAAGCGCGCCCGGACAAGGCAATCGTCGTGTCCCCCCAGCCGCCGTTCAGGTGCAGCCCGATCGGCAATCGGGTGGCCAGGGTGATCGCTCCCCCGCGATCAAACGCCACGAGGTGGCTCGCCCCGGACCCGAAGACCGGAACCGGGGCGTAGCGGACGAACAGGTCTGGTCGGTCGCGGCGCAGCCGCAGGGCCCGGGCGGTGACCAGCAGCTTGGCGGCACCTGTCTCTTCTACCTCGGGAAACCATCCGCTGTCGATGCGGGTCAGCAACTCGCGGCGCAGCGTGTAGTCGACCGGGCGACGATTGTCGGGATCGACGAGCGATGTCTCCCACAATTCACTGCCCTGGTAGACGTCGGGAACGCCCGGCATGGTCAGCTGCAGCAGTTTGAGTGAGAGCGAGTTACTCCACCCGGCCGGTCGCATCCGCTCGACGAGCGCAGCAATCAGATCGTGGGTCGGCCCCGGATCGGTGGCACCTCTGACGAGGTCGCTCAAGTTCGCTTCGAAGTCGGCGTTCTGCTCGGTCCAGGTCGTGGAGGTTCCGGCCTCACGCGCCGCCTTGAGCGCGTAGGCGGTGAGTCGCTCGCGGCTGGCCGGCCAGGCGCCGACGATGGACTGCCAGAGCAGGTTCTCAAACGGTGCGTCCCCGAGCGGATGCGTCGCCCGCAGCTGGTCGAGGGCGGCCTCCCACTCGGCGGGGATCTCGGCGAGCACCGAAATGCGGGCGCGCACGTCTTCGGCGCGTTTGGTGTCGTGGGTTGACAGGGTCGTCATCGACCGCGGAAAGCCGGCCTGACGCGCTTGCTGCCGGCCGTGAAACTCCGCCACCGTCACGGCAAACTCGTCGGGGTCGGCGCCCACCTCGTTGAGCGAGGTCAGCCGACCGAACCGGTAGTAGGCCCGATCTTCGACGCCCTTGGCCATCACCATGCCGGAGGTCTGTTGAAAACGCACGGCCGCCGGATGCCCGGGCTCGCCCAGCAGGGGCAGCAGCCGGTCGATTTCGGCCTTCAGCTCGGGGCGGTGACTGACCGATCGCTGCGCCGCCAGCTTCAGGTCGCCCTGACCGAGGGGCAGATAGGAGCGGTAGACCGGGAACCAGGCGAGTAGTTCCGCCACGGCGTCGGCGGTCGTGTCGGTCTCCTCGTCGTTCGGTACCAACCGGGCGATGCGCAGCACTTCCGAGCGCAGGATGCCGTCGGCCACCGCACGCTTGTTGCGAAAGACCAGATCAGTCCAGGCGATGGTGTGACCCTGCAGCCGTGATTCCAGGGCGTCGAGGGCCTCTTGGCCGGCCGGATCGACGAGCACCCGGTCGACGTCGGCGAGAGCGTCGTACCCGGTCGTCCCGGCCGTCGCCCAGCTCGTGGGAAGTTGTTCGGGCCCTTCGAGAATTTTCTCGACCAGCACGTACGCCGCGTCGGTGGCGCGGCGCAGGGCTTCGAGGTAGCCGGCTGGGTCGGCGAGGCCGTCCGGATGGTCTACCCGGATGCCCTGCACCAGGCCGTCCTTGACCCAGCGCACGATCTCGCGGTGCGACTCCTCGAACACCCAGGGCACCTCGACCCGAATGCCGGCCAAACTGTTCACGGCGAAGAATCGGCGATAGTTCAGCTCCGCGTCGGCGCGGCGCCAGTTCACCAACTCATAGTGCTGCCGGTCGTGCACCTCCGCCGGGCTGGCACCGTCGTCGGCCGTTCCGGGGGCCACCGGATAGCGGTTGTCAAAATAACGCAGCTCGCCGTCGACCAACTCGAGCCGGTCGAGCTCGTCCCGGCCAGCGTCACCGCTCTGAACATCACCGAGAACCGGAATGCGGATTCTGCCGTTGCCGAACTCCCAGTCCACGTCGAAGGCTTCGGCGTACCGTGACCGTTCGCCGTTCTGCAGCAGGTTCCACCACCAGGAATTTCGCCGCGGCGTGGCCACGCCCACATGGTTGGGCACGATGTCCACGAGCACGCCCTGCCCGACCCGATGCGCAGCAACGGCCAGACGACCCAGGGCATCCGCCCCGCCCCGTGCTGGGTCGACCAGGGAGTGGTCGACGACGTCGTAACCGTGTTCCGATCCGTCCTCCGCCTTCAACAGCGGCGACAGGTAGACCCAGTCGGCACCGAGATCGCGAAGGTAATCGACGATCTCAGCGGCCGCATCAAGGTCGAAACCCGCCGTGATCTGCAGGCGGTAGGTGGACAACGGCGCGACGACGGGCACCGTCACGAAAAGATCTGCGTCAAGGGTCACCGAACGGCCCTCAGCTGTGGCCCGGCAGGGTGATCAAACCGGTGGCACCGGCCAGTGACGCGGCGACGGAGTGATCCGGTGCAACTTCGGGTTCGTGATACGCGCGCAGCACCACGAGGGAGCGACCGGCCACGGTCTGGATGGCTCCGGCCGGACGTGCGATGGAATCGGCCCCCTCACCGGCGGTGTCGACCACAATTTCCCAGGCCGGGGCATATTCGTCGGCCGGCAGCTTGAATTCTACGTCTTCGGCGTCGGCGTTGAACAACAGCAGAAAGTTGTCGTCGGTGACCTCCTGACCGCGCACGTCTCGCTCACGGATTCCGTTGCCGTTGAGAAATTTGGCGACCGTTCGGGCGAGGTTTTCGTCCCAGTCTTCCGACGCCATCGGTTCACCATCGGTGTTGAGCCACACGATATCGGGCAGCGATTCGCCCGCGACCCGCTTGCCGGGGCGACCGTCGAAGAAGCGACTGCGCCGAAACGTGGGGTGCTCGCGGCGGAGGCGGGAAACGGCCGCCGTGAATTCGATCAGCGGCACATCCGCTTCGTCCCAGTGCACCCAGGTCAGCTCGGAATCCTGCGCGTAGGTGTTGTTGTTACCCTGCTGGGTTCGGCCCAGCTCATCACCGTGCAACAGCATCGGAACCCCCTGCGACAAAAGCAGCGTCGCGATGAAGTTGCGTGCCTGCCGCGCGCGCAACCCACGAATCTTCGGATCATCACTGGGACCTTCGACGCCCGAGTTCCAGGAGCGGTTGTGCGACTCGCCGTCTTTGTTGTCTTCGCCGTTGGCGTCGTTGTGCTTCTCGTTGTACGACACGAGATCGGCGATGGTGAAGCCGTCGTGCGCGGTGACGAAGTTGATCGACGCCATCGGCCGGCGCCCGGAGTGCTCGTACAAGTCGGCTGATCCGGCGACGCGGGAGGCGAATTCGCCGAGAGTGGATGGCTCCCCCCGCCAGAAATCACGCACGGTATCGCGGTACTTGCCGTTCCATTCCGACCACTGGGAGGGAAAATTGCCGACCTGGTAGCCGCCGGGGCCGACGTCCCACGGCTCGGCGATGAGCTTGACCTGGGAGACGATCGGGTCTTGCTGCACGAGCTCGAAGAAGGTGGAGAGCTTGTCGACCTCGTAGAGGTCCCGGGCCAGCGCGCTGGCCAAGTCGAACCGAAAGCCGTCGACGTGCATCTCAAGCACCCAATAACGCAGCGAGTCCATGATGAGCTGCAGCACGTGCGGGTGCCGCACGTTAAGGGTGTTGCCGGTCCCGGTGTAGTCCATGTAGTAGCGCTTGTCGTCGTCCATCAGGCGGTAGTAGGCCTCGTTGTCGATGCCTTTGAACGACAGGGTCGGACCCATGTGGTTGCCCTCGGCGGTGTGGTTGTACACCACGTCGAGAATGACCTCGATGCCCGCGGCGTGCAGGCTGCGCACCATTCCCTTGAATTCCTGCACCTGCTGGCCGAGGTCACCGGTGGAGGAATAGGCGTTGTGCGGCGCGAAGAATCCGATCGTGTTGTAGCCCCAATAGTTGCCCAGTCCCTGCTCCACGAGGGTGCCGTCGTTGACGAACTGGTGCACCGGCATCAGCTCGATGGCGGTCACACCGAGTTTTTGCAGGTGGTCGATCACCGACGGATGCGCCAGGCCCGCGTAGGTGCCGCGCTGGGTCTCTGGCACGGACTCCTGCAGTTTGGTGAGCCCCTTCACGTGTGCTTCGTAGATGAAAGACTCGCTGTACGGCGTGCGGAGGGACCGGTCGCCGGTCCAGTCGAAGAACGGGTTCACGACAACGCCGAGCATCATATGCGAGGCGGAGTCCTCGTCGTTGGGCGAGTCCGGATCGTCGAAATCGTAGGAAAACAACGACGGGTCCCAGTCGATGGCCCCGGTGGTGGCCTTGGCGTACGGATCAAGCAGCAGCTTGTTCGGATTGGCTCGGCTACCGGCCGCCGGGTTGTAGGCGCCGTACACCCGATACCCGTAGCGTTGCCCGGGCTGCACGAGCGGCAGGTAGCAGTGCCAGATAAAAGCGGATGATTCCCGCACGTCGACCCGCGTCTCACCCCCGTCTTCGTCGATGAGACACAGCTCGACACGTTGAGCGGCTTCGCTGAACAGGGCAAAGTTGGTACCGCTCCCGTCGAACGTAGCGCCAAGGGGGTAGGCGGTTCCGGGCCAGGTTTCCATGAGACTCCTCGGGATGAAGATGGGACACGGTCAGGTGCGACAGAGGCGACAAGACAGCGCCGACGGATGACCGAATCACGCTTGGAGAATACGCTACAGGCATCCGCCGACATATCCGGTCATCCGAGCCGCTCCGGGCAGGCTTAGCCGAGTTGTTCGCGCACGAGAGGTGCGACCCGGGTACCAAAGAGCTCGATGCTGTTCATCAATTTCTCATGTGGGAGCGTGCCGATGCTGTACTTCAGGTCGAACCGGCTGAGCCCCAGGCCCTGCACCACCGTGGCGATCTTCGTGGCCACGGTCTCGGGTGAACCCACGAACACGGCGCCGTTGGGGCCAGCATCCTGCTCGAAGCGTTCCCGAGTGGCCGGGCCCCAGCCGCGTTCCCGACCGATGCGGTTCTGCATCGCCTCGTAGTGCGGCCACATTTCGTCGCGAGCCTGAGCATCCGTCTCGGCGATATAGCCGGGCGAGTGCTCACCGATCGGCAGCGTGGGCTTCTCGAACTGCGCCAGGGCGCGGTGGTAGAGGTCGACGAGAGGCGCGAAGGCGAGCGGCGCACCGCCGATGATGGCGAGCATGAGCGGCAGACCGTAGTGCGCGGCGCGAATGACCGACTCAGGGCTGCCGCCCACACCGATCCAGGTCTTGATCGATCCGGACTCGGTCGGAGGAAACACGGTCTGGTCGTTCAGGGCTGCCCGGGTCTGGCCGGTCCAGGTCACCGGCTGTTCCTTGAGTAGTTCGGTGAACAATTCGAGCTTCTCCTCGAACAAGTGCTCATAGTCACCGAGGTCCAGGCCGAACAGCGGAAAGGATTCGGTGAACGAACCGCGCCCGAGGATGACCTCCGCGCGCCCGCCCGACACCGCGTCGAGCGTGGCGAAGCGCTGGTAGACCCGGACCGGGTCGTCGGAGCTGAGTACGGTCACGGCTGAGCCCAGTCGAATCCGGCTGGTCTGGCCGGCGATCGCGGCGAGCACCACTTCGGGTGCTGAAACGGCGAAATCGGCGCGGTGGTGTTCGCCGATGCCGAAGAAATCCAGGCCGACCTGGTCGGCCAGCACGGCTTCGGCCACGACGTTGCGCAGCACCTGTGGCTGAGCCAGCGGCCGCCCGTCGGCGTCGAAGGTAACGTCGCCGAAGGTATCGAGTCCCAGTTCAAGTTTGTTCGTCACGCGGGTACAGCCTCTCAGAACGAGTCTTTTCTATGCACATGCATACACCGGTTGAACCTCGGCCCGGCCGCTGTTATTCCGTTTCACCCAGACTCGCACGGTTGAAAGAACCGTGCGATCTGCCGGAGCGGCCAGAATAGAACCAGGTGCCGTGCGGCACCCGAAGAATGGAGCCAGCCATGACCGAATCCGAGCTCATCACTGCCTGGGTGAAAGCCCGCGGACACATCATCGCGTCCCAGGCCGCGCCGACCTTCCTGCTCACGGCCATCGTGGGCTTTCTCGCCCTGGGCCTCGGAGCGACAGAGCTCTCCGTGCGCATCGCCGCGGCGGGCATCCTGCTGGCCTCGGGCATTTTCGGAGCTTTGGCCCAGATTGCCGCAGCCAATGAAGGTCTCGCCGTCATTACCGACCTGCGTGGCCTGGAGACGCCAACCGCTCTCACTCGGAGCATCGTGACCATGGCGCCCTGGGTCAATGTCGTGCGATTCGTCACGCCGGCGATTTTCGTCATCGTCTACATCGCGCTGCTGGCCGCGCTCTTTCTGACCGCTCGCTGAGCGCGCCGGCGGTCAGATCAGCCGGCCACCGGACGGTCGCAACGCGAACGCCACCAAGCCCAGACCCGCATGACAATCCGCTTGAGGAATCCGCCGAGCCGACGCGCTGAAGCGAATTCCGTTCCGAGCACGGCGAGTCCCAAGAAAACGATCACCCACCCCGGTCCTGGCAGGGGAATCAGAATTATGCCGATAACAACAATCACCGTGCCGAACAGCCCGACCCCGAGGCGATAGGCGAAGAGTAGATAGGGGTGCCCGTCAACCCACGCACGAGCTCGTCGCAGGGCCCGCCGCACCGGATACCGCGGGTCACTGCCACCGGCGATATCGCGGGAGAGATGCTCAGACATCTTCCAAATCTAAGCCAGATTTCTGGGAGGTGGCCGCCCGCCTGGAAGTGGCTATGTGAAGTTCAGGCTGTCTGGATCAGCATCGAGGTAATACCATTGGCGGTCAACCTTGAGAAAGCGACTCACCTCATTCTGCTGGCCCGCTATGCCGTCTTCGCGATAGTGCGCTGTAAATTCCACGACGCCTTCTCTATCAAATAGGCCGCCGCGTTCTGTGCGCACGATATCGAGCCGCCGCCAGGATATCGCCGAGTCGAGTTCGACTGATTGCGGTCGGGTCAGCGGATGCCAGGTGTGCAGGAGATACTGCGCGTCACCTCGGCAGAAAGCGCTATACCGGGACCGCATGAGCCATTCGGCCGTTGGCGGTACAGCGGTACCGCTGTGAAAGCGGCCACAGCAGGCGGAATAGGTGTCCCCACTGAGGCAGGGACACCGTGGATCCAGCGTGATGGTCTGATCGGGCTCTGCTAGGACTGCGCCTGGGCGTAGGCCTCGCGCACGGTGCCGGCGATGCGTCCGCGGTCGGAGACGGCGACGCCGTTGGCGGCAGCCCAGGCACGTATGGCCTGAAGCTCGGCCCGGTTTGAACCGGCCGAACTGGTGCCGCGTGGCTTGGCGGGCACATAGCCAACGCGTCGGGAGACATTCGTGTATGGCTTGATCGCGGCGCGAAATTCAGCGAGGTTTTCGGTGGACAGATCAATCTCGTACGATTCACCCTCGAAGGCAAAGGACACAGTTGCTCCTGAGCCATTTTCGATAACGGTGCCGTCGAGGTCATCCATCAGCTGAACCGTGGTCTTCTTCATTCTGAGATTCTCCAATGAGGTGTCGAATACATTCGGGATGGATACATTCGCCTGTGGCGATAACCACTAACGAATTATGGCTGCCCATCTCTTTTTCCGATACCCGCCACGCGGTATTTCTTTTGGATTCACAACTTGTACGATGCGGATCACAAAAAAATAGCCCCGACGATGTCGGGGCTATTTCATATTTGGTGGATCCGAGGGGATTCGAACCCCTGACCCCCTGCATGCCATGCAGGTGCGCTACCAGCTGCGCCACGGACCCAGATTGTTGTCTCGAATTGCTCCGAAACAACTTTGTTAGCTTACAACACAGATTGGGATCTGCGAAACCGAAGCTACTCCGCGACCTCGTCAGAAGCCTCATCGTCAGCTTCATCTGAGGTCACTTTGGCCGGAATCCCGGTGGGAATGACGGGACAGTCCTTCCACAGGCGCTCCAGGGAATAATACTGGCGCTCTTCCTCGTGAAAGACGTGCACGACCAGGTCCCCGAAGTCTACGAGCACCCAGCGGCCGGCAGCACGTCCCTCACGACGCAGCGGCTTGTGGCCGGCCTCGATGAGCTTGTCCTCAATCTCGCCGGCAATGGCTACAACGTTGCGCTCCGAGCGCCCCGTGACGATGAAAAAGATATCGGCGAGGGGAAGCGGGTTGGAAACGTCGAGGGCAACGAGATCTTCGCCTCCCTTGGAGTCGGCGGCGGCGACGGCGATGCTGAGCAGCTCGAGGGCGTGGGGTGACGTGGTCATGAATGAATCCTTGAGATTGTGCCGGAAGGCGTGAATGCGCTTGTGGCGATGATGGGGGGAACAAAGGAAGGCAGGCCAAACGGGCTTGCGAAAGAGGAGGGAGTAAGGCGGGAAACTGCGGCCACTAGTACGCGCCCGACAGGTAGCCGATCACGAAGAGTGCCAGAACGCTGACGGCCAGCGCGGCTGTCGCGATGACCAGAATCATCGGCAGGGAGGCACGCTGCTTCCGGGGCGGGGTCAACATACCCCGCGTCGACGCGTGCGTACTCACGGCGCGGCTGGCACTGACCGGGGCCGAGTCGCCGCCTAGCTGATCGGCGTCGAGTTGGTCCATCATGTGGTCCATCTCGGACGAATCGAACAGATTCGGGTGAGCGCCGGTCGAGCCGAGACTGCGCGGCAGGTCGAACGAACCGGTGATCATGATCTCACCCGTATTGGAAATGGGATTCACGCTGCTGGGCTGGTGAGGAATCGAGGGCAGAATGAGAGCGTTCGTGGTCGTGGGAATACCGCCGGCACCGATACCGCGATTGATCAGTTCGTCGAGCGACTGGTCGGGCTGCGAGACTTCGACTCGCGGGGCATCCGCATCGACCGACCAGTGTCCGATCGGCGGTGTCCATCCGGTCTTGTCAGTGATGGTCGGATCCGCGGACTCGATCGGCTCGGCCACGATCGGCTCGGCGTACATCTGCTCGGGTTCGACCGGGTCGACGGCGACCGGCGTGGTCGCCACGGGCTCGATCAGCTCCGCCTCGACCAGCTCGGCGTCGACCGGCTCGGCGTCGACCGGCTCGGCGTCGACCGGCTCGGCGTCAACCGGCTCGGCGTCCACCGGCTCGGCGTCTGTGGGCGCGCCGGCGGCGGCCCCGAAGTCGCCAGTATTGAGAGCCTGTTCCTCGTCTTCACGTGCGTGTAGTGCGCGCAATTCCCGACGACTCAGGGTGTGCGCCGCCGGAGCCGATCGGTCGGGCTCGGCTGCACCCGGGGTGGGAATCAGATTCACAGTGTCCTGAGACTCCTGCGGATCGGGAGCCGTGTGGTGCCGGCTCGTTCGCCGTGATGTCGGGGTCTGTGCCGATGAAGCAAACGATGCCGGGCGAAGCGCGGCCGGGGTCAGCACCGGAATGTCGAGGGTCGGGATTGCGTCGTTGGCAGTGGCGGCTTCGTCACCCTGTTCACGCGCACGTTCGCGCGCCTGACGTCGGCTGAGCGGCTGAGGGTCTCCCGACGTCATGCCACACTCCGATACAGATGATGCTTTGAGATGTACTGGACAACCCCGTCGGGGACCAGGTACCAGACCGGGAATCCCCGATTAACCCGTGCCCGGCAGTCAGTGGACGAAATAGCCAGTGCCGGAACTTCCAACAAGCTTACGTCTTGGTTCGGTAATCCCGAGACGCTCAGCTCATGGCCCGGGCGACTCACAGCGACGAAATGTGCCAGCTGCCAGAGTTCGCGGACGTCTTTCCAGCCGAGAATCTGCGTGATCGCATCCGCTCCGGTGATGAAGAACAATTCGGCATCCGGGCGTTCTTCGTGCAGATCTCGCAGCGTGTCAATGGTGTAAGTCGGGCCGACTCGGTCGATATCCACTCTGCTCACGGTGAACCGCGGATTGGACGCTGTCGCAATCACGGTCATCAGGTAGCGATGTTCGCCACGGGTGACGCCGCTTTTCTGCCACGGCTGCCCGGTGGGCACGAAGACAACCTCGTCGAGGTCAAAACTCTGCGCGACCTCACTGGCGGCGACGAGGTGCCCATGGTGGATGGGGTCGAACGTTCCGCCCATCACGCCGATGCGCGGGCGACGAACTGTCACGTTAAAATCAGGCTTCTAGTGGCCACCGGTGCCGGTGGTACCACCATGTCCGCCGTGCGCGGCGGCGTAGGCGTCAGCCTTGCCGCTGTGGCGGTTGGATACATCACGAAAGCTCCACAGCACGACGCCGAGGGCCAGGAACAACACTGCGGCTACCATCGGGTACACGATAAGCGGCAACGGCAAGGCGATGTGCTCGACCTCGGTCAGCACGGCACTCACAAAAGACATCGGTTCTCCATTCACGCGCCGCGCAGTCGGGCGCGGCCCCAGTTGGCTGCGACGAGTCGCGCGCCTGACGGCTCACGCCGTCGCCTCATTCTAGCTTGACCGGCGCGCTTGACCGGCACCCGAGTGTGAACCTACGCGCGTACCTGGCCGGTGCCGCGCACGATCCACTTTGTGCTGGTCAGCTCTGGCAAACCCATCGGCCCACGAGCGTGCAGCTTCTGGGTGGAGATACCCACCTCGGCACCGAATCCGAATTCTCCGCCGTCGGTGAACCGGGTGGAGGTGTTGACCATAACCGAGGCCGAATCGACCTCGTTCAGAAAGCGCTCAGCGTTCTGCAGGTCGTTGGTGATGATCGACTCGGTGTGCCCGGTGGAATAGCGACGAATGTGGTCCATAGCCTCATCGAGGGAGTCGACAATCGCCACCGAAATGTCGAGGCTCATGTACTCGGTACCCCAGTCGTCGTCGGTGGCCGGGACGGCGGACGGATAGAGCGCGCGGGTGCGGGCATCCGCGTGGACGGTGACGCCGGAGGCCGTGAGCTTGTCCAACACATCGGGAAGCAGGCGTTCAGCAGCGCTGCGGTGCACAAGCAGGGTTTCCAGAGCATTGCAAACGCTCGGACGGTGCGTCTTGGAGTTGTGCACGATATCGATCGCCCACTGCTTGGTGGCCGTCTCATCGAGGAAGACGTGCACCACTCCGGCACCGGTCTCGATGACCGGCACCTGGGACTCACGAACCACGGTCTGGATGAGGTTGGCGCTGCCACGGGGAATGAGTACGTCGACGTACCCGCGAGCCTTCATGAGCTCGGTGGCGCCGGCCCGGCCGAAGGGATCGATGGTCTGTACCGAATCGGGGTTGAGTCCGGCGTCCGTGATGGCCGACTGCACCAGGTCGATGAGTATTCGGTTGCTGTTCTCGGCGGCTGAACCGCCACGGAGCACGACGGCGTTGCCGCTCTTCAGGGCGAGGGCGGCCAAGTCGACGGTGACGTTGGGGCGAGCTTCGTAGATGACGCCGATGACGCCGAAGGGAACGCGCACCTGACTGATCTTGATGCCGTTGGGCAGGCTGCTGCCGCGCACGACCTGGCCGACCGGGTCGGTGAGCAGCGCGATCTGGTCGACGGAGTCGGCGAGGGCCAAAATGCGCGGCGCGTCGAGCTTGAGCCGATCGAGTAAGCCGGCACTGAGACCGTTGGTGGCGCCGGCAGCGAGGTCGGCTTGGTTGGCCGTCACGATCTGTGTGGCGTGGTCGCGCAGGGACTGCGCGACCATTTTCAGCGCTTTGTTCTTTAGCTCTGTCGACGCTGAAGCAAGCGACAGGGAGGCGGTGCGAGCGGCCTCGAGGGTGGGCGTGAGCTGGGCTACGTCGTTCAGAGACTGCAACATACCCCCCAGTTTACGGGAGGCCGCCCCCAGAGACTATTCTCCGCTCTCAGGAAATGCGCAGTGCTGACGGTGCCGGAGCCGGTTCGAACCAGGTTCCCACCGGTTCACCGCGCAGCGCCTCGGCCACCAGCCCGGTCGCCGTGACCAGCACGGCGGTTCCGGCCTGAGCGGCGATACGCGCCGCCGTCACCTTGGTGCTCGCTCCCCCCGTACCGACCCCGTTGACCGCCGTTGCGCCGAATTCCATCCCGAGCAACGGGTCACCGGATGCCACGTGGCTGATGCGCTCGGCCCCGGGCAGGTCAGGCGGGCACGTGTACAGGGCGTCCACATCGCTGAGGAGCACGAGCAGATCGGCGCCAATCAGGGTGGCAACGAGCGCCGCCAGCCGATCGTTGTCGCCGAATCGAATCTCGTGGGTGGCTACGGTGTCATTCTCGTTGACGATCGGAAGAATACGCAGCGCCATCAGGCGTTCCATCGCGCGTTGGGCGTTGCCGCGATGGGTGGAGTTGTCGAGGTCACTCGCCGTGAGCAACACCTGACCGGCCACGATGTCGTAACGGTCGAGGCTGTCCTGGTACCGGAAGATCAACAGATTCTGACCAACGGACGCCGCCGCCTGCTGGGTGGCCAGGTCGGTAGGCCGTTCCTGCAGCTGGAGGTAGGGCATGCCGATGGCAATGGCACCGGACGACACCAGGACCACCTCGGTGCCCCGGGCGTGCGCTTCGGCCAGGGCATCGACGAGGGGCGCGATCTGCCCGGAGTTTTCGCCACTGATCGACGAGGAGCCCACCTTGACCACGATGCGTGCGGCCGAACGAACAACCGCCTGCGAGTGCGCCCTCATCGGGTGATATTTCGGTTGGCTACATTAACGTTGAAGCCATTCATACTGACCCCGAATAGGACGTGCAACCCCACATGAATCTGGCCCTCCGGCAAGAAGAATGGACGCGCCGTGCGACCACCGGCAGCTTAGCGCAGCTGGTGCGCCGGCCCGGTCAGAGCAGCGCGCGACGCTCTTCGCTGGCCGCCGGCTCGAACCAGGTGCCGACGTGCTCGCCGCGCAGGGCGGCCGCGGCCAGTTCGGTCGAGGTGACCAGAACGGCGGTGCCGGCCTTGGTGGCGAGGCGGGCGGCGACGACCTTGGTGCTTGCTCCCCCTGTGCCCACTCCGGTGGCTCCGCTCGAGCTGAACTCAAATTCGTCGAGCGGGTCGTCTGCTGCGATGAAGTCGAGCTTCTCAGCGCCGGGCAGGTGCGGCGGCTTGGTGTAGAGCGCGTCGACGTCGCTGAGCATGATCAGCAGGTCGGCCTGGATGAGCGTTGCGACCAGGGCGGCGAGGCGGTCGTTGCTGCCGAACCGCAGGCCGTAGACGGCCACGGTGTCGTTTTCGTTGACGACTGGCAGAATGCGCAGGTCGAGCAGTCGTTCCAGTGCACGCCGGGTGTTGCTGCGGTGCGGCTCTTTGAGGGCGTCGCCCTCGGTTAGCAGGACGGTGCCGGCCGCGATGCCGTAACGGTCGAGGCTTTCCTGATAACGAAAGATGAGCACGTTCTGCCCGACGGCGGCGGCGGCCTGCTGGGTGGCGACATCGCTGGGTCGTTCGTCGAGGTGGAGGAACGGCATCCCTGTGGCGACTGCGCCCGAAGAGATCAGCACTACTTCGGTGCCGCGACCGTAGGCCTCGGCCAAGGCGTCGACGAGTGGCGTGATCTGGTCGGAGTTCTCACCGCTGATCGATGAGGACCCAACCTTCACCACGACGCGTTTCGCGCCCGCTACGTTGTCTCTGGCTAAGCCACTCACTTCTGTACTTCTTCCGTTGGGTCTGTCTCAGTGTCGTCGGAGTCAACATCCGTTTCGATGCCGTTGTCCGGCTCGGTTTCGAGCTCGGCGGCGTCGGTCGGCGTGGAGAAATTCAATTCCACGTCGGCGAGGCGAACGTCTTCATTGTGTTCCTCTTCGCCGGTCTGCCACATGCCAGCCTCGCGCTCACGAATGAGTTCGGCGCGGGCGGAGGACTTGGCGTCCATTCGGCCGAAGTACTCTTCGCGGCGCTCGTTGCTGGTGCGACGTTTGGGCTCGTCGAGGCGGGCGTCGGTTCCGCGGGGTGCGGTGATGAGTTCGGCGGTGGAGGTGAGCGTTGGCTCCCAGTCAAAGACGACACCGTGGCCCGGGCCGATGATGACCGTCGAACCGGCGATGGCCCCCGACTTGTACAACTCATTCTCGATACCGAGTTTGGCGAGTCGGTCGGCGAGGAATCCGACGGCCTCGTCGTTGGTGAAGTCGGTCTGCTGAATCCAGCGTTCCGGCTTGGTGCCGAGGATGCGGTAGATGTTGCCGAAAGTGCCGCCCTCGACCTTGATTACGAAGCCGCCCTCGTCAACGGCCTTGGGGCGAATGATGATGCGCGGCTTCTTCGCTTCGGCTGCGGCAGCCTCGGCGCGGCCCTGTTCGACGACCTCGGCGAGGGCGTAGTTGAGTTGCTTGAGGCCCTCGTGGGTGACGCTGGAGATTTCGAACACGCGGTAGCCGCGGGCTTCGAGGTCGGCCTTGACAAAGGCGGCCAGTTCGCGGCCTTCAGGCACGTCGACCTTGTTCAGGGCGATGAGCTGGGAGCGCTGCAGCAGCGGCTTCTGGCCGTCGGGAACCGGGTAGGCGTCGAGTTCACCGAGAATGACGTCGAGGTCACTGATCGGGTCTCGGCCGGGCTCGAGGGTGGCGCAGTCCAGCACGTGGAGCAGGGCGGTGCAGCGTTCAACGTGGCGCAGGAACTCGAGGCCGAGCCCCTTGCCCTCACTCGCGCCCTCGATGAGGCCGGGTACGTCGGCGATGGTGTAGCGCGACTCGCCCGATTCGACGACGCCGAGGTTGGGGTGCAGCGTGGTGAAGGGGTAGTCGGCGATCTTGGGCCGAGCCGCACTCATGGCGGCGATCAGGCTGGACTTGCCAGCTGAGGGGTACCCGACGAGCGCGACATCCGCCACGGTCTTGAGCTCGAGGTAGACGTCGCCTTCCCAGCCGAGTGTGCCGAGCAGGGCAAAGCCGGGGGCCTTGCGTTTGGTCGAGGCGAGGGCGGCGTTGCCGAGCCCACCCTGACCGCCGGGCGCGACGATGAGGCGCAGGCCTGGTTCGTCCATGTCGAGGAGCTGGTTGCCCTCGATATCCTTGACCACGGTGCCGATGGGAACCAGGAGCTCACGCATCTCGCCGTTGTGGCCATTGCGATGGTCGCCCATGCCGGGGCCGCCGTTGTCGGAGCTGCGGTGCGGGGACCGGTGGAAGCCGAGCAGGGTGGTCGTGCTGGGATCGGCCACGAGCACGAGGTCTCCGCCGCTGCCGCCGTTACCGCCGTCGGGACCGGCGAGAGGTTTGAACTTCTCGCGCTTGACCGAAACGCATCCGTTTCCTCCATTGCCCGCTCGTAAATGCAGCGTCACGTGGTCAACGAATGTGGCCATGGAGTGCCCCTTTCAGGTGGCGCAAGAAATGCTTCAAAACGAAGGTGCTATGAAACCCGTGCGTGGAACGATGTGCTACAGAAACTGCTGAACAAACACGTCAGGGCGGACCGAAGCCCGCCCTGACGTTGTGTTCGAAATACTGTGTGGTGGAAACCTACTCGGCTGCAACCACGATATTGATGACCTTGCGGCCACCCCTAGCACCGAACTGCACGGAGCCGGCCTCGAGGGCGAAGAGCGTGTCGTCGCCGCCACGGCCGACGTTGACGCCGGGGTGGAAGTGCGTGCCGCGCTGACGAACGATGATCTCGCCCGCGCCGACAACCTGACCGCCGAAGCGCTTCACGCCGAGGCGCTGAGCGTTCGAGTCACGACCGTTGCGAGTGGAACTCGCACCTTTTTTGTGTGCCATCTGTCTATCTCCTCAGGCCTAGGCGATGCCGGTAACCTGAACGCGAGTGAGCTCCTGACGGTGCCCCTGACGCTTCTTGTACCCGGTCTTGTTCTTGAACTTCTGGATGACGATCTTCGGACCGCGAAGGTTGTTCAGAACCTCGGCGGTGACCTTGATCTTGGCCAGCGACGTAGAGTCAGAGGTGATCTTGTCGCCGTCGACGAGGAGCACGGCGGCCAGCTCGACGTTGCCGTCCTTATCAGCCTTGATTCGGTCCATCGTCACGATGGTACCGACCTCTACCTTCTCCTGCCGCCCTCCGGCGCGCACAACTGCGTAAACCACTTTACGTACCAATCTCTGGGGAGCCTGAGGCTCCAATTTTGGAAACTCACTGCTCTGACTTGACTGCTGTATTCACTGCAGTACGCGAACCGGTTGGCCCAGCGCACTCAGAAAACCTTGGTATTCGCGTTTATTTTTCTAACGCACACCAAGGGTTGACTTTACCTGATCCGTTACCCGTGGTCAAACCAACGGCACGGCGTGTCCGAACCACATCTGAAACACAGTGCGGCTCGTAGACTTCGATCATGGCAATACTTATCGACGAGCCTAGCTGGCCGGCGCACGGAACGGTGTGGGCACACCTCGTGAGCGACTCGAATCTCGACGAATTACACGCTTTCGCCGCCGCCGCCGGTATTCCCCGGCGCGGTTTCGACCTCGATCACTACGACGTGCCTGAAGCCCGCTACGCGGACCTGGTGGCCGGCGGGGCCGTGCCGGTGAGCTTTCGGGAGATGATCGTGCGGCTGCGCTCCAGCGGGCTGCGCGTGACCGCCCGTGAGCGGCGCGGGCTGTAGCCTCGGCTACTGCCAGGTGGCGTCGAAGCCGAGCACGCTGCGTCGCACCGCGCCGGTGGCCACGTTCACGAACAGGGTCGTTGCATCCGTTGCCTGAGCATTGACCGGGTATCCGTCAGAGAGCTCGGTCTCCCGGTTCGGCACGATCTGCACGGCCAAGTACTGGTCGTTCGGCGAGAGCTCGAAACCGACGATAGTTTCGTTAGCGGATACCGGCGTATATACCCTGCGCGTCTGGCCACCCTGCACCAGCGAGAGATGCTGCCTCACCGAGCCGGTGGCGGCGTCAAACTCGGCGACGCGCTGCACGTAACTGACGGAATCCGTGCCGGCTCCCCCGGCGAGGAAGCGCAGCTCGGCCGTGTATTGGGTGGTGCCTTCCACGCTCTGCGGCACGATGGCGGACTCGGTGCCCTGGGACAGGTCGAGCACGTACTGGCCGTCGCGGTCAGAGACGGCGATGCGCACGCCGTCGGGCGCGAACGCGGTGAGGTCCGCGAATTGCCCGAGCGGAACCGGTGGGTCGAATTGGGGTTCAATCTCGAGCGGATTGCCGCCGGACTGGTCCAGCGGATTGATCAGCACCAGGTTCGAATCGTATTGCTGTGCAACGATGTCCGCGCGACCGGCCATGAAACCCCAGGTCGTGACCTGGAGCGGGTCGCCGTCGAGACCGGGGACCGCAGTGGCATTGTTGGTGCGCAGGTCGAGCACGAACAGCACGTTCTCGTAGTGTGGGCCAGCGGCATCCGCTGCGCTGGTGAAACGAAAACCGAGCAGGGACTGGCCGGGCGCGGCCTGCAGATCCTGTACAAGGCCGACACCGGGCAGGTTGAGAGCTTCGGCGGTACCGTCGGCGTCGACACGAAAAAGCGCGTTGGCCAGATCGGGATTGACCGTGACCACGGCGAGTTCGCTACCCATCGGCACGAACTGCTGGATGTTCGCCGACTCGAAAGCGACCTCGGTGTCAGCCCTGCCAATCGTGGTACGCAGAATGCGGTCGGTGCCGCGGGTGCCCGCTTCGGCGGCCGACGCCGCGCGACTGAGATAGTACATCGAGGGTTCGCTCGTGCTGAAGGCTGCACTGACGGTCGATTCTCGGTCAACGGTCGTGCCGGTGATCCCCCGCACGGAAACGGCGTAGTCGGTGTTGTAGGCGAGCGGCTGCGGAAAGGAGATGACGACAGAATTTGTGCTCGTGGTCACCTGAGAGGCAGCGGCGGGTTCGATACTGACCTGCTCGGACGTGACCTCGACCAGTTGACGGTTTGTCTCGAGCACCAGGCGCGAGTTTGACGAGGCGACCACGGCGGCACGGTCGACGTCGACATTCGTCAGCCGGGGGCCGGTCAGCAGATTGACGGCGACGAGGGCGAGGCAGGCCGCGACCAGGCCGCCCACGAGTATCCAGAGGGTGCGGCGGAACGGACGCATCGACCGCGGTCGGAACGGTTGCCCGGTGAGCAGATCGGTCGGGAGGTCAGTAGACATAGGGATCATTCGGCTGGTCGACGGGGAGAATCTCGACGGGGGTGATCGCGAGTGGGTCGGTGGCCGCTGCGCTCACGCTCGGGTCGAACCGGCCGGTCACCTGCACCCAGTCATCGATCTCGTACTCGGCCTGCCAGCCCGGAAGATACACCGGAACTCCGATCGGCTGGGCGTCGACGGCGCAGCAGGTGACCACGAATCGGGCCACGTAGAACACATTCTCTGGGTCCTTGGCATCGGGCGTGACGAACCCGATCACCTGCGCGGTCTTGTCGGCGTAGAACGCTGGATCGGACGACTGCGCCAGCAGGGAGACCCACTCCCGCACGCTGAGCTGTTCGAAGTCGCCGGTGCCGATGAGTGCAGCGGCCTGCTCGGCGTCGTCGTCGGTGCCGAGCCCGCCGGAGTTCACCTCGCGCTGGGTCGCGGTGGCGCTGGTCAGAGTGGTCGGCGGAATGATGACCATGGCGACGCCCATGATCACCAGCAGCGCGACTCCGACCCCGGTCAGCGTTGTGGCGACCCGGCCGGTGCGTTCAACCTCGAAACCGCGGCGACGGGCAAACCCGGCGCCAACGAGCACGAGCCCGATGACGGCCATGGCGATGGTGAAGACGAAATAGCGGGGGTGAATATATAGCCCGAGCTGGCCGCTGAAGGCCAGCCACAGGGTCGCGACGACGACCACGAGGCTGAGCAGCACGCCCTGCCAGCGCTCGGCCCAATACCGGAGAGCCCCGGACAACTTTCGGTCAGGCAACATAATTCACCAGCAATCCGAGGGCGGCACTCATCAGCCCCACCACGACAGTGATCTGCACGAGGGTTCGGCTGGTGAAGGTCGTGCGCATCAGGGCGAGCATCTTGACGTCGATCAGGGCGCCGAACACCAGGAACGCCACGATTCCGCCGGGCAGAAAGGTACTGCCGAACGACAGCACAAAGAAGGCGTCGACGTTGGAGCAGACCGCCACGATGAAGGCCAGGGCCATCATGGCGAGCACCGACCAGACCGGGTTGCTGCCGAGCGCCAGGAGAACCGACCGGGGCACGAAGACCTGGGTGAGGGCGGCCACAGCGGAACCGATGAACAGGGCCGGCATGATGACAGAGGTCTCGCGAATGAAAATCTCGGTGGTCTGGCTGAACCGGCTCTCCCGGGCGTGCGCGTGATCGTGCCCGGTCGTGGAGCCGACGGCGCAGGCCGCCGCGAATCTGGTCGTCAGGAGGCTCTGCGGGTCGGGGTGTTTGCTGAAGAGCCAGCCGACCACGTTGGCGATGACAAATCCGCCGACCAGGCGCGCCACCAGGATGTGGCCGTCCCACCCGAAGGCCTGGTGCGTGGTGATGATGGTGATCGGGTTCAAAATTGGAGCGGCGAGCAGAAACGTGACCGATTCGGAGACGGTGAACCCGCCCACCATGAATCCGCGAGCGAGCGGCACGTTGCCGCACTCGCAGACCGGGAAGAACATGCCCAGCAGCGAGATCGATGCGCGCCGCAGGATCGGGTTCCGTGGCAGGTGCCGGGCGAGAACGCCGTGCGGCAGCCAGACCTGCACGACGGCAGAGAGCAGAATGCCCAGAAAAACGAACGGCACCGACTCGATGATGACGCTGATCGCCAGGGTCAGGGTGTCCTGCACCCGGTCGGGCAGTTCGAAACCGCTCAGCTGGTCGTCGACGAAGGCGGGCGACAGGGCGCGCACAGCGAAAACGGCGAGCACCACCAACACCCCTGCGGTGAGGCCGAGAGGCCATCGCCGCAGCAGAGAGGGCTGCCCGCCGATTTCGTTACCGTCTGTCTTCTATCCGGGGCCTAGTCGCCGTGTGGCGGCTGGCTAGGCGTCGACGCGGAGGCGGCCGAACCGGTCGCGGTCAAAATGGCCTGGCCGGTCGAACCGCCGGCGGTCGTCACACGACGGCTCCGCGCGCGTCCCTGGCCGGGCAGTTTCGGTTCGGGCAGCGAGTCGAGCACCGAGTCGAGGAGCTGGTCGGTGACCTGCTTACTGGGACGCCGGGTGGTGCGCGTCGACTTCTTCACCGGAATGTTGAGAATATCGACCGACTCCGACCCGTCGGGCACAGGTGTCTGCACGACCGGCGCTGAAACGGCCGGCGCTCCGGCCGCGAGAGTGCTGCGGCCGCCGCGGGTGCGGGGTGCGGCATCCACTGTCTTTGTCACAACCGCCGGCTCGCTGACCGGGGCAGCGGATGCCGCTGGCTCGGCCTGCACGGTGACGGCCGGCTCCGTGGTCGCCTGCTCCGTGTTGGCCAGTTCCGTGCTGGCCTGGCGGGCGCGGGCCTGTTCGGACCGAGACTGCTGAGTGCGCCCGTTCTGCCCGCGCGAACGCGACTGGCGACCGCGTGGACGCTCGGTAGTGGCCGGCTCAGTCTGCTCGACGGCTGCCGGTTCGGTCGCGGTCTGCTCGGTCTGGGCCCGTTCGATCGCAGCGTGTTCGGTGCTGGCGTGCTCGGTACTGGCCGAATCCGCTTTGGCCGAATCCGTGTTGGCCGGGTCCGTGTTGGCCGGGTCCGTGGCGACCGGCGCGGCGGTCGCCACGTCAGCATCCGCTGCTGGGGCGTCGGCCGGAATGATCGCAATTGAGCCGGTGCGGGTGATGGTTCGGGCGGCGATCAGTGCGAGGGCATGCTTGGCGTCCTCGGTGATGCCGTGGGTACCCTGGCCGCTCTTCGGCGCGTCAAAAGCAGTGTCGCGCTGACCCGAGCTGTGCCCGTTGTCCCGGTTGCCGCCGGAGCCGCCAGTGCTGGAGGCGTTGCTGCCGCCACTGTTATTAGTGGCGGAACTGCCGGCCTTGGCGCGCGGTCGGCGCTCCTGCGGCGGCTGCGCGGTCTGCCGGTGCTTGATCACCGGGTCGTGGTGCACGATGATACCGCGACCGGCGCACGCCTCACAGTTTTCGCTGAACGACTCCAGCAGGCCGAGGCCGAGCTTCTTGCGGGTCATCTGCACGAGTCCGAGCGAGGTGACCTCAGCCACCTGGTGCTTGGTGCGGTCTCGGCTGAGGCACTCGATCAGGCGACGCGACACGAGGTCGCGGTTCGATTCGAGCACCATATCGATGAAGTCGACCACGATGATGCCACCGATATCGCGCAGACGCAGCTGGCGCACGATCTCTTCGGCCGCTTCGAGGTTGTTCTTGGTGACGGTCTCCTCGAGATTGCCGCCGCTGCCGACGAACTTGCCGGTGTTGACGTCGACGACGGTCATGGCCTCGGTGCGGTCGATCACGAGGGATCCGCCGGACGGCAGCCAGACCTTGCGGTCGAGAGCCTTCTCGATCTGCTCCGAGATGCGGAACTCGTCGAACGCGTCGACCTCGCCCTCGAAGGTTTCGACGCGCTCGAGCAGGTCGGGAGCGACCTGACTGAGATAGCTCTCAATCGTGGCGCGCACGTCGGGACCGGCCACGACCATTCGCTGGAAATCCTCGTTGAACACGTCGCGCACGATCTTGACCAGCAGATCGGGCTCGCTGTGCAGTTCGGCTGGGGCCTGAGCGGACTCGACCTGATCGGCGATGTGCGCCCACTGTTCGCGCAATCGGTTGACGTCGACGGTGAGCTGCTCGTCGGTGGCGCCCTCGGCGGCGGTGCGCACGATGACGCCCACGTTGTCGGGCAGAACCTCCTTGAGGATCTTCTTCAGGCGGGCCCGCTCGGTGTCTGGCAGCTTGCGGCTGATGCCGTTCATCGAACCGTTGGGCACGTAGACGAGGTAACGGCCAGGCAGTGACACCTGGCTGGTGAGGCGGGCGCCCTTGTGACCGATCGGATCCTTGGTCACCTGCACGAGTACCTTGTCGCCGGGCTTGAGGGCCAGCTCGATGCGGCGGGCCTGGTTGCTGCTGCCAGAGTTCTCGGCGGCGGCGTCCCAGTCGACCTCACCGGAGTAGAGCACGGCATTGCGGCCGCGTCCGATGTCGACGAACGCCGCTTCCATGCTCGGGAGCACGTTCTGCACCCGGCCGAGGTAGACGTTGCCGATGAGCGAGGCGTCCTGATTCTTGGCCACGTAGTGCTCGACCAGCACGCCGTCTTCGAGGACGCCGATCTGGATCTTGTTGTGCTTGGCGCGCACGACCATGAGACGGTCGACGGACTCGCGGCGGGCAAGAAACTCGGCCTCGGTAATGACCGGGCGGCGACGTCCGGCATCGCGACCGTCACGGCGACGCTGCTTCTTTGCCTCGAGCCGTGTGGATCCCTTGATGCGCTGGGGTTCCGTGATGAGTTCGGGTTCGCGCGGTGCACGCACCTTGACGACGGTGTTGGCCGGGTCATCCATGCCTGAGCGGTTCTCGTCGCCGGTGCGGCGACGAGCACGACGACGAACCGTCGTCGCCTCTTCTTCGTCGTCGTCATCGCTTTCATGCAACTGCTGTGACGAGCGGATGCCGGTGCGCGCCGGCATCGGCAGGATCTCCGGCGCCTGGAACAGCAGGGAGAACGACGGGCGCACGGGTACTGACGGCTTGTCATCGGCGGCGGGATCGGGCGTGATGTCGGTCATCTGCTGCGCTCCGGTGACGTTGTTGTACTCCGCGATGGTGATCTTGGCGGGCTCTGGATCGGCGACGACCGGCGTTGCGGGTACCTCGGCCGCTGGGGCGGCGGTCGACCGGGCGACCGGCGCCTTCCGGGTTGATTTGCGAGTGCCAAACAGGCTCTTGCGTTTCTTGTTTTCGTTGTCTTCCACCATCACTGGTGCGCTCCTTGACCGCTGTGGATGACCGCGCCACCCACCGGTTACTCTCTCGTGCGAGGTTGTCACCTTCGTGAAAACCCCGCGAATTTTTTACTGCGGCAACCGGCTTTGCCCCCCGGTGTTGGTCGAAACTGTGCTCGGGGACTGTGCTCTGGCTGCAAATACGTCGGATCGTGGGACCCTAATTCTGGGCGACTGTTGCCCAGGCAAGCTCTGTACTCATTAAGCTCTGTACTCATAAAGACTTATTAAGCTCTGTGGCGTCTGCTTGAGCGCGGCTCAACGACTACGAACGATTATCGCATGTAATCGCACAAAGCCACGCCGCGTGGGTGGCATAATCACAAGAGTGCCAACCACAGAGCGTTATCAGCGTCCAGCCGGCCTAGCTTTTTTCCTGATCATCGCTGGGTTCATCGCGTTTGCGGCGGCCTTCGCCCTCACGCTCGACAAGATCCACCTGCTCGAGGATCCCAACGCGCAACTGAGTTGCAGCTTCAGCGTTCTCATCGGCTGCGCGACCAATCTCTCCTCGCCGCAGGGTGCCGTTCTCGGCTTTCCGAACCCGCTGATCGGACTCGCCGCCTGGAGTGTCGTCATCACGATCGGCATGGCCATTCTGGCCGGGGCCCGGTTCGCCCGCTGGTTCTGGGTGGGACTCAACATCGGCATGGTCGCCGCGATCACATTCGTGATCTGGCTGATCGGCCAGAGCATTTTTGTGCTCGACGTGCTGTGCCCGTGGTGCATGGTGACCTGGGCGGTGACGATTCCGGCTTTCCTGGCAGTGACCCTGTACAACTTCAAGGTCGGCAACCTGCCGGGTGGGGCATCCGTTCGCCGGTTCGCCGGGGCCGCGTATTCCTGGATCTTCGTCATCACGATCGTCTGCTACATCGTGTTCTTCATCGTGGCGCAGGTCAACATGGACGTGCTCAACCGCCTCTAGTCGCACAATCAGAACGGCCCCGCCTCGAAATCGAGACGGGGCCGTTCGTGGCATTCTGGTCAGTCGAACCAGAGAGCGAGTTCCCGGGCGGCCGATTCGGGCGAATCGGAGCCGTGCACGAGGTTCTGCTGAACCTTCGAACCCCAGTCACGACCGAGGTCACCGCGGATGGTGCCGGGAGCTGCGGTTGTCGGGTCGGTGGTACCGGCCAGGGCGCGGAAGCCCTCGATAACGCGGTTGCCGGCGATGCGGAAGGCGACGATGGGGCCGCTTTCCATGAATTCGACGAGCGGTTCGTAGAAGGGCTTACCCTCGTGCTCTGCGTAGTGCGCGGCAAGGAGCGAGCGGTCGGGTTCCACCAGCTTCATGTCGACCAGGGAGTATCCCTTGGCCTCGATGCGGCGCAGAATTTCGCCGGTCAGGTTGCGGGCAACGCCGTCGGGCTTGACCAGGACGAGGGTTTCTTCGATCGGGGTGTTCATGCAATCTCCTTGGGTTGATCTGGATTCGTGTGATCTATTCGAGAGCCGGTGATCATGCAGTAGGTCCACATGGCTGCAAAGAGCGCGCCGACAAAAAACATGGCCGGGGTCACGAAACCGGTGGCGATGATGGTCGCCTGCAGCGCCCAGCCGATCGGGTAGGACCAGCTGTAGCGGAGCAGTCCGATCAGGCCGACCAAGGCCGCAACGAGCAATACGCCGCCGATGATGACGGCCAGCGGCGAGACCGGTGTCGGCTCCGTCGCCACCGACACGAGCCCCAGGGTGACCACGGCTCCGAGAAAGACGACGATCGTCTCGAAGCCGAGCAAAATCGTGGCGAGCGACCGTTTCACCGAGCGCGGCCCCGACGACCGGCGAGACCGACCTGCGCCAGACTCGTCACCGCCGTCGGTAGCGAGGCTCACTTCTCCATCCACTCACCGGCGGCGGCGATCGTGATCGCTTCGCCGACGAGCACGATCGATCCGGTGACCAGCACGGCACGTTTGGGTGCCTCGGCGGCCCACTCACGGGCGCTGTCCAGCGCTGCGGCCAGATCATCGAAGCGGAAGGTGACCTCATCGCTGGTCCACTCGGCGATGTTGTCGGCCAGGTCGTCCATTCGTACCGCACGCTCCGAGTGCGGCTCGGTCACGTAGAAGCGGTCGACCTGCGGCGCGAGGGCCGCGACGATGCCCTCGGCGTCCTTGTCGGCGAGGATGCCGACGACCACCACGATCTCGTCGAAGTCGAAGTAGGCCTCGAGGGCGGCGGCGAGTGCCGTGGCCCCGTGCGGGTTGTGCGCGGCATCCACGAGCACCGTCGGTTCGATACCGACGAGCTGCAGGCGGCCGGGCGAGGTCGCCGTGGCGAGCCCCTCGGCGAGCAGGTCAGCGGCCAGGGCCTGGCTGCCGGCGCCGAGGAACGATTCGACGGCAGCTATGGCCACCGCGGCGTTCTGCGCCTGATGGGTGCCGTAGAGGGGCAGGAACAATTCGGTGTAGGTGCCGGCCAGACCGCGCACCGAGATAACCTGGCCGCCAACGGCGACGGTGCTGGAGAGCAGTTCGAAACCGTCGTTCTCGTGGGCCAGGGTCGATTCATTGAGTTCTGCCGCACGATCCAGCTCGGCCCGCACGTCGGCGCTTTGCGCCGCGGAAACAACGGATGCCGTCGGCTTGATGATGCCGCTCTTGGTGCGGGCGATCTCGGCGACGGTGTTACCGAGGCGAAGCGTGTGGTCGAGCGCGATCGGGGTGAACACTGCGACCTGGCCGTCGGCGACGTTGGTGGAATCCCACTCACCGCCCATGCCGACCTCGATCACGGCCACATCGACCGGCGCGTCGGCGAAGCAGGCGAAGGCCAGCACGGTGAGCGCTTCAAAGAAGGTCAGCGGGACGTCCCCGGCAGCTTCGAGTTCTGTGTCAACGAGTTGCAGGTAGGGCTTGATGTCGGCCCAGTTCGCGGCGAGGATCTGGTCGCTGATCGGTTCGCCGTCAATGACGATGCGCTCGTTCAGTCGCACCAGGTGCGGGCTGGTGAGCAGGCCGGTGCGCAGGCCGTAGGCTCGCACGATGCTTTCCACCAGGCGGCTCGTGCTGGTTTTGCCGTTGGTGCCGGCCACATGAATGATCGGGTACGAGCTCTGCGGGTCGCCGAGAAAGTCGAGGGCACGGCGGGTGGGCGCCAGGCGCGGTTGCGGCTGGGCCTCCCCCACCCGCTGCAGCAGTTCGGCAAAGACGGCGTCGCCGGCCTCGCGGAAGGCATCCAGCGGGGCCGGCTGGTTCATCGGCTCCTCGTCGTCGCCCCGACCGGTGATGTTCTTCCAGTCAGCAGTGTCGTCAGTGGGATTGTCGTTGTCAGACAAGGATTGCTCCGTTCACGCGTGCGACGGCCACGATGACGGCGCCCAGATTGACATAGTGGTCGGCTTCAAAACGGACGTAGTGCTCGACGGGCGTTCCGACCCGGGCTTCCAGCCACTCCGACGGCAGTTCGGCCGAGAATTCGCCGGTTGACGGGCGGTGGGTGGTGAAACTCGTGGCGAGGGTTTCCGCTGCGACGTCGACGCCGAGGGCGAGGTCGAAGGAGTCGGCATCCGCTTCGCTCTGAAAGATCAGATCGAGACGGATGCGGTCACTCACCTGAAAACCGGCCGACTTGCGGGTGTCCTGCACACCCCGAATGAGGTCGCGGGCGAACCCCTCGGCCTCGAGTTCGGGCGTGGTGGTCGTGGCGAGCAGCGTGAATCCGCCGCCTGGGAGCAGCGCGAGCGCGGCTCCACCGTCGGCGGCGTCACTGTTCGCCTCGAGGGTCAGCTCGTACTCGCTCGGTTCCAGGGCGATGCCGCCGGCCGTGACGACGCCGTCGGTTTCGCTCCAGTCGCCGGCTCGGGCGGCCTTAATGACCTGCTGCACCTGCTTGCCGAGGCGCGGACCGGCAGCCCGTGCGTTGACGACGAGCTTGCTCGTGACGCCGTAGGCGGCGGCACTGTCATCTTCGAGCTCGATCAGGGTGACCGTCTTCACGTTGAGTTCGTCGCGAAGAATGGCGACGAAGTCCGCGAGGGCGGCGGTATTGCCGGTGACGACGGTGAGGTTGGTCAGCGGCAGGCGCACCCGCAGTCCGGCCTGCTTGCGCAGCGAGAGCACCGTGCTGCTGATCAGGCGCACCTGGTCCATCGCGGTGACCAACGCCTCGTCGGCGGGGAACAGGGCGGCGTCCGGCCAGTCTTCGAGGTGCACGCTGCGGCCTCCGGTGAGGCCCTGCCAGATGCGTTCGGTGACGAGCGGCAGTAGCGGTGCAGTGACCCGGCAAACCGTTTCGAGCACGGTGTACAGGGTGTCGAAGGCTTCGTGGGCGGTGGCCCCCTCAGCGGCTCCGCCCCAGAACCGGTCGCGCGACCGGCGCACATACCAGTTGGTGAGCACGTCGGCGAAGTCGCGCAGGCGCGCCGCGGCGACCGTGCTGTCGAGGGCTTCGAGGTCGGCCGTGACACCCACGATCAGGTCCCGGGTCTTGGCCAGAAGGTAGCGGTCGAGCACGTCGGTCGAATCGGTGCGCCAGGTGGCCCCGTACCCCGCGCCATCGTGGTTCGCGCCGGACGCGTTGGCGTACAGGGTGAAGAAGTAGTACGTGCTCCAGAGCGGCAGCATAACCTGACGAGCACCCTCTCGAATGCCCTCCTCGGTCACGACCAGGTTGCCGCCGCGCAGTACCGGCGAGCTCATCAGGAACCAACGCATGGCGTCGGCGCCGTCGCGGTCGAAGACCTCATTGACGTCGGGATAGTTGCGCAGCGACTTCGACATCTTCTGGCCGTCGTTGCCGAGCACGATACCGTGGCTGACCACATTCTTGAAGGCCGGACGGTCGAACAGGGCGGTGGACAGGACGTGCAGCAGGTAGAACCAGCCGCGGGTCTGCCCGATGTACTCCACGATGAAATCGGCCGGGTTGTGCGCTTCGAACCATTCCCGGTTCTCGAACGGGTAGTGCACCTGAGCGAACGGCATCGAGCCGGAGTCGAACCAGACGTCGAGGACGTCGGTGATGCGTCGCATCGTCGACTGGCCGGTGGGGTCGTCCGGGTTCGGACGGGTCAGTTCGTCGATGTACGGGCGGTGCAGGTCGGTGGGGCGCACCCCGAAATCGGCGGCCAACTCGTCGAGGGAACCGTAGACATCCGTTCGGGGGTAATCAAGGTTGTCGCTCTTCCAGACCGGGATCGGCGAGCCCCAGTAGCGGTTGCGGCTGATCGACCAGTCGCGGGCATTGCCGATCCACTTGCCGAATTGGCCGTCCTTCACGTTCTCGGGAACCCAGTTCACCTGTTGGTTGATCTCGACCATGCGCGGGCGAAAGTCGGTGACGCGCACGAACCAGCTCGAGACGGCCTTATAGATGAGCGGGTTGCGGCAGCGCCAGCAGTGCGGGTAGGAGTGCTCGTAGCTGGCCTGGCGCAGCAGACGGCCGCTGGCTTTGAGCAGCGCGGTGAGCGGCTTGTTGGCGTCGCTCCAGAGTTGGCCGGCCACATCGGGAACGTCGCTGAGAAATTTTCCGCCATCGTCGAGCGAGAGGATGACCGGGATGCCGGCGGCCTCACCGATCTTCTGGTCCTCCTCGCCGTAGGCGGGCGCCTGGTGCACGATGCCGGTACCGTCGCTCGTGGTGACATAGTCGGCCACGAGGATACGCCAGGCGTTCTGCGTGCCCCAGACCGACTCGTCCGCGTAGTAATCGAACAAGCGGTCGTAGCTGACCCCCTCGAGTTCCGTTCCGGTCACGGTACGCGAAACGGATGCGACGGCTTCGGCAGCCGACTCATAGCCCAGGTCCTTGGCATAGTTACCGACCAGATCGATGGCAATGAGATATTCGGCGCCGAGCACAGTCGCTGCGGTATCGGTGCCTTCGCGCAGCACCTCAGCGTCGGGCGTGCCGTTCGGGCCGGCCGGCACGACGGCGTAGACAATCTCGGGGCCCACCGCGAGCGCGAAGTTCGTCGGCAGGGTCCACGGGGTCGTGGTCCAGGCCAGGGCGCGCACGGCGGTGAGGCCGAGCGCCTCGGCCTTGGCACCGATCAGCGGGAAGGTCACGGTGACGGTCTGGTCCTGGCGCATCTTGTAGACGTCGTCGTCCATGCGTAGTTCGTGGTTGGACAGCGGGGTCTGGTCGCGCCAGCAGTACGGCAGCACCCGGTACCCCTCATAGGCGAGGCCTTTGGTATGCAGCTGTTTGAACGCCCAGATCACCGATTCCATGAAGGTGATGTCGAGGGTCTTGTAGTCGTTGTCGAAGTCAACCCAGCGGGCCTGGCGGGTGACATACTCTTCCCAGTCTTTGGTGTACTCCAGCACCGACTCGCGGGCGACCGCGTTGAACGCGGCGAGGCCCATTTCTTCGATCTGGCTCTTGTCCGTGATACCGAGTTTGCGCTCCGCCTCCAGCTCAGCGGGAAGACCGTGGGTGTCCCAGCCGAACCGGCGGTGCACCTGCTTGCCGCGCATGGTCTGAAAACGGGGGAACAGGTCCTTGGCGTAGCCGGTGAGCAGGTGGCCGTAGTGCGGCAGACCGTTGGCGAACGGCGGTCCGTCATAGAAGGTCCATTCCTCGGCGCCGGCGCGCTGGTCGATCGAGGCTCGAAAGGTGTCGTCGTTCTTCCAGAATTCCAGCACCTCGGTCTCGAGGGCCGGAAAATTCGGCGACGGAACGATGGCTTCGCCTGGCGTGGCACCGTTGTGGGTATTGCGGCTCTTGGGGTACAAAATGCTTCTCCTACCGGGACGGGTCACGAGGGCCCTGCTCCACGAGGACGAACGATTCTGGAGAAATCGCCGCGGTACCACCTCGCTTGCCAACCGAAACTGCCGGATGACCGCTTGTTCACAGGCTGTAACGGGCCCGACTCGTTCGGTTCTACTGAGCTGGCCGCCCGAGGGCTACCAGCTGTTCTTCCGAAGACTTCCCGGTGATGGCCGGGTCACTGTCATTCGCTTTAATCGTACCGGATGAATGCTCGAGACTGATATGTCGCCAGAAGAACGGATGCGCGTAATGGCTGTCCCCCGTTGGCCCGACGTAGCCTAACGTTGAGGGGTGCCCCGCAAGGCATACCTGTGAACGCAAACTCGGCGCGCACCCGCCGGGAAAAGAGATTATTCATGCCCCTTCGGCACCCGTGGCGCACCCGTCGCCTGCTCGCAACCACCACCGGTATCGTGGCCCTGGGCCTGCTCATGGCCGGCTGTACCCCGGCCGACTCGAACGAACCGGTCGGCGAACCGAAGACCGGGGGCACCCTGACCTATGCGTCGGGCGATGCCGAACCGACCTGCCTCGACCCGCACGTCGGTGGCAACTTTCCCCAGGCACTGGTCAGCGCCCAGTACCTGGAATCCCTCGTCTCCCGCGACAGCGACGGCCAGATCATCCCCTGGCTGGCCGAGTCCTGGCTCCCGAGTGACGACGGCCTGACCTGGGATTTCACCCTGCGCTCTGACGTGACCTTCACCGACGGCACCGTGTTCGACGCCGTGGCCGTGCAGGCCAATATCGCCCACCTGCAAGACCCGGCAACCCTGTCGTCGACCGGCTATCTCGCTCTCGGCAAGGTCACCGGCACTGAAGCGGTCTCCCCCACCGTGGTGCGTTTCACCCTCAGCGAACCGGACAGCGCCCTGCTGGAGTCGCTCTCGCAGACCTGGCTCGCCATGGAATCGCCGACCGCGCTCGAGCGCAGCCAGGACGAGAACTGCGCGAGCCCGGTGGGAACCGGCCCGTTCCTCGTGGACAGCTGGGTGAAGCAGAACGCGATCACCCTCCTGCGCAATGACGATTACACCTCGCCGCCGGCGGATGCCGCCCACACCGGCCCCGCCTACCTCGACAAGGTCATCTGGCGGTTCATCCCCGACTCGGCCTCCCGCTACGCCGCCCTGCAGTCCGGGGAGGTCGACGTGATCGACAACGCCCAGCCGGACACGATCGTGCAGGCCAAGCAGAGCGATTCCATCGAACAGCTCGATTCTCCACGCCCCGGCGCCTCCAACCGCATCGAGCTGAACTCGGGTCAGGCCCCGTTCAACGATGTGCGCGTTCGTGAGGCGTTCATCCGCTCGGCCAACGTCGACGATGCCGTCTCGAGCCTGTTCCAGGGCACCGCCACCCGGTCGTATTCGGCCCTGTCGAGCGCAGAGAGCACCGCCGTCTCGAACCCCGCACTGTTCGACTACGACCCGGCCGCCGCCGTCACGCTGCTCGACGCGGCCGGCTGGGGCGAAACGGATGCCGACGGCTACCGCGTCAAAGACGGCGTGCGGCTGAGCGTGGAGTTTCCGGTGAGCACCAACCAGTCGATCCCGGCCGAGCAGAGCGTGTTCGAGCAGATTCAGGCCACGGCGAAGGAAACCGGCTTCGAGGTCAAGCTGGCCCCGATGGACCTCTCGAGCTGGTACGCCGCCCTCGCCAGCAACGACTACGACGCGGTGAGCGCGCCGTATACCAAGGTCGGCCCTGACGTGCTGCGCATTCTGTACCACTCCGCCAGCATCGTGCCGGCACCCAGCGGGTACTTCGCCAACCTTGCCCAGGTCAATGACCCCGCTATCGACGAGCTGCTGACGACCGCAGCGCGCACCACGGATGCCACCGAGCGCGCCTCGCTCTACGCCGACGCCCAGAACCGCATTTTGGAGGGTTTCTACATTCTGCCGCTCTACGACCAGCAGAACCACTACCTGCTGCGCAGTGACGTCGTGGGTCTGCGCACCCTGCCGACCGTGGCCGTGCCCACGCTCTACGACACGTGGCTGAACCGGTAGCGCCGCCCGATCGGCCCGGGGCGGGGTCGGTTCGTCTGGCGCCGGGAAGCGCTCCCGGGCAGCGCATGGCCAGGCTGCAACTGCCTGTGCTGCGGCCACTGCGGCGCGTGCTCGCCCGCCTGGGCGGAGCGGTCTTCGTGCTGTGGGCCGTGGCATCCGTCACCTTTTTCGCGGTACGCCTCATTCCGGGTGATCCGGCCCAGGCCGTGCTGGGCGGCCCAGGATCGCAGGCTTCCGCTGAGGCCCTCGCATCGGTCAACGCCGAGTACGGCTTTGACCAGCCCGTGATCGTGCAGTATTTCGCCCAGCTCGGCCGGCTCGCAACCGGCGACCTGGGACGGTCCTATTCCCTCAACCTCAACGTCGGGCCGCTCGTGCTGAGCCAGCTCGGCGGCACCCTGCTGCTGGCCGTGCTCGCCCTGGCCTTGGCCTGGCTGCTCGCCCTCGCCCTGGCCACCTGGTCGACCCAGAGCGGCCGGATCGCCTCCCGGGTGGGGTCGGCCCTCGAAATCGTCGCGGCAGCGCTGCCGCATTTCTGGCTGGCCACCTCGCTCATCGTCGTGTTCAGCATCTGGCTCGGCGTGCTGCCGCCGATCAGCACCGGCGGCGCCCTCGGCCTGGTGCTGCCGGTACTCACCCTGGCCATACCGCTGGCCGGATTTCTCGGCCAGATCATGCGCGAATCACTGCTGCGCGCTCTGGAAAGCCCGTTCGTGCTCTCGGCCCGCGCCCGCGGTGAGAGCGAGCGCGGCGTGCGCTGGATCCACGCACTGCGCCACGCCTCGCTGCCCGCGATCAGCCTCTCCGGTTGGGCCTTCGGCTCGCTGATCAGCGGCGCTGTCGTGGTCGAAACCATTTTCGCTCGCCCCGGCCTCGGCCGCACCCTGCTGAACGCGGTCACCCTGCGTGACGTTCCCGTGGTGATCGGCGTGGTGATGATCGTCGCGGTCGCCTACATTCTCATGACCCTGCTGACGGATGCCGTCAGTCGCCTGGTCGATCCCCGATTGCGCCTCTCATGAGCGACCTGGAGGTGCAGGCAGAACTCGCCGCGCAGGCCGCCCAGCCCGACCGGTCGGGAAAGTCTGGTCGACCACGACGCTTCGGCGTCGCCGAGACGGGGGCCGCAGTGCTCGCCCTGTTCCTGCTGGCATCCGCTGTGGTGCCGCAGCTGCTCGCCCCCGGCGATCCGCTGGCGATCGACCCGCTCTCGGCCTTTCAGCCGCCTTCCGGCGCGCACGGCTTCGGCACTGATGAATCGGGCCGGGACATCTACACCAGGGTCGTTCACGGCACCCAGTACTCGCTCGTGATCGGTGCCGCCGCCACAGCGATCGGATTGGGGCTCGGTATCGTGCTGGGCACCCTGGCCGGAATGCTGGGCCGCGTCGTTGACTTCACCGTGAACCGATTCCTCGAGGTGCTGTTCGCTTTTCCCGGACTGCTCCTGGCCCTGCTGTTCATCGTGATCTTCGGCCCCGGCGTAGCGACCGCCACGATCGCCGTCGGGCTGTCGACCGCGCCGGGGTACGCCCGCATCATCCGGGCCCAGCTGATCTCGGTACGCTCTGCGGCCTTCGTCGAGGCCGCAACCGTGCTGGGACGCACCCGCTGGCAGATTCTGCTGCGCCACATTCTGCCGAACACCCTCGCTCCACTGTTCGTGCTCGCGACCCTCGGCATCGGCCAGGCCATCGTCTGGGCTGCCACTCTCAGCTACCTCGGCCTCGGCGCCGAGCCACCGACCGCTGAGTGGGGCGCCATGCTCTCGGCCGGGCGAACCTACATCACCTCGGCCTGGTGGATGAGTTTCTTTCCCGGTCTGTTCATCGTCGTGACCGCCGTGACCGCCACTGTGCTCGGTCGCAGCATCGACCGCAGAATGCGGCACGCATGAGCGAGGCCGGCATGGGCGAAGAAGTCGCGCTGAGGGTGCGCAACCTGCGCGTGGGTTTCGGCATGGCCGACCCGGTCGTGCGCGGCGTGTCCTTTGAGATCGCGCCGGGCGAGTGCCTCGCCATCGTCGGCGAATCCGGCTCGGGCAAGAGCGTGACCGCCCGCAGCCTGCTCGGTCTGGCCGGTTCGAACGCACGGGTCAGCGCCGACCGGCTCGAGCTCGTCGGCCACAGCGTGCTCGGCCTGACCGAGCCTGCCTGGCAGGCCCGCCGCGGCAAGGACGTCGGGCTGGTGCTGCAGGATGCCCTGGTCTCGCTCGACCCGCTGCGACCGATCGGCCGGGAGATCGCCGACTCCCTCCGTCTGCACACCGGTCTCGGTGCCTCCGCGCGGGCAGCGCGGGTTCTCGAGTTGCTCGACGCCGTCGGTCTGCCAGACCCCGAGATGCAGGTGCAGAAGCTCTCCGGGCAGCTCTCCGGCGGAGAACGCCAACGCGCCCTGATTGCCGCGGCGATAGCGCTGAACCCACCGCTGCTCATTGCCGACGAACCGACGACGGCCCTCGACGTGACCGTGCAGGCCCAGATCCTGGCACTGCTCGAGCGGATCACGGGCGCCGGCACTGCCTTGCTGCTGATCAGTCATGATCTCGCTGTGGTCAGCCGCATCGCGCACCGGGTGGCCGTCATGCACGACGGCGTGCTCGTGGAGACCGGCCGTACCGAGCGGGTTTTGGGGTCGCCCGGGCACCAGCAGACCCGGCGCATGGTCGCCGCGATCCCGGCCGACAAACCGCGCGGCACCAGACTGAGCGCGGCCGACACACCCGATCCCCCGAGCATTCCCAGCACACCGCGCCGTCCCGACACCGCAATAGACTCTGTCCCGGAGATTCCCCCCAACAACACCGTCGTGCTCGAGGCCATCGGCCTGTCCAAGAGTTTTCGACGCCCCGACGGCACCCGGCAGCTTGCCGTTGATACCGTCTCGTTCGCCCTCCCCCGCGGCAGCACCCTCGGAATCGTGGGCGAATCCGGCTCCGGCAAGACCACGACGGCGCGACTCCTGCTCGCGCTCCTCACGCCGGAGCACGGCGAGGTTCGGGTCTTCGGCCAGCCTTGGAGCACGGCCAGCGAGAAGACGCGGCGCGCTCTGCGCCCCGGCGTTGGGGCGATCTATCAGGATGCGCTCGGCTCGTTTGATCCGCGCTGGAGCGTCGCCGAGATCCTCAGTGACGCCCTGGGCCTCGGCCGACAGCGCCGCGCGCCGCAGACGACGGCGCGGCTGACGACCCTGCTCGACGAGGTCGGCCTCGCCGCCACGGTGCTGCCCCGACGTCCGCTCGAGCTCTCCGGCGGGCAGCGACAGCGGGTCGGTATCGCCCGTGCCCTGGCCGGGAAGCCCCAGATTCTCATTTGCGACGAACCGGTGTCCTCGCTCGACGTGACCGTGCAGGCCCAGGTGCTCGACCTGCTCGACGACCTGCAGCGCGAGCGCGGGCTCAGCCTCGTCTTCATCTCGCACGACCTCGGTGTCGTGGCGCACGTCAGTGATCAGATCGCGGTCATGCGGGCGGGCCGCAGCGTGGAGCTCGGCCCTGCGGCGCGCGTGTTCGCCGAGCCGCAGCATCCGTATTCGGCACAGCTGCTCGCCGCCGTGCCCCGTTTGTCGGTCTGAGCAGACGCCGACGAGCCGCACCGGAAGCCCCCGTTCGGGGAAAAAGAACCGATCAGGTAGATTGGATGGGCACACGAGGCACCTCACCATCTACACGGTGCCGAATACCGAACCGGAGAACTATGACCAACGCCGATCGCGCCCCAGCATCCAACGTCCCGGAAAAGCCAGCCCTCGAAGGGCTCGAAGCCAAATGGGAATCCCGCTGGGACGCCGACGGAACCTACCGGTTCGCCCGCGAGAACGCCACCCGCGAATCGATCTACTCGATCGACACTCCCCCGCCGACCGCCTCCGGTTCGCTGCACATCGGGCACGTGTTCTCGTACACCCACACCGACGTCGTCGCCCGTTTTCAGCGGATGCGCGGCAAGAACGTGTTCTACCCGATGGGCTGGGACGACAACGGCCTCCCCACCGAACGGCGCGTGCAGAACTACTACGGCGTACGCTGCGACCCGTCGCTCGGCTACACCGAGAACTTCGTTCCGCCGTTCGAGGGTGGCGACGGCAGGAGCTCCAAGGCCGCCGACCAGCTGCCGATCAGCCGCCGCAACTTCATCGAACTGTGCGAAACCCTCACCAAAGAAGATGAGAAGCAGTTCGAAGCCCTCTGGCGCACCCTCGGTCTGAGTGTCGACTGGACCCAGACCTACCGCACAATCGGCCCGGAGGCCCTGTTCACCTCACAGCTCGCCTTTCTCGGCAACGTCGAACGTGGCGAGGCCTACCAGGCCATGGCGCCCACGCTCTGGGACGTCACTTTTCGCACCGCGGTGGCCCAGGCCGAACTCGAAGACAAAGACATGCCCGCCGCGTACCACCGGGTGTCGTTCGCAAAGCCCGACGGAACGACGATCGAGATCGAGACGACCCGCCCGGAGCTGATGCCGGCCTGCGTGGCCCTGGTCGCGCATCCGGATGACGAACGCTACAAACACCTGTTCGGTACCACGGTGACGACCCCCGTGTTCGGTGTCGAGGTTCCCGTGCTCGCCCACCACCTCGCCCAGAAGGACAAGGGGTCAGGCATCGCCATGATCTGTACCTTCGGCGATGTGACCGACGTCGTCTGGTGGCGCGAGCTCGACCTGCCCAACCGCGCAATCATGGGTTTCGACGGCCGCATCATTGCCGAGATTCCCGACGCGATCACCTCCGAATCCGGCGGGGCCGCCTACGCGCAGCTCGCCGGCAAGACGGTGTTCGGCGCGAAAGCGGCCGTGGTCGAGCTGTTGAGAGCCAGCGGCGACCTGATCGGCGAACCGAAGCCGATCGTGCACGCGGTCAAGTTCTTCGAAAAGGGCGACAAGCCGCTCGAAATCGTCTCCACCCGGCAGTGGTATATCCGCAACGGTGCTCGCGACGAGAAGCTGCGCGGCCGGCTGCTCGAGCACGGCACCGAGCTGGCCTGGCACCCCGAATTCATGAAGGTGCGCTACGAGAACTGGGTCAACGGTCTCACCGGCGATTGGCTCGTCTCCCGCCAGCGCTTCTTTGGCGTGCCGCTGCCGGTCTGGTACCCGCTCGACGCCGACGCCAACCCCGTCTTCGACCAGCCGATCGTGGCCACCCGCGACCTGCTGCCGGTGGACCCGTCCTCGGATGCCGCACCCGGCTACACCGAAAGCCAGCGCGGTCATGCCGGCGGCTTTGTCGGTGAGGTCGACGTCATGGATACCTGGGCCACCTCCTCGCTCACCCCGCAGCTCGCCGGCGGCTGGGAACGCGACCCGGAGCTGTTCAAGCTGGTCTTCCCGTACTCGCTTCGCCCGCAGGGCCAGGACATCATCCGCACCTGGCTGTTCTCCACCCTGCTGCGCGCCGAGCAGCAGCACGGCACTTCGCCGTGGCAGCACGCCGCGCTCAGCGGCTTCATCGTGGACCCCGACCGCAAGAAGATGTCGAAGTCGAAGGGCAACGTGGTCACCCCGGCCGACATGCTCGAAAAACACGGCTCCGACGCGGTGCGCTACTGGGCGGCATCGTCTCGCCTGGGCACCGACGCGGCCTTCGACCCGCAGAACCCGACGCAGATCAAGATCGGCCGACGCCTGGCCATCAAGATTCTCAACGCGAGCAAGTTCGTGTCCATGTCTGCCGGCAGCATCGACGCCCCGGTCACCGAGCCGGTCGACCAGAGCATGCTGGCCGGTCTCACCGCCGTCGTCGCCCAGGCCACGACCGCGTTCGAGAATTACGACCACGCGCGCGCCCTGGAGACCACGGAAAGCTTCTTCTGGACCTTCTGCGATGACTACCTCGAACTGGTGAAGGAGCGCGCCTACGGCGAGCCCGGCCCGGCACAGGCATCTGCTGTCTCTGCGCTGCGCACCGCGCTAGCCACCCTGCTGCGCCTGTTCGCACCGTTTGTTCCGTTCGCGACCGAAGAGGCGTGGTCCTGGTCGAACGCGGGCTCGGTGCACACCGCTCCGTGGCCGGTCGCGGCCGACCTGCTCGGCAGCGACGAGGTCGCCACCGGCAACATCGCCCTGCTTGATTTGGCCAGCCGAGCCCTGACCGGCATCCGTCGTGCCAAGACGGATGCGAAAGCGTCGCAGAAGTCCGAAGTGGATTCCGCAGTAATATGCGGTGCGCCCGCCGAGATCGCTCTGCTCACCCTGGCCGCCGCTGATCTCAAAGCGGTCGGTCGGATTCAAGAACTAACCTTTGTCGACGGCAGCGAACTCGCTGTGACCGACATCGTGTTCGCCACCGTGTTGGAAAGCTAGGAGACCAGATGTCCGTAACCGTGCGCCCGCTGGGCGATAAAGACTTTTTCGCCTGGCTGGGCCTGTTCGAGGGCTACAGCGAGTTCTACGAGAGCGAACTGACCGATCAGAAAGCCCTGCAGGTCTGGAGCTGGATCATCGACGCGAACAACGACCTCGACGGAGCGGTCGCGGTCAACGACGACGGTGACTTCGTGGGGTTCGCGCACTACCGCACGGTGCCGCGCACGCTCAGCGGCGACCTCGCGCTGTTCCTCGACGACCTCTACGTCGCCGAGGACGCTCGCGGCAAGGGCGTCGGCACCCAGTTGATGGAGTTCACCAAGGACTACGCCCGCCAGCACAAACTCGCCCAGGTTCAGCTGCTGACCGCGGCCGACAACGCGACCGCGCAGGTGCTCTATGACCAGCTCGGCACGCGTACCGACTGGGTCACCTACGAAATCGACGTCTAGACCATGCAACTGGGTACCCGGTGGACCCTCGGCGGCACCCTACCGACCGGGCTTCCGCACGTCGTTGAAATCGCCGTGCACGCCGTCGAGGAGGACCTCACGGCCCTCGCCGTCGACACCAGCACCTGGCGCTGGACGCTGACCTGGCTGGAGTCCAAGCCGGTGATCGAGCTCGACGATGGCACCATCATCCGCTACAACCCGGTGGATGACAGCGCCACCATCACACAGCCCTCGACCACCGTCGATGACGACGAGGAATGGATTTAGCCCTCCCGTGTAGCGCCTGAGTCATACACATGTTACCGTCGTGTGTACTATCTCAGTGATACACGAAAGGTGGCCAGCGTGCTCTTTCTCATTTATTTCCTACTCGTCTTCATCGTTGTCGGGATTGTTCGGGTAGGCAGCCGCAAGCGGCTGGCGGGCCTGATTGTGACGGTTCCGGAGATTGGCGCGGTCACCGCGCGCCGGTTCGCCCGGTCAATCATGCTGCGCAACATCGCTGCCCTCGCGACCGGCGGCGTGGTGCTCTGGGCGCTGGACCTGGTCAACCAGGCCCAGCCCGGCTGGTACGGCCTGCCATTGATGCTGGCACCCGGCCTCGCCGCAACATTTGGACTACTGGTCTTCGCGCTCTGCCCCACCAGGATCGTCACCGACCAGTCCGGCCGCCGCTCGGCCGACCTGGTGCCGCGACGGGTGTGGAGCTACGGCCCGGCCTGGGGCTTTCTCCTGCCGCTTACTGCTGCCGGCGCCGTGGTCGCCTTCGCGATCATCGCCGGCCTGGCCTCCAGCACACAGTCGGACGGCGCCTTTCGTTCGATCACCATCGGGTCCAGCACCGCGGGCCCGTATCCGGGCTGGTACTACGGTCTGCCATTGATCGGCCTGACCGTGCTGCTCGCCGCCGCGACGCTGTTCGCGCTCGGCCGTATCGCCTCGGCCGCGCGCTCAGAACAATATAGCGACCTCGATCGTGCCGCGCGCATTCTAACCACACGGGTGGTCATGCAACTCAGTTCCGGAGCGCTCTTTCTGTACTTCGGGGGCATTCTGCTGTTCGCCGGCTGGGCCACCGGCAACGCCGCGACCGCCTTCGCCCCGGGCGGGATTGCTCTCTCCTCCGTGCAGCCGGCCGCCGCCATCGGACTCGCCGAAGTCATCGCCGGGTTCACGGTCGCTCTGCTCGGCGGGGTTCTGGTCATCCTTTCTATTCTGGATGCGACCAGGCAGCCACTCGGCCGGGTTGCCGCCGCCGATGCCAGGGCGGTGGATGCGGCATCCGCGCGGCAGTCATGACCACCCGCGCATGATCATCCTCGACGACGAGCACCCCACGCCGCCATTCGAACAGATCCGCGCGCAGCTGGCGGATCAGATCCGGGCCGGAACACTCGCGGCCGACCAGCGCCTTCCGTCCGTGCGCCAGCTCGCGGCCGATCTGCGGGTAGCCACCGGCACCATCGCGCGCGCTTACGCAGCCTTGGAAGCGGCCGGGCTCATCTCGACCAGCCGTGGCAGCGGCACCCGGGTGCGCGCCGATCAGGGTCTCGACGACGAATCCCGGGCCAGCGCGCGACGCTTCGTGCAGGCCCTGCAGCGGCGGGGCGTCAGTCTCGACGACGCGCTCAGTGTGGTTCGCGCGGAGTGGCCACGCTTCCCCTGATTCGCTGCCGAACGTCAGGCGCGAGCGAGAATCTCACCGTGCGGCATTCCGAACCAGCCATTGGGGTCGCGTACCCACTCGCGCCAGGCCACCGCCATCCGTTTGAGATCGGCGAGGTCGGCCACCCCCGACTCGATGGCGTGCGCTGCGAAATTGGATTCGGTCACCCGCACCGCCCACGATTCGCCCCACCACTCGCGCTCGGCATCCGACGCGAAGCACCAGACGGATGCGCTACTGGTCACTTCGGTGAATCCGGCCCGCCGGGCCCAGGCCTTCAGCGACCTACCGGTATCGGGGTCTCCGCCGTTCCAGTAGTGCACCTCGCGGTAGACCCGCATCCAGTCGACCAAGCCGTCGATGTTCGGTGCAATCATCACTCCGCCATAGTCGACGTCGCGGGCGGCGAACACGCCGCCCGGCTTGATCACCCGGCGAATCTCCGCCATCGCCGCGACCGGGTCGGCCAGGTGCTGCAGCACCTGGTGGGCGTGCACGATATCGAACGTCGCATCTGGCCACGCAAGTGCGTAGACGTCCCCGACCTGGAAACTCGCGTTGTGCACCCGCTCATCGGCGGCCAGGCCGGTCGCGCGGGCGACGATGTCGCTCGACGCGTCGATGCCGACCACGCGGCCCGGAGCGAGCCGGCGGGCCAGATCGACCGTGATCGTGCCGGGGCCGCAGCCCACATCCAGCAGTACGCTCCCGGCCCGCAATTCTGGAATGAGATAGGCCGCCGAGTTCGCGACCGTGCGCCAGGTATGCGAGCGCAGCACGCTCTCATGGTGCCCGTGGGTGTATTCGTCACGAGGAGCGGACTCTGAACTGCCGGTCAGGGGGGTCATGGTCAGATCCTACGCGCAGCCGGTGACCGGGCCGGTCCGGCTGGTTTGGCTAGGGTGGAGGCATGGCTTCCACCGCGAACAACCCCTTTTTCGCCCGCAGCGCTCTGCCCTACCAGCTGCCGCCGTTCGCCGCCATCAGCGACGAGCACTACCGGCCGGCTTTTCTGCAGGGAATGACCGAGCAGCTCGCCGAGGTCGGGACGATCACCCACACAGCGGATGCCGCCACCTTCGACAACACACTCGTCGCGCTCGAGTGCAGCGGGCAGATGCTCTCGCGGGTGGCCGAGGTCTTCTTCAACAAGAGCTCCTCCGACTCCAGCGACTTCACCAGTGATCTCGAAGAGGAACTCGCGCCGCTGCTGGCCGCCCACGCCGACGCCATGAGGCTCAACCCCGCCCTGTATGCCCGCATCGCCGCCCTGCATGCCCAGCGCTCGGATCTCGAACTCGATGCCGAGTCGCTCTACCTGCTCGACCGGTACTTCACCGAGTTCACACTGGCCGGGGCGGGCCTCAGCGACGACGATAAGCAGTCTCTGCGTGATTTCAACTCGCGGCTGTCGACCCTCACGACCCGGTTTGAGAAGAACCTGCTGGCCGACACCAACGACCTCGCCTTGGTCATCGACGACGTGGCCGAGCTCGACGGGCTCACCGATGGCGAGATCTCGGCCGCCGCGGAGGCCGCCCGGGAACGTCAGCTCGACGGCAAGTACCTGATCAGCCTCGTGCTGCCCACCTCGCACCCCTATCTGGCGAGCCTCACCAACCGCGGGGTGCGCGAACGGCTGCTGGCCGCGAGCCGGGCCCGCGGCATCCGCGCGGATGCCTCAGGAGCGGCCAACGACAACCGGCCGCTCGTGATCGAGATCACCCACCTGCGCGCCCAGCGCGCCCGCCTGCTCGGGTTCGACAGCCACGCCGCCTACGTGACCGCCGACGAAACCGCCAAGACCCCCGGCGCCGTCTGGGATCTGCTCGGGCGTCTCGCGCCCGCCGCTGCGCGGAACGCCAGCGTGGAGCAGGCCGACCTGCAGGCCGTGATCGACGCCGAGGGCGGCGGTTTCCAGCTGGCCGCCTGGGACTGGGCGTTCTACACCGAGAAGGTACGCCAAGCGAAGTACGACGTGGACACCGCTGCCATGCGCCCCTATTTCGAGCTCGAGAGCGTGCTGGCCGATGGGGTCTTCTACGCGGCCAACCAGCTCTACGGGCTCACCTTCACTGCCCGGCCCGACCTGGTCGGCTGGCACCCGGAATCACGGGTGTTCGAAGTCACGACCGAGGACGGCTCCGCGCTCGGGCTGTACATTGGCGACTTCTACACCCGCGATTCCAAGCGCGGCGGAGCCTGGATGAACCCCCTGGTCTCACAATCCACCCTGCTCGGCACCGAGACGACCGTGGTCTGCAACAATCTCAACGTCTCCAAGCCTGCCGCCGGGCAGCCGACCCTGCTCACCTACGACCAGGTCACCACCCTGTTCCACGAATTCGGTCATGCGCTGCACGGCCTGCTGGCCCGCGCGACCTACCCCAAGTTCTCCGGCACCAACGTATACCGCGACTTCGTCGAGTTTCCCAGCCAGGTCAATGAGATGTGGATGCTCTGGCCGGAGGTTCTGGCTAACTACGCCCGCCACTATGAGACCGGTGAGGCGATGCCGCAGCAGCTCGTAGACCGCATCCAGGCGTCGTCGGCTTTCAATGAGGGCTTCCTCACCAGCGAATACCTGGCCGCAGCGCTGCTCGACCAGGCTTGGCACCGGATCGACGCGAACACGATCGTCATGGACGTCGCCCGGTTTGAAGCGGATGCCCTCGCTGCCGTCGGCCTGGACAACCCCGCAGTTCCCACCCGCTACGCCAGCACCTACTTCGCCCACACCTTCTCCGGTGGGTATGACGCCGGGTACTACTCCTATATCTGGAGTGAAGTACTCGACGCCGACACCGTCGAATGGTTCAAGGAGAACGGCGGCCTCACCCGTGACAATGGTGATCGTTTTCGCGACCGCCTGCTCGGAATCGGCGGTACCAAGGACCCCCTCGAGGCTTACCGACACTGGCGCGGCCGGGACGCCGAGCTGCAGCCGCTGCTCGACCGCCGCGGGCTCAACTAGCGTTCTTCACCCTCAGGATTGAGGATGCGGTAGGCGGTCGGTCGTCCTAAGCTACTTGGCCATGGACATCCAGACAGTCGCCGTTCAGGGCACTGCTCGTCGACGGTTTCTGTGGACCGTCGCCCTCGTCTGTGCCGTCATGCTGCTGACCGGCGTCGTCTCCCACTACCTGCGCGAGAACCTCGACAGCACCACTCCGGGCTGGCCCGCACTCAGCTCGGCGGCGAGCCTGCTCTACGCCGACGGTGAAGCGAACCTGTGGGCGTGGGCATCCGGACTGCTTCTGGCCGGCATCGGGCTGGCCCTGGCCTCAGTCGGGTTCACCGCTCGAACTGAGGGGGCCAGCGGTGCGCCCTATTTTGTTCTCGCTGCCGTCGCCGTCGAGCTGTCGGCCGACGAAATCGCCCAGCTGCATGAGAAACTCGCGCGGTTTGATCTGGGTAACCGGTTCACCTTCGCCTGGCTCACGGTCGGTGTTCCGTTGGCAATCGTGGTTGGCCTGATCGTTCTGTGGATTGCCCGAGGAATCGACCGCCGACTTCGACGCCGACTCATCGTGGCCGGCGTCACTTATCTGATGGGCGCCGTCGGCTTCGAGGCCCTCGGCGGCATCGTCGTCGGCGGACACCTCGACGATCTCTCGCGGGCGAGCCTGTCGTATCATCTGCTGGTTGGTGTCGAAGAAGGCCTCGAGGTCACCGGCGCGCTGCTCGCTCTCGCGGCCGCACTGTTCGCCCTGAGCGTCGAACGCTCCACGGCTGGCCTGGTGCTGCGAACCGGGTTCGCCTCTGCGCGCCGGCCGCGCGACCGGCCCCAGGACACCGACTGATAGGGCCATCCCCGACCGTATCCGGTCCACGCCTGACGACGACCTCAGCTACGGGTTTCGGGGCCGACGCCAGCCCAGCCACAGCATGAACACTCCCCCGACTACGAGGCCCCAAAAGGCCGACCCGATACCCACGATGGTGATGCCGGAGGCCGTCACTAAAAACGTTGCAATGGCACTGACGCGGTGCTCCGGTTCCGCCAGCGCACCGGTGATGCTCGTGACGAGGGCGCCGAGCAGGGCGAGGCCGGCGACGGCGATGATGAGGATCGGCGGTGACGCCGCGACGAGCGCCGTCGCCAGCCCGGCACCGAGGCCGAGCACGAGGTACCCGACCCCCGACGCGACCGTCGCGATCCAGCGTCTGGACGGGTCACGGTGGGCATCCGGGCTCGCCATCAGGGCCGCCGTGATGGCGGCCAGGTTGATGTTGTGCGCCCCGAATACGGAACCGACCATGGTGCCGACGCCCGACCAGACCAGCACCGAGCGCGGCGGTGGCCGATAACCGAAGGTGGACAGCACCGCGAAGCCCGGCACATTCTGGCCCGCCATCGTCACCACGAACAGGGGCAGGCCGAGGCTCACGATGACCAGGGGGTCGAAGACGGGAGCCACGAAGGTCAGGGCGGGAGCGGATGTCGGCGCGCTCAGCCACTCTGTTCCGGCCGTCAGGCCGATGCCGATCGCCGCTGCGACCATCGCAGACGGGACCGCCCAGCGCGGCGCCAGCCGGTACAGCACGAGCCACACCAGTATGACGGGAAGCGCCAGAAGCGGTTGCTCAACGGAGGCCTGGATGGGAGCCAGACAGATGGGAGAGAGGATGCCGGCCAGCATGGCCGCGGCCAGCGGCCTGGGAATGCTTGTGATCGCCCGCCCTAGCTGCGGCCACAACCCGCAGAGCACGATTAAAGCGCCACACGTCAGAAAAGCACCAACGGCCGCCTCGAAGCTGTCTGTCGTGGCACCGGCCGCGACCAGCAGCGCAGCGCCCGGCGTCGACCAGGCGAAGGAGACCGGCATTCGAAAATACCAGGGCAGGGCAATGCAGACGATACCCACGAGAAGGCATAATGCCAGCAGGCCCGACGATGCCTGGGCCTCTGACGCACCGACGGCTCGCAGGCCGGCGATGACGAGCACAAACGAGCTCGCGAAGCCGGTGATGGCCGCCACGATGCCGGTCGAAATCGGTTGCACGAGTTCGCGTGCACGGGCGCCAGCGCTTTCACCGTGCGGGCTCTGCTCCATATCCGTCACTCCCCCGATGCGGTGCGCAGCCAACTGCGCCGCCCGTGCGCGGCGTCATCCGCCTTATCCGCCTACCCGTTACCACGTAGAGTACCGCTCGCCGTGATGCCCGGAGAACCGGTTCAGCTCGGTTAGGCGGACTTCACCTGGCGGGTCTTGTGCAGCACCATCTCGGCGGGAGCATTGTTCAGCACGGTATCGCGGGTGATGATGACCCGCTCCACGTCGGTGCTGGACGGCACCTCGAACATAACCGGGCCGAGTACCTCTTCAAGGATGGCTCGCAGCCCACGGGCACCGGTCTTGCGCAGCACGGCGAGGTCGGCGATGGCCTCGAGGGCCGGCTGCTCGAACTCGAGCTCCACCCCGTCGAGCTCGAACATGCGCTGGTACTGGCGCACCAGGGCGTTCTTGGGCACGGTGAGAATCTGCATGAGCGCCACCTGATCGAGCTGGGTGACGGTGGTGACGACGGGAAGCCGGCCGATGAACTCGGGGATCAGCCCGAATTTGTGCAAATCTTCGGGCAGCACTTCGCTGAACAGGTTGATGTCGTCGCCCTTGATGTGCAGGGGCGCCCCGAATCCGATGCCCTTCTTGCCTGCGCGCGACGAGATGATGTCTTCAAGCCCGGCAAAGGCGCCAGCCACGATGAACAGCACGTTCGTGGTGTCGATCTGAATGAACTCCTGGTGCGGATGCTTGCGCCCACCCTGCGGGGGAACCGACGCGATCGTGCCCTCGAGAATCTTCAGGAGCGCCTGCTGCACACCCTCGCCAGACACATCGCGGGTGATCGACGGGTTCTCGGCCTTGCGGGCGATCTTGTCGATCTCATCGATGTAGATGATGCCGGTCTCGGCCCGCTTGACGTCATAGTCGGCGGCCTGGATGAGCTTGAGAAGAATGTTCTCAACGTCTTCGCCGACGTAACCGGCTTCGGTGAGCGCCGTCGCATCCGCTACGGCGAAGGGAACATTGAGGCGTTTGGCCAAAGTCTGGGCGAGATAGGTCTTTCCGCAGCCGGTGGGGCCGATCAGCAGAATGTTGGACTTGGCGATCTCGACGTCGTCGTGAATGGCCTCGGCGGCGGTGAGCGTGGCCCGTGACCGCACACGCTTGTAGTGGTTGTACACGGCAACGGCAAGGGCCCGCTTGGCCGGTTCTTGCCCGATGACGTATTCCTCGAGGAAGCCGAAGATTTCTTTGGGCTTGGGGAGGTCGAACTCGCCGGCAGCAGCTTCAGAGCCGGCTTCAGCCAGGCGCTCTTCGATGATTTCGTTGCACAGCTCGACGCATTCGTCGCAGATGTACACGCCGGGGCCGGCGATGAGTTGTTGTACCTGCTTCTGGCTCTTTCCGCAGAAGGAACACTTCAGCAGGTCGGCACTTTCACCGATTCGGGCCATGTCAGCCTCCTCCATTGGTCTCGCTGCAATTGAGCCTAGCCTGTGCGTGTGACAGTTACGTGCAGCACGCCATAAACCGAAACGGCGCGCCGCCCGCAGGCGACGCGCCGGTCATGCCGGTTCAGGTCAGAGACTATTTGACCAGCATCGGAAGGTTCTTCCGGCTGGTCAGAACCTGGTCGATCAGGCCGTATTCAAGGGCCTCGGCAGCACTCATGATCTTGTCGCGGTCGATGTCCTTGTTAACCTGCTCGACGCTCCGGTTGGAGTGGTGAGCGAGGGTCTCCTCGAGCCAAACGCGCATGCGCAGAATCTCGGCCGCCTGAATCTCGATGTCCGAGGCCTGGCCGCCGCCCTGCCCACCAACCGAGGGCTGGTGAATGAGGATGCGCGCGTTCGGCAGGGCGAGACGCTTGCCCGCTGTACCACCGGCGAGCAGCACGGCCGCAGCGGATGCCGCCTGCCCGAGGCAGACCGTCATCACGTGCGGGCGAATGTACTGCATGGTGTCATAAATCGCCGTCATGGCGGTGAACGAACCGCCGGGCGAGTTAATGTACATGGTGATGTCGCGGTCGGGGTCCTGGCTCTCGAGCACGAGCAGCTGGGCCATCACGTCGTCGGCCGAGGCGTCGTCGACCTGCACACCGAGAAAGATGATGCGGTCTTCGAACAGCTTGGCGTACGGGTCCTGGCGCTTGTAGCCGTAAGCCGTGCGCTCTTCGAAAGTCGGGAGAATGTAGCGCGATTCAGGAGCATTCTTGGTCGAGACGCCCATCGAGCTGTAGGCCGTTCCACCGAATGTGGGGATAGTCATGGTTTCTTCCTGTTCAGTTTCGGTGGACTACTTGGTGACTGCCGCGTCGGGGTCGGTGCCGCCGCCGCCGATGACATCCGAAGCGGATGCGCGGAGGTGGTCGACGAAACCGTATTCGAGGGCCTCCTGGGCGCTGAACCAGTTGTCGCGGTCACCGTCGGCGTTGATCTGCTCTGGCGTCTTGCCGGTCTGCGCGGCGGTGATCTCCGACAGTCGCTGCTTCATGTCGAGAATGAGGCGCGCTTGGGTCTGGATGTCGGCGGCCGTGCCACCGAATCCACCAGACGGCTGGTGCAGCAGCACCCGTGCATTCGGGGTGATGTACCGTTTGCCCTTGGTGCCCGAGGTGAGCAGGAACTGACCCATCGAGGCGGCCATGCCGATACCGACGGTGACGATGTCGTTGGGTACGAACTGCATCGTGTCGTAGATCGCCATTCCGGCGGTGATCGAACCACCGGGAGAGTTGATGTAGAGGTAGATGTCGCGCTTCGAGTCTTCGGCTGCCAGCAACAGGATCTTGGCGCAGATCTCGTTGGCATTTTCGTCACGGACCTCTGAGCCGAGCCAGATGATGCGGTCCTTCAGCAGTCGGTCAAATACACCGTTGGTGGGTGTCGGGTCGGCCATGTCGTGCTCCGTTTCAGTTGTCGCTTCTCAATGAATCTATCGGAGCGCGCGAGCGAAAACGGCTCTGTTCGCCCTCGGCAGATTACCGAGCCCCGCACAGCGCACCCGCAGCATGCAAAAGGCCGACTGGAAAAAATCCAGCCGGCCGTTTTACGCGAACAGATGCTACTTCTTAGCAGCAGCCTTCTTCTTCTTGGGCTTCTCTTCAACCTCGGCGTCGGCTTCGACAACGGGGGCGTCATCGTCACTGGTGGCGGCATCCGCTTCGACAGCGGCGTCGTCGGCGGAATCATCGTCAACCGGGCCGGTGAATTCGCTCAGGTCAACCGGCTTGCCGTTGGAGTCAACGACCTCGGCCTTGCCCAGGGCAATGGCGAGGGCCTTGTTGCGGGCAACCTCGGCAACCATCGACGGAATCTGACCGTTGGTGTTGAGCGTCTGTACGAACTCGCTCGGGTCCATGCCGTACTGGCTGGCGCCCTGGATGAGGTACTGAGTGAGCTCGTCCTGGCTAACCTTGACCTGCTCTGCTTCGGCGATCGTGTCGAGCAGAATCTGCTGACGGAACGTCTTCTCGCTGGCTTCGGTGACCTCGGCGCGGTGGGTGTCGTCTTCGAGACGGCTTTCGCCCTCGAGGTGACGGTTCACCTCATCGAGGATGATCGCGGCGGGGATCGGAACCTCGACCGAGCCGAGAAGCGTCTCGATGAGACGCTCACGGGCCTGGCTGCCCTGGCCGAAGGCCTTCGACTTCTCGACCTGAACCTTGAGGCTCTCGGTCAGCTCGGCCATGGTGTCGAACTCGCTCGAGATCTGAGCGAAGTCGTCGTTGGCCTCTGGCAGCTCGCGCTCCTTGACGGCGATGACCGTGATCGTGATCTCGGCCGTCTCGCCCTCGTGGTCTCCACCCATGAGGTCGGAGTTGAAGGTGGTGGTCTCGCCGGCGCTGAGCGAATCGAGCGCCTCGTCGATGCCGTCGATGAGGTCGCCGGAGCCGACCTCATAGGAGATTCCGCTGGCGGTATCGACCTCCTCGCCATCAATGGCCGCGTTCAGATCGATCTGGGCGAAGTCGCCGGTCTTGGCGGGACGGTCAACAGTGATGAGCGTGCCGAAACGGCTGCGCAGCTTGTCTAGTTCTTCGGCGATTTCTTCGTCGGACACGTCGACAGCGTCGACGGTGAGCTTGAGGCCGGCGTAGTCGGGCAGGTCGATCTCGGGGCGCACGTCAACCTCGATGGCGAGAAGCAGGTCACCGGAGAAGTCGGTGTTGCTCGGCCATTCGACGATGTCGGCTTCGGGGCGACCCAACGGGCGCAGCTTGTTCTCTTCGACGGCGGCGCGGTAGAAACCGTCGAGGCCCTCGTTGACGGCGTGTTCCAGAACGGCAGCTTTGCCGACGCGCTGGTCGATAATCGCGGGCGGGATCTTTCCCTTACGAAAACCGGGGATGTTGATGTCTTCGGCAATGTGGCCGTAGGCGTGGGTGATGGCTGGCTTCAGCTCGTCGGGGCTCACCGTGATGGTGAGCTTGGCGCGCGTGGGGCTCAGTTTTTCGACCGTGGACTTCACTCGTGACTCTCCTGTGTATTGAAACGGTGTGCTGCGGGTAATGTCGGGGCGACAGGAGTTGAACCTGCGACTTCTCGCCCCCAAAACGAGCGCTCTACCAAGCTGAGCTACGCCCCGGATCTTTTCAATCCGTTGGTACTGATAACTGGGGAACCAATTCGTTGGCGCGTGAGAACGCTCGCGACAGCCGGATTGACCTCAGCCAGTCTAATGCACGGCTTTCGAGCGGATGCGCCCGCACTGGCATCCGGCGCCCGGTTTCTTGTACTACGCTATCCCAGTGCCCGAATGTTGGGCGTGGGGTCGTAGCTCAATGGTAGAGCCTGAGTTTTCCAAACTTATGACGCGGGTTCGATTCCCGTCGACCCCTCTGTTTAGCGCTTCACAGTGAAAGCCGCCAGCCCACGCTGGCGGCTTTCACTCGTTAAGCGGATGCCCTTGCTTAGTGCCCGTGGACCGGCGCGAGCACGCGCGGCCCGCTGCCGATAGCCAGGTTGGATTTCGGCACGATCGAGTCGTGCGCGGTGGGCGGCGTACCGGCCTGCTCCCCGGGCTTGACCACCACGAACTGGCCCATCATTCCGGCGTCTTCGTGCGCGAGCATGTGGCAGTGGAACATATACGGAAAGTTAGCATCGGAATATTCCGCAAACTGCATGATCAATTCGTAGCGAACGCCGGGTTCGAGATAAATGGTGTCCTTCCACCCGGAGAGTTCCGCTGGCGGCGACTCGGTCCCCACCCGCAGCACCTGAAACTGCACGGCGTGCACGTGAAAGTTGTGCGGCAACGGCATCGCGTTGTCGACGGTCCACACCTCGGTCGCTCCGGCCCCAACGGTCTCGTCGATGCGGGTCATGTCCATCAGCTTGTTGTTGATGGTGTAACCGTTGAGGGTGAAGGAACGGTCGGTGGTGGCATCCGCTTTGTCGAGTGGCACGATGTTGGCCAGGGTGGTCGGCGTCGCGCCGATGCTGCTGAGGGTGTCGGCAGCGCGCAGTTCCATGACGTCGAGGGTGTCGTCACCGGCGTTACGTGTCGCGGCGCTGGCCGACGTGCCGAGGTCGGGCGGGGTGGACTGCAGTTTCACGGTCTCACCCGGGGTCATTTTCACGAGAATCTCGGCGCGTTCCCCCGGTGACAAGCGGATGTGGTCCATCGGTGCCGCCTCGCCGAGCAGTCCCCCATCGGTTCCGATCAAATCGAACGAGTGCCCATCGCTGAACCCGAAGTCGTACACGCGCGCCGTGGACCCGTTGACCAGGCGCAGGCGCACGACGTCGCTGGTCACGTCGAGGTAGGGCGCGAGGGTGCCGTTGACCAGCAGCTGGTCACCGATCGGCCCGATATAGCCGCGCACGTCGGTGACGAACTGGCCGTTGTCGTCGAAGCGGCGGTCCTGCACCACGACGGGAATGTCGTCGACCCCGTAGCTGCGCGGCAGGTTGAGCGCCGCCTCCTCGTCGTCCTGCAGCAGGAACAGGCCGGCGAGCCCCATTTCGACCTGGTGTTCGGTCCTTCCCTCAGGGTGCGGGTGATACCAGAGGGTTGCCGCGGGTTGATCGATCGTGAAGTTCGGGCTCCAGCTCGCGCCGGGTTCGACCATCTGGTGCGGGCCGCCGTCCATCTCGGCGGGCAGGCTCATGCCGTGCCAGTGCACCGTCGTGGCCTGGTCGAGGTCGTTGGCAACGTTGATGCGCACCGTATCGCCGCGTTCCGCAACGAGGGTCGGGCCGAGGTAGCTTCCGTTGTAACCCCAGGTATCGGTGGCGACGCCTGGCGTGAACTCGGTCGTGCCCTCCTCGGCCGTGAGGTTGAAGACTCGCTCCCCGTCGGCGTTCACCGTCGATTCGGCCAGCGCCGGGATGGCGAGCGGGTTCACAAAATCGATGCTGCCGACGGTGTCGATCACGCCCGCGCCGGTGTCGCCGGTGCAGGCAGTCAGGCCCACGGCGAGTACCACAGCGCCCACGACGGCACCGCTGACGATGGTGGCCACACGACGGCGCGGCCGGGCAAGTCGACTCTGGTTCATTACCCTATTTTCGCAGCTGGCCGGGCGCCGTCACACCACGGCGAAGCTCAGGCCTGGCAGCGCGGGCACCAGTACAGTTTGCGCGCCGCCATCTCTTCGAGCACGATGTGGGTGCCGCAGACCCGGCAGGGCAGGCCTTCGCGCTTGTAGACCCAGTGCCGGTCGGCGCGGCTCTTCATAGCCAGCCGATACTCGTCGCCCTCGAGCTTGTCCATGGTCATCATCTGGCCGGTGACGACGCCGATGTGCAGCAGGTGCGCCCAGTCCTTCCAGAGCGCGCGCACGGTGTCATCGCTGAGCGACTTGCCAGGGGCATGCGGGTTGAGGCCGGCACGAAAGAGCATCTCGGCACGATAAACGTTGCCGATGCCGCTGACCACACTCTGGTCCATCAGCAACCGGCCGATCGGTGTGGGCTTCTTGCGCACGACACTCACGAAACGCTCCTCGGCCGCCGGCGTGTTGCCCTGTTCCGGGTCGGGGCCGAGTTTGCCGATCACGGCGTCGACCTGGGCCGGGTCGAGAACCTCACAAGCGGTCGGGCCGCGCAGGTCTGCGCACACCGTGTCGCTCAGGAGGCGCACGCGCACCTGGCCGACCGGCTCGGGCGGAAAGGAATCGGCCAGGTCGATCTCCTTCTCCTGCTCCGACATCCGAACCCGGGTACGGCGCGGCGCCCCGATACTGAAGATCGAGTTCTCGCCGGCCGAGTCGAAGGTCGGCGTACCAGCAGGTAGCTCGGTGCCGTGCTGGTTGGTCTGGCCCATCCGCCCGTTGGCCGAGGCCATGGTGGCATCCATCTGAATTTCGCCGCTGAAGTCCCAGGCACCGTACATTCCGAGGTGGATGCGCAACCACAGTCCGTGGTCGAACTCCAGGAACATCTGCTTACCGACGGCGCGGGCATCCATTATGGTGTGGCCGCTGAGCTGGGCGGCGCCGGCCACAAAACGGCCCTGCGGCGACGAGACGGTGACGCGATGCCCGACGAAGTTGCGCTGGAATTGTCGGGTGATGCGGTGAACGGAATGACCTTCGGGCACCTCAGGTCACTTGCCGTCGACGTTCTTGCCGGCGATGGTGCCGGTACGCTCGTATTCACCAAGCTGGCGGATGCGACGAACGTGCCGTTCCTCGTCGCTGAACGGTTCGGCGATGAACGCGTCGATGAAGCCGGTGGCCTCCTCGATCGTGTGCTCGCGGGCGCCGATCGAGATGACGTTGGCGTCGTTGTGTTCGCGGGCGAGCCGGGCGGTGGAGAGGTTCCAGACCAGGGCGGCGCGGGCGCCGGTCACCTTGTTGGCGGCCATCTGCTCGCCGTTGCCGGAGCCGCCGAACACGACTCCGAGCGCTTCAATGCCACCTTCGAGGTCGTCGACGGTGGCCTGCGCGGCATTGATGCAGAAGGCGGGGTAGTCGTCGAGGGCGTCGTAGGCCTGGGGCCCGTGGTCGATGACCTCGTGGCCGGCCGCACGCAGGTGGGTGATCAGGTGGTGGCTTAGGTCGAGCCCGGCATGGTCCGTGGCGATGTGGATGCGCATGTGAGCAGTCTATTTAATGCTGACCGCCGGGGCGAAAATTGGATCGAGGGTACGGCTGCGCTTGAGCTCGAAGAACCCGTCGTAGCTCGCGAGCGCGACCACGCCATCCCAGAGTGTGAGAGCTTGATCGCCCATGGGCGCCGGGGAGATGACGGGGCCGAAGAAGGCCACGCCGTTGACGGCGATCACCGGGGTGCCGACATCCTGGCCGACCCGGTTGATGCCGTCGAAGTGGCTGGCCCGCATCTGGGCGTCGTACTCGTCGCTGTCCGCGAAGGCGGCGAAGCTCGCCGGCAGTCCCGCCTCGGCGAGCGCCGCGGGAATGACTTCGTCGGGGTTCGAGTTGCCGCCCGGGTGAATCTGGGTGCCGAGCGCGTCGTAGAGCGCCTTGACCATCTTCTGGCCGTGTAATTCGCTGGCGGCGGTCACGAGGCGGGTGTACTTGAGTGCCCGCGGGAAGAATGCGGCGTATTCCTCACTCACGTCCTGGTCTTCGTTGAGAACGGCGAGGCTCATCACGTGCCAGGTCACCTCGAAATCACGCAGCCGGGCGACCTCGTCAACCCAGCGGGAAGTCATCCAGGCCCAAGGGCACGACGGGTCAAACCAGAAGTCAACAGAATCAGTCATACCCCCAGCCTAAGCAGACGAGCTGGACATCCCCGAATTCGAGATTCGCCATTTGGGCAATGCCCCCTACCAGGGGGTATTCTAAGTGGGTTGAAAGAAATCTGCACCATGCAGTAGAGCGTTGTATTTGCAAACACAAATATCTCCACGGGAGAAATTCACATGCCCACTGACCGAAGCACGTCCAAGGCGAATTCCGGTGCCACGAGCGCCACGGCTGGCGGGGCAAAGCCCAAGAAAGCTCTCCTTCGCCGCCGCATCGCCATTTCCGACGTCAACGTCGTCGACAAGCCCATCATGAAGCGTGCGCTCGGCGGCACCATCGTGGGTAACACAATGGAGTGGTACGACGTCGGTGTCTTCGGCTACCTGATCACGACGATGGGTCCGGTTTTTCTGCCGGAAGCCGACGCTTCCGTTCAAACGCTGTTCCTGCTCGGTACATTCGCCGCGACCTTCTTCGCGCGCCCGCTCGGCGGTGTGTTCTTCGGCTGGCTCGGCGACCGGATCGGCCGCCAGAAGGTGCTCGCTACGACGCTGATTTTGATGGCGGCCTCCACCTTCGCTGTCGGGCTGCTGCCCGGCTACGCACAGGTCGGCGTCTGGGCTGCGGTGCTGCTGGTGTTCGTCAAGCTCGTACAGGGTTTCTCAACCGGCGGCGAGTACGCCGGAGCGACGACCTTCGTCAGCGAGCACGCCCCTGACAAGCAGCGCGGCTTCTTCGCGAGCTTCCTCGACATGGGCAGCTACCTCGGTTTCGCCATCGGAGCCTCGCTCGTCTCGGTGCTCCAGGTCACCCTTGGCCAGGACGTCATGGAAGCGTGGGGCTGGCGCATCCCGTTCCTCATCGCCGGGCCGCTCGGTCTGGTCGCCATCTACTTCCGGATGAAGATCGACGAGTCGCCTGCGTTCCAGGCCACCCTCGACGCGCAGGAGGAAGCCCAGAAGAATCCGGTCGGAGCCACCGCCGAGACACCCAAGGGCCCGATCGCCATCTTCAAGGCGTACTGGCGCAACATCATCATCGCCATGATCCTCGTGGCCGCCGCGAACACGGTCGGCTACGCGCTCACCTCATATATGCCCACCTATCTCACAGAGAACAAGGGCTACGACGAGCTGCACGGCACCGCGCTGACCATTCCGATTCTCGTGGTGATGGCGCTGTGCATTCCGCTGGCCGGCCGGCTCTCCGACCGCATCGGGCGTCGCCCGGTGCTCTGGATAGGAGCGGTCAGCACGGTGGTACTGGCGTACCCGGCGTTCCTGCTCATCGGCATAGGCGACATCTGGTCGACCCTGCTCGGACTGGCGCTCATCGCATTCCCGGTCACGTTCTACGTCTCCAACCTGGCCTCGGCCCTGCCGGCCCTGTTCCCGACGGCGAGCCGGTATGGCGCGATGGGCATCTCTTACAACTTCGCCGTCGCCATCTTCGGTGGAACCACGCCGTTCATCATCGCTGCGCTCATCGTGGGCACCGGCAACGACATGATGCCGGCGTTCTACCTGATGGGCACCTCGTTCGTCGGGGCGATCGCCATCTTCTTCCTGCGCGAATCGGCCAACCGTCCGCTGCCCGGTTCCATGCCGAGCGTGAACAGCGACGAGGAAGCGCACGAGCTGGTCAAGACGCAGGACGACAATCCCCTGCTCGACACCGATGAGATGCCGTTCGACCACACCTTCGAACCGCCGACCAACGCCATCCCCATTCAGGAGCCGGTGAAGCTCTAACGTCCTGCATGCGTGCGTGGCCGGCTTTCGGTCGTGCACGCGCAAACGGATGCTCACAGTCACCCCGCGTAGAATCCTCGAATGACCACCGCGCCCTCCACCACTGCGCCCACCGGCTCGGCACCAGAAGAATCGCGCGTGTCGACCGCTGACTTCGAATCATCCGATCCGGATTTCATCGACATCGACCCGCACGACCTCGCGGTGACCCTGCGGGTTCTCGCTTCCCTCAGCGACGTCGACCCGGACAGCGCCGACTTCGTCACCGTGCGCCAGGCCACCGCCAAGATGTTCAAATCAGTCAAAATGGCGCGCCGCCTGGAGAAGCGTGCGGTCATCGCCGAGGCCGATCGCAGCGTCATCGCCGCCACCGCCACCGGCGCGCCCACCCGCATCGACGACGAGACCCGCGGCGCCCAGCTGTCGCTCGGCACCAGCGCGGCCACGGCCGGTGAACTGCTCGTTCCCCGCGCCTGCTATATCTGCAAGCAGAAGTACACCGTGGTCGACGCGTTCTACCACCAGCTCTGCCCGAGCTGCGCCCTGTCGAGCCACGCCAAACGCAACGCCCGCACCGACCTGAGCGGTAAGCGTGCCCTGCTCACCGGCGGCCGCGCCAAGATCGGCATGTACATCGCACTGCGCCTGCTGCGCGACGGCGCCCACACCACCGTCACCACCCGCTTTCCCCGCGATGCCGTCCGCCGCTTCGCCGCCATGCCCGACTCCAAGGACTGGCTGCACCGCCTGCGCATCGTCGGCATCGACCTGCGCGACCCGGCTCAGGTGATCGCCCTGGCCGATTCCGTCGCTGCCCAGGGCCCGCTCGACATTCTCATCAACAACGCCGCGCAGACCGTGCGGCGCTCGAGAGGCTCCTACTCCCCGCTGGTCGAGGCCGAGGATTCTCCGCTGCCCGACGGCCCGCTGCCGGAGATCGTGTCGTTCGGGCACACCAACGACGCGCATCCACTGGCCCTGGCGGCGTCCGTGTCGGGGCATCCGCTTCTTGCGGCCGCGTCCGGCGCTGGTGCTCTCACAGCGGATGACCTCACCCGCCTGGCCCTCGCTGCGGGGTCCTCGTCGCTCGAACGCCTCGCCGCCGGCACCGCGATCGACGCCGGCGGGCTCGTGCCCGACCTGCACGACGTGAATAGCTGGACGGCCAATGTCGAGGACGTCGATCCGCTCGAGATGCTCGAAGTGCAGCTGTGCAATACGACCGCACCATTCTTATTGGTGAGCCGTCTGCGTGCGTCGCTCACGGCATCCGCTGCCCGACGCACCTACATCGTGAACGTGTCGGCCATGGAAGGCGTGTTCGGTCGTGGCTACAAGGGGCCGGGCCACCCGCACACCAACATGGCCAAGGCCGCACTGAACATGCTCACCCGCACGAGCGCGAAGGAGATGCTCGAAGACGGCATCCTCATGACGAGCGTCGACACCGGCTGGATCACCGACGAACGCCCGCACCCCACCAAGGTGCGCCTGGCCGAGGAAGGCTTTCACGCTCCGCTCGACCTGGTCGACGGTGCGGCCCGGGTTTACGATCCGATCGTGCGCGGCGAGGCCGGCGAAGACCTCTACGGGGTCTTCCTCAAGGATTACCAGCCCGGCGCCTGGTAGTCGGTTTGGGCCCAGCTGGTCGCCGCGCTGCCGCCCGCGCGAGCATGTGCTGCCGCACGCGCTAGCAAAAGCTGCTGACGCGGCTGGCAGACCGGCCGCGTCAGCGCCCCGGGCTCGCGTGTGCATCTTTCGCCCGCGAGAAGCGGATGCTCCGCCCGCCGTTTCGGGCGCGCGTGCGACAATCGCTCGCTCCAGCACTGCGCGACGTGGAAGTCAGCCCCGTCAGGCCGAGTCAATCAGTCGAGGTCGAACGCCGTCTGGATGGCGGCGCTGAGTTGTGACTCCTGGTTGGGAAGCAGAAAACCAATGTGGCGGCCGAGGCTCGCGACCGGGATGGTCACGATGTTGTCGCAACTCACGACGCAGTCCTGGTCGAGGCCGTTCGCCGGGCCGACCGGAACTTCGGTGGACAGTCCCCGCACGGTACTGGTGATCGGCGCGACGGTCACCCGGGTCAGATGCGGGCGAACGAGCTCACGAGTGAGCACGAGAACCGGCCGTGCCTTGTCGAGGTGCGCAATATGAATCGCGCGCATCGTCACGAGAGGTCAGTCGGGAGCGTCGCGCCGTAGAGTACGAGTTCGTCCAGATCGTCGATGCCTGCTGGCTGCGCAGACAAAATCTGCACGTCACGAAGTGCAACCTCGCGACGACGTTCTCGTTGGAGGGCCCGCGTGATCACGGCGGCACGGCTGCTGTCGCGGCCGTCTCTCACTGCGTGGTCGAGATAGTCCACTATGTCGTCGGGCAGGCGCACCGCAATCTGTCGGCTCATGACTTGAAGATACCATCATGGTATGCGTTTTGGTATGTATGTCCGGAGCGTGCTGCGACCTGCGGAAGCCGCGGCGCGGGCACAAGCTGCACGCGCCCCCAGCACACCGGCCGCGTCAGCAGCTCGGGCGCGCGCGTGCGGCTTTCGCCAGCGCGAAGCGGATGCTCCGCCCGCCGTTTCGGGGCGCGCGCAGCGTCCCGCGCATGCTTCGGCCCGTGCTGCCAGCCCGCGTGCAACAATCGCTCGCGCCAGCACTGCGCGGGCGGCGTTTCAGCGGCGGTCGAGGATGACGACCGGGATTTCGCGCGTGGTCTTCTTTTCGTAGTCGGCAAAACCCGGGTACGCCGCCTTGTGCGGGTCCCAGATGCTGGTGCGTTCCGCTCCCGAGGCCACCCGGGCCGTCACGGCGAGTGTTTCGGTGCCAACCTCGATGGTCGCATCTGGCGTCGCCACCAGGTTGTGAAACCACGCCGGGTTGGTCGGGGCGCCAGCTTTGGAGGCGAACACCGCAAAGCTGTCGCCGACCGCGCGGTACATCATGGGAGTGACGCGCGCGGAACCGGACTTCGCCCCGGTCGAGTGCAAAAGCAGCAGCGGGGCACCCTCAAAATTGCCGCCGACCCGGCCGTCGTTGGCCCGGAATTCCGCAATGATCTTGTCGTTCCAATTCGTTGGTGCCGCGTTCGACATGGCTGAAGCGCCCCTTCTCTGAGTCATCGAGCCTACGCCGAGCGCGCGGCGATGTCGAGGAAAGCACAGGTCACAGGGCAAAATACCCGCTGCTAGGCTGACCGGATGCTGCGCCGCACCCTGATCCTGCCGACCGTTTTTCTCGCCCTCGTCGCCCTCAGCGGATGCGCGGTCGATCCCGTGCCGGAACCGTCGGCCACGACTACGCCAACCACAACACCCGCCGCAGCCACCAGCCCGCTCAACTGCGACGATATCGCGGCCCCGGGCGACATTGCCAACATCTTCGTGGATTCCGCCGGCACCGTGCCGACCCCGGTTGCCGCGACGCAGCCATCGACATTCCTGGTCGAGTACGCCGTTTCAGCCCTCGGTGGGCTGTCCTGCTCCTGGCGAGTCGGCACGGCGGCGGGCAATCCGATGGATCACCAGTCCGACTCCGACTGGGCCTACCTGAGCGTCAAGGTACTGCCCGACGCGGCCGACTCCTGGGCGCCAAGCGATGCCGGCAACGGTCCGGCCGACCCGCTCACCAGCATCGGCGGCATCGAAGCGGCCACCGGATGCGGCGACCCCGGGTGTTTCATCTCGGCTCCGGTCGGCGACGCCTGGGTCGAAATCACGATGAGCTTGGACTCATTCGGTACCCGCGATGAGCGCTTTGACGGCATGACGAGCGACGAGATCGTGGCTCAGATGACGCCGCTCGCGGCATCCGTTTATTCCACTCTGACGGATGCCGAACCCAGCCAGTTAGCCTGGCCGGCGGTCGACCTGACCCCGCGGGAACCGGCCTGCACCGGCGCGCTCAAGCCGCAGGGCATCGCCATGGCCCTCGGCGTCGGTTCGATCGAGTACGAAATCTTCGACTCGTCAAACATGAACCCGGTCTACTTCGACGGCTTCGTGTCGGAGTCCGCCGGGATATTTCGGTGCGACGTGCGCGGCGACGGCGTTTTGGGCACCTACATCCACGTCGGCTATGGTCTCGCCGGGATCGTCGACACGATGATCCCGGAGCCGGACAGTCAGGCCGCACTGACGCCGATCGTGCTCGAGGGGGCCGTCGACGGTGAGCACGCCGTGCAGGTCTGCGCCGACTCGGGTTACTGCACCGTGATTTTCTCGCTCGGCGAGTCGGCCTACTCGGTCGAATCGGTCTCCCAGGCGGTGGCCGTCGCCGAAGCGATCATCGCGCAGGCCCGCTAACCTCCCCACTGCGCTACAACGACAGGAGCTTGAGATGACCAAGGACACCTTCGACCGAGACGTCGTGCGCTCGTTCAAAAAATTCATGGAACGCGTCGTGGCCACAGCGGATGCCCAGAACCCGTCGGGCCTGTCACCGCTCGGCGACGCGATCACCGCGTTTCTCGGAGCCAACGCGTCAACGCTGCCGGTGGTCTCCGAAACGTTGGCCGACCATCGCCTGGTCGACGCGGACGTGGCCCTGACCACCCTGGCCGGAACCGATCCGGCCAGCCTTCTCGGCGTCTCCGGCGGCCAGCAACGCTTTCACTCAAGCCTGTCCGAACTCGTGTCCAGCCCGTTCCATGGTTTCGCCCCCGGCCCGGTAGACTACTCGGCCCGGGCGACCGGACCGACGTCGACCCGTCAGGTGGTCTCATTCGGCCTGCGGCTCATCCGCTTTAACGGTGAGCGAATCGCGGTGCTGCAACGCGCCGCGAACCCGCAATTCGGGCGCAACACGGCCGAACTCGAGATCATGGCCACATCACCGCAGGCGGTCACCGGCTTTCTCGAGCACCTGCGCGCGCTCATGATCGAGCACAGCGTGCTGCGCGGGCAGGTGCTCTCGTTCGTGCAGACCGAATACGGGGCCGGGGCCGGAATCACCTTCCTGGAGCGACCCGGTGTTCCAGCCTCGGCCATCGTGCTGCCGGACGGCATCCTCGGTGCCATCACCGACCACGTCATCGGTATCGGCGAGCAGCGCCAGGCACTGCTCGCCTCCGGGCAGCACCTCAAGCGCGGGGTGTTGCTCTACGGTCCTCCCGGCACCGGCAAGACCCTCACCGTGCGCCACCTGCTGAGCGCTACCCCGGGTATCACCGCCGTGCTCCTGACCGGCACCAGCATCGTGCACATTGCTGCGGCCGCCGAGATCGCGCGCACCTTTGCGCCGTCCATCGTCGTGCTAGAGGACATCGACCTGGTCGCGATGCAACGCAACACGACGCCGCAGCCCCTCTTATTCGAGGTGCTCGACGCCCTCGACGGGCTCGACGGCGACGCCGATGTGGCCTTCGTCATGACCACCAACCGGGTCGAGGTACTCGAGCGTGCCCTCGCCGAGCGGCCAGGCCGAGTCGATCTGGCCGTGGAAGTGCCGCTGCCGGCCCTGGCCGAACGCATGCGGCTGTTCCGGCGTTATGCGGGCGGGCTGCCGTTCAGCCCGGCCGCCCTCGATGCCGCCGCCGGCCGAGCGGAGGGCGTAACAGGGTCCTTCGCCAAGGAGCTCATTCGCCGTGCCGTGCTCCGCGCTGCCCTCCGCGCCAGCACCGTCAGCGACAGCGACCTGCAGGTGTCCCTCGACGATCTGCTGTCGGCGGGCGCATCCTTGACCCGGCGGCTCCTCGGCACGAGCAGTGGCGACACCCCGCGCTGGCAACCCGATGAGGAGCCGGGCGACGGGCCGAACGGCGGCAGCTATGTTCCGATGCAGGATGCGGCGCCCGTGGTAACGCGCCAATTCTCCTTCGGGTGGAGCGGGCCGACAGCGCCGGTCACACCAGCAGACGACACTACAGGCGAGCCCGACCAGACCGACGGATGAGCGACCCCCCACGAGTTCATCGACCCACACGCGCGGCAATTCTATATACTCAACTATATAGAAAAGGGAGGCACCATGACGGTCACCTCTATCGACATTGACCAGAACGACCTTGAGCAGGCCAAGAAACTCACCGGTGCAAAGTCTAATCGCGAGACTGTTGATCTTGCCCTCCGGACGCTGATTGCCGTTCGCCGGCAACCCGCCGCCGTTGAGCGCATCATCGGCCGGCGCTTCGATCCTGACCAGATCGACGCCCCAACTGTCACGCCCGATGTAAACCTGCCCGTCACGCGAGCCGTGACAACAGCCCAGAGCGCATAGGCCCATGACGACCTACCTCGTCGACAACAGCATCTGGCAAAAGGCCAGCCGCAGTCCGGCTATCGCGCAGCGGCTTCGGGAGATTTCGCCCCACCATCTCATCATGACCTGCCCTCCCCAAGTCCTGGAGTACTGTCACTCCGCGCGATCACGCGAGGAGTACGTAGAGCTGAGAGAAGACATGGACGAGCTGCTCGCGGCGTGGGAACACCCAACCGAGAATGACGCGCTGAATATCCAGCAGGCCCTTTGGTCGAGCGGACTGATGCGTGCCGCGGTCGCAATTGACGTGCTCATCGCGGCGTACGCCATGGTCAACGACGCTGTTATTTTGAACTCAGACCACGACTTCGGCTATTTGGCTTCAGCCACAGGCGGCGCTGTTCGACAGGAATACATCGCGGAATAGACGCCCGGCGCACGGGCACGTGACTCGGAGGAAGTTTCAACAGGGGGACGCTTCGTGGGTGCTTTGTAGCAGGGCAATACCGCTAATCTGATTGCGGAAGAGGAACCCTGCCCGCCGCTTGTATTGGCGGGAATTGCGTGTCGTCCGAACCGAGTTACAGGGGGCAATGCAATGGCAAACTACGGCCGAGATATCAGAAATTCTGTTCACAACATTGAACAGCACAGTCGAAACGCTGCCCACTCAGCTGGGCAGTCTGCCCAGAGCAACGCCGCAACGAACCAAGCTGCACGCAGCGCCGCAACCGGCGTATGGGTTGGTGCCGGTTTCCAGGCAGTATCAGCGTTCCAGTCAGCTCGTGCAGCGCGCGCAGCAGAAGAGCAACTCGCAATACAGCTCGTGATGGCCGAGAGTCAGCAAACGATGGCAGAGCAAGCCACGTGGCACCAGTTTTCGATCTGGCGCCAGACGGGCGAAGGAATCGCCTTCATGGCTTGGAGAGGACCAGCATTCAGACTTGGGCAATATATTCGCAATCGTGATTCCGAGTGGCTCCAGGGGTGGGCGCGAGCCATTGGCCGCGCACAACTCGAGATCCCCAATGACGAGAAGCATCGCCTCATGCGCCACCCCGCACGTCTGAAGCAGTCCGGTCTGAAAGTTGCCGCAGTTCTGAGCTTTGTACTCGCCGGCCTCTTCACGCTCGGCCTGCTCTTTGAGCTCCTTTCAAGGTTTATGTTGGCGTTAGGCTCTGACACCCGCGACTTTACCTATGAGGAGTGTCTGGCGGCCCTCAACGAGCCGGACAACGTTCTCCTCAGCGCATCCAACTGCGAGGCCATAAATCCCTACCCCGCAGGGCCGATCATCCAGCAAGTCGTTCCACTACTTCTCTTTCTGGGTATAGGGATCATGTTCCTCTTTACGCGCAAAATTAAGCAGAAGGCGGCCCGGTCAGACCGGACCCTCGCCAACGAGGCGCAGGCGCGGATCGCATACTGGCATTTCGATCCACTCGCGGTCGCGCCCGGCTATACCGGGTTCGCTTGGTATCCGCCACAGACCACCGATGGCTACGCAGATCGGCTGATGCAAATTGCTCTCTATGACGGTCACGGTCGGCCCCCAACACAGGCCCAGCTCATCAGGATCGATATGCCATCCATCTGGCCGCCCAGCGAGAACCACCCGGAGGAAGTCAACCAGTTACTTATGCGATTTGCGCAGGAACGCACAGCCTTTAGGTGAGCCGTTCGCGGTCACCACATCGGTAAATCGCGCGACCGCCGTCCCTCTGGGTTGGCATCGCAGCCGCCATTGTCGGGATTCCCGCGGCGCCGATCGGCATCGTCGATGACTTCGGATCGACGGTCGCCATCAGCAATACGTTCAGCCTTTCCATGGGTGCGGGGCTGGTCCTGCCTGGTACCGCGCCGACCGGGCTCATGGCCGTGGCGCTCCTCACGCTCCTGCCGCAGAAGCGTGGACTCGCCGCACTCAAGCACCAATCCATGATCCAATTCACCCCATTCGAAGCCAAGTGAACAGGAAACTCTCGTGGAGAACAACACGTCGATCTCAACCAAGACTCATATTTTCCTCACCCACAACATCAAGCTCATCGCCGTTTTCGCTGTCGGAACCCTCGTGCTCGGCGGGGGCATTACGGCTGCGGCATTCGGTGTGACCAGTTACAACGCCGAGACGACGAGTCTCTGCGCTTCTGCTGCCAAGGCCAGCACCCGTGCCGCTGCCCGTGCACAGACTTCCCTGGCAGTCTCTGACGCTGCGGTACTCGCTGTCGCTGTCCTCGAGTTGCCTGCTGGTGCAGGAACAAGCACGGAGTACGCCGCACGCGCTGCTGTGGACGCAGTGCCTGCGGTCGACGAGGTGCTCGCCGTAGACGCCATCGAGGGTGTTGACGCTGTCGCAGGTATCAGCGCCTTGGAAGCTGTCCCCGCGCGGGCCAGCGGCGCCGAGCTCATTGGTGACGTCAGTGCTGCCACCGCTGTCCTCGAGAAAATCACGTTCACGGCCGTGCCTGGTTGCGCAGACCGCGACCAGGTCGCCAGCATCACAGCTACCAACAGCGCAGCCACGATCGCCACGACCACGCTCAACGCAAGCCTTACTGTCCTCACGAGCGACTTCGCTGTATTCCAGACCGACGAAACAGCTCGCATCGCGGCTGAGATTGAAGCTGCACGCGTGGCTGCCGAGATCGAGGCTGCGCGTCTTGCTGCTGAGGCAGCGGCACAGGAGGCTTCGCGTGTCGCGGCGAACCAGGCTTCTGCGAAGAAGGCTACAAACTCCGGTTCCTCCAGCGATGACAGCACTCTCGGCGGTTCCGGCAGCAGCAGCAGCGGTAGCAGCTCTGGTCGGCCTAGTGGCGGTGGTGGCGTAGGCACCGGCATCTCAGACGGCACCGGTTGTCGAATTGACAACGGCGTAGGCGGCTTCTACAGCTGCTAACGACGGCAAAGTCAACTCACCGACCAGCAGTGGAATAGGCCAGCCGCAGTCCGGCCATCGCGCAGCGGCTTCGGGAGATTCGCCCCACCATCTCATCATGACCGTCCCTCCCCAGGTCCTGGAGTACGGTCATTCCGCGCGATCCCGCGAGGAGCACGCAGAGCTGAGAGAAGATCTGGACGAGCTGCTCGCGGCGTGGGAACACCCAACGGAAACTGACGCGCGCAACATCCAGCAGGCCCTCTGGGCGAGCGGACTGATGCGTGCCGCGGCCGCAAATAGTGTGCACATCGCGGCGTACGCCGTGGTCAACGACAATGTAATTTGTACATCAGTCACGATTTAGCATGGGCAGGGCGACCGGCGCAGGCTGCCAAAGCGCGAGGAGTACAATTTGATCGACCCGCCTGCGCCCTGGCACCCGCAGTATCCGATCCGTACCAGCCGACTGCTGCTACGGCCCCACCGCGCAGACGATCTCGATGATCTGGCGGTCTTTCACGGCGACCCGGAAGTCACCCGGTATATCCCCTGGCCCGTTCGCGATCGCGAGCAGACCGAGGCCGCCCTGCGGCTGAAGCTCGCGCAGGGCGTGGTGCTGGAAGTCGGTCAGTGGCTGGTGCTGGCAATCGAGGAGGCAGCATCCGCTCTCGTTATTGGCGAGGTTCTACTGAAGAACGGCGACGATCACCGGGCCGAGATCGGTTACGTGCTGCGCGCCGACCGCCAGGGGCGGGGACTCGCCACCGAGGCCGTGCGCGCCATGCTCGATCTGGCAGTCAACATCTTGCAGGTGACGACGATCGACGCCACCGTCGTCGACGGGAATGCCGCCTCCCGTCGGCTGCTTGAGCGGCTGGGCTTCCTGCGACTAACGTCCCTCGACCATCCCAACGCTGGCGCGACCGTTCTCGGCTACCGCTTCACACTGCCCGCCAGCACTCCACTGGGCGATACACGCATCCCCTGATCGTTAAGAATTTGGTGCGGGGGCCAGTGCCGGTTACGGCAGCACCTCGACGATGCCGCGGGCGCCCTTCTCCGCGTCCGACATGATGTGGCTGACGAAGGGATAGTGGCCCGGCTGGCTGAAGCTGAGCTCGACGAACCCGCCCTGCGCAACGGCGAGGTCGAGTACCTGCGAGCCACCGCTACCGGTGCTGCCGCCGTCTTTCAACAGGTAGTCGCCCTCTTTGAATACGGTGGAGAACTGACCGCCCACGACGTGGAAGGCGCTGCCCACGTTGGGGCCCGCGGCCAGCACCCAGACCCGCACGGTCTCCCCCGCCTTCGCCGGAAGCGGCCGGGCGGCGTATTGGTTCGCGTAGCCGTTGAAGAGCACGACGTCGGGGATCTGCGTCGCGACCTTCGCAACGTCCACCTCCCCGCCCTGAGCGCCGAGGTACAGCTCGGACTGCACGAGGAGGTATTCGCGGTCCACCTCCGCGAGGCCCGGCGGGTCGATGATCACCGCGCCGAACATGCCGTTGGCGATGTGCACCGACGTGGGCATAGTGGAGCAGTGATAGAGCCAGATGCCCGACCGGGTGGCGGTGAAGGTGTAGACGAGAGACTCTCCGGGCGCGATGGTGCGCATCACGGCGTCTGGCGCGACGTCGCCAGCGTGAAAGTCAATCGAGTGCCCGACCGTGCCCTCGTTCACCATGGTGATCTCGAAGACATCGCCGACGGTGCCGCGCAGGGTGGGCCCTGGCGCGGTGCCGTTGAACGTCCAGAGCATCTGGGTGACGCCGGGCGCCACCGCGGTCTCGATGTTCTGCACGGTCAAGGTTTGCCGGTGGACCTTGGCGGACGAGGCGGGCGGCAGCACGGCGTCCCGCGCCTCGAAACCGGCGTCGGGCTCAGCCATGGGGTCGAGATCGTCAGCAGCGGATGCCCCGGCCGCGGCCGCGGCGTGGCCGGAATGGGTGGCACTATCGGGCACGGCGCTCTCGGCGCTGACGGCGACGATGCTGATCTCCATGCCGAGCAACCGATGTCCGGCGATCGAGCACCAACCGGCCACGCTCGCGCCGATCACACCAACGTTCACGGTCTCGGTGGCGCCCGGCTCGAGAGAGCCCGACACCAGACCGGATTCCAGGACCAGGTTGTGCACCATCTCGTCGCTATTCGTGAGGGTGATCACCAGATCATCACCGACCGGCACCTCGATGCGGTCGGGTACGAAGCTGGTGTCCACCATCTCGACCGCCACCGTAGTGGTGTGTCCGGTCGCGGCGGCGCCGGCGGTCTGGGACGATACCGTCGACAGGCCCACCGAGGCGGGGTCGGCCACGATCCCCACGGTCACCGTGAGCAGCAGAACCGTCGCGGCCGCGAGCATCCGCCCGGTGCTGCGCGGTCGCTCACCGGGCACCGTTCGCTCGCTCGGCGCCATGCGCACGAGCGGCAGGGCACGCACCCTCCGGTTTGCGCGCAGGGCTCGGGTGAACAGCACCAGGAAACTGGCCAGGGCGGCCACGATCAGCATCGACAATGCCACCGTGACGGTGCTGGAGACGGGAAGCAACGACAGGGCGAGGGCGCCGTTTACGACGAAGACCCGAAAGAGGCCGCCACGGTCAAGCTCGGCCGCGGTTGCCTTGAGGGCGGCCGGGCCTCCACCGAGCACCACGGGAACCAGATAGCTGAGGGCCCCGAGCAAAATCTGGGCGGCAAATCCGATCGCGAAGTACGGCACGACGGTTTCGACGCCGGCGGCCGCGGCCGTCCAGCTGGGGGCCAGAACCACCAGCAACCCGAAACCGGCGGTACAGAGGGCAAACCATATCTGGGCGGCACCGAGGCTCCAGGCGGCGAAGGTCACGGCGGGCGCCCGGCGCAGGTGTCCGATGCCCTCCCAGAGCACTCGACCCAGGGCAACGAGGTAGATCAGAACGCCGAGCGCCACGAGCAGCCGCTGGTCGGCCAGGCAGCCGGCGAGGAGCAGCCCGAGGCCGCCCGCCAATACCGGAAGGGTGCTTCCGGCCGCCACGGTGGCTACATCGACCCGGGTATGCAGCACCGTGGGCCAGAGCAGCGCGACGGTACCGATCACGGTGAGGCCCACCCAGCCGAGCAGGTTAAGGCCGAGGTGGCCGATGAACAGGCGTTCGTAGGCCTCGCCTCCGTTGTCGAGCCTGGCCATCAGAATGCCGAGGATCACGCCGCCGGAGAGCATCACGGCGCTGACGATGTAGTAGCGCACCAGCGGGGCGAACCGACCCGGCATCGCCCCGCGGGTTTGGGCAACGATCACCGCGGCGTGGGCCAACGCGTTCAGTCCGACCAGGATGCCGCCGACCAGCACGAGCGGGTACCACTCGGCGACCATGCCGGTCATCACCGCTATCGCGCCTCCGGTGTGCACGCTCAGGCGCAAGCCGAGGGAGCGACGGTCCCCGAGGGCTTTGTGGCGAAGCAGGGTGTCGGCGAAGTGCTGACTCCAGATCAGAATTGCCGTGCTCACCGCGCCGAGCAGCAGCAGGTGCACGAGCAGCCAGCCCGACGACGGCACCTGGCGGTGCAGCAGAGTGACGAGCACCGCGGCAGCGAGCCAGGCGGGCACCAGGCTGCCGGACACGATGTGCCAGAGCTTGTCTTTCATAGCACTAGTTTAGAGGATTTAATTCCTTTCAATCAGCTCACGAGTGCTTCGATGACAGGTGCACCAAGCAGAGCGTCGGCTGCACGAAGGGTTCCAAGCTGATGCCCTCGGCGTCCTGACCAAGCGAACGGGCGAGACCTGTCATCAGGCCCAAATGCACCGAACAGACCACATCGGGGTTCGCTCGCGCCTCGGCCCGGAACGGGCAGGACGTCAGCGCAATGACTGCCTCCTCGGCTCGGAGTTGGGGCTCGAAACCGATCTCGGTGAGCACACTCAACAACGGCGGAACCACGTTGACAGTAGGCCCATCGGTCGCCACCCCAGCGGCCGCGGCAGCGTACTGCGCCGACCAGCGCTCGCCGGCCCGGATCGCGCGGGCGCGGCCGCCGTCGGCATCCTCGCCAATGACCGCGGCGAGGGCCTCGGTCAGCTGCTGCTGGGCGTTTTCAGCCGCCAGCGGTGCCGCGACCGCTCTGAACAACACGTGTGGGCGGCCGCGCTGCCCGGCCCGGGCGACGTGGCGTTCGATGAGCCCGGCCGCCTCGAGGTGCTCAAGGTGAAACCGGGCCGTCGTGATGTGGAGTGCGAGGGCGGCGGCCACTGCGCTTGCGCCCAGCGGCACGGCGGATTCGGTGAGCAGTGCCAGGGCGCGACGGCGCGGTTCACTGGCCAGGGCAGCGTACCGGGCTTCATTGGTCGGAACCATGATTTTAGAGTAGCAGCGTGCGGTTAAACCTGCGGGTGTGGCACTAGTCCCCCGGCGCGAGCCAGTGCAGTGACCGGCCGTGCGGCTGGGTCAGGGCGATCGGCTCGCCGTCCAGGGCCAGAATGAAAGCGGATGCCTCCGCTGGCGGTTCCGAGAGCCGCTCCAGTACCCCGAGCACCACGCTCTGCCCCTCGTTCGACAGCCAGCGCACCGGCAGCCGGGTCATCTGCTCGGAGAACCGGTTGCGATCGGCCTCGTTGAGGTAGGCGAGCACCGCGGTGTGGAACACCACCACGGTCGCCCCGGCTGGAGCCCGGGCAACGAGCGCCTCGATCTGCTCGTTGAGGTCGCCCGACACAATCGGGGCCGGCTGCTGCCTCGCCACCGGCACCGCGGCGCGCAGCCGGGCCCGGCGGTCGTCGTGCTCCGGCCAGATCAGCGCGTCGAGCCAGGCCACATCCGCCTCGCTCGACACGTCAAGCGGGTGAAGGTCGATACCGGCGCGCCAGACGATGTCGGGCATCCGCTCGGGCAGCGGCACCGGGCCGGTGACGTCACAGTCCAGAACGACCGGGCTCGGACCGTCTGAGGGGTCGAACTTGCGCTCACTGCCATCAGCTAACCGGTACCGGTAGCTGTACCGGTCTGGATGCAGGCACAGTCCAGCGGATGCACCCACCTCGATCAGCGCGAGCGGCCCGGCGAGCGCCGCCAATGCCGGCAGCAGCACGGCGCACCGACCGGGCTCGTTGGTCTGGGTGGCGTGGGTGATACAGGTCGCGGCCACGTCGGTCCAGTGCTCGCACAGCCAGGCAGCGAACGCCGGATATTCCCCCGCCGCTGCGCCGTGCAGCCGGGCCGCGCTGAACACGAGGTTCGGTTGGCGTTTGACCGCGGGCAGCTGGTCGATCAGGGCAACGGTGGCGGGATCGGCCGCGACTCCGGCCGCCCAGGCCTCGTAGCAGGCGCTCATTCCGCGAGCTTCCACTTCGGCGAAGGCCCGGTAGCGTTCGGCGGTCCGGACCAGCGGGTCGGTGCTTGCTCTCATGCCCACATCGTAATCATGGTTAGGCTTGCGGGGTGCGATGGCGCCACGAGTGCCAAAGCAACACCCTCGTGAATCGAACTGGAGAACTAAGTTGCCTGGAGAAAATCTCACCCGCATTGAAGCGACCGAGCGCGCCGCGCTGGTCACCGTCGCGAGCTACAACGTTGTGCTCGACCTCACCAGCGGTCCCACCACGTTCGGCAGCACCACTACCGTGCACTTCACGGCCACCCCCGGAGCCTCGACCTTCATCGACGCCATCACCGCGCGCGTGTACTCGGTCACCCTCAACGGCGCCCTGCTCGACCCGACCGTCGTGAGTGACGGCATCCGCATTGCGCTGGACGGCCTGCAGGCCGACAACGAGCTCGTCGTCGTCGCCGACGCGCTGTACACCAACACCGGTGAGGGATTGCACCGTTTCGTCGACCCGGTCGACAACGAGGTCTACCTGTACAGCCAGTTCGAGGTACCCGACTCCCGCCGCGTCTTCGCCGTGTTCGAGCAGCCCGACCTGAAAGCGAAGTTCTCCTTCACCGTCACGGCGCCGAGCCAGTGGCAGGTCGTCTCCAACTCCACCACGCCCACACCGATCGACGCCGGCAACGGTGCCAGCACGTGGGCGTTCGAACCGACCCACACCATCTCGAGCTACATCACCGCGCTCATCGCCGGCCCGTACGCCGTCGTGCGCAGCGAGCTCACGTCGAGCGACGGACGCACCATTCCGCTCGGCGTGTTCAGCCGCAAGAGCCTCAGCGAGTACCTCGACGCCGATTACATCCTGGAGAAGACCCGCCAGGGCTTCGCCTACTACGAGGAGAAGTTCGGCTACGCCTACCCCTTCGACAAGTACGACCAGCTGTTCGTGCCGGAGTTCAACGCCGGCGCCATGGAGAACGCCGGCGCGGTCACCTTCACCGAAACGTACATCTTTCGCTCCAAGGTCACCGACGCCATCAAGGAACGTCGCGTCGTGACGATTCTGCACGAGCTGGCCCACATGTGGTTCGGCGACCTGGTCACCATGACCTGGTGGAACGACCTGTGGCTCAACGAGAGCTTCGCCGAGTGGGCGTCGACCATCGCTACCGCCGAGGCCACCGAGTGGCACGAAGCCTGGACCACCTTCGCCGTGATGGAGAAGAGCTGGGCCTACAAGCAGGACCAGCTACCCTCGACCCACCCGGTCGTCGCCACCATCCGCGATCTCGACGACGTTCTCGTCAACTTCGACGGCATCACCTACGCCAAGGGCGGCTCCGTGCTCAAGCAGCTCGCCGCCTGGGTCGGCATCGACGCCTTCTTCACCGGCGTCGGCTCCTACTTTCAGAAGCACCAATGGGGTAACACCGAGCTGCGCGACCTGCTGGTCGAGCTCGAGGCAGCCAGTGGCCGCGACCTCAGCGGCTGGGCCCAGCTGTGGCTGGAGACCGCGGGAGTCAACACCCTGCGTCCAGAGATCACGGTCGACGACTCCGGCGTCATCACCGCCTTCACCGTGCTGCAGAGTGCCGCTGTCGACTACCCCACCATTCGCCCGCACCGCCTCGCGATCGGCTTCTACACCTTCAACGACGCCCACAAGCTCGTGCGCACGCATCGGGTCGAGCTTGACGTTGACGGACCCAGAACGGATGTTCCCGCTCTCGTCGGCCGCGAACGCGCCGATTTGATCCTGCTTAACGACGACGACCTCAGCTACGCCAAGGTACGCCTCGACCCGGCCTCGGAGGCCGTTGCCCTGGAGCACCTCGCTGCCATTGACAGTCCGCTCGCTCGGGCCCTGGTCTGGGGTTCGGTCTGGGACGCCACCCGCGACGCCGAAACCACGGCGCGCGACTTCGTGCGCCTGGTACTGAACAACGTGGCCACCGAGACCGAGTCGACCACCCTGCGCACCGTGCTCGGCCAGGTCGTGCTCACCGCCACGTACTACGTGGCCGAGCCGCATCGGGGCGCCGTGACGACCGAGGTCGCCGATGCGCTGTGGACCCTCGCTCAGGGTGCGGCGGCCGGCAGCGACGCCCAGTTCCAGTTCGTGAAGTTCTTCGCCTCGGTCGCGGCCACCACCGCGCAGCTCGATAACGTGGCTGCTTTGCGGTCGGGCGCGACGGTACTCGAGGGCCTCGAGGTTGACACCGACCTGGCCTGGGAGCTGCTCATCGCTCTCGTGGCCGGGGGCCGTGCAACCGCGACGGAGATCGACGCAGCGCTCGAAGCCGACAACACGGCGACCGGCGCCCAGTCCGCAGCCCTGGCGAAGGCCGCTCTGCCCACGGCGGAGGGCAAGCTCGCCGCCTGGTCCTCGCTGATCGACGTCGACACGGCCGCGACGACCATCGTGCGCACGACCGCCGCCGGGTTCCTGCGCGTGAACGACTCGGCACTGCTCGAGCCGTTCGTGGCGACCTACTTCGACATGCTGCAGTCGGTGTGGGAGGCGCGCAGCTTCTCGATCGGCGAGAAACTCGTGATCGGCCTCTACCCGGCCCCGCTAAACAACCAGGCCCTCGCCGACGCAACGCAGGCCTGGCTCGATGCCAACCCCGAGCCGGCCGCCCTGCGCCGCCTCGTGGTCGAGAACCTCGCCGGGGTTGAGCGGTCGCTCAGGGTGCAGGCGCGCGACGCCGAGTAATTAGTTCGCACGACAACCGCGGACCCCGCGACCGGCAGAGGTCGGTCGCGGGGTCCGCGCGTGCAATCGCACGTTCACAGCAAACTCCACGTAAACAGAGAGGATGCCGCCGCCTGCGGCTCAAGCACCGAGTCCTGCAGACCACGAGCGCGGCCAAATTCCTGGTGTGCGTTGCCCGTTCCCGCTGTCGCCGAGCGCCCTCGGTAGACTGGCTTGGATATGAACTGGGAAACTATCTGGACCGACCTCGGCAAATACTTCGCTGCAATTCCATGGACCGACTACGTCGAGAAGATCGTCGCCGTCCTCGCGATCATCGTTATCGCGTTCGCCCTGCGCTGGGCCCTGCAATTCGTGATTCGGCGGGTCGTGCAGCAGATCGTCTCTGGTGTGAAGAGGACCCAGAAGGTCGACGACACCCAGGCGTTGAATGTATCTCCGATGGCTGCGGTGCGCGTCGTGCAGCGCTCGCGCACGCTCGGTGCGGTGTTGTCGAACATCGTGAACGTGTTCATTCTGATCACGGCCCTGCTGCTCATCGTCACCACCCTGAACAAGGACATTCTCGGCTCCTTCGCACTGATCAGCGCCGCAATCGGTGCCGGCCTCGGTTTCGGCGCGCAGAACATCGTCAAGGACATTCTCAACGGCCTGTTCATGGTCGTCGAAGACCAGATCGGCGTGGGTGACGTGGTCGACGTGGGATTCGCATCCGGTGTCGTAGAAACGGTCGGAATTCGCATCACGCAGATTCGCGACATCGATGGCACGCTCTGGTTCGTGCGCAACGGCGAGATTCTGCGAGTCGGCAACATGTCCCAGGGCTGGGCCCGCGTCATCATCGACCTCGCTATTCCCTACAGCTCCGACGTTGAAGCCGTGCAAGATGAACTGTTGCGCGTGGCCAGTGCCCTCGCCTCGAGCCGCAAGTGGCGTGCGTTCATTCTCGAGAAGCCCGAGATCTGGGGCCTCGAGTCGATCACCGCTGAAGCCCTCGTCACCCGGCTCGTGGTCAAGACCCGGGTTTCGGCGCAGTGGGACTTCGCCCGCGATCTACGCCTGCACCTCAAGAAGGCCCTCGACGGCATGGGCGTGCCGCTCACTCCGCTCAACAGTGTGGTCATGACCACTGGCGACGGAACACTCGACAATTCCCAGGTCGGGCCCGCCGACGGCGCCCTGGACGCGGCGGACGAAGCAGCCGCTGCGGTGCCGGCCGTTGTCGCCGGGGCGCGCACCGGTCCCGTGGCCGTGCGCAAGCCGCGCGGGCGTAAGCCTAAGACCGAACCGGCCCCGATGAAGACCCCCGACCCCGACACCCGCACTGACGACGCGGACTAACCCTGCCCCGGCGACGATCCAGCACCTAGACACTAACCCCAGAGAAGAAAGCCGCACCACGTGACCTCTGAACGACACCCGACCGACCAGCCGACCGTTCCTGCCGGCGTACACCTGCGCGAGAACGAGAACGGTGCAGCCGCGGTGCCGACATTCTTCGACGAGGTCGGCGGAACCCCGTTCTTCGAAAAGCTCGTGCACGACTTCTACGTGGGCGTGGCCACCGACCCGGTGCTGAAGCCCATGTATCCCGAAGATGACCTGGGCCCGGCCGAACACCGGTTGGTTATGTTCCTCGAGCAGTTCTGGGGCGGCCCCGGCACGTACAGCGAGCAGCGCGGTCACCCCCGTCTGCGCCAGCGGCACGTGCCGTTCAAGGTCAATCCGGATGCCCGCGACCGGTGGCTCGGACACATGAAAGTCGCCGTGGACGCAGCCGCCCTGCCGTCATTGCAGCAGGGCATCCTCTGGGATTATCTGGAGCGCGCCGCCTTTGCCATGGTGAACAGTTTCGACGACTAGCCACGAGACGGCAGTGACTTCACTCTACGGGGCATTGGCTCGCTAGGCTCGCTCTAGATACGTGGTTCGAACAACCTCGTGATCCGGGGAGTTCGCATGCACGAGAGCACCACACCACAGGGTGAAAGCTTGTCTTCGCCTGATGCGGATCCGGTTGGGGCTGCCGTCGCGGCCGGTGACGCCTATCGGTTCTCCGAGCCGGAGGTGCTCGCCCGGTTCGATGCGCGACGCACCGGCCTGAGCATTGCCGAGGTCGCCCTGCACCGGGAACGCTACGGCGACAACGTGATCGTCAAGGTGCAGCAGGAATCGATGCTGCTGCGCTACCTGCGCCAGTTCAAGGACTGGATGATCGTGCTTCTGCTCGCCTGCGCGGCAATCACTGGCTACCTCGGCGACACGCTGACCTCGGCGGTGCTCGTGCTGCTGGTGCTGCTGAACACCTCGATCGGGTTCGTGCAGGAATACCGCGCCGGCAAGACGATGGATGCCCTCCAGCACCTTGCGCAGTCCCTCACCCAGGTGCTCCGGGAGAACACCTTCGGGCAGGTGGACTCCGCCGAGCTGGTCGTCGGCGACGTCGTGCGGCTGGAGGAGGGCGCGGCGGTGCCGGCGGACATCCGCTTGATTGAGGCGACCGCGTTCTCGACGAACGAATTCGCCCTCACCGGCGAGAGCGATCCCACCCGCAAGTACACGCACGCCATCATGACCGAGGTCGCCGTGGCCGAGCGCCACAACACCGCGCACGCCGGAACGACGGTGGCCACCGGCGAGGCGATCGGCGTCGTCATCGCCACCGGCGCCCGCACCGAGCTCGGGCGCATCGCCCGGCTCACCCAGTCCGCGCCGCGCACCACGAGCCCGTTGCAGCGGGAGATGGGCTACCTCGCCCGCAATATCACCTATGTGGCGGTGGCCCTCGCCCTCGTGCTTCTGGTCGTCGCGGTGCAGGCGAACCTGCCGTTCCATGAGGCGCTGCTGTTTGCTGTGGGGTTTGCCAGCGCGGTGATTCCTCAGGGGTTACCGGCCGAGGTGAACACGGCGCTGGCGCAGGCGGCCGGGGCGCTCGCGCAGCGGCAGGCCCTGGTCAAGCGGCTCAGCGCGGTGGAGACCCTCGGTGCCACCGAGGTAATCTGCACCGACAAGACCGGAACCCTCACCCAGAACGAGATGACAGTGACCGAACTGGTCGTGGCCGGCCGCGACTTCGTCGTGCACGGCATCGGCTATGCGCCGGAGGGCGGCATCGAGGCGGTGGGCGGCGGGACTGTGTCGGGTGCGGCATCCGTTGATACCGCGCGCCTGACGGCTTTTCTGCGCACCGGTTTTCTCGCGAGCAACGCTCGTCTGCTCGGTCCCGACGAGTCGCACGCCGGCTGGCATATCCTCGGCGACCCCACCGAGGGCGCTCTCGTGACGGCGGCCGCCAAGGCCGGAGTCGACCTCGACCGGGTCGATCACGAGGTGCGCGAGTTTCCGTTCGACTCCGCCCGAAAGCTCATGACCTCCATTCGTGAGAGCCCAGACGGCACCCTCGTCGCGCACGTGAAGGGAGCGCCGGAGAGCATCGTGGAGCGCTGCACGCAAATCGATGACAACGGCTCCGTGCGGCCGATCACCGTCGCCGACCGCGAGGCCTTCCTCGACCGGCACACCGAGAAGTCCGATCGCTGCCTGCGCAATCTCGCGTTCGCCACCCGCATGGTCACCCCAGCGGATGCCGACGCCGTCGACCCGCAGACCGTCGAACGCGATCTCGTGCTGCTCGGCCTTGTCTCGATGGTCGACCCGATTCGCGACTCGGTGCCGGGCGCCATGCGCACCGCGCTCGACGCCCAGATTCGAGTGAACATCATCACCGGCGACTTCTCCCGCACGGCCGAGGCCATCGCCCGCCAGGCCGGCCTCGACAGCACGGGTCAGCTCAGCGTTGTCACGGCCGACGAACTGCGAGCGATGGGCGACGACGAGGTGCTCGCCCACGCGCTCACCGGGTACACCGTATTCAGTCGGGTCGACCCCGAAGACAAGACCCGCATCGTCGACCTGGTCAAGAAGTCCGGCCACGTCGTCGCCGTCACGGGCGACGGTATCAACGATGCTCCGGCGCTGCGTCACGCCAGTATCGGTGTCGCGATGGGCGCCTCGGGCACGGACGTCGCCAAGGAAGCCGCCGAGGTCGTGCTGCTCGACGACAGCTTCTCAACCCTGGTCGGGGCCATTGAGAAGGGCCGGGTGATCTACGCGAACATCGCGAAGGGTGTGCTCGCCTGTCTCACCTCGAACACCGCCGAACTCGTGGTCAATATCGCGAGCCTGCTGCTCGCCACGATCGCGGGGGTTCCGCTGGCGCTCAACGTGCTGCAGATTCTCGCGATCGACCTGCTCGGCGAGTTGTTGCCCATCGCCGCGCTCGGCAAGGACCCGGAGTCGGGCCGCATCATGAAGCGCGGGCCGCGCGACCCGAGGGCGCACATTGTCAATCGGCGCAGCATCCTCGATGTGGTCTATGCCGGGTCGCTCATCGGCCTTCTCGCGATCATCAACTATCTGCTGTTCTACGGCCGGGCCGGAGTCAACCCGTTCGATGGCCCCGTCGCCGACGCGATCATTGCGCAGGCCACCACCATGACCTACGTCACGATTCTGGTCTGCCAGCTGGTCAACATCGTGCAGCGCCGAAGCGAGCTCGGTGCGTTCAGCCGCTACCAGTTCTCGAACCCCACCTTCTTGCTCGCCTGTGCCTTCGGCCTCGGCGTGATGCTCGTGATCGTCTACGTGCCGTTCGTCTCGGTACTGTTTGCGACCGGACCGCTCGGCTTCATGGACTGGGCCTTCGTGCTGCTGGCCGCCGTCGTTTACCTCGCCGTGCGCGAGCTGGGCCGCCTCTTCACCCACCCGCGAGTTAGCTGAGAGACTCGACGGCCTCACACGAATTGGGCACGCGGTTTAATGGAACCATGGCCGGAACCTGCGTGTACACGATCGGGCATTCGACTCATCCGCTTGATGAGTTCGTCAGAATGCTTAAGGCAAATGGCATCGAACGGCTCATCGACGTGCGCACCGTGCCGGGGTCGCGTCACAATCCGCAATTCGGGGAAAGCGAGCTCCTGACCAGCATGCCGGCCGCCGGTATCGACTACCAGCGGCTCACCGAGATCGACCGGTCTAGGGTGTGCAGCATGACTCGCTTCGTGATCGACGCACCGACCCTGCTGCACATCGTCGCCACCGACCTGCGCGTCGGCGCGAGCCATCAGATCGTCGCACCCAGCATCATCCGCTCGCAGGCTCTGGCCATACTGTTTGCTGCCGTTCGCGCCGGGGATATCACTGAGGAGCAGGCCCTCGAGCAGCACGGGCGCCTCACCGCGCTGAAGATGCGGCTACTCGGCGATCGGATCTCGCGCCGTACGACGTGGCGCGTCGCCCGCGACCATGGCTGGGAGACTACGTACGAGGCAGAATACATCGCGGTCACGGTGCTCCAAGCAGATGCACTGATCACCGTCGACTCGGCCCTCGCGGCGAAAGCCGAAGGGCTCGTGCCGCTCGCCGACCTCGACGCGCTGACCTCAGGCGCGCTCAAAACGGATGCCTGACCGGCGTCGGGCGTGGCATGCTTGACTCTCCTGTAGGCACGCTGCCTGCGGCACGAAGGAGTGCACCATGGACATGCGACTGGAACTTGTTCCAATACCCTCGACGGACGTCGACCGCAGCAAAGCCTTTTACGTCGATCAGTTGGGCTTTCGCCTCGATCACGACGTGGAACCCGGCAACGGGATGCGGGTCGTGCAGCTGACGCCGCCGGGGTCGGCCTGCTCTATCGCCATCGGAGTGGGATTCAGCGACCCGAACGCCGCACCGGTGCAGAACCTCCACCTGGTGGTCGACGATGTCGAGGCGGCTCGGGCAACTCTGATCGAGAAGGGTGTTGCCGTGTCCGACGTCAACGACATGGGCGGCGGCGTGCGCTACGCCTTCTTCAGCGACCCCGACAAAAACTCCTGGGCGCTGCAACAAATCTCCCGTTAGGCGCGACTCCGCAGAGAATAGGCTCAGTTGTTATTGACGATTATCGGGGCCGTCTGATAAGTGAAACTGACTCCACTTATTTCGGCCGATGACTTAAAGCCAAGCCTATATGTGACAGACATAATAAGGATGTTTTCAACACCATCATTGAGACTTGAATTCTCCGCGAGGACTGATTCTACCGTTGGTTCCGCTGCAGAATTGCCGACCGACGCGGCTGCGAAGCCTGCAAGCCCGAGAGTCAATAGGCCAGCCAGGCTCAGCCCAATGAGCGTGTTTGATGAATTCTTAAGAATGATTTCTGCCCCACCAGATATCTCCGATATTCGTCTACCTCGTAGTCTCCCCTGTTTGGACCCGCCTGAGGTTCGGTCACCCCTGCACATCGTCGACACGAGGATCAGAGTTCGGCGACCTCAAGGGCGACTAGCGCTCCCGCACGTTTCGATTACGATCGGTGGCAACTGTGACCGGGCGCGCTGTGCGAGACCTAGTCTTTCGGCATGTCCACAACGGAGTTCCCCGAGACGGGGACTGTAGCTCCCACAGCTGCAGCGTTTTGGTGCGAAGCGTACGATTGCGAAGAAACGAGCTATTTGTTGTCATGAATGCGCGTCAGCCCAGGCGACGGGCGGCCTCGGCCGCGGACTCGTGGGCACCCGCCAACTCCTCGTGCTGCTTGGCCACCTCGTCGGCGGCGGCGCCAAAACGTTCGCTCAGCGTGCGCGTGGCCACGATCGTTTCCAGCGTCATCCCTAGGGCGTTCGCCAGAATCAGGGACAGCGCGGGAAGCGCGTGGTCGTCGAACTCCGTGCACGTTCCGGCGTCGTAGACGCCACCGCGGGTCGACACGAGCACGGCCGGACGACCGGCCAGCGGCTGCTGACTGGCGGGATCGTTGAACGGTGCCGTCACCGCCGGCAGGTGAATGTAGTCGATCCAGGCCTTCAACGTCGACGGCATCGAATAGTTGTAGAGCGGAACACCGATCAGCAGCACGTCGGCGGCAAGAAGTTCAGCGATGAGCGCCTGCTGCAAAGCTTCCTGCTCGGCGCTGGGGTTCGCACCCTCGGGACGGAGGTGTGGCGGAAAGTGCAGCGCGGCATCCGTCAGGTGCGGCAGCGGTTCGCGGTGCAGGTCGCGGTGAACGACGGTGTGGTCGCTGCCGAGACTGCGCCAAGAGTCCGCGAAGGTTGCGGTGATCGCGCGCGAACGCGAGGTCACGAGGTCTGCGGACGAGTCGAGGTGCAACAGTGTGGGCATTCCCACAGCCTAAAGGACGCGAGCCCGCCGCCCCATGAGCGTCCGCAGGACCGGCTCGCGGCACTCGTTACGGTTCGTGGACCCCCTACCAATGAATGCCACCAGCGCTAACGAGTGCCGCCAAGGCCAGCGAGTGACGCGAGCGGCGCGGCATCCGCTCTCAGCAAGCAGATGCCGCAGCTCGCCTACTCCTCGTGCTCGCCGAACCGCGGCGCCGCCAGGCTGAGCGTCTCGCCGCGGAAGAAAGCCGGCCGCACCTTGGACTGCACGAACATAATGACAGCGCCGATGAGCAGGATGGCCATGCCGAGCACGAAGACGAGACCGAGCCCGAAGATCTCGGATCCGCTGCCGTAGTTCGGGTCCATGCTGTCGACCAGGGTCGTGCAGAACAGCACCGCCAGAATAATGCCGCCGATCAGGGGAAACACCAGGGTGAAGAAGGCGTTCCGAACGGTGGCGAACCACTGGCGGCGAAAGTACCAGACGCAGGCGAACGCGGTCAGGCCGTAGTAGAAGCAGATCATCATACCGAGCGTCGTGATGGTGTCCCAGAGCACGTCTTCACTGACGAAACGCATGATCGTGTAGAACCCGGCAGCGACGATCGCTGACGCGATGGTGGCGTACCCGGGGGTGAAGAATCGTGGGCTGACCTTGGCGTAGGCCGGCGGCAACGCGCCGTAGTGACCCATCGCGAGCAGGGTGCGGGCCGGCGAGACGAACGTGGACTGCAACGAGGCCGCCGAGCTGGAGAGTACAGCGATCGACATGAGAATCGCGAACGGGCCGAGCGCCGGGCCGGCTAGGGCGAAGAACACGTTGCCCTGAATCTCCGGGTTGCCGAGGCCAACGCCCACCCCGCCGACACCGGCGAAGGAAATGGCCGCAATGGCGACGAACAGGTAAAGCACCATGACGATGATCACGGTGAGGGTTGCGGCCCGGCCCGGGGTCGAGCGCGAGCCCTTGGTCTCTTCCGACATGGTCAGGGTGACATCCCAGCCCCAGAAGATGAAGATCGACAGGCTCAGTCCGGCCGCGAAGGCGGAGAAGGAGGTCACGGCGAAGGGGTTGAACCAGGACAGCGAGACCGGTGTGGGGTCGAAGGCCGTTCCGCTGGCAATGTGTACGAAGGCCATGATGCCGAAGCCGACCAGCACGATCAGCTGAAATCCGACCAGCCAGTACTGCACCTTCTGGGTGGTCTGCATGTCCCGATAGCTGATCCAGGTGGCGGCGAAGATGAAGACCAGACAGGTGCCCACGTTGATCCACGGATTGCCGGCGAGACCCGCGATCTCGGCGCTGTTGCCGAAGATCTGCGAGAGCATTAGGTAGAAGAAGTCGACCGCGATACCGGCGAGGTTGCTGAGCACCACGACGGTGGCGGCGATGAGCCCCCAGCCGGACATCCAGCCGATCCATGGGCCGAAGGCACGGGTAGCCCAGGTGAAGCTCGTCCCGCTGTCCGGCATCGCCTTGTTCAGTTCGCGGTAGCCGAGGGCGACCAGCAGCATGGGGATGAACCCGGCCACGAAGATCGCGGGCAACTGCAAACCGACCTCGGCCACCGTCGGGCCGAGGGCTCCGGTGAGCGTGTAGGCCGGGGCGATACAGGAGATCCCGATGACGACGGCCCCGACCAGACCGACCGAGCCGGCGCTCAGCCCCTTCTTGGAGATTCCCCCCGTCGTTTTTTCAACGGCTTCACTGGCGTTGATTTCAAGTGTCATGCTCTATTACTTCCCCGTCTCGGTGAAATCTCGCGGCACCACGATGAGCGGCACCGGCAATTCGCGCAGCATTTTGGCCGCGATCGAACCTAGAAAAAGTCGATGTGGTTGCGCCAGCCGGCTGGAGCCGACGATGCAGACCTCGGCCGGGTCCCAGTGCAGGCCGCGCACGGCATGCTCGATGCTGCCGCCGGAAGCGACGCTGGCGGTGACCTCGAGCCCGTCCATCAGGTGTTCGGTGGCGTAGTCGAGCACGGCCTGGGCGTGGTCGGCGGCCAGCTGAATGGTCTGGGCGTCGGCACCGGGGCGGTCGATCGCGACGAGGGAGACCAGCCGTAGCGGGGCATCCACTGTGCGGGCCAAGCGGATGCCGGCCGTCAGCAGTCCGTCGGCCCCCGGCTTGGTGCCGACCGCGCAGGTGACTCGGCCGATCGGTTCGTCGGTGCCCATCGCGCGGCTGCCTTCCGGAGCCAGCGCAACGGGAACGTGGGAGGAGTGCAGCAGACCGCCCGCGACACTGCCGATGGCGAAGCGCCCCAGCAGGCCGTGGGTGGCCGCGCCGACCACGATCAGGTTGGCCTGCAGGCGCTCGGCCGCTTTGAGCAGCCCCCGCGTGAAGGAGTCGGCGTGTTCAAGGTGGGTGTGCACGGAGATGCCGGCAGGAACCAGGGTCAGTGCCTCGGCCAGCCAGACCTCGGCCGTTTCGAGCAGCAGTCGATGGTAGCCGGGATCGGTGGGGGTGAGCGTCGCACGCTCCCCCGCGTTGAGCACGAGCACGATGTCCAGTTCGGCGCCCGGCGCGCGGGCGAGGCGCACGCCGAGGGCGAGGGCATCCGCTCCCGCGGGGGTAGCGGTATAACCGACCAGAAACCTCACGCGGTGACCCGGATTCGCTGGGCGATGATCGCCGCAGCGGATTCCTGGCCGACCCGAATGGCACCGTCAACGTGCTGATAGCCCTTGCCGGCCATATCGCTGCAGGAGAAGGAGATCGGGCCAACGGGGCTGCGCAGTTCGGCGCCATACCGGGCCAGTCCGCCCATGTCGAAACTCGCGGCGTAGGCGCCACGGGTCCATTCCTCGGAACCCCAGTCGCTCTCGTAATAGACGACCGGGTGCAGCGCCTGCGCACCGTAGTAGTGCGACAGAGATTCCAGGATGCGCGTCCTGCGCTCGTCGGCGGTCAGCGCGAAGACGGCATCCGCTTCCTCGTCGGAAACAAAGCCCACCAGGGTGCCCCGCGGGTCCTCGAAGTTGGTGTTGTCGTAGGCCTCGTGCACGAGCTCGTAGGGGCTGAACGCTGTCCCCGAGAGGTCATCGGCGCGCCAAAACGGAGTCTCGTAGACGGCGTGCACCTTGATCACGAAGCCCATGGAGAGGTGCTGGTGCAACTGCTGCTGGCGGCGCGGCAAGGGCGGTTCGAAACTGATGCGGCTGATCAGGGGCGGCGGGACCGCCACGATGGCGTGGCGGGCGGTAACCGTCATGCCGTCGGCCACGACGGTGACACCGGCCTCGTTCCAGGCCAGGCTGCGCACCGGCTGCCCGAGGAATACGTCGCTGCCCAGGTTCGCGGCGAGAAGCAGCGGCACCTGCTGCAGTCCGCCGACGACTCGTTCGTCGAGAATGAAATCGGCGTCGACGAGGTTGCTGAACGAACCAGCGCTGGCCGCCATGAGCAGAGCCTGCAGTGCCGAGAAGGCGTGCGCGGGCTTGGTGAGCATGGCTCCGGCAATGAACATGCCGATATTGTCGCGGGCTTCCTGGTCGTCGGTCTGGGTCTCGAGCCAGCGGCTGAAGGACACCTCGTCGAGTTCCTTGGCGAGCGGATGCTCCCACGGGCTGTCCGGGTTGATCTCGGCCACGAGGGCGTCCAGTTTCTCAATCAGACCGACGATCTGGGCTTCGGTGCCGGCCGGGACCGGAAAGATGTCGCCGTCGAACCGGTTCACCACGCCGGCGGCATTGATGTAGATGTTGCGACCGGCTCGGTAACGCGGATAGGTCGCCAGGCCCAGCTCGGCCAGGGTCTCTTTGAGGGCATGCTGGTCGGGCGAGACCCACTGGCCGCCGATCTCGAGCATGGCGCCCTCGATCTGGTCGGTCCACAGGCGCCCGCCGACGCGGTCGCGGGCTTCCAGCACGGCGACGGTCAGGCCGGCTTTCTGCAGTGCGGTGGCGGCGGTGAGACCGGATGCCCCGGCGCCGATAATAACGACGTCACGATCAATCGTGGTCATGGTTGCTCCTGTGTTGGGTGGGATTAGGACGCGGGAATGAGGGTGTATTTGGTCGAGAGGTATTCGTTGATGCCTTCCAGGCCACCCTCCCGACCGAGACCGGACTGCTTGACTCCGCCGAACGGTGCCGCGGCGTTGGAAACCAAGCCGGTGTTCAGGCCCATCATTCCGGTGTCGATACTGTCGATCATACGGTGTGAACGTGCGATATCGGTGGTGAAAACATATCCGATCAGACCATATTCGGTGTCATTTGCCATTTGAATGGCCTCTTCGTCTGTTTCGAAGGTTGTAATCGCGACGACGGGGCCGAAGATCTCTTCCCGCACCAGGCGGCTGTCAGAGCTCACACCGGTCAACACGGTGGGAGCGTAAAACGAGCCGGGTCCATCGGGGCGGGTGCCGCCGGTGAGCAGCGTGGCGCCGCGCGTGAGGGCATCCTGCACGAGGGCGTCAACGTTGTCGACGGCTGTCTCCGTCACGAGCGGTCCAAAATTCACGGCGGGGTCGATGCCGGGGCCCTGCACGAGCGCATTCACCCGTTCGGTGAGTCGGCGGCCGAATTCCTCGGCGATCGACGCCTGCACGATGAACCGGTTGGCCGCCGTGCAGGCCTGGCCGGTGTTGCGAAACTTCGCGAGCATGGCGCCGTTGACGGCCTTGCCGAGGTCGGCGTCGGCGAACACGACGAAGGGGGCGTTGCCGCCGAGCTCCATCGAGGTACGCAGCACGTTCTGGGCCGCCTGAGCGATCAAGGCGCGACCCACCGCGGTCGACCCGGTGAAGCTCAGCTTGCGCAGCCGGGGATCGGCGATGATCGGGGCCGAGACGGCCTGCGACTCGGTGGTCGTGATGACGTTCACGACGCCGGCCGGCACACCGGCATCCGTCAGCAGCTGCACGAACAGCAGGGTGGTCAGGGGTGTCAGTTCAGCCGGCTTGACCACAACGGTGCAGCCAGCGGCGAGCGCCGGGGCAATCTTGCGGGTGGCCATGGCGAGTGGAAAGTTCCACGGCGTGATCAGGTAGCACGGGCCCACCGGCCGGTGGTTGACGACCATCGTGCCGGTTCCCTCCGGGTTGGCACCGTACCGGCCGTTGATGCGCACGGCCTCTTCGCTGAACCAGCGCAGGAACTCGCCGCCGTAGGTCACTTCGCCGTTGGCTTCGGCGATGGGTTTGCCCATCTCGAGCGTCATGAGCGTGGCGAAGTCGTCCCGGCGTTCCTGCAGCAGGTCGAAGGCGCGGCGCAGAATCTCGGCGCGTATTCGAGCCGGAGTTACTGCCCAGGAGTCCGCGGCCTCGACAGCCGCGTCGAGGGCGCGGGCGCCATCGGCGACGGATGCGTTCTGGATGGTTTTCAGCACCCGACCGGTGGCGGGGTCGGTCACCACGATCGGCTCCCCGGTGCCGTTCACCCACTGCCCGTTGATGTAGAGCTGATCGGGTACGCGGGCCAGGAGTGCGACCTGACCGCTGGAGCGCACAGCGCCCTCGATAACGGCGCTCATGCTGCGGCCGAATCGGCAGCGAGTGCGTCGGCCAAAACCTGCAGGCCCTCGAGAAGCAGGGAGTCGGGAATGCTGAGCGGCGGCAGAAAGCGGATGACGTTGCCGTACGTTCCGCAGCCGAGCAGGATGACGCCCTGCGCGTGGGAAGCTGCGATGAGGCGGCCGGTCAGGGCTGCATCCGGCTCCCCGGTGACGGGATCGACCAGTTCGATGGCCATCATGGCGCCGCGTCCGCGCACTTCGGCGATGCGCGGGTCGGCGTCGGCTAGCGCGCCGAGGCGGTCGCCCATGATCGTGCCGATGGCGGCGGCGCGTTCGACCAGGTGCTCGGTCTCGTAGGTGTCGATGGTGGCGAGGGCTGCGGCACAGGCGAGCGGGTTGCCGCCGTAGGTGCCGCCGAGGCCGCCGGCCTGCGGGGAGTCCATGATGTCGGCGCGCCCGGTGACGGCCGACAGCGGCAGGCCGCCGGCGATGCCCTTTGCGGTACAGATCATGTCGGGCACAATGCCCTCGTACTCGCAGGCGAACATAGCGCCGGTTCGGGCGAAGCCGGTCTGGATCTCGTCGGCGATGAAGACGACCTCGTTGGCGCGGCACCAGGCCAGCAGCGTGGCCAGAAAGCCGGGTGCCGGAACGATGAAGCCGCCCTCGCCCTGGATGGGTTCGATGATGATCGCGGCGAGGTTGCTCGCGCCGATCTGCTTCTCGATCTGCGAAATGGCACGGTTCGCGGCCACGACACCATCGAGGCCGCCGTCGCGCAGCGGGTAGGACATGGGCGCCCGGTACACCTCGGGGGCGAAGGGACCGAAACCGTTCTTGTAGGGCTGGTTCTTGGCGGTCAGGCCCATAGTGAGGTTCGTGCGGCCGTGGTAGGCGTGGTCGAAGGCCACGATGGCCTGCTTGCCGGTGAAGTGGCGGGCGATCTTGACGGCGTTTTCGACCGCTTCGGCGCCGGAGTTGAACAGCACGCTGCGCTTAGTGTGGTCACCGGGGGTGAGGCGGTTGAGGGCCTCGGCCACCTCGATGTAGGAATCGTAGGGCGCCACGGTGAAGCAGGTGTGGGTGAACTGGGCGAGCTGGGCGGCGACGGCCTCGACCACGCGCGGCGCGCTGTTGCCGACACCGGTGACGGCGATGCCCGACCCGAGGTCGATGAGTGAGTTGCCATCCACGTCGACCAGAACGCCTCCGCCGGCGGCCACGACGTACACGGGCAGTGAGATCCCGACGCCAGCCGAGACCGCCTGGGCCTTGCGTTCACTCAAGCTTTTCGACTTCGGCCCGGGGATGCTCGTGACCAGCCTGCGTTCCTGGGCCAGCGTGGGGCCACCGAGAGGCGTGCTGGTGAGGCGAGGAGTGTCTACGAGTGTCATGAGTGTTTCCGATCCATGCGACGGGCGGTACCGCGGCTACGGTGCCAATGCGGCAATGCTAGGCACAACCCAGCGATAGCACTATCTCCTAGCTGTATAGTTGAGGCGCAATATTCCGCCACACTGTATAGTCAGCTCATGCTCCCCACCCTGCGCCTGCTCCTCGCTGATTCGAACCTCGGACTCACCATGATCGAGCACGCTGATGCGGGCACGGCCCACCCGATCACGCGGGCGGCACTGCTCGACCGCACCGTCGAATGGGTGCACAGCTCCGACCTGATCGACCCCACCCCGTTCCTCTCCGCCGACCAGGTGCTGCTTACGACCGGCACCCAGTTCGGCAGTGATCCGGCAGCGGATGCCGATTACCGCCCGTACGTACAGCGTCTGCGAGACCTCGGCATCACGGCACTCGGTTTCGGCACCGACGTCGTTCGGGACGGCACGCCCGACGGACTGATCGCCGCCTGCCGAACGCTCGGGCTGCCGTTGTTCGAGGTGCCGTATCGCACCCCGTTCATCGCCGTCGCGCGTGCGGCCGGAGACCTCGTGGCCGAAGACCGGTATGCCCGCGCCACCTGGGCGCTCAAGGCCCAGCGCGCGATCGCGCTCGCCGCCCTGCGTCCGGACGGCCTGAGCGCGACTCTCGCCGAGCTGTCCGCCCAGCTCGGCCACTGGGTGGCCCTGTTCGATGCGAGCGGAACCCTGGATCGGGTGTTTCCCCGCGCCACGTTCGCCACTGCCCCCGAGGCGCTCGCCACGGTGCAGCTCGAGGCCCGGCGCCTACTGGCCCGCGGCCAGCGTTCCAGCAGCACGGTTGATGCCGGCGGCGAGACGCTCACCCTGCAGACCCTTGGCGGTCACGATCACCTGCGCGGTGTGCTCGCCCTCGGCGGCGCGCTCGCCCTGGATCAGGCCAGCACCGAGGTGGTGACGAGCGTGATTGCCCTGGCCGGCCTCGCCCTCGAACAGAACAATGCCCTGGATCGTGCCCAGGGGCTGCTGCGCTCTGGCCTGCTGAACACCCTGCTCGCCGGGGACCACACCCTGGTCGATCAGATCTCCAAACAGATGTGGGGCGCGCTCCCGGAGCCTCCGGTGCTCGTCGCCGTCGTGGATGTTCCGGCGGTGCGCCGGGATGCGATCACCGAGTACCTGGAACTGCGCGTCGACGACTCCCCCGGGCAGCTGTTCTTCGCCGGCCGGGACGACACCGTGGTGCTGTGTCTCGACCGCGCGGCCCACGGCATCCTTCTAAATCTGTGCGCGCTGTTCAAACTGCACGCCGGTCTGTCGGAGCCGACCGCCTACCGCCAGCTCCCCCGCGCCCTCGATCAGGCCCAGCAGGCGCTGGCCCGGGCCAGGGAGAGCGCACCGGGTGTGACCGATTTCAGCCTGGTCGCCCGGCAGGGCGTGCTAGCCCTATTGGCCAGAACGGACGCCCGCGAGGTCGGCCTCGCCACCCTCGCGCCGGTGATGGCGCACGATCGGGCGCACGGCACCGAGTTGCTGGCTACCCTGCGGGTCTGGCTCGTGTGCAACGGACACTTCGGTGAGGCCGCCGCGCAGCTTGGGGTACACCGCCACACGGTGCGCACCCGCATTCAGCACGGTGAGCAGTTGCTCTCCCGCGACCTGGCATCGTTTCCGGCTCGAGCAGATGTCTGGGCGGCCCTGCTCGCCACCGACGCTGCCGTTGTGGAGCCGGTCAGGCCTGGAGAGTCCACGGCTTGCGCCGCACCAGAACGTGGCCGCGACTCGTGCTGAGGCGAGTCCACAGCCCCGACTCGAACAGCTGCACGGGTTCGTCATTGGAAAGAAAGCCCAGGCTGAACGCCGCGAAACCGGCCCCGGTCGGTACGAATTCGAGCCCGTCAACCTGACGGCCCCACACTTCGGAGCGCACGCGTTCCACGATCAGCTCGCCGGTGCCCCCCGGCAGGGCGGCGGCAACCTCGTCGATGCCCTCACGAGCGGCTGCTTCGAGGTGCGACGCCGGAGTCTGGCCGTGTGGTTCCCACCCGCCCTTCGGCGGGGAGATACCGGCCCAGGTCACCGTATTGACCTCAAGCGGAACGGTCACGATGACCGGCAGGCTCAGGTCGCGCGCGGTTGACTCGAGGCGTTTGAGGCGCTCCAGCAGCGACCGCACCGGCACGACCTTGTCGAGGTCGACCGGCTCGGTCAGGGCAAAGGTGCGCAGGCCGAGCACGGTCGGGCTCGCGTCGAGCAGACCGCGCGGATAGAAGATGGCGGTGTACACCGCCAGAACGCCGTCGGACGCCATGAGGCGCACGGAACCGTCGAGAACGCGACCGGAGCGTGAGAGAAACACGATCAGATCGCTGAGGGACTGGGAATCGGTAAGAGTGAATGACTGGCTCATCATCTTCTAAACTATCAAGATGCGCCACGACCGCATGCCGCGAACGCGAACTTGCCCGAGGAGACAGCATGCACAAGCCCATGGAAAGCCTTCTGGCCGTCCTCGATCTGACCGATACCGGTGCACGTACCAGCGAGGACATCTTCACCGGGCCGTCCCAGTGGATGCCACTCGGCCGCGTGTTCGGCGGGCAGGTGCTGGCCCAGTCCCTCGTCGCTGCGATGCGCACCGTGCCAGACGAACGCCACGTGCACTCGATGCACGGCTACTTTCTGCGCCCCGGCGACGTCAACCAGCCGATCACCTTTTCGGTCGAACGCATTCACGACGGCCGCTCGTTCTCGACCCGCCGCACTCAGTGCTACCAGGACGGCGTGCCGATCCTGTCGATGATCGCGTCGTTCCAGGACGCCGATGAGGGCTTAGAGCATCACCTGGAGATGCCGAAAGATATCCCCGATCCGGAAAGCCTGCCGACGGCATCCGAATCGCTGGCCCACATCGACCACTCGGTGGCGCGCTACTGGGCGAGCGAGCGGCCCTTCGACATGCGGCATATTCCCTCGCCGATTTTTCTCAAGGTCAATGGCGAGCACACCTCGCGTCAGGCCGTGTGGATGAAGACCTTCCTGCCGCTGCCCGATGACCCCGATCTGCACCGCGCAGCCCTGGCCTACGCGAGCGACTACTCGATCATGGAACCGATCATGCGCCGGCACGGAGTGGCCTGGGCGACTCCAGGCCTTAAGGTGGCGAGCCTGGATCACGCCATGTGGTGGCACCGGTTCGGTCGGGTCGACGAATGGCTGCTCTACGTGCAGGATTCACCGAGCGCGCAGGGTGGTCGCGGCCTCGCCACGGGCAGCATCTTCAACCGCGACGGTGTGCTCCTGGCCACCGTGGCGCAGGAGGGCATGCTGCGCGTGCCCATCGTTCTCGAGTAGGAGCGCTACCAGCTGGGTTTGGATTCGAGCAGCACCTTCTCGTCGGGCATCCACCGAATATCCACGCTCGCGATGTCGTTTTCGGACACGCTCGTGGTGGCGGCCGCGCTGATGGTGCTGCCGGGACCGGAGATCCAGCTGGCCACGAGGGTCTCCTGGCCGTCCCGGTCGGTGACGAACAGGGCGTAGGGCTGCGCGCCGAAATCATCCCCGCCGCGCGCGTAGCTGCAGTTCGCGTCGATGCGCGTACCCCACTCTTCGCCGGTCAGGCGAAACGAGGCCGTGAGCGGGCTGGGAATCACAGCGGTCATGGCTACGGCCGGTTCGGTGATGCTCTGACCGGGCTGATCGAGCCAGCCCGGCAGGACGAGGGCAGCGGATGCCGCGATCGCAGCGGCGGCCACCACCGCGCCAGCGGCGAGCAGGCGGGCGCGCCGAGTGCGGACTCTGGCTGCCTGCACGAGGCGGGGCAGCAGGGTGGCGGAGGGGGCGGGATCCGTTCGGGAATCAGCGGGCTGGCCGAGTTGCAGGGCCTGATCGAGCGGCACCTGGGCGAGCAGCCCAGGAAGACCCACGAGGTGAGCGACCGCCTGGCTGCAGGCGACGCAGTCATTGAGGTGACGTTCGTAGTCCCGGCGGTCGGCCGGTGAGAGGGCGCCGAGCACGTAGGCGCCGTCCCAGTCCGTGTACAGATCTGTTGGAGTGTTCATCGCTCCGTCACTCCTCGCTCTTGCAGTGCGAGCCGGAGGGCTCGCAGGCCGTAGTGCAGCCTGGACTTCACGGTGCCTTCGGGAATGACCAGGTCCCGCGCGGTCTCGGCCACGGACTGGCCTCGATAGTACGCGCAGACAATGACCGCCCGGTGGTCGGGTGAGAGGTCGTGCAGGGCATCCGCGACCAGCCAGGCATCGAGCAGTGCGTCGGTCTGGTCGTCGGTGGGCACCTCGGGCAGCTGATCGGTGGGGATCTCGTGCCGGGCCCTGGCCGAGCGTCGGTCGTCGATCACGAGGTTGCGAGCCACCGTGAACAGCCAGGCCCGAGCCGACACCTCGGTCTGGTCGAGCAGGCGGGGGCGTCGCCAGGCGCGCAGCAGGGTCTCCTGCACGACGTCATCGGCAAGGGCCGGATCGTGCGTCAACCGCACAACATAGCGCCACAGAAGCGGCGCGTGTTCGTCGTGCAGGGCCTGCAGAAGTTCGGCGCGCTCATCAGCCATGACTACCTCCCCTGCTTAACACGCGACGGACGCGTGTTCGGTTCAGTAATACCCGCATATCGCGGCAATTGGAGCCGCCGAATGGGGTATTTGTCAGCGTCGGGCGAACTCGATCGGAGCGTCGAGATAGGGAGTCCACGCCGCGCGTTCGGTGTCGTTGATGCGGCGGGGGCGTTCGCTCGCCGCATCAACGAGCACAATCGTGGTGTTCGCCCGGGCGTACAGCACCTCGGGCGTGACGCCGTCGGGGCTGCACACCTCGTAGCAGACGTCGAGGCTGGCGCCGCCGAGTTTGCCCAGCCAGAGTCGAACGTCCAGCGGCTGACGCAGGTACGGAACCGGCGCCAGATATTCGATCTCCTGCCGGGCGATCAGCGTGAGCGTTGCCGCACCCGGGCGGCCGTCAAGCACGGCCGTGCTCGCGCCGATCGCACCGTCGTCTTCGGTCACCCAGAAAGCCAGGATGCGCGCCTCCTCGAGCAGTCGCAGCATCTCAGAATTGTTGACGTGACCGTAGGCGTCGAGGTCGGACCAACGCAGGCGAATCGGTACGTGCAGCTTCACACGGTCTCCCTTTTTTGTTAGTCGCGGGTGAGCTTGCGGTAGGCGGAGCGATGCGGCTTGGCCGCATCCGGTCCGAGCCGCTCAATCTTGTTCTGCTCGTAGGACTCGAAGTTGCCCTCGAACCAGTACCAGTTGGCTGGGTTGTCGTCGGTGCCCTCGTACGAGAGGATGTGCGTGGCCACCCGGTCGAGGAACCACCGGTCGTGAGTGATCACCACGGCGCAACCCGGAAATTCGAGCAGCGCGTTTTCGAGCGAACCGAGCGTTTCGACGTCGAGGTCGTTAGTGGGCTCGTCGAGGAGCAGCAGGTTGCCGCCCTGCTTGAGGGTGAGCGCCAGGTTCAAGCGGTTGCGCTCACCACCGGAGAGCACACCGGCCTTCTTCTGCTGGTCAGGTCCCTTGAAACCGAAGGTCGATACGTAGGCGCGCGAGGGTATCTCGGTCTTGCCGACCTGGATGTAGTCCTGGCCGTCGGAGACGACCTCCCACAGGGTTTTATTCGGGTCGATGCCGCCGCGGTCCTGGTCGACGTAGGAGATGTCGACCGTTTCACCGATTCGCAGTTCGCCGCCATCGAGGGGTTCCTTGCCGACGATGGTCTTGAACAGAGTGGTCTTTCCCACGCCGTTCGGGCCGATGATACCGACGATACCGTTGCGCGGCAGCGTGAAGCTGAGATTCTCGATGAGCATGCGCCCGTCGAAGCCCTTCTCCAACTTGCTCGCATCGATGACCTGTGCGCCGAGGCGCGGGCCGACCGGAATCACGATTTCTTCGAAGTCGAGCTTGCGGGTGCTTTCGGCGGCGGTGACCATTTCTTCATAGCGGGCCAGGCGGGCCTTCGACTTCACCTGGCGGCCCTTGGCGTTGGAACGCACCCACTCGAGCTCGTCGGCGAGTCGCCGGGATAGCTTCGCGTCTTTCTTGCCCTGCACGAGCAGACGTTCCTGCTTCTTCTCGAGGTAGGTCGAGTAGTTGCCCTCGTACGGGTAGAGGTGTCCGCGGTCGATCTCGGCGATCCATTCGGCCACGTGGTCGAGGAAGTACCGGTCGTGAGTGACGGCGAGCACGGCGCCCGGGTACTTGGCCAGGTGCTGCTCGAGCCACAGCACGCTCTCGGCGTCGAGGTGGTTAGTGGGCTCGTCGAGGAGGAGCAGGTCGGGCTTCTGCAGCAGCAGCTTGGTCAGAGCCACCCGGCGCTTCTCACCACCGGAGAGGTTGGAGACTTCGGAGTCGCCCGGCGGCGTGCGCAGGGCGTCCATGGCCTGTTCGAGCTGGGAGTCGAGGTCCCAGGCATCCGCTGCGTCGATGGCTTCCTGCAGCACGCCCATTTCGGCGAGCAGGGTGTCGAAGTCGGCGTCGGGTTCGCCGAGGGCGAGGCTGATCTCGTTGAACCGGTCGACCTTGGCCTTGATCGGCCCCACGCCTTCCTGCACGTTCTCCAGCACGGTCTTGCTCTCGTCGAGCTGCGGCTCCTGCATGAGGATGCCGACGGTGTAGCCCGGGGAGAGTCTCGCCTCACCGTTGCTGGGGGTGTCCAGGCCCGCCATGATCTTGAGGATCGTGGACTTTCCGGCACCGTTGGGGCCGACCACACCGATCTTGGCACCGGGAAAAAAGGACATGGTGACGTCGTCAAGAATCAGCTTTTCGCCGATCGCCTTGCGAGCGCGGACCATTGAGTAAATAAATTCGGCCATAGTATTTACCAGTCTATTTGCCGGGTGGACCCGACGAGACACAATCCGGTGGACAGAATGGGCGCGACCACGCTGTGGAAGCCGTCGCTGGCCGGCCCGATCTGCCCAATCAGGCATTCGCCATTGAATCGCACCGAGAACTGGATTGAGTCGGCGGCCAGGTCGGCCTGGGTTCGATCGAAGGACACTTCCATAGCCGTTCGGTCGAACCCGCCAGCCACGAGCGCGTCGATGTAGGCGCGCCCGTCAGCGTTGGGGTTGGCCTTGGTGACAGCGGCAGCGAGAAAGTTGAAGTAGACGAGGTTCTCGGACGCGCTTCCGTCGGGCAGCAGTACCGGGTCGGGCGCCGGAGTTGCCGAGGGCTCCGGTGCGGCGGAACTGGCCTGCGCCGTGCCACTGGTCGCTGGCGCTTCGGCCGGGGCGCCGGTGCACGCGGTCAAGCCGACTCCGAGCAGCAGTACCGCCGCCACGACTACCACGGTGTACCGCGGGCGGCGTGCAGACCACCGTGCTGTTCTCACGGTCATATTCTGCCGTACTGGTTGTGCCGCGCTCACGAACTGCCTCCCCCTAGTCCACGCGCGTGGACGATGCTACGAGTCTAAACGGGCATACGCGTCCTGATCAGCATCGGTGTCGACGGGGACAAACCCGTCTCCGGACCGGTCGATCTCCCCCGGGTCGGCCCCATAGGCGGCAGCTGCTTCAGCGGATTCGAAGGGTTCAACCGGATCCGGCTCGGTGGGCGTGGCCTCGGCTCGTGCTGGCGCCCCGCTGCGCACCGGCGTCGTGGTGTACCAGGCCAGGTCGTGGCCGACAGAATCAGCAATGATCTCAACGGACGTCCCGGATTTTTCGGCGTTGTTCCATTGGCGAATGACCAGCCGTCCGGTGACGACAACGTGCTCGCCCTTGCTGAGCGATTTTCCCGCGTTCGTGGCCAGCTGCCTAAAGGTCGTGACGGAATACCAGCAGCTTTCGTCGACTATCCATTCGTCTTTGGCCTTGTCACGGTGGCTCTGGCGGGAGGCCAACCGAAACGAGGTGATCGGGATCCCGTTCTTGCCAAAGATCAGGTGGGGAACGGTGCCAATAACGCCGGATATTGTGATGCTGTCGCTCATGGTTTCTCCCGGCACGGTGATTGCGTGAACACGCAAGCGCGCGGCGCCCAGCGAACCGCCGGCGCACACGACCCGGGAACAACAACTCGTGCCAGTCTTTGTCGAACCCGGGCCGCACACAGTGAGTGTGCCGCCCGGAACGGACGACCCGCTTGGACCCGCGTAAATCCGTGGAGAACTCAGCTACTCACTGATTGGGGAGGAGAGGCTAGCTGACCAGGTACTCGGAGTACGACTTGCGGATCTTGTTGACCTTCGGCACGGCGACGGCCATGCAGTAGCCCTGCCCGGGATTCTTGTTGAAGAAGTCTTGGTGGTAGTCCTCGGCCTCATGGTAGTCGCCGAGCGGCTCGATCGTGGTCGTGATGCCGGAGCCCCACCATTCGGTCGCCCGGTCGCGGGCCGTTTCAAACAGCTGCTTCTGCGCGTCGTCGGTGTAGAACATGGCCGACCGGTATTGGGTTCCGACGTCGTTGCCCTGACGGTTGAGCTGGGTGGGGTCATGCAGCGTGAAGAACACGTCGAGAATGACGCTCGCCGGAATGACGTCGGGGTCGAAGGTAACCGCGACGGCTTCGGCGTGCCCGGTGCGCCCGGTGCAGACCGACTCATAGTTCGGGTTGGCGGTCGTGCCGCCGGTATACCCCGACACCACGTCGCTCACTCCCCGTAACACCCGATACACAGCATCGAGACACCAGAAACATCCACCTGCGACCACAAAAGTTTGCACCCGTCTACCCTAACTCGTCCCCCGTCGAAGCCACAGGTCGAGCCGGCACTCCGGCCCTGTGTTCGCCGAAAGCGGATGTCGGTGGTCGCCCATACGGTAAAGGAAATACCCGCGGCCGGCCGGGTAACCGCTGAACCAGTAGGTCAGGAGCACTCATGACCACTCTCATCGCACCCGTTATTCACTCAGCATTTCCAGCAGTACCTGGCCGCCGGTTCATCCTCGTGCGTGACGGGCTGTGGCGCATCGTCGACCCGGTCGGCGCTGTCGTCGGCTACATCGAACGCGAGGCCAGTGCCTATAAAGGCGGTGCTGATACTGGCGGCGCTTACGGCGACCGGTTCAGCGCCAGGCGCGTCGTCTTCGCGACCCGCACCCGCGAACTCGGCGTGTTTTGTCGCATCGACGATGCGGTGGACTGCTTCCGTTGACGCGGCTACGTGTTCCAGAGGCGGGTTGAAGGCACGCCGCGTCTGATCCCCGACAAATGGGGTCGGCGCGGATAAAATCCAGCACATGGAATGGTGGAATAACTTCGTAGCCTGGTTTACCGACGTGAGCACCCAACCGATGGTTTTTACCGCGGTCGTGTTCATCGGCGCGATCGTCATTGCCAGCGTGCTGGCCGCGTTGATCTCGCGCGGCGCCGTCAAACGGCTCGTCACCCAGCGAGATCGCGAGATCAAAGTGGCCGCGATCGCGACCCTCGTCGATGCCGCGACCGAGGCATCCGTCTGGAATTCGCTGACACCGCAGGAGCAGGTAATGAGCGACCGGGCGGTCGGCCAGGCCGACATCCAGGTGCGGTTGCTGCCGATTCGCGGATCGGGCATCGCGGCAAACTGGGCCGCCCACGAACTGTACGAACTCAAGCGCACCTCCGCGACATTCGGCTACCAGCTGGAACCGGCACTGGTCGAGTTTCGCGATCGCCTCGTCGAATGGCAGAACAAGCCGGCTCGCGCTCGCAAGATCTTCCAGGGCGATCTCGATCGCTGGAAGTCGCAGAACTCCTCCACCGAGAAGAGCCTGCTCGCCGAGCAGGAAGCGTGGGTGGCGCAGCAGCACCACGACCAGTACAACGCCGCCGATTCGGCGCCGGCACCGGTGCGGGTCGCACCGCTCACGCCTGCAGCCGTCAACCGCGCTCCGGCATCAGCGTCGGACGCCGGAGCAGAAACCCAGCGTCTGCTCGACGACGTCAACAAACTCGAGGTGCGCGGCACCGACCCGCTCACGCGTTCCTCGGCGGCCCCGACCCTGTAGTCGCGACACACGAAACGAGCCGGTCGGCGCTTCCCAGCGCTAACCGGCTCGCTTTTATGTTGGGCCTACTGCCACCACTCGTCAAACAGTGAGGCCGGCACCCGCCGCTTGTGCTCGGTGCTGAGATAGCGCGCCTCGATAGCCTCGGCCACCTCGTCGTCGACCGACTGACCCTCGAGGAAATCGTCGATGTGCTCGTACTGCAGGCCGAGATTGGCCTCGTCGGTCTGACCGGGAGTGTGGTCGAGCAGGTCCGCGGTGGGGTCCTTCAGGTAGAGCTGTTCGGGCGCACCCAGCTCCATCAGCAGGGCGCGGCCCTGGCGCTTGGTGAGCCCAGTGAGCGGCAGAATGTCGGTGCCGCCGTCGCCGTACTTGGTGAAAAAGCCGGTGACGGCCTCTGCCGCATGGTCGGTTCCGACCACGAGCAGGCCGAGCTGGCCGGCCAGCGCATACTGGGCGATCATGCGGGAGCGGGCCTTGACGTTGCCCTTGGTGAAGTCCGTCATGGCCACGTCCAGGCTCGCCAGGAATTCGCTCTCGAACCCATCGACGGCGAACTCAATGTTGAAGGTGGCCTGCGAGGGCGGGCGGATGAAATCCAACGCGAGTTGGGCATCCGCTTCGTCGCGCTGCACCGCGTAGGGCAGGCGCACGGCGACAAAAGTGGCCGGATGCCCCTCTGCGGCGAGTTCGTCGACGGCCAGTGCACACAGCCGACCGGCCAGCGTAGAGTCCTGGCCGCCGCTGATGCCGAGCACGAGCCCCTGAGCACCGGTGTGCTTGAGGTATTCCTTAAGGAATTTCACCCGGCGGCGTACTTCGGCGGCCGGGTCGATGGTGGGTGAGACGTTGAGTTCCGCGATGATTCGCGCCTGAAGTTCTCGCATACTTGAATCTAGCAATCCTCGAGAATTTGCGCTGCGGCCTCCCTCGAGATCGGCACCGGAGTACCGGCGCATCGTGGCGAAATTCTCCTTTACTGTCGGACAAAGACCGCTCGGGGGACGCAAAAATGATTGTCAAGAACACGTACAGCGTGCACGGGGAGTTCAGCGAAGAACGATCCGGCAGAACGGTTCGCAGGTTCAGCCGGTCCGCACTGGCAATCGCTGTGTCCGGAATTCTCTCGGCCGGACTCGGCGGGTGCGCCGCCGCCACGAATGACGAAGCGGATGCGACTACTGCTGAGCAGACCGCGCAGCCGACTGCCGCCGCGCCCGCCGGCTGCAGTTCCGAACTCTCCCTGGACTACGGCGACGTGGTCGGCCTCGAAAATGTGACCGACGAGTTGGGCACCTACTGCGGCATGAACCGACGCAAGAAGAAGTAGTAGCGAGCGGTGGCAGCCAGAATGAATTCGAACATGGCTTTTCAGACTTTCGGCAACAAGAATCTGAAGGACTGAAGTCCTACCATCGCAACGGGCGACAGCGCGCTAGAAAGGTTTCCTACCAACACTGTAGAACCGGCCAGGGGGCACGAGATTGTCGATCCGGTCAAGAATATCCGGCCCCACCCTATCGGCCGCGGGCACCCATCGCGACGTTCCCCGCATGCCGTGTGCTCCTAGGATGGGGGCATGAAGACGGTTGCGGTGTACAGCACCAAGGGCGGGGTCGGCAAGACAACGGCGGCCGTCAATCTAGCCTGGGAAGCGTCACGGGAATGCCGGGTGCTGCTCTGGGATCTCGACCCGCAAGGCGCTTCAACCTATGTGCTCAACGTAAAGCCGCGGGTCAAGGGCGGCGTGAACTCCTTGATCCGAGGGAAGACCGAGATGGACGTCGCGATCCGGTCGACGGCCTACAAAAATCTTGCCGTACTACCAGCGGACGAAACATACCGCGACTTAGACCTCGTCCTGAACGCGGCGAAAAAGTCCACTCACCGTATCGCCAAGGTGCTCGAATCTGTCGCCAAGGACTATGACGTCGTGATCTTGGACTGCCCGCCCGGCGAATCCCGCGTCGCTGAAAACGCCCTGAACGCCGCCGACCTCGTCGTGCTGCCTCTCGTTCCGTCGCCCCTCTCGCTTCGGTCACTGGACCAAGTCAACGAGATTATCGCGGATTCCGACAATCCACCCAAGGTCTTTGCATTCCTGTCAATGGTGGACCGCCGCAAACTTTCGCACCGCTTGACTGCCGAGACTCTGCCGCGTGAACATCCGCAGGTGATCGACATTGTGGTCCCCTCGGCCGTTGTGATCGAACGGATGGGTTCCGAGCGCGCTCCGGTGGGATCGTACGCTCCCGGCACCGAGGCCGCCCGCGTGTTCGCGGAACTCTGGGAGCATGTCCGCACCTCGTCGAACGTGAAACGGGCTGCACCGAAAAGATTGCGTGCGCGCTGAGGTCACGGACAGTCCCGCATCAGGCCGAAACTCCATTTTTGCGGGTGATGCCCCGGCCGCGGTTCGCGCTGGGGCATCACCCTCGTGTAGGGCAGCGGGTACGACTACTACTCGAGGCCGCTGTTGTGTGTGCCCGCGGGGGCGTGAAGTTCCCAGGTCACGTTGTCACCATGCTGCTGAGTCCAAAAGGTGCGATATTGCCCAGAGACCAGTTGCGGAACCTGTGCTCCAAGAATTCCGGCGGTTGTCACGTCACCGTTGGATATATGGATTCCGGTGATTTCGTTGTCGCCATCGTTGTAACCGGGGCTGAAGGTGTGGTCGTAGGCCGCTGACGCGTCGCGGCCCTCGGCCAGCCAACGAACCGCCGTCGGCCCGTTCTTGCGGTGGGTTCCAACGTCGAGCAGGTAGCCGGAGTCGAGAGCGTCTCGCTGAGCGTGCAGCTTGTCGCCGGCGTCCTCAACCACGAGCAGCTTGTCCTTCCTTGCGAACTGGATGTTGTCCAGGCCCGTGTGCGTCAAATCGCCGAGGAAAACCGGAGCGAGCGTGCCAGTCTGGGACGTCGGTGCGGATTGCGTCAGGCGGAAGATGCCGCCGTATGCGCCGGGCAGTGTGCTTGCACTGTCGGTGTCACCCGTTTCGGTGAAATAGAACTCGCCGAAGTTTGTTCCGGGGCGGAAGACGCCGTTCTCGGGGCGTTTGAACGGGGTGGCACCAGCCGCGGCAGCTCCGGCTGTGGCGTTGCTGTCGGCGCCCAAGGGGACCGTCACCCACTTCGTTGAGAATGATGTGCCGTAATGGTGCAGGTCGCTGATGAACGAGTCAGAGGGGTTGTCGGCGAGTTGCTTGGCGGTCACAGCCGTGCCGTCACTTCTCTGCACCTGCAGCGCTTGAAGTGTTCCCGCGGACAGATCGTCGACCGTTGTGGGGGTGAAACGGTAGACGAAGCTGTTAGGCACTTTCCCGCCTCCGGCTGCGGCACCACCGATGTCCTCGACCAACCAGACGTTCCCGGCCGAGTCATTCTGCACGCCCTCGTACCCGCCCGAGCCCAGGGCCGGGAGAGGAACTAGCGTGCTGTCGACGGGATCACCGTTGGCGTCGAGTGAAATGGCGAACACACCACCGACCGGCGCGGCCGCCTCAGCGGTCACGAGAAGCTGCTGGGTGAAGGGATCCCAGGTGATGCCGTCAAAGGTGGGAACCGGCTGTCCGTCGGATCGGGTGCTCGCGATCAGGGTCACACGCTTGGTGAGGTCCGGTTCGTCCAGGTTGATGCGTGTGACGTAGCCCTGAGGTGCGCCTTCGTGGCCTTGGAAAAGATAGTGCTTTCCGCCGAACACGAGGTACACGTTCTTATCGGGCTCCGTTTTGAAGGCCTCGGCCGGGTCCTGAGTGAGGGGACCGCCGCTGACGGTGTTGTAGCCGTAGTGGGAAATGCCGCCGTCGGGATTAGTCAGCGGCAGCTGGCCATATGCCACCGCGCTTTGCGTGAGGCCAACTGCCAGCACATTATTCTGCAGGCCGAAAGCCGAATTCGCTGCCACACCGGTGAGGCTAGCCTCGGGAATCGCTGCAGCCGGCACGGCGGACGCGGCCAAGACGGCCGTTCCAAGCAGCAGGCCCACCGTTGTGGTCACGCCCAGTTTCGAATACTTCATCGTGTCCTCCTCCAAGCTCTGGAAGGGCAATTGCCCGACCCACAGCACAGACAACTCCCCCCAGGTATACGTAGCGTTAATAGCCCTTGAATGGGGGTGAAACACGCGGGCGGAACGGCTGCAGAAGAGATACACATTTCCGGCGTCGGCGGTAGCGCGACCGCATGATCAGTCCGCCCGCGAGGAGCACGAAGCCTTGTACGGACGACCCGTACGAGATTTCGTACCCGTCCTCGTTGAACACAGCGTCAAGGATGACCATATTCTCGGCGATCAACGTAATCAGCAGCCGCGCAGCCTGCGCGTTACGCGGCGTGCGGGGCTATGTACGGCGCTGCTCGTCGTTCGCCGCGAAGCTGGGACCGCGCTGCGTGTTCTACGAGCACGGGAATGAAGTCCCGGATGGGCTTATTGGACAGCGAGGCGTGGCACGCCGTCACGACAGATTTGACCCGACCTGTCGGAAGATCGGCGTACCTAACCTCAAGCCGACGCACCACATCGTCGACCGCATTCTTCTCCTGCTTTGCGTCCCTATCTCATTGTGACCGTGTTTCCGTCTCCATCCGAGCCAGAACCATCCCCCAAAAGGGGCTCATAGTTTGAATCGCAGGGCTGGCGCGTCTCGGAGCCACGCGGATGCGCACCCACCGACTTCTGCCCGCCGCGCGAATTATCGGCACCGCAACGGCATCGGTTCCGCCACCTTACAGGCAGACAACCTTGATCACCGCGGTTGCCTACCGGGCCGCGAGAGTCCCTCTTTGGATCCGAATGCTCACCGGCGGGCATGAGGCGTCGGCACCTGGTCTGACCGAGGTGGTTTCCTGTATGGTCGCATGCCACCCGGCTTAGTAGCGATCTAACTAACGCCCAGCCGTTCCAGGGCGTTTTGTTGGGCGGTGAGATCTTGTTCCTCCGTGGAAACGCGTGCGTATCCAATTAGTAATCCATCCACGGCGAAACCGTGCAGCACTGCTGTGAACGGATCAATAGTCCCCGCAGTCGGGGTCGTCTTGCGGGCGCGGGGGTAGAACTTATGTGCCGAGCAATACGCGATGCGGGGTCTCGGGCCGCCCCGGCGGCCCAGCGCCGCGTGCATCGCACTCGATGAACTGAACAGGGCGACTCTGCCGGCCGATCCTATTGGCGGGCTGGCGCAGCTTTCGGAAGCAGCAACATCACCAGGGCAGCGACGACATAGATGACCGCCGATGTAATGAGAACGGCTCCAAAGGCCGGGCCGCGCGAACTCAGCCCACGGTCTTGCCCGCTGTTCGCCAAGGTAAAGAAGACTGTGGTGAGCGTCGCGATGCCGATGGCGCCGCCGATTTGAGTTGGAGGCGACCAAATGAGGCTGGCGTTGTTGGTCGCGCTTGTTCACGTGAGGCGGTATCCAGCGGCATCTCAACCCGGTCTCGCAGGCTGTAGGGCGGTCAGACTTTCCAAGCGTCCGCGTAATCGCCGACGAACTCTTTCAGTGTGATCGCGGGCCGTCCGGTGAGCTTGTGGACGGAATGGTTTGGAAACGCCGAGATGTTGAGCCGGACGACTTTGTGGATCATTTTCTGGACGACGATGTAGTCATCGGGGGCGCCGTCTGCGGCGAGCTGAGCCAGGTACGCGTCTTCGCTGGGTCTGTCGTAGCGAATGAGTCGACCGAGTACGTCGGTCATGGTCTCGGCCACTGCGTGGTAGCTGAGGCTCTGTGGACCTGACAGCGTATAGGCCTTTTCGATGTGCCCGGGGTGGGTGAGGGTTGCGGCGGCGGCCCGGCCGACATCGCGAGCGTCGATGAACGCGGTCCGCGACCTGCCGGCGGGGACAAAGATCTCGCCACGTTGGCGAATCGGTCCGGCGTACGTTGTAGACAAGTTCTGCATAAAGAAGTTCGGCCGCAGGAACGTGTAGGGGCTCCGCACTGAACGCATGTAATTCTCGACGGAGTGATGCGGCGTTTTCCGGTTAACCTGCACGCCTTGTAGTGAGAGGAACGCGATCTGCCGGATGCCGCGGTGCTGCGCCGCGTCGATGACTGGGAAAAGTTTCCCTTGCACATCCGAAATTGCCGGCGGACGCATGAGGAACAATCGATCCGCCCCTTCGAGCGCCTGCTCAATGATCTCCGGTGCATCCTCGAACGAGAATGCTCTGGCCTCTGCCCCGGGCGGTATCCGGTCGGTGTCGTGCGGGTCTCGGATGCCTGCGATTACCGACTGCCCGAGCTCGAGCAGGTGTTTGACGACTGCGGAGCCGACCGTGCCGGTCGCGCCGGTGACGAAAACCGCTCCCATCACGCGACCTCGACCCGGCTGATCAGCGCCGCCAGCGTTTCGAGCTCGTCGGGTGAGAGAGAGATGAACCATGGAGTCGTTCGCAGGATCGTTGCCGCCTCGAACGCAGCGACCTGGGTGGCCGTGGAATCTGTCAGTCGCCACACACGAACGCGCCCATCGAGGTCGGAGGGCGACTGCTCGACGAGATGCTGGTCGCGCAGCTGGTCCATGGTCTGAGTAATCGCACCCGGTGTGACATTTACCGTCGCGGCGAGGCGGCCGGGGGCTACCGGCTCGGTCGCGTGGGCCAGCACGAACAGGATCTCCAGCTGGGTCCGGGTCAGAACGGCATCACCAAACGGTGTCATCCGGGGGCGAGCCAATGCTCGGGAAAACGTGATAATCGATTCCAGTACGCGGTCGATCTGCGTGGCGCGGTCGGTGGTCAGAGTGTCCATCAGGCGCTCACAAACGGCAGCTGGCCAATGTTGGTGCGGCCATCGATCTGCGTAATGATGAAGTCGGCCAAGTCATCACGGCTGATCTGCGTGCTGGCGTTCACCCCAACCCATCCAATCCGGTAGGAGCCCGTACCGGGCTTGTCGGTTAGGCGCGGACCGCGGACAACCGTCCAATCCAGTCCGGAAGACTCCAGTACGGCCAGGTGGCCTTTGGCATCGGCCAACACGTGGCCGGAGAGAGTTTTTAGCAAGAACCGGATGATCACGTCAGGCGCACCGGGACGGTCGGACGGTGCCGGGAGCCCTCCACCGGACAGGGTGACGACGCGAGTCACACCGTGGCGCTCCATGGCCGCCACAATCAGCGCTGTCCCGGTCGTCTGCAAGGTGTGAGGAGAGCCTTTCACCTGCCCGAAGAGGCTGAGCACAGCATCCGAGCCCCGCACCGTGCGGTCGACGTCTGCTGTGTCGAGGACGTCTCCCCGAATAACCGTGAGTCGTGGAGAGGACATCGTCAGCTTGCCGGGGTCCCGGACGAGAGCGCGTACCTCCAAGCCCGCATCGAGCGCGCGCGCGAGCACGCGGCTTCCAGTCTTGCCTGTGGCACCAAAGAGACTAATAACGGACACAATAATAGTTTAGTCGCTAAACTTTTTGGTGGAGCTCCACGGAAGCGCGGTCAACGCCGCCGGTGTCTCCAATCATCTTGTCCACAGGCTTGTAACCGGCTTAGGGTCCACGAGCAGAGGCTTGAGCAGCGACGTAGGAGGGTCGATTCCTAACTGCAGAATGTTGGAAATGAGTAGATCGCTCGGAGCGCTTGCTAGAGGGCGAACGGCGGATTGACACTGGCCGTCGACCAGATTCATCGCGTTGGAACATCCGTGAGCATAGAACTCCTCTGAGTGCTGTCGAGCTTGCTTGAGTCAGAAGTCGCCGCGCTTCTCAGCCGTTGCTTTTCGCTGCCCTGCCTTGCTGCGCTTCCGTGACGGTCAGGGAGATTCGTTTCTCACGAGTCTGTGGTGTGCGTGTCGTTGCGATCCAGCGGAGGATGTTCCGCCGGGTCGACGGGTTGAATGCGTTGAAGTGCTCGGCGGCGGTCGGGTTTTTGCCGAGGTGGGCGGCGAGGTCATCGGGGATGATGAGGGCGTCGACATCGTTCATTGCGTCCCACATCCCGGAGGCTTTCGCGCTGGTCACGGCAGCCAACCCGGCAGGGTGCATGCGGCCCTCAGCGGTGAGTCTTTCCACGCGGTCTTTGTAGCTTTTCGCCCACGGCCGCGTTCGTCTCGGGCTGATGAGTTGCCTGCTCTGTTCGTCGTCGATGCGGCGTCTGATGCCGTCCGTCCATCCGAACGCGATGAGTTCATCCAGTAGTGCGTCGTGGGTAAAATAGCGGTCGGGACGCACTTTCTTGTAGGTCACAACCCAGATTCCATCACGCTGGTTGTGGTGGGCGAGGAGCCAGGCTCGCAGTTCGGCAGCTGAAAAAACCTCGACGTACTCGAGGTGGTCGCCCGCTCCCACTAGTCGCCGGCCTCGTGATTTGGCGCTTCTACTTCACCGAATGTGTCGACGCTGTCGAGGAGGCGACGGTGCCAGGTGACTTCGGTCGCGAAGCGAATGATCACGTGCTCGAAAACAGCAAGAGCCGTGAGCTCGAGGCGGTGTTGAAGCGGAACCATCACCGAGTGCAATCCTGGGAGGCCTGCCTCGTACCCAGCAGGTGAAGAGTCTGCATCCATGTCGACCAGTAAAGCAGGTGTGGACGCGGCGCCGCCAGAGAGTGCGACGGACACCGCTCACGTGAGTACACGCGGGCAGGCAGGTGACATAGGGTGTCTTCCACCGACCAGTCCACAAAGTTCCGGTCCAACTGAGAAGAGGCACCGTGATCAGGCCCGCCACACCCGACGCCACCAGTGACATGATCGACCTGTTAGTGGCCTGCCGAATGTTTGACAGGGACGACAGCTCCGTTCTGACGGAGCTCTTCTCGGATTTCTTTGACTCGAAATCGAGTGAGGGTCATGCCCTCCTCTTGAACATCGAGGACGACATTCTGCGGGCGCTGGCGTACTTTCAGCCGATGCCAGCTGCCGACCGAGTCTGGGACCTCACGATGATCGCTGTACAGCCCGACGTGCAGGGCCGTGGGTTCGGTGCCCACCTCATCACCGCCGTCGAGGAAACCCTTCGAAGCCAAGGTGCACGGCTGATCATCGTCGATACGTCCGCCACCGAGCAGTACGACCTTGCGCGAAAGTTTTACGCCAAACAGGGCTACACGGAGGAAGGAAGAATCCGCGACTACTGGGCAGACGGCGACGACAAGATCGTCTTCCGGAAACTCCTCCGAGTCGACCCCCTGCACTAGACGCCGTGCCACAGAATCGTCCGCAGACGGGAGAAGTCGTGCCGGCCGGCGCGATCGAGTTTCGACTGCCGTTGAGGAGCGACGATACTCGCCAGCCCTTAGAGGATTTGCTCCGTGAAGCGGAGCCGACCTACGGCCCCGGGCGGGTGATGCAACCCAACCGGGATGTCCGATTCAGTGCCGATAAGTCGCCCTACAAGACCAGTGCCAGCATGTGGGCTTGGTCGGTCGGGGTGTCAATCTCACCCTGAGCGCCCAGCACCTTGAGGCCGGCGGAGGCATTTACCGGCCCACCCGCGACCAGTTGGCGCGCGCACTCACCACGCTCCCCGTCACCGCTGGGCCGGAGAAGATCCGAGAAGCCGTTGACGCGCTGATCGAGTGGGGCGACACCCACATCGGGGCCGCCCGATCCTGGCCAGGACCCCTACGTGTCAGGGTTGGGTGAGGCCAGTAGCTAAGAGCAAGTCCGCCGTGTGACGTAGGGCGAGAATCAGGAATCATCACCATGTCCAGCCCGTCTTTGATCGCCGTGCGCGACGATAGTCATAT
>NZ_JASISM010000005.1 GCF_030063145.1 Cryobacterium sp. PH31-L1
TGACTATCGTCGCGCACGGCGATCAAAGACGGGCTGGACATGGTGATGATTCCTGATTCTCGCCCTACGTCACACGGCGGACTTGCTCTTAGCTACTGGCCTCACCCAACCCTGACACGTAGGGGTCTGCCAAGGAGAAGTCACCCGAGTAGTCTCGCGGTTCAATTGGTCGGTTCGATTCGACAAGTCGATGCTTGGGTTTACCGAACGAAACCGTACGACGAGACCGATTCGAAGGACCGGCCCGCGAAGCTGGTCCTTCGCCAAGTTAGGTCCGGGTGTCTCGTAGAGGGTTCGGCTTGCGGGCACACGTAAGGGACGACGACGCTAGCGCTTGCCGTCCCGACCTCCGGTTCTGCACAAATTCGCGGCATCGTCTCATCGAAGTGGTCGTGACTCGTGGTGAGCTCTTGTGGACTCGGTAGGCTAATCCGTAAGGGGGCCTCAAAATGGGAACAGAGATCCGGAGCCGCACACCATTCAGACGTACCTTCACCGTGCTGCGCTCGGTAGGTGGAGTGGTCATTACGGTGGTCATAATTCTAGCCGATGTAGTGAAATCGACATCCGGGGGCGGAGCTTCCTCATCGGCGTACCCAACCGTAGTATGGCCGAGTTCGAAGACCAACGCGTCAACGGCCACTTACTCCGAAGAGGGACCGATCACGAAGAGAAAAAGACCCCACAGGAAGCGCAGTTCCTAGCAACAGCGTTTCGGCGGTAGCGGCGTAGTACCGGGTGGGGACCGCTGGGTTAGCAGCTGCGCCCGATTCCCAAAGCGGGTTCCTCAGCGACACAACGTCGGCGCCTTTGGCCTCCAGCTGGTTTGGCCCCAGATCTGTCCTGGTCACCGTCCCCGAGTGACACGGCATCACCGGCGCGGCCGCCGGGAGGTTTGGCCCCAGATCTGTCCCGCAGTCCGACGGCGAATTCAACAATTCGTTGCGACGACCGGTTGCGTTCGCTGTTCTGGGTCGCTCCAGAGGGCCGACCGGGACCTCCTCAAATTCACATGGTGCATGATGAGAGGGATGTTCACTCCTACCCGAGCTGCCGGCCTCGAAACCCTCGGCCTGTTCGTCCCTCGTGCAGGGATAGATTACGCGCGAGACCGCAATCACGACACTGGACCCTCCCGTGAAAACGTCTCCGGTCTCTCTCCGTACCTCCGTCACAGACTCCTGACCGAGCGCGAAGTGGTTTCGGCTGTCCTTGAACGGCATCGGTTCGGTGCATGCGAGAAATTTGTGCAGGAAGTCTTCTGGCGGACGTACTGGAAGGGATGGCTCGAGCAGAATCCCGAGGTGTGGCGACGGTATCGCCGCGATGCGGCCGACCTCGGGCTCGCGAGTGACACACACTCCGGAGGTTACCGCGAAGCTATCGCTGGGCACACCGGCATTGATGCCATGGATGCGTGGGTGCGTGAGCTTGTGGACACCGGATACCTGCACAACCACACCCGCATGTGGTTTGCGAGCATCTGGATGTTCACGCTCGGCCTGCCGTGGCAACTCGGTGCGGACTTCTTCTATCGACACCTTCTTGATGGCGATGCCGCCTCCAACACGCTCTCCTGGCGGTGGGTTGCCGGGCTCCAGACCGCCGGAAAGACCTACCTCGCGACGGCATCGAACATTTCTCGCTACACCGAGGGCCGCTTCTCGCCATCGGGACTCGCCACGTCGGCACGAGCGATCATTGAAGAGCCACTGCCAACGCGGGCACCGATTGCTCCCGCCGAGTCCACCCCATTGGGCACTCGAGTGGGACTGTTGCTGCACGAAGAGGATCTGGACGCGGCAAGCCTGCGCACCGAGTTTTCCTGGTTGGATTCGAACAGCCGACTCGTGGCTATCGCCGGATCCACCGATCCCGACGAGCGCTCGCCCTCCGGCGCCTCGGATACAGTGCGGCGATTCACGGCATCAGCCCTCGATGACGCGGCCAAGCGGGCCTTAGACGCCGTCGGGCGACCGGCGAAAGTGCTGCCCGACGCGCTCCCCTCCACGGTACTGAAGTGGGCGGAGTCCGAACGCCTCGATACGGTGGTCATGCCGAACGCACCGGTAGGCCCGGTGCAGCAACGGATGCTGACGCTCGGCGCCGCTCTCGCCTCGGAGGGAATAACGGTCACGATCGTCAGGCGGCGCTGGGACACGCTCGCTTGGCCCTACGCCGCGCGCGGGTTCTTCCCTTTCCGCGAGCGTATTCCTGAACTGCTGCACCAGCAGGGCTTGTAGACCCGGGCCCCTGACACAGGGCGACACGATCAGCAGAGTCGAGCATCCGCCGGACACATCACGCCGCACAATGCCTAGAGCGTCGGTAACTGCTTACTTGTCGGCTTCGGGAAATCGCCAAGCGCAAAAACACCACTTCGGAGGTCAACGGGACACCGGCGGTGTTCAGCCAACACTGCGATGTATTTCACAACGCCGTGCCCACATTGAAGGGGCACACGGAGAGTATCGTCGTTACCTCGACATCGACGAGGAAATGCCCTGTCACCAATGTTTTTAGACAATTTCGGCCACTGTCACCTAACCGTGCAGGAGACCCCTCAAGGGTTCCCTTCTTAAACTCCTACGGTGGAGGCGCCAACCGCTGCATTACCTCCGCCGGCCCTGACTTCACAGTGCGGTCAGGCTCCGCATAGTGCGCCTTCGTCGTCGACGTTGACGTGTGCCCGAGCATGTCGGCCGCCGCCTGCAGGCCGAGCTCGTTGGCAAGCAAAGTCGCGCCGGTGCGGCGAAACGAATGCGGAGTGATGTCCATGCCCTCGAGGCCAGCCTTTCGGAGTATCCCCCGGAACGTGCGCCGAACGTTGTACGGCGTGAGCGGAGTGCCCACCCGGGAGTAGAAAAGCAGATGCTCCGCATCCTCCGGATCGAGCAACGCCAGGCGCTGGCGAATCACGTCGGCCGCGAACGGCGGCACGGGGATGATTCGGTTCGACTCGTGCGTCTTGGGGTGCTCCTGGCGGTGCACGGCGGCCCCTTTGTGCACGACGATCGTTCCGCTAACGCTCACCTGGGGCGGATCATTATCCAGGTCGACGTCACACTGACGAAGCGCGAGCGCCTCTCCGATGCGCGTCGCGGTGCCGAGCATGACCTCGATAATGTCGCGCACCTGGCCGTCGGACCGCGGTCCCATCCTGCCCTCTTGCGAGCGCCACTCGCGCGCCGCGAGTCGGATAGCGGCGATCTGCTCTGTCGTCAGCGCCTTCGGGGTATGCGGAGGCTTCTTCATGCGCGAGGCCTCTTTGACGGGATTGCGTGCAATGATCTCTCGTCGAACGGCGAAGGCCATGATCATGCCCAGGATCGTGCGTGAGTGCTTCGCCTGTGTGTAGGACTTCTCGCGCTGCTGCTTGAGATAGCGCTCGACCCGGCCGACACTCACCTCTCGAATGGTGAAGTGCGCGAAGAAGGGCAGCACCAGTGTTCCCAGCTGACGCTGATACGTCTCTTTGGTGCCTTGAGAACGGTCAACGTCGTGCTCGACGTCGTCGAGCCAGGCGGCGGCGAGCAACGGGAACGGCGACCCTGCGTTAAGAGCGTCGTCGAGTCCACCGGCACGCATTCGTGCGGCCAGGTCGACCTTGAGCGCGGCTTGCGCAGCGTTTCGACTCGAGCTGGTCGCGGTGACCTTGCGGGTCTGGCCGTCCCAATCACGAAAGACGGTTACGGCTCGAAACATTCCCGACTTGACCTTGCGCGTTCTGATCGTGCCGCCGGTGCTGATGGGTGTGCGGGGACGCCCCGCCATCAGAGATTGGATTCGAGAGTGCGCCGAGACCGATCCGGCTCACGAAGGCTGTCGAGCCAGCTGAGGACATCAGATACGTGGTAACGAATCTCCCGTCCGACGCGAAAGCCGGTCGGTCCGCGGCCATCGTTACGGAGATCGTAGATTGCTTGCACGTGCACGCCGAGATACTCGGCGAGCTCGCTGGTCGTGAGTACAGGCTCGAGACCGAGCCGAGAGAGGGTGTGAGTGTCCATAACCCACAGGTGGGCGAGGCCGATCCAGAGCACTCGAACTCGCGCGTGCACCTCGATCAGAGGTGGCTGTGAGGGGTCAGAATTTTTGAATAAACGGATAATAAACGGATACTTCATCAAGTCTTGCTCCTATGGTGAGAACAAGAAAACCTGATCAAACGATGTTTCGAGTAGGGCGGCCGGGACTTGAACCCGGGACCGACGGATTATGAGTCCGCTGCTCTAACCAGCTGAGCTACCGCCCCAAAGGTACAACCAACGGTTGCACCCACAGACATGTGACTACTCGGGCGTCTGCGACGAGGCTCCGTTGGAGACCAGATCGCTCACCGGCTCTCCACGATACAGGCATTCGAATGTGTTCAACGTGCGCTTGATGTCGTGGGCGGCAATGAGCTTGAGCGACTCTCGCTTGAGCTCTTCCAAGCGCTCCGGCGACGCCGTAAGCACTACGGTCAGCTTGTCCGCCAGATCCTGCGCGTCGCTCGGCTTGAACAGGTAACCATTCGCCTCATCGTGCACGAGGTGAGGCAGTGCCATGGCATCCGCTGCGACAATGGGCAGTCCGGAGGCCATCGCCTCCATCGTGGCGATACTCTGCAACTCGGCGACAGACGGCATGGCAAACACCGTGGCGCGCGAATACGCCGCGCGCAGCTCATCGTCCGTCACGTAACCGGTGAAGGTGACACGCGAGCGGATGCCGAGTGTGTCCGCCAGGTGCTCCAGGTTGCGTCTCTGATCGCCCCCGCCGACTATTTCGATCTGGGCATCGAGGTTGGCTGGCAGCAGCGCAGCGGCCTGAAGTAGAACGTCAATCTGCTTCTCGCCGGTGACGCGCCCGACGAAGAGGATGCGATTCGCGGTGCGCGTCTCAAAATTCGGTGCGTAGTTGTCGGCATCGATCCCGCATGAAATGGCGTAGACCCCGGTGAGGCCGGTGTATTTCTCGAGAAACTGGGCTGCGCGGCGAGTCGGAGTGGTGACTGCTGCGGCGCGCCCGAAGGTGCGTCGGGCCGCCCGCCACGCGGCCTTGATGACTCGGTCCTGCAAGCCGAGCGGAACGAGGGAGAACTTCACCATGTTCTCGGGCATGAAGTGGTTGGTGCCAACCAAGCGGATGTTGCGCTTCGCCGCCTCGATGGACACGCCACGCCCCACGTTGATGTGCGACTGAAAGTGCACGACATCGGGGCGGAAGGAGTCCAGAATGCGTCGGCTTTCGCCGCGAATCAGCCAGGGTAGGGCAAATCGCAGCCAGTCGTGCGGGTACCAGCGCCAGCTGTGCAGGCGGTGCACGACCATCGGCTGGCCCTCATGCATTTCGGTCCAGCTGCCGTGCTTGCGCGACGAGGCCGGAGCCATGATCTGAACTTCATGGCCGCGCGCGACCAGTCCGGCGGCGAGCCGTTCGGCAAATCGTGCCGCGCCGTTCACGTCGGGTGCAAAGGTGTCGGCGGCGATGAGCACGCGAATCCGAGGTTTCTCGGTTAGCGCATCCGGCGCGCTCTCGGGCGCATCGCCCGGGGTCGGGCTGCTCAGCAAGTCGGTCGAATCTGACAAGTGGAGTGGTCCCTACGTTGGTGGGCCGGGGGTCATCGTCCGGCGGGCTATCTCGGGTGCGCGCGGCAAGAAATGACGCTGCGCCCTCGAACCCTATTCTAAACCGTGCCTACCGCGCGGCGCCCCGCACCGTGGCGGCCCAAATTCGCAGGAGGTCAGCGATCGAGTTGTGGGTGGTACCGCGCGAGCAGGAAGACGCCCCGAATGGCGATCGCGCCGGCAACGACGAAGGCGATTGCTGCTGCGGGTGGGGCCTGGCTGGCCTCGCCCAACACAACGATTCCGATTCCCACCGCCACGAGCGGGTCGACGACGGTGAGCCCGGCAATGACCAGATCGGGCGGTCCCGACGCGTAGGCGTTCTGAACGAAGTAGGCCCCGAGGGCTGCGGCCAAGAGCAGACCGAGCACACAGGTCAGGGTCAGCCACTCAAAGTTTCCGTGCTGGGTGCGGTTGATCACGACCTTGGCGAGGGTGGCGACGAACCCGTAAAGCACGCCGGCGCCGAGAATGTAGAAGATCGCCTGGGACCGGCGACGCAGAAACCCAAAAGCGAGCCCAAAGGCCAGCAGGACGGCCGCAAGCACGATGAGGATGGTCACCAAATTTTGGTCTGTGACAGGTTTGTCGACTGCGGTGAACGCGGCAACGGTGACGAACAGGCCGACCCCGCCCACGCACATCGAGATGGCGATAATGCTCGCGCGATTGATCTTGACTTTGCTGACTCTCGCGTTCAGGACTGCGGTGATCACCAGGGCGACTGCCCCGAGCGGCTGCACGACGATGATGGGTGCGAAGGCGAGGCTGGTCAGTTGGAACACGATGGCCAGACCGAGCATGAGCGAACCGAAAACCCACGACGGCCGAGCCAGCAGCAGGGTCAGCTGGCGTACGTTGAGTCCGCCAGTGACCTCTTCGGTGCGTGCCTCGACTTTGGTGACGCCGCGGTGCTGAAATTGAGCACCGAGGGAGAGAAAGACCGCACCGACCAAGGCCAGCGGAATTCCGATGGCCTGACGTGGATCGATAGCGATTTCTGTCGCCAGATCGGTTAGGTCAGAGGTCACTTGATGACCCTATCGACAAGCTTGCCGATATTCTGGAGAAATGGCCGTACGCGCGATAGTAATTTCAGGTGACCCCGTTCTCCACTCCCCCGCAGCTCCCGTCGTCGATTTCGACGATAGTTTGCGCGAATTGGTGCAAGACATGTTCGAGACGATGGATGCCGCGCCGGGGGTCGGTCTCGCCGCCACCCAGGTGGGAGTTGGGCTGCGCATTTTCACCTACAGCTACCAGGACGATGACGAGGTATCGTGGCGCGGCGTTGCGATCAACCCCGAACTGTGGATCACGCCCGTGTCGGCCGAGCCCGTCGATGACGAGAATGTCGACGAAGACGAAGGGTGCCTGTCATTTCCGGGCGAGCGTTTTCCCCTGAAACGATCCCAGTCCGCCATTTTGCGGGCCGTCGATGCCGAGCAGCAACCCTTCGAGATTCGAGCGGATGGCTGGCTCGCCCGCATCTTCCAGCACGAGTACGACCACCTCGACGGAACGCTCTACGTGGATCGCCTCGAGCACGTCTACGCGAAAATGGCGGCCAAGGTCGAACGCAAGAAGAGTTGGGGCGTGCCCGGCCTGAGCTGGACCCCCGGTGTCGACGACCTCGAGGGTTAGTTAGGTCAGCGCGCGCAGCCCCGCGGCCACCAGCGCCGCCACGATCACGACGACGATGAACGGCGTTTTGATCGCGAACAGTCCGGCCGCCACGATCACGGCGGGAATGCGGGCGTCCACGGTGAGCGCCTGCCCGCTGCCGAGCGTCTGCACGGCGATCAGCGCCGCGAGCAGCGCCACCGTCAGCAGGTCGGCGATGCGCGACGGCGTGGGCTTGTGCAACAGGGCCGGCGGCACGAGGTAACCGGCCAGCTTGAGCGCGAGTACGGCGATCGACGCGGCAATGATGATCTGCCACAGGGTCATGAGCGCAACCCCCTTCGAGCGGATGCCCCGCCCGGCACGGTCGGCCCGCCGAGCCAGTTGAACAGGCCCACCAGAACGGCCACGAGGGCAGCGACCAGCACGGGCAGACCCGGCATGAGCACGGGGGTGAGCGTGGCGGCGACGACCGCTGCCGCGACGGCCACGGCGACCGCCTGCATCCGCTTGAGGCGCGGCCAGAGCAGGCCGACGAACGCGGCCGCTGCGGCAGCGTCGAGCCCGTAGGCCCTGGTATCGCCGAGGGCATCGCCGATCAGTGCGCCGATCAGGGTGGTCGCGTTCCAGCCGATGAAAACGGCCAGGCCGGTGACCCAGAAGCCGACCCGGCGGCTGTGCGGTGTGGGCTGGGCGAGGGCGACAGCGGTGGATTCGTCGATGGTGATCCACCCGGCGGCCAGGCGTTTCCAGAGGCCGGCGCCGACGATCGGTGCGGTCCGCATGCCGTAGATGCCATTGCGCACACCGAGCAGCGCTGCGCTCGCGATGGCTGCCGGGCCAGCGCCAACCCCGCCGGCAGCGAGCACGCCGATGAGGGCGAATTGGGAGCCCCCGGAGAACATGACGATGCTGACGAAACTGGTCTGCCAAATGTCGAGCCCCGCGGCGACCGATAGAGCACCGAACGACACCCCGTAGGCAGCGGTGGCGAGCCCCACGGCCAGGCCTTCACGAACGGCCAGGCGTCGCTGGCGGGTCTCGTCGTCGGCATGGGTTGCAGGCACGGTGAGGGGCGCCGGGGTCACCGGGCGAGGTCGACGCCGTGAACGCCGTTGTGAAAGCGCAGCGACGGGAACACGGCCGACACTGAGAAGCCCAGACCGGGCACCGTTCCGGCATTGAACACGCCGCCGAACAGCTGGGCGCGCTCCCGCATCTGCGTGATGCCGGGGCCGGCAATGCTCTCGCTGAGGGCTTTGAGGTCATCCTCGATCGTGTACGGGGTGCGTGCGGCTTGTTCACCGGACTCCTTGCCGTCCCGACGGGCTGCAGCACGGATACCGTCGTCGTCGACGAGTAGCTGCAGGCCGTCGCGGGTCCAGGTGAACGACACGCGAGCTTCGGTACCGACGCCGCCGTGCTTGAGTGCGTTGGAGAGGGCGCTCTGCAGAATGCGGAAGATGGCGAGCTCGGCGCCCGCTTTGAGGGCGAAGCGTTCGCCGGATTCGATGAAGCTCACTACGAGCCCGGCGTCGCGCATCACCCGAAACAGGTCGCGGGTGGACTGCGGCCCGGGCTGCAGCGCTCCGACAGTCTCGCCCTCGCGCACGATGGTCAGCACGCGGCGCATGTCGGCAAGGGCCACTCGGCCTTCATCGACGAGCGCCGTGGCCGCGCGCACGGCCGTCGACGGGTCACTCTCGGCGGTGTAACGGGCGCCCTCGGCGCGGGTGATGAGGCGGGCGATGGTGAGCACGGCGCCATCCTGCAGTTCACGGATTATGGCCAGGCGTCCCTGCTGCTCGGCGAGGGAGAGCTCCAGTTCGATGCGCACGCGTTCGGCGGCATTGCGGTCGAACAGTACCCGGCGTGAGCGAATTAACGAGATACCCCACAGCACGAGCAGCGCCCCGGAGAGTACGCCGAGTGCTGGTACCAGAAGTTGCGAAAAATCCACTGCTGACCGCCGTCTCGTGTGCCAAGGCCGGCGCACTGTAGAAATTGGAAGAACCTTTTTTGTCGGAACCAAACGAACCGACAAAAAAGGCCACCCGGGGTGGAGCCCTGAGTGGCCTTTCGCTCCCCGACTTGGACTCGAACCAAGAACCTGCGCATTAACAGTGCGCTGCTCTGCCAATTGAGCTATCGAGGAATGCTTGAACAGCGTTGCTACTTTACCAAGTTTTCTTGGCTGTCCCAAACCACGTCGACTGCCGATCGGCTCTGACGTCCCTGTTTTGTCGACTCATTGCCCCTGTAGTCCCCGAAAAGTGGGCCACGGGCAACAATTGAGCAGTCTGGTGCACGAAAAGCCGGTCGGGCGTGTCGGGCGGGCCGCGACCGATCGCGCGTCAAGCGGATGCGATCGGGCGCGACAGGCGATCAGCTGACGGCTGCGGCATCCGTTTCATCGTCGCTGTCGGTGGCTGCAGCGGTGTCGGTTGCAGCGCTTGCTGGATGCTGCAGGGCGGCGGCGAGTCCGCGCACGTACGGGTGCCACGGGTCTCGGAAGACGTCATCGATGGTGCCGAGGCCGACCAGCACGCCCTGATGCATGACACCGATACGATTGGCCACCCGCTGCAGCACGGCTAAGTCGTGACTGATGACGAGAGCCGAGAACGACCGTTCCTGCTGTAATTCGCTGATCAGGTCGATAACCGCGTCACGCACCAGCACGTCAACGCCCGCTGTGGGCTCGTCAGCGATCAATAAGGCCGGACCGAAGACGAGCGCACGGGCCAGCGCCACACGCTGTCGCTGGCCGCTGGAGAGCTCATACGGGTACTGCTCTAGAACAGTCAGGGGCAGGCGCACTGCGTCGATCATCGTGGCCACCTGGGCGCCGAGCGCACGCCGGTTATAGCGTCGATCGCGTTCGAGTACCGGCTCGGCGACGATCTCGGCCACCGTCATGGTGGATGGCAGGGTATCGGCGGCATCCTGGGCGAGCAGCCCGACTCCGAACGTGAGCCGGGCCAGCTTGCGCTTACTGATGCGGCGCAGGCCGAACCCCAGCACCGTCGCCTCTCCTCCGGTGATCTGCGGACGGATGCCGGTCAGGTCGCTCACAAAAGCGTCACCCGAGAGCACCCGGGCGAGGGTGCTCTTGCCGGAGCCGCTCTCGCCGAGCAGTCCCACCACCTCACCGGGCGCGATGCGCAGGGTGAATCCATGCACCGCCACAAACGCCGGGCTGGCGCCGTGGGGTGGGTATTCGATGGTGAGATCGCTGGTCTGGATTGGGGGAACGGATGCCGCGCCATGCCTCATGCTGGCTATCCCGCCGCCCGCAGAATGCGGAGTTCGTCCCGGCGCAATGCCTGCGTGGCCGGGTCTGGTACGGGCAGTGAGGCGAGGAGCCGCTGGGTGTAAGCCTCCTTCGGAGCACCGAGCACCTCCGCACCCGTGCCTTCCTCGACCAATTTCCCCTTGTACAGCACGGCAATGCGGTCGGCCAGAATGTCGACGACGGCGAGGTCGTGGCTGATGAACAGCGCAGCGAACCCGAACTCTGCTTGGATCTCGGCGAAGAGTTCGAGCACCTTTGCCTGCACGGACACGTCGAGGGCGCTGGTCGGCTCATCGGCGATGAGCAGGCTCGGCTCGAGAGCAAGACCGCGGGCCAGACTCGCTCGTTGGCGCTGGCCACCGCTGAGCTCGTGCGGGTACCGGTCGCCGAAGGCTTTGGGCAGCTGCACGGCTTCGAGCAGTTCGTCTACGCGCCTGCGGGCGGCCCGGGTGTTCGCTGCCCGCCCGTGCACGACGAGCGGCTCAGCGACGCATTCGGCGATGGTGAGCAAGGGGTTGAAGCTCGAAGCCGGGTCCTGGAAGACGAATCCGATGTCGCTGCGCACCTTCTTGAACGCGCGTTCCTTGAATCCGTGCATCTCGTGGCCGAGTACCGTCAGCGAACCACCGGTCACCCTGGTGAGACCGCCCATGGCCCGACCGATCGTCGTCTTGCCGGACCCGCTCTCGCCGACCAGGCCGAGCACCTCCCCCGGGCGGATGCTGAAGCTCACCCCGTCAACGGCTGTAAAACCGGGTTTGCCGAGCCGGCCTGGGTATTGGATCTTCAAGTTGTTCGCGACGACGACCGGGGCCTGATCGGCCCATTCGGGCTCCCGAGCCCGCAACCGTGCGGTTGCCCGCACCGTGCCGTGGCCGACGCGGGGCACCGAGCCGAGAAGTCGCTTGGTGTACTCGTGTTTGGGGTTGGAGAACAAGTCCTGGGCTGGGGCCTCTTCGACGATCTTGCCCTCGTACATCACGACAACGCGGTCTGCAAGATCGGCGACGACGCCCATGTTGTGGGTGATCAACACGATTGCGGTGCCGAATTCGTCACGGCAGCGCCGCAGCAGGTCGAGAATCTCGGCCTGCACGGTCACATCCAAAGCCGTGGTCGGTTCGTCGGCGACGATGAGCCCTGGATCCAGCACGAGGGCCATGGCGATGACGACTCGCTGCTTCTGGCCGCCGGAAAACTGGTGCGGGTAGTAGTCGACCCGGCTCTGCGGGTCGGGGATGCCAACCCGGCCGAGAATCTCAATGGCCTTCGCGCGGGCTTCCTTGCGGCTGAACTCACCGTGGGCGCGAATACCCTCTGCGATCTGCCAGCCAACGGTGAACACGGGGTTCAGGGCCGTTGACGGCTCCTGGAACACCATGGAAACGTCCGTCCCCCGTAGCTGGCGCAGCTTTTGTTTGCTGACGGACAGCACGTCGTTGGAGTTGGAGCCGTCCTTGCTGCTCAGTATGACGGCGCCGTTTGCGATGGCCGTCTCGGGGAGCAGACCGAGGATGGTCTTCGCGGTGACGGTCTTGCCGCTGCCGCTCTCCCCCACGATGGCGAGCACTTCTCCGGGGGCGACGCGCAGGCTCACACCGTCGACGGCCTTCACAGCGCCGCCGTCGGTGGCGAAGGTCACATTGAGGTTGTCAATGCGTACGACGTCGGGAAGGGACTGAGCGCTCATTATTTGGCCTCGAATGGGTCGTCGTTCGGGTGGGGGGTGACGGCGGGAGCGTCGGGTTCGAGCCCCTCGATTCCTCCGGGGCCGGCGGACAGGATTCCACCGGCAACGACGCTCGATGCCGCGACGACTCCGGCCGTTTTGCCGGGGGCGCGTCGACTGCGCAGGCGCGGGTCGGCAAGGTCGTTCAGGCTTTCACCCACGAGGGTGATGCCGAGAACCACGAGCACGATTGCCAGACCGGGGAACAGGCTGGTCCACCAGATACCGCTGGTCACGTCGGAGAGCGACTTGTTCAGGTCATAGCCCCACTCGGCGGCCGACGACGGTTCGATGCCGAAGCCGATGAAGCCGAGCCCCGCGAGGGTCAGAAGCGCCTCAGAGGCATTGAGCGTGAAGATCAGCGGCAGGGTACGGGTGGCATTGCGCAGGACGTGACGGAACATGATGCGCCCGTTGCTGGCACCGAGAACCCGGGCCGACTCCACATAGGCCTCCGCCTTGATGCGCACGGTCTCAGCACGAATCACGCGGAAGTACTGCGGGATGAAGACCACGGTGATCGAGATTGCGGCGGCGAAGATTCCGCCCCACAGACCGGATCGGCCACCGGAGATGACAATGCCCATGACGATCGCGAGTAGCAGGGCAGGAAAGGCGTAGACCGCGTCACAGATGACCACGAGTCCCCGGTCGAGCCAACCGCCGAAGTAGCCGGAAACGAGGCCCAGGGCCACGCCAGCGAAGATCGACAGCACGACGGCGATGACCATCACGGTGATCGCGGTCTGCGACCCCCAGATGACACGGGAGAGCACGTCGTAGCCACCGACGGTGGTCCCGAGAAGGTGCGCGCCGCCCGGTGACTGCTGGGCGCCGAATGTTCCGTTCTCGTCGCGGAGCTGGCTGAAACCGTACGGCGCCAGGAGCGGGGCGAAGATCGCGGTCAGGATGAAGATTCCGGTGATTACGAGGCCGACAACGAGCATGCCTCGTTGCAGCCCAACGCTCTGCCGGAGCTGGTGCACGACGGGAAGTCGTGTCCACAGCGGGGCTTTGGGTGCGTGGGTGGTTTCAGCGAGCATTGTCATGGTCAGTACCTCACACGCGGGTCGATGAGCGCGGCGATGATGTCCACGATGAAGTTGGACAGGGCCACGATCACGGCGAGAAGGGCGACGATTCCCTGCACCGCTACGAAGTCACGGGCCTTGATGAATTCGATGAGCATGAAGCCCAGGCCCTTCCATTCGAAGGTGGTTTCCGTCAGCACGGCTCCACCCAGCAACAGTGCCACCTGCAATCCAATGACGGTGATGATCGGAATCAGCGCGGGTCGATAGGCGTGCTTGCTGACCAGACGGAACTCATTCACTCCCCGCGAACGAGCAGCATTGACATAGTCCGTGCCCAGGGTTCCGATGACGTTGGTGCGCACGAGTCGCAGGAACACTCCGGCCGTCAGGAGTCCCAGCGCTAACGCGGGAAGCACTGCGTGCAGAAGAACGTCACCCAGTACGGCGGGATCACCCGTCTTGATTGAGTCGATCAGATAGATACCGGTCTTGTCCGGAAGAAACTGCATCTGTAATTCGGAACCGACGGTGGCTCGGCCGGCAACGGGTAGGGCCTTGAGCCAAACCGCGAAGACGAGCTTGAGAAGTAGCCCCGCGAAAAATACCGGGGTGGCGTAGCAGAGGATTGCGAAGACGCGGAGGAAGGCATCCGGTGCTTTGTCCCGCCAGTAGGCGGCGACCATGCCGAGCGGGATTCCGACGATGAAGGCCACAATGAGAGCGTAGAACACGAGCTCGGCCGTCGCGGATCCGTAGGTGAACAGCACTTCAGACACGGGACGATTCGTGCTGATGGTCGTGCCGAAGTTGCCGGTGAAGACCTGGCCGAGGTATTCGAAATATTGAATAATGATCGGTCGGTCGTAGCCGGCGTCGTGGATGAGTACGGCAAGCTGATCTGGGCCGAGCTTGCCGCCGAGGGCGGCGGTGATCGGGTCTCCGGTCGTACGCATGAGCCAGAACACCATCGACACCAGGATAAAAATGGTGGGGAAGATGAGCAAGAAGCGTATGAGAAGGTAACGGCCTATTCCACCGCCCGGGCTGGATTTCTTCTTGGAAATACGCCCGGCCGCCGGTACGGGCGGCTTCATCGCCACAGTGGTCATTACTACCTCACAATTGCAAAAAGAATCGGGGGCATCCAGCGATCGTGTCGCTGAACACCCCCGGTGATCAAACTAGAGAAAACTCTAGTCGCTGTACGGTCTAGCCTTTGGCCAGCGCGCCGTAACGGAACTTGAAGGACGCATCAAGTGTGTCCCCGGTTCCGGTGATGTCAGTTCCGGTGACAGCAACCTGGGCGCCCTGAAGCAGCGGCACGGTCGAAAGCGCAGCCGCAACCTTGTCCTGAATCTCCTCGATGAGCGCGGTACGCTCTGCGGCGTCGGTGGTGACGGCCTGCTTCTGGATCAGGGCAGTAACGTCGGCGTCGTCGTAGTGGTTCTTGAGGAAGTTACCTTCGGCGAAGAACGGGGCCAGGTAGTTGTCAGCGTCCGAATAGTCCGGGAACCAGCCGAGCTGGTAAGCGGGATACACGTCTGCTACGCGGTCCTTGGAGTACTGCACCCACTCGGTCGACTGCAGGCTGACCGTGAACAGGCCGGAGGCATCCAGCTGGTCCTTGATCAGCGCATACTCGTCGCTCGAGCCGGGGCCGTAGTGGTCGGCGTTGTACTGAAGGTTGAGTGCGATCGGCGTGGTCACGCCGGCTGCAGCGAGGTCAGCCTTGGCCTTTTCGACATCCGGACCGCCCTGGCCGTCTCCGTAAAGACCCTTGAGCGATTCGGTTGCGCCGGTCATTCCGGCAGGAACGTAGGAGTACAGCGGGGTGTAGGTGCCCTTGTAGACCTGATCGGCGAGCTCGGCGCGATCAACAACGTCAGCGACCGCTGCACGAACGGCGAGGGCCTTGGCCGGGTCGGCGTCAGCGGTCGTCGTGCCGAAAGGCTGCGTGTTGAAGTTGAAGGTGATGTAGCGAATTTCTCCACCGGGACCGTCTACGACCTTGACTGCGTCGTTGCCGCGCAGGTCGTCGATGTCGGTCGCGGAGAGGCTGCGCCATGCGACGTCGATGTTGCCTTCCTGCACGTCGAGCTTCAGGTTCGAAGCGTCGGTGTAGTACTTGACGTTGATGACGTCGGTCTTGGGCGCGCCAAGCAGACCTTCGTAGCCCTCGTAAGCCTTGTAGGAGAGGAGGTTGTTGAAGTCGTAGCTGGTCAGCACGTACTGGCCGGCGAAAGCCTCCGCCGCAACGATTTCATCGTCGGAGGTGACCTCCGTCGCGGAGAAGGAGTCCTCATCCACGATCACGCCGGCGGGGCTGGACAGAATTTGCGGGAAGATCTGGTCGTTCCCGGCCTTGAGCGTGAAGACAACCGTGGTGTCGTCCACAGCAGCAGTGCTGTCGAGGTTGTAGAGCAGCGACGACGGGCCGGTATCGGCCGCGATCGCCAGCTGGCGGTCGAAGCTGAACTTGACGTCAGAGGCGGTGAGAGCGTTGCCGTTGGCCCATTTGAGGTCGGGCTTGAGGGTGACGGTGTATTCTGTGGGCGCTGTGAACTCGGCGCTGACCGCGATGTCTGGTTTGACATCCGCGGTTCCAAATTCGCTGCTCATGAGGAATGGAAAGACCTGGGTCTGCACCGAGAAGGAACCGTTGTCATAGGAGCCGGCCGGGTCGAGCGTGGTCACCTTGTCCGTTGTTCCGATCGTGATGGGGCCACCGGTGGCCGCCGGGGTGGTGTTACCGCCGGAAGCGCAGCCGGACAGAACCAGTGCGGCGACCGCGAGTCCGGTTGTGGCAACGAGAGCGCGCTTGCCGTTAGTGAATGCGGATGTCATATCCGTCGTCCTCTTCCTGTAGAAGTCTCATGCTCAGGAGAACCCCAAAAGGGCGCAACTGTACATTGCTGTTAGGTAAGAATTAGCACAGAATTCGCAGATAACCACGATCAGCCGCAGCTTCTTTACATATCTGCAACAAAGTCCGGCTCATATGTTGCAGTCTGAAATTCAGCGCTCAGATGTTGCTTCGAGTGCGCTCGCCGGCGGATGTGCTAGTCGTCTCGGAGGGCTCGGCGTTCGGCCTCGACCCGCACAAGTTCACGCTGCAGGGTGCGATATATCTCGGTGTCGCTGGCATCCGCTCGCTGCAGGCGACCGAGCAATTCGGCCTTAAGCCGCAGCAGGTCCTTGTCGATCAGCACGATCGTGATGTCGCGCACGTAACGAGTGACGTCCTTCTCGGTGCGCTCCGGAAGGTTCGCCATGGCGAGTTCCTGAACCAGGTTCTTGAAACCATCCGGCACCTCGGCGACGACCCGTTCGAGCCAGTCGGACGCCTCGAAGTGCGGCAGGCTCGCAGCAATCGCGTCGCGCACCACCGCGAGCGACGTATTGGAGAAGGATGTCTGCACCGCGCTGTCGAGGATATCCCGGCCGATCAGGGTGGGTCGCTGCAGCATGGCCATGAGGCCGTCGCGTTCGAGCCTCGTGACCGGGTCGGTGGGCAGTTCGACCAGCGAGAACGGACGTTCCGGCAGGACTTCGATAGCGCCGCCGTGCCGGGGCGCGTTCGGGCCGCCGCTCGAAGATGCGCGTGCGCCGGACTGGGCGTTCGTCACCGCTTTGGCGACGTCGCCCATGTCGACGCCGAGCATGCGGGCCAGTTCCCGGGTATAGCCGGGGCGCAGTACGGGGTCGCGAATCTCGCCGACGACGGGGGCTGCGGCGCGCAGGGCGGCCGTTCGGCCCTCGACGGTGTCGAGGTTGTACTGGGAAAGAATCTGCCGAATCATGAACTCGAACATGGGCTTCTTGGAGTCGACCAGGCGACGCACGGCGTCATCACCGCGTTGCAGGCGCAGGTCGCAGGGGTCGAGGCCTTCCGGCCCCACTGCTACGTAGGTCTGGGCGGAGAAGCGCTGTTCCTCGCTGAAGGCGCGCATGGCGGCTTTTTGACCGGCGGCATCCGGGTCGAAGGTGAACACGACCTCGCCGACGCCCGAGTCGTCACCGAGCACGCGGCGCAGAACCTTGATGTGGTCGACGCCGAACGAGGTGCCGCAGGTGGCGACGGCCGTGGTGATGCCGGCCAGGTGGCAGGCCATGACGTCGGTGTACCCCTCGACCACAACCACCTGGTGGCTGCGCGAGATGTCACGTTTGGCGAGGTCGAGTCCGTAGAGCACCTGGGCCTTGTGGTACACCGGCGACTCCGGGGTGTTGAGGTATTTCGGGCCCTTATCGTCGTCGAGTAGTTTGCGGGCGCCGAAGCCGATGGTCTGCCCAGTGATGTCGCGAATGGGCCAGACCAGGCGGCCCCGAAAGCGGTCATAGATGCCACTGGATCCCTCGCGGCTCGAAACCAGGCCGGCGAGGATGAGCTCCTCGGTGCTGAAACCCCGGCCGCGCAGGTGGTTGGTCAGTTCGTCCCAGCTCTTCGGCGCGAAGCCGACTCCGAATCGTTCAGCGGCAGTGGCGTCGAATCCGCGCTGGCCCAGGAAGGCCCGGCCGACCTCAGCGCCGGCGCTGCCGAGCTGCTCGATGAAGAAATCGGATGCCGCCTGGTTGGCCGCGAGCAGACGAGCACGATTGCCGTGGTCGGGGGTGGCGCCGGAGCCGTCTTCATAGTGCAGGTCAAGGCCGACTCGTCCGGCCAGACGTTCGACGGCCTCACTGAAGCTGACGTGGTCCATCTTTTGCAGAAAGGAGTAGACGTCGCCGCTCTCGCCGCATCCGAAGCAGTGGTAAAAACCGACCTGTGGGCGCACGTGAAAGCTCGGGCTGCGCTCGTCGTGGAAGGGGCAGAGGCCCTTCATCGAGCCGACACCGGCGGATTTCAGGGTGACATAGTCACCGACGACGTCAGCAATATTGGTGCGGGCCTTGACCTCTTCGATGTCACTTTGTCGAATCAGTCCAGCCATGATCAAATTCTATCTTCTCGGTGCGACAGGTTCGGTTCCCCGTGGGCGACGGTCCGTAGCCGTTTTCGAGACGAGCGGCGGGGACGGGACATCCGCTCCTCGCTCAAACATTGAGTATTTCCAGGGACCACCGCGAAGAGCGTGCGGCGGCCCCCGGAAACACTCAAAACTCGCCACCCCGCGGAAATCCCGTCCCCGCCACAGTTCAGAACGAGTTTGGTGTCGGGCCCATGTTGTGAACGCGGGCCCAGTTTATAAACTGGGCCCAGGGACGGGGCCCGGGCCCCGTCCGCAGTACAGGCGGGGCGGGGACGGGACTAGCCCTGCACCAAGCGCTCGTACCAGGCCAGGGCGGACTGGTCGGTCAGGCTGGCCACCTGGTCGACGATGACGCGCTTGCGGCCGGCATCGTCGGCCGCAGCGTGCCAGTCCTCGCGGAAGCCGGGGTCGAGGTGTTCGTCGCCGGAGTCGTGCAGGGTCTGGGCGAGCAGGGTGAGCACCTGGCGCTGCTGCACGTAGATGGGCTTGCGGGTGTTGCGGGTCATGACGAAGGCAGCGACGATGCCCTTGAGCACCGAGATCTCGGCCTGGATCTCTCGGGGCACGATCACGTTCGCGCCGAAGCGCAACATGTTCGCACCGGGATGCGCCTCCTTGGTGGCGTGCACGGCCGCACCGCTGAACCGGCCGATCAAATTACTCGTGAGGTTCTTGAGGTGGCCCTGGTCGCGGCGCCCGGCGGTCCAGGAGTCCATCCAGACATCGAGGGAATCGAGGCGGTTGAACGCGGTCGCGAGATCGTCGGCGCTCGATTCATCGCCGACCCACTCCGACATTGTCGCGAGGAGTTCATCGTGGTTGGCGCGGCTGCTCAGGGCTGCCACGTCGACGTAGCCATTGACGATGGCATCCTCAAAGTCGTGCACGCTGTACGCGATGTCGTCCGAGAGATCCATCACCTGCGCTTCAATGCAGAGCTGGCGGTCGGGGGCTCCGTCTCGCAGCCACTCGAACGCGGCAATATCGTCCTGGTAGAACCCGAACTTGGCACGCCCGCTCGGGTCGTAGACCGAGGAACCTTCCGGCCAGGGGTACTTGCAGCTCGCGTCGAGGCTCGCCCGGGTGAGGTTGAGGCCATAGCTCTGACCGTCGGGCCCAAATACCTTGGGCTCGAGTCGGGTGAGCAGGCGCAAGGTCTGCGCGTTGCCCTCGAAACCGCCGATGTCCTCCGACCAGAGGCTGAGGGCCTTCTCTCCGTTATGACCGAACGGCGGATGCCCGATGTCGTGCGCGAGACACGCCGTATCGACGATGTCGGGGTCGACGTTGAGGCGCGAGGCGATCTCCCGCCCGACCTGGGCGACCTCGAGCGAGTGGGTCAGACGGTTGCGGGCGAAGTCGAGCCCCGCTGTGGGGCTGAGCACCTGTGTTTTTGCGGCGAGGCGGCGGAGGGCGCTCGAGTGCAACAGGCGTGCCCGGTCCCGGGCGAAATCACTGCGCCTGGAGTAGTGCTCTTCGGGAAACCAACGGGCCTCGTCGTTCTCGCTGTATCCGTTTGAGTTAGCCACCGCTGGTGTCCCCTTCGCCCTCGGTCAAATTCAGTCGCTCCGCACCGAAAAGGTCCTGCGACTCGAGCCAGTGCTCGGGCAGCGACGGCTTCTTCGGTGTTCCCGCCCGACCGCGCGGCCCCTCGACGTCCGCACCCGGGTACGGCAACGAAGCGTCGAGGGTGCCCAGCAGGTCGTCGAGCTGGGCCAGGGATTGCACCATGGCGAGGCTCGCGCGCAGGTCGCCGCCCACCGGGTAGCCCTTGAAGTACCAGGCCACGTGCTTGCGAATATCGCGGCAAGCGCGGTCTTCGCTGTCGAAGTATTCGGTGAGCAGTTCGGCGTGGCGGCGGAAGGCGTTGATGACCTGGCCGAGGCCGGGTTCGGCCTTGAGCTCCTGACCGCGGAATGCTGCGGTGAGGTCGCCGAACAGCCACGGACGGCCGAGGCAGCCGCGCCCGACGACGACGCCGTCGCATCCGGTCTCCCGCACCATGCGCAGGGCGTCGTCGGCGGACCAAATGTCGCCGTTGCCGAGCACCGGCACGTCGCTGATTGCGTTTTTGAGCTGTTCGATGGCCGACCAGTCGGCGTGGCCGGAATAGAACTCGGCGGCCGTGCGGCCGTGCAGGGCGATGGAAGCCACGCCGGCTCCGGCGGCGGCCTTGCCGGCCTCAATGTAGGTGAGGTGGTCGGCGTCGATGCCCTTGCGCATTTTCACGGTCAACGGAACCGCGCCGGCCGCGGTGACGGCGGCTTCGACGATCTGGCGGAACAGGCCGATCTTCCACGGAAGGGCCGCTCCCCCGCCCTTACGGGTGACCTTGGGCACCGGGCAGCCGAAGTTGAGGTCGATGTGATCGGCGCGGTCTTCAGCGACGAGCATAGTCACCGCTTCGGAGACCGTTTTTGGATCGACGCCATACAACTGAATGGAGCGCGTGGTTTCGCTCTCATGATGGGTGATCAGCCGCATCGTCTCGGTGTTGCGTTCAACGAGTGCCCGGGAGGTGATCATCTCGCTGACGAACAGTCCGGCACCGTATTCGCGGCAGAGCCGACGGAACGCCGTATTGGTGATGCCGGCCATCGGTGCGAGAACCACCGGTACGTCGAGCGTGAGCGGGCCGATCCGCAGTGGTCCGATCGGTGCCGCCAGGTCAACAGTGGGTGTGGGTGAAGTCATGTTGCGTCAATTCTCCCAGAAAGCGAGGGATGCTTCGAATCCATGGCAGAACGGATGCCCCCGCCCACACAGAAACGCAGCTGCCGTGCCTGGTCACCAGGCCTGCGGCAGCTGCGTTCGTGTCGAGATGAGTTCAAATCAGCTGCAGCAGCCGCCACCGCAGCAGGAGCCGGCGGCCTCGTCGGTCGCCGCGTCAGCGCCCAGGAGCTCAATCGTGGGGCGGCCGGCAGCGTCGGTGAAAACGGGCGGGGTGGAGGCGATGGTGTCAGTCATGAGTTATCTCCTGAATCAATTGGGTGAAACGGTGAACGTCAGCGGGTGAAGCTGGTTGCTTACCCATCAGGCTACGCGAGTTCGCTGAGTATGGCTGCTACGCGGAGGTAACGCCGTCCGAACGGTCGGCTCGAACCTGGTCGAGGGCCTGCGTGAACGCCGTCGGATCCTGCGCGCCGGAAATGCCGTAACGGCCGTCGATGACGAAGAACGGAACGCCCTGAATGCCGTAGGCGCCGGCCTGCGCCACGTCGGCCTTGACCGCGGCGAGGTATTCGTGAGCGGTGAGCGACCGCACGACGTCGGCACGGTCCAGACCGATCTCTTCGGCGAGGTCGGCGAGGTCCTCGATCCGACCCACGTGGCGGCCGTCGATGAAGTAGGCCTTGAGCAGGCGTTCCTTCATGTCGAGCTGACGTCCGTGCGCCTTGGCGTAGTGCAGCAATTCGTGCGAGATCACAGTGTTGGTCTGGTGTATGGAGTCGTAGTCGTAGTGCAGTCCAACGCTCTCGGCGATGCCGGTGACGCGTTCGAGCATCTCGGCTACCTGAGCGGGCGTCATACCCTTGGCCTGGCTGAGGTATTCAGAGGGGGTACCGTCGAAGTCGACCGGGGTATCGGGTGAGAGTTCGAAGCTGTGGTACTCGACCTCGACGGCGCCGTCGAATTGGGCGGCTCCGGCTTCAAACTTACGTTTGCCGATGTAACACCAGGGGCACTGCACATCGCTCCAGATATCGACCTTGATCGGGTCGGAGTTCGTGGGGGCAGAAATGTCGGTAGTAGTTGTGTCAGTCACACTCGGGCCAACGAGGCCCTGCGCCCCTGTATTCCCCGCAGGGAATATTGGCAGGAGGCGTTCAGGGCGTGGGGGCGTCGACCGCTCCGCCGTAGCGCCGGTTGCGCGAGGCGTACAGTTCGACTGCCCGCCAGAGGTCGACCCGGGTGAAGTCCGGCCACAAGGTGTCGAGAAAGACCATCTCGGCGTAGGCGCTCTGCCAGAGCAGAAAGTTGCTCGTGCGTTGCTCCCCCGAGCTGCGCACGAACAGGTCCACGTCGGGCAGTTCGGGCACATAGAGCTGCTTCGCAATGGCCTTCTCGGTGATGCCCGACGGCTTCAGCCTGCCGGCGGCGACGTCCTCCGCCAGCGCGCGCACGGCATCCGCTATTTCGGTTCGTCCGCCGTAGTTCACGCACATGGTGAGAGTGAGCACGTCGTTGCCGGCGGTGAGTTTCTCGGCGAATTGCAGTTCATTGATGACGGATGCCCACAGCTTCGGCTTACGCCCGGCCCACTTGATGCGCACGCCCCATTCGTTGAGCTGATCGCGGCGTCGATGCAGGACGTCACGGTTGAATCCCATGAGAAAACGAACCTCGTCGGGCGAACGCTTCCAGTTCTCGGTGGAGAAGGCGTAGACGCTGAGATGCTTGACGCCGATCTGAATGGCGCCGGCGACGACGTCGAGGAGAGCGGCCTCGCCGGCTTTGTGCCCCTCGACGCGGGTGAGGCCCTGGCCGTTGGCCCAGCGGCCGTTGCCGTCCATGACGACGGCGACGTGCTCGGGCACGACCTTGCCGGGAAGATCCGGCGGGTAGAGACCAGTCCAATCGAGCGGTTTGAACGGTACGGCGTCCTTGTGGGTGGCACCCTTGAAGCCAAACAGGCTCGCCATCATCGGGCGACGTGTTCCAGCGAGCGGAGCCCACGGCCCAGATGCCACTGCGTGTAGGCAGCGACGACCCCGGCCGCCTGGTTTTGGGTGCGCTCGGGGCTGGCGCTCGCGTGTTCCCAGTCGCCGGTGAGCAGCGCACTGAGCAGTTCGATCGTCGCGGCGTCGAGCCGAGGCGAACCGGGAGGGGCGCAGTCATCGCAAACGATCCCGCCCATCTGTACGACCATGGCGCTGTGTTGCCCACCCTCGCTGAGAGCGCCGACCGCACCGCAGCGGGCACAGTCCTGGAAGCTCGGCGCCCAGCCGGCCATCGACACGGCGCGCAAGAGATAGGAGTTGAGGGTGAGGTGGGAGCCATGTTCCTGACGGGACAGCGATCGCAACGCGCCGACCAGCAGCAGGTACTGCTGCAGTGACCCCTCGGACTCGGTGAGCTTATCGGCGGTTTCGACCATGACGCTCGCGGCGGTGTAGCTTCCGTAGTCGGCGGTGATCAGGGCGCCGTAGGAGCCGAGCGACTCGGCCTGGGTGATGATGTCGAGGCTGCGGCCCTCATACAGCTGTACGTCGGCGACCATGAACGGTTCGAGCCGGGCACCGAATTTGGAGCCGGTGCGCCGCACGCCCTTGGCGACAGCGCGCACCTTGCCGTGCGCTCGGGTGAGCATGGTGACGATGCGGTCGGCTTCACCCAGCTTGTGGGTGCGCAGCACGACGGCTTCATCTCGGTAGACAGGCACAGGCAATTATCCCACCTCGTCACTGTAAGTACGGTCACGGCTGGCCTCCCCTACAAAACGGATGCCCATTTAGCGCTGAAATTTTGTCACTAGTCAGTCTTGGCTCTGGTTTTTCGGGCCGGACGGGGGGACACTTAAAGGCACCTATTCCCGTGGTATGGAGGTTTTCATGAAACCAGTCCAGGGCAGCCTGCCCGACATTATGCCCGTGCTCTCACGTGGCAAACACCGCACTCCGAAGAGCGGCGGCTGCTTCATGGAATTCGCCTCCTACCTCGCCGGCGAGTCGTGGAGCGACCACCCAGCCTGCACCCATCCGGTGCTCGCCTCGCTGGCTCGCATGGTCAACGACTGCAGTTCCGACGACGCCAGGTCGCGGCTCGCGCTGCTGATTCCGTCTGTGATCGGACTGACCGGTTCCGATAGGCGAGTCGAGGTTGCTGTCGCCCTGCGCGCCGGATGCGAAGCGCTTCCGGTGGCGAGCCTGGAACGCCAGCGCGCGCTCGCGGTGGGCGTGCTGACCTGCGAGCGGAACGCATCCATTCTGGATCCGGCGCTCGCCGAGCGAATGCGCCCGCTCATTCGGGCCGCTCTCGATGAAGCACCGGACGCCGAACGTTGGGCGCGTGACTTCATCGGGAGTGCGCATTCCTGGTCGCACACCAAGTTCACGCCGCGTACCGCCGACACGATCATTCGTGTTGCCGTGCAGGGCATTGGTGAGGCCTGCATCGCCGACCCGGACGCCCGGCTCTACACCCTGCTGGACCACGCAATCAGCGACTGCCGGGACCTGCTCGGCGCTCGCACGCTGGATCGCACGGTGAACCTGCCCGCCCTCGCCTGAGTATCAGGCCTTCCGACCGCACCCGGATGGTGCAACGAAAGCCCAGAGCCGAACTGACGGTTCTGGGCTTTCGAGTGAGTGCCAAGAGCGGATGCTGCTAGACGGCGGCCAGCTCCAGGTCGCTGACCTCGGCCCGGATGCCCCGATTGACGGCAGACACGACCGACTTCAGCGAGGCGGTGGAAATGTCGGCGTCGATGCCGACGCCCCAGTACCGCTTGCCGTTCACGTCGAGCTCGACGTAGGCGGCCGCCTGCGCGTCGCCGCCGGCGGAAAGCGCGTGTTCCACGTAGTCGTACAGGGTGATGGCGATGCCGCGCTCGGCCATCACGCCGAGGAACGCGTTGATCGGGCCGTTGCCGGATCCGGTCGCCTGCGCAACGGTGTCGCCATCGCGCAGTTCAACCGCGAGGTCGACCGTGCCGGAGAGATCGCTTGCGGTGCGAGTGGAGTGCAGTTCGAACCGGCCCCACTTGGCTTCGGGGTGCTTGATCGCGGCAGGCAGATACTCGTCGTTGAAGATGTCCCAGATCTGCTCGCTCGTGACCTCGCCACCCTCGGCGTCGGTCTTGGCCTGCACGACGCCGGAGAACTCGATCTGCAGCTTGCGCGGCAGGTCGAGGGCGTGGTCGGTCTTGAGCAGGTAGGCGACGCCGCCCTTGCCCGACTGCGAGTTGACCCGGATGACGGCTTCGTAGCTGCGGCCGAGGTCCTTGGGGTCGATCGGCAGGTAGGGGACGGCCCAGACCAGGTCGTTGACGGTGCAGCCCTGCCTGGCCGCCTCGGCGTCCATCGCCTCGAAGCCCTTTTTAATGGCGTCCTGGTGCGACCCGCTGAAAGCGGTGAAGACGAGGTCACCGGCCCAGGGCTGGCGCTCGGGCACCGGCAACTGGTTGCAGTACTCGGCGGTGCGCTTGATCTCGTCAATGTTGCTGAAGTCGATCTGCGGGTCGATTCCCTGAGTGAACAGGTTCACGCCGAGGGCGACGATGTCAACGTTTCCGGTGCGCTCACCGTTTCCGAACAGGCAGCCTTCAATGCGGTCGGCCCCGGCGAGGTAGCCGAGTTCGGCAGCGGCAATGGCGGTTCCGCGGTCGTTGTGCGGGTGCAGCGAGATGAGAATGTTCTCGCGCTGGGTCAGGTGCCGACTCATCCACTCGATGGAATCGGCGTAGACGTTGGGTGTGGCCATTTCGACCGTGGCCGGCAGGTTGACGATGACCTTGCGCTCTGCGGTGGGCTGCAAAATCTCAATGACCTGGTTGGAGATGTCGACGGCGAAGTCGAGTTCGGTGCCGGTGAAGCTCTCTGGTGAGTACTCGTAGTAGACGGTCGTGCCGGGAATAGTGGCTTCCATCTCCTTGCACAGGCGGGCCCCGAACAGGGCCAGATCGACGATGCCCTGCCTTTGCTCGCGAAACACGACCTCGCGCTGCAAAATACTGGTGGAGTTGTAGAAGTGCACGATGGCCTGCTTGGCGCCGGTGATCGACTCGTAGGTGCGGCGGATCAGGTGCTCACGGGCCTGGGTCAGTACCTGAATGGTGACGTCGTCAGGGATAGCGTTTTCGTCGATGAGGCTGCGCACGAAGTCGAAGTCGGTCTGGCTCGCCGAAGGAAAGCCCACCTCGATCTCCTTGTAGCCCATGCGCACGAGAAGGTCGAACATGATGCGCTTGCGCTCGGGGCTCATCGGGTCGATGAGCGACTGGTTGCCGTCACGCAGGTCGACCGCGCACCAGCGCGGCGCGACCGTGATGTGCTTGTTCGGCCAAGTACGGTCGGGCAGTTCAACGGCGAACTGCTCGTGGTACGGCTGATAGCGGTGAATCGGCAGGGTGGATGCGGTCTGATTGTTCTTCATGATCCTGTTTCCTCGTGGGGTGTCATACAGCCAACGACGAACGCCGCGACGAGGGAGGCCTTTAGATTAGGACTCGTCGCGGCAGCTAAGGAGGAGCGAACCGTTCAACACATTTTCAGGCTAGCACCGTTTGGCAGCCCTGATACCACCGTTACTGGCACCGCCTCGGCCAGCGGATACTACTGGCTCAGCCCGCGCATCAAGGTGACGACCTCCCGCATCGACAGGCTCGGCAGGTAGGCACGGGCCAGGGCAAATCCGATCTCCGGCAGCGCGACCGGGTCGGGGAAGGCCATGAAAACGGGCGCGAACTCCGGCTGGAACTTACGTTTGAACGCGAGCAACGACCGAAACCCGTACACCGGTTCGAGCGTGCGCCCAAGGTATTCGAGCAGCCGATCGGCCACGCCCCCCTGCCTGGGCCCGGCAGCCGGGGCTAGCGGCGCTATGGACAGGCTGAGAAACTCGATCTGTGTGCTCTGCTGCATCCGCTCGGCGGTTTGGGCGATCAGAAATTCCATCACCCCGTTGATGCTGTCCGGGCGGCGCCGCATGAAGTCGAGGGTGTAGCCCACAATCTCGCCGTCGCGATAGGTCGGCAGCCAGCTGGTGACGGCGTGCACGCGCTCGGCATCGTCGACGGCGAGCATAAGGCGCACTGCCGGGTCCCGCAGTTCGTCGAGACCACCGAGGGTGAACCCCAGTTCGGGGAGTTCCTTCTCTTGCACCCACTGCTCCGAGATTTCAGCGATCTGCGCCGCTTGGGCCAGGGACAGCGCCCGGTAGCTGGTCCAGACTGCCCGCACACCGGCACGGTCGGCCCGGTTCACGGAGGAACGGATGTCCTGCCACTTCTTTCCGGTAGTGCTCCAGCCGCTCGGATTGAGCAGGGTCTCCTCCCCCACCTGCATGGTGTGCCAGCCCATCGCGTTGAAGACCGGGTGCCAGCTCTCGTGCAGGCTGTAAAACACCGGCACCCAACCGTGGTCGTCGCACATGCGGGCAAAGAAGGCCACGGCTTCGGCGGCCTCGGACGGCGGTCCGACCGGTTCCGACGTGGTGATGGCGATGCCGTTGACCACGCGATAGGCGATCGCCGTGCGTCCGCTCGCGGTGAACCAGAGGGAATTACCGGTCCAGGTCGTCATGAACCCGAGCGATCCGCCGCCGTGGTCGGCGAGCAGGGTGCGCAGCTGCCCCGGTGCGTCGGCGGTCGGGCCGACCGACGCGCTCCGCAGGCAGAGGATTGCCCCGACGAATACAACGATCCAGAATGCAGCGCCGACGCCGTCGTACAGGGCGGTGGCAAGCGGGTCGGCCGGAAGAAAAGACACCCGCTCGAGGCGCAGGAACCCGACCGGAATGAAGCGCTCCGGCAGGTCCGCGAGCAGGTCGAGCAGCGTGACGGCTGGCCGAAAATGGGCGCGGAGCAGCCATCCGATGCCGATGTAGAACGTGGCGAGGGCGGTGAGGCTTCCGAAAGTCACGAGCACGAACCGACGTCGCACGCCGGCGCGGGAGGCAACCGGAAAACGGCGCAGATGGCCGAGGATAACGAGGGCAACGGCGAGCGGAACGAGCACCGACACCACGAGGATGAGCGTGACCTCCCAGTACCGACCGGAATGCCACTGCCAGACGTAGTCCTGACCGGAGATCGGCAGCAGCCCGTAATACCAGGCTGCGAGCAGGGCCAGCCCGGTGTTGATGGTGATCGCCAGCCACGCGGCGAACCGCCGTCCGCGGGCCAGCCCGAACGCGGCAACGACAAGGGTGAGCAACGGCAGCAGGCTGACCAGAACCGGCCCGGCCCCGCCGATGCGTTCGAGGCTGAGTTCCTGCACGCACTGCCGGGTGATATCCCCCAGTAGACAGCGGTCGACAACCTCCCCGGCCGTCGGAACGTCCTGGGTGAGCAGCATGCCCAGCGGTGCGAGCAGACCGAACCGGGCGCCAGAGAAGATGGTGATCACCGGACCGACCGCTACCATGCCGACGATGGCCGCGAGCAGCGTGCGGGTTTCGTGGTCGGAGCTGCGCCGCCAGGACGTGACCCGCAGCGGCGGGCGCCACAGCCAGCCGACGCCGAGCCCGACGACCGCGGCCAGCAGCCGGTACAGGTCGGAGGGCTGGCCGGAATAGAGCACGAGCACGAGTACCGTCGACAGGCCGAGCACCCGGATGCGCCGCCGCCAGAGCGGCCCAGCGAAGTAGCTGGCCGCCACGGCACTGCCGAACATAGGAGTGAAGGGGTCGGTCGCCCACAACTCGCTCACGCCGCGCGACCACATCTCGCCGCCGGCCACGCCGAGGTATTGAGCGCCGAGGCCGATTCCGGCACCGAGAATCGAGGTGATCAGAAAGGCGATGACGGTGCGCCGGGTTCCCATCAGCCGTTCGGCGAATCCCAGCAGCACGAGCGCGCCGGCCAGCGCCAACAACAGTTCGGCGCCGTTGTCGACGAAGAATACCGAGGTGAGCGGCGACCACCAGTGTCCGCGATCGATGACCGACTCGTAGCCGGTACCGAAAAAGAGACGGATGCCCCGCGACGGCCCCGAAATCACCCCGCTGACCAGCGCGACGAGCAGAAGGACGCTCGCTAATGCGACCGCGAACGGCCGGTTCGAACCTAGTCGGTGGAGCCCCGCCAATGCGGAGCGCACCCGGAACGAGCCCCGAGCGGTTGCCGACGCGGTCGGCATTCGCTCCGGCCGGACAGGACGGTCCGGGGCCGGAGCGGTCGGGGTTGGCGCGGCTGCGGCTGCCGCTGGCGCGCTCAGGGTCTCAGCACGCTCCGGCGCCCGGATGCGCTTGGCCGGTTCGTGCGCCATCTGTTCGCTGGTCATCGGGTCATCGCCACCGCGTGCGGAGCGAGCAGCCCGGTTCGGGCGGCGATGAGGGGAAGGGCCGTGGTCCACGCGTAGTCGACGGTGTGCCAGTCGTGGGCTGTACCCGATGATTCGAAGAGGCGACTGTCGACGCCGGCGCGATGGGCAGCATCCGCAATCGCGTGCACCCCCGGCAGAAAGCGCAGGTCACCGTCACCGACCACAAAGATCGCAGCGAGATCGGCATAGGGTGCGTGGGCGGCGAGAATAGCTGATGGCGCTGCCGCGGCATACGAAGCGGCACTGCCGTCGAAACCGGCTGCCACCGTGTGCGCCTCGCTTCCGTTGCTGGGAACGAGCTCTCCCGAGATGTCCAAAATCGTACCGTAAAGCTGCGGGTGCGCCGCGCCCAGTTGAATTGAACAGGTGCCGCCCTGAGAGAACCCGGCGATGGTCCAGCCGAGAGGCTGGGCGACCACGTGCAGGTGCGCGCGGATCCAGGTGGGAACATCGACGGTGAGGTAGCTGGCCGCATTGCCGAGTTTCGAGTCCACGCACATCGGATTGTTGTCGGGCGCGCCGAGCTGGTCGGGAACCACGACGATGGGGGCGAGGCCGGAGTGCGCCTGGGCATACCGGTCGAGAATGCTGGCCAAGCCGCCGGCCGTGAACACGTCACTCGGGCTGCCGGGTTGGCCGGACAGCATCTCGACCACGGGCAGCGCCGGCGGGTTGGTTCCCATGGCTGCGGGCGGCAGATAGACCAGGGCGGGTCGTGCGGCAAACCCGGAGACCGTCGCCGGAATCGTGACGGTGCCGACGATTCCGTCGCCCGCGCTGCTCGCCGCACCGGCCGTGGCAGCCGCGGGAGTGTCACTGCGAGCCGCAGCCAGCGCTTGGTCCAGCTGCGGAAAACTGGCCAGACCGAGAGCCACTCGCAGCGTCGGAAATTGCCCGACGTTGGCGTTGATCCCGGCTGCGGCGCTGAGCAGGCAGAGCGGCAGAGCGCAAATAGCGAGGACCCGTCGCCACCGAGCCTGGTCGCGCAGGTTCAGTAGCACGATAGCGACGCTGGCGCCCAGCGCTGCGGTCCAGAGCCGGGTGGCGATCGACAGTGACACGCCCCAGGGATCCCAGACGTCGCTGACCAACCAGGCCAGCACCCATCCAGCGGCAGCCCCGACGACGGCACCGATGACGGTTAGTACCGCGCGACGCACACCGGTTGGGCCGAGCAACACGAGCAGCAGTGCAAGACCAGTGGCGCCGTAGAGCGCCGCGAGGAGGGGAGCGTCAATCAGATTGACATCCAGCGGGTTGATGTCTGAGAGCAGCGAGTTCATCCAGAGCCTCCGAACCTACTCTGGCACCACCGGCACGTTCGCAGACGGGCATCGCGGAGTTCTCAGCCAGTGCCCCCAAAAGTCACGGCTGGCTGACAGCCCGCTCCCAGTCGGTAATCGGATGCCGCCCCTCGGTCGCGGGAGGGGCGCGCCTACTCCCCATCGCGCATGCTCTGCTGGCCGAGCGTCGCTGCGCCGGCTCTCAACGCAGGTCTCGCAGCCGATCGGCGATTCTGTTGTCTTCGCCCGCTCGGCGCTCATAGGTGACGGCGATGATGAGAAGTACCGCACCGACGACAGCGAGGGTGATCCACCACGGCATCGACTCGATCCCCCGGCCGATCTGCACCAGGAAAACCACAGCATTCTCGAGCGGAAGCACGACGATTCCGATTAGGAACGGGGCTGCTAGCCTGCGACTCGAGCCGATCAGGATGGCGAGGAGCGCAATGACGATCACGAGGATCGCCCGCCAAGTCTGCGGGTCAGTGAAGGTGGCCGTGACCGACGCCGACAGAAGGGCCACGATTCCGGGGGCCAGCAAGGGCCAGGAGCCGTTCCAGCGGGCCGGCCAGCTGCTGATGGTGCCTCTCGTGCCGGCATCGACTGGATGCGCTCGCGCACCATTTAGTATTACAGCGCCGGCCGTCAGCAGAAAAAGGCCAAGCGGCAGAGAGAACCACTCGACGCGCAGGTCTCGCGGACTCCACGCCACGATCGCCGTGACGAATGCGATGCCGAAGACGAACCACACGGGTGGCAGACTCGTCGTTCGGGTGCGGAGCCGCCAGGCGATAACGACGACGGTCACGAGGTAGGCGACCATGAGAGCCCACACCATCCAGATTGTGAACCAATCGCGATCGATCGATGACCAGGTGGCGACCGCAAGGAACACCGCCGGAGGCGCATAAAGCCAGCGAGTGCGGGCCAACCGCGATCCCTCCGGCGCGACCTTGCGGATGGCGCCAGCGCCGAGGGCCGCCGGCAGTGCTCCGGCCAAGCCGATTCCGAAGCAGAGCAGAACGAGCGGCACACCTCCGGTGAGGATAGGATCGGCACCGAAACCGAATCTGACCCCCTGAATCGCGCCGGCTGCCCCGGCGGCAATCGCTACGCCCAGGGTTGGAATCTGCAGCGCTCGGAGCAGTCCGGCACGCACCGAACAGCCTCGGCCGAGCACACCGCCGACGCCAAGCAGGAGCCACGATGCGACGACGAGCCCATAGCCACGCCACGGGGCGAGGGCGGCAGCTCCCGTGCCGGATACCGCCAGATTCACGAGGATGGGGGCGATGGCTAGGACCAGGCCCGCCGCATACAGCGATACAACGCGAGAACCGCGTGCGGTGAGGATCAGGCCGACAATTGCGGCGGCCAGGGCGGGCGGCAGCAGGTAGGGTTCAAGCGTTCTGATTCCGGCGAGGGCCCACAGACACCAGAGCGCGCCGGTGAATGAGGCGGCGGCGACCCACCAGCCGTACCGGCGCTTGGCCCAGAATGCCGTGGCGGCAGTGCCGAGCCCGAGGATGACCAGCACGATGAAGGTCGTCGGCAGCCCGGCAGCGACGCGTACGAGCGCCAGCTGGACCGCGATCACCGCGGTCAGCAGGGTCGAAGATTCAATCGCAATCCGGGCGGCCGCGGCATCCCTCGGCCCAATCCCCCGCAGCCCCAGCATCGACCCGATCAGTCCGGTGCTCGGGAGCACGATAGCGACAATGGCCGCGATCAACGGCAGCGTCACCGGAGACGCGCTGCCGAGGAGCACCTGCGCGCCGAGGCAGATCACCACGACGGCAAGAGCGGGAACGAGGAGGCCGGCGGCGATCGTGCGGAGCACAATGCCGAGGCCCGCACGTCGAGTATTGAGGAGGGTGAGTGCCAGTAAGAAGATGAGGGCGGTCGAGAGGGCTGTCCAGCCGCTGCGCTCGAACAGCACCTGCGCGACGCCGATCATGAACGGCACAAACGTCACGACCAGAATCGCGTACCAGGCCGAAGGCCCGACCCGTCGCAGGAAGGTCGCCGAAATCGCGCCGAGCGAGCCGAGCGACGTGGTCAGGCAGAGCACGGCGATGGTGCCGAGGCCCAGTTGGTCGAGTCCAATCGCGACGATGACGAGCGCGTAGGCATAACCCGCGCCGACGTGCAGAAACCGTATCCCGGACGGCACGGTCTGCGCAATGACGGCGATGGTCGCGACGATGGCTATGCCGGCCCAGACGGTGACACCATCATCGGCCAAGGAGCAGACAACGGCCAGCAGCAGCGCGAAATGGATGCCAAGCACGAGTGGCAGCCGCATCCCCAGCGAGGCGTTCCGGACGCGCGGAAGAGCGACGAGCGCGATGCTCGCTGCTACAGCCAGGCTCAGGGCGATCGCGATGCGCGACCAGAGCGGCACGATGGGCTGACAGGCAAAAACCAGCCCGGCGAGGGCGGCGAGCCAGATCGCAATTGATCCCGTCCACGCGGCCAGCCTTCGGGAAGCAATATCGAGCTGGGAAGCATCCGTTTTAGCGGTACGCCTGGTCAATACCGAGAAGGCTCCGAGTCCGGCCGACAACGCACCCAGGCCGATTACAACGGCGAGAAAGCCGTGCGCGGGCATGAGGCCGATCGCACCGCTGGCTGAGCCGGTGAGCGAGGTGAGCACCGTTACGGCCCCGATCATCACGGCCATGAGAACGGTCAAGAGTACACTCACAGCGGCAATGGCGAATGCACCACCCAGGAATGCTCGGCGATCGAGGGAGCGGGCTCTCGGAGCACACTCCTGAAGAAGGAGAAGGGCGGCGGCACCTGCTGCGGGGGCGACGGCCAGGTACCACTCGCCCCCGCCGTGCGCGCCGAGGTCGAGTGCGAACGGCAGGCTGACCGCGGCGGCCATCGCGGCAGCGCTCGTTACGGCGCTCCAGACCAACGTGGCCACCTGCCCAATCGTGAGCAGGGCGAGCAGGGCGACACCCGTCAGCACTGCGGCGATCGTCAGCCAGTATTCGGTTGTGGTGGTGAACTCGATGAATCCGAGCTGGGCCACTGCGATGCCGGTGGCGACAATCTGAATCGTTGCAAGAGTCATACGTTCGAACCGGAGGCGCTCATCAAACCGTTGCGCCAAGGCGGCTGTCGTGCCGATCAGGGCGAGCGCGACGAAGGCAACTCCGAGGAGTCCCAGGATCTCCGACAGTGTGGTTTCGCCCGCGTAGCCCAGCATCGCCGGAGCGAGAGTGAGCCCGGCAAGCGAGATCCAGAGCCAGCTGCGAATGCTCGCGAGCGTCGCCACTAAGACCATGACACCGCCACTGACGAGTGTTCCGACGGCGGCTAGCACCCACGGGCTGATTCCGTTCGGCGCGAGTTCCGAGAACGCGTAGACGTCGAGGGCGACGAAGACCATCCCGAGACCGCCGACGGCTTCGGCCGAGAATTGCAGCTTGCGGTGGGCCAGCAGGCAGGCGCCGCCGAGAAAGAGGATGGTGATCAGCCCGACGATCACGCTGCGCAAAGCGTGATCTTCGAGGTCGGGGTTGAAGAAGGTGAAGACGACAGCGGAGACGGCGAACAATCCAGCGCCCGCGACTGCGAGCACGGACTGCACCGTCGCGCTGGACCACGGGCCCGCAGTGGCCGCCGCGCCCGCGCCAGGTTGGGCGGGCATCCGTTGTGGAATCGGTGCCGGCGTGGGCACGGCGCTGTCTTCGGCGTCGATCGCATGGGGCGGATGCGACAGGCGGACGAGTGCCTCTTGTCGTTCCACGAGCGCCGCGGCGGCCGCCTCCGAGGCTGACCAGAGTTCTTCCGCAAGAACACCGACGAGTTCGGCGCCGCAATTGCGACAGGGGCTGTCGGGCAGGGCGGCCGCGCAAACGGGGCACGACGTGCGGTCGAGCAGATGGCCAATCGCGACGTCGTTCCAAGGCTGAACAGCTCGCGGCATGCTCATGACCCCGCCGCCGCTGACTTTGCCTCTGCGGCCGCCTCATCTTCAGGGACCCACACGAAGATGTCGCCGGGCTGGCAGTCGAGCACGCGGCAGATCGAGTCCAGGGTGGAGAATCGCACGGCCTTAGCTCGACCATTCTTAAGAACCGATACGTTCGCCGGCGTGATGTCGATCGCGGCGGCGAAGTCGGCGACCGACATCTTCTTCTTGGCGAGTTCGACGTCGAGGTTGATCACGATGGGCATCAGACCACTTCCCCGAGATCGTGTTCGAGTTGGGAAGCTTGATGGAGGAGCCCGCGCATCACAACGATCATCAAGGCCAGTCCCGAGCCCACGACGATTCCGAGTGAGCACAGCATGATGACCGAGGGCGAGGCCACACCGGCGACCGCCAGGGTGGTGAAGGACCCGAGGAGGAGGAGGGTCGCCAGGGCGACCAGGCCGAGGATGATATTGACATACCTGAAGGCGTGATCCCTGAAAATGATGGATGCCCGCACCAGCGAAAGCAGGCGCCACACGCAGCCGAGTGCGACCTGCACGCAGAGCAGGAACCCCACGGTGACCACTATCCCGGGTACCTGGAGATAGTCGAGTTGGGGGGATTTTTCGACCATCTGCTGCGCGACCGCTGGGATGACAAAGACCTGGCACGCCAGAAGCAGTGTGATCAGCACGAAGATGAGTGTTTTCAGGGTGACGATCGCCGAGCGATGCATGTGAATCCTATCGTTTATCGGTCTGAATCTATCGATAAACGATATACACACATTCTTGCGAGCAACACAGCTCGGGCATATTCCGCTACCGAGATTCGCCGCCGGGACAGCTCGCGCCTGCACAGCCCCTAGGCTTCAGAGATACCGGATACCGTCGGCGACCCTGTCCACGACGCTGAGCAGGTCACATAGAAATGCAGTCTGACCTTGTACTTTCCAACATCGACTTCGCCATAATGCTCTGTGCACACCATCACATGCTGCTGCACAACAGGCAGTTGAAGATCCTTCTGTACCGGGAACAACCCGCGACCGGGCTACCCCCAACGACGACTACCGAAACTGACCTTTCGCGTTGGCTGGTGCCCTGCAGCTGGTGCCACTGCCAGCCGCGTCTGGGGGTTGCGGCCTCGATCCCTCGTTCCCCGCGCCTCGACCAGCGTGGTGACGGCTGGTTCCTCGCGCCTCGACCAGCGAAGCTGGACCGGTGCGGTCGGGACGACCCGCTACCGGGCCGCCGGCAGGACGACTACAGAAACCAGCGCCGTTAGAAGCCGAGGCGGCCGAGCTGCTTCGGGTCGCGCTGCCATTCCTTGGCGATTTTCACCCGCAGGGACAGGAACACGCGCTTGCCGACGAGCGGTTCGATCTGCTTGCGGGCGCGGGTGCCGACATCCTTGAGCCGGCTGCCCGACTTGCCAATGATGATGCCCTTCTGGCTGTCACGCTCGACGAACAGGTTGGCGTAGATCTCGACCAGTTCCTGGTCGTCGCGCTCGATGATGTCGTCGATGGTGACGGCGATGGAGTGCGGCAGCTCGTCGGTGACGCCCTCGAGGGCAGCCTCGCGGATGAATTCAGAGATGCGCGACTCGAGGGTCTCGTCGGTGACGGTATCGGCCGGGTAGAGGGGGGCATCCGCGTGTGGCAGCAGACGCAGCAGCTCGGTGGCGAGGGTGTCCAGCTGGATCCGGCTGGTCGAGGAGATCGGCACGATCGCCTCCCAGTCCCGCAACTGTGAAACGGCGAGCAGCTGGTTGGCGACGTTGGTCTTGGAGGACGCATCAATCTTCGTGACGATGGCGACCTTCTTGGCGCGCGGGAAGGCATCCAGTTGTTCGTTGATGAACTTATCGCCCGGGCCGATGGGCTCGTTGGCCGGGATGCACAGACCGATCACGTCGACGCCGGCCAGGGTCGCGGTGACCAGGCTGTTGAGGCGCTCGCCGAGAAGGGTGCGCGGGCGGTGGATTCCGGGGGTATCGACCAAAATGAGCTGGCCGTTCTTCTGGTGCACGATGCCGCGGATGGCCCGGCGGGTAGTTTGCGGCTTCGACGACGTGATCGCGACCTTCTCCCCCACCAGCGCGTTCGTCAGGGTGGACTTGCCCACGTTCGGGCGTCCCACAAACGAGACGAATCCTGCTCGGTAATCGGCGGGGTGTGCCGGTGTTGCTTCGCTCATGACCGTTCTCCTTCATCATCAGACACTGTGTTCGTTACCGTGAGGAATGCGGTCTGCGCATCAATCAAAGCTTCATCGCGTTCCACCAGCACGGTGCTGATGCGTTTGCGCCGGCCTTCGGTGCGTTCGGCGGTGAGGTTGAGTCCACTGACCGACGCGACCGATCCGGCCACGGGAAGGCGCCCGAGGGCTTTGGCCAGCAGGCCTCCCACCGAGTCGACGTCGTCGTCGTCGAGTTCCAGGTCGAACAGCTCTCCCAGTTCGTCGACCGGCAGCCGGGCGCTCACCCGAAAATGGCCGTCACCGAGGTCTTCGACCTCGACCACGTCACGGTCGTATTCGTCGGAGATGTCGCCGACAAGCTCCTCGATCAGGTCTTCGAGGGTCACCAGGCCGGCAATTCCGCCGTACTCGTCGACGACCATGGCCAGGTGGTTGGACTCCAGCTGCATCTGGCGCAGCATGTCGTCAGCCTTCTTCGACTCCGGCACGAACACGGCCGGCCTGGCCAGGTCGGCCACGGTGAGCTGCAGCGCGTTGATCGGCCGCTCGAATACCAGCCGTGCCACGTCACGCAGGTACAGGATGCCGGCAACGTCGTCGACCTCGCCGTCCAGCACGGGCACCCGTGAGGTTCCGGTGCGGAGGAACAGGCCCATGGCCGCGTCGATGGTGGCGTCGGCGTCGATGGTGATCATGTCGGTGCGCGGAATCATCACCTCGCGCACGACCGTCTCGCTGAATTCGAAGATGGAGTGGATGAGCGCGCGGTCGTCTTCCTCGATCACGTCGAGCTCGGTCGCCTCGTCGACCATGCTGAGCAGCTGGTCTTCTGAGGTGAAGGTGGCGAGTTTGGTACGCCCGGGTGTGACCCGGTTGCCGAGGGCTACCAGAGCGTTGGCAATCGGTCCGAGGAGCACGCGGGCGACGTGAACGAGCAGCGCGGTCGCGGTCAGTAAATTAACCGGATGCGCGCGGCCCACGCTGCGCGGGCTCGCCCCGACCAACACGAACGAGACCGAGGTCATGATGAGCGCGGACAGTAGGAGAGCCAGCCAGAGGGCATTGATCGTAGTTGCAAAGACCAGCGTCACCAGCACGGCGGCGGTGGTCTCAGCGGTGATCCGGATGAAGTTGATCGCGTTCAGGTGCGCGCCGGTGTCGTCGGCGATGGCCTGGAGCGACCGTTTGGCGCGATGATTGGGCACCAGGCTCGCGATATCGGCCCGGGACTGGGTCGTGATCGCGGCATCAACGGCGGCCATGAGCCCGGCGAAAACCACCAGGATGACCGCCGCATAAATAAACCACACGATGAGCATCAGGGGCGTTGTCGTTCCTGCATGGCGAAGCCGATGAGAATGTCGCGCTGAATGCCGAACATTTCCTTTTCTTCATCGGGTTCGGCGTGGTCGAAACCGAGCAGGTGCAGCACGCCGTGGGTAGTCAGCAGCAGCAGCTCGTCGAGGGTGCTGTGGCCGGCGGTTTCCGCCTGTTCCTTGGCGACCTGCGGGCAGAGCACGATATCGCCCAGCAGACCGGGCGGGGTTTCCTGTTCCTCGGTGCCGGGGCGGAGTTCGTCCATCGGAAAGCTCAGCACGTCGGTGGGGCCGGGCTCGTCCATCCACTGCACGTGCAGTTGTTCCATGGCGCCCTCATCGACGAGCACGATGGCGAGTTCCGCGTCGGCGTGCACGTGCATGGTGTCGAGCGCGAAGGCAGCGAGGCGCTGGATGGCTGCCTCATCGACCGGGATAGCCGACTCGTTGTTGATTTCGATGCTCAACTGGAACTCCGTTTCGGGTTGCGACCGGCGACGCTCGCGCGCTGGGGGCCGCGGTTGACAAATTCGCGCGCTTCGGCGCTCTCCTGGCGGAGGGCCTGCTTCTTCTCGTCGTACTCCGTGTAGGCGTCGACGATGCGGCCGACGAGCGAGTGTCGCACCACGTCGGCGCTGCTCAAATAGGCAAAGTGGATGTCGTCGACCCCGTCGAGCACGCGGGTGACCAGTTTGAGGCCGCTGGTGCCGGCCGGCAGGTCGACCTGGGTGACGTCACCGGTGATGACCATCTTCGAGCCGAAGCCGAGCCGGGTCAGGAACATCTTCATCTGCTCCGGCGTGGTGTTCTGGGCTTCGTCGAGCACGACGAAGCTCGCGTTGAGGGTACGCCCGCGCATATAGGCGAGCGGTGCGACCTCGATGGTTCCGGCAGCGAGCAGCTTCGGGATGAGTTCCGGGTCGAGCATTTCACCGAGCGCGTCGTAGAGCGGACGCAGGTACGGGTCGATCTTGTCGGTCAGGGTACCGGGCAGAAAGCCCAGTCGTTCGCCGGCCTCGACGGCCGGCCGGGTCAAAATGATGCGCTCGACCTCCTTGTTTTGCAGGGCGCGCACCGCCTTCGCCATGGCGAGGTAGGTTTTGCCGGTGCCGGCCGGGCCGATACCGAACACGATGGTGTTCTCGTCGATCGCGTCGACGTAATCCTTCTGACCGATCGATTTGGCCCGAATGCTCTTGTTGCGCGCCGTGAGGATTGGGGCGCCGAGCTGGGCGGAAGGGCTCACGGAACTGTCGGCGGCGAGCATCCGTGCCGAGGTGGCGACCTCGGTCTCGCCGAGGTCGTGGCCGGCGCGAAGGGCACGTTGCAGTTCCTCGATCAGGCGGCGCACGGCTTCAACATCATCGGCCGAGCCGCCCAGGGTGACGTCGTTGCCGCGCACGTGCACGTCAACGTTGGGGTACTCGGCCTCGATGGTGCTCAGGTAGCGGTCTTCAGGGCCGAGCAGGCGCACCATGGCGACGCCATCGACGGTGAAGCGCAATTCAGAGTGTGCCAAGCGAGTCCTCCCCCAGCTGGTCGGTCAGTTCCGGGCTGCCCATGACGTGAGCGTGCACGTGGAAGACGGACTGGCCGGCGGCCGCTCCGGTGTTGAAGACGAGACGGAACTGCCCGTGGGTGCGCTCCGCTGCGATCTGCTCGGCCACGGCCACGAGTTCGGCGAGCAGCGCCGGGTTGCCGGCGGCGAGCTCGACCACGTTCTGGTACTGCGGGTCTTTGGTGGTGACGACGACATGCACCGGGGCTTTCGGCGCAATATCGAGGAACGCGATGATGTGCTCGGTCTCGGCGACGATCGTCGCCGGAATCTCACGCGCGATGATGCGGCTGAAAATGGACGGCTGGGAACCGGAAGGAGACATGCTTCTATCTTAAGCGGCGCTACCAGCGACCGAGCGTCGCGTTGAGGATTGCGAGAGCGGCCGGCCCTGCGGTCGACGTGCGCAGCACGGTGTCGCCGAGGCGTACCGGGGTGGCGCCGGCCTGCTCCAGCAGGAGCAGTTCGGCCGGGGAGATCCCGCCCTCGGGGCCGACCACGAGCATAATATCGCGGTCGTCGGTGGGCGGTGCCACCTCGGTGAGGCGACCGGTCGCGGTCGGGTCGAGCAGCAGCATCCGTGTCGTGGCGGCCAGCACGGCCAGCTGCTTGGTGCTGGCGAGCGGCGCGACATCGGGCAGCCAGGCCCGAATGGATTGTTTGCTGGCCTCACGCACGATGCTGGTCCAGCGTTCGTGGCCCTTGGCGACCTTCGGGCCGTCCCATTTGGTGATGGAGCGCGCGGCGGCCCACGGAATAACGCCGTCGACGCCGAGTTCGGTGGCGGCCTGAATGGCGAGTTCGTCGCGGTCGCCCTTGGCCAGGGCCTGAACCAAGCGGATGCGCGGCGTCGCCGCCGCCGTCTCGCTCGCCTCGTCGACGCGCAGGGTCAACACCGCGGCCTCCGCCGTCAGCACCGTTCCCTCGAGCAGCAACCCGGCTCCATTACCCAGGCGGAGCCGGTCCCCGGGGCGAACCCGGCTGACCGTGACCGCGTGCCGGGCTTCGGCGCCGTCGACAGAAACAACCTGCCCCGGGCGACACTGCGCCGCCCGGAGCGTTTCCTGCAGGTAGAAATGTGCCACCTTAGCCGAGGAACCGGTCGCGCAGCTTGGCGAACAAACCCTGCTGGTACTGGCTCAGGGTGGGCGCGGGGGCCGCATACCGGGCGGCGAACTGTTCAATCAGGTCGCGTTCCTTGTGGTCGAGCTTGGTCGGCGTGAGTACGTGGATGCCGATCTTGAGGTCGCCACGACCGCTGCCGCGCAGCTTGGTGATGCCGCGGTCCTTGATCGTGAGTACCTCTGAGCTTTGCGAACCTGCACGAATCTCCACCTCGATGTCACCGTCGAGGGCCTTCACGGTGACGCTCGTACCGAGAATGGCACTGGTCATCGGCACGTCGAGCGAGCACATCAGGTCGTCACCGTCACGGCTGAACACGTCGTGGTGGCGCACCTTCATCTCGAGGTAGAGGTCGCCGTTCGGGCCGGCGGCCGGGCCGGCCTCGCCGCTTCCGGGCATCTGGAGGCGGAGGCCCGTGTCGACGCCGGCCGGGATATCGACCGGAACCGTGCGGCGGGCGCGCACGCGGCCCTGGCCGGAACAGGTCATGCAGGGTGTGGCGATAATGGTGCCGTAGCCACGGCAGGATCCACACGGGCTCGACGTCATCACGTTGCCGAGCAGGGAGCGCACGGCGCGCTGGATACTCCCGGTGCCGTGGCAGATATCGCAGGTGATCGGTGACGTGCCGGGCGCGCAGCATGAGCCCTTGCAGGTGTCGCAGACAATCGCGGTGTCGACGTCGAGATCGCGGTGCGTGCCGAAGATGACCTCGTCGAGGTCGAGCTCGACCCGAATGAGAGCGTCCTGACCGCGTTCGCGGCGGGAGCGCGGTCCGCGGCTGCTGCCGCCTCCCCCGCCGAAGAAGGTCTCGAAAATATCACCGAAGTTGCCGAAGTTCTGACCGTCGAAGCCGCCGTTCTGGCCGCCGCCCTGGTCGTACTTCTGGCGCTGATTCGCGTCACTCAGCACGTCGTAGGCGTGCGTGATGCTCTTGAACCGTTCCGACGCCTCGGCGCCGGGGTTCACGTCGGGGTGCAGTTCGCGGGCCAGACGACGGTACGCCTTCTTGATTTGATCGGTGGTCGCGTCGCGGTCGACGCCCAACGCTTCGTAGTGGTCAGCCAAAGGTGGCTCTCCTTGAGTTGTGATGGTTGTTCGAAATGATGAAGAGGCCGCCGGGCGGCCCGAGCTTTAGGTCTCGCCGAGCAGGCGAGAGAGGTAACGGGCGACGGCGCGCACAGCCGCCATATTATTGGAATAGTCCATGCGGGTCGGCCCGAGCACGCCGAGGCGGGCCAGGTTGCCGTTGGCCGTATAGCCACTGGTCAGCACGCTCGCCTCCGGCAGGCCGAAAGCCGCATTCTCGCGGCCGATGCTCACCGACACGCCGTGCTGGTCGGTCTCCATCTCGCCGAACAGGCGCAACAGCACCACCTGCTCTTCGATAGCTTCGAGCACCGGATAAATACTGCCGGAGAAGTCCTCTTCGGTGCGCACCAGGTTCGCCGCACCGGCCATGACCAGCTTGTCCTGCCGGTTGGAACCGACCTGGTCGGAGAGGGTACTGGTGATGAGGTCGACGATCGGCTGCAAAGCTGGTGACCCCGGCCAGACGCTCGCGGCGAGGGCAGCGGATGCCTCGGCCATGCCGAGCCCGACCACGGCGACATTGAGACGGGCGCGCACCTCGCCGAGCGTCGGCTCGTCGAGCGCACACGGCAGGTCGATCACGCGCTGTTCCACCCCGCCGGAATCGGTGATCAGCACCGACAGGATTCGGGTCTCGGTCAGCGGCACGAACTCGATGTGGCGAACCTTGGCACGCGACAGCGAGGGGTACTGCACGAGCGCGACCTGATGGGTGAGCTGCGAGAGCAGCCGAACACTGCGCACGAGCACCTCGTCGAGATCGGCGGAGTGGCCGAGGAACGTTTCGATGGCCTGACGCTGGGCCGAGGTGAGCGGACGCAGGTCGGCGAGGTGGTCGACGAAAACGCGGTAGCCCTTGTCGGTGGGAATGCGTCCGGAGGAGGTGTGCGGCGCCGCGATCAGCTCTTCTTCTTCGAGCAGGGCCATGTCGTTGCGAATGGTAGCGGCGGAGACGCCGAAGGAGTGCCGGTCCACGATGGATTTGGAGCCGACGGGTTCGCGGGAAGCCACGTAGTCCTGCACGATCACGCGCAGAACATCGAGGCCACGGTCGGAAACCATGTCGCCCGCCTTCCTGATTCTTGAAGTTGTCGATCAGCCCAGCGGATGTCGCCAGCCTCACGCCGGTGGGCGCGCCAGAAAGCAGGTTTGCCGGCGCGTCGTTGGCACTCGCATCCACTGACTGCTAATCCTATCGCGACCGGCCGGGTTCCGCCTGAGTACAGCCATTGCCAGTACCTCGAAGTGAGCGTTTAATTACCGCTATACGCTCCCACCTCTTTGAGCGAAAGGCACGATGATGAGCGATCCACAGGCGCAACCTCCCGGTGATTCGAACTACCGTGAGCCCAACGTCGGCCAGCCGCAATATGGCCAACCGCCGAACAGTCAGCCCGGTGCAAGTCCCTATTCCACGCCGGTCGTGGCTGCCCCGCTCTCGGAGGCCGACGATCGACAGTGGGCCTCGCTGGCACACCTCGGCGGCATCCTGAGCTTTCTCCCGTCCCTGATCATCTGGCTGATCTTCAAGGACCGGGGGCGCTTCACCAACACCGAGGCGAAGGAGGCGCTGAACTTTCAGATCACCCTGCTGATCGCCTATGTCGCTATCACCGTCGTCTCAACGTTCCTCGCCCTGGTCACGTTCGGAATCGGTGGACTGCTCGTCTTCTTGGGCTGGATCGTCTGGCTGGCCGGGGTGGTCTTCTCGATCATGGGGTTTGTGCAGGCCAAGGACGGAAAGAACTACCGGTACCCGTTTGCGCTACGCCTGATCAAGTAGCGTCTCCTGGCTCAGGCCGGCGGCGGGGCGATTAGTCTGGAAGTCACTGGCACCGCCGTGCCAGTGACCGGCCGTACAGCGAGAGGCCCTCATGTCTGAGCAGAATCCGTACCAGTCCACCCCCGCCACCCCGATGCGCCCCGCGGACGAGAAGTTGTGGGCGACGCTCATCCACGTCGGTGGGATTATCTTCAGCGCGGCAGCCCTGGGTTTCGTGCCGGCCCTCATCGGCTACCTCGTGCTGCGAGATCGCGGCCCGTTCATCCGCGCGCACACCGCGACCGCCCTGAACTTTCAGATTTCCCTCTTGATTTACGCTGCGGTACTCATTCCGATCACGATCGTCACGATCGGCATCGGCGGCATTCTCTACATACCGCTAGCGATCGTGGCCGTCGTGTTCATGATTCTGGCGGCGCTGGCCGCGAACCGTGGACAGGGTTATACCTACCCGCTCACGATCAAGTTCGTCAGCTAAGCCCCGCTTTAGTCGCTCAGCTCTAGTCGCTCAGCCGCCGCACCACGGCGTCCGCCAGCAGCCGTCCGCGCAGGGTCAGTTCAATGGTCCCGGCAAGGGCGGCTTTGGCGTTGATGAGCTCGTCCGCGATGAGGCTGGCCACTTCGCGGCGTCCGTCCGCCGAGAGCGAGGCGACCGGGATACCGGTGCGGATTCGACTCTGCAGGAGGATGCGTTCGAGCTCACGGGTGGGCGCGTCGAGCGTTTCGCGACCCGCCGCCGGGGACAGGCCGCCGAGCATCCGTTCGGAATAGGCGGCCGGATGCTTGACGTTCCACCAGCGCACCCCGCCGACATGGCTGTGCGCGCCGGGGCCGACGCCCCACCAGTCCTGGCCGGTCCAGTAGGCCAGGTTGTGGCGGGAGCGGTGCGCGTCGCTCGTGGCCCAGTTGCTGACCTCGTACCAGTCATACCCAGCGGCCGCGAGCAGCTCGTCGGCCAGTTCGTAAAAGTCGGCCTGCTGGTCGTCGTCGGTCGGGGCGATCTCGCCGCGCCGAATCTGCCGAGCCAGCTTGGTGCCGTCTTCGACGATGAGCGAATACGCGCTGAGATGGTCGGGGTGCAGGCTGAGCGCCTGCTCCAGGCTGGCGCGCCAGTCGGCGAGCGATTCCCCCGGCGTGCCGTAGATGAGGTCAAGGCTCACATCGAGCCCGGCGGCCCGGGCCCACTCGACGACGAGCGGCACCCGCTCTGGATCATGGGTGCGTTCGAGCGTCGCGAGCACGTGCGGCACCGCGGACTGCATGCCGAAGGACACCCTGGTGAATCCGGCATCGGCGAGAGCCTGGAGGTAGGCCGCGTCAACCGAATCGGGGTTGGCTTCGGTGGTGACCTCGGCGCCGTCCTTCAGGCCCCACTGGTCGCGCACGGCTGCGAGCATTTTCCCGAGGTCGGTCACCGGCAGCAGCGTCGGCGTGCCTCCCCCGAAGAACACCGTCGCCACCGGGCGGTCCGGCACGCCGGACTCGGTCAGGATGCGGCCGGCGGCCTGCACCTCGAGCACGGCCTGGCTGGCGTAGTCGCTCTGCTTGACGCCGCGCAGTTCGGTCGCGGTGTAGGTGTTGAAGTCGCAGTAGCCGCAGCGCACCCGGCAGAACGGAACGTGCAGGTAGACGCCGAAATCGCGCCGTGTCGCGTTGACTGCGGCCGACGCGGGAAGGAGGCCGTCGTCGGGTGCGGGTTCGCCGACGGGGTGGGGTCCGGCCATGGGTGGTGCTCCAGTACGTTCTATTTGATGGCGCCCACGGGGTGCAAAGCCCGCAGGTAGAGCCGGGTGAATTTGGCCTGCTGAAAGCGCAGCACCGGCCAGGCCAGCCGGTAATACCAGGTGCTCGGGCGCGAGAACGAGCGGATAGTCAGCCAGACCGAGTCGTCGTCGCGGTGTTCGACGATGAAGGATTCCTCGCCGCTTTCCGGGTGACCGGCCATGGTGCCGTAGGCGAAGCCGATGCGGGCGGCCTCGTCGATCACGTAGACGACCCGCACCGGCGCGGTCACCGCGATCGGCCCGACCTTCATTTTCAGGGTCGCCGTCATGCCATTGGCGATGTACGGTGTGCCGTCCTCAGCGAAGGTCGCCTCGTTGACCGGATGCTGCTGGCCGGCCGCCGGGGCGCCGTCGGGCCCGAAGGTCACCGGCGTGTACTGCACGCCGGTACCGTTTTCGAGGTCGGTCACGTCCATGCCGCTGCCGCGCTGGATTCCCCAAGTCATCAGCAGCTTGGTGGCGGCCTCGAACCGTTCCTGGGAGCTTCCGAGCTTGACGCTCTGCTCCATCGGCCGGTAGCCCTTCGGCGGATAGCTCATCAGGTCGGGCGCGAGCGTGCCGCCGATGGCAGCGTAGCTGACGGCGGCGTCGGTGAAGGTGGCCCTGCGCATCCGCTCTACTTCTTGTCTTTGGTCTCGATGTCGCCGCTCAGAGCGGCGATGAAGGCTTCCTGGGGCACTTCGACCCGGCCGACCATCTTCATACGCTTCTTGCCCTCTTTCTGCTTCTCGAGCAGCTTGCGCTTGCGCGAAATGTCACCGCCGTAGCACTTGGCGAGCACGTCTTTGCGCATCGCCGAGATGCTTTCGCGGGCGATGATGTGGGCGCCGATCGCGGCCTGGATGGGGACCTCGAACTGCTGGCGCGGAATCAGTTTGCGCAGGCGACCGGTCATGAGAGCGCCGTAGGCGTAGGCCTTGTCCCGGTGCACGATGGCGCTGAACGCATCGACCTGCTCGCCCTGCAGCAGGATGTCGACCTTGACCAGGTCGGCTTCCTGCTCGCCGGACGGTTCGTAGTCGAGCGACGCGTAGCCGGCGGTGCGGCCCTTGAGCATATCGAAGAAGTCGAACACGATCTCACCGAGCGGCATCGAGTAGCGAATCTCAACGCGGTCTTCGCCGAGGTATTCCATGCCGAGCAGGGTGCCGCGGCGGCTCTGGCAGAGTTCCATGATGACGCCGACGTAGTCTTTCGGCGCGAGGATCGCCGCCTTGACCATGGGTTCCAGCACCTTGGCGATCTTGCCGGTCGGATACTCACTCGGGTTGGTCACGGTGACGGTGCGCTTGTCGTCGGTGGTGACCTCGTAGGGCACGCTCGGCGCGGTCGTGATCAGGTCGATGTTGAACTCGCGTTCGAGGCGTTCGGTGATGATCTCGAGGTGCAGCAGGCCGAGAAAGCCGCAGCGAAAACCAAAACCCAGGGCAACGGATGTCTCCGGCTCGTACCCGAGACTCGCGTCGCTCAGCTTGAGCTTGTCCAGCGCTTCGCGCAGCGCCGGGTAATCGCTGCCGTCTATGGGGTAGAGGCCGGAGAACACCATGGGCTGCGGTTCGTCATAGCCGGGCAGGGCATCGGTGGCCGGCCGCACGGCGGTCGTGATGGTGTCGCCGACCTTGGACTGACGCACGTCTTTCACGCCGGTGATCAGGTAGCCGACCTCGCCGACGCGCAGGCCCTTGCTCTCCACCGGTTCCGGCGAGATGACGCCGATCTCGAGGATCTCGTGGGTCGCCTTGGTCGACATCATCTGAATTTTTTCGTGGGCCTTCAGATGCCCGTCGATCATGCGCACGTAGGTGACGACGCCGCGGTAGCTGTCGTAGACCGAGTCGAAGATCATCGCGCGGGCGGCGGCATCGGGGTTGCCTTTCGGCGCCGGAATCATCGTCGTGGCGAGGTCGAGCAGCTCCTCGACACCGGCGCCGGTCTTGCCGGAGACGCGCAGCACGTCTTCCGGGCGACCGCCGATGAGGCTCGCGAGTTCGCGGGCGTACTTCTCGGGGTCGGCGGCCGGCAGGTCGATCTTGTTGAGCACCGGAATGATCGTGAGGTCGTTCTCGAGGGCGAGGTAGAGGTTGGCGAGGGTCTGGGCTTCGATGCCCTGGGCCGCGTCGACCAGCAAAATTGCACCCTCGCAGGCGGCGAGGCTGCGGGAGACCTCGTAGGTGAAGTCGACGTGCCCGGGAGTATCGATCATGTTCAGCGCGTAGGTGACGCCGTCCAGCTCCCACGGCATGCGCACGGCCTGGCTCTTGATGGTGATGCCGCGTTCACGCTCGATATCCATGCGGTCCAGGTACTGAGCACGCATAGAACGCTCGTCGACAACGCCGGTGATCTGCAGCATGCGGTCGGCGAGCGTCGACTTGCCGTGGTCGATGTGGGCGATGATGCAGAAGTTGCGGATGAACTCGGGGGCCGTGGCGGCCGGTTCCAGCGCGTGAAGGGCTCTCGGTGACATAGTTCGTCTATTGTCCCATGCTCGGCCGGGTTGCACCGCCTGCGTGCTGGCACCAACAACAACGGTGGCACCCCGACGGGGCGCGGGCCACCTGCTCGGCCCGCGCCCCGGCATCCGTTGTGGTGCCGCTGTTTAGGCGGGCGTCTGCCATTCTCCATCACGGAAGATGACCGCCGACGGGCGAATCTCGACGGCCCCGTAGAGGGCGGCCGGGCACTTTTCGGCCCACCCGATGGCGGCATCGAGGTCGGGCACCTCGAGCACGAAGGTGCCGTTGAGGCGTTCCTTGGAGTCGGCGAACGGGCCGTCCTGCACCGTTAGGTCTCCATCGCGCACCGAAATGGTGGTTGCCACAGAGACCGGCTGCAGAATATCGGCGGAGATCAGCACGCCGGCGGCATCGAGTGACTTCGCGTAAGCGTCAAAGGCCTTGCGACCCCATTCCATGGCCGCTTCGTCGACCTCGGCATCGTCGGCTTCCTTGCTCATGACGAGCAGTGAGTACTGCATGGTGGTTTCCCTTCTGATCATTTGATAGTGACACTGACCTGACGATCGAGACAGGCCGGAATCGACACTTCTGCTCCGGAAAATTTAAGCGCGGTTGGCTCGCTCGACCACCTGGCCGAAGCCGTCGCTGTAGCGGTAGACCTCGAGACCGTCGATGAGTACCAGTTCGGCGCGCGAACCGAGGTCGAGCGGGTCGCCCGACCAGATCACGACGTCGGCGTCGAGACCGACGCTGAGGGATCCGACCCGGCCGTCGAGCCCGAGGATAACGGCAGGGTTGACGGTGAGCGCCTCGAGCGCGGTCTGCACCGGCAGCCCCTCCTTGACGGCGAGGGAGGCCTGGTGCACGAGAAAGTTCACCGGAACGACGGGGTGGTCGGTCGTGATGGCGACGAGCACGCCGGCGGCGGCGAGCACGGCGAGGTTGCCGATCGCGCGGTCGCGGAGTTCCACTTTGGTGCGCGCGGTCAGCATCGGTCCGAAGATGACCGGAATCTTCTTCTCGGCGAGCACGTCGGCGATCTTGTGGCCCTCCGTGCCGTGGTTGATCACGAGGCGGTAGCCGAATTCCTCGGCCAAACGGATGGCCGTAGCGATGTCGTCGTGGCGGTGCACGTGCTGGTCCCACGCCAGTTCGCCGGAGAGCACTCGCCCGAGGGCTTCCTTGCCGAGGTCGCGGGTGAAGGCGTCGCCCTTCTCGAGTGCGGCATCGCGCGCCTGCACGTAGTTCTGAGCGTCGACGAAGGCCTGGCGAATGACCAGGCTCACACCGAGTCGGGTGCTCGGTGTCTTCTTCTGGTCGCCGTACACCCGCTTCGGGTTCTCGCCGAGGGCGCTCTTGATGCTCACCGAGTCGCTGATCACCTGCTCATCAATGGTGCGGCCGCCCCAGCTCTTGATCGCGACCGACTGGCCGCCGATCGGATTGCCGGAGCCGGGCTTCACCACGATCGTGGTGACGCCGCCGGAGAGGGCATCGCGAAAACCCTCATCGTCAATGTTGACGGCGTCGATGGCGCGAACCGCGGCCATATTCGGGCCGGTCATTTCGTTGGTGTCGTTGCCGGCCCATCCGTTTGCCTCTTCGTGGATACCGACGTGCCCGTGCGCTTCGATAAAGCCGGGAAGCACCCATTTTCCGGTCGCATCGATGATTCTCGCGGTGGGCGGAACGATCAGGTCGGCGCCGATCGCGCTGATCGTGCCGTTCTCGATCAGTACCGTGCCGTTCGGGATGGGGTCGCCGACAACCGGTACGACGTGGGCGTTGATAATGGCAGTCAGGGTGGACGCGGGAGCTGTAGTCATGGTTCTACCCTAAACAGGGTGCCCAGAAGCCCGGCGGCCCGGTCGAGGATCACCAGGCGTCCTGCGGCCCCGCGGTGCCCAGCCGACTGTCGCCGGGGCTGGCTAGGCTCACGCCATGGAAACTCCCGAGGCCCGTGTGCCGGTTCTACTCGTACACGGCATTCGGGCGTCGGCCACGATGTGGCGCTATCAAGAGCAGAAGCTGCGGGCAGCCGGGTATCCCGTGCTCGCGATCGATTTGCCCGGCCATGGGCAGCGGATGGCTGAGCACTTCACGGTGTCGGCCGCGCTCGCCGCCATCGATGACGGGGTGACCGCCCTCGGCGGTCGGGTGCTGCTCGTGGGCCTCTCGCTCGGCGGGTACTACGCCGTCGCCTATGCCGCTCGAAATCCCGACCGGGTGGCCGGACTTATCGCTGCGGGGTGCAGCGCCGTGCCGAAGGGCGTGCTGCTCGAGGGATACCGCGTGCTGGCGCGGGCCATCCATCGCCTGCCCGATCGGGGCTTGTGGCTGCACGAAACCATGGCGCGACGATTACTGCCCGCGGCGGGCGCGCGCGATGTGCTCGCCGGCGGCGCCGCGCTCGACGTGATGGATTCCGGGCTGCGCGCTACCTCGTCGCTGACTCCCCTGGCCAGCCTCGCCGCCTATCCGGGGCCGATCTGGCTGGTCAATGGAGCGTTCGACCATTTTCGGCTGAACGAGCGGCGCTTTCTCGCCGCCTGCCGCAACGGGGAGGTCATCGTGGTGCCGGGGGCGACGCACCTGTCGAGCCTGGCCCAGCCCGAGCGGTTCACGGCGATCCTGCTGCGGGTCGCCGAGCAGGTGTCTCGGGCTGATTGAGGCTGCGGCATCCGCTTGGCCGCGCCCGCAATGGGCAGCCGCTAGGTTAACCGCCCTAGCGGCCACCCGTTTCGGAAGCGGTCATCCGCTCAGGGGGTGGGCGGCGCGCGGCGGCGCGGTGCCAGCATCCGCTCGCGCGAGCACAGCCGGTTTGGGCGTCGGGACGATTGCTGCTAACGTTAGTGGTTGGCTTGCGTGTCGGGTCCCACCCCGCACGATTTTCGCCGTTCGAGCGCCCTCTACCCGCTCAGCGGCTGTCCATACCAAAACTAACGAAAGCGTAAAAAACGTGGCAAATATCAAGTCGCAGATCAAGCGAATTGGCACCAACAAGAAGGCCCAGGAACGCAACAAGGCCGTCAAGAGCGAGTTCAAGTCCGCGATCCGCGCGACTCGCACCGCGATTGCCGCTGGCGACAAGGACAAGGCCGTCGTCGGTCTCGCCTTTGCTTCCAAGAAGCTCGACAAGGCCGTCAGCAAGGGTGTCATCCACCAGAACCAGGCTGCGAACAAGAAGTCGGCCATCGCGAAGGCCGTTTCCGCACTCGTCTGATCCGTTCTGGCTCCACCCGCACGTCGGAGACCGCGTCGGCTCGCACAGAGCGGATGCCGCCCCTCGTCGCTCAGAAACCCCCGCCACTCCGGCGGGGGTTTCTGCGTTCACCGAACCAGACTGGTTGCCCCCGCACCCGACCGGCGACCGCTCGCGCTCGTACGCTCGTACGCTCGTACGCTCGTACGCTCGTGCGGCACTTGCTGGCGGTGGGTGGATGGCGCGCGCGACCCCACTAGACTGACGCGGTGAAGAGCACCCCACCGGTCAGTGTGATCCCCGACAGCAGCGGCCCCCATCGACGCGCGCATGCTCGATTTCTGGCCGCTTTGCTCAGCGCCGCCGCCCTCGCCGTTGCCGTGTGGCTGGCGCTCAACACGGGCCACGACGTTTTCGGCGCTACCCGCACCCAGCTGCTCCTCGCCCTGGCCTCGATCGCACTTCTACTCACTGGAATTACGTTCTACCTTGCGGCAGCGGTGGCCAACGCCCGCTCGATCAGCTCGGATTTGGACGCCGACCAGGCGGCGGGAACGATTCGACGCATCCGCTCGCTGTCGAGATTCGGTGCCGTATTCGCTCTCGCCGCCGTGATGGCGATCGCCGGACTCGGGACCCTGCGCATTCTGGTACCGCCGGCCGAGCGACCGGTCTCGGTGCAGTTCTCCGAGATCACCGGCCGGGTGCAGCTGGAATTCTGCCCGAGCCTGCCGTCCTCGTTCGAGGCCCTGGCCAAGCCGACCGATCTGGCCAGTTCGTCTACCCTGCTGCCGGTGTGGGTTGCCAGCCGGGTCTGTGGAAACCCGAGCTTTCAGCACGGAGTCTGGCTCTACCTGAACCGCTCTACCATCACGGTCGCGGACGCCGGCGACCGCTAATTGCGCCGCGTCACAGTCGAGAACAGGTGCTACTGCTCGCCGCGACGGGCGATGATGCCGATCAGGCGTTCGAGGGCGAAGACCGGGTCTCGCCCGGCACCCTTCACCGCAGCATCCGTTTCGGCCAGCATGAGGATGCAGCGCGCGAGACCCTCATCGCTCCAGCCGCGCAGGTCTTTTTGCGCGCGTTCCACCTGCCAGGGAGCGAGGCCGAACTGAGCGCCGAGCTGCGCCGAACCGCCCCTGGCCCCGAATACCTTGGCCATGGTGCGGATCTTCATGGCGAACGCGGCGACGATCGGTACTGGATCCGCCCCGGAACTGAGGGCGTGCCGCAGGGTGACCAGCGCCTCGCCGTTGCGACCGGCAATGGCCCAGTCGGCGACCTTGAAGGCGTTCGTTTCGACCCGACCGCCGTAGTACCGGTCGACCGTGCTCTCGGTGACCTCGCTGGTCGCATCTGAGATGAGCTGCTGGCAGGCGGCAGAGAGTTCGGCCAGGTCGTCGGAGAAAGCCGCGACGAGCTGACGCAGGGCACTGGCCGTGACGCGCTTGCCGGCCGCCTTGAACTCGTTGGTAGCGAATTCGTACTTCTCGGTGTCTTTCTTCAGCTCGGCGCAGACGATTTCGATGCCGCCGCCGAGTCCGCTGCGGATGGTGTCGAGCAGCTTCTTGCCGCGCACTCCCCCGCCGTGCCGCAGCACGACATAGGTGTCGTCGGCCGGGTTCTCGAGGTAATCGAGTGCTTCAGCCATAAAAGTGTCGCTGCACTTCTCGACGTTGCTGACCCGAATCAGGCGGGGCTCACCGAACAGCGACGGGCTCGCCAGGGTCAGCAGCTCACCGGGCGCATAGCTGTCGGCCAGCACATCGCTGATTTCCAGGCTGGGGTCTTCCAGCTTGAGAAAGTCGCGCAACTGGCGAATGGCCCGCTCGGCGAGGAACGTTTCGGTGCCGGAGACGAGCACGATCGGTGCCGGACGCACCTGATGCCAGCCCAACTGGGGAATGACGGTGCCCTTACTCGTGCGGGCCGGAGCAGCCTTTGCGGACCGAGAACCGGTCGTGGCGGGTCGTGCGGCCAAAGCGCTCTCCTTGGGTTTCGTGCTGCTGTCGATCAAGCCTATCCCGCACCACCGACGCTGCCGGCAGCCGGCGTGGGGATCACCGGCGGACCGTGGTCGGCGACCTTCTCGGTCCAGAGCACGAGTGTGCCGCCCGGCCCCGGAGCGACCACCGCCATCCCCTCCCGATCGGTGCGCACCGACAGCGTGCCCACCGAGTTGAGAATATTCAGCAGTTTCTCGGTCGGATGCCCGTAGGTGTTCTTCACCCCCACCGAGATCAGCCCGACCCGCGCCCTCAGCTCCGCATACAGTTCGGAACTTTGGTCGGCCGAGCCGTGATGCGCGACCTTGACCACATCGACCCGGCCGGGCGGTGATGCGCGGCGCAGGCCGTCCTGTGCCTCCTGCCCGAGATCGCCGAGAAAAATGGAACGGATGCCCCGCCCGTCGAACATGATCGTGACACTTCCCGGGTTGCCCACCTGCATCGTCGTCGCTCCCCGGATGGGCCAGAGGATATTCCAGGTGAGGCCACCGAGCGTGCCGGAATCGCCGCGTGCCGTCTGTCGTACGGTGGCCCCGCCGGCGGCGAGTCGCTCGTGCAGGCTCGCATCCTGGGCGTTCTCGGGCACGCCGACCAGCGCGGTGTCGACCCGTCCGATCACGGCGTCGACTCCGCCAATGTGATCGAGGTCGTAGTGGGTGAGCACGAGTAGGTTGATGCGGCTGATGCCGAGGGTGGCCAGACAGGCGGAGAGCAGTTTCGGGTCCGGCCCGACGTCGACGAGGCCGTACTGATCGCCGTCTCGCACGACGACGGCGTCACCCTGGCCGATGTCGCAGGCGGCGATCTGCCAGTCGGGCGGGAAGGACGCGACACGGCCAATTCCGGTTCCGATGAGCGACCCGGCGTAACCGCCCAGGCCGATGAGCAGAACGGCCAGCACCGCGGCCGGCCAGCGGGCCGGGGTGGCGGCCCGGCCACGGAGCACGACCACGAGGGCGAGCACGGTGACGACCACGAGCAACAGCACGCCGGGTGCACCGCCAGGCCAGGGCAACCGGGTTCCGGGCAGCGCCGACACAGTCTGGGCGACCGCGGCGATCCAGGCGGACGGCAACCAGGCCGCGGGGAGCAGGCCCGCGGCCACGCCCGGAAGGAGCGGCAGCATCAGGCAGGCGATCAGCCCGACCACCGTGGCGATCGGCGCGGCCGGACCGGCGAGAATGTTCGCAGGAACTCCGTACAGCGGCAGGCTCGGATTCAGCAATAGGAGAACGGGCTGGCAGGCCAGTTGGGCGGCCAGGGGAATGGCGATGATCGCGGCGAGAGCGGTCGGCATCCACTGGGCCAGAACGCGTGCGAGGGGACCGGCGAGCAGCAGTAGCCCGGCCGTTGCGAGTACCGAGAGGGCGAAACCGTAGTTGCGGGCCAGCCACGGATCGCTCACCAACAGGGCGATGACAACGACAAGCAGGGTAGGCAGGCCGCGCCCTGGGCGACCGGCACCGATGGAGACCAGGGTGAGAGTAGCCATGACCGCTGACCGCAGCACGCTCGGCTCCGGCGTGACCAGAATGGTGAAGCCCAGCAGGCTCAGCAGTGAGAGGGCGATTCGCCAGGATCGACGCAGCCGGAGATGCCCACCGAGCAGCATGATCGAGGCGATGACGATCGCACAATTCGCTCCGGAGACCGCGGTCAGGTGACTGAGTGAGCTGGTCTTCATCGCGGCGTCCAGGCTGGGGCTGACCGCGCTCGTGTCGCCGATGGCCAGGCCGGGCAGCAGGTCTCCCCCGTCGCCGGCGAGGCTCGTCGCCGCTGTCTTGAACCGGGCCCGCAACTCGTTGGCCCACTGCAGCCACCACGGTGGCGGAGCGACGCCGCGTGCCGTTTCGTTCACGAACAGCAGGGCGACCGTGGCGTCGCCCGGTTCGGTCGTGCGCAGCGTGCCGCGCACCGCGAGGCTGGAACCGATCTCCGGTTCGGCCCCGCTCCGGGACGCTGCGGCGAACACCACGACCGGGCTCGAGACGGGAGTGGTCTCGCCCCGGCTCTCAAGCTGCGTGAGGGTGGCCTTGAAGCGCACCCGCCCCGAGGTTCCGCTGCCGATGAACGCCTTCGCCGCAACGGGAATCGACCAGACGGTGATGGTGGCTGTGACCGTTGCGTGGGACTCAGCAGCGTCACGCACCTCGGACGGGAATCGTGCCGGCGCCCAGACGCCGACGGCGGTGGCCACGAGCGCCGCTCCGGCACAGCAGAGCACCAGGGTGCCTCCCAGCCTCTGCCACCACCCAGCCCGCGGTGCCGGCTGCCACCGACCGCGCCGCGGCATCCGACTGAGCACGAGTAGGGCGGTGCAGCCTCCAGCGAGCAGCCACAGCGTCACGGCAACGACCCCGGCCCGATCGGGAGCTCCGATCAGGAGCCCGGCCGCCAGCCAGACAGCGAGGGCCGGAAGCACCAACCGTAGGTCGAGGCTCATACAGTGAGGAGGTCTTTGAGAGCCTCGAAGGTCTTGTCACCAATACCGGTAACGTCACGCAGACCGTCGACGCTGGTGAACCGGCCGTTTGTGGTGCGGTAGTCGATGATGCGCTGCGCCATGGTCGGGCCGATGCGGGGCAGCGAATCCAGATCGGCTACGGTGGCTGTGTTGAGGTTCACCTTGGCCGCTGGGCCGCCGCTACTGCCGCCAACGGTGCCGCTGCCCGCCGCGGGGAGCGCCGGAGGCACCTCGCCCTGCCGAGGAACGTAGAACTGCTCGCCGTCACCGACGATGCGGGCTAGGTTCACTCCGGCCGGATCAGCCTCGGCGGTCAAACCGCCGGCAGCGGCAATCGCATCCATGACCCTGGCACCATCGCGCAGCTGAAACAGTCCGGGACGGGCCACCGCTCCGAGGACGTGCACGAAAATGATGGCGCCGCCCCCGCCAGCGCCGGTGTCGGTCGGCGCCGCACTCGCACCCGCATCGAACGGCTCAAAGGTTGAGGTCGAACCCGATGGTATCGCCGCCGATCCGGTTCCGACGGTGCGCTGACCGGCCTGCTGGCCGATGGCCGACACGATGACGGCCACGATGAGGGCGAGCAGCAGCAGCACGACGGCCGCACCGACGCCGACCCGCAGGCGGGGGCGTCCACGGGCAGCGGGGGCGAGACGCTCCAGGTCGAGGGATGAACGGTCGGGCTGCATGCTGGCAGGCTAGGCCGAGCACAGCATCCGCTTGCCGCTGGTCACCCGATCTGTGCACAGCTCGGCCAGGGGCAGCCCTGTGGAGGACGCCCCGACCGATCCGGCCGATCGGTCGGGACCCTTGGCTGTTAGGGGCGCGTCACGAACGAAACGAGCTTCGGCACGCGCACAATCACCTTGATGATCTCGCGATCACCGATCGAGCGGATGACCGCGGCCGCGTCCCGCGCCATTTTCTCGAGGTCTTCGCTGGAGATTTTCGGCGAAACTTCGAGCAGGGTGCGCATCTTGCCGTCGACCTGCACGACCGCGGTGACCGATTCCTGCACGAGTAGGGTCTGCTCGGCCTTGCGCCACGGCACGAGGGCGATGCACGGCTCGTAGCCGAGGTGCTCCCACATGTCCTCGGCGGCGTAGGGGGCGAAAAGGTTCAGCGCCATGGCGGTGGCCTCGGCGGCTTCGCGCACGGCCGCATCCGCCGGCCCGGCACCGGTGTCGATGACCTTGCGGGTGGCGTTGACCAGTTCCATCAGGCGAGCGACGACCACGTTGAACTTGAACGATTCGACCAGGCCGGGCGCATCGGAGAGGAAGCGGTGGGTGACCCGGCGCAGGGTGAGGTCGCCGGTCTTCCACTCCACGTCCGGGGCACTGGTGACGTCGCGCGCGACGCGCCAGGCGCGGGCCAGAAACTTGGCCGAGCCGACCGGGGACACGTCGGACCAGTCGATGTCGTCTTCCGGCGGGCCGGCGAAGGCCATCGTGAGGCGCACGGCGTCGACGCCGTGGCGTTCGATTTCCTCGGTGAAGTAAACCAGGTTGCCGCGGCTCTTGCTCATCTTGGCACCGTCGAGAATGACCATGCCCTGGTTGAGCAGCGCGGTGAACGGCTCGGTGAAGCTGACGTAGCCCTCATCGAACAGAAACTTCGTGATGAAGCGCGCGTACAGCAGGTGCAGAATGGCGTGTTCGACACCACCGACATACTGGTCGACCGGCGCCCACTTCTCGGCCTCTTTCGGGTCGAAGGCCTTGGTGTCGTCCTGCGGGTTCAGAAACCGGAGGAAGTACCAGGAACTGTCGACGAAGGTGTCCAGCGTATCGGCGTCGCGGCGTGCCGGCGTGCCGTCGATCGGATTGGGTACGTTGACCCAGTCGGTGGCCCCGCCGAGCGGCGAGGTACCCCGCGGCTTCAGATCGAGGCCCTCTGCGGGCGGCAGCAGCACCGGCAGCTGGTCGTCGGGCACCGGGATCTCGGTGCCATCGGCGCCGTGGATGATCGGGATCGGTGCGCCCCAGTAGCGCTGGCGAGAAACCAGCCAGTCGCGCAGACGATAGTTCTTGGCCGCGCGGCCCATGCCGTCGGCGGCGAGCTGCTCGACGATGCGCTTGATCGCGGTGATCTTGCTCAGGCCGTTGAGCGGGCCCGAGTTGATCAGGCGACCTTCGCCCGCGAGGGCGATGCCGGTGCTGAGCGGATCGAGCGACGGCAGCTCCTCGGTGCCGTCGATCATTCCCTGGGTGATCACCGGGATCATTCCGGTGGCCGGAGAGTTGGTATCGACGACGACCCGCACGGGCAGGTCGAAGGCGCGGGCGAAGTCGAGGTCGCGTTGGTCGTGCGCGGGCACGGCCATGATCGCGCCGGTGCCGTAGTCGGCGAGCACGTAGTCGGCCGCCCAGATGGGCAGGCGTTCGCCGTTGACCGGGTTGGTCGCGTAGCGGCCGAGGAACACGCCGGTCTTCGGCCGGTCGGTGGCCTGACGTTCGATCTCGGTGCTGCGCTGTACCTGCACGAGGTACTCCTGGAAGCCTTCCTGAACCTCGGGGGTCGCGTCGGCAACGAGTTCAGCGGCGAGGTCGCTGTCCGGGGCGACGACCATGAAGGTCGCGCCGAACAGCGTGTCGGGCCGGGTGGTGAATACGGTGACGCGCTCGGTGCGCCCTTCGATCGCGAAATCGACATCCGCTCCGATGGAGCGTCCGATCCAGTTGCGCTGCATGTTGAGCACCTTGGCCGGCCAGGTGCCCTCGAGCTGATTGAGGTCATCCAGCAGACGGTCGGCGTAGTCAGTGATCTTGAAATACCACTGGGTGAGCTTCTTCTTGACCACGACGGCGCCGCTGCGATCGCTCGTGCCGTCGGCCAGCACCTGCTCGTTGGCGAGCACGGTCTGGTCGATCGGGTCCCAGTTGACCCAGCTGTCCTTGCGGTAGGCCAAGCCCTTCTTATACAGCTGCAGGAACAGCCACTGGGTCCACTTGTAATATTCAGGGTCGCTGGTGTGCAGTTCGCGGTCCCAATCGAAGCTGGTCGCGTAGAGCTTCATGCTCTTTTTCTGCTGCGCGATGTTGTCGTAGGTCCAGCCGCGCGGGTCGATACCGCGCTTGATGGCAGCGTTCTCGGCGGGCAGACCGAAGGAGTCCCAGCCGATCGGGTGCAGCACGTTGAAGCCCTGGTGACGCCAGTAGCGGGCGACGATGTCGCCGAGTGCGTAGACCTCCGCGTGCCCCATGTGCAGGTCGCCCGAGGGGTACGGGAACATGTCGAGCACGTACTTGCGCGGGCGAGTGTCACCCTCGCCGCTCGTCTTGAACGGGGCAAGCTCTTCCCAGATGGGTTGCCACTTCGCCTGGATCGCCGCGAAGTCGTACACTTCTTCGTCGCTCTCATCGCGCGCGTCAATGCGTACGCTTTCGTGCTCGTGTGCCACGTGACTCTCATTCATTGCCGGGATAAAACATGGTTGGTGCGGGGCGCACGCGCGACAAAGCACACGTGTACACCCTCTAGATTACTAGGGCGCGGCGACGCCGAGGCTCGCGAGCAGGGCGGCGACCTTGATTCTGGTCTCTTCGATCTCCTCCCCGGCATCGGAAAGTGCGGTGATTCCGCCCCCCGTCCCGATGCTGGCCCCGCACGAATCGAGCACGATACTACGGATGACGATGGCCAGGTCGGCGACGCCGCCGTGCCCGATATAGCCGAATGCCCCGGAGTAGACGCCCCGCGGCCCGGCCTCCAGTGCGTCCAGAATGCTCATCGCGCTCCGCTTCGGTGCGCCCGTCATGGAGCCGGCCGGAAAACACGCTTCGATGGCGTCGACCACCGTGACGCCCGGTGCCAGACGCGCCTCGATGGTGCTGACCAGCTGGTGCACGTGCGGGTAGCTCTCCACCGCGAGCAGACTGGAGACCGTCACGGTGCCGAGCTCGGCGATGCGTCCGAGGTCGTTGCGCATGAGATCGACGATCATCAGGTTCTCGGCGCGCTCCTTGTCGCTCTGGGCCAGTTCGCTTTTCAGCCGCTCGTCGTCGCCGGGTTCGTTCGAGCGCGGCCTGGTGCCCTTGATCGGCTTGGTGCGCACGCGTCGATCCCGGCCCACGTGCAAAAATTGCTCCGGACTCGCGCTGAGCAGCGCCACGTCACCGAAGCGCAGCACGCCGCCGTGGTGGCTGGGGCTGCCGGCCCGCAGCACGCCGTAGGTTTCGATCGGGTGCCACTGGCCTGGCACCCGAATCTCATTGGTCAGGCATAGCTGGTAGGCGTCGCCGTCGTGAATGGCTGCCAAACAGGTCTCAATCAGCACGGCGTACTGGGTTTCGTCGTGCCTCCAGTGCGCTGAAGCGGATGCCCGCGGCGTGGCCGCGCAAGCCGACGCCGACCCGCGCGGGATCGCCGCCAACGCCGCGGCGGTCTGGTCGAACCACTCGTCCACGGCCGAGCTCGAATCATCCGTGCCCCGGCTCGCCACGAGCGTCACGGTACGGTCACCGTGGTCGAACCGGATCATCCGGTCGACCTCCAGCAGGGCCGCATTCGGGTACCGCGATTCGTGCACGGGCGTTCCGACGGTGTGCGCGCCGAGTTCGTAGCCGAGCCAGCCGACCCAGCCGAGATCGAACCCGTCGATCCCTGAGAGGCGTGACGTCTCATCATTGACCAGGTCGCGCCGCAGGAACTCGAAAATGGTCTCCTGCGTGACGACCGGCGGCGCAGCATCCGTCGGAAAGACGGACGTGACCGTTCCCTGGGTCACGGACGCGGTGACGAACCGGGAGCGGGGCGAGGCTGCGCCGAGGTAGCTGGCGCCGGTGCGAGCGTCCGGGCCGGCATCGAGCCAGAACGCGTAGGGGGCGTCGGAATAGAGTGCCGCGAATGCCGCGCCGGGGTCAGTCCAAAGGCTCAGGAGTTTGCTCTGCAGGGTGCCGCTCACCAGAACAGCCTAGCTTTGCGCGTCGCCCGGGCCCGGCGGCGGTCGGGGCGACTTGTTGAATCGCGCCGAGCACGTAGGCTGGGCGAAATGAATGACATCCTCACGTGGATTCTCGACACCGTCTCCGGCGTCGACCCGGTCATTCGAACGCTTCTGGCCTTTCTGGGAATGTTACTCGAAACCTCGGTGCTGGTAGGGCTGGTCGTTCCGGGCGACACCATCGTCATCGTGGCCAGCACTGCGGTCGACGGCCCGGTCGAGTTCATCACGCTTGTGGCTGCCGTGATCGTCGGCGCACTGGCCGGGGAGAGCATCGGCTTTGCCCTCGGACATCACTTCGGACCGTTCATTCGCGGCAGCAGACTCGGCCGACGCATCGGCGAACCGAACTGGATTCGCGCCGAGAATTACCTCGACCGGCGCGGCGGTGTCGCCGTGTTCATCTCCCGATTTCTGCCGGTGCTGCACTCACTCATCCCGGTCACCGTCGGCGCCAGCCGCATGCGCTACCGCACCTTCATGGCGTGGACCGTTCCGGCCTGCGTCATTTGGTCCCTCGCCTATGTCAGTGTCGGATCGGCGGCGGCCGGGGGCTACCGCGAACTGAGCGGGCGACTGCACTTCGCCGGTTACCTGTTCGTCGGTGTGATCGCGCTGTTCGTGCTCACGGTATTCCTGATCAAGAAGTGGCTACACCGCCGCGAACAGCGCCACATGGACTGAGCGTCAGCGGAGGCCCGGCAGGGTCACCCGCGCTGTGACGAGCTCGTCCGGAACGGGGGTGTGCGAGATGAGTAGAACGGCTCGATGCGCGTCCGCGGCGGCCGTCAGAATGTCTCGGACGAGGGCATCCGCCCCCGCACTGTCGACGTTGGCCGTGGGCTCGTCGACGATGAGCACTGGAAAATCAGCCAGCAGGGCCCGGGCGAGGGCGATGCGCTGGGCCTGGCCACCGGAGACGAGCGCGCCGCGCTCGCCCACCCGGGCATCGAGTCCGCCGCGCTGGGCAGCCCACACCGCCAGGCCGACGCGTGCCAGCACAGCCTCGAGTTCCGCGTCCGTGGCCGTGTCGCGGGCGAACAGCAAATTCTGACGGATGCTGTCGTCAAACAACCAGGGTCGCTGCTCGCACAGTCCGACCACGCGTCGCACCTCGGACTGGGCCAGCAGGCGCGCCTCGACCCCGTTCAGCCGGTAGGAACCGGTGTAGTCGAGGAAGCGCACGAGCGTCTGGGCGAGAGTCGTCTTGCCGGCGCCGCTCGGGCCGGCAAGGTGCACGCGGTCCCCCGGCGCGAGTCGCAGGGTCACGCCGGCCACAGCAGTGTCGACCTGGCCGGGCCACCGCGCGTCAAGATCGGTCAGTTCCAGTACGACCGGGCCGAAGGCCTGGTCGGGAGAAAAAAGCTCCTGCGGTTTCACCACGTCGACGGGAATTTCGGCGGGCACAGCCTGCGGAACGACCTCGGCCACGCGACGCGCGCTGACCCGCACCTGACGCCAAGCCGCGGCAGCGAGGGGAATCATGCCGAACACCTCGAACACGGCCATCGGCACGAGCACGGCGACGACGAGAGTCGGCACGAGTAGGTCCGGGCTGAGCAGCCCACCCCCGCTCTCGAGCGCCGGGATCCCGAAGAAGAGCGCGCCGAGCGTGGCTGCTCCGGCGAACAGGGCCACGACCGCGGACTGCACGCCGACCCCGACCGACCGGCGCAGCGTGGCGCGCCGCAGGCGCTCATCGGTGCGTGCGAGCTGCACCAGGCGCGGGCTGAGGGCATCGAAGGCGGTGAGCACGTCGAGGTTTTCGACGACTTCGAGCACTTCGTCGGCGAGGGCACCGCGGAGCGGGGCGAGTTCGCGGTCGGCCCTGGCGGACAGGCTGCCGGACAACACGGTTCCGAGCACACCGGCCAGCATCAGGCAGACGAGCAAGGTGAGGCCTGCCATCGGGACGATCAGCCAGATTCCGATCACACTGAGTGCCGCGGTGACGCCGGCCACCAGCAGCGGCTGCACGACGCGCAGCGGCAGATCCTGCAGGTCGTCGACGTCACGCACCAGGCGGGTCAGCAGGTCGCCACGACCGGTGCTCGCCAGGCCCGCCGGCGCTACCGGAACGATGCGGCGAAAAATGCCCAGCCGCAATTCGGCCAGCTGCCGGAACGCGGCATCGTGGCTGGTCATGCGTTCCAGGTAGCGCAGCACGGAGCGAAAGATGGCGAAGGCGCGCACCCCGACGATGGCCATGCCCAAAAGCGCGAGGGACGGCATTTCGGCCGCGCGGGTGATCAGCCAGGCTGAGCAGGCAAGCAGGGCCACGGCCATGACGGCGCTGCCGATGCCGGCCAGCAGCCCGGGGGCAAACCAGCGCGGGCGCGGCTGGGCGAGGCGCAGGACGTCCCGAGCTGCCGTGGTGACGTCAGACATGGATCAGCTCCTGCAATTCGATCACGCGGTCTGCGGCGGCGACCACGGCCGGCCGGTGACTGACGACGATCACGATGCGTCCCTGGTCGGCGAGGTGGCGAAGGCCGGCCAGGAGGCGGGCTTCGGCGTCGGAGTCGAGCGCTGAGCTCGGTTCGTCGAGGATCAGCACGTGGCACTCGGTCGCGAGCGCACGGTAGATGGCGCGGGCAGCGGCGACGCGTTGCGCTTGGCCGCCGGAGAGCCCGTCGCCGTTCACCCCGAGAACGGTGCTGGGTAACACCTCGGCGGCTCCAGCCCAATCGAGCGCCTGCACGATCCGGCCTGGTTCAGCGGATGCCGCCCCCAGCGCCACGTTCTCGGCCACCGTTCCGCGGAACAGGCCCGGCCGCTGGCCGGACCAGGCCAACCAGGGGCGCGTCGCTCCGGCCGCAACGGCGACGCCGCCGAGCGTGAGGGCACCGGTACACGGCACGAAGCCGAGCAGGGCGGCCACGAGGGTCGACTTGCCGACCCCGCTGACTCCGCGCAGAACGCTCAGCTCGCCGGGGGCAAATTCCGCATGCAGCTGGTCGATCACCACGGAGTCGCCCCGCCGAACGGTGACACCCTCCAGACGAAGGGCGCCGGCTGCCTGGCCGAGTTGACCAGCGTAGGGGAAAGCGAGACCGGCGCCAGCCGCGGCATCCGCTGTCGAGACAGCCGGGACCGTCGCGACGGAGTCATCGTCGAGAATGGTGAACAGCTCTTCGGCGGCGGCGAGCCCGTCGGCGGCGGCGTGAAACTGTGCGCCCACCTGGCGCAGCGGCAGAAACGCCTCCGGGGCGAGGAGTAGAACGAACAGGCCGACGCCGAGCAGCAGCGCACCGTCGATGAGCCGCAGGCCGATCGACACGGCGATGAGGGCCACCGAGAGGCTCGCGGCGAGTTCGAGCACGAAGCCACTGAGGAACGAGACGCGCAGCACCTTCATGGTGCGGGTGCGATATTCCTCGGTGATGGAACGGATCCGGTCGAACTGGCGTCGTTCTCGACCGTAGATCTTGAGCGTGCCGAGGCCCCCGACCACATCCAGAAATCCGGTGGAGAGGCGCTGCAGTGCCTTCCACTGTTCCTGCTGCACCGACTGGGTGACCTTGCCGATGAGAATCATGAAGACGGGAATCAGAGGAATCACGATGATGACCGTGAGGCCGCTCGCGAGATCCTGCCAGAGAATGACCGCGATCAGAATCGGTGTGGCGATCATGGTCAGCAACAGTTGCGGCAGGTAGCGGGCGAAGTAGTTGTCGAGCGCGTCGAGACCGGTCGTGACGACGGTCGACAGGCGGGCGCTCTGCTGGGAAGCGACCCAGTCGGGGCCGCGTTCGGCGAGCTTGGCCATGACGCGGGCCCGCAGTTGGCTCTTGACCTGGGCGGCACCGCGGTTGGCCGCCACTTCGAGCAGCCAGATGAGCACCGAGCGCACCACGACGACGCAGGCCAGGGCGGCCAGGGTCGACATGATCGTGCTGAGGGACTCCCCCGCGGCGGTGAGCGTGATCGTCCGGGTCAGCAGCCAGGCGAACGCGATGACGACGAGGGTTTGCGCGAAGCCCAGCAGCGCGCCGATCAGAAGAAATCGGCGCGCTGCGTGGGCGTATCGGAGAAGGCGAGGATCGAGGGGGCGCACCGTTTTAGTGTACGGCGACCTCAGTGCGTGCCGACTCGATGTGCGCCCGGCCGATGCGCTTGCGGAACACCCAGTACGTCCAGCCCTGGTAGAGCAGGATGACGGGCATCCCGATCAGCGCGGTCCAGCTCATCACACCGAGCGTGTAGGTCGACGAGGAGGCGTTCGCGATGGTCAGGCTGTTCGCTGCGTTGTTGCTGGCCGGCATGACGTCGGGAAACAGCGAGGCGAACAGGGTGAGAACGGCGAGACCGATCGTGGCAGCCATGAGGCCGAACGCGAGCCGTTCGGCGCCGCGCAGGTTGGCCAGGAAGGAGGCGATCAGCGCGACAGCGGCCAGGGCGGCGAAGATAGCGGATGCCACGGTACCGTACGCAAAGGTTGTCCAGACCAGGAAGCTGGCCGCGACTACGATCGTCACGATGCCGGCCTTGGTGGCGAGCTTCCGAGCCCGGACCCGGATGTCGCCCTCGGTCTTGAGCGAGACGAAGACGACCCCGTGCACGAAGAACAGCAGCAGCGTGGTGACGCCGCCGAGCAGGGCGTAGGGGTTCAGCAGGTCGAAGAAGGTGCCGATGTAGTCGTGGTTGGCGTCGAGCTTGACGCCGCGCACGACGTTGGCGAAGGCGACACCCCAGAGCAGCGCCGGAACGGCCGAACCGACGATGATCATGCCGTCGAACCACTTCTTCCAGGTGGATTCGGGGCGCTGGTGGCGGTATTCAAACGACACACCGCGCAGAATCAGTGCAACCAGAATGAGCAGCAGAGCCAGGTAGAAGCCGCTGAACATGGTCGCGTACCACTCGGGGAACGCTGCGAACAGTGAGGCGCCGGCGACGATGACCCAGGTTTCGTTGAGGTCCCAGACCGGGCCGATGGTGTTGATGAGAACGCGGCGATCGGTGTCGTCCTTGCCGAGAAATGGCAGGGACATTCCGACCCCGAAGTCGAAGCCATCGAGCACAAAGTACCCGATGAACATCGCAGCGATGATCCAGAACCAGAGAATTGTGAGATCCATTGTGTATTCCCGCTAACCGTTCTAGTAGACCGTGACAGCTTGCTGGAGTTCGCCGGATTCGGCGCCCTGAACCGGAGCATCGTCCGGGCCCTTCTGAACGGCCTTGAGGATGAGCTTGAACTCGACCACCGCGAGGATTCCGTAGAGCAGGGTGAAGACGATCAACGAGATCAGAATCTCGATGCCGGTCACGCCGGGCGAAACGCCGTCTGCAGTGCGCATGAGTCCGAACACGAGCCAGGGCTGGCGGCCCATCTCGGTGAAGGTCCAGCCGACGCTCATGGCGAGAAGGGACATCGGGAAGCTCCAGATGGCGATCTTCCACATCCACGGACGAGCCGGCTTGGCCGCACTTTTGCGGGTGAAGAACAGGCCGGCAATGGCGATGAGCATGTGGGCGAGGCCGAGTCCGATCATCCAGCGGAACGCCCAGTAGGTGATCCAGATGGTCGGGGAGTAGTCGCCGGGGCCGTAGGCCTCGACGTACTGGGCCTGCAGGTTGTTGATGCCCTCAACCGTGCCGTCGAACGTGTGCGTGGAGAGGAAGGAGAGCAGGTACGGGATGCGCACCGAGAACAGCTCGCTGACGCCGTCGGGGGTGCCGAGCGTAAAGATCGAGAAGGAGGCGTTCGCGCCGGTCGCGGTGACGTACATCGCTTCGGCCGAGGCCATCTTCATCGGCTGAACTTCGGTCATGATCAGGCTGAGCTGGTCGCCGGAGAGTGTCGTGAGAACGCCGGCGATGATCATCATCCACATGCCGAACTTGAGTGCAGGGCGCATGGTGTCGAAGTGCTGATTGCGGGCGAGGTGCCAGGCGGCGACCGAGATGATCAGGCCGGCTGAGACCATGAAGCACGCGAAGATCGTGTGCGGGAAGGATGCCAGCACGATCGGGTTGGTGAGCAGGGCGCCAATGCTGGTGAGCTCGGCGCGACCCTTCTCTTCGTTCATGACGTAAGCGTCCGCAATCGGGTTCTGCATGAACGCGTTCGCAGCGAGGATGAAGTAGGCCGAGGTGATCGTGCCGATCGCGGTCAGCCAGATGGTGGCCAAGTGGATCTTCTTCGGCAGCTTGTCCCAACCGAAGATCCAGAGCCCGATGAACGTGGCCTCGAGGAAGAAGGCGGTGATGCCCTCGAACGCGAGCGGGGCTCCGAAGACGTCGCCGACAAAGCGCGAGTAGTCCGACCAGTTCATTCCGAACTGAAATTCCTGCACGATTCCGGTCACGACGCCCATGGCGAAATTGATCAGAAAGATCTTGCCGAAGAAGTGTGTCAGCTGCAGATATTTCGCCTTATCGGTGCGCACCCAAGCCGTCTGGAAGATGGCGACCGTGAGTGCCATTCCAATGGTGAGTGGGACGAAAAGAAAATGATAAACGGTCGTGAGACCGAACTGCCACCGTGAGAGGAGTAAAGGATCCAACCACTCGTTCATGTGCCCTCCAGCAAATTGTGTCACGCGCGTCAACTTTTCTACGCTACGTAGAACACTACTCTTCTACAACTCGTAGAAAACACAGTTTCGGAGCGTAATGTTAACAACATGGGAAGTTTGGGTGTGCTCGAGAGGCTGATGATGGATGTCCTGTGGGACTCCCCGACCCCGTTGACGGCGAATGAACTCAAAGATTGCCTGATCAAGCCCGGTATTTCTGCTGCCCCAACGAAGCAACTGGCAACCACGACCATTTTGACCGTGCTGAGCCGGCTCGAAACCAAGGGCTTCGTCACCCGCGACCGCAGCCTGCGCCCGCACGCCTACACCGCTGTCATGACTCGCGCCGCGCACACGGCCGGCCTGATGCACGAAGTGCTCGGCCAGGTGCCGGACCGCCAGGCGGCGCTCGCCCGGTTCATCGGCGACGTCACCCCCCAGGAGGCCGAGACGCTGCGGCAGTTGCTCGCCGTCGCCTCCTCCGACAACGCCTGATCCCTGCCTGAACTGACCACCCCGTGATCACCGCCGCCGTCGTGCTCGGCTTCTTCGCCGTTCTGCTGGCCTGGCCGGCACCGCTCGTGCTCGCCCGCTCCACCTGGCCGGCCCGCGCCCCCGGCGTAGCCCTCGTACTCTGGCAGGCCATCGCGCTGTCCGGCGGCCTGTCGATGATCGGTTCGCTACTGCTCTACGGCCTTGTTCCGTTCGGTAACATGCTGGGACCGAGCATTGTCACCCTCGGCGGCAACCTGCGTGCCGGCACCCTGCCGAGCGGCACGAGCTTCACCCATGTGCTCGCACTCGGCGCGGCCATTCTGCTCGGCACGCACCTGCTGCTCAACCTGCTCGCGACCTTCGTGCGAGCCGAGCGGCAGCGCCGGCGTCACCACACCCTCATCGCCTTGCTCAGCGATCCGCTGAACGGGCGCCCGGAAATGCGGGTCATTGACCACCCGGCACCGGTCGCCTACTGCCTGCCCGGGGCCGGGCATTCGGCGACGGTCCTCTCCAATGGCCTGCTTCGCCTGCTCGATGCCGATCAGGTACGTGCCGTGATCGCGCACGAGCAGGCGCACCTCGTGCAGCAGCACCACCTGGTCTTGCTTGCTTTCAAAAGCTGGCACAGCGCGCTGCCGTGGTTCCCCATCGCCAACCGCGCCGAAAATGCCGTCGCCCTGCTGGTCGAGATGCTCGCCGACGATCGTGCCCGCCGTGTCGTTGACGACCAGACCCTGGCCCGTGCCATAGCGCTCGTCGGGTTCGCCCTCGCCGGCGCTACTCGCCCACCAGACAAGGAAGCGGATGCGGTGGCTCGCGCCGCCGCATCCGCTTCAGAGGGCGACCGGGGACTCGTTACCCAACCCGAGCATCCGGTGCACCAGGTCATGCCGCGAGTGGCACGGCTGGTGAATCCGACCGTGCCGCTGCACTACACGGCCACGGCCGGAGCACTCAGCCTGTCGGCGGTGCTCCTGGCCGGGCCGGCGCTCATCCTGTTCGGCGCCTAGACTTCCGCAGCTAGATCAGCTTTTCCTTGGTCAACCAAGCGGTCGCGATCTTGTCGGCCGACAGCTCGTCGTTGACGCTCTGCGAGTTCAACTGGACCAGCGTGTCCTCCGTGAGAGCCGCGCTGACCTTGTTGAGGATCGCTGCCGCAGCGTCATCGATCTTGTCGGAGACGACGGGCACGACGTTGGAGGGCAAGAACAGCGCGTCGGGGTCCTCCAGCACAACGAGGTTGCCCGATTCGAAGGCCGGACTCGCGGTGTAGATGTTCGCCAGCTGGATGTCGCCGTCCTCGAGCGCCTTGACCGTGAGCGGGCCTCCACCATCCTCGACGGGCTTGAAGCCAGCGGTCTGGATCCCGTACTTCTCCTTGAGGGCCGTTGGTCCGTAGGGGCGGGTTTCCAGTTCAGAGTTGCCACCGACGGTGATCGGCACGCTGACGTTGATGAGCGAGGCGATGTCGGTGAGGTTGTACTTGGTCGCGAAGTCGGCGGTGACCGTCCACGAGTTCTGGTCGGATGCTCCGGCCTGGTCGAGTACCCGGAGGTTGTCGGGCAGGGCGGCTTGGAGTTGCTCATAGGTCTCGTCGCTCGTGCCGCCGGCGGCGGTCTTGTCCAGCGCCTGCAGCAGGTCCCCAGTATATTCGGGGAAGACATCGATCTTGCCGGCCTCGATGTCGGGCAGGTAGACCTCGCGCTGGCCGATTTGGAACTGTCGGTCAACGGTGAAACCGCCGGCTTCCAAGGCCTGAGAGTAGATCTCCGCGATGATCTCGTTGGAGTAGTACGCCTGCGAGCCGACCACGATGGTAGAACCCCCGGCGCTACTCGCTGGTTCCGCCAGGGGGTCCCCCGACGCACACCCTGCAAGGGCTACGACGGCCCCAACCGCGACCACGCCGATGAGCGTGAGCCGGCCTCTATTCATTGCGAACATGACTTGTTCCTTCCTTGATGGTGGATTCCATCGCCGGGCGGGATCGGGATGACCCGTCGCGGATATCTGTGGGAAGTCCCGCCGTGACGCCGCGGGGAACGACCAATTTTTGCGCGAGTGCGAAGACGCCCTCCAACACGATGGCGAGCAGGATCACCAGGATCGATCCGCCGAGCATCTCGCCGTAGTCGCGGATTCGCAAGCCCTCGAAGAGGTAACGGCCAAGGCCGAAATCAGCGACGTACGCAGCCAGCGTGGCCGTCGCGACGACCTGCAGGGTGGCCGAGCGAAGTCCCCCGATCAGCAGGGGCAGCCCCAACGGAAGCTCGACCTTGAGCACGATCTGGGCCTCGGACATGCCGACCGCCCGCGCAGCATCGATGATCTTGCGATCAATCGCCTCGAAGCCGGTATAGGCACCGGCCAGAATTGGCGGAATGGCGAGCACGGTCAAGGCCACGTAGGGCGCATTCAGCCCGATTCCCACCCAGAGGGCGACCAGGGTGAGCAGTCCCAGCGTGGGAATTGCCCGGAATGCGCCGGACGTAGCCACGGCGAGCCCCCGGCCGCGGCCGGTGTGCCCGATGAGGAACCCGATCGGCACGGCGATCACTGCGGCAAGGACGAGGGTCACCAGAGTGAACAACAGATGTTGGACCAAACGTGTCGGAATTCCACCGGCTCCGACCCAGTTCGCCGGGTCGATCAGCCACGCGACGGTTTCGGTCACAAAGTTCACGCGGTCACCTCCTGCGCGACAGTGTCTGGCCGAACCCTCACGCCGATGGCGCTGCGTCTGGTCCACGGCATCAGCAGTCGTCCGATCAGCACGAGGATGGCATCCAGCACGAGGGCGAGCAACACGGTGGCAAGGGTACCCGCGATGATCTCCGCCTGGATTCCCCGTTGGAATCCGTCGGTGAACAGGCTGCCGAGGCTTTGCGCGCCGATCACGGCACCGACCGTGGCGAGACTCACCGTGCTGACCGCCACCACGCGCAGGCCGGCCAGCAGCACGGGACCGGCCAGCGGCAGCTCAACCTGCCAAAATGACGTCCACCCCGAGAAGCCGACGGCGGTCGCGGACTGCTGCACGTCGCGATCGACGGAACCGAGGCCGTCCGCTACCACCCGCACCATCAAAGCCACACCGTAGAGCGTGAGCGCGATGATCAGGTTCAACGGCGAGCGGATGCTCGTGCCCACGATGAAGGGCAGCACGATGAACAATGGCAGGGAAGGGATGGCGTAGAGCAGCCCGACCGTGGTGAGGATGACGGCGCGGCTCGTACGGTAACGGTGTGCCAGAGCACCGAACGGGAGCGCGATGACGAAGCTGAGAATGATCGAGGGCACGCTGAGGATGAGGTGATCGAACGTGCGATCCCAAATGAGGTCCAGATTCGACCAGATCCAGGTCACCGCGAATCCCCACCCTGCGCCGAAGCACCCGGTCCGCGAGGACCGGCCTTTGACTCTGAGCCGGCCGATGAGCGTTCGCCCACGAGCACGCCAGCAAGACGCCCGGTTTCGTCGACCACGATGTCGCCATCGCCGTGGTTCTCCAGGTGCAGGGATCGCTTGCCACGATCGGCGCCGACAAACGTTGCCACGAACTCGTCAATGGGGTTCGCCAGGATCTCGGCGGGTGAACCGACCTGGGCCACCTTGCCGCCGGTGCGCAGGATGACCACTTGATCGCCGAGCAGAAAGGCTTCATCGATGTCATGGGTGACGAAGACCACCGTCTTGCCCAGTTCCTGTTGTAATCGCAGTAGTTCCTGCTGCAGTTCGGCGCGCACAATCGGGTCCACCGCACCGAACGGCTCGTCCATGAGCAGAATATTGGGGTTGACGGCGAGGCCACGCGCCACGCCGACGCGTTGTTGCTGGCCACCGGAGAGCTGGCTGGGATACCGGTTGGCGAGTGAACGGTCCAGTCCGACCGTGTCGAGCAGGTGGAGAGCTTCGTCGCGGGCTTTCTTCTTGGGCATTCCGCGCAGCATCGGCACGGTGGCGACGTTGTCGATGACCCTGCGGTGGGGCAGCAGCCCGGAGTTCTGCATGACGTAGCCGATGCCGCGCCGTAGCTTGACCGGCTCGAGGGTACCGATATCTGCTCCGTCGATCTCGATCGACCCGCTGGTCGGATCAACCATGCGATTGATCATGCGCAGCAGGGTCGTTTTTCCCGACCCCGACGTTCCGACGAAGACGGTGATCTTGTGCGAGGGCAGGACGAGGCTGAAATCATCGACGGCAAGGGTGCCGTCGGGGAACCGTTTCGTCACCGAGTGGAATTCAATCATCCTGGTGGCTCGCTCCTCGCATCGGTCGGGTCGGTTCAACACAAACCAGATGCTAACCCAATCACTATTTGAAGCGACAGGCAAAACAGATTGCGCACAAAGATTTATCCAACAGCGAACACGCGCAGCCCATAAACCCAAAAAAGCCGGGCGACCGGTGGGTCGCCCGGCTTTTAATGCCCGCTATGACGCGGTTGCCAGCAGGTTCAGTGCTTGCGGGCTGTAGAAACGATCGAGGTAGTCGCGCAGAACCAAGCGGCACTCGGCGATGAAACGCTCGTCACCGAGCGGATCGGTGTGGAAGGCGCGCGCGAGCAGCGCGTCGGCCATCTCGACGGCGACTTCGAGTCGAAAGATCAGGTCGTCGCCGGCCGGCAGATCGAACTCGTTGACGAGCACGTCAGCGAGGCGGCGGGCGAAGAAGTCGGCATCCGCTACCGCGTCGACGGCGGGCGCGCCATCGCGGTCGTCGAAGTTCACGATGCGAAAGCCCGGCTCCGAGCGGTAGAGGCCGACAAATGCCGTCACGACGCAGTCCACCGCGTCCCACCAGGAGGTGAGGGTGCTCGCGCCGAGCTCGTCGACGACTCGCTGCCGAAAGCGCACAACCGCACGCTCGTGCAGAGCGTGCAAAACGGCCACCCGGTCCGGGTAGTAGCGGTACACAGTCCCGATCGAGGCACCGGCACGATCCGCGATCATCGCGGTCGTGATGCGGTCGAAACCGACCTCGTCCACGACAGCCGCAGCCGCATCGAGCAAACCGGACAGCCGTGCAGCGCTGCGCTGCTGAATCGGCTCGGTACGCACCTGCTGCAGTGCTGCACCGGTCTCTTCACCTATTAGGCCACCACGCGTCATTTATCCCCCTTGAAGATAAGTCACCATCCTACGGGGTAAAACCCCATTCCCACTTGGTTGATCGGGGGATGCACAGCAAACATGGCAGAATGAGAGGGTGCCAGATTCCCCAGACGCCACGCCGAGTGCGCCAAGTCCCGAGCGAATCATGCACCGCGCGGCCCGTATCGAAGACTGGCTGCACGACCGTCGGGAGCATTCCGCCCGTCGCCGCGGCTATCAGCCCACCGTCATTCCGTACACCGGCTACGGATCGACGGCCTGGGTGCGCATCCTCTGCCGGGTACTTCTGGCCAAGCCGGACAAGCCGGCGAAGCGCACCAAACGCCCCCGAGCGGATGGCCGCGACGCCGGCATTCGAGGCTGGCGCAGCTTCACGAGCGTGCCGGTGAACGACGTCACCGTCACGATTGAGATCGACGGCCAGACGCATCGGGTGCAGGCCGATCGCGGCGGGGTCGTCGACACCGTGGTTCCGGTCTCGCTGCCCGCCGGCTGGCACGTTGCCCGGCTGCACACCGAATTCTCGGCCGTGGCCGAAGCCCCGCTCTTCATCGTGGCACCCACTGTCGGCTACGGCGTCGTCTCCGACGTCGACGACACCGTGATGGTCACCACGCTCCCCCGCCCGTTGCTGGCCGCCTGGAACACGTTCGTGCTCGACGAACATGCCCGCGTACCGACCCCGGGCATGGCTGTGTTCCTGGAACGTCTGGCCTCCTTCACCCCCGGTGCCCCGGTCATCTATCTGTCGACGGGTGCCTGGAACGTGGCGCCCACCCTGTCGCGTTTCCTGTCCCGCAACCTGTATCCCGCCGGGGCGCTGCTCCTGACCGACTGGGGCCCGACCCACGACCGCTGGTTCCGCAGCGGCAGTGCCCACAAACGTGACAATTTGCGTCGGCTCGCCGAACAGTTCCCTGAAATGCGCTGGATTTTGATCGGCGACGACGGCCAGCACGACGAGGCCATCTACAGCGACTTTCAACGCGACTATCCGGGCAGCGTCGCGGCCGTAGCCATCCGCCAACTATCCCCGAGCGAAGCGGTGCTCGCCGGCGGTCGCTCCCGCGATGCCGTGCTGATCGAGGGCGGCCCCGAGGCCCCCTGGGTGTACGGGCCAGACGGCTCGAGTCTGGCCAATCAGCTGGCCGAGCGCGGTCTGCTCTAGCCCGCCTGCGCGAGACCCGGCGATGGGCGCCGGGTCAGCTCGCGGTGCTCTGTTCCATGCTCATTCGGCGCAGCACCAGGGTCTCCACGACCTGCGCGAGACCGTAGAGGGCCAGCGACACGATGGTGATGACCACGACGGATGCCCATACCTCCGAGTTCTGCACCTTGGCTACGGCGGCGACGATCGAGTTGCCCAGGCCCTGGCCGGTGGTCAGCCATTCGGCCAGCAGCGCACCGGTGATGGCGCCGGGCACCGAGATCTTCACCGCGGCGAAGAACGAGGGCAGGGAGCTCGGCAGCGCCACCTTGCGCAGGGTGGTGAAGGCGCTGCCGCCGTAGACGGTGATCACGTCACTGATCTGCGGTGATGAGGAGCGCAGCCCGAAGGCGATGTTCACGAGGGCGGGGAACAGGACGACGATGGCGCCCATCACCACGGCGGTGGTGAGGCCGCGCCCGGTGATGAGGCTGATGACGGGAACGAGAGCCACGAGCGGCACCGAGCGCAGCAGCAGGGCGATCGGCATCAGGGCATGCTCGATGCCCCGAAACAGGGTGAACACGACCGCGAGCAGCAGGGCGCAGGTAAGGCCGGCGACGAATCCGAGAAAGGCGTCGCCCAGGGTCACGACCAGGTTGCCGAACACCATGGCGCGATTGTCGGCGGCTTCGGGAACTGTGGCGAGCCAGGTCCAGACGTCGAGGGGTCCCTTGACCAAAAATGGCGACACGTCGAGCAGCAGCAGCAGTCCCTGCCAGGCCACCAGCACGAGAACGAGAGTAGTGAGCCCGGTCGCCAGACCGCGCGCCACGGTCACGAGCGCCACGCGTGCAAAGCTCATCGGTTGCTCCGTCCGGTGGTCCACGGCGCGGCAAAACGGAGGATGACCGCAAAGATCGCGTAGCCGAGACCCGCGGTGACCCCGGCGACGAGCGCGAGGCTCCAGACCCGGTCGACGTTGGCCGTTGAGCCGGCCACGAGCATGGCGATTCCCAGCCCGCGGCTGACTCCGCCGAGGTACTCCCCCAGAATGGCTCCGATGAACGCGGCCGGTGCGGCGATCTGCAGCGCGGTGAGCACGCTCGGCAGTCCGGCGATCAGGCGCACCTTGCGCAACTGGGTGAACCTGCTGCCACCGTAGACGGTTATGAGGTCGAGGCTGGCGGCATCCGCTGCCTTGAGGCCGACCAGTGAGCCGATGACGGTCGTGAAGAACACCGACATCGCGGCGAGGAAGACTGCTGTCCCGGCCGGGTCGCCCGCGCTCGGCGCCCCGATCACGATGTAGGCGATCGGGCCGATGGCGACGATGGGAATGCAGTACGTGATCACTGCGATCTGCATCGCGATCTTCTCGATGCGCGGCAGCAGCAACACGAGGGCGGCGAGGGCCAGAGCCAGTCCGGTGCCCCAGGCGAAGCCGATCAGCGCTTCGAGCACAGTGACGCTGACGTGCGGCAGGTAGAACGCTGGGCCGTCGCTGACGAGTTGTGTGAGCACGTCGAGCGGGGTGGGAACCGCACCACCGGGCATGGAACCGACCTCGGCAAAAACGGTGACGGCGCCGATCCACCATAGGGCGATGACGATCGCACCGCCGATCAGGCCGGTCGCCCAGGCCGGCAGGGCCCGCAGCGAACTTCGGATCACTGGTCAGCGCCCGAGGCTGCCGCATCACTGAAGAGCAGGTCGGAGGCGCGGTCGTGCAGCGCGTGGAACTCGGGCGAACGCATCATCTCGGGCAATCGGGGCCGTGGAAGGTCGACGTCGATGACTTCCTTGACCCGGCCGGGCCTGGCGCTCATGACGGCGACATGGTCGGAGAGGAAAATGGCTTCGGCGATGCCGTGTGTGACCATCAGAGTCGTGGCCGGTTTCTGGGTCCAGATGCGCAGCAGCTCGAGGTTGAGTCGCTGCCGGGTCATGTCGTCAAGGGCCCCGAACGGCTCATCCAGCAACAGCACCGAGGGCTTGAGCACGAGCGATCGGGCGATCGACACGCGCTGCTTCATCCCGCCGGAGAGCTGGGCCGGCTTGGCCTTCTCGAACCCCGTGAGGCCGACGAGGGCGATCAGTTCGTCGACATAGGCGTCGTCGACGGGAATGCGCGCGACCTCGAACGGGAGCCGAATGTTCGAACGCACGCTGCGCCAGGGCAACAGAGCGGAATCCTGAAAGGCGATGCCGAGCTGGTGCCCGTGCCGAAGTTGCTGCGGGCTCTTGCCGTCGACCCGAGTTGTGCCGCTCGTGGGCTGTTCCAAGCCGGCCAGAATGCGCAGGATGGTCGATTTGCCGCACCCGGAAGGGCCGAGCAAGGACAGAAAGCTGCCCTTGTCGGTGTGAAGGTTGGCATTGTCGAGGGCGACGACTTCTTTGCGCCCGACCGCGAAGACCTTATGCAGCTCGGAGATGTGCAGGCCGGTGCCCCCGGCCTGGCCCCCAATATCCGGTGTCGCTACCGAGTCACGAACTCCGGCATCAGTACTACTCACGTGGGTCGCTCCTTAGCGCTGGCGGACCTGCCAGGTATTGAGGGGCAGATGACTATTTTAGGTACCGGCCGGGCATCCGCTGAACGCTCGATGCGTTCTGCCGGATACCCAACCACTGTTTGAGCTACTTGCTGTAGGCGAGCAGGTCGGGGTTTTCGGCGTAGACCTCGTCGAGCAAAGTCATATCAAACAGCTGGCCCGCCGTGATCGTGAGGCCGGTCGCTGCGAGCGTGTCGATGCTCTGCTGCTGCAGTTCCCTGCTGATCGAGAACAGGCCGTTGGCCACGGTATCCGCGCTCACGACGAGGTCGCTGGACTGGATCTCGGCCTGGCGGGTCTCCTTCTCGATGGTCAGGTCGAAGGTCGGCCCGTAGGTGTCGACGGTGAGTTTCGCCGCAGTATCCGGGTCGTTGATGGCGTCGGTCCAGCCGCGAATTTCGGCGACGAGCAGGGCCTTGAGCTTCTCGCGGTCGTTCCTGATGGCATCGTCGGTGACCGTGAGAGTCTCGGCGACGAACGGCAGGCCGAAGTCGGCCAGCGGCAGGTTGACCGGGCCCAGCCCCTTGAGCTCGGCGTCGATCGACTCATTGGTGAGATAGGAGAACCAGCCGTCGACCTCTCCGTTGAACAGCGGGGTCGGGTCGTACTGCACCGGGAGGGTGGTCAGGGAACTCTCATCGATGTCGTTGACCTTGAGGAAGGCCTCCCAGAGGCTGAGGTTGCTCGCCTGAACACCGATGGTCTTGCCCTTGAGGTCGTCGAGGGTGGCAATATTGCCGTTGTCAGCCAGCGACAGGATGGTGAAGGGGTTCTTCTGGTACGTGGCGCCGATGATCTTGAGCGGCGCACCCTCGTTGGCGATGATCGTGCCGGTGGAGATCGCGTTGCCGATGCCGATATCGGCGTTGCCCGAGATGACGGCGGCTTCGATCGAGGCGGGGCCCTCGATCATGTCGACCGAGTCGAGCCCGGCCTCGGTGAAGTAGCCGTTCTTGTCGGCGATGTACTCGCCCATGAATTCGGCGTTCTTGATCCAGCTGAACTGGATGCTCGCGTCACCGAACGATGCCGCCGCACCATCGGCGCCCACTTTCGCGTCGTCAGTGCCCGCGCAGGCAGCAAGCGAGAGTGCCAGCACGGCCGCGACCGCGACACCGCGCACAACCCGGGTTGCGGTTCGACTATTGAAAGAGCCTCTGGATGGGGTCATTGCGGGGTTCCTCTCGGGGGTGCAAGGGCGCTGTGGGAATACAGCTGCTGTGGTGCGAAAACGCGAACCGACGGGAATTATCGCGAGTGGAGAACGCCCGGAAATGGCAGTGTAGGCGTGTCACATATCAGTTCGAGTTCGACTTTGTTTCGAACGGATGACCAAAAACGGAGGAGACCCTCCGCAATACCAGTTTAGCCGGCTCTCACCGATTAGCGACTGGTCCCGGTAAGGATGCGGTCGAGCCCGCGATTGATCTGGCGGGCCCAGAGCGGTCCGCGGTAGAGGAAGGCCGTATAGCCCTGCACGAGGGTTGCTCCGGCCGCGAGGCGTTCGGCCACCTGAGCGGCCGAGTCCACTCCGCCGACGGAGATGACGCAGAAATCGGCCGGGACGACGGCGCGTATCTGCAGGAGAATGGCCAATGACCGGGCATGCAACGGGGCGCCGGACAGGCCGCCGGCTCCAGCGGCGTCGACGATGGCGGCATCCGTTCTCAGACCGGTGCGGGAGATCGTGGTGTTGGTGGCGATGATGCCGTCGAGGCCGAGTTCCACGGCGAGGGTCGCGATGCGGGCGACTTCGGCATCGCCCAGGTCGGGAGCGATCTTGACCAGCAACGGGGTGGCACCGGCAGCGCCCTTGACTGCCGTCAGCAGCGGCGCGAGCTGGTCGAGTTCCTGCAGTCCGCGCAGCCCGGGGGTGTTGGGCGAACTCACGTTGACGACGAGGTAGTCGGCGAGGGCGGCGAGGGTTTCGGCGCTCTGCAGATAGTCGGCCGTGGCTTTCTCGACGGCGGTGACACGGCTCTTGCCGATGTTTATGCCGAGCACGGGGCGACCGGCGACAGCCCGAACGCGCGTCAACCGACCGACGGCCGCAGCGGCGCCGTGGTTGTTGAAGCCCATGCGGTTGATGACCGCGCGGTCGGCCAAGAGCCGAAACAGGCGCGGTGCCGGGTTGCCGGGCTGGGCCACGGCGGTCAGCGTGCCGACCTCGACGTGGCCGAAGCCGAGCTGGCCGAGTCCGATGACGGCCTCGCCGTCCTTGTCGAAACCGGCCGCCACGCCGAAGGGCGAGTCGAAGTGCAGGCCGAGGGTGTCGACGCCGAGGTCGGTTCGCGGGCGGGTGAACCGGTGCACCAAACGGCCGATACCGAGCGTCGGCAACAGTCGGATGACGGTGAAGGCGAGGTGGTGGGCCCGTTCGGGATCCATCCGGGTCAGCACGTATTTGAAGAACAGCGGATACATCGAGCCCTAGGGTTTGGTGGCGGTGGTGACCGGCGCGTCGACGGCATCCGCTGTCTGCACCGGTTTCAAACGTGTCGCGTGCTCGGTACGCAGCTGCCTGATGGCCGCTTCGAAGTCGTCGAGGGAGTCGAAGCCCTGGTAGACGCTGGCGAATCGCAGGTAGGCGACCTCATCCAGGTCACGAAGCGGCGGCAGAATGGCCAGGCCAATATCGTTGGCATCGACCTGCGATGCCCCGGTCTGGCGAATGGATTCTTCGACCTTCTGGGCCAGCATGGCGAGGTCGGAGTCGGTGACCGGTCGGCCCTGGCAGGCTTTACGCACGCCGGAGACGATCTTCTCGCGGCTGAACGGCTCCACCACGCCGCTGCGCTTGATGATGTTGAGGCTGGCGGTCTCGGTGGTGCTGAAGCGGCGGCCGCATTCCGGGCACTGCCGGCGGCGGCGAATCGAGAGTCCGTCGTCGCTCGTGCGCGAGTCGACGACTCGGGAATCGGGGTGGCGACAGAACGGGCAGAACATTGTGCCCCCAGCCTAGCGGTCCCCGCCGCCCCTGCTACTCCGCTTTCGCCAGAGCGGGACCTACTCGAAGCGGGCGGTGACGGCGTCTCCGTGCGCGGGCAGTGCCTCGGCATTGGAGAGCGCCGCGATGTGGCCGGCGACCGCCCCTAGCGCTTCACGGCTGTAGCGCACGACCTGCTGCGGCCGCAGGAACGTGTAGGCACCCAGGCCGGAGGAGAATCGTGCCGCTCCCGCAGTGGGCAGAACGTGGTTGGAGCCGGCGACGTAGTCGCCGAGGCTCACCGGCGAGTACGGTCCAAGAAAAATCGCTCCCGCGTTCTCGATTTCGGCCAGCACGGCGTCGGGATCACTCGTCTGAATCTCGAGGTGTTCCGGTGCGAAGGCGTTGCTGAACCCGGCCGCGACGTGCAGGTCATCGACCAGCACGATGGCCGACTGGCGTCCGCCGAGCGACGCGGTCACCCGTTCGCTGTGGGTAGTGGATGCCGCCAGCACGGCAAGGCGCGCCGCTACCGCATCGGCGAGTTCGATCGAATCGGTCACCAGAACGGCGGCCGCAAGTTCGTCGTGCTCGGCCTGACTGACCAGATCGGCGGCGACGAGCAGCGGGTCGGCGGCGGCATCCGCTATCACGAGAATGTCGGTGGGGCCGGCCTCCGAGTCGATGCCGGCCTGGCCGCGAATGAGCCGCTTGGCGGCCGCGACGTAGACGTTGCCGGGGCCGGTGACGATCTGCACCGGGTCGAGTCCGATGTCTTCGACGCCGTAGGCGAGGGCACCGATAGCGCCGGCGCCGCCCATGGCATAGATCTCATCGACGCCGAGCAGGCCGGCGACGGCGAGGATGGTCGGGTGCACGCGGCCGTCGAAGTGGCTCTGCGGCGGCGAAGCGAGGGCGATGGAACGCACCCCGGAAACCTGAGCGGGCACGACGTTCATCACCACGCTCGAGGGGTAGACGGCCTTGCCGCCGGGAACGTAGAGTCCGACCCGGTTCACCGGCTGCCAGCGCTGGGTGACGGTGGCACCGGCCTCGATCGTGGTCGTCGCAGCAGGCGGAACCTGCGCGGCACTGGCCAGGCGCACCCGGCGGATGGTCTCGGTGATTGCGGTGCGCACGGCCGGGTCGAGCCCGGCGACGGCATGCGCAATGTGGCTGGCCGGAACGCGCACCTGGCCTGGACGCACCCGGTCGAGGCGTTCGGCCTGGTCGAGCAGGGCGGCTCCGCCCCGCGCTCGCACGTCGGCGATCAGTTCGGCCGCGATGTCGGTGGCGACAGCGACGCTGGTCAGGGCGCGCGGAACGGAGGCCAGGAGCGCGGCCGGCGTGGGCTCGCTTCCGCGAAGGTCAATAGTCTGGATCATCGTGGCTTAGCCTATCCGTCCATGAGGCGTAACAATCAGTGCGCGGGAATAGGCTGAGGCTGAAACAGATTGTTGGTTGAGTATGCAAAGCAACGTTGAACCCCCAGTATCTACTCGGCCCGTCTCCAGCCGGCCCGCGCCTGCTGCAGTCGCTACTGACCCCGCCGTGACCCTGCCGGCGGCCCCGCCGCTGGCCGCCGACCCCAATGCGCCCGACGACCTCGCCGCGTTCAAACACGCGTTCCGCCGCCACGCTGCCGGTGTGGCCGCGATCACCACGCTCGACCCCGACGGCAGCCCGGTCGGCTTCACGGCGACCTCACTGGCCTCCTTGTCGGCTGTTCCGCCCCTGGCCACGTTCAACATGGCCCGCTCGGCCAGCTCCTGGGCGGCGATCGCCGCCGCCGACCGCGTGGTCATCCACATGCTGGGCGCCCAAAACCGGCCCATCGCCCAAAAGCTCGCCGGCCCCCACGCCGACCGTTTCATCGGCGATCACTGGCAGCCCGGCCCGTACGGGCTGCCAGTGTTGGCCGGGGTGACCAGCTGGATGATCGGCCGCATCGTCGAGCGCGTCTCGGTGCACAACAACGCCGTCGTGGTCGTGCAAATCGAGGGCGGCGGCATGGGCACCGACGACGAGGCCCTGCTCTATCACGAGCGCACCTACCGGGTTCCGGGTGCCGCTGTCTAACCTTGCCCTGCCACATCGCGGAGCACAGGGGCAACTTTGGCGCGAGAAGCGACTTTCGTCCCCATGGCCCGCGGCAGAGCCGATGTGGCCGAAGATGTCGTCTCCTGCCCGCAGGCGGCGTCTGTGAGGCACGAAGTTGGCATCTCGAGCGTCGTGTCCGTTCGGCCACAAAGAGTCGAGCCGCGCGGCTACTTCTGGGCGGCCAGCTTTTCGGCAGCCTTGCGACGACGACGTTCAGCTTCGGCCACCGCTGCCTCGGCCGGAGTCGGCGCCGTTCCGCCGAGGTGCGCTGGCTGCCACCACTGGCCGTCGCCGGGCACCGAATACTCCGCCTGAACGGCGTCAACGAGGGCCTGCAGGGTGTCGTGGAGCCGCAAGGTGGTCACCGCGACGTCGTCGTCAACGCGGCCAGCGGCATGCGCTGAAAAAGGTTCCCCAAAGCGGATGCTGACCGGCACGCCGAGCCGCTCCCGCAGCGTCGAACGATGGTTCTTGGTCATCAGCCGATGCCCGCCCCACACCGCCACCGGAATGATAGGCACGTTTGCGGCCAGTGCCATGCGCACCGCACCCGTCTTGAGCTCCCGCACGGTGAACGAGGCGTTGACTCCGCCCTCAGGGAAGACTCCGAGCAGTTCGCCGGCGCGCAGGGCCTCGACGGCCTCCGCGTAGGCCGCGCCGCCGCTCTCCATGTCGACCGAGATGTGCTTCATGCCGCGCAGCAGGGGCCCGACCAGTTTCTGGTCGAAGGCACCCTTCTTGGCCATGAACCGGATATGGCGGCGGTTGTGCAGCCAGGTCACCCACTCGACCAGGGCGAAGTCCAGGTACCCGAAGTGGGTGATGGCGAGGACAGCTCCTCCGGTGGCCGGCAGTTGCCCGGTCCCGGTGACGGTGCGGCGCACTCGAAGCAGTCCGAACAGGGCTCGCCCGGCTCCGATGGCGGCCTGGTAGATCGGCTCTCGCGTGTGCATGCAACCAGCCTAGGCTGGCATCCTGTCAGTCATCTGCGGCCCGCGGTGAAGAAATTCGGTCGAGGATCAGGTCAGGCAGTTCGGGCCGAGAATACTCTTGAGCTCGCCGAACAGGTCGGCACTCACCTTCACCCGGTGCGGCAGCTCGAATACCCGGGCCACGTCACCCTTGACCAGTTTGAGGCGCACCTCGGCGTCGCCGGCATGGCGCTTGAGAATCTCACCGAGCGCACTCACCGTGTCCGTCGTCGCACGGGCCTCCCCCACAGTGATCGAGACCATGCTCTGGTCGGAACCCTGCCCGAGCTCGGGCTGGAACACGCTGAACGCGTGCAGGTTCATGCCGTCGTCGCGCAGGCTCACCCGTCCGCGCACCACGACGACCGAGTCGCTGATCAGATCAGGCGCAAACTCGAGATAGGCCTTGCCCATGAACATCGCGGTGATCTCACCGCCGAAGTCCTCGACCTGGATCATGCCGTACTGGTTGCCCGACTTCTTCGCGACACGGTGCTGCACGCTGGTGATCAGGCCGGCCACGGTCACCGTGTCGCCGTCCTCGGTCGACTCTGAGGCAATCAAGTCGGCGATCGTGGTGCTCGCATGCTTGGCGAGCGGTATCTCGAGCCCGGCGAGCGGATGGTCGGACACGTAGAGACCGAGCATGTCGCGTTCGTAGGCGAGCTTCTCCTTCTTGCTCCACTCGGGCCGGTCTGGCACCTGCTCGGTGTCCTGCGGTTCGTCGAACAGGCTGTCGAAGTCGAACCCGATGTTGCCGTTGCTCTCTTCGCGCTTGATCTTGACAGCCGATTCGACGGCGGATTCGTGAATCTCAACCATGCCGCGCCGCGTCGCGCCGAGCGAGTCGAACGCCCCGGCCTTGACCAGGGATTCGATCGTGCGCTTGTTGGCGACCGGAAGCGGCACCTTGCGCAGAAAGTCGTGGAACGACTCGAAGCGCCCCTTCTCCTCGCGAGCACCGCGAATGGCCTCGACCACGTTGAAGCCCACGTTGCGCACGGCACCCAAACCAAAGCGGATGTCCGTACCCACGGCCGCGAAGAAACCGATCGACTCGTTGACGTCGGGTGCCAGCACCTGGATGCCCATGCGGCGGCACTCGTTGAGGTAGAGCGCGAGCTTGTCGCGGGAGTCGCCGACGCTCGTGAGCAGGGCTGCCATGTATTCGGCCGGGTAGACGGCCTTGAGGTAGGCGGTCCAGTAGGACAGCACGCCATAGGCGGCAGAGTGTGCCTTGTTGAAGGCGTAATCGGAGAACGGCAGCAGGATATTCCAGACCGTGGTGACGGCATCCATGGAATAGCCGCGGTCCTGCATGCCCTTGGAGAAGCCCTCGAACTGCTTGTCTAGCTCGGACTTCTTCTTCTTACCCATCGCCCGGCGCAGCAGGTCGGCTTCACCGAGCGTGAAGCCGGCGAGCACCTGCGCGATCGACATGACCTGCTCCTGGTACACGATCAGGCCGTAGGTGTTGCCGATGACGTCCTTCAGGGCCTCTTCGAGCTCCTCGTGGATCGGGATGATCTCCTGCACGCCGGTTTTACGCAGCGCATAATTGGTGTGCGAGTTGGCGCCCATGGGGCCGGGCCGGTAGAGCGCGATCACGGCCGAGATGTCTTCGAAGTTGTCGGGTTTCATGAGCCGCAGCAGGGCCCGCATCGGGCCGCCGTCCAGCTGGAACACGCCGAGGGTGTCGCCGCGGGCGAGCAGTTCGTATGCGGCCGGGTCTTCGAGGCCAAGGTCCTCGAGTACGGGTCGGTGGCCGCGGTTCACGGCGATGTTGTCGAGCGTGTCGTCGATGATGGTGAGGTTGCGCAGCCCCAAAAAGTCCATCTTGATCAGCCCGAGGGCTTCGGAAGCCGGGTAGTCGAATTGGGTGACTACCTGGCCATCCGCTTCACGTTTCATGATCGGGATGATGTCGATCAGGGGATCGCTCGACATGATCACGCCGGCGGCGTGCACGCCCCACTGCCGTTTGAGGTTTTCGAGGCCGAGAGCGGTGTCGAAGACGGTGCGGGCCTCGGGGTCACTCTCGATCACGGCGCGGAAGTCGGCTGCTTCGCGGTAGCGCGGGTGGTCCTTGTCGAACATGCCGGTGAGGGGCACATCCTTACCCATGATGGCCGGCGGCATGGCCTTAGTGAGCTTGTCGCCCATACCGAACGGAAAGCCGAGCACGCGGGAGGCATCTTTCAGGGCCTGCTTGGCCTTGATGGTGCCGTAGGTGACGATCTGGGCGACGCGTTCCTCGCCGTACTTCTCGGTGACGTACTTGATGACCTCACCGCGGCGACGCTCGTCGAAGTCGACGTCGAAGTCGGGCATGGAGACACGGTCGGGGTTGAGGAACCGCTCAAAGATGAGGCCGTGCACGAGCGGGTCGAGGTCGGTGATGCCCATCGCGTAGGCGACCATCGAGCCGGCACCCGAACCACGGCCGGGGCCGACGCGGATTCCCTGCTGCTTGGACCACATGATGAAGTCGGCGACGACCAGAAAGTAGCCGGGAAACCCCATCTGCACGATGATGCCGATTTCGTAGTCGGCACGCTTCCGCACATCTGCGGGGATGCCCTTCGGGTAGCGCTTGGCCAGCCCGATCTCGTTCTCCTTGATGAACCAGCTTTCCTCGTTCTCACCCTCCGGGCAGGGAAAACGGGGCATGTAGTTGGCTTGGGTGTTGAATTCCACCTCGCAGCGCTCGGCGATGAGCAGCGTGTTGTCGCAGGACTCGGGGTGGTCCCGAAACAGGTGCCGCATCTGCGCGGCTGTTTTGAGGTAGAACTCGTTGGAGTCGAACTTGAACCGGTTCGGGTCGTCGAGGGTCGACGCCGACTGCACGCAGAGCAGCGCGGCGTGCGCGGTGGCATCGTGAGCGTGGGTGTAATGCAGGTCGTTGCTGGCCAGCAGCGGCAGGTCGAGCTCCTTGGCCAGCTTGAGCAGGTCGGTCATGGTGCGGCGCTCGATGTCGATGCCGTGGTCCATGATCTCGCAGAAGAAGTTCTCCTTGCCGAAGATGTCCTGGAAGTCGCCGGCGGCCTTCTTGGCCTCCTCGTACTGACCGAGGCGCAGGCGGGTCTGCACCTCGCCACCGACGCATCCCGTGGTGCCGATCAAGCCTTTGGAGAACTGGCTGAGCAGTTCGCGGTCCATGCGCGGTTTGAAGTAGTAGCCCTCGAGGCTTGCCTTCGACGAGAGCCGGAACAGGTTGTGCATGCCCGCCGTGTTCTCGGAGAGCAGCGTCATGTGCGTGTATGAGCCGGCGCCACCGACGTCGTCACGGTTCTGGCCGCTCGTACCCCAGCGAACCCGGGTCTTGTCGCGCCGATCGGTGCCCGGGGTGATGTACGCCTCCGTGCCGATGATCGGCTTGATGCCGGCGTCGGTCGCGCTCTTCCAAAAATCGAATGCTCCGAACACGTTGCCGTGGTCGGTGATCGCGACCGCCGGCATCCCCTGCTCGACTGCCGCCTTGATCAGGGGTTTCACCCGGGCGGCGCCGTCGAGCATGGAATATTCGCTGTGCACGTGCAGGTGGACGAAATTGTCAGTGGCACTGACCGGGTTACTCACAGGGACTCCGACGAGTTGGTGGAACGGTTAGGGACGAGTCGGCCTCGGTCAATCTCCGCGCAGCACCGCGAGGGCGTGCGAGAGGTCGGCCGGGTAGTCGGCGTTGTAGGTGACCCACTCGTGGCTGTCCGGGTGGGTGAACGCCAGCTGTTTGGCGTGCAGCCACTGGCGTTTCAGCCCAAGCCGGGCGGTGATCGACGGATCGGCACCGTACATCGCGTCGCCGACACACGGATGCCGCTGGGCCGTCATGTGCACCCGAATCTGATGGGTTCGTCCCGTCTCCAAGTGCACCTCGAGCAGGGAACCGAAGGGGAAGGCTTCCAGGGTCTCGTAGTGGGTGATCGAGGGCTTGCCGTCGGCCATGACCGCGAACTTCCAATCCGACCGCGGGTGGCGGCCGATCGGGGCGTCGATGGTTCCGGTGAGCGGGTCGGGGTGGCCCTGCACGACCGTGTGGTAGATCTTCTCGACCTCGCGGTCGTGGAACGCCTTCTTGAGCGCCACATAGGCCGTCTCCGACTTGGCGACGACCATGAGGCCGCTCGTGCCCACGTCAAGGCGGTGCACGATTCCCGCGCGCTCGGCGGCACCGGAGGTAGCGATGCGAAAACCCGCGGCGGCGAGAGCACCGGGTACGGTCGGTCCGGTCCAGCCGACGCTCGCGTGCGCGGCGACTCCGGCCGGCTTGTTGATCACGATAATGCTCTCATCGTCGTGCACAACGGTGAGGTCGGGAACCGCGATGGGGATGACACGTAGAGGCTGCTTGGGCTGCCAGGTCACTTCAATCCAGCTACCGGCCCGTAAACGATCGGACTTGCCCACCACAGTGCCGTCGAGTAAGACGCCACCGGCCTCCGACACCTCGGCGGCGAAGCTGCGGGAAAAGCCGAACAGCTTGGCCAGGCCGGCATCGACGCGCACGCCTTCAAGTCCGTCCGGCAGGGGCAGCGAACGCCGCTCCGGCGGGCTTGACAGGTCGAGGGATGCAGTCATGGCCGGGCCTCAGCCTCGGGGGCCGGTCGTTCGCGGCTGGGGGCAACGGTGTCGCTGGCGGTGGTATCGGGGGTCACAGCATCCGTTTGTTTCAGTATGGGGGTGGCAGTCTTGCTGTCGGCCACGACCTTGTTGCCGTCAAGGCCAATGCCGCGAATGGTCAGGATCATGAAGATGACCATGCTGCTAACGATGGCCATGTCGGCGACGTTGTAGATCGCCGGCAGCAGCCACGGTGTGGAGATGAAGTCGACGACGTGCCCGACCCCGAAGCCGGGTTCGCGCAGAAGCCGGTCGGTCAGGTTGCCGAGCACTCCGCCGAGCAGCAGTCCGAAGACGAGACCCCAGGTAAACGAGTGGATGCGCCGGGCAAACCAGGCGATGAAAACGACGACAGCGGCGGCGATGATGGAGAAGATCCAGGTGGATCCGCTGGCCAGGGAGAACGCCGCGCCCGGGTTCCGAACGAAGTGCAGTTGCAGAACGTCGTTCAGAACCCGAATCACGGAACCCTCGGTCATCGAAGCGACGACGAGGTACTTGCTGACTTGATCGAGCGCGTAAACGCTCAGCGCGACGAGGGCTAGAACGATAAGCGCTCGCGAACGCTTCTTCGTTCGGGCCCTATGCTCCAAAGCCCTGGAAGCTGGGCTTCGGCGCGTTGCCGGCGTCGACCGAGGTCGCGTCGAGGTCGTGGAGCTGGCCCTCGATGTAGCTCTTGAGCTTCAGGCGGTACTCGCGCTCGAACGTACGCAGCTCGTCGATCTTGCCTTCGAGCGTTGAACGCTCCTGGTCGAGCTTCTGCAGTTGAACGCGCTGCTGGGTCTCGGCTTCGGCGATGACGCGCGCGGCGGTGGCGTGGCCTTCAGCGATCAGTGCGTCGCGCTTCTCAGCGCCTTCCTTGACGTGCTCTTCGTGCAGGCGGCGAGCCAGCTGCAGCAGGTTGGTCGTGCCAGCCGTCTCGTCGATCGGTGCGGCGGCGACAGCGGCAACCGGAGCGGCGACGGGTTCGACCACGACGGGCTCAGCGACGACGGCAGCGACCGGAGCGGCCTCAGCTGCCGGGGCGACGCCCTCGCCGACCTGGCCGCGCAGTTCCTCGTTCTCCTTGGTCAGGCGACGCAGTTCGACAACGACCTCGTCGAGAAAGTCATCGACCTCGTCCTGGTCGTATCCCTCACGGAACTTGGTCGACTGGAACCTTTTGTTGACTACATCTTCCGGAGTTAGCGCCATGGCTTTCCACCCTCAAAACTTGTATTTATTGTGAACATTTGACTGACTCAAGCCCATGATTGGCTCAAGTATTTTGTTGACTAGGGGCTGCCGACGAGCAAGTACAGGACTCACGGCGAACCAGTCGTCCGACAAGGATACATGCCCCGCTAGGCGCGTTGTATTATTCCTGCCACGGTCATGCCGACGATGCAGCAAAGCATCGTCAGTGTGAAACCGAAATCCAAAGCGATGGGCCCGATGCGAAGCGGCGGAACCAGACGACGGAAGAAACGTACCGGCGGATCGGTCAGCGTGTAGACGAGTTCGACGAATACCAGCAGGACACCCTGTGGGCGCCAAGCCCGGTTGACACCGCGCACGAGGTCGATGATGAATCGACCCCACAGCACGAGGAAGTACATGAAGAACACGAAATAGAGAAGATTCCCCAGAATTGATAGACCAGTCACACTTAAGTCTAGCCTTGCGCGAAGAAGGAGCTGTCTTCAGCGCCCTCTTCGTTGGTGCTGTCGCCGGAGACGACGACGTGGGACGGCGAGAGCAGGAAGACCTTGGCGGTGACGCGCTCAATCTTGCCGTACAGCCCCTGGGACAGGCCGCTCGCGAAGTCGATGAGGCGGCGAGCATCGCCGTCGCTCATCTGCGACAGGTTGATGATGACCGGGATGCCTTCGCGGAAGGACTCGGCGATGACCTGGGCGTCCTTGTAGGCGCGGGGGTGAACCGTGAGAATCTCATTCATTTCAGACGCAGCCACATTCTGGGGGGTCGAAGTCTTACGCAGGGGGGTCACCGGTGCACGACCGGCGTCGTGGTGGGCCGCATTGCTGTCGTGCCCGCGTGCCGGAACGGCACTGACGTGATTGGCACCGGCGTGATTGGCAGCGGCATCGTTATTGGAGCCGCTGTTGGAATTGCCGGTACCGGCGGGTGCCTGGTACTCCAGCTCTTCGTCTGCCAGACCCAGGTAGACCATGGTTTTCTTGAGCGGGTTGGACATGTCGACCTCCGTGTTGGTTTGCTACTTCGAGATTATTAGAGCACCGGGCGATTGCCGGTGATTGCCGTGCCAATTCTTAGGTGTGTCGCCCCTTCGAGCACGGCCGCCGCATAGTCCTGACTCATGCCCATGGACAGTGCGGTGGCGTCCGGGGCCTGGCCGCGGATCTGTTCGCTGAGCGCGCGCACCTGGGCAAAAGCCCGTCGCGGTTCAGCGCCGAGTGGCGCCACGGCCATAAGGCCGAGGAGGACGAGGCCCGGTGTGGCCTGAACGCTGTCGACGAGGGCCGGCAGGTTCGCGGGATCCACGCCGCCGCGAGCCGGGTCATCCGTGAGGTTGACCTGAATAAAACAGTCAACGTTCGATTCCTCCGAGCCGAGAGCGGTCACCAGGGACTCTCGATCAATCGAGTGGATGACGTTGGCATAGGCCCGCACCTGGCGCGCTTTCTTGCCCTGAATCTGACCGACGAAGTGCCAGACGAGGTCGAGACCCGCCAGCGACGCTGCCTTGCCCTGCGCCTCCTGATGCCGGTTCTCCCCCAGGTCGCGAACGCCCAGGGCGTAGAGCTCTTCGATCAGGGAGATCGGGTGAAACTTGGTGACGACGATCGTGGTGATGTCGGCCGGGTCGCGGCCAGCCTCCCGTGCGGCATCGTCGACGCCACCGTGCACGGCCTGCAGCCGCGTGGTCAGATCGCTCGGTGCCGTCGTGCCCGGTGCGGGTTCGGCCGCCGCGTCAGGAAATGCCATACTCATGCTGCTCTGTTCGTTACGGGCGATTAAGGCAGTGCGCCCGGGGTCGACATTTTGGGCGTCGGCCCCGGGACTGCTGCAAACGCGACTTATTTGAGGAAGTCGGGAATGTCCAGGTCGTCGGCCTCTTCTTCAAAGGCCGGGTCGGCAACGGTCACGCCGTTGCCGGCGTCCGAGCCGCCCCAGACGGAGGCCGCGAGCTCGCCGTCGCTGTAGCTGCCCGAGTCGGTCGCGGGGGTTCCCGTGGCGCTGCCGGCGGATGCCGCAGCTCCCGCCGCCGCCGTTCCGGCACCGGCCGCGATACCAGCCGCGACGAGGTCGGCACGCCGAACCTCGACCGCCTTCGCGCCGGGCTCGCCGCCGTCGAAGCCGGCGGCGATGACGGTGACCCGCACCTCGTCACCCAGGGTGTCGTCGATGACGGCACCGAAGATGATGTTGGCTTCGGGGTGCACGGCTTCCTGCACCAGGCGGGCGGCGTCGTTGATCTCGAAAATACCGAGGTTGGATCCACCCTGAATCGACAGGAGCACGCCGTGCGCGCCGTCGATCGAGGCTTCGAGCAGGGGCGACGCGACGGCGAGTTCGGCGGCTTTGATGGCACGGTCGGCGCCGCGAGCTGAGCCGATGCCCATGAGGGCCGAGCCAGCACCCTGCATGACCGACTTCACGTCGGCGAAGTCGAGGTTGATCAGGCCGGGGGTGGTGATCAGGTCGGTGATGCCCTGCACACCGGCGAGGAGCACCTGGTCGGCGGTCGCGAAGGCTTCGAGCATACTGATGCCGCGGTCGCTGATCTCGAGCAGGCGATCGTTGGGCACGACGATGAGTGTGTCGACCTCGTTCTTGAGCGAGGCGACACCGGTCTCGGCCTGGGCCTGGCGACGCTTGCCCTCGAAGCCGAACGGCTTGGTGACGACACCGATGGTGAGGGCGCCGATCGACTTGGCGATGCGGGCCACGACGGGGGCGCCACCGGTTCCGGTGCCACCACCCTCGCCGGCGGTGACGAAGACCATGTCGGCCCCGGCGAGGGCTTCCTCGATCTCCTCGGCGTGGTCCTCAGCGGCGCGGCGACCCACCTCGGGGTCAGCACCGGCACCGAGGCCGCGGGTGAGGTCACGACCGACGTCGAGCTTGACGTCGGCGTCGCTCATGAGCAGGGCCTGAGCATCCGTATTGATGGCGATGAACTCGACACCGCGGAGGCCCAATTCGATCATGCGGTTGACGGCGTTGACGCCGCCACCGCCGATGCCGACAACCTTGATGACGGCTAGATAATTTTGATTGTTTGACACGTCCGGCCTCCGGGTGGAACCCTAAACCTCTAGTCGAAGTTTAAAGTTATGCTGAGTATGCAATTCCTGATTACGAAAGTATGCGGGCGCGACGCGTCGCTGGGGAGGCGCGCCCGCGTGTCGCGAAGAACTCGAAGAATCCGTTGCCGCGACCCGTTGCAGGCCCACACTTCACGCCCATTTAGGGTCCCGCGAGCCCGTACTGCCCGTGACCGCGCCCGAAACGCGTGGCCGTTACGGCGGTTACCGTAGCGCGCATCCGTTTCGGGCAGAGTCGCGAGGAGGACGCCGAAAATCAGCGCAGCACGGCGCTGTCGGGCGAGGAGACGTCGTATTCATTCACAGTGCCAGCTGGGTGCCCCACGAGCAGGGCGGCCAGCACGACGGCCTTGTACTCGGATTTTTCCGGGCTGCCCCAGACCACGCGTTCCCCGCCGAGCAGGCTCAGGGTGACGTCGTCGGTGGTGACCGCGGTGACCGAGTCCAACTGGGTGCGGATGCTCTCCGGCAGCACGGCGAGGACCGCGGCGGCAGCCTTGAATCCGGCGCTGGAGATGCCGTCCGGGGCGTCGATCAGCGGGTAGCCGGCCGCGCGTTCCGGCGTCGTCTCAATGACGACACCGGCGGCATCGACCAGGTCGAATCCGGTCGGGCCGGTCAGCACGCCAACCGGTACCCGCTCGACGATGCGCACCACGAGTGTGCCGGGCGGGCGACTCTCCGTGACGTAGCTCTGGATGAGCGTGAACGTCGACAGTTCGCCCTTGACCACCGCGCTGTCGATAAGCGGCAGGGGGGTGCCGAGCTGATCGGCGAGGGCCGCTGACACATCCGCCGCCGGAATCCGGCTGGTGCCGACGACCTCGATCGTGCGCAGGGCCATCAACGGTGAGTAAGCAGCCCCGATAATGAGCCCGAAGGCAAGCACGATCGAGCCGACTCCGAGAATCCACGCGGTTCGCCGTCGCCGGGTGCGTCCGGTGAACCGTCGAACCTCGGCGCGTTCGAAGCGTTTGCGGGCGCGCTGGGCCGCCCGCAGCACCGACCGGGCCGCTCGGGCGCCAGCCGTGCCGCCGGAGGCCTCAGCGGGCGACTCTGCCTTGATGCCCGCCCGTGCCGACGATGGCGCTGAGGCGTCACGCGTTCTGTCGGCAGACGCTGGGCTCGGCACCGGTTTGACAGTGACCGGCGAAGCGGATGCGCCTCCCCCGGCCAGCACTATCGGTTCCGTCGTCGTGTCGGAGGGATCAAAGGGTTTCGGCGTTGATTTGAGAGCTGGGCCGCCGCCGCGCGCTTTCCTCGGCTTCTCCGGTGCTGGAGTCCGTTTCGCTGGCGCTGGTGCCCGTTTCCTCGGCGGTCGGGCTGGCGCCGGAGCGTCGTCAGATTCGGCGAGTGGCGGCACTGCCGGCTTGGCGCGCGGCGATTTCGCGGCCGGGGTCGCGGCCGGCGCAGCCGGGCGCGATCGCTGCGGCTCGTTCGGTCGGTCGAAGCCGGCCGGCCGCCTCACCGCCGCCTCATCCGCGTACTTTTTCGAGCGAGGCAAGCAGCTGGGGCACGATGCGGTTCACATCGCCGCAGCCGAGGGTCACGACGAAGTCTCCGTCGCGGGCGATGCTGGCGAGATAATCGGCGGCATCCTGCCAGTCGGGCACGTAGGCGACGTGGGACGGGTCGCGGAACCGCTCGGAGACGAGCGCTCCGGTGACCCCGGGCTCAGGGTCTTCGCGGGCACCGTAGACGCCGAGCACGATGGTCTGGTCTGCGAAGGCTTCGAGGGTCTCGGCGAATTCCTGCGCGAACAGACGGGTGCGGCTGTACAGGTGCGGTTGGTGCACCGCGATGATGCGACCCTCACCAACGACAGTGCGTGCGGCGGCCAGGGCTGCGGCGACCTCGGTCGGGTGGTGGGCGTAGTCGTCGTAGACGCTGACTCCGCCGACCGTGCCGTGAAGTTCAAACCGGCGCTGGGTGCCGCCGAAGCCGGCGATGGCGTCGAGGCTGGCCGCCGGGTCGAAACCGAGGCCGACCAGAACGGCGAAGGCACCGGCCGCGTTGATGGCGTTGTGCTTGCCGGGGATTCGCAGGGTGGCGTTGTAATCCTGACCCTGCCAGGCGACGCTGAAGCTGACCGGACCGGTGGTGGTGATGGAGTGCACGCGTACCGTGGAATCCGGGTGCTCGCCGAACGTGATGACGCGGGCGGCGGCATCCGCTGCGCTTAGGCCCGCGGTGATGGCCCCGGTGACCCGTACCGCGCCGACGTCGTCAGAGGAGATCACGACGAGCTCCGTAGCGTTGCGGCTGAATGCGACGAAGGCGGCCTCGAAAGCTTCGAGGGAGCCGTAGTGGTCGAGGTGGTCTGGATCGACGTTCGTGACCAGGGCGACCGCCGTGTGGTACAGCAGAAAGGAGCCGTCGGATTCGTCGGCTTCGACCACGAAGAGGTCGTCGGTGCCGCTCGCGGAGCTGACCCCGAGCGATTCGATCACACCGCCGTTGACGAAGCTGGGGTCCTGTCCGAGGCCGAGCAGACCGGTGACGATCATGCCGGTGGAGGTGGTCTTGCCGTGCGCGCCGGCCACCGCCACGAGCCGGTGCGCTCGGATGAGCCAGGCGAGGGCCTGCGCCCGGTGCAGCACCGGAAGGCCGCGTTCATTCGCGAGCACGTACTCGGGGTTGTCCTGCCAAAGCGCTCCGGTGACCACGAGCGTGTCGGCGTCACCGACGTTGGACGCATCGTGCCCGATGAACACGGTTGCACCGAGATCACGCAGCGCCGTGACGTTGGGCGAGTCCTTCGAGTCGGAACCGGTGACCGTGTACCCCCGGTTCAAAAACAGACGAGCAATACCGCTCATGCCCGATCCCCCGATGCCCACGAAGTGCACACGTCCGAGCTGGTCGGGAATGGTCAGAGTGAGGTCTGGTGCGATCACGGTTGTGCTCTTTCTCGATAGCAGTTAGAAGCAAATAAAACGGATGCTGCGGGAACTACGTTACGCGTGCGAACGCCCGACGGGCGCGAGCGCGCCCTGCACCAGGTCGAGCATGCGGGCCGTTCCGTCGCGCGCTCCAACGGATGCCGCCCCCCGCGCCATCACGTCCAGCCGCGCCCGGTCACCCAACAGGGTCACCAGCTCACCCTGAACGAAGGCGGGCACGAAGTCCGCGTCAGCGATCACCACGCCCCCTCCGGCTGCCAGCACGGGCGCGGCGTTAAAACGCTGTTCACCGTTGCCGACCGGATAGGGCACGTAGACGGCCGGAATACCGAGCGCGCAGAGTTCGCTCACCGTGGCTGCTCCCGCGCGGGTCACGGCGAATTCGGCGGCGGCGAGGGCGAGATCCATGCGGTCGCAGTACTCCAGCATGTGGTAGTCCGGCAGCTCGGGGTCGGCGACCTCGGCCTTCGCCCCGGTGATGTGCAGCACCTGCCAGCCGGCGGCGACGATCTCCCACGCCGAGTCGACCATTGTGGCGTTCAGTGTGCGAGCGCCGAGGGACCCACCGGTGACGAGCAGCACGGGGCGTTCCGGTGCGAGGCCGAAGAATGCCAGCGCCGCGGGCCGCGCCTCCACCCGGTCGAGTTCTTCGATTTCGGGCCGCAGCGGCATGCCCACGAACCGGGCGTGCCGAATTGGCGTGCCGCTGAAGGCGACTCCGACGTGCCGGGTGAAGCGAGCGCCGAGTTTGTTTGCCAGCCCGGGCCTGGCGTTGGCCTCGTGAATGACGATGGGCACTCCGGCTCGCCGGGCAGCGAGGTAGGCCGGTGTGGACACGTATCCGCCGAAACCGACGACGACATCGACGTGCCTAGAGCTGATGACGTCTCTCACCAGTCTCACTGCGGCGCTGAAGCGCGGTAGAAAGCGCAGGGCACCCCGATTCGGGCGGCGCGGAAACGGCACCCGGGGGACGACGATGAGTTCGTAGCCGCGCGCGGGAACCAGGCGAGCCTCGAGGCCCTCGGCGGTTCCGAGAACCAGCACCGTGGCATCCGGGTCAAGAAAACGGATGCGGTCGGCGACGGCGAGCAGGGGGTTGACGTGGCCGGCGGTTCCGCCGCCCGCCAGAAGGTACGTGGTCATGCCAGGTCAGCCTCAATGGAATCGGTGAAATCGTTCTGGGGTTCGCTCGAGCGGTCGCCGCGAGCAAAGGAGAGCACGATACCGATAGCGACCAGGGTGGTGAGCAGAGCGGTGCCACCGGCCGAGATCAGCGGCAGCGGTACGCCCAACACGGGGAACACTCCAAGCACCACGCCGATGTTGACGAAGGCCTGGCCGATGATCCAGACCATCGCGGCGGCCGTGGAGACCTTGGCCTGCACGGTCGTGGCCGTTCGCATGACGCGCAAGAAAGCGAAAGCCAGCAGAATGAACATACCGAGCACGACGATGCAGCCGATCAGGCCGAGCTCTTCGCCGATGATGGCGAAGATGTAATCGTTGTCGGCGGCCGGCAGCCAGGACCATTTCGCCTTGGAGTTGCCGAGGCCGACGCCGAAGATGCCTCCGTTGGCCAGCGCCCAGGTGCCGTGCAGCGGTTGCCAACAGCTCTGCGAAATCTCGCCACTGAGCTCGGTGCAGCCCTCGTTGAGAAAGCTCATGATGCGGGTCAGCCGGTTCGGGCTGGCAATGGCCAGAACGATAGCACCACCGACACCGACCAGCAGTGGCACGGCGAGCAGGCGCAGTTTGACCCCGGCAAAGAACAGGGCGCCAAAAAGAATGCCGGCCATGATCATCACTGTTCCGAGGTCGCCGCCAATCATGACCAGCAGCACGGCACCGCCGCCCACCCCGAACACCGGGATGAACACGTGCTTCCAGTCGTCGAGCTGATGCTGTTTCTTCGACAGGATCACACCGAGCCAGATGACCAGCGCCACCTTGATGCCCTCGGACGGCTGGAACTGAATGCCGAAGATGTTCAGCCAGTTGGTGTTACCGCCGGTGCCGCGGCCGAGTCCGGTGGCCACCACCAGAAACTGAAAGAAGCAGGTGATGAGCATCGCCGGCCAGGCCACGCGCCGCCAGAACGCGAGCGGCAGTCGGCTGACCACGAGCATGAGCGGAATACCGATCAGCGCGAACATGCCCTGACGCAGCAGTCCGCCGAAGAAGCCCATGTCGGCCAGAAAAGAGTCCACCGACGACGACGACAGCACCATGACGAGCCCGAAGATGACTAGAAACAGGGTGGTGCCGAGCAGCAGAAAGTAGTTGCCGCCCTCGGACTTGAACACCCGGCCGAGGTTGATCCGCACCTGTGGTCCACCCGGCCCGTCCGTTGCCGCCGGTTTTTCGGGCGCCCCGGGCGGGCGCCCCGCAGCGGCACGGGAACCGGAGGCAGGCCGTGGTTCGGACACGGATCGTGATCCGGCGGTAGGCCGGGAGCCGGCGGCCGACGCCTGGGCCTGCGTGACCGGCCGGGTGCGAGAGGAGGGGTTACGCGGCACCTGTACCATCCGCGTCACCTGCCCAAAAAGTCGTGTACTGCCTGATTGAAAAGCCGCCCGCGTTCGACATAGCTCTCGAATTGGTCCATCGATGCGGCGGCCGGTGCCAGCAGCACCGTATCACCGGCGCGAGCGAGTTCGGCGGCCAGCCGCACCGCCCGGGTCATGACTAGTTCAGTGTCGTCCGGGTCGATCTCATACACGGTCAGGTCGGGGGCGTGTCGCGCGAATGCCTGGCGTAATGCCAGGCGATCCACGCCGATAATGATCGCGCCGCGCAACCGGCCGACGTGCTTCTGCACGAGCTGGTCGATATCAACGCCCTTCAGCAGCCCGCCGACCAGCCAGACCACCGACTCGTAGGCGGCCAGCGAGGCGTCGGCGGCGTGCGGGTTGGTGGCCTTCGAATCGTCGACCCACTCGACGCCATCGCCGATGGCGACGGTCTCGATCCGGTGGGCGTCGAGGTGGAAGGTCTCCAGCGCCGTGTGGATGGTGGCCGGCAGCACGCCGTACGAGCGGGCGAGGGCGCTCGCGGCGAGCACGTCCATGATCACGTGCGGGGCGCCGAGTCCGGCGGCGACGAGGTGAGGCACCGTGGTCAGTTCCAGGGCGCGTTCGAACCGGTCCTCGAGAAAGGCGCGGTCGCAGACGATGCCGTCGACGATGCCCAGTTCGCTCGGTCCGGGCACGCCGAGGCCGATACCGATCGCGCGAGCGCCGTCCTGCACCTCGGCGTCCTGCACCATCGCGAGTGTCGCGGCATCCGCCGTGTTGTAGACGCAGGCGACAGCCGTGTTCTGGTAGACCTTCGCCTTGGCAGCTCTATAGGCCTCGGCCGACCCGTGCCAGTCCAGGTGGTCATCGGCGATGTTCAGGCAGAGGCTTGCCCAGGGCCGCAGGGCGCCCGGACCGCTCAGCGGCAGGTGGTGCAGCTGGTAGCTGGACAGCTCGACGACGAGCACGTCCCAGCCGGCGGGATCGCGGATGGCGTCGAGCACCGGCACACCGATATTGCCGCAGGGGGCGACGCGGCTGCCGTGGGCGGCGAGCATGGTGGCGGTGAGCTGCACGGTGGTGGTCTTGCCGTTGGTACCGGTGACGAGCATCCACTCGGCAGGCGAGCCGACCTTGTCGCGCAGCCGCCAGGCCAGTTCGATGTCGCCCCAGACCGGCACGCCGTTCTCGTACGCCCACGCCAGCAGCGGGTGGTCGGGGTGGAAGCCGGGCGAGACGATGATCACGTGCGGATGCTGCGCCGAGAGTTCAGCGGGCACCTCGCGCAGGTCAGCCTGCACGAAGGGCACGCCGAGCACCGTGAGCAGGTCGAACCGTTCGTCGGGGCCGGGCGACGCGAGCACGAGCACGTCGGCGCCGAGTTCGGCGAGGGTATCGGCGGCGGCGAAACCGGTCACTCCGAGGCCGAGCACGGCGACGCGCAGGCCCTTCCAGTCGGCGTGCCAACTGGTGAGTGTGTTCAGACGATCAACGTCACTCATCAGCGAGACAGCCACTCGAGGTAGAACGAGCCGACACCGGCGGCGACGAGCAGGCCACCGATGATCCAGAACCGCACGACCACCGTGACTTCGGCCCAGCCTTTGAGTTCGAAGTGATGATGGATCGGACTCATCAGAAATATGCGTTTACCGTGGGTGATTTTGAAGTACGCGCGCTGCACGATCACGGATCCGGCTTCCATCACGAACAGGCCGCCGATGAGAACGAGGAGCAGTTCGGTGCGGCTGAGGATGGCGAGGGCGGCCAGGGCACCGCCGAGGGCGAGCGAGCCGGTGTCGCCGAGGAAGATCTTGGCCGGCGAGGTGTTCCACCAGAGGAACCCGATCAGCCCGCCGACAATGGTCGCGGAGACGATGGCGAGGTCGAAGGAGTCGGGACCGAGGTAACACTTGAACTGGTCTGAGGCATCCGCCCCCCCGAAGCAGCTCTGGTTGGACTGCCAGAAGCCGATCACGACGAAGGAACCGATGGCGAAAATGGAGGCCCCGGTGGCGAGCCCGTCGAGGCCGTCGGCTACGTTGACCCCGTTCGAGGTCGCCGCGACGATCAGGCAGATCCAGAGCAGGAACACGGCGATGCCGATGAAGGTACCGAGTTTCATGAAGTCCAGCGGCAGGTCGCGAATGAACGAGATGCTGGTCGAGGCGGGGGCCTGGCCGTTGCGGTCGACGAATTGCAGCGACAGCACACCGAAGGCGCCGGCCACGATGACCTGCCCGAGTACCTTGGACCAGCCGCCGAGCCCGAGGCTGCGCTGGTTGCGGGTCTTCAGAAAGTCGTCGAGAAACCCGACCAGGCCGAGGCCCACCATCATGAACAGAACGAGCAGCGGCGACGGCGTGAACGGTCGTTGTTCGATCAGCATGGCGGCAAAATAGCTGATCAGCACGCCCACAATGATGATTATGCCGCCCATGGTGGCGGTGCCGCGCTTGGCGTGGTGACTCTTGGGGCCGTCGTCGCGAATGAACTGGCCCCAGCCGAACTTCTTGAACAGGCGAATGAACAGAGGGGTCAGAAATAGGGTGAACGCGAGCGAAAACGCTCCGGACAGCAGAAGGACTCTCACGAGAACAAATCTCCCAGTCGATCGCCGAGGAATCGCAGACCTGCAGAGTTGGATGACTTCACGAGCACGGTGTCCCCCGGATTCACGCTGGTGCGCACGAGTTCGAAGGCTTCGTCCGGCGTGTCGACATAGGCCGATTCGCCGTCCCACGATCCTTCATTGATGGTGCTGATGTGCATGCGGCGGGCGGCAGGGCCGACCACGATCATCTGGGAGATGTTCAGACGCACGGCGAGCAGCCCGATGCGATCGTGCTCTTCACCGGCCAGTTCGCCGAGTTCAGCCATCTCGCCGAGAACCGCGATGGTGCGGCGTCCTGGAGTGCCGATCTGGGCGAGCGTCTTGAGCGCTGCGCTCATCGAGTCGGGGCTCGCGTTGTAGGCGTCGTTGATGACGGTGATGTCATCTTTGCCGCCGAGCACCTCCATGCGCCAGCGTTCGGCCCGCGTGGTCGCCTCTAAGGCTGCGACGATATCGTTCAGCGGTACCCCGAGTACCTCGGCGGCGGCAGCCGCGGCGAGGGCGTTCATGACGTGGTGCTCACCGAGCACCGGGAATACGACCGGGGCGCTCTGCCCGCTCGCCAGGTGCAGGGTGAAGGTGGAACCAGCGCGGCCGGAGTGCAGGTCGCTCGCGCGCACGTCGACCTGGTCGCCGGATACCAAACCATACTGGCCGAAGCGAACGATGCGGGCGGGGGTGAGCGCGGCCATGTGCGCGACGCGGGGGTCGTCGGCGTTCAGCACCGCGACATCCGTTTGGTAGAGGTCGGTGACCATTTCGGATTTGGCGCGCACGGTGGCGTCGAGGTCGCCGAACTCGCCGGCGTGGGCGAGGCCGATGGTGAGTACGATGCCGACGTCGGGGCGGGCCAGCCGCACGAGGTGCGCGATGGCGCCCTCGCTGCTGGCACCCATCTCAATCACCAGGAACCGCGTATCAGCCTTCACCTCGAGCATCGTCATCGGCGCGCCAACCTGGTTGTTGAAGGAGCCGCGCGGGGCGACGGTGGGGCCGACCCGTTCGAGCATGCTGCGAAGCAGGTTCTTCGTCGTGGTCTTGCCGTTGGAACCGGTAACCGCCACGATCTTGAGCGCTCCCTCAGCGCGCACCCGGGCGACAACGGCGGAGGCGAGTGCGCCGAGAGCGCCCACGGCGTCAGCGACGACGATCTGGCTGACCGGCAGGTCGAGCAGTCGCTCAACGATAAGCAGTGCGGCACCCTGCGCCACGGCGACCGGAGCGAACAGGTGCCCGTCGGTGGCGGCGCCGGGCTTGGCGACGAAGATTGCGCCGGATTCGATCAAGCGGGAGTCGGTCTGCACCGATCCGTCGATCCGGTCAGCAGCGGTGGTAGCGCCGTTGAGGTGCAGCGCACCGTCGACGGCCTGGCTGATCTCAGCCAGGGAGAGGGCGATCATTTACAGCCACCCAGCGTCGCGCAGCGCCTGGCGGGAGTCATCCCTGGCCGAATACGGCAGTTTCACGCCTTGTACCTCGTGGTAGTCCTCGTGGCCTGGGCCGGCGTACAGAATGGTGTCTCCTTCGTGTGCCAGTGACAACGCCGTACGGAATGCCGCACGCGGGTTTGCCACCTCGTAGAACTCGCCGTCTGGCACGGCTTCGCGGGCTGCTTTCAGCAGTACGGCGCGGATGCTCGCAGCGTCTTCAAATCGTGGGTGAAAGTCGGTCACGACCACGATATCGCTGCCTTGGGCCGCAATTCGGCCCATATCGGCGCGTTTCGTGGTGTCGCGGTCACCGTCGGCGCCGAACAGCATGATCAGCTTGCCCGGCGTGAACTTGCGCAGGGCCGCGAGGGTGTTGAGGAACGCATCGGGGCTGTGCCCGTAGTCGATGTAGACGAGGGGGCCCAGGTCGCCGGAGATGCGCTCGGCGCGCCCGGGGATGAACGCGACGATGCCGCCGTCGCGGTTCAGCGTGTGCTGGATCGCGCCGAGGTCGAATCCGCTCTCGACCAGCATGACGATGGCCAGGGCGGCGTTGGCGGCCATGTACCAGCCGAGCAGCGGCACCCGGGTGTGCAGGCGGCGACCGTCTGGACCATCGAGTACGAAGTCGGTGTGGGACGCGGTTTCACCGACCACGGTCATGCGCCAGTCGGCGTCGACATCGGCCCGGTTGGTGATGGTCGTCACCGGAATGCGGCATTCGTCGGCGAGGCGGCGGCCCCAGTCGGTGTCGACGGTGATCACGCCGCGGTGCGAGCGGTCGGGTTGGAACAGCTCGAGCTTGGCCTGAAAGTAGTCGTCCATGGCGGCGTAGTCGTCGAGGTGGTCGTGGCTGAGGTTGGTGAATGCGGCGATATCGAAGACGAGGCCGTCGACCCGGTAGCGGCTGAGGGCCTGCGCCGAGACTTCGATGCCGACGGCGCGCACCTCGGCCTCGTTCATGCGGGCCAGCAAAGCGTGCAGTTCGCTGGCCTCCGGCGTGGTGAGCGAACTCGTGACGGCCAAATCGCCGATACGGCGTTCTGCGGTGGAGGTGAGTCCGGAGACGACACCGAGCTGGTTCAGAATGCCGAACAGTAGGTAGACGACACTGGTCTTGCCGTTGGTGCCGGTGACGGCGAACAGGGTCGCCGGGTTGTCGTCGGTGCGGTAGATCCACGCGGCGACGGCGCCCAGCGCGGCACGGGCATCCGGTGTCAGCAAAACCGGCAGACCGCTGGCCGCAGCGAGCTGCGCTCCGGCCTCGTCGGTCAAAATCGCCACTGCTCCAGCCTCGGCTGCCGCCGCGGCGAAGGTGGCGCCATGCAGGTGTGCTCCAGGAACGCCGACGTAGAGGTCGCCCGGTTGCACCGTGCGCGAGCTCAGGCTCACTCCGGTGACTTCGAGTCCGTCGATGTCTCCACGTAGTTCCAGATCAAATTCGGCAACCAATCCCGACAACGACCGCGGAACGGGGTGCTCGGGACGGAGAGCCGACGGCGCCAATTCAGACACGCAGGGCTCGCTTTCTTACCAGGTGGAAGGGAGGTCAGGCGCAGTCGCGCCCGAGGGAACCGCCCGGTACTTTTTCAACACCTGGCTCATGATCTCCTGGAAGACCGGAGCCGGTGCGGCAGATGTGTTCAGTTTAACAGGGTCGGCGATGCTGACCGAGACGACATACTGCGGATCGTCGGCCGGAGCGAAGCCCGACACCGACACCAGGTACCCATTGGAGTACCCGCCCTTGCCGTCCGGCATCTGCGCGGTACCGGTCTTCGCGGCGACCCGATAGCCGGGAATGTTCCATTTACTCGACACCCAGCTCTTCTGGTACACCATCTCGAGCACGTCGCTGGTGTCGTTCGCCGCCGTCTCGGACAGCACCCGGGTGCCGGTGGTATCGGGAACGTTAGTCATGGTGCCATCCGCCTGACGGCAGCCCTCGACCAGTTGTACCGGCATCCGGACACCGTCGTTGGCGATGGTCTGGTAGATGCTCGCGACCTGGAGCGCCGTCGTTGTCAGGCCCTGTCCGAACATGGTCGCGTAGCTGGTCTGGTTGTCCCACTCGTCGACCGGGTGCAGGATTCCGCCGTCTTCACGCGGAAAGCCGGTTTCGGTCGGGGTGCCAACGCCGAACGCCTTCATGTAGTCGTAGCGCTGCTGGTCGGTGAGTTTCTCACCGAACTTGGACATGCCGGTGTTGCTCGAGTCGATCAGCACGCCGGTGAGGGTCATGTTCTGGTCCGGGTGCGAGTGGCTGTCATTGATGTTCGCGCCGTTGGCCGGCAGATACCGGTAGGGCGCGACGATTCCGGTCTGCAGGGTGGCGACGCCGGAATCGAGAACGGATGCCGCGGTGAGTGCTTTGAAGGTCGACCCCGGTTCGAAGGACTGGGTGAATGCCCGTGACCCGCGGTCTTGGGGGTCTTCGGTCGCGCCGACAGCGTTCGGGTCGACGGAGGGGTAGTCGGCAACGGCGAGGAGCTTGCCGGACTTGGCGTCCAGCACGACCGCGGTCGCCCAGGCCGCCCCGGTTTCTTGCGCGCGTGCCGCGAGGGTCTGCTGCACGAACCACTGGAGGTCAGAGTCGATGGTGGTGACGACGTCGCCGCCGTCGACGGCGACGGCGCTCGTGACGCTGCTGCCGGGGATCCGCACGCCGTCGGCACCCTTTTCGTAGGTTTCCTTACCGTTGGTCGAGGCCAGGCAGGCGTCCTGCCCGGATTCGAGGCCGGCCTGCGGCACACCCTCCCCCGACAGATAGCCGAGCATATTGCCGGCGACGGCGCCGTTCGGGTAAACCCGACTGGGGCTGTTCTCGGAGTAGGTCCAGGGAATGTGCAGGTTTTGCACGGCCCGCAGCACGTCGACGTCGACCTTCTGGGCGATGTACGCGAAGTTGGCCTCGGCGTTTGCCTCGAGGGCGGTGGAGATGGTCAGCAGAATGGCGTCGCCGGTCTGGCCGGTGGCGGCACCGATTTCGGCGGCGGCGTCGGCTACCGAGATTTCGACCTTCTTGCCGTCGACGGTTCGTTTGAAGGGCGTCGCGTTCACGGGCGACATGGTGATGTTGTAGCGCATGACCGTTCCGGCCAGCACGACACCATTGGTGTCGACGATCTCGCCGCGGGAACCGTAGACCACCTGGCCGACCGAGCGGTTTCCTACCGAGTCTTTGGTGAGCGAATCGGCCTGCACGACCTGGATATCGACCAGGCGTACCAGGAACACGGAGATGACGGCGAACAGCACGAGGATGGTGACAAGGGTGCGGCGACGGCTGGACCGCGAATTGGTCGGGTTGTTTCGGGCACTACTGCTTCGGGTATTGCGCACGCTCATCTGCCCATCATGGTCGACTCACGGAAACTATCGGGTAGTGGGCGCCGCGAGTCCCGCAGGAACTACCGGTGCGCTCGTGATCGCAACAGCACCGGCGGCCGCCGGATCCGCCGGAAGCTGTGACAGCAGGGTGCTGCCGTTCAGCAGGGCGTTGGGGACAAGGCTGGCCGCTCCGGCCCGCGAGCCCGACGCCGAGGCCGGAGCGCCCAGAACAGCGCCGTCAGACAGGCGCAGGTAGACGGGGTTGGAGTTGCTGACCATGCCGAGGCCCTCAGCGTTGGCGGCGAGGCTCTGCGGTGAGGATACCCGTACGAGGTCTTCGCTCACGCTGGCGGCCGTGCGGCCGAGTTCCGACTGGCTCGACTGCAGGCTGGAGATTTCATAGGCGCCCTGGGAGATGCCGACGCTCAGCAGCAGCTGGGCAACCATGATGGCGGCCATGCCTGCTACCGCGGTGAGGGCGTAGAAGATGCGCGGGCGGGCACGGCTGCTCGGCGTGGGCGAGACCAGGCGAAACCCACGCCGTGCCGGTGCGCTGGTCTCAAACGGTTCAGGTTCGAGGGAAAAAGAGACGCGTGCCAGGTTGTCGCTCATGCGGCGGCCCTTCTCAGTCGTTCAGCGGCGCGCAGCCGAACCGGCGTCGCGCGGGGGTTGAGTGCTTTTTCTTCGTCGGAGGCCAGTTCGGCACCGCGGAGCAGGAGGGTGAACAACGGCTTGTGTTCGGGCAGTTCCACCGGCAGTCCGGCCGGAGCTGTGGAGCCGGATGCCGCGGCGAGTGCCCGCTTGACGATGCGGTCTTCGAGTGACTGGTAGGCCATGACGACGATGCGGCCGCCGACCTCCACTCGGTCTAGCGCAGCCGGAATGGCCCGTTCGAGCACGGCCAGCTCCTGATTGACCTCGATGCGCAGCGCTTGGAACACGCGTTTGGCCGGGTGGCCGAGACGCTGGATGGCGACCGGGGTGGCCTTGGTGATCACGTCTACCAGTTGCGCCGATCGCACGAACGGTGTCGTTTCGCGGGCTTCGACGATGGCCTTGGCATACCGGGCCGAGAGTTTCTCTTCGCCATAGTCCTGGAAGATGCGCTTGAGATCGCGTTCGCTGTAGTCGGCGAGGATGCTCTCGGCGGTGAGTCCTGCTGTGCCGTCCATGCGCATGTCGAGCGGGGCATCCTTGGAGTAGGAGAAACCGCGTTCGACGCGGTCGATCTGGAGGCTGGAGACGCCGAGGTCGAAGAGGACGCCGGCGACCTCGGTGATGCCGAGTCCGTCGAGCGCATCGCCGATACCGTCGTAGACGGTGTGCACGAGGTGCACCCGGCCTGCGAATCCCTTGAGGCGCTCTTCGGCGATAGCGAGAGCCTCGGTGTCGCGGTCGAGGCCGACCAGTGTCAGTTCGGGAAAGCGCGACAGGATCGCTTCGGCGTGGCCGCCCATGCCGAGTGTGGCGTCGACGAGCACTGCACCAGGCTTCGTGAGAGCCGGAGCGAGCAGTTCGACGCAGCGTTCGAGCAGTACCGGGGTATGAATTTTGTTGCTCGGAATTTCGTTACTGGCCATAATGCCGGGCTAGTCCGTGAGGTCTGATTCCCCTCCATTTCGTCCTGGCACCGGGGAAGTGTGTCAGGGCAAAAACGGCTGGGAGTCAGGCGTCAGGGGCTAGAAGAGTCCCGGAATCACCTCCTCCGTCGTGTTGGCGTACGAGGTTTCCTGCTCGGCGAGGTATGTGGCCCACGCTTCGCTGTCCCAAATCTCGACTCGGCTGCCAGCACCGATGACGGTCAGTTCCCGGTCAAGCCCCGCATAGCTGCGGAGGTTGCTGGGGATGGTGACGCGGTTTTGTTTATCGGGTGTTTCCGAGCTTGCGCCCGACAGGAACACCCGGAGGTAGTCGCGAGCCTGCTTGCTCGTAACGGGCGCCTGGCGGATCTTGTCGTGCAGGGTTTCGAATTCGCGGGTGCTGAACACGTAGATGCAGTGTTCCTGCCCCCGCGTCATCACCACACCGGTGGAGAGTTCTTCCCGAAACTTCGCGGGAAGAATGATGCGACCTTTTTCGTCGAGCCGGGGGGCGTAGGTGCCAAGGAACACGCTCACCCCTTTCTTCCGGCCAGATTCAGGTGTGGCTCCACTTTACTCCACCTTCAACCACCAACCTAGGCATTTGCGCCTATTTTCAGAACTAATTGCCAAATTGACGCGAAATCACTGGGGACTAAGGGTGGAGGGAAATGGATCGATAAATCTAAGAATGGATGCTTTCGACTCATTTTTGGACACCAAAAAAGGGCCGATCAGATGATCGGCCCTACAGCACAGCGATTTATTGAGTTATTGGTGCCCAGTGGAGGGGGCGGGGGCTAGCGCAAGTAGCCGCTATTGACCATCCTGGCGGCGGTCCCACCGGTCGTTCAATCGATCCATGAAACCTTGGTTGGACTTTGCCTGCGCCGGGCGGCGACTGGGTGACGATGGTCCAGGCATCGAACGAATGGCCTTGCCGGGCGTCACAGCGATAAGCACACCGCCGAACATGACGATGAAGCCGAGAATTCCAAGCCACAGCTGCGCAATGGCTACACCCGCGATGAGTGCGACAATACCGGCGACGGCGAGCAGTACGCCGATCGCGATGGAACGATAGTTCGGGCGAAGCCTGGACACTCCAACGCTGGCGACAAAGTCGGCATCGTTGTGATAGAGGCTGCGCTCCATCTCTTCAAGGAGTCGCTGCTCTTGTTCCGAAAGCGGCATCTCATTCCCTCCAGTTACGGGATCGAGCGGGTGGGTAGACAAATTCGAACCGACCAGAATCGAATGACCCGGTTCGAATTACCTAATTCTAGCCCCGCCGGGATGGCTAGGCTATACGGGTGTCTGAAAGCAAACGCCTGGTCGACTTGGTTCAATCTCGCATCAACGAGTACCTCATGTCCCGCGAACCAATTGTGACCCTGATCAGCTCCGATTTGACTCCTCTAATCGACTACTCACGGCAGTTTCTCAGCGGTGGAAAGCGGTTTCGAGCCCAGTTTTGTTACTGGGGTGCGCGGAGCGTTCTGCCGCAGGCTTCCGGCCTGGAATCGGGCCAGCCAGCGGCCGGCCAACGGTCAGCCGGTGCGCACGACGAGGCCGCGGAATCCGCTGCCCCGGCACCCGCCGCAGCCGGCCTGGCCGCGGTGGTTTCGGCTGCCAGCGCGCTGGAGATTTTTCACGCCGCGGCGCTCGTGCACGACGACATCATCGACAACTCAGACACCCGTCGCGGAGCTCCGAGCGCCCACAAGCTGTTCGAAAGTTTGCACGAGCGAGAGGGCTGGGCCGGGGACTCCGTCTCGTACGGTCGGGCGTCGGCGATTCTGCTCGGGGATCTACTCCTGGGCTGGAGCGATGAGCTGCTCGACGAGGGACTCGACGAATTGGCCGATCGGGCTTCGGCACGGCGTGCCAGGCTCGAGTTCAACTTCATGCGCACCGAGGTCACGGCCGGGCAATACCTGGACATTCTCGAGGAGCGCGCCTGGCTGGCTCAGCCGGAAGCCGAGTTGCTCGATCGGGCACTGCGCGTAATCGTCTACAAGTCGGCCAAGTACAGCGTTCAGGCCCCGCTGGTGATCGGCGCAGCCCTGGCCGGAGCCTCGGCCGCCCAGCTGAACTCGTTGCGCTCCTTCGGGCTGCCGCTCGGTATGGCGTACCAGCTGCGCGACGACCTGCTCGGCGTGTTCGGTGACGCCGCCGTAACCGGTAAGCCGAGTGGCGACGACCTGACCGAGGGCAAGCGCACGGTGTTGATCGCGCTGGCGCGGGAACGCATGAGCGACGCCGACCGAGCATCGCTCGACGCCCAGCTCGGCGACCCCACGCTCGATACCGCCCAGATTCGTGCCTTGCAGCAAATCATCCGCGCCAGCGGTGCCGTCGACCGGGTCGAGGCGCTCATCGAAGCCCAGGTGGCTGAGGCTCTCGCGGCGCTCGAGACCGCGCCGATCAGCGCCGGGGCCAGGCAGAAGCTGCTGGAGCTGACCGATCGGGTGACGCGCCGGGCGTTCTGAGGGACGGTGCGACGGCGCCCCGGCCAGTCCGGTCGAGTGCGCGGTCAGGCGAGTGCCCGGTTAGGCGAGTGCCTGGGCGACCCGACGCACCTCGGCCTTGCGACCGGCCCGAAGGGCTTCGATCGGGGGCACGCCGAGGCTGTCGTCGACCTCGAGCAGCCAGGTCATGGCCTGCATGTCGGTGAAGCCGTCGTCGGCCAGTACGAACAGCGTGCCGCGAAGTTCGGGAACGGGAGCGCCGTCACGCAGAAACAGGGAAGGAACCGACACAACGTTGTCCCGCCGGATGGCCAACAGGTACTTGTCGTCGATCAGGTGCCGCACGCGGCTCTGGCTCATTCCGAGCAGGTTGACTAGGGCAGGAATAGTAAGCCACTCGGGCTCTGAAGACACATCACTCACCCTTTTAGCTTCCCATGATTTAGGTCCGGGGCAAAACCTTCGAGCGCCTTTTCCTATCGAACCGGCCATTTCATGTCGCACGTTCAATTGACTCCCCCTCATAATTGTGAAAACCTCGCAGTGGGGATTGCTGCATTCGAGGCAATGCTGTACGAACTCGCTCTACGGATCGCGCGCGTGCGCACAATGAACGGAGCACCATGTCTACCAAGGTGAAAACGAACACGACGGATGCCACGGCGTCCGCCGCACGAAGCGCAACCGTTCCCGAGACGGCCGGTGTGGCCTTCTCTGGCAATGACGCTGCGGCGAAGCGGCGGGCGAAGAAGCCCGGTGACTCGCATTCCCGCCCGGCACTGCTGACCATGCCGATCGTGCTGGTCAGCACCCTCGCGATCAGCCTCAACCTCGCGGTGCCGGCCCAGGCTCAGGCATTGGCGAAGAAGCCACTCAAGTCGAAGCTCGCCGAGACCACTCCGGTTCTCGCGGTGAACGCGGTGGCTGCCGCCGTTCAGGTTGCGCCCGCGCAGTATTCGGTCGTTGACGGCGACACCGTGAGCGGCATCGCCGCCCGGTTCGGTCTGTCGACGGTGGCCGTGCTGGCGCAGAACGGTCTCGATTCCCGGGCCCTGATTTTTCCGGGCCAGGTTTTGACCCTGACCGAGGCGCCTACCGCCGTCGCGGCCTCGCCGACGGCATCCGCTGCCAGTTACTCGGTGCAGAGCGGAGACACCATCAGCGGTATCGCCGCCGCGCACGGGCTGAAGACCGCTGACGTCCTGGGTGCAAACGGCTTGACCCGGGCCAGCGTCATCTTTCCCGGCCAAGTCATTGTGCTTGCCGCGGCACCAGTGTTGGAACCGGCCGTCTACGTCGCGCCGGTCGCCGAGATTGCCGCAGTAATGACCCACACCATCGCGTCGGGCGAGACCATCACCGCCGTGGCCAATGCGGCCGGGGTGAGTGTGCAGGCTGTCCTCGACGCCAATGGCCTCGGCTGGTCGAGCATCATCTACCCCGGACAGGTTTTGACCCTGCCGGGAACGTTAGCACCGGCATCCGTCGCAGTCACCGTCCCGGTGGCGACGGCCGGTGTGGTCACACCAATGTCCGAGGAGATGCGGCAGAACGCCCAGACGATCGTGTCGGTCGGTCGGGGCGCCGGCGTGAGCAATGCCGGTCTCGTCGTTGCGCTGGCCGCGGCCGCCCAGGAATCCGGGCTGCGCAACGTGGACTACGGCGACCGGGACTCGCTCGGCCTGTTCCAGCAGCGGCCGAGTGCCGGTTGGGGTACCCCGGAGCAGGTCATGGACCCGGTGCGGGCCAGCCTCGCCTTTTTCGGCGGCGCGAGCAACCCGAACCCGAACGTGACCCGCGGTCTGCTCGACATCGCAGGCTGGGAGTCGCTGACCGTGACCCAGGCCGCCCAAGCGGTACAGATCTCGGCCTACCCCGACTATTACGCCAAATGGGAGACGTCCGCGCAGGCCTGGCTCAGCCAGCTCGGCTAGCCGGGCGGCCGGGCCTGACCCGCATGGCGCGCACCTGCGCGCCGTGCGCTGGTGCCGCCGCCGAATTCCGTAGAATCAAGGAGTGAGCGTTCCCTCGACCGACCCGATGATCGGCCGTCTTATTGACGGTCGGTATCAAGTGCGCTCGCGCATCGCGCGGGGGGGCATGGCAACGGTCTACCTCGCCACCGATCTGCGACTCGAGCGCCGGGTGGCGATCAAGATCATGCACGGCCATCTCGCCGACGACAGCGCCTTCAAGATTCGGTTCATTCAGGAGGCCAGGTCGGCCGCGCGCCTCGCCCACCCCAACGTCGTGAACGTGTTCGACCAGGGCCAGGACGCCGACATGGCCTACCTCGTGATGGAATACCTCCCCGGCATCACCCTGCGCGACCTGCTCAAGGATTACGGCCGACTCACCCCCGAGCAGACCCTCGACATTCTCGAAGCCGTACTCAGCGGACTCGCCGCCGCCCACAAGGCCGGAATTGTGCACCGCGACGTCAAACCCGAGAACGTGCTGCTGGCCGATGACGGCCGTATCAAGATCAGCGACTTCGGACTGGCGCGGGCGGTCAACAACAACACCGCGACCGGCCAGGCGCTGCTCGGAACCATCGCCTATCTCTCCCCCGAACTCGTCACCCGCGGCATCGCCGACGCGCGCAGCGATATCTATGCCCTCGGCATCATGACCTTCGAGATGCTCACCGGCGAGCAACCTTATGTCGGCGAAGCTCCAATGCAGATCGCCTACCAGCACGCCAACGACACCGTTCCGATGCCGAGCAGCAAGGTCGCCTCGGTTCCGCGCGAACTCGACGAGCTCGTGCTCTGGGCCACCGCGCGCGATCCGGAGGACCGTCCCCGCGACGCCAGGGTCATGCTCGACCAGCTGCACGACGTGAGCGCGCTCGTGCGCGGCGGTACCCAGGAACTCGCCCTGCAGTCGACAATGGTGCTGCCCGCCAGCCTGCGTACCGGCGCGAACGCGGTAGCGGATGCCGAAACCCAGGTGCTCGGCGCCAAGCTCGCTCCCACGAAACCTCCCGCCGCGACCCTGCTGGGCATTCACCCGGCCGGCACCGGCCCGGTCGGTCCGCCGGACAGTGGCGACCTGCTCAGCAAGAAGGCCGACAAGCGCAAGCGTCGCGGTTTCTGGTTGTTCGCCCTGGTGATCCTGCTCGCCGCCGCGCTCGGCGGAACCGGCTGGTACTTCGGCTCCGGACCGGGCTCAGACGTGTCCGTGCCCGACTTCGCCTCGGCCTCGCCCGAGGCTGCGTCCGCCAAGCTCATCGAACTCGGCCTCACACCGGAGCTGGCCGGTGCCTTCAGCGCCACCATTGCCGAAGGGCTCGTCATCGGCACCGATCCGGATGCCGGCAGTCGCGTACCGCAGGACAGCACAGTCACGGTCATCGTCTCCCAGGGTCTGCAGCCGATCACGCTGCCCGCGCTGGCGGGGTTGACGCAGGAGGCGGCATCCGCTGCGATTACGGATCTGAAAGCCGTCGTCGGCGCTGTGGACCCGGTCTTCAACAACGGTGTGGCGGACGGTTCGGTCATCTCGGCGAGCAAAGAATCCGACGGCACCGATGTCTCGGCCGGCGGCGCCTACTTTGAAGGCCTGACCGTGAACCTGGTCGTGTCGCTCGGGGCCATTCCGAACGTCGACGGCAAGACGGTTGCCGAGGCCACCGACATCCTGGTCGGCAAGAATCTGCTCGTGGTGTCGGGAGAGCAGACCTACAACGACACGGTCGCCGAGGGCGACGTGGTCACGTCGCAGGTGCCCGAGGGGACCATTCGTGAGGGTGCCACGATCACCCTGGTGATTTCCCGCGGGCCCGAGCCTGTCATCGTGCCCAATGTGGTGGGTATGTCGTGGAGCGACGGCAAGGCCGCGTTGACCGCCCTCGGCTTCAAGCTCACGTACAACCCGGGTGCGGACCTCGTGCCTTCCGCGCTCCTCAAGGTCGCTGCGACCGACCCGGTCGCCGGCACCTCCCTCGCCAAGGGCAGCACGATCGCGCTCACGCCCCAGTTCTAACTGGTCCCATCATTACTGTGCATCCGCTCGCCGACCCGTGAGTTTTGATCACCGAGGTGTGAGTTTCGCGCCATTTTCGGCCGCCCTTGTAACGATCAAAACTCACACCTTGACGAAACCCGTGGCTTCAGAGCGGCTCTGGGAAAGCGGCGGAGGCGGGTTGTCCGCGGGGTTGCGAGTTTTGCGGTGTTTCGGCGGTCTCGCGCACGCTTTTCGCGCAAGGCCACCGGAATATCGCAATGTTTGGGCGAGGAGCGGATGACCCGTCTCCGACGCGGGTAGCCTCATGAACCTTCCGGGCGGAACGACGCAACCCGCCGCATCCGCTCACCGGGCCCACCTTATGAAAGCGGGCCCGCGATTGATCATGGGCCCGCTTTCCGGGCCCGGGCCCGGTCGACAAGACGGGGCTAGCGGACGGCGAGCTCCTCGGCCACCAGGAAGGCGAGCTCCAGGGACTGCATGTGGTTCAGGCGAGGGTCGCAGAGCGACTCGTAGCGGGTCGCCAGAGCGGCCTCGTCGATGTGCTCCGACCCGCCGAGGCACTCGGTGACGTCGTCGCCGGTGAGCTCCACGTGGATTCCACCCGGGTGCGTGCCGACGGCGCGATGTGCCTCGAAGAAGCCCTTGACCTCGTCGACGACGTCATCGAACCGACGGGTCTTGTAACCGGTCGGCGTGGTGACACCGTTGCCGTGCATCGGGTCGGTGACCCACAGCGGGGTCGCCTCGCTCGCCTTGATCGCTTCGAGCAGCGGCGGCAGGGCGTCGCGGATCTTGCCGGAGCCCATGCGGGTGATGAAGGTCAGGCGACCGGGTTCGCGGTTCGGGTCGAGCTTGTCGACCAGGCGCAGCATGTCGTCGGTCGAGGTGGTCGGGCCGAGCTTGACACCGATCGGGTTACGTACCCGCGACAGGAAGTCCACGTGTGCGCCGTCGAGGTCGCGGGTGCGCTCCCCGATCCAGATGAAGTGGGCCGAGGTGTTGTAGGGCGTTCCGGTGCGGGAGTCGATGCGCGTCATTGGGCGCTCGTAGTCCATCAGCAGTCCCTCGTGGCTGGTGTAGAACTCGGTGCGACGCATGGCCTCGAAGTCGGCGCCGCAGGCGATCATGAACTTGATCGCCCGGTCGATGTCCTTGGCCAGGCCCTCGTAACGCTGGTTGGCCGGGTTCTTGGCGAAGCCCTGGTTCCAGCTGTGCACCTGGCGCAGGTCGGCGAAACCACCCTGCGTGAACGCGCGAATCAGATTGAGGGTCGATGCCGACGTGTGGTACGCCTTGACCAGCCGGTCCGGGTCGGCTTCACGCGACTCCGGCGTGAACGGGTAGCCGTTGACGATATCGCCGCGGTACGCCGGCAGCGTCACATCGCCGCGGGTTTCGAAGTCACTCGAGCGGGGCTTGGCGAACTGGCCGGCCATGCGCCCCATCTTGATCACGGGCATCGACGCACCGTAGGTGAGCACGACGGCCATCTGCAGCACGGTCTTCACCCGGTTGCGAATCTGATCGGCCGTGGCCCCGCTGAACGTCTCGGCGCAGTCGCCGCCCTGCAGCAGGAATCCCTGGCCGCCGGCCGCCTGGGCGAGCCGGTCGCGCAGAATGTCGACCTCACCGGCGAAAACGAGCGGCGGCTGGGTTGCCAGTTCAGCGGATGCCGCAGCCACTTTGGCCGCGTCGGGCCAGGTCGGCTGCTGCTTGATCGGGAGGGTACGCCAGTGGTCCAGACCCGTGATGACAGAGGCTTCTGCGGCAACAATGGGCTCGGTGGGGTCTACCACGGGATAGTTCCTGTTTTCTGTACTGGACCGGCAACGGGTACCGGCCTGAAATGGATGAGGTGCCGCAGCGCGCAAAGCGCAGAGCGCACTTCTGGCAGCCTAGCGCGAAAGGCTGGCCCGCTTCTCTTTGACCGAGGAGGCGTAGACGTCGACGTACTCCTGTGTGCTCAGTCGCTGCAGTTCGTACATCAGCTCGTCGGTGACGCTGCGCAGCACGAACCGGTCGCCCTCCATTCCCTCAAAGCGGGTGAAGTCGAGCGGTGTGCCGATCACAATGCCGACCCGCCGCACCTGCGGAATCCTGGTGCCGGTCGGCATGGCCTTCTCGGTATCAATCATGGCCACCGGAATGACCGTCACGCCCGATTCCAGCACCATGCGTGCCACTCCGGTGCGGCCGCGATACAGGCGGGCGTCGGGGCTGCGAGTGCCCTCCGGATAGATACCCAGGATGCGACCCTCGCCGAGCACCCGCAGGCCGGTGTTGAGCGAGTCCTCCGAGGCTTTGCCGCCCGACCGGTCGATCGGAAGCTGCCCGGCGGCAGTGAGAAATTGCCGGGTCGCCCAGCCCTTGAGCCCCTTGCCGGTGAAATAGTCGCTCTTGGCCAGAAAGGCCACGCGGCGCGGCACGACCAAGGGCAGAAACACCGAGTCGATGAACGACAGGTGGTTGCTGGCCAAAATGACCGGGCCGGTCTTCGGAATGTTCTCCAGGCCGATGATCCACGGTCGAAACAGCGAGAGCAGCAGCGGGCCGATGACGATGTTCTTCATGATCCAATAGAACATTCGCACTCCTTTATCCGACTAGAAAAGCTTAGTCCGCCCGCCGCGTCGAAGCGGATGCCGCCCCGCCGGCCACAGCGCCCGATCAGCGCACCGCGTGCAGCCGGGCCAGATCGGCCGCGCCAACCACGCCGGCATCATTGACCAGCTGGGCGATGGCGAACTCCGCCTCGGGGTGATAGCCGCGCGCCGGCAGGTAGTCGAGGTAGGCCGCGCGAATCGGCTCGAGCAGCAGGTCACCGGCTGCCGCTACTCCCCCGCCAAACACGAACACCTGCGGGTCGAGCACCGCGCCGAGGCTCGCGCAGGCCTGCCCGAGGGCGCCGCCGAGCTGGCGCAGGGCCGCGAGGGCGCCGCCGTCACCGTCCTGGATAAGACGCCCCACCTCTTTGCCGGTTAGTTTGCCGCGCCGCTCCCTGGCACCGGCCAGACCGAGACCGATGCCGCCGGCATCCGCGAAATCATTCGCGATACGCAGCAGCGCCCGACCGGAGCCATACTGCTCCAGGCAGCCGTGCGCGCCACAGCCGCAGGGCAGCCCGTCGGGAACCACCCGGAGGTGGCCGAGTTCGGCGCCGGCACCGAAGCCGCCACGGAACAGGGCATTGCCCGTCACGATCGCCCCACCGACACCGGTGCCGACGGTCAGCGTGACCATGTCGGTGTATGGCCGGCCCGCGCCGAACCGAAACTCAGCCCAGCCGGCCGCGTTGGCGTCGTTTTCGATGATGATGGGCAGGTCGAGCCGAGCCTCGAGCTTGTCGCGGAACGGCTCGTTGCGCCAGCTGATGTTCGGCGCGTAGTACACGGTCGACTGGGCGGCGTCGATGAACCCCGCCGCGGCCACCCCCGCAGCGACGACATCTTCGCCCTCGGACAGAGCCAGAATCATGGCGACGACGGTGTCTTCGATCTCCCCCGGGTTGCCGGGCGTGGTCGGCTGCCGGTCAGAGCGGATGATGCTGCCCGCCTCGTCGACCAGCGCACCCGCAATTTTGGTGCCCCCGATATCGATACCTATGGCGTGCACGGGGCACCTTTCATTCGGGGCGATCTGGAAGTGGGCTCGCGGCACCGGGCCGCTGCCCGTGACACCCTCTAGAGTGTAGTAAACCAGTTTGCCGCTGGACGAAACACCCGCTCAACGCAGAATTCTTTAGCGTTCGGGCAGTTGGCACGTTCAGCCGGTACCAAAGGAGTTGCCGTGAAACAGTTTGATATCCCCGCCGTTGTGCCCGCCGATCCTGGCGCCAACATCACCGACCTGCTCATGGACCGCCTCGATGCGACTCCCGATCTCGTACTGTTCTCGCTCCCGCGAGGCGGCCAGTGGCTGCCCGTGACCACTCGGGAGTTTCACACCCAGGTGGTGGCACTGGCCAAGGGCTTCGTCGCCGCCGGCATCGAGCCCGGCGACAAAATCGGGCTCATCTGCAAGACCCGCTACGAGTGGACCCTGATCGACTTCGCCGTCTGGTTCGCCGGAGCCATTCTGGTACCGGTCTATGAGACCAGCTCGCCCAGCCAGGTGCAGTGGAACCTCAGCGACTCCGGCGCCATGTCGGTCATCGTTGAAACCGCAGATCATTTTGCGCGCTTTGACGAGGTGCACCCTGAGCTGGCCGCCATTCGTTCGGTCTGGCAGATCGACCTGGGCGACCTCGACAAGCTCGTGGCCGCGGGCGTTGATGTGACGGATGCTGAGATCGAACGCCGCCGCAACCTCGCCGTCGGCGACGACATGGCCACCCTCATCTACACCTCCGGTTCAACCGGCAAGCCCAAGGGCTGCGTGCTCACCCATGCGAATTTCCTCGAGACCAGCCGCAATGCTGCGGTCGCTCTCAAGGAAGTCCTGGTTCATCCCGAGGGCGCCTCGACCCTGCTCTTCATCACGACCGCCCACGTCTTCGCCCGGTTCATCTCGGTACTGTGCGTGCACGCCGGAGTGCGCGTAGGGCACCAGGCCGACACCAAAACGCTCCTGGCCGCGCTGGGCACCTTTCAGCCGACCTTTCTGCTCGCAGTGCCGCGGGTGTTCGAAAAGGTCTACAACTCGGCCCAGCAGAAGGCTGTTGCTGGCGGCAAGGGCAAGATCTTCGATGCTGCGGCCCACGTGGCCGTCGAACATTCCAAGCTGGTGCAGGCCGGAACGGCGATTCCGCTCGGCATGAGGATCAAGTTCGCGCTGTTCGACAAACTGGTCTACAGCAAGTTGCGGGCGGCGATGGGCGGCAGGGTCGTCTGGGCGGTCTCCGGTTCGGCCCCGCTCGGCGCCCACCTCGGTCACTTCTTCAAGAGCCTGGGCATCGTCATTCTCGAGGGCTACGGCCTCACCGAGACAACCGCCCCGGCCACCGTTGGGCTGGCCACCCGGGCTAAAATCGGCACGGTCGGGCCGCCACTACCCGGCGTCTCGGTGCGCGTCATGGATGACGGTGAGATCGAGGTGAAGGGCGTCAACGTCTTCAAGGAGTACTGGAAGAACCCGCAGGCCACGGCGGACACCTTCGACGACGGCTGGTTGAAAACCGGCGACATCGGTGACTTCGACGCTGACGGTTTTCTCACCATCACCGGACGCAAGAAAGAAATCATCGTGACGGCCGGCGGCAAGAACGTGGCCCCGGCCGCGCTCGAGGACCCCATTCGAGCGAATCCGCTGATCGGCCAGGTCGTCGTCGTCGGCGACCAGAAACCGTTCATCGGCGCCCTGATCACGCTGGACCCCGACATGCTCCCGGTGTGGTTGAACAACAATCAAGAGGATGCCGGAATGTCGCTCGCGCAGGCATCCGTCAATAAGGCTGTGCTCGCGGAGATTCAGCGCGCAGTCGATCACGCCAATGAGGGAGTTTCGCGGGCGGAGTCGATTCGCAAGTTCACGCTGCTGCCGATTGAACTCACCGAGGACAGCGGTCATCTGACGCCGAAGATGAGCATCAAGCGCAATATCATTCTGCGGGACTTCGCCGGTGAGATCGAGGCCATGTACTCTGGCGCGCCGGTCACCGAGGGGATTTCGCTGCGCGACTAGTTTGAGGTCGGGACCGGCTCACGTTGGTCCTGGGTCGAGTTCAGATCAGTTTCTGGTTGGACGGGATCGGGGAAGGCATTCCGCTCCCCGCTCAGACATTGAGGTCTTCTGGGGAGATCCGAGAGGTGCGTTCGGATCTCCCCAGAAGACCTCAAAGCTCGCAACTCCGCGAAACGCTTCCCCCGCTCCCTGTGCTGAGCGCTGCTCGAGGCTTCGCCCGTGCCGCCGGTGAGATCTGGGGGCTAGAACCAGGTCGACTCCCGAATCTCTTTCATGGCGGCCTTCCGGTTCTCCTTGTCGAGGCGGTCTATATAGAGAAAGCCGTCGAGGTGATCGGTTTCGTGTTGTAAGGCTTGGGCCATGATGCCGGTGCCGGAGAGTTCGACGGGATTGTTGTCGAGGTCGATGCCGGTGACACGGGCGAATGGATAGCGCTGGGTGGGGTACCAGAGGCCGGGAACGGACAGGCAGCCCTCGTCGACCAAGTCGGGTTCGCCGGAGAGTTCGACGACCGTGGGGTTGAGGATGTAACCGATCACGCCGTCGACGTTGTAGCTGAACGCGCGCAGGTTGACGCCGATCTGGGAAGCGGCAACTCCGGCCCGCCCGGGCAGACGCACGCTGTCGACCAGGTCCTGCACGAGGCTGCGCACCCGGTCGTCGATCCCGTCGATGGGGTCGGAGACGGTCTTCAGCACCGGATCTCCGAAGAGACGGATCTGGCGTTCGGGCACGGGGAGACTCCTCGATAGGGCGGGTGGTGTGAAAGTCGAACGAGCGCGGTGTGCTACAGGTTGCGGTCGGTGGGGAGCCCCTCGACGACCAGCTCGGCGAGGGTACGTGCGGCCAGTCGGGTGATCGGCTTGAGGTCCTTGTACGACACGACGCTTCCGGCGGCAAGCTGCGGGTCGTAGGGGATGCGCACGATCTCGCGCACGCGGGAACGGAAGTGCGACTCGATTTCTTCGAGACGAACGAGGTTGGTGCCCTGGGTGGCGGTGTTGAGGGCGACGATCGCGTTGCGCACGAGATCGCCGTAGCCGTTCGCTTCGAGCCAGGTCAGGGTCTCAGAGGCCAGACGGGCCTCGTCAACACTGCCGCCGGAGACGATCACAATGGAGTCAGCGCGCTGCAGGGTGGCCCGCATCACCGAGTGCACAATGCCGGTACCGCAGTCGGTGAGCGCGATCGAGTAGTATCGGGCAGCGAGGTCGGCGACGACGTTGTAGTCATTCTCGTCGAACGCCTCGGAGAGTAGCGGGTCGGTGTCGGAGGCCAGGATGTCGAGGCGGGTCTCATCACGGGAGACCAGCGCGGAAAAATCGGTGAAGTTGCCGATCGATGCGGCCTTTGAGACGACGTCGCGCACCGTGGAGCGAGTCTGCTTGCTGACGCGTTCGGAGAGCGTGCCACGGTCGGGGTTGGCGTCGATGGCGATGATGCGGTCGTCGCGGGCATCAGCCAGGGCCATTCCGAGCAGGGTCGTGACCGTGGTCTTGCCGACGCCGCCCTTGCGGGTGAGGATCGGAACAAACCGCGTGCCGCCCTCAAACTGGCGGCGGATGCGCTCGTCCATCGCCTTGTAGGCCTGAACCTTGGCGGAGTCGCCCAGGTTGACCAGGTGCAGTGTCAGAGCGTAGACGAATTCCGGCCAGGATCCCTGCGGCGCCTTGCGGGTCTTGCGGTTGACCGCAAGCAGACGATCAGAGGTGAGCATGGCGGCCGACTCGGGGGCCGTGCTGTTTTCGGTACGGATGCGGTCGCGCCGAACGGTGGAGGCGGCATCCGCTCGGGAAAGTGATTCGATGGCCGAGCTGGCCCCGGCTGAACGGGCCGGTGCCGGAGTCGAGATTTCAACGGTGTGGGTGGCCGGGGTGGACACGATTCGGGTCGTGTCGAGGCCGGTGCCCGCGGTAGACCGGTTGACGGACGGCACCGAGCGGCGGGGCCCGGCCGGCACCTCGATCGGAACGCTCAAGCTTTCGGGCAGGGACGCAGCGAGGTTGTCGATCGTGTGCGGCGGTAACTCGCTGTTATAGTCGTCGCGCTCGTCACGGGTTCGCTTGGCGGCAGACACCGGGCGCGCGGGCGCGCTCTGGTCGTCAGTACGTTTGTCTGGCACGGGTACATCCTCAACTGGTCGATAACGGCCCTAATCTTAGCGCGGACGCACAACCACGAGCAGATCGCCCGCATCGACCTGCTGGGTGAGCGGGATGGCGACGCGTTCGATCGTTCCGGCGATCGGTGAGGTGATCGCCGCTTCCATTTTCATGGCTTCGATCGACGCGACGCTCTGGCCGGCTTCAACGTGGGCGCCCTCCTCGACCTGCAGGGTGACCACGCCGGAGAAGGGGGCCGCGATCTGGCCGGGCTGGTTGGCATCCGCTTTCTCGGCAATCTTGGTCACCACATCGATACTCGTGTCGCGCACGAATACCGGGCGCAGTTGGCCGTTGAGGATGGTCATGACGGTGCGCATGCCCTTGTCGTCGGCCTCACCGATCGCTTCCAGGCCCACGTAGAGTCGCACGCCCTTGGCGATTTCGACGGCGTGCTCCTGGCCCTGCTGCAGGCCGTAGAGGTAGTCGACGGTGTCGATGACCGACAGATCTCCGTAAGTCTCCTTGACCTGTTCGAACTGGCGGGTCGGCGCCGGGAACAACAGCTGGTTGAGCATGTCGCGACGCTCTGCACTGCCCGCTTCGAGGGCGGTGCGCTCCCCCGCGGTGATCTCGGTGACTCCGACGCGCACGTTGCGGCCAGCAAGTACCTTGGTACGGAAGGGCTCGGGCCAGCCGCCGGGCAGGTCGCCGAGCTCGCCGGCCATGAAGCCGATGACGGACTCCGGCACGTCATAGTTGCCCGGATTCTGCTCGAAGTCGGCCGGGTCGGCTTTCACCGCGGCGAGGTAGAGAGCGAGGTCGCCGACCACCTTCGACGACGGGGTGACCTTGGGGACCCGGCCGAGAATGGTGTTCGCTGCGGTGTACATGTCTTCGATCAGTTCGAAGTGGTCGGCCAGGCCGAGCGCGACGGCCTGGGTGCGCAGGTTGGAGAGCTGCCCGCCCGGGATCTCGTGCGAGTACACCCGGCCGGTCGGCGCGGAGAGGCCGGATTCGAACGGCCCGTAGAGTGTGCGCACGGCCTCCCAGTACGGTTCGAGGTCGGTCGTGGCCTTGAGAGAAATGCCGGTGTCACGCTCGGTGTGGGCGAGCGCGGCCACGAGAGAGGATGCCGAAGGCTGGCTGGTCGTGCCGGCCATCGGAGCGGATGCCACGTCGACGGCGTCGGCGCCGGCGCGTGCCGCCGCGAGCAGCGTGGCGAGCTGGCCTCCGGGGGTGTCGTGGGTGTGCACGTGCACGGGCAGGTCGAAGCGTTCGCGGAACGCGCTGACGAGCTTCTCGGCGGCGCTCGGCCGAAGCAGCCCGGCCATGTCCTTGATGCCGATCACGTGGGCGCCGCTGGCGACGATCTGGTCGGCCAGGCGCAGGTAGTAATCGAGAGTGTAGAGCTTCTCGGCCGGGTCGAGCAGGTCGCCGGTGTAGCAGACGGCCACCTCGGCCAGCGCGGTGCCGGTGTTCAGGACCGCGTCGATGGCCGGACGCATCTGCGACACGTCGTTGAGGGCATCGAAGATGCGAAAGATGTCCACACCGGTGTCGGTGGCCTCCCGCACGAACGCATCGGTCACCTCGGTCGGGTACGGGGTGTAACCCACGGTGTTGCGGCCGCGCAGCAGCATCTGCAGGTTGATGTTTGGCAGGGCCTCGCGCAGGCTCGCGAGGCGTTCCCACGGGTCTTCGCCGAGAAAACGCAGCGCGACGTCGTAGGTGGCGCCGCCCCAGGCTTCAACCGAGAGCAGCTGCGGGGTCAGCCGCGCCACGAACGGGGCAACGGCGACGAGGTCCTTGGTGCGCACCCGGGTCGCGAGGAGCGACTGGTGGGCATCCCGGAACGTCGTGTCGGTGACGGCCAGGGCGGTCTGGGCGCGAAGATCCGCGGCGAATTCGGTCGGGCCGAGCAACTGCAGCTTCTGCCGGGACCCGTCCGGTGCCGGGGTCGTGATGTCGAGTTGCGGCAGCTTGTCGCGCGGGTGCACCGTGGTCGGCGGCACGCCGTTGGGCTGGTTGACCGTGACCTCGGCAAGCCAATTGAGAATCTTGGTGCCGCGGTCCTTAGATTCGCGGCCGCGCAGCAGCTCGGGGCGTTCGTCGATGAACGAGGTGCTCAGGTCGCCGGCGGCGAAGTCGGGGTCGTCGAGCACCGCCTGCAGAAACGAAATGTTGGTGGAGACGCCGCGGATACGGAACTCGGCCAGCGCACGCTTGGACCGCACCACGGCGGCCGCATAGTCACGGCCGCGGCAGGTGAGCTTGGCGAGCATCGAGTCGAAGTGTGGGCTGATCTGCGCGCCCGTGTTGACCGTGCCACCATCCAAGCGGATGCCGGCGCCGCCGGGTGACCGGTAGGTGGTGATCTTGCCGGTGTCGGGCCGGAACCCGGCGGCGGGGTCTTCGGTGGTGATACGGCACTGCAGGGCCGCTCCGCGCAGGCGAATCTCGCCCTGCGTGAGACCGATCGCGGCCAGGGTCTCCCCCGCTGCGATGCGGATTTGCGCCTGCACGAGGTCGACGTCGGTGACCTCTTCGGTCACGGTGTGCTCCACCTGGATGCGAGGGTTCATCTCGATGAACACGTGCTGGCCGGCGCGTTCGCCGACGGTGTCGAGCAGAAACTCGACCGTGCCGGCGTTGACGTAGCCGATGGAACGGGCGAACTTGATGGCGTCGGCGTAGAGCTGCACGCGGATTTCATCGGAGAGGTTCGGCGCCGGAGCGATCTCGATGACCTTCTGGTGGCGACGCTGCACGGAGCAGTCGCGCTCGAACAGGTGCACAGTCTCGCCGGAGGCATCCGCCAGAATCTGTACTTCGATGTGCCGGGGACGCAGCACCGCAGCCTCGAGGAACATAGTGGAGTCGCCGAAGGCACTGTTCGCCTCGCGCATGGCCTCTTCGAGGGCTCCGCGCAGCTCGTTCTTCTTGGCGACGCGGCGCATTCCACGCCCGCCACCGCCGGCGACGGCCTTGGCAAAGATCGGGAAGCCGATTTCGTCGGCCTGGCTGATCAACAGCTCAACATCGGTCGACGGCTGCGTCGACTTCAACACCGGAACGCCAGCCGCGATAGCGTGCTCTTTCGCGGTGACCTTGTTGCCGGCCATTTCCAGCACGTCGGCGCCGGGGCCGATGAAGGTGATGCCGGCCTGGGCGCACGCATCGGCGAGCTCAGGGTTCTCCGACAGAAACCCGTAGCCGGGGTAGATGGCGTCAGCGCCACATTCCTTGGCCACCCGGATGATTTCACTGACGTCGAGATAGGCGCGAACGGGATGCCCGGTCTCACCAATCTGGTACGCCTCATCGGCTTTCAGACGGTGCAAAGAGTTGCGATCCTCGAATGGGAACACCGCCACAGTCTTGGCTCCGAGCTCGTAAGCCGCGCGCATGGCACGGATCGCGATCTCTCCGCGGTTGGCAACAAGGATTTTCTCAAACATGCAAGCCTTTCGAGGGCGTACGGGGCGCACAGCTAACGGTTAGGTTCTCTAACACTAGTGAAGGTAACCTTGCTACTCATGCACGTACTCAGCGTAAGTTCCCTTAAGGGTGGTGTCGGCAAGACCACGGTAACCCTTGGTCTGGCTTCTGCTGCCTTCGCCCGCGGCGTGCGCACACTCGTTGTGGATCTCGATCCGCAGTCTGACGTGTCAACCGGTATGGATATCCAGGTAGCCGGTCACCTCAACGTTGCCGACGTGCTCGGCTCGCCCAAGGAAAAGACGGTTCGCGCGGCTATTGCCCCAAGCGGCTGGACCCGCAACCGTCCCGGCACGATCGACGTCATGATCGGCAGCCCGTCGGCGATCAATTTCGACGGGCCACACCCGAGCATCCGCGATATCTGGAAACTCGAGGAAGCGCTCTCGACGATCGAGAAAGACTATGAGCTCGTGCTCATCGACTGTGCACCGTCGTTGAACGCCCTCACGCGTACAGCGTGGGCCGCGAGCGACCGCGTCGCGGTCGTTACAGAACCCGGCCTGTTCTCGGTCGCCGCGGCCGACCGTGCCCTTCGCGCCATCGAAGAAATTCGCCGAGGCCTCAGCCCGCGCCTGCAGCCACTCGGCATCATTGTGAACCGGGCGCGCACGGCGTCGCTCGAGCACCAGTTTCGCATCAAGGAATTGCGCGACATGTTCGGGCCTCTCGTTCTCAGCCCGCAACTGCCGGAGCGTACGTCGCTGCAGCAGGCGCAGGGCGCCGCGAAGCCCCTGCACATCTGGCCCGGCGATAGTGCCCTCGAAATGGCGGGCTACTTCGACCAATTGCTCGACCGCGTGCTGCGCACGGCGCGCATCGGCGAGTATGCCGAGGCCCCTGCGGTCTAGTCCGAACTTCGGTTTCCGCGAGGTCGCTGAGTTCGAGCCTCGGTTTTTTGGAATTGCCGGGCTTGAGGTGGGCGATGCGGGGGGCGGTCAACTCCCCGACGCGACTCACGTCACGGCGGCTTCGCAGCGCGAACAAGTACTCCGACAGCCGGCTTCAGCTAGCGGCGTCACAAACCCGGCCGTGTCCGCAGTCGCCCTCAGCCGCTGATCGAGTCTGTCGAGATCGCCATCGCCCTACCCGACCGTGTCTGCGGTGGTGCTGACGCTGGGGCTAGGAGATTTTGCGGGTGGAACGACGGGCGGCGAGCTCGTCGGCGGGATCCACCGGATGCATATCGAGTTCGACCAGGCTGGTCTCGACCTCGCGGAGGACTTTGCCTACGGCGATCCCGAAAACGCCCTGGCCGCGGCTGACCAGGTCGATGACCTCGTCGTTAGAGGTGCAGAGGTAGACGCTCGCGCCGTCGCTCATGAGCGTGGTCTGGGCGAGGTCGCTGATTCCGGACTCGCGCAGCTGGTTGACAGCCGTTCGAATCTGTTGCAAGGAAATGCCGGTGTCGAGCAGACGTTTGACGAGCTTGAGCACGAGGATGTCTCGAAAGCCGTACAGGCGCTGTGAGCCGGAACCGGCCGCACCACGCACTGTGGGTTCGACCAGGCCGGTGCGCGCCCAGTAGTCGAGCTGGCGGTAACTGATGCCGGCCGCACGCGCGGCGACAGCGCCGCGATAGCCGGAGTTTTCATCAAGCTCGGGCATGCCATCGGTGAACAGCAGTCCTAACGAGTAACGCGAAGCGTCAGCGTCAGGCTTGAGCTCACTCATATGGGTTGCCTCTCGGGGGTTACGTGGTGCCGTGGCCTGCGGCCGCGATGAAGCGAGCGTAAAGCCACTGTGTTGCGGAATTATCTGTGGTGCGGATGTGAACGTATGCGGTGGAGCTGGTGTCACGACGATGTCCTGCTGTGGATCGCTTTACCTACGGTACCGAGGTGAAGTGCCTCGCGGCCTGACATTCACGTGACCGATTTGGCGTGTCGGTCGAGTGCCGACGGCCCCGCCAGGAACCGACCGGATCAAATCGACGACGGTGTCGCTTTGTGCCTGAGTCAGTCTACGACCTAGTTGGTCAGTCGGCCCAGTGCGGAGCGAATCAGGCTGCCTCGAATGACCTCGAGTTGTCCGGCGATTTCGACCGCCATTTCGGCCGCCTTGGCCCGGCTGGAGGCGTCTTTACGCCGGGCTAGCGGCACGAGCGCACTCTCGATGAGGCCGAGTTCGCGTTCGGCCGCACCACGAAAGCCTCGGAGGTGCCGCGGTTCGATTCCACTGCGTTGCAGCTCGACGAGGGCCCGCAGCACGTGCAGCACGCTGTCGCCGTAGTGTTCGGCGGGCAGAATGATCGACGCGGAGACAGCATCGTGCAGCAGCGTTGCGGATGCCCCGGCTTCGCGCAGCAGTTCGTCGCGGGTGAGACGACGAGACGTGCCGAGCATCGACGCTCCGGGGGTGGTTCCGCCAGGCAAGACCGGCGACAGCCCGGCATCCAGATCATCCAGATAGGAGCGAATGACCTTCAAGGGAAGGTAGTGATAGCGCTGCATCGACAGGATCAGTCGAAGGCGATCGACGTCGCTGGCGCAGAACTTTCGATAGCCGGATTCCGTGCGTGCCGGGGCGACGAGGCCCTGTTCCTCGAGAAAACGCAGTTTCGACGGAGTCAGTTCGGTGAATTCCGGGGTGAGGCGTGCCAGGACTTGGCCGATGCTCAGTAACGGCGCTGATCCCGGAGCTTGCCCTTGAGCTTCCGACACAGACACAGCGCGAACCTGGGCGGAGTTTGCCGCCACTATTCGCTCGCCGCGCGGGCGAGGTCGAAGCGCGAGGCGTAGAAGGTGAGACGAAATTTGCCGACCTGCACCTCGGCACCGTCGGTCAGAGCGGCGGTTTCGATGCGCTCTCCATCGAAATAGGTGCCGTTGAGCGAGCCCAGGTCTTTCACCGCGAAAGATGTGCCATTGCGCAGGAATTCGGCGTGCCGCCGCGACACCGTGACATCGTCGAGGAAGATGTCGGCGTTGGGGTGGCGACCGACGCTGGTGAGATCGGCGTCGAGCAGAAACCGGGCGCCAGCATTGGGTCCGCGACGAACGACCATGAGCGCTGATCCGGAGGGCAGAGCAGCGATGGATTCCTGCTCCTCGGCCGTGACGTTCGAGTCGATCGACGCGATCTGGGCGGCGAACTCCTGGCTGAAATTCATCGTCGTATCGGTACTGAGCATGTCGTGCACCGTGGTCGATTCGCCGGGCGTCTCGTCACCGGTCGAGCCGGGGGTGGAGGATGCTGGGGTGGACTGCGCCTTGCTGGGCATTGCTTCGCCTGTCGTCGGGTTTTCGGGCTGATCTGTGGGCACGGGCTCGTTCTGCTCCTCGGAATTATTCTTTCCGGATAGATCGACCATCATGCACCTCCTATCGTTCCAGCGTATCGGAAGATACACCCGGGGCGACCCTCGGTAATCGAATCACTCGCATCGTTTCAATGGCATAGATGATGCCGGCCCACCAGTACAGAAAAGCGCCCCACAGGCCGAACGCCCAGCCCACCGGCTGCGACCACCACTCCAGTGTCGGAAAGGCTTGCCCGAGCATGATCATGGGCAGGGCGTAGAACAGGCAGAAGGTCGCCACCTTGCCCAGATGGTGCACCGGCAGCGGGCCGAATCCATAGTTCGCGAGGATGACGCCCAGGGCCAGAAGAAAAATATCGCGGCCCACGACGACCAGCACAATCCACCACGGGACGAGGTCACGCCAGGCGAGCCCGATCAGGGCGGCAAAGATATAGAGGCGATCGGCGGCCGGATCCAGCAGCTGGCCGAGCCGGGTGATCTGGTTCCAGCGCCGCGCGAGAAACCCGTCGAGCCAGTCCGTGAAACTGGAGATGCTGAGCACGACCAGGGCCCAGGCATCCGCTCCCTGGGCGAGGAGAACGAGAAAGACCGGCACCAGTACCAGGCGCAACAGGCTCAGCACGTTGGGCAGGGTGAGCACCCGATCGCTCACCACCCCGTTCGCTGCCGCCGTCACGAGATCGAGTCTATCGAGTGGGACCAGATTCAATCGAGCCGACCGCGCAGCGCCGGCCAGCTGGCGGCGAAACCAGGATGCAGGGCGAGTCGGTCAACGGAATCGGATGGAACCCAGCGCAGGGCGATGCTCTCCTGGTCGCTGATCACGGGGTCGAATTCCTGGGTCGCCTCCACGACGACGGTGGTGTACGACCAGAAGCCCAGGTCGAACAGGGAGGTGAATTTGACCTGCACCAGGTGCGCCGGAACGCCGGCTTCTTCCCGGGCTTCGCGCAGCGCGGCATCGATCGCGCTTTCGTTCTCGTGGCGGGCACCACCGGGAAGCCCCCACGTATCGCCGAAATGACTCCACACGGCACGATGCTGCAGCAACACCCCGAGGCGCGGGTGATGAACGAGGAGTCCGGCCGCACCGAATCGGCCCCAGAATTTGCGACCGTCGGGAGCGTGCACCCAGGCATCACCGCTGTCCCGGCCCGGGCCGACCGGCGGGATCGCCGCCCCCCGTGCGACGCTCGCATCGACACCCGAACTCTCAGTCATGCTCCAAGCATGCCCCACGCAGCCCCGAGGTTCGTGCGGAACCTGACCTAGAGCGACATGATCGCGTGTACCGGCCCGGTGCCGAGGCGCTCACGACCATGCAAGTCGGTGAGCTCGAGCACGACGCCGACGCCGGTGAGGGTATAGCCTGCCCGTTCGATGAGACGGCTCGTGGCCGCGATGGTGCCACCCGTGGCCAGCACGTCGTCGAGGACAAGTACGCGGCTGCCGGCCGGCAGCTGGCCGACTTCGAGTTCGAGTCGGGCCGAGCCGTATTCCAGCTCGTATTCTTCGGTCAGAACGGTGCCGGGGAGCTTGCCGCCCTTACGCACGGCCAGGACAGCCGCGTGGGCGGCGTATCCCACTGCGGCGGCGAGCAGAAAGCCGCGTGCCTCGATACCGGCTACGGCATCGAATTGGCCTCGGTGCTGGTCAGAGAGGTCGTCGACGATCGCCCGAAAGGCGACGGCATCGGCGAATACCGGGTTGAGATCGCGAAACAGAATGTCGGGCTTGGGAAAATCAGGGTATGAGGCCAGCAGGGCCTCAACGTGGTGGAGGGCAGATTTCGGTGCAGGGGCAGAGAGTTGAGTCACTCTTCCATCTTAATCGGATGCCGGTTCCCCGCCCGGCGTTGCCCCGGTCGACGCTTCCCTGACCAGTGTGTCCGGGTGCGGCATCATGGCGATTGCGCTCATCGCGTCGAGGAAATTCACGACGGCCACCTGGTGATCCGGCGAGAGCTCGAGCGCCACCTGCATCAACTGCTCGTGCGTGCCCGACAGTGCGTGACGCATCTGCTCGTGAGAAGACTGGGTGGCGAACAATCGCTGGGCCCGACCGTCATCGGGGTTCACCTCCCGGCGAATGTGGCCGGAAGCCGTGAGCCTGGAGAGCAGCTTGGCAGTGGCGGCCGACGAGATGTTCAGGAATTCGCTGAGATCCTTGGGGCTGGCGACGCGGCTTTGGCGTTCGCAGGCGATGAGGTGACGGATGGCCATGAGGTCGGTTTCATTGATGTGCATGTCTGCCTGGGCGCGATGACGCATCGCGGCGTCAGCCACGCGAAACCGGCGCACGGCGCGCAAAACCTCCATGGACGAAGAAACTCCGGAGTTCTTGGGGTCATACCAGTACGTCCCGGGTCCTGGGGGGTTACTCTCATCGTGGGACATATGGCCATGGTAACGTGAGCAGTCGCTAACTTGGTTAGTTATTTCCGAACATAATCAGGTTGAACCGAGAAGGGGAGCCCGCGTGCCAACTGCAAACGCTCTTGATGAACACGTAATCCTTCTCGATGACGAGGGGCATCACATCGGCACCGCGCCGAAGTACAGCATGCACGGATCGGCCACCGCGCTGCACCTGGCGTTCTCCTGCTACGTATTCAATCCGCTCGGCGAAGTGCTGGTCACCCGCCGCGCGCTCAGCAAGAAGGCGTGGCCGGGAGTGTGGACCAACTCGTTCTGTGGGCATCCGCTGCCCGCTGAGCCAATGACCCAGTCCGTTACCCGCCGGGCCGGCTTTGAACTCGGGCTGGAGCTCGACGATATCGACCTCGCACTCCCCCTCTTTCGGTACCGTGCCACCGACAGCAGCGGGATTGTCGAAAACGAGATCTGCCCGGTCTACTTGGCCACAACAACGCAGGAGCCCACGCCGAACCCCGACGAGGTCGCCGAATATGCCTGGACCCGCCCCGCAGACCTGTACCGGGCGGTGACGGATGCCCCGTGGGCGTTCAGCCCGTGGATGGCGTTGCAGGTGCAGCAGTTGGACAGTTTTCGTGCTTGACACGGTTGCGGCGGGCGTCGAGACCGAACTGACCCGCTTTTTCGCCGCAGCCCGACTGCGCGCGAGCGACTACGGCGTCCACTATGTGGCCTTATGGGATTCCCTGGAGCAGGCCAGCAGCGGCGGTAAGCGGGTGCGCCCCGCACTGGTTCTGGCGGCCTATGCCGGTTTCGGCGGACGCGATCAGGCTCTCGTGGCACCGGTCGCCGTGAGCTTCGAACTGTTGCACACGGCATTTCTGATTCACGACGACGTCATCGACCGCGACCTGGCCCGGCGCGGGGTCGCCAACATCGCCGGACGTTTCAACGACCGCGCGCTCGCGCATGGAGCCGCTGCCGATCAGGCCGGTGTCTGGGCGGCGGCCGCGGCTATCCTCGCCGGCGACCTGGCGCTCAGTGAAGCGCATCGTGCACTGGCCAAGCTGCCGGTCGACGTGCACACGCGCCTGCGGCTGCTCGACCTGCTCGACCGGGCGGTGTTCGTCTCGGCCGCCGGGGAGTTGGCCGACGTGACCAACAGTTCCGCGCAGCATCCGCTCACCGTGACCGAGGTCCTCACCACCCTGGAGAACAAGACCGCCGTGTACTCGTTCGAAGCGCCATTGCAGGCCGGGGCGGTGCTCGCTGGGGCCTCGGCCGAGGCGATTCGCCTGCTCGGCCAGTACGGACGCCTGGTCGGAGTGGCCTTTCAGCTCACCGACGACCTGCTCGGCGTGTTCGGCGACCCGGTCAAGACCGGCAAGAGCGTCACCGCCGACCTGCGCGAGGGCAAGCAGACCGCGCTGATCGCGCACGCCGGTGGAACCGAAAGCTGGTCGTTGATCGAACCGTATCTCGGTAAGATCGATCTCAGCGAGGAGGAGGCCGAACGTGCTCGCGAGCACCTGCGCGCCTGCGGTGCGAAAGCGGCCGCCGAAGGCCTGGCATACGACCACTCTCGCCTCGCAGTGGACACGCTCGACCCGGCACTCATTCCGGCCGAGCTGCGGGCCACCCTGATCGAGCTGGCCGAGGCCGCCGTGAATCGGTCCCGCTGATGACGCCGCTGCGATCAGTATCGGCCCGAACGGCCACGGACACGAATCTGCTCAAGTACGCGGAGACGGCCCGGGCCAGTTCGACGACGGTGATCGGACACTATTCCACGTCGTTCGGCCTGGCTGCCCGGCTGCTCGACTCCCGGGTGCGCGCTCCGGTGCGCACGATTTATGCCCTCGTGCGCATTGCCGACGAGATCGTCGACGGTGCCGCCACCGAGGCTGGAGTCTCGATCGAGGAACAGCGGCAGCTGCTCGACGAACTCGAAATCGAAACCGAACGCGCGATCGTGCGTGGTTACAGCACGAACCTGGTCGTGCACGCCTTCGCCGCGACGGCCAGGCAGTGCGGAATCGACTCCAGCCTGATCGCACCGTTCTTCGCGTCCATGCGCCGTGACCTTGACCCGGCCCCGTTCACGACCGAGGGCGTAGCCGCGTACATTTACGGTTCCGCCGAGGTGATCGGGCTCATGTGCCTGCGCACTTTCGTGCACTGGTCCCCGCGCAACGAATCCGAACTCAGTGTTCTCGAAGACGGCGCACGCCACCTCGGCGCGGCTTTTCAGAAAATCAATTTTCTGCGCGACCTGTCCTGTGATCGCGAGGTTCTCGGTCGCAACTATTTTCCGGGGATCGACCCGCTACACCTCACCGACGCTCAGAAGAACGTGATCCTCGACGACATCGATGCGGACCTCGCCATTGCCAGTGCCGTACTGCCGCTGCTACCTCCGGGCTGCCGGCGCGCCGTCGCCGCCGCGCAGGGCCTGTTCACCCGGCTGTCCCGGCGACTGCGGTCGACCCCGGCCGACCAGTTATTGCGCTCCCGCGTGCGGGTGCCGGATGGAGAGAAACTGATGATCGCCCTGAACTCGACCATCGGCCGCGGCGCGTGGAAGCGATGACACGCACCATCGTGATCGGCGGCGGGATCGCCGGCCTGGCCAGCGCCGCCCTGCTTGCCAGGGAAGGCCACGACGTCACCCTCCTGGAATGCCGCGCCGAACTCGGCGGCCGGGCCGGCCTCTGGGAGACCGAAGGATTTCGCTTCGACACGGGCCCATCGTGGTATCTGATGCCGGAGGTGTTCGAGCACTTCTTCCGGCTGTTCGGGACGAGCGCGGCCGAGCAGCTCGACCTTGTGAAGCTGGACCCCGGCTACCGGGTGCACTTTGAGGGTGACCCTGTTCCGGTGGATATTCGCGCCGACCGGGCCGCGAACATCCGCTTGTTTGAGTCGGTGCAGCCTGGGGCAGGACGGGCGCTCGATCGGTATCTCGACTCGGCGATCGAAACCTACGATATGGCCGTGAAGCGGTTTCTCTATTCGAGCTTCGAATCGTTCCGCCCGCTCTTAGTGCCCGACGTACTGCGCCGTCTCGGGCGGCTGGCCCGACTGCTGCTGCAGCCGCTCGACAAGTTCGTCGCCGGGTACATTCGCGACCCACGGCTGCGTCAAATTCTCGGTTATCCGGCCGTGTTCCTGGGGTCCGCTCCCAACCTGACGCCGTCGATGTACCACCTGATGAGCCATCTCGATCTCGCTGACGGCGTGCTCTACCCGCAGGGCGGCTTCAGCACACTGATCGAGAGCATCGCCGCGATAGCCCGTGCTGAAGGCGTTCGGATTGAAACGGACGCCCGGGTCACCGCTATTCGCGTGAATTCCGACAAATCAGTCGCCGGGGTGCGCTACACAGCCGCCGACGGCACGCAGATGTCGCTCGATGCCGACACGGTCGTCTCCGCCGCCGACCTGCACCACACCGAGACCGAGCTGGTGCCCGCCCCGCTGCGCACCTACCCGGAACGCTGGTGGAACACGCGCATGTCGGGCCCCGGTGCCGTGCTGGTGATGCTCGGCGTGAGCGGTGAGCTCCCCCAGCTTCAACACCACTCACTGTTTTTTACCACGGACTGGGGCAAGAACTTCGGCCAGATCTTCGGCAAGACGACGTCGGTGCCGTCGCCCGCGTCACTCTACGTCTGCATGCCGAGCGCGACCGACCCCTCGGTGGCACCGGACGGCGACAGTAACCTGTTCGTGCTCGTGCCGGTTCCGGCCGATGTGACGCTCGGCGCGGGCGGCATCGACGGCGCCGGCTCAGCCACGATCGAGTTGATAGCGGATGCCGCCATCGCGCAGGTCGCCGAGTGGGCCGGTATCCCCGACCTCGCCGCCCGCGTGACGGTGCGACGCACGGTCGGCCCGGCCGACTTCGCCGAGGACCTGAACAGTTGGAAGGGCGGCGCCCTCGGACCGGCCCACACGCTACGGCAGAGCGCCTTCATGCGCGGGACGAATATGTCGAAGAAGATTTCCGGCCTGTACTACGCTGGCGGCACCACGATCCCCGGAATCGGACTGCCCATGTGCCTGATCAGCGCCGAAATTCTGCTCAAGCGGATGCGCCACGACACCTCCACCGGACCGCTGTCCGAACCGCTGCCGGCGCGTCCACGGCAATCGGCCGGGCCGGGCGGCTTCGAGGGGTTCGGCGGGTATTCCGGATATTCCGACAGCCCGGCGGGTTCTGCGCCGCGCTCGTGAGCGTTCTGTACCTGCTGACGCTGCTGGTCTCGCTTGGAGGCATGGTGGTGCTGGACTGGCGTTTTCGCCTGTTCTTCTGGCGTTCGCCCGGCCGGGCAGCCCTGGTGCTCGGTGTCGGCGTGCTGTTCTTTCTCGGCTGGGACCTCGCCGGCATCGGCCTGGGCATCTTCTACCGCGGGGAAACATCGCTCATGACCGGCCTGCAGCTGGCCCCGGAACTGCCGATCGAGGAGTTCTTCTTTCTCGCGTTTCTCTGCTACCTCACCATGAACCTGGTGCAGGGTGCCCGGCTGGTTCAGGGCCGGCGGGCCGCGCGATGACCTACCTGCTCCTGAACGCCGTCTTTCTCGCCGTGGCCGCGCTCGTGGCCGCCGTCGCCGGCGTGCGCCGGCTGATTTCGCACCGGTTCGTGCTGGCCGTGGCCATTGCCGTCACGCTGACCCTGATGCTCACGGCCGTATTCGATAACCTGATGATCGGGGCTGGATTGTTCAGCTATGACCCGGAGCACATCTCGGGCCTGTTCGTTCTTCTCGCCCCGATCGAAGATTTTGCCTACCCGCTGGCCGCGGCGATTCTGCTTCCGGCGCTGTGGGCATTGGTAGGCGGCACCAGGTTAGGACAAACAGATGAGTGAGCAGCTCGGCACGGCAGGGTGGAAGACCCGTCAGGTTGTGCTCTCGTCGCGGCCGCTCAGCTGGATCAACACGGCCTTTCCTTTCGCCGCCGCTTACGTTGTGACCACCGGGCGCGTGGACGCGCTGCTGATCGTGGGCACGCTGTTCTTTCTGATTCCGTACAACCTGCTGATGTATGGCGTCAACGACGTTTTCGATTACGAGTCCGATCTGCGTAATCCGCGGAAGGGCGGTGCCGAAGGGGCGCTGCTGCACCCCGCGCTGCACCGAACGGTGATTGCCGCGGGCGTCCTCGGCTGTGTATTTGTCGGCGGTGCCATGGTGGGGTTGGCGGGGACTGGGCATCCGCTGTCCTGGGTCGTGCTGACCGTGAGCCTATTCGCTGTGGTGGCGTACTCGGTGCGCGGGTTGCGCTTCAAGGAACGACCCGTTCTGGACTCGATCACCTCGAGCACCCACTTCGTCAGCCCTGCCGTCTACGGCCTCGTCGTCGCCGGTGCCACCGCGAACTTTGGGCTGCTGGCCCTGCTCGCGGCGTTCTTTCTGTGGGGCATGGCCAGCCACGCCTTCGGTGCCGTGCAGGACGTCGAGCCCGACCGCCAGGCCGGAATCGCATCGATCGCGACGGCTCTCGGCGCCTGGCCCACCGTGCGCCTCGCGATCACCTTCTGGGTGCTGGCTGGCCTGCTGATGCTCGCCACCCCCTGGCCGGGGCCGCTCGCCGCGGTGCTCGCCGTTCCCTACATTTTGGCGGCGCTGCCGTTCTGGTCGGTCAGTGATGAGCAGTCTGAGAGCGCCAACCGGGGCTGGAAGCGGTTTCTTTGGCTCAATTTCTTTACCGGTTTTGTCGTGACCCTGCTGCTGATCCTCTGGGTGCGTAATGGGGGCTGAACTTCGATTCGGCCCGTTGGCTAGAGTGAGGGGATGGAGCTTACCTCTGCCCGTGTCGACAGTTGGAGCTGGGGCGTGCGCCTGTTCAAGACCCGATCGATGGCCACCACCGCCTGCCGCGCCGGGCACGTGCGGGTGAACGGCGACAAAGCCAAGGCCGCGCAGGCCCTGCACATCGGTGATGAGGTGCGTGTGCGCAGTGACGGTTTCGACCGGGTGCTGATCGTGTCCCGTCTCGTCGTCAAACGGGTCGGCGCCGTGATCGCCGCCGAATGCTACGTCGATAAGACTCCCCCGCCGCCGCCCCGCGAAGAGGTGGCACTCGTGCCGATGCGCGACCGCGGCGCCGGGCGCCCGACCAAGCGCGAGCGCCGAGAGATCGACGAGCTGCGCGGTCACGTCAACGAGTGATCGACTCGAATTCGCGCCCGAAAGCGGATGCTGCGCCTTCCGTGATTGCTCGGGCAGACCGCTTCAGCTGAATGCTCAGGTGTGTGTCGGCGGGTGCGGCAGAGCTGGCTTGGGCCGGGGGTCGGCTGATTCCGACGCTGATGCTGGTTCTGGTGTTCCCGGCTGCGACTGGCGCGACTGGGCCGACTGCAGCGCGGCGAGAACGCCCAGGGATCGTTTGATGCGATCTTCGGCGGCGGTGTCGACGTGGCTGGCCGCGAGGTTCGCCTCACTGACCGCGCGCACGACCTCGTCGCGTTGAATCTTCACGCCCCGCGGTGCGTCGATGCCGATGCGCACACTATCGCCGCGGGCGTCAAGCACGGTGATGACGATATCGTCACCGATGAGGATCTTTTCCCCCGGTTTGCGTGTCAGAACGAGCATCGTTCCAGCCTACCGTTCGCGCTCGGTGGGTCTGGAATGCGGCGGTGCCGCACGGCGACCGGTCGGCGCTGCCGCGACCCGCCCGTCCATCCACTCCACCGGCAGTCCCAGGTCGTCGACCGTGGCCGGCGAGGTCGTGAATTGGCGACCGAGCGCCGCCACCGCGTGCACCTGGACGGCGGTGACGACCATATTCACCCAGCGGATGGTGTCCTCTGGTTTTCGACTCGCATCGACGACCACCCACACCTGGTCGGCACCGATTGCGGTGAGGGTTGCCGCGCGCGCTAGTGCGTCGGACGCGGGCTCGAGGCCGTAGGCGATGAAGGTGCTGTGGCCGATATCCACGCCGTGGGCTCTGGCCAGCATGGCAGCGCGCCGGTCGTCGATCCGCGGGATGCGGTCCTGCATCAGGGTGCCGGCGATGCGCAGCTCGCCCGCACCGGCCACGCGCAGCATGAGGCGCGCGATCGTGAGCGGGTCTTCCTCGAGCCCCACGATTAGAACTAGGTCGCCCGGCCGGGTGAGCGGGGCCGGAACCGGGGGACGGGCGAGCGGCGGGCGGGCGGGGCTCGGCGCTGGTGCAGAGACGGGGGCCTGCGCGGGAGCTGCCACGTCCGCGACCGGCTCGGGTGCGGCATCCGGAATCAGATCGCGGCCGGTGGCGAAGGTGAGTTCGTCCATGAGCTTGGCGAAACCGTCAGAGGTCGTCGACAACTGCGGCGACGGCTGGGCCGGGTGCAGTTGGGACTCAGCCTCGTCGGCGTCGTCGAGCAGCGCCGCTATGCCCAGCCGGGCCGAGATATCAAGGCCGGCGTGCGCCGCCTTCGTACGCTGCGCCGGCTCCAGCACCTCGACGGTGATCTCGTAGTGCTGGCGCGCGAAGAATCCGCGAATTCCGCCCACTGTGACCTTTTCGGCGGCGATGATGGTGGCGTTGGCCCCGTGCTCGGCGACGACGCGTTCCTGCAACTCGCGCAGGGTCGGACCCTCAAGCAGAAATCGTTTCGGCTCCACGGACCACACCCACTGTCTCAATGGTCACATTCGCCGATGTTACTTCCTGGTACGACAATACCGGCAGACCACCGGTCTGCGTGGAGATCAGGCGGCGGATGGCCGGCCGCAGCGCCGGAGCGCAGACCAGCACCGCGGTCTGACCGCTCGCCTCCACCTTGGCCACCGAGGTGCGCACCGAGGCGAGCACCGTCTCCAGGCGCGCCGGATCCATCAGAATCTGGGTCCCCTGGTCGGAGGGGCGCAGCCCCTCGAGCATGGACTGTTCGAGGGTGGGGTCGATCATGATCACGCGCAGCAGCGTGCCGTCGAGATACTGCGCGGTCAGTGCCGGGCCGAGCGCCTGGCGAGCGGCCTCGACCAGCCCCTCGGCATCGTTCGATGCCTTGGCGCGCAGGGAAAGCGCCTCGTAGATGCGCGGCAGGTCGTTGATCGGGATCTGCTCGACCAGCAGGCCCTGCAGCACCCGCTGCACCTCGGCGAGGGAGAGCAGGCCGGGAATGAGATCGTCGACGGCCGAGGGGTTGATCTGTTTGACGCCATCCGTGAGCACCCGCACGTCTTCCCGGGTGAGAAGCCGAGCCGCGTTCGTGGTGATGATCGAGGAGAGGTGGGTGACCACGACCGAGACTCGGTCGATCACCGTGGCACCGGTCATCTCGGCGCTGTGCCGCATTTCGCTCGGCACCCACTTGCCAGCCAGGCCGAACACCGGCTCGATCGTGACCTGCCCCGGTAGGGTGTCGAGGGCGTCGCCGAGGGCGAGCACCTTGCCGGCCGGAGCCAGGCCGCGCCCGTATTCGACGCCGGCGATGCGAATGACATAGGTCGACGACGGCAGGTCGACGCTGTCCCTGGTGCGCACTGGGGGCACGACAACGCCGAGATCCATGGCGATCTTGCGTCGGAGGCCGCGTACCCGGGCGAGCAGGTCGTCGGACGCGCCGGAGACGAGATCGACCAGGTCGGGCGAGAGCATGATCTCGAGCGCGTGCACGCGCATCTGCTCGATCAGATCTTCGGTGGTGTCGGTTTTGGGAGCGCTCTGCTCCGACGCCGTGCTGGCCTCGATGCTCGCCTGTTTGCTGACCTCACCGGCCTTGATGCGCTGGGCGATCAGCATGAGCGCCATCCCCACGATGAGGAACGGCAGCACCGGCATGCCCGGAATCAGCGCCATCAGCACGGCGGCCGCACCGGCGATGGTCAAGGCGTTCCGCGACTGCGTGAGCTGAGCGGATGCCGTCGAACCGATGTCGGTCTCGGCGTTCGAGCGGGTGACGATCATGCCGGTGGAGACCGCCATGAGCAGCGCCGGAATCTGTGTGACGAGGCCGTCACCGATGGTCAGCAGGGCGTAGGTGTTGACCGCCTCGCCGATCTCCAGTCCGCGCTGCAGCATGCCGATGGCGATGCCGCCGATGATGTTGATGATGATGATGATCAGGCCGGCGATCGCGTCACCCTTGACGAACTTCGACGCACCGTCCATGGCACCGTAGAAGTCGGCCTCGGCCGACACTTCAGCTCGACGATCCTTGGCCTGGGCATCCGTGATCAGGCCGGCGTTGAGGTCGGCGTCGATGGCCATCTGCTTACCCGGCATGGCGTCGAGGGTGAATCGGGCGCCGACCTCGGCCACGCGCTCGGCACCCTTGGTGACGACAACGAACTGGATGACGACGAGAATCAGAAAGATGACTGCACCGATGATGATCGAGCCGCCGACGGCGACGTGCCCGAAAGCTTCGATCACCTGGCCGGCATAGCCTTCGCCGAGGACCAGCCGTGTGGATGCCACGTTCAAGCCGAGACGAAACAGCGTCGCAACCAGCAGCAGGGACGGAAACACCGAGAAGTCCAGCGGCTTCTTCACGAACATGGTGGTGAGCAGGGTGACCAGGCCCAGCATGATGTTCAGGATGATCAGGAAGTCGAGCAGACCGGCCGGGATGGGCACGACGAGCAGCAGGATGATGCCGACCACACCGACCGGAACGGCGAGCTTGATGAGATTGCGATTCACGAACGGCCTCCAGCAGTCTGCGGTGATGATGAGGATGAGGATGATGGAGCGGCCGATGGAGCAGCGGTCAGTGCGCTCATGGTGTGGGTTCCCGCCGTGCTCCCCCGCTTCTTCAGGGCCATGACGAAGGCGAGCACCCGGGCGACAGCGTTATACAGTTCCGTGGGTATCTCGTCGCCGATTTCGCAGGCAGAGTGCAGCGCCCGCGCGAGCGGTACGTCCTGCACGATGGGAACGTGATCGGTGTCAGCCTGGGCCCGAATGCGGGCGGCCAGGTGTCCGACTCCCTTGGCAACTACGCGCGGCGCCGATTTCCCCGGCTCGTATTTGAGGGCGACGGCCACGTGCGTGGGGTTGACCAGCACGACATTGGCGTCGGTCACCGACGCGATCATGCGGTTGCGGCTCATCATCAGCTGCCGGGACCGGCGCTGCGATTTGATCAGCGGGTCGCCCTCCGACGCCTTGTTCTCGTCCTTGACCTCCTTTTTCGTCATCATGGTCTTCTTGCGGTTGCGTTTCATGATGACGAAGATGTCCGCGGCCGCGAGCACAAGACCGGCCGCGACGGCGGCCTGCAGCAGCGCGGCCGTTCCGCCGCCGGCCGCGATGAGCAGCTCGGAGACCGGCAGCCCGCCGGCGGTCAGCAGCACCGGCATGAGGCCTTGAATCACCGAATACAGCACGAACCCGACGGCGGCCGTCTTGGCGAGCACCTTGACGCCTTCCCAGAGCGCCTGGGTGCCGAACACTCGTTTCATGCCGGTGACCAGGTTGAACTGCTCGAACTTGCCAGCGACTTTCTTGAAGTGGATGCCGCCCTGCAGCGCCGCTCCGCCCAGCACGACGACGAGCACAACGACGAAAAACGGCGTGAGAATGTCAGTCAGAGCGGCCAGCCCGTTGCCGAGGGCTTCGACCGCCACGCTGGGATCCGGATTGCGGGCAAGGGTACCGATCAGGTACATCTGGTCCGTGCCCGCATCGGCACCGGCCGCGATGGTGGCTGGGAGCATAAGGCCGGCCGCACCAACGCCGAGCCAGGCTGTGACATCCTGCGATTTGGAGAGTTCGCCCTTTTCGCGCACCCGCTTCATGCGTTTTTGGGTGGCTTGTTCGGTCTTTTCGCCGGAATCAGTGTCGGACAACTACCTGACCCCCATGAGCGCATCGAGGGCCTGGCCGGTGAGCGAGGACACGATGCGCGGCAGGGCCACGAACACGGTCGCGGCGAGGCTCAGCGTGATGAGAATCTTCAGGGGAAAGCCGAGCGCGAATGCGTTGAGCGCGGGGGCGACCCGAGTGAGCAGGCCGAGGCCGGCATCCGCGAGAAACAGCACAACGAGCAGCGGGCCGGCGATCTGCACGGCGGCGAGGAACAGCTGCGTTGTGGCGGCGATCATGGCCTGGGCTGGCGCGGCCAGGTCGATGCCGGAGCCGAGAGGAATGGCGGTGTAGCTGCGAAACAGACCGCCGAGCACGAGTTGGTAAGCGCCAGAGGCGAACATCAGCGCGAGGGCGGTCATCTGGAACAGCCGGGTGAACTGGGCACCGTTGACCATCGACTGCGGGTCGAAGCCCTGCGCCATCTGGAATCCGCTGAACATGTCGATGAGGCCACCGGCGGACTGCACGGCGGCGAAGACCAGGTAAACAAGGAACCCCAAGGTGGCGCCGACCAGGATTTCGAGGATCAGGGCTCCGACGAACCCGGCGGTGTCCTGCGAGACGTAGTCGGCGGTGACCCGCGGTGAGACCGCCAGGGCCAGCCCGATGGCGAGCATGGCTTTGATGCGAGCCGGGATTGCGCGATAGGAGAACGGCGGTGCGATGACCAGAAAAGCCACCATGCGCACACCGGCCAGCATGACCGCTTCGATCCAGGCGAAATTGAGGTTGAACTCCACGTCAACCTCCGCCGAGCAACGAGGGAATCTTTTCGAACATCGAGTTGGTGAAGGCGACCGATTCGGCGATCATCCAGTGGCCGCAAATCAGTAGGGCCAAGGCGACGGCCACGGCTTTGGGTACAAACGACAGCGTGACTTCCTGAATCTGCGTGATCGACTGCATCAGCGAGATGGAAAAACCCACCACGAGCGCGGTGATCAGCACGGGAGCCGACAGTTTCGCGGCCAGAATCAGCGCCTGCAGGCCGATATCAAGCACCGCATTGGTATTCATGTGGCCAGCTGATAACTGCCGATGAGGCTTGTGATGATGAGCCCCCAGCCGTCGACGAGTACGAACAGCAGAATCTTAAACGGCAGCGAGATCATGACGGGCGGCAGCATCATCATGCCCATCGACATCAGCGCCGCCGAGACGACAATGTCGATGACCAGGAACGGGATGAAGATGACGAACCCGATGATGAAGGCAGCGCGCAGTTCAGAGATCATGAACGCCGGAATGAGGGTGAGCAGGGTCACGTCGTCGGGGTTGTCGGGGTTGGGCTGGTCGGCGGCCCGCGTCATGAGGGCAAGGTCTTCGCCGCGGGTGTTGGCGAGCATGAACTGCCGTAACGGCTCAGAACCGAGGTTGAGGGCGTCGGTGAAGTTGAGCGTTCCGTCGAGGTAGGGCTGAAGGGCCACGTTGTTGATGTCGGTCAGTACGGGAGCCATGATGAACAGTGACAGGAACAGTGCGAGGCCGGCGAGCACCTGGTTCGGCGGAATCGACGGCAGCGCGAGGGCGTTTCGGGTCATGGCCAGCACGACGAAGATCTTGGTGAAGCTCGTCATCATGAGCAGCAGCGCCGGGGCGACCGACAGCAGGGTGATGCCCAGCAGGGTGACGATCGCCGACGAGGGTGCACCGTTTGGACCATTAATGTCGATAGTCAGGCCGCCGCCACCGGGGTCAGTCGGGTCGGTGGGATCGGTCGGCAGGGTCGGGTCGATGGGGCTGTCCGGCATGGCCGGGTCGACCGGCAGGGCGTGCACGACACTGACGCTGAGCCAGACCAGCGCCGCGGTGATGACAAGACCCAACAAAATCAGCAGGCCGAGCCGGGCAGAGGCCTGACGGTGTACCTGCCGGTCGACCGCGGAGTTCACCGTCCCTGCCGAAGCAGTGCGGCGGTCTGACGCCAGGTTGACGGCGACAGGATGGACCCGGCGAGCGGGGCGGGGCGGGGCTGCGTCGGGGCCGGGGCGGCGTCATCCGCTTCGGCCGCGGCCAGGGAACGGGCAAAGCTGGCGCTCGCGGCGGGCCGGCCGAGCGCTGCAACGGCTTCGTCGAGGGTCGAGCTTGAGTCGGCCGCGAGGGACTTTTCGTGCAACACCGTCACGGCCTGCTCGGTCACGCCGAGAACGAGACGGGTTCCGTCGACCTCTACGACGACAACGGATGCCTTCTGCCCGATGGGCTGCCGGCCCACCACGGTCACCGGGTTGGCATTACCCAGTGCGCGTGCTCCCCGTGACAGTCGTCGCTGCAGGTACCAGAGCAGTGCGAGAACGACGCCTAGGGAGAGGACGACGCGCACCGCGACTATAAGGGTGTCCACTTACGACAGGCCATCCGCGACATCGAGAATCTGGGTGATCCGCACGGCGTAGTCCTGGTCGACGACGACGATCTCGCCGTGCGCGATCAGGCGGCCGTTGAGCAGAATATCGGCCGGCGCTCCGGCTGAACGGTCCAGTTCGATGACAGCACCTGGCTTCAGCGACAGCACGTCGCGCACGGACATGCGGGTGCGTCCGATCTCGACGGTCAGGGACATTTCGACGTTGCTGATGCGCCCGAGGTTTCCCATGGCGACGCGGTTGGAGGCCGGAACGGGCCCGCCGACAACGCCGTTCTGGCGCACGCGAATGGCGAACCAGCCGGTGACGATACCGCCGGCGCTCAGCTCGAAGACGTCGGTGTCGGCGGCGGCGAACAGCGCCGAGGCATCTTCAACCCTCGAGTCGCCGAGCACGCCGATTCCGAGCACGCCGGAGGCGCTCTCCAGGGCCGGACGAAGAACGTCCTGGCTGGAGACGAGCTGGGAGTTGGCCCCGGCGGCGGCGTCGAGCGAGGCCGAGTCGCTCAATACCACGGCCAGGTCGGCGGAGGTCGTGCCCACAAAGGAGGCCACCACGGCGGAGCCGACGCGCGAGCTCAGCTCGGCACTGCCGGGATGCGGCAGCGCCTGCAGTGGCACCGTCGTGGGCAACACGCGGATGAGAGCGTCAACGGCGACCTCGGGAATGGATCGGGTAGAAATCATTGAGCTGTCTCCTCGGTATCAATGACGATGCAGGCCAGCCTCGAACCGTTTGCTCCCACGGCCGCGCGGGCGAGCGACTGACCTTCGACGGTCAGATTGAGCGGACGGTGCTGGGGATGCGGAATGTGCAGGACATCGCCGACGGCCAGCGACAGAATGCGGCTGGGCAGTACGTGGGCCGTCTCCAGCCGGAGGGACACATCGACCGGCACGGCAGCGATCTGGGCCTGCAAAAATTCGGCGGCATTCAACGTGGTGCTGGTGGGGTTCGCTTCGCCGAGTTGCGGCATCAGAGCCGCAGAGGGAATGGCCACCGTTGCCGTCGCGGTCACTTTCTCCACCCGAATGGCGAAGGTCGCGACCACCATCAGGTCGCCGGTCGCAGCCGCCTGGGCGAACTGTGAGTTGTACTGGATCGCCTCGACTCCCATCTCGTCGACGATCAGCGGTCCGAAGGAATAGCGCAGGTCTTCGAGGCTTTCGGCAATGAGCTTGCGAATCAGGGCGAGTTCGATCTGGGTGAAATTGCGTTCGGCGATCACGGGGATGCTGCTGTTGCCGCCGAGCATGTGGTTCACCCAGGTGAGTGCCGACGTGGTCGGAAACTGGATGACGGCTCGGGCTTCGAGACCGGCGACCGTGCACAGCACCATGGCCGTTCTCGGCGGCAAAGAGCCCGCGTACTCGTCGTAGGTGGCCATGAGTACCTGCTCGCAGGTGACCATGCAGAGCACGCGAACGCGTGCGGTCAGCTGGGTGCCCCACTGGCGGGCGAACGTCTCAAAGGCCAGTTCCAGAACACGAGCGTGCTCCCTGGCCAGGGTGGTTGGACGCCGAAAGTCGTACAGCTCAACGCTCTTCGCCGCTTTCGCGGGCGCACTGCTGTCGACCTGATTCTGGACTGTCACGTTGGGACTATCGGCGGGGTTAGTCGAATGGTAAGGAGTGTCAGCTAAGCGGATGCAGCGCGTCTGTTCCGGGTCATTCCTTCCCGGCCACACCAGGGATGAGCGCCCGCACGCTGTCCGGCTGGTCCGACAGCAGCACTACATCGACCCGGCGGTTCTGGGCCATGTCCTCGAGGGTTGATCCGGTGTTCGCCGGCTGAGCCGAGCCGAATGCGACAGCGGATATCATCTCTCCGCCAATCCCACCCTGCTCCACCAGACGACGCAATACCTGCGTTGCCCGGCTCGCGGACAGTTCCCAGTCCGAGGCGAACGTCGCGGACTGGCCGTGTTTGTCGGCGTGCCCCTCGACCGATATCTTCTGCCCGCTGGCCACCATCGCCGGAGCAGCAGCATCGAGCACCGCGGTCGCCGCCGCGGTGAGCTCCGCGCTGTCCGGTGCGAAGAACGTTTCGCTACCGACCAGGCCCAGGGTCAGGCCACGGTCGGTGATGTGAAACTCGACCAGCTGGGCCACACCGGCCGCGGTCAGATTGGCGGTCACAGCAGCCTCCAGCTGATCGAGCTTCGCGACCTCCTTTTGTGCCGCTTCGGCGTTCGCTGTGGCCACGGCCGTCGCCTCTGCCGGATCGATTGCCTGGGACGAGTGGGTGACTTCCGTGGGCGATTCGCCCTGGTTATCGATGAGGTCGGCCGGCACGACGACTCCCTCGGCAGTATCCACCTTGCCGGCATCGACGGCCCCGAAGCCGGTGGCGAGGGAGTTGGCCAGTTGCTCGTACTTGTCCTGGTCCACAGTCGACATGGCGAACAGCACGATGAACATGCACATCAAAACCGTGACCATGTCCATGTAGGAGGCCATCCACCGCTCGTCGGGGTGGACGTCCTCCTCTTCGACCATTTTGCGCCGCTTGGCGGGCGCACTCATGCTGCTTCGGGCAGGTCTTTGTCCTTACCCTTTCCCTTACCTTTGCCTTTGGTCTTGCCGGCGGGTGAGGCAGCATCCGCCTGAACGTCCTTGCCCGTGGCGCCGACCTTGGGCAACAGCTCGGCCGGAACCATGGCCCGCAGTCGTTCACCGAGCAGCCGCGGCTGGCTTCCGGCCTGCACGGCCAGGGCGCCTTCCATGACCAGGGTCATGCGGTCGACGTCGAGGTCGGCAAGACGGCGCAGCCTGGAGCCGATCGGCAGCCAGATGAAGTTAGCGGAAAGCAGGCCCCACAGCGTCGCGACGAACGCGGCCGCGATCATCGGGCCGAGGGTAGCGGGCGTGTCGAGGTTTTCGAGGACGTGGGTCAGAGAAACGACCGTGCCAATGATGCCGACAGTCGGGGCATAGCCGCCGAGGCCGGTAAAGAATTTGGCTGCATTTCGGTTGGAGCGTGCCTTGGTTGCGATCTCGTCTTCGAGCAACATGCGCAGTTCGTCACCGTCGGTGCCATCGGCGATGTTCTGCAGGGCTCCCCGCAGAAACGGATCCTTGACGTTGTCGGCTTCCTGGTCGAGGGCGAGCAAGCCGGAACTTCGAGCGGTTTCGGCCAGGCCGACGACCTGGTCGATGACGGACTGCGGCGGCGTGGTCTTTCCGCGGAACGCACCCGGCAGCGCCTTGAAGGCAGAAGTGAAATCCTTTATCGTGCCGCCAGCGAGCCCGACGGCGATGGTGGCGCCGAAGACGAGAATCATAGGAGCCGGCAGCAGAATTGACATGACCGACGAATGCTCGAGAGTGATCATGGCCAGGAGCGCGCCAAAGGCGAGCACCAGGCCTATCAGAGTTGCGGGATCCACTAGAGCTTCCTGGGGCCTCGTGGCAGATCGCCCGCATTCGGATCGTATGCGAGCGCGATCACATGGGCACGGTAGCGGGCGATCTTCTCTATCACGTCGTCCATGGACTCGGTGACGATGAAGTTGGCGCCGTCCACCATGACCAGGGTGGTGTCCGGGTTCGCATGGATGCGTTCGATCAGGTCAGGATTAATCGCAAAGTGGCTGTCGTTCAACCGCGTTAGTACGATCATGATTTCATCCTGTCTCGAACGACTCGAGGGAGGCGTCATGGTGTACTGTCGGCCGCTACGCCGCGCTCGTTAGCTGGCACGGCATCCGCTTCACGACAGAAACGGCTCTGGCCCCGACATGCGGGGCCAGAGCCGTTTGCGAGCGACCGATTACCGCTTGAGGTTGGTCAGCTCCTGGAGCACCTCGTCGGAGGTGGTGATGATGCGGGCGTTGGCCTGGAAGCCGCGCTGGGCGACGATGAGGTTGGTGAATTCCTGCGACAGGTCGACGTTCGACATCTCGAGGGCACCGCTGGTGAGCGAGCCCATGCCGACCGCGCCGGGGGTGCCGAGTTCGGCGGCACCGGAGTTGAACGTGGCACGGTAGGCCGAGGAACCGGCCTTCTCGAGCCCGCCGGGGTTGACGAAGTTGGCGAGGGCGATGCGACCGATGGCCTGCTGCTGGCCGTTGCTGAACAGGCCGACGAGGGTGCCGTCGGCGCCGAGCGTGTAGCTGTTGAGCGTGCCGGCCTCGTTGCCGTCGGTGGTCTTGCCGGCAACCGTGGCGAGGCCGGAGAAGCCCTTGAGCTGGGCCAGGTCCATATCGATGCCGTCAACTTTCAGGGCGCCGGAGGCGGTGAAGTTACCCGTGGGGCCGTCGGCGTCGGTCTCGGCGGTGAGCTGCACGGGGGTAGGCGTCGTGCCGTCCGCCAGCTTGGATTGCCCAACAGTCCAGCCATCGTCATCCGGTGCACCCGTGCGAGTGAAGGTCAGCGAGATCGTGCGAGAGTTGCCGAGGTCGTCGAAGACGTCGACGGTGCGTGTGAGCGTGCTACCGACCGCAGAATCCGACGGCAGGTTGCCGGTGAACGTCGCGGCGGTCGAAGCCTTGGCCGGCACGATGGCACCAACCGGCAGGGTGATGTTGCTGGTCGCCCCGCCGGCGTTGACGACGCCGTTGACGGCGCCCCAGCCCTGCACGATCGCGCCATCGGGCGAGACCAGGCGGCCGGCCGAGTCGAAGTTGAATGAGCCGGCGCGAGTGTAGAGGGTTTCGCCGCCGAGCGAGGTGACGAAGAAGCCGTCGCCGGAGATCATGAGGTCGGTGGTTTTGCCGGTGGACTGTGACGATCCCTGGGCGAAGTTGGTGGAGATTCCAGCGACCTGTACGCCGAGGCCGACCTGGGCGGGGTTGGTACCACCGGTGGTGGCCGTGGCGCCGCCGGCGGCCTGGGTCAGCTGTGACAGGGTGTCCTGAAACTGGGCCGCGGACGCCTTGAACGCTGTCGTGTTGACGTTGGCGATGTTGTTGCCGGTCACGTCGAGCATGGTCTGGTGTGAACGAAGGCCGGAGATGCCGGAGTAGAGAGAACGAAGCATGGAGTGCTGCCTTTCAGAAAAGAACTATGTGGTGAAGCAGGTGGGGTCGAGGACAAGCCGCGGATCAGGCCGCGGTCGTCGCCTCCGCTGAATCTTCGGAGTCGTCAACGGCGGCGGTCGCGTTCGTCACGCCGGAGATGACATCGAGGGCCACCGGTTCCCCGTTGACGGTTACTATGGGCACAGGGCCGGCGAACGAGACGGACGACGCGAGCCCGGTGACTTCATCGCCATCGGCGTTGGTATAGGTGACCGTCTCCCCCACCAATGCGGCAGCCGAGGTGCGCATCTGCAGGGAGAAGCCCTCCTGGCTCGCGGTGGCCATTTCGGTGAGCTTCTCCATCATGGCGAGCTGGGTGGTCTGGGCGATCATCTCGTTGGTATCCATCGGTGAGCTGGGATCCTGGTTTTGCAACTGGGTCACCAGCAGCGACATGAACACCTCCGAGTCCATGGACTGCTTGGGGGTGCGCGTCGTGGACGTGGTCGTGGTCGTGTACATTCCGGTCGGAGCAGCGGCATTGGCTGCCAGGGCGTCGATTGTCACGGTTATTCTCCTTCTAGGCCAGTACGTCGATGGTGTGGGTGGACCCGAATCGCGATATTCGGTTCTCCAGTGGAGTGTCCGGTGCTCGCTCGGCGGGACTTCGAGCGTTGGGATTGCGCCCGTCGGCCTCCGAGCGGGGCTGGCGGGTGGCGCCGGGATCGCCGGCCTGGCTGTCGCTCGACAGGTCGAGCTGGGTGCTCAGCCCGGAACCGGCGAGGTCCCGGCGCAGGTCAGGCAAAATCACGCGCAGCGCATCACGGGCCAGATCGGTCGGTGCAAAGAGTTCCACCCGAATGCCCTCCCCCGTCACGTGTGCACGCACCGTGACCGGCCCGAGATTATCGGGCGTCACGCTGATGGTGAGCACGTGCTCACCCGGCGCAGCATTGGTCAGCGAGAACAGCGGCTTCATGATCTGCGCGGTGAGCGGCACGGCGGCAGCCGGCGCGGGCGCGGCGACCGTCGTGGCTGTGCTGGTCGCCAGCGCGGTTGGTGCAACGCTGGGCACAGCGGATGCCGTCGGTGCTGCCGGCGAGACCGCCTCGGTGCTCGTGGCCTTCAGCCGAACCGAGTCGGGCAGCACCGAGCGCGCGGACGCGTCGGGGCCCGGTGCGAGGTTCGGCGTCGCGGCGGTTTGGGCCGCGAGGCTTTGGCCTGCGCCGGCCTGCCCGGCGGGGTTCAGTGCTGCGCCGGCCGGGGTCGGCGGTGCGGCCGGTACGAGTGCACTCGCGGGCGCTTCGTTTGTCGCGGCGGCCTGGGCGGGCAGCGCCGCGGCATCCGCTTCGGTGGACGTCGACATTGCGCTGACAGTGGAAGCACCCGTGTCAGTGGTGCGCCCCTGGGCGGCCCGCACTCCAGTCCCGGGAACAGCTGCCGTGAGCACCGCTGCGACCGTGGTGGCTGGCGGCACTGCGGCGACGTCTATTGCCGCGTTCGGTGCGGTGTTCGGTACTGCCGCCAAGGCATCCGTGACGGGGCTTGTCGCCGTCCCCGAGCCGCCTGCAGTGGCCAGCGCAGCGGGCTCCGCGGTCAGGTCGATCGCGGTGCTCACCACAGCGTTAACCGATGTGCCGTCAGCCGCGATGGCGGCGACCGCGGTGCTGTCAGCTGTAGTGGTCTCGGTCGCCGTGACGTCGGCTGCGGTCGCCGCCGGCGCTGCAGCGTGCGCGGCGGCCCAGGTCGGAGCTGACGGAAACGCCACCGGGGTCGCGGCATCCGCTGCTGGCGAATCAGTCGCCGCCGCGAACGAACCGGCCGAGGCGGCCTCGGCAGCGGAATCCTGCACGGGGTCCTTCTTCTGATCCTTGGCTGCGGCCGCAGCCGACGAGGCCGCACCGCGATCGGCAACTGTGTTCTCCAGAATCGACCCGAACGCGTCGGCGCCCGATGATGCCGAATTGGTGTCGCGCTGGGCCGGCGCAGCGGCCGGAGCGGCAGCCGGCCGAAATTGGCCGAGGGTGAGGGTCATAGTGTGCTTCCCGTGACGGTTGAATTCTGCTGGGCGAAAGCGGCGAAGGCGGCGCTGAGCATGTTGGCGGAACCGGTGCCGGCGGCCTGGGTGGTGGTGGGGATGATGCGGCGAATGGTGGTGATATCGGCATCCGTCATGTAGGCCTCGCGCAGGCACACGGTGCGGCCTGGATACGGGGCGTGGATGACCTTGTTGTCGCCGGCGTAGATGAGAATGTGGTCGCCGCCACCGGTGACGATGAGGTCGCCCGGCTGGGCTTCAGCGAGGGAGGCAACTTCGGTGCCCATCTTCATCTGACCGGAGACGAGGCGTGGCAGTTCTATTCCGATATCGGCATATACGGTTTGAACGAGGCCGGAGCAGTCCATTCCGCTCGAATCTTCTCCGCCGAAGACGTAGGGCACGCCGAGATACTTCTCAGCGGACGCCACGACGTCGGTGCCGGTCACGCCGTTAGCCGATCCGGTTGCACTGGTTTCACTGGTTCCGAGCGCCGCGTGGAGGGTCGCCGCGAAACTATCAGCCGAAGCGGATGCCGCGGCGGTCGTCGCTGCGGAAGTGGTCGTGACCCGTTCGGTCGACACGCTGGAGAGCTGCTGCAGGGTCGCCTGAATCTGGCTGATTCTGCCCATGGCCGCGATCATCGTCATGGTGTCTCCCCCTCGTTCAAACTTGCCGTGCGGTTGCGGTGCCAGCGGGCGCCGGCGATTTCGTCGAGCACGGTCTGCTCGGCGTGCAGGTCTTCGGCCAGCACCGCGGCCGCGTGCCGGTCATGCAGTTTCTCAAGCGCGACCGACTCGGCCCTGGCGGCGTTGTAGTTGGACTGGGCGGAATCGAGGGTCTCCTGGTGGTTACGCCCCATGGCGTCCAGCTCGGCGAGCATGCTGCGCGACGACGACCGGGCCGCGGCCATGGCGTTGAGCGCGGCGATGGTCTGCGGGGTGTTCCCGAGAGCGCCGAGGGCCGAGCGGGCACGACCCCGACGGGCCTGGAGCGCGGCCACGCGGGCATTCGCCTCGGAGAGGTCGAGAGCAGCCTGATCCTGCTGCAACTTGCGCAAACGCAGCAGCCCGGCCAGCGGAAAGAGGCGGCTCATGCGACAGCCCCGAACGCGCGGGTCAGCCGGGTCAGCTGGGACCAGGCCTGCTCGCTGGGAGTCTGGTCGTCCATCCGCTGTTGCAGAAAAGCGTTGATGGCCGGGCCGTTCTCAACGGCCGCATCAACCAGCGGGTTCGTGCCGGGCCGGTACGCGCCGACATCGAGCAGATCCTGCGCGCCCTGCCGGGCCGCCATGACCTTGCGCAGCGTCGTCGCGATCTGGTTGCGCTCGGGGCTGTTCACCCGGGACGCAACGCGCGAAATGGAGGCCAGCACGTCGACCGAGGGAAAATGGCCGGTGATAGCGAGCTTGCGATCGAGAACGACGTGGCCGTCGAGGATGGAGCGCGCAGCGTCGGCGATGGGTTCATTGTGGTCGTCGCCGTCGACAAGCACCGTGTAAATTCCGGTGATCGAGCCTGTCTCACCGGTACCGGCACGTTCCAGCAGCCGGGCCAGCACCGAGAAGGTCGACGGCGGGTAGCCGCGAGTGGCCGGCGGTTCGCCGACCGAGAGCCCGATTTCACGCTGGGCCATGGCCACGCGGGTGAGCGAGTCCATCATGAGCATGACGTCGGCACCCTGGTCGCGAAACGATTCGGCGATGCGGGTGGCGGTGAACGCGGCGCGCAGTCGCATCATCGCGGGTTCGTCGGAGGTCGACACGACGACGATGGAGCGGGCCAGACCTTCCGGGCCGAGGTCGTCTTCGAGAAACTCGCGAACCTCACGCCCGCGCTCCCCCACCAGTGCGATGACCGAGACCTGGGCATCCGTTCCGCGGGCGATCATGGACAGCAGGGACGATTTTCCAACACCGGAGCCGGCAAACAGGCCCATACGTTGGCCGCGGCCCACCGTCGTGAGCGTGTCCAGCACCCGCACGCCGAGGTGCAGCGGGGTCGTGATGCGCGCCCGGTGCATGGCCGAGGGGCTGTCATGTTCCAGGGAGACGAAACCGCCTGAATCGAGCGGGCCCTTGCCGTCAATGGGATGCCCCAGGCCGTCGATGACGCGCCCGAACAGGCCGCGGCCGGTGGGCACGAGCAGCGGCGAGCCGGCCGATCGCACGCGGGCGCCGGCCTGCAAACCGGTGATGCGTCCAAGTGGCATACATCGGATTCCGGTCGCGGTGGTGGCGACGACTTCAGCGTCGATGCCAGCCTGGCCCGGTCGGGCGCCGAGCGTGACAATGTCTCCAATCGCCGAGCGCAGGCCTCGCACCTCGACGCCAAGACCAACAATGGACGACACGACACCGACCCGCTCCGGGCGACCCGCTTCGAGTGCCTGAACGAGCTGGGTGGCGCGTGGGCGCCAGGTCGTGATCATGCTTCGACCTCGGCGAGGGCGGCCTTTGCGCGAGCAAAGGCCGTGCTGATCCGCGCATCGAGAAAACCATCGCTGAACTCGGTGATGGCGTCACCGCGCTTGAGCCGGGAATCCCCAACAAAACGGATGCTTTCCAGCGCGCGTGTCTGCGCCCCCAAGACCACGAGGTCCTCCGGATGCATGCGAATGCTGTGCACCTCGCTTCGGTCGAGTTGGTCTGGCTGGTGCAGGGCGCGTTCCAGAGCGCGGCGGGCCGACGGTTCGGTATGGCTGAGTTCACAACCGAGAATAGCCTCGGCCAGTTGCAGGGACGTGTTGACGAGCGTGGCTTCCGCCTGCTGAATGAGCGGAATGCTTCGTTCATCGAGGGCGCGGGCGGCGGCAGCGAGTAACCGCACGGCGTGATCGACCTGTGTTGCAGCGTATCGTTCGTTCTCGGCGTGCTCGGCGTTGATCTCGTCGGCGCGCCGGGCGACGTCTGCGGCCGCCAGCCGCAACCCCTCGGTGTAGCCGGCGGCGTGGCCCTCGGCGCGCGACTGCTCGTCGACGCGGTCCTGTTCCTCGTCGCGCAGGCGCGGAAAGGCCATCCGGCCGAACCCGGTATCAGTTGACATATTCGTCCTCGGCACCGCGTTGCACCGTGATGCTGCCCTGCGCTTCCATGTCGCGAATAGCGCGCACGATTTCGGCACGGGCGTCTTCGACCTGACGCATCCGCACCGGTCCGAGGCTCTTGGTTTCATCGTCGAGTACGTCGCGGTTGCGCTCGGAGAGGTTGGCGCGAATGACCTCGGCGACGGCATCGGACGTGCCCTTCATGGCCATGGCCAGCACGGTCGTGTCGATGCCGCGCAGTACCTGCTGCACGTCCCGGCTCTCCAGCTTGACGATGTCGGCAAAGGTGAGCATGCGCGATCGAATCTCTTCGGCCAGAGCCGGGTCGCGTTCCTCGAGGCCTTCCAGAAGTGCACGCTCGGTGGCGGCATCCGCTCGGTTGATGATGTCAACCAACGGCTGAATTCCGCCGACCACTTCGATGCTCTCGCGCGCCACAATTTTACCGGTGCGCAGTTTGAGCGTGTCTGTCACAACCCGAATGGCTTCGGGCGTCGCGCTCGACATGGTCGCGATGCACTGGGCGACGTCGGTGCGGAGGCCCGGTTCCATACCGGCCAAAATAGAGGATGCCTGGTCGCGTCGCAGGTGCGCCAGAACCAGTGCGATGGTCTGGGGCATCTCGCCGTCGAGCAGGTTGAGCACATCGCCGGGCTCGGAAGGATCCAGAAACTCAAAGGCCTTGCCGGCCATGGAGGTGGCCACTCGGTTCATGACACCGGCCGCGCGTTCGGCACCAAAGGAGGCTTCGAGAAGGCCGACGGCGAATTCATGCCCGCCGCGGGAGAGCCGGCGACCCTTCAGGGTGATTTCATGAAATTCGTTGAGAGTGGACTCGGCGACGGCCGGGTCTACGTTGCGTAGCTGCACGATTTCGCCGGCGATGACCTCGGCTTCGATGTCGCTGAACTGCTTCATGACCTCGGTTGCGCGTTGGCGATCCATGTTCATGAGTACGACGGCAACTTTTTGGGTGCCGGTCAGTGCTGCGCCTGGTTCGTTCATGCGCGTTGCCGGTCATCCATGAGGCCACGCAGGAACTCGGCCGTGCTCCGCGGGTCGGATTGCGCCAGGGAGTCGATCTCGGCGCGGCGCACGTCGGTGTCGGTCGGTACGAATTTGACGGTCGGGATGATCTTGGTGGGGGTGTCGGTCGGATTGTCGAGGAACAAGGAACCGGCCGATGCCGTCACGGAGAGCGGCACGGTGGCCTCTCCGAGCGCGCTCTGCATGGTGGTGAGATCGCCAATCTCCACCGATTCCCGGCTCTGGCGACGTGACCGGCGTGCGTACAGAATGAGGCTGACGACGAGGGTGATGACGATTCCGGCGGTGATCACCGACACCCGCAGAATCTCGGCGAGCTGTGCGGCGGCCGCGGCATCCGCTGCTGCCTTGAGCGCTGCAGCTGCTTCGGCGGCGCCCGTGGTGTCGAAGGCCATGACTTCGACGGTCACTGCGTCCCCACGTACGGCGTCGATTCCCGCGGCCGAGGTGACGAGCGAGGTGATGTCGGCCACATTGAGCTTGGCGGCGGCGGCGGCATCGACGGCCACGGAAACCGTCTGCCGGGTGATCGCTCCGGCCGGAATGGTGCGGTTCTCGGTGACCTTGTTGACGGCGTTGTTGCGGGTCGTCGACTCGCTTGAGAAGGTGCCGTCGGTGGCGCCATCGGCCACGGCGGCCGTGTCGGATCCGAGCACGCCGGCGGCGCTGCCTCCGGTCCCCGAGTAGGTCTCGGTGTCGACGGATTCGTTGAGGGCCGGCGCTTCGGTCGGGGTGGTGAAGGTCTCTTCGACCCGTTCGGCCGACTCGTAGCTCATGTCGGCGGAGACGGCGACGGTGGCGTTGCCGGCACCGACAACCTTGTCAAGCATCGCCTGCACGGCGGAGCGCACTCGGGTCTCATAGTCGGAGGCCTGCTGGTCTGCTCCGCCGGTGGCGCCGACGCCGACGGCGGAGAGCACGGTTCCAGTCGAGTCGACGACGGCAACGTCGGCGGCGGTCATGCCGTCGATCGAGGCGCTGGTCAGGTGCACGATCGCCTGTACCTGGTCGTTGGAGAGGGTTACGCCGTTCTGGGTTTCCACGAAAACGGATGCCGTCGGGTCGTTTTTCTCCGAGACGAAAACGCTGTCTTTGGGGATCGCGAGCTGAACCGAGGCCATCTTGACGCCATCGAGTGCGCCGATGGTCTTCGCGAGTTCGCCCTCGAGCGCTCGCTTGTAGGTGACCGACTGCTGGAACTCGCTTGAGGTGACGCCCATGGTGTCCAGCAGGGAGTAGCCCCCGGTGCTCGAGGTGGGCAGGCCGGCCGAGGCCGACTTGATGCGTTCGTCGTAGACGCTGGCTTCTGGTACCAGGATGGTGGCGCCGCCGTCGGCGAGTTCATAATCGACGCCGTCGGTGCGCAGCTGTTCGACGATGCTGTTGGCGTCTTCGCCGCTGAGGCCGGAGAACAGCGGGGTGTAGGACGGTTTGGTGACCCACATGCTGAGCGCGGCGATGCCGAGCACGAGCACCGCGACGCCGATGATGGCGACCGTGCGCTGGGCAATGGTGAACTCGCGGATCGCGTTTCCGAAACGCTTGAAGGCGCTGGTGACTTGCTGGGGCATCAGGCTTGCATCCTCATGATCTCGTTGAAGGCATCGACGCCCTTGTTACGCACTGCGGCGACGAGTTCCATGGTCACCTGAGCGCGGGTGGCCGCGATGGTGGCGGTGTGAATGTCACCCAGATCACCCGTGACGGCCTGAATGGCAAGAGTATTGGACGTGCCCTGCAGCTGCTGCAGGTTGTCGACAGCGCCGGAGAGGGCGGTGCCGAAACCCGAGCCGTCGGTGCGCTGGGTGGCTGACGTTGCCGAGCTGCCCATGACCCCGGAGAGGGCGGTGGTTGCGTTGATAGCGCCAAGTGGCATCAGCCACGTCCGATCTGTAGTGCGGCTTCGTAGGCGGTCTTAGCCCGGTCGACGACGGCGGCGTTGGCCTGGTAGCCACGCTGGGCCATGATGAGGTTGGCCATCTGCTCGGCCATGTCGATATCGGGGTAACGCACGTATCCGTCGGCGTCGGCGAGCGGATGCTCCGGCTCGTACACCAGGGTTCCCTCGGCACCGCCGAAGGCGGCCGTGGCGCTGGCGCCCACGTTGCCGGGGCCTTCCTGCGCCAGGATGTATCGCTCCTGAAAGGCAGCATCCGTTGTGGCGGTCACGGTGTTGGCGTTGGCGAGGTTGTCGGCGATGGCGTCGAGCCATTTGCGGTGCAGCGTCATGCCGCTGCCGGCGATGCCGATTGCGTCGACCATCAGGCGGTCTTCATCGCGGCGCGAATCGACGAGACCGGGCCTTCGACGGCCTTCGCAGCGAACTGGTAACGCAGCAGGGCGTCGATGTTGGCGAGGGTCTCGGTGTCCAGGTTCACGTTGTTGCCGTTGAGCAGCGTCGGGTCGAGCGAACGCTCCGTCGTTGCGGCCGAAACACCGTTGCCGTCAGCGACCGATTTGGCCAATGCGCTCTCGAACGAGACAACCTTGGCGTGGTAATCGGGGGTGTTGATGTTGGCGATGTTGTTGGCGATGGTGCGCTGGCGCAGCGCGAGGCCGTCCAGGGCGCTCGTGAGGGCCAGGGAGGTCACGGAATCAAGCATGATTACCCGCTTCGTCGACAAAATGACAAGACGGCCAATCCGTGGCCCGGTGGTGAGCAATCCGTGCTCACTCCTTGCTATCGGTCGCCCCGACAGATGGGTAAGGAGTTCGTAAGAACATTCCCCAAGTTTGTTGCGCTACGGCGTGTCGCCGGTGTTTCACTACCCTCGAACGGGGGTCAGCCGGCCACATCCAGATAAACGGATGCCCGCGCGTCGCGCTCCGGAGGCACCGAACGTATCGCTGCGATGTGCTTCTGGGTGAGGGCGCGAGCCTGTTCGAGTTCTCGAATGAGCTTCTGCTGGTTGTGTAGCAGGTCCTGCACTCGTGCCGCGAGTTCCGGCGGAATGCTTCCGAGCTCCGTCGGCACGCTCCACTCCCCCGCGGACCCTCTACCATCGCTGGTCGAGCCGTCTTCGTCGTTGGTCGAGCTTGTCGAGACCGACATAGAACCAACGCGACCGGCCTCATCACCCGACCCACCAACCTGCATCGACCGTGCCGCCGCATCGAGCCTATTCTCGAGGTCATCGAGCGCGGCTTCCCAAGCGGCCAGGTTAGCCAATACCCAGCTCACCGCTCAGGCGTGCGACCGGTGCCGGCTGGGCCGGCAGCAGCTCAGCAGCCTCGTGCCAAGTGAGCCGCAGCGGTTCGAGCAGCGAGATGCACTCGCGGGTGCGGGCCGAGTCGCGGTGCGTATTCGCACTGACCATGGCGGTCGACACATAGGTATAGAGCGAGAACAACCCCTCGCCGCCGTCCCAGGCGTCGACGTTGAGCGAGGTGCTCAGCTCCGACACGATCGCCTGGGCGTGAATCAGATTGTCCGACGCGATCTGCCAGTCCTGCCGTTGCTGGGCCGCTTCGGTGCGGTTGAGGTCGAGCAGCAGGCGGTCGTAGAGCATGGTCAGCAGGCGAACCGGGGTGGCCGAGAGAACCGCGTCGCGGTTGTAGCGCGAACGCTGGGCGTTGGTTCCCATTGTCATAGTCATCATTTTCCGTTCGCGCTGTTGAGACCGTCAACCTGGGCGGTGAGCCAGGCGGATTGGGCGTTCATGTTGCTGAGCTGCACCTCGAGCGAGGCGTAGGTGCGTTCCAGGGTCGACCGCCGCGACGTGAGGCGCAGATCCCAGTTGTCGATCTGGGTGCCGAGGCTCTTGACCAGACTCTCCTGGCCGGTGATCTTGCCGGTGATCATGCCGTCGTACTTGTCGGACGCGCTTGTGGCTGCGGCGGCGACGCGGGACGAGATCTCGGCCAGCACCTTCTCGACGTGCTCCGGGTCGTCTTTCATGGCGGCGGCGAACTTGTCGGCGTCGAATTCCATCGTGCCGTTCTTGGTGATGCTGATGCCGATTTCGCTCGGCGAGCGGCCGTCGACCGGGTACGACGCCGCGTCAAGAATGAGCTGCTTGACGTCGCGTACCGTGCTGTCGCCGCTGAATACACCGGCCGATACCACGGCGTTGCCGCTCGTGTCGGTGCTGTTGACCACGGCCGACTTGGTTGAAATCAGCGCGAACACCGTGTTCAACGAGCCGACCAGATTCTTGGCGAGGTCACTGACCGCGGCATTGTCGCGGGCGACCGTGATCGTTACCGGATCGGTGGAGACCTTGGACACCGTCACAGCCACGCCGGGCAGCAGGTCCGCGAAGGTGTTCGTTGACGAGGTAATGCTCTGCGCGGCGGCGGTTCCAGCCCACAGCGTCACCTGAGCGTCCTGCGCGGCGGTGATAACTGCGGCGCCGGTGGCCTCGAGCACGTTGGCGGCGGTCCCGGCCGTGACGTCACCGCTCGTGCCCTGGTACAGCTCGAAGTTTCCGGTGAGGCCGGTGTCATCAGCGACCAACTGCAGGCGATACTGCTGGTCGCCGGCGGCGTTGGTGCCCGAGGCCACTTTGGTGGCCGTAATACCGGCGCTCGAGGCGTTGATGGCAGTCGCGACGTCGTCGAGCGAGTTCGAGTCGGCTTCAATGTCCAGGGCCGCACCGTCGCTACCCACGACGGTGAACGAGGTGCCGCTGAATTCCGTCATGGCCGCGGTGACGCCGGACTTTGCCTGGGCGAGCGCGCCGACGACAACGTCGAGGGAACCCGTGCTGGCGCCGGTGGAGACCGTGGTGGTGATGCTCGAGTTGCTGCTTGTGGCCGAGTAGAGGTTGAGCGCATTGGCGACGGTGTTCTTGGTCGCGAGCGTGGCGAGGCTGGCGATGGAGGCGTTCAGCCCCTGCAGCGCCGTGACGAACGTATTGGAGGTGGTGACCTTGGCCTTGAGCAGCGTTTGCGGCCCGGCCTCGAGTTCCATGAGGGAGTTGATCAGCGCGGTGGTGTCCAGACCGCTGATGAGCCCATCGACAGCGAGTGACATGGGTTTCCCTTTCTGGTGGACGAATCTGGGGTGGTGCTTGGGTAGCAGATGCGGGTTTCGTCCCGCATCTGCCACCGTTCAGATCAATGTGCAATCTGGGTTGTGCTGGTGTTACTGGAGCAGCTGCAGAACGCCCGAGTTGCTCTGGTTGGCCTGCGCGAGCATGGCCGTACCAGCCTGCGACAGAATGTTCGCACGCGTGTACTTGACCATCTCTTCAGCCATGTCGGTGTCGCGAATACGCGAACCGGCAGCGGTGAGGTTCTCCTTGGAGACGGCCAGGTTCTTGATGACGCTCTCGAACCGGTTCTGGTCAGCACCCAGCGAGGCGCGAGCCGTGGAGATCGAGGAGATCTGCTTGTCGAGCATTGAGATCGACGCAGCTGCGCCCTCGGCGCTGTCGAAGTCAAGTCCACCGCGTGTACTGTCGGTTGCGTCGGCCATGCCCGTGTTCGCTGTCGCTACCAGCGCCCCGGAGGTTATGACACCCGCTGTCACATCTTCGCCGGTGAGCGACTTAACGTTTACGGCTCCTTTTTCATCTACGGAGGCGATCAATTTGTCGCTGAAGTTGGCGTCGCCGTTGAGGGCAGCCGCCACGTCAGCCGACGAGGATGAGGTCGTCAATCCGCTCAATGAAGCTGTATCTACCTGAGTGAGTGCCGGTGTAGCGGATGTTCCAGTATCGAATACGAAGCTTTGAACGCCCGAAACTGCGACGGTAGCGCTCAGGTCGTAGGACGCTCCCACGTTGGTCGAGGAAAGACCAGCGGTTACGTCGGAAACGTTGGCCTTCGACAGGTCCACGACGATCTGGCTGCTGGCGTCGCCGTTTGCGCCGACCTGGAAACTCAGGTTCTCGGAACCATCGAGCAGGTTGGTGCCGTTGAAGTTCGTGGACTCGCTGATGCGGGTCAGTTCCTTCGTCAGCGCCGTGACCTCGGTCTTGATCGCGCCACGCGACTCGGTGTTGTTCGAGTCGTTACCGGCCTGAACGGCGAGGTCGCGAACACGCTGCAGAATCGACTGCACCTCGTTCAACGAACCTTCAGCAGTCTGGATAACACTGACCGCGTCCTGAGCGTTACGGGCAGCAACCGTGAGGCCACCAACCTGCGACTTCAGACCCTCAGAGATTGCCAGGCCGGCCGCGTCATCCGCTGCCCGGTTGATCCGAAGACCACTCGAGAGCTTCTCGAGCGACTTCGACAGGTCGTTCTGCGTGGTGGCCAGGTTGCGGTACGCGTTGTTGGCCGCGACGTTGGTGTTTACTTGCATGCCCATGATGGATCCTCCGTGACTGGGACTGAATTCTCCGGCCCATCCATGGGCCAGCACTTATACCTATCGACAGCAACCGCTCCCGGGTTAGAAACTCGCAGCGATCGCGGGTTAAAAGGAGGCGGCATCCGCTCGTAGTGATTACGAGCGGATGCCGCCGATCACGCATCAGGTTCTGACGCGGTCACTGGTGTTACTGGAGCAGCTGCAGAACGCCCGAGTTCGACTGGTTAGCCTGCGCGAGCATGGCTGTACCAGCCTGCGACAGGATGTTCGCACGGGTGTACTTGACCATCTCTTCCGCCATGTCGGTGTCGCGAATACGCGAACCAGCAGCGGTGAGGTTCTCCTTCGAGACGGCCAGGTTCTTGATGACACTCTCGAACCGGTTCTGGTCAGCACCAAGCGAAGCACGGGCCGTGGAAATGCCGGAGATCTGACGGTCCAGTGCGGTGATGGCCGCAGCGGCACCCTCGGCGGAGGAGAAGTCCAGGCCGCCGATCTTGCTAACGTCCCCGCCAACCGTCAGCCCAGTAGATGTAAACGAATCTCCAGCGTTATTTTTTACGCTGACCTGATCAAATTCGTCGACGCCTGCGGTGTACTTGGCGCTGAAGGTGGCGTTTTCATTCAACGCTTTCGCTGCGTCTGCGGCAGTTCCACCGGTCGCGAAGGTGACGGAAGTGCTCGTCACATCACTCCCCACAGTAAAGGTGAGGGCCGTAGCGCCAGCGGCAGGAACGTCGTAGGACTTGCCGACGTTGGTCGAGCCGATGGCCTTGGTGACGTCGGAGACGTCCGCCTTGCTCAGGTCAACCGAGATCTGGCTGCTGGCATCGCCGTTGGCTCCGACCTGAAAGCTCAGGGTCGGCTTCGTGCCGTCGAGCAGCTGGGTGCCGTTGAAGTTCGTGGACTCGCTGATGCGAGTGAGTTCCTTCGTCAGCGCCGTGACCTCGGTCTTGATCGCTCCACGCGACTCTTCGTTGTTCGAGTCGTTACCGGCCTGAACGGCCAGGTCACGAACACGCTGCAGAATCGACTGCACCTCGTTCAACGAACCTTCAGCCGTCTGAATAACACTCACTGCGTCCTGAGCGTTACGAGCGGCGACCGTGAGGCCACCAACCTGCGACTTCAGACCTTCAGAGATTGCCAAGCCGGCCGCGTCATCCGCCGCCCGGTTGATGCGAAGACCACTGGAAAGCTTTTCCAGCGACTTCGACAGGTCGTTCTGCGTGGTGGCCAGGTTGCGGTACGCGTTGTTGGCCGCGACGTTGGTATTTACTTGCATGCCCATGAGATTTCCTCCATGACTGGGACTGGGTGTGCCAGCCCATCCATGGGCCAGCAGTGAAACGTGTTGGTGCCAGGCGCCGCCGGGCTTGGTAGCCCGCCGGCGCCTGCCGGGTGACCGCGTCAGAAACTGACGCGATCACTCGTGTTACTGGAGCAGCTGCAACACGCCCGAGTTGGACTGGTTGGCCTGCGCGAGCATGGCGGTACCGGCCTGCGACAGGATGTTCGCACGGGTGTATTTGACCATTTCCTCGGCCATGTCGGTATCGCGAATACGCGAACCGGCAGCGGTGAGGTTCTCCTTCGACACGGCCAGGTTCTTGATGACACTCTCGAACCGGTTCTGGTCCGCACCCAACGAGGCGCGAGCCGTCGAGATAGCCGAGATCTGCGTGTCGAGAAGCTTGATCGCGTTGGCTGCCTCACCCGCGTCCGTAAACTTCAAAGCAGTTAGAGCGTCAGAGTAGACGGCAGTGACGCCATCATTGTTGTACGTAGCGGCCGACCCGGCGCTAAAAGACGCGGTGTTCGAGAGAGCCGCGCCATCCGTAGCCGAGTCAGTGCTGTTCTGGGATGCATTAATCACCACAGAAATCGGCTTGCTAGCGGGCTGGCTGCCCCCTACAAACGATTTTTCTATGGTGTACACGCCACTAGATTCGCTGATGGAATAGCCAGAAAATGCCGTGGTCAACGCAGAAGTGATTTGGCTTTGATCCATGGCGGCGTTTGTCGTTCCAAGAAACACGTTCTTGGAAACGCCGTCTTGAGTCAACGTGTAGTTACCACTTGCGTCAGCATCCTTCAGACTGACGACTATGCGGTCATAGCCATTTACGGCTGCATCTTTTTCAGTCGCTGCGGTGCCCGCAGTGAGGAGAGCAGCGGGTACGCCGTTCGCCAATGTGTTGACAACAGAAGCAACGTTGGCTTTCGACAGGTCCACGGAAATTTGACTACTGGCTGAACCGTTGGCTCCGACCTGAAAGCTCAGGTTCGGCTTCGTGCCGTCGAGCAGCTGGGTGCCGTTGAAGTTCGTCGACTGGCCGATGCGGGTCAGTTCCTTGGTCAGCGCCGTGACCTCGGTCTGAATGGCGCCGCGCGACTCGGTGTTGTTCGAGTCGTTACCGGCCTGAACGGCCAGGTCACGAACACGCTGCAGAATCGACTGCACCTCGTTCAACGAACCTTCAGCGGTCTGAATAACACTGACCGCGTCCTGAGCGTTACGAGCGGCAACCGTAAGGCCACCAACCTGCGACTTCAGACCTTCAGAGATTGCGAGGCCGGCCGCGTCATCCGCTGCCCGGTTGATACGAAGACCACTGGAAAGCTTTTCCAGCGACTTCGACAGGTCGTTCTGTGTAGTTGCCAGGTTGCGGTACGCGTTATTCGCCGCAACGTTGGTGTTGACTTGCATGCCCATTTGAGTTCCTCCGTGACTGGGACTACGTGCGCCGGCCCATCCATGGGCCAGCACTTATGTCTATCGACCGCAGCGTTCAGGCCGTCAGAAGAACCGGCTGAACAGGCGCGTTCGGGGGGTGCCGTGGCCAGGGACAGCGCGATTGAATTCGCGGTGCCCCGGCTACAGCGACCGGATCAGACTCTGATCCGGTGGTGAGGCGTATTACTGGAGCAGCTGCAGAACGCCCGAGTTGCTCTGGTTGGCCTGCGCGAGCATAGCGGTGCCAGCCTGCGACAGGATGTTCGCACGGGTGTACTTGACCATTTCCTCGGCCATGTCGGTATCGCGAATACGCGAACCGGCAGCGGTGAGGTTCTCCTTGGAGACGGCCAGGTTCTTGATGACACTCTCGAACCGGTTCTGGTCCGCACCGAGCGAGGCGCGAGCCGTCGAGATGCCGGAGATCTGACGGTCCAGAGCCGTGATAGCTGCAGCAGCACCCTCGGCCGAGGAGAAGTCCAAGCCACCGATGGTGCTCTGCTTGGCGGCATCTGCAAGTTCTGTCGTCGACTTCTCGTCGATGACGCCACCGGCAATGGCCTTAACGTTCAACGCGCCGTTCTCGTCGACCGATGCAATCAGCTTCGCGCTGAAGCCGCTGTCGGAGTTCAACTCGTCTGCAGCATCCTGAGCGGTTCCGCCTGCTGCAAAAGCGACTGTTCCAGTAGTGACGGCTACCGTATCGATAGTGAAAGCAACGGTTGTGACGCTGGCACCGGGCGTCGCAAAGGACGTTCCGACGTTGGTCGAGCCGATGGCCTTGGTGACGTCGGAGACGTCGGCCTTCGAGAGATCTACGGCAATCTGACTGCTGGCGTCGCCGTTGGCTCCGACCTGAAAGCTCAGGGTCGGCTTGGAACCATCAAGCAGCTGGGTGCCGTTGAAGTTCGTGGAGTCGCTGATGCGAGTGAGTTCCTTGGTCAGTGCTTCGACCTCGGTCTTGATCGCGCCACGCGACTCGGTGTTGTTCGAGTCGTTACCGGCCTGAACGGCCAGGTCGCGAACACGCTGCAGAATCGACTGCACCTCATTGAGCGAACCTTCAGCAGTCTGAATGACACTCACTGCGTCCTGAGCGTTGCGGGCAGCAACCGTGAGGCCACCAACCTGCGACTTCAGACCCTCAGAGATTGCGAGGCCGGCCGCGTCATCCGCTGCCCGGTTAATGCGAAGACCACTCGAAAGCTTCTCGAGCGACTTCGACAGGTCGTTCTGCGTGGTGGCCAGGTTGCGGTACGCGTTGTTGGCCGCGACGTTGGTGTTTACTTGCATGCCCATGGTGGATCCTCCGTGAGTGGGTCGTGGTACACCAGCCCATCCATGGTCTGGCAACTCTTGCTATCGACCGTTTTGCTGTGGGGGTTAGATTCCGATACGAGATTGGCCCCCGAGTAGGCCGCACAACACGAAGACGCTGTTCCACGAAGGGACAGCGTCTTCAAGAAAGATCAAGCAGCCTAGGCTGCGGGGCGGAGCAGCTGCAGAACGTCGGAGTTCGCCTGGTTGGCCTGGGCAGAGACCGCGGTGACCGGCTGGGCGAGAATGCTCACGCGGGTGAGGTCCACCATCTGCTCGGCCATGGCATTGTTGGTCAGGCGCGATGCGGCTGCGAGGGTGTTCTCGGCTGAGACGGCACGGGTCTTGCCTTCGAAGTCGACACGGTCAGCGGCAACGACAGACTCGGTCGAGGCGAGTCCGCTGGAGATGGCCACGGTCGGCTGCGCGAGACTGGTCTGTGAGTCCGCGAGTTTGCGGTACGCGTCCGATGCCGAGGTGTTGGTGTTGACCTGCATACCCATGATGGTTTCTTCCGTGAGGTGTTCTGAAGCCGGCCCATCCATGGGCTAGCGGTGAGATTACTGAAAAGTCAGGATGCTGCGCGTTCGACCGTGTCGAACTGCAGGTGTTCGTGCGCGGTGCGGGTCATTCCCACCGTGGCGAGGTCGGCGAGTCGTGCGAGGTAGGCGCTGCGGCGAGCCGGAGCAATGCGCGACTCCGGCTGATACGCAGCCGCAGTTTCGATTTCGTCGGCGTAGTGCGTGCTGAGTCCGTCACGCAGCAGGCGAATCGCCTCGGCGCGCATCTGGGAAACAGCGGAGTGCGTGGTGCCCAGTTCGGCGGCGATGTCTTTGACCGGGCGGTCGTCGAAGTAGATCTGCTCAACGATGGCCCGCATCTTCTCCGGGAGGGCCGCGACGGCCGCGCGAAGGTAGACCAGGCGTTCGCTGGAAAGCAGTGACTCTTCGGGCATCGCGGTGTCAGCCACGAGAAACTCGGCGGTCGTGTCGTCGAGGGCCGAGAGGGTGCGGGCCGCGTCGGCCAGGCCGGCCGCGGCCGTGTCGCGGTCGACGCCGAGAGCATCGGCGATCTCGTTCACGTTCGGGATGCGTCCGAGCGCAGCCGCGAGGGTCTCCTGCACGGCCATGGTCTCTTTGATGCGGCGGCGAGCGGAGCGGGTGGCCCAGTCGCTCGAGCGCATCTCGTCGGCGAAAGCACCGATGATGCGGCGCCGGGCGAAGGCGCCGAAGGGAACTCCGAGGGTGGGGTTGAAAGCATCCGCTGAGGTGATGAGAGCGACAGCGCCGGCCGACGCGAGGTCGTCGCGGGACAGGTGCCGAGCCTTGGCCCAGACCTCCGACACGAGGTAACCGACCAGGGGCAGATTCTCCACGACAAGGGCATTGCGGTCAGTGCGATTCACGTGCGGCCCCCGAGCTTTTCCTGCCAATTGTCGAATGTGCACGGAAGGGCTGATGCGCCTCCCGCGAGAGGCTCCCATGCCTGCGAAATCAAAGCTACTCGAAGTAAGGGGTAAATGGGTAGCGCTACAAGGCCCATTCGATACATTGGCATGTCCTCTCTTCTGAGGACACGATTGAGCAAATCCGCAAGAATTCGGGGGATTTTGCCTAACCATGGTCGCCCAGCAGCCGATAGTGCCAACGAATGAACCAGAGCACACGCACCCGTGTGACCCTGAGCGCGAGTCAAATTGTGGGCTGGAGGAGTCATGGGCGCCAACGAATTGTCTGCGTTGCTCTGGCGAGAACGTGAACTTCTCGAGTTGCTCGTCTTCAAACTCGAAGAGGAACAGCTTCTGCTGCAGGGCGGGAAGTCCCGCTGGCTGCAACACGCCACTCGCGAGGTCGAACAGGTTTTGAACCTCGTGCGCGAAGCCGGACTCGGGCGTTCCGTCGAGGTAGCCGCACTGGCCACCCAGTGGGGAACAGCCGAAGACGCCACTCTTCGTGAACTCGCCGCCAATGCTCCCGAAGGGCCGTGGGGCGAAATCTTGGCCGCGCACCTCAAGGCCATGGGAGACCTCACCACCCAAATCAAAGAACTCCGAGACACCAACGAACGATTCATTCGTTCCGCGGCCCGCTCCACCCAGGAAACCCTGACCACGGTCAGCGCCAACCCCAAGACCTACGACGCCAGCGGGGTCACCGACGACCCGGTGACCGCGGCCCGCATTTTCGACCGCAACCTATAACTTTGCAGAACGAACGAGAAGAACGGAGAACACGGTGAGCACATTTGGTGGCTTGAACACCGCGTACACCGGGCTCGTTGCCGCGCGCCAGGGACTCGACGTGGTAGGGCAGAACATTGCCAACGCCAATACGGAGGGCTACACCCGCCAGCGCATATCGACCTCCGCTCTCGGCGCCACCGCCCCGACCGGAATCTTCACCCAGGGCGCTCGCGTCGGCGAGGGCGTTGCCATGGACGGTATCGCCCGTCTGGCCAGCGCCCAACTGGATGCCCGCGTGCGCGCGACCGCAGCCACCGCCGGCTACACGGCGGTGCGGGCCAACGCTCTCGCCTCGGTCGAAGACTCGCTCAACGAACCCGGCGAAAACGGCATCTCTGCCAAGCTCGATGAATTCTGGGCCGGCTGGCAGACCCTGTCGAACGGCACCGACACCGCAGCCCCGGCCGCACTGCTGCTCGGCACGGCTGGCGAATTGCTCACTCAGATCTCCGAGGGCTACCAGGCCGTCTCCGACGAGTGGTCGAACGTGCGCAGCGACCTGAACAATATGGTTTCCGAACTCAACGGCGCGGCCACTCAGGTCGCCGCGCTCAACGTGCAGATTCGCCAGAGCCTCGCCACGGGCGGAACGGCCAACGAATTGCTCGACCAGCGCAGCACCCTCACGACCACGATCGCCGCCCTGACCGGTGCGAGCGTCACCGAGCAGGCCGACGGCACGGTGACCGTGCTCGTGGGTGGCAACGCTCTCGTCTCCGGCGGCACCGCGCATCAGGTGCACGTCACCGCCGACTCTCCGCGAGTAATGCAGGACAGTGGTGACGTGACCCTGGTGTGGGACGACAACGCCGGCACCGCGGTGACGATGGACCGGGGCGAAATGGCCGGAGGGCTGTCGCTGCTCGGTGGGGCCAACGCCAGCGGCACCGGAGGCGTCCTCGCTGAGGCTGCCGACTCCTACAACACCTTCGCGAGTGAATTCGCCACGAAGGTCAACGCCATCTACGCGACTGGCTTCACGCAGGCGGGCGACACCAACCTGGAGTTCTTCACTCGCGCCTCCGGTGCACCGGCCGCTCAAGGTCTCAGCATCGTGCCGCAATCATCCGCTGACATGGCCGTTCGCGCGTCCGCAGACTCTGGCGCCTACGACGGCACCATAGCGGATGCCATCGCCCAGCTCGGCGCCGGATTCGCGACCGACGCAGGCGGCGCGGTCACCTCGCCGAGCACCACCTGGTCGGACTTCGTCACGAAGACCGGTGTGCTCACGCAGACCGAGCTGCAGTCGGCGGCGCTGGCCAGCTCGACCGCATCGGGGGCTGCCAACCAGCAGCTCGCCAATTCCTCGGTCGACCTCGACGAGGAGAACGTGAACCTGCTGATGTTCCAACACGCCTATCAGGGAGCGGCCCGCATGATGACGGCCGTCGACGAGATGCTCGACACGCTGATCAACCGCACCGGATTGGTCGGGAGGTAACTCATGGTCGATCGGGTAACTACTCATACCCAGATGCGCGCTGCCCAGCGCAACCTGCAGGAGAACATGACGCACCTCGCGCGGCTGCAGGAGCAGGCGAGCACGCTCAAGTCCATCAACCGTTCCTCGGACGATCCGACCGCGGCCGCAGCCGCTATGGCAGTACGGGCCGAAATGCGTGCGGTCGATCAGTACAGCGCCAACGCCGACAATGGCAACGACTGGCTGACCACGATCGAATCCTCGCTCGGGTCGGTGTCGGGCATCATGAACCGCGTGCGTGACCTCACCGTGCAGGGCGCCAACTCCGGCTCGCTGTCCGCGACGGCCAAAGAGGCCATTGCCATTGAGATCGACGGACTCAAAACCGACCTTCTCTCGCAGGCCAACACCAAGTTTCTCGGGCGCAGCGTCTTCGCCGGCAACTCGGATGATGCCACGGCATTCACCGCAGGCACTGACAGCAGCGGCGGGACGACCTATGCATACGCGGGTGACCCTGCGGGCTCGAGCGGCGTCGAACGGCGCATCAGCGCGACGAGCACCGTGCGTGTCGACGCCGACGGCGGCACCATCTTCGGCAGAAACGAAGCATCGGTATTTGCGCTGCTCGACAATATTGTCGCCGACCTGCGCTCCACCGACAGCGCGGCCAACGTGGGCTCGCACCTTGACGCGCTCGACGATCGGATGGCCATCATGACCGGTCAGCGTAGCGAAATGGGCGCCCGCCAGGTGCAGATGGAACGTGCCCAGTCGACCCTGCTGCAAAAGACCGGCACACTGGATGCCCAACGGTCCGGCATCGAAGACGCCGACCTGGGCCAGGTCATCATCGATTTGAAACTGCAGGAAGTGACCTATCAGGCCGCGCTCGCTGTTACCGCCCGTGTACTTCAACCGACCCTGATGGACTTTCTTTCATGACGACGACCCACACCAGCCCCACCCTCAGCTTCGTCTCCCCCCCGCCGGGGTTGGCACCGCTCACCGACTTCGTGCTCAACGCGATCGAGGGGGCCGCTGGACTCTACTCGCTGCAGGCATCCGCTCACCCGACCACGCGCCTGTTCGTGCTCGACGCGGCCATCTTTCTACCCAACTACACCCCGACGATCTCCAGCGAGCAGTCGATCGCGCTGTCGCTGACGACGCCCGACAATGCCCTCGTGCTCGTGGTCGTCAACCCCGGCGAGAGCACCACGACGGTCAACCTCATGGCACCCATCGTGGTCAACGCCCGCACCGGCGCCTGCGCGCAGCTCATTCTGGACGATCAGGACTGGCCCCTGCACGCCGAGCTCGGCACCGGCGAAAACTGAGGCCTGGCCCACTTTCCGGGCCTGGGCCCGGAAAGTGGGACCATGCTAGATCATGGGCCCGGTTTCCGGGCCCGGGCCCGGTCGATCTGAACGGGCCGCAGGCGCGCCGCACACTAGTGCGACTCAGCCTCGATCAGGGCGGCCTCGAAGGCGACCCAGGGCAGCATGGCGCACTTGACGCGGGCAGGGTATCGCGAGACTCCCCCGAAGGCGGCGGCGTCGCCCAGAATCTCCTCGTCGGGCTCGATTTTTCCGCGCGAGCGCAGCATCTCCCGAAAGTTGTCGAGCAGGGCGCGTGCCGAAGCTGTGCTGAGACCGCGCAGGGTGTCGGTCAGAATCGAAGCGGATGCCTGCGAGATCGAACAGCCCTCGCCGGTCCAGACCAGGTCGGTCACGGCAGCATCCGTTTCGGCGCCGGCCCCGAGTGACACGCGCAGGGTGACCTCGTCACCACAGGTCGTGTTGATCTGGTGCGATTCGGCTACCCGCAAGCCACCGGCCGCGCCGAGAGCCACGGCCTCGGCGAGCGGAGTGAGTTCGACCGCCCCATGCCGGGCCTTGGCATGTTCGAGAATGATCGTCTGGTACAGCTGCTGCAGGTCGCTCATGACGTGACTCCGAAGAAGGGGGCGACCTCGGCGAGGGTGGCGAGGAACAGGTCGACCTCGTCGGTCGTGTTATACAGGTAGGTACTGGCCCGGGTGGACGCGGTCACGCCGAGTCGGCGGTGCAGGGGCTGAGCACAGTGATGACCGACGCGCACGGCGATGCCGGCATCGTCGAGAAACTGGCCGACGTCGTGCGCGTGCACTCCGGCGACGTCCACGGCCGCCAGGCCCAGGCGTTCAACGCCGAGACCGGGGCCGAGCAGTCGCACGCCGGGAATCTCGGCAAGCCCCGCGACCAAGCGCTGGCCGAGCTGGGCCTCCCAGGTGTGCACCCGATCCATACCGGTTTCGCTGAGGTAGTCGACGGCCGCGGCCAGGGCGATGGCCTGCGAGATGCGCTGGGTGCCGGCCTCGAAGCGCTGTGGCGGAGCGAGAAACTCAGCGTTAGTCATGTCGACGGTCGTGATCATCGATCCACCGGTGAGGAACGGCGGCATGTCGGCGAGCAGTTCGGCTTTACCGTAAAGCGCGCCGATACCCGTGGGGCCGAGCATCTTGTGGCCCGAGAAGACCGCGAAGTCCACGTCGAGCGCCTTGACGTCAACGGGAAGGTGCGGCACGGTCTGGCAGGCATCCAGCACGACCAGGGCGCCGACGCGGCGGGCCAGGGCCACCAGTTCGGCCACCGGGTTGATGGTGCCGGTGACGTTCGAGCCATGGGTGAAGGCGAGGAGTCTCGTGTGGGGGCCGACAACATCCGCTGCGGCCAGCAGGTCGAGGGTGCCGTCATCGAGTACCGGAATGAAGCGCAGCGTGGCCCCGGTGCGCAGCGCGAGTTGCTGCCAGGGAATGAGGTTGGCGTGATGTTCCATCTCGGTGACGACGATCTCGTCGCCGGCGCCGAGGCTGAAACGGCGGGCGGCCGGGCCCCCGAGGCCGAGTGAGGCGTTGGAGAAGCTGTAGGCCAGCAGGTTGATGGCCTCGGTGGCGTTGGAGGTCCAGACGATCTCGTCGGTCTGGGCGCCGACGAACGCAGCAACCTTCTCGCGGGCGGCTTCGAATCCCTCGGTTGCTTCGACGGCGAGCGTGTGGGCTCCGCGGTGCACGGCCGCGTTGCGCTGTTCGTAGTATTCCTGCTCGGCTTCCATCACGCTGATCGGGTTCTGCGATGTAGCACCCGAGTCGAGATAGACGAGCGGATGCCCGTTCACCGTTTGGTGCAGCACGGGAAAGTCGTTGCGAATGCGCTCAACATCGATGTCGGTCAGCGGGGCCAACTCCGGGTGCTGGGCGCCGTGGGCTGGGGACAGAGCGGACGATGGTGCAAAAGACGTCATACTCAAGGATATTCCCTCGCCCCGAACCCGCACGCCGCGCGGGCAAGTATGACGCAGCGGTGGAAAACCCGGCGGGAGCGTGTGAGGCTTAAGGGGTGACCCAGACTACCGAACAGACCGAGCTTCGCGAGGACGTGGAACTCGACCGACCGTGGGTGACCCTGGTCTGGGACGACCCGGTGAACCTCATGTCCTACGTGGCGTACGTCTTTCGCAGCTACTTCGGCGTCACCCCGAAACAGGCCGAAGGGCTCATGCTGCAGGTGCACAACAATGGCCGGGCTGTCGTGGCCACCGGCAATCGCGAATCCATGGAACGTCACGTTGAAGCCATGCACGGCTACGGCCTGATGGCGACGCTCGCCAAGGCCGACGAATGAGTCGATTCACCACTCAGCCGGACGGCATCTTGCTCGGCCGCTTCGAACCGATCGAAGCCGACCTGCTGCGCCTGGCCACCACCCAGCTTCTCGAGATGCTCGACTCGGGTGCCGGCGACCCGCAGCTCGCCGCGAGCGACGGAATCTTCGGACGCCTGCTGCCCGACGCTTACCGCGATGACGACGAAGCGGCCGCCGAGTTTCGCCGGTTCACGGCGACCGACCTGCTCGATCGCAAGGCGCAGAACGCCCAGGTCGTGCTGAATTCGCTGGGCATTAGTAAAGCGGATGCCGACACTCCCGACACGTCTGCTGACGACGACCGCCAGCCCGTCACGGTCAGCCTCGACCCCGATACCGTTCAGGCCTGGCTGCGCAGCCTGACCGACTTGCGGCTGACCCTCGCCGACCGGCTGCAGATCTCCCCCGACGGGGTCGTGCACCTCGCTGGCGACGAGACCCCGTTTCTGCGCGAACTCTACGAATGGCTCGGCATGCTGCAGGAAGAACTCGTCTACACGATCGACGTGTGATCAGCGTGCTCAGCCAGCAGGCTGCGAGCAGCGAGGCCGATCACAGCGCTGTAGGTGGGGTACGCGAAGCGCACCTTGGCCAGAGTGGAGACATCCACACCGGCAGCCATCGCCGTCGTCACGGACTGGATGACTTCCACGGCATTCTCCCCCACCGCGTGAGCGCCCAGAATGAGCTCCCGACGTCGATCGGTGATCATTTTCAGGAAGCCGCGCTGCCGATCATCGATCACCGCACGATCCAGTGACGTGTACGGCACCACCGTGACCACGCACAGTGCGTCGCGACGTCGAGACTCAACTTCGGTGAGACCGACGCCGGCATAGTCGGGATCGGTGAATCCGCCGGCCGGAAGCAGCTGGTTCGGGGTGCGGCGGTTGGCATCCAGAACAGCGTTTTCGGCTGCTGCCTCCCCCTCCGACTGGGCGGCCTGCACCAGCATGTCCCGGCCGTTGGCGTCACCGACGGCGAAAATGTGCGGCACCGAACTGCGAAAATACGCGTCCACCGCAATCGACGAGCGGCTCGTGGCGACGCCGGCGGTCTCGAGGCCGAGGTCGCCGACATCCGCTGGCCAGCCAGTCGCCATGATCACGGTATCGAAGCTGCCGCACAGCGCCTGACCGTTCTCGGTCCAGTTGAGTGTGATCGAGCCGTCCGCGGCGCGGGCGAGCCCGGCAACCCCGCCAATGCCGAGGCGGAGGACGATGCCCTGTTCGATGAAGGCCGCGGCCACCGCATCGGAGATGGATTGATCAGAGGTGGCGAGCACCCGGTCGGCCAGATCGAGCAGGGTGACGGCCGAACCGAAGGAACTGAACACCGTGACCAACTGCGCACCGGTGTTTCCGCCGCCGATGACGGCCAGCCGATCCGGCACCCGCGGGAGGTCGAGCACGTGTTCCGGCACGGTCGCGAGCTCGGCACCCGGAACCGGCAGGCGGCGGGAATGACCGCCCACACACACCAGAATAGCGTCGGCCGTGATCGCGCGCCCGGTCTCCAATCGGAGCGTGTAGGCGTCCTCGAACCGGGCACGACCCTCAAGAATGAGCTCAACGCCCGCGTCTGCAAAGCGGGTCGCCTCGTATTTCAGGGAACGCACCCGATCGACGGTCTGCCGCACTCGATCCACGGTCGCTGGCCAGTCGACCGGGCGTTCGATCACGGAGATACCGTAGGCGTCGGCGGTTCGGATCTCGCGCATGAGCCTCGCGGTTTTGGCGAGTACGCGGGTCGGTACGCATCCGGTGTTCACACAGGTGCCACCGAGGCGATCTGACTCGCAGACGGCAACAGAGGCACCGAGTTCTGCCGCCCGCAGGGCTGCAGCCGTTCCGGCCGGGCCGGCACCGATCACGATCACGTCGAAGTGGTCGGCCATTCGCCCGGTGGACGCGCCCGTGGCTTCGGGGATTGGGGCAGCGGTCATCTCGGTCTCCCACCGTTGAACGTGACCGAATCCTGGCAGCGTCGGCTGGGAATCGACCGGTCTCCCAACGCCCGACGAACCTCGAACGGGGGGTGGGCGTGATCAGGGAATCCAGGGTTGCTGCGCGGTAATCTTGACGCAGCCCACCCGGGGCACAGATAGGATTATTTCAATCTCCGGTGGGCCTTCACACCGTGCGCCCGAGGACGCTCGCACGGATGCGATACCGCCCCTCCGGGGGTGGTTCCACGGCATCCGACGGAGACAATTCATGGATCTCAGTACTGTGACACGTGTCATCGCCGCACACCAGCGCAGCGACCTCGACGTGCTCGGGCCGACCGTGGTGCCGCTGGCCGGCGGATCCGAACTGTTCGCCGACCCGCGCGCCGACCTCACGGGCCTGGTGGATTTGCAGGCCTTCGGCTGGACCGCGCTCACGATCACTGACCAGGGGCTCGAGATCGGTGCGACTTGCACCCTGGCCGAGCTCTCCCGGCTGCCACGGCAGGCGGGGTGGGCGGCGCATCCGCTGTTCTATCAGTGCTGCACAGCCCTGTTCGGCTCGTTCAAAGTGTGGAATGTCGCCACCGTCGGCGGCAACCTGGCCACCTCGCTGCCGGCCGGCCCCATGACCACCCTGGCCGTCGCGCTCGACTCCGACCTGCTGGTCTGGCGCGGCGACGGCAGCGACGACGTCGTGCCGGCCCGCGACTTCGTCACCGGCAATATGACCAACATGCTCGCGCCCGGTGATGTGCTGCGCTCGATTCACGTGCCGTTGGCGTCCCTGAACGCCCAGACGGCGTTTCGCAAGATCGCCCTGTCGCCGCTCGGGCGATCGGGCGCAGTGCTCGCCGGGCGGTTGGACGCTGACGGATTGTTTGTACTGACCGTCACAGCCGCGACGCTGCGCCCGGTGCAGTTGCGCTACCCGGAGTTGCCTACCGCCGAGGTTCTCGCCGGCGATATTGCCGCGATCGACTGCTGGTTCACGGATGCCCACGGCGCCGCCGACTGGCGACGCGCGATGGGCGTGTTGCTGGGCGACGAGATCCGCGCTGAACTGGCTGGAGGTCAGTCATGACCTTTGAAAAAGTGCGAGTGGACAGGACCAGTATCACCTTCGAGGTCAATGGCGCCGAGATCGAGGCGACGCCGAAACCCGGCCAGTGCCTGCGCACGCTGCTGCGCGAACACGAGCACTTTGAGGTGAAGAAAGGCTGTGACACCGGCGACTGCGGCGCCTGCACGGTGCAGGTCGACGGCACGCCCGTGCACTCCTGCATCTATCCGGCATTCCGGGCCGCCGACACGCAGATCACGACCGCGGCCGGCCTCGGCCAACCAGGCCACCTCGCCCCGGTGCAGCAGCGTTTCGTCGACGCCGCCGGCTTTCAGTGCGGTTTCTGCACGCCCGGCATGGTCGTCACCGCCGCGGCGATCGAAGCGGATGCCGGCACCAACCCTGCCGACCTGCCCCGCTTGCTGAAGGGCAACCTGTGTCGCTGCACGGGCTATCGGTCGATCCTCGACGCGATCACCGGCCAGCACACTCCAGTGGAGGGCTCATGCCACGTTGCGCCGGAGCACGAGCAGGCCGAAGCGTCGAGCCTCGGACCGGTACGAACAACCGGCCGACCCGCGCCCCACTCGAATTCGGCTGGACTGGCCCCGACCGGGCCGGTCCCAACTGGCGAGTCAGGGTTCCGCGCGTCCGGGCTGGTCGGCACCTCTCCCGGCGCCATCGCGGGCGAGCGCGTGGTCAGCGGGCTCGAACCGTACACCCTCGACGTCGCGATCCCCGGACTGCTGCACCTCGCGGTGCTGGGGAGTCCGCACGCGCACGCGCGCATCCGCTCTCTTGATTTGGCTAAGGCCGCCGCGCTGCCCGGCGTGCACCGCGTGCTCACCCACGCCGACTCCCCCGCGACCCTGTTCTCGACCGCGCGCCATGAGAGCCGGTTCGACGACCCCGACGACACCCTGGTCTTCGACGCGACCCTGCGCTTTCGCGGGCAGCGCGTCGCGGCGGTCGTGGCCGACTCGGTGGCCGTCGCCGAGGCCGCCTGCCGGCTGATCGAGGTGGAGTACGACTTGCTCGAGGCCGTGTTCGACCCGAAGCTGGCCACGGAGCCCGGCGCCCCGCTCGTGCACGGCGATAAGGACCCGGTCATCTCGCGCCTGGCCGAGCCTGGCCGCAACCTCGTCGCCGAGCTGCACGGCGAATACGGCGACGTAGAGGCCGGCCTCGCCAAGGCGACCACGATCGTCTCCGGCAGCTGGCACACGCAGCGCATCTCGCACACACACCTGGAAACCCATGCCACGATCGGCTGGCTCGAACAGGGCCGGCTGAATCTGCGCACTAGCTCCCAGGTTCCGTTTTTGGTGCAGAAGGAGATCTGCCGCCTGTTCGACCTCGACCCGGCCGGGGTGCGCGTCTTCACCGCCCGGGTCGGTGGCGGCTTCGGCGGCAAGCAGGAGTTGCTCACCGAAGACTTGGTCACCCTCGCCGTGCTGAAAACCGGGCGACCGGTGCAGTACGAATTCACCCGCACCGACGAGCTCACCATCGCCCCGGTACGGCATCCCATGATGCTCGACGTCACCCTCGGGGCCACAGCCAACGGCCGCCTGACGGCCCTGAAACTCGGGGTACTCGCTGACACTGGCGCCTACGGCAACCACGCCCCCGGTGTGATGTTCCACGGCACGAGCGAGTCTGTCGCGCTGTACAACGTGCCCAACAAACGAGTGGATGCCCAGAGCGTCTATACAAACAACCCTCCGTCGGGCGCCTTCCGCGGCTACGGCCTCGGCCAGATCATCTTCGCGATCGAGTGCGCGCTCGACGAACTCGCCCGCGAACTCCACGTGGACCCATTCGAACTTCGCCGGCTGAATTCGGTGCAGCCCGGCGACCCGCTCGTGGTCACGCACGAGGAAGGACCCGACCTGATCTTCGGAAGCTACGGCCTCGACCAGTGCCTCGACCTGGCCGAAGCGGCGCTGGAGCGCGGCAATGGGACCGACGTTCCAGCTGGTCCCCAGTGGCGGGTCGGTACCGGCATGGCGTCGTCGATGATCGCGACGACGCCGCCGCGCGGCCACCGGTCGCAGGCCTCCGTTCAGCTGCTCCCCGGCGGCCGCTATCTGGTGCGGGTCGGCACGACCGAATTCGGCAACGGCACCACGACCGTGCACGGCCAGATCGCCGCGACAGCGCTGCACACAAGCGTCGACCGCATCGATTTGGTGCACTCCGACACAGACGCCGCCGGCTACGATTCCGGCGCGTTCGGCTCGGCCGGGGTGGTGGTGGCCGGCAAGGCCGTGCTCGCCGCGGCGAGCGCGCTGGCCGAAACGCTCGGTTCGGCCGCGGCGTCGTTCAGCGGGCAGAGCGACCCGACGTGGCTGCTCGAACGGGATGGCTTATACGCCAGCGAACCAGCCCCGTCGGCCGGGTCAGCTACTTCAATGCCCTCAAAACTTCCGGGCCAGGGGACGGACGGACTCCACCCGGTCGTGTCGCTCAACCCGGGCTCGATGGAGTCATTCGTCGCGCTCGACGAACTGGCCGCCTGGGCCGCCACGAACGACGTCGACCTCACCGCCGTACGCCGTGAAGACGGCGCCGTGCGCTCCCTGGCCTTCAACGTGCACGCCTTTCGTGTGGCTGTGAACACCGATACGGGCGAGGTGCGCATTCTGCAGTCAATCCAGGCCGCCGACGCCGGCTTCGTCATGAATCCAGAGCAGTGCCGCGGGCAGATCGAGGGCGGCGTCGCGCAGGCGCTCGGCACCGCCCTGTTCGAAGAGGTCGTGCTCGACGGCGCCGGCGCCGTGACCACCAGGGTGCTGCGCAACTACCACGTTCCCCAACTGGTGGATCTGCCGGTCACCGAGGTTTACTTTGCGCAGAGTCACGACGTGCTCGGACCCTTCGGCGCCAAGTCGATGAGCGAATCGACCTACAACCCGGTCGCACCGGCGCTGGCCAATGCGGTGCGTGACGCGATCGGCATCCGTCCCACCGAGTTGCCGATGTCGCGCGACCGCATCTGGCGGCTGCTGCACGGCTGAGCGGTCCCGAAAAATCCGCTCCCCGGGGTTGGATCGCGTCGGAACAGGGCATCCAACCCCGCTCGAACATTGAGGTGTTTCGGGACATTGCGCGAAAAGCGTGCGCAACGCCCCGAAACACCTCAAACTCGCAACTCCACGAATACCCCGCACCGCTGCTCAACTTCTGAGACCTGAGCGACGGGGCGGGGTCGAGTTTTCCGCGGGAATGCGAGTTTTGAGCGAGGAGCGGATGACCCGTCCCCGACGCGGGCCGCCTCGAAACCACGCCCGCCCCGAACGCCCGAGCCGTGAGATATTTCGGCCGGATCACGGGGCATGTCGGGCACGTTTCCAAACCTCCAAATGGGCTGAATCCGATTTCAGTAGGGTGAAAACAGGCACAGCAGCCGCCGGTAGTCACACCCGAAAGGACCGCATGACCTACCCCGATCTCGTCATCCGCTCCGAACGGGTACTGACCGCGCAGGGCTTCATTCCGGCCGCCGTCTGCGTCACGAACGGGGTCATCACCGCGATCCTCCCGATCGATGCGGTCATCGAAGGCCCGCCACGAGCGGATGCCGCCACCCCCGACCAAGCGCCGACCGCCATCACCCTCCGTGAGGAGCGCCTCGCCCCCGACGCGGTGCTCATTCCCGGCCTCGTCGACACGCACGTGCACGTCAATGAACCCGGCCGCACCGAGTGGGAGGGCTTCGCGAGCGCGACCCTCGCCGCCGCGGCCGGCGGGGTCACCACGATCATCGATATGCCGCTCAACAGCATTCCGCCGACCGTGTCGGTGACCGCGCTGGAACGTAAGCGCCAGGCGGCGGGGGCGAAGGCATCCGTTCATGTGGGGTTTTGGGGCGGGGCGATTCCGGCCAACCTCGGCAAGCTGCACGAGCTGAGCGATGCCGGAGTGTTCGGGTTCAAGGTGTTTCTGTCGCCCAGTGGGGTCGACGAGTTTCCGAACCTGTCGCTGACCGAGCTGGAGGCCGCCGCCGTCGAGATCGCCGTGTTCGGCGGGCAGCTGCTCGTGCACGCTGAGGATCCGCAGGTGCTCGACGGCTCGGTGAACGGCGGCGGTGACGGCTACCGCGACTTCGTGGCCAGCCGGCCGCCCGAGGCCGAGACGACGGCAATCGAGCAGGTCATCGAGGTAGTGCGGCGAACCGGCGTGCGCGCCCACATTCTGCACCTGTCCTCGGGGAAATCGCTGCCACTGCTGCGCGCGGCCAAGGGGGCCGGCCTGCCGATCACCGCCGAAACCTGCCCGCACTACCTGTACTTCTCGGCCGAGTGCATCCCTGACGGGGCCACGAGCTACAAGTGCTGCCCGCCCATACGCGACGAGGCCAACCGGGCGCTCCTCTGGGCCGGACTCGGCGACGGTACGATCGACTTCATCGCCTCTGATCATTCACCGGCCACCCGGGAACTCAAACTGGGCCACGGCGGCGACTTCGGCCTCGCCTGGGGTGGAATCTCCGGCCTGCAACTCAGCCTCGCCGCGGTGTGGTCGGCCGGCCGCGCCCGCGGCGTCGGCCTGGAGCAAGTCGTCGAGTGGATGAGCACGGTCCCGGCCCGCTTCCTCGGCCTCGCCGGTCGCGACGGCCTGGCCGGCAAGGGTGCCATCGCAGTCGGAGCGGATGCCGACCTCGTCGCGTTCGCCCCGGCCGAAGATTTCCTCGTCGACGCCGAATCCCTTCGGCACAAGAACAAGGTCAGCGCGTTCGACGGCGCCCTTCTGGTCGGCCGGGTGCGCACGACCTGGCTTGCCGGCCGCGAGGTGTTCTCGGTGCACGACGATGTCGCCGGGCGGCCGACCGGAGCGTTGCTCGCACGGTGATTGCGGCATCCGTTCTTCTCGAAACAACCAGCAGGGAGCACCAGATGTCGATCGTTCTCGGATCCAACCGGTATGGCAAGGCGGAAAACCGCATCGTGCGCATCTACCGGGACACGCCGCGGCATGAGATCCACGATGTGAGCGTCTCGACAGCGCTGCACGGCGATTTCGCGGCGGCGCACCTCGTGGGTGACCAGCTGCACGTGCTGCCGACCGACACGCAAAAGCAGACCGCATAGTCGTTCGCGAAGGAGAAGGGGCTGCTGTCGATCGAGAGCTACGGCATCGACCTCGCCACGCACTTCGTAGACCACATCGAACCCGTCGCGGGGGCGCGCATCGAGATCGAGGAGTTCGCGTGGGAACGCGTGGTCGTCGACGGTACCGAGCACAACCACACCTGGGTGCGGCGCGGCCAGGAAATACGCACCGCGGCGATTTCGGTCGAGGGGACCGGGCCGGCGCAGCAGGTGTGGGTGGTCGGCGGGCTGAAGGACCTGGTGATTCTCAAGTCGACCGGGTCGGAGTTCGCCGGATTCATGCAGGATCCGTACACGCTGCTGCAACCGACCAACGACCGGGTGATGGCGACGTCTTTGACGGCCGGCTGGCGGTTCATGACCACCGACGTGGACTGGGAGGCGACCTATGCCGGCATCAAGCAGATTCTGATGACCCAGTTTGCGCTCGTACACTCGCTCGCGCTGCAGCAGACGCTGTACCGCATGGGCGAGGCCGTACTCGAGGCGTATCCGTTCATCGCCGAGATTCGGCTGTCGGCGCCGAACAAGCATCACTTTCTGTACGACCTGTCGCCGTTCAACGTGGCGAACGACGACGAGGTGTACCACGCGGCCGACCGGCCCTACGGACTCATTCAGGCAACCATCACCCACGACGACGCGCCTGACGCTGGTCCCGCCTGGGACTCGTACACCGGGCTGATTTAGGTACTGTGCCGTACAGCACTGCGGAGATCCCCGGCCGAACCGGGCCGCCCAGCCGATTTCACAGCGTAGAGACGGTAATCTCCGCTGTTGTGCACAGAACCAGTTCTCCCGAAGTCTTTCGCGGTCACATCTTTCACATTTCCGGCGCTCCTAGCGTCGATCAGGCCCGAGAACACCTCGTGTCGGTGCCCGACGGCGCCCTGGTCACCGGCCGCGACGGCACGATCGCCTGGGTCGGCCCATTCGCCGAGCTGCCAGCCCCCTTCGCCGCGCTGCCGGTGACCCGAACCGGGTTCATCATTCCGGGGTTCGTCGACACCCATATTCATTTTCCACAGACCTACACGACGGATGCCTACGGCGGCGGCCAGCTGCTGGAATGGCTCGACGAGTGCGTTTTTCCGTCCGAAGCCCGGCTGGAGGACCCGGGATTTGCGCGACAGGTGGCGCGCGATTTCACCAGAAGGCGGGCATCCGTCGGCACGACCAGCGCCCTCGTGTTCGGGTCGGCGTTTGCGCCGGCGCAGGACGCGCTCTTTGAAGAAACCCAGGCGGCCGGCCTGCGGCTGGTCAGCGGGCGCGGCATCCAAACGGTGGGCACCGACTCGGCCGTCGCGCTCCTGACCAGCGAGGAGCGGGCTCTCGACCTCACCGCCGCCGAGATCGACCGCTGGCACGCCGTCGACACCGGTACGGCCCACACCGCGCTGCTGCAGGTGGCGATCGTGCCGCGATTCAGCCTCTCGGTGACGCCGATGACCTTGGCCGGGCTCGGCGAACTCTACGACTCGGTGCGCGGGCGCGGCGTGTACTTTCACAGCCACCTCAACGAGAACGACCGGCCCGGAACCGGCGAGATCGCCGCCGTGCGATCGGTGTACGGCACGAAGACCTACCTCGACACCTACGACGGATGCTTCCTGCCGGGCTCGGCCCGCGGCGGCGCTTCGCTGCTCGGGCGGCGCAGCATTCTGGCCCACGCCGTGCACTGTCAGGACACGGAGCTGGCCCGCCTGGCCGACACCGGCACGTCGATCGCACACTGCCCGACCTCGCAGGGGTTCCTCGGCTCTGGCACCATGCCGTGGCGCCGCACAACCGGTTTCGGCGTGAACGTCGCGATCGGAACGGATGTTGGCGGCGGCGACGAATGGCTCGTCACGCGGGTGCTCAACGACTGCTACAAGGCGCATTTGTCGGAGCCTGGCGAGGCCGGCGTGGCGATCGACCCGGCCGCGCTGCTGTTCACCGGAACCCTCGCCGGCGCGCGAGCCCTCGACATGGAGGAGCGCTTCGGCAACTTCGACCTCGGCAAGGACGCGGACTTTCTGCTCATTGACCCCGATCGCTGGGAGCCGCTCGCGCTCGTGCTCGCCAACGCCGTGCGCGCCGACGACGCCGCGCTGGCCGCCGAGCAGACCCTGTTCGCGCTGCTGCTCGCTCTACGGGAGCCCGCGATCACCGGGGTGTACGTGCGCGGTCGCCGGGTGAGCGTGGAGTAGTCGCGGCGGCGCGCATCCGTTCGCCGAGCCGGCCGGCCCGCCGCGCGGGAGGTGCGCCAATTCGCGGGTGGCGAAAGGCCTGGCGTCGAGGCCGGCTCAGCTGCCTCGGTAGGTCGAGTAGGCGAACGGCGAGAGCAGCAGGGGTACGTGATAGTGCTCCGCCGCGTCGGCGAGGTCGAACGTGATCATCACCTCCGGGTAGAAGGTGTCGCGCCCGGCCTGCGCGAACCAGGCGCCGGTATTGAAGCTGATGCGGTACCGGCCGGCCGGCAGCGCGGCCGGGCCGAGCGCGGCGAGGCGACCGTCGGCATCCGTTTCGCCGGTCGCGACCACCCCCCACGCGATGCCGACGCGCTGCTCCAGCGCGACCGCCACACCCGCAGCGGGCCGGCCGGTGACGGAATCGAGCACGTGAGTCGTGACGTGGCTGGGTACCGTGAGGTCACCGAGTTCCAGTCCGGGCGCCCGCTCGGTGCCGTCCGCGCTCATACCGCGCCAGCCTCGAGGAGGGCGGCAAGGCGCAACAGGGCAATGTCGCGCAGCTCGTCGGCAACGATCTCCGCCTCAAGGTCGCCCGGCAGCAGTATGCGCCGGTTCAGCTCGGCGAGGATCTCGGCGCGAGTGCGCCCGGCCGCCCGAATCAGAAACACCCGGCCAAAACGGGCCTCATAGTCACGATTGCCAGCCGCGAGCAGGGCAGCCAGCTCGGTATCGTACGCGTCGGCCGAGGCCTGTTCCCGGCGGGAGAATTGCTGCTCGGCCCCGGTTCCGGTCGGCGCCTGACCGATGCGCGGATGCCCCGCAAGGGCTTCATCCACCTCCGCGCGTGCCAGCGGGGTCGCGGCCCGCCGAGCGGCGTCGACCAGCGCACTGGCGTCGACGTAGGGGGCGCCGGCCGCGACCTCGTCGGCCCACCGTTCGACGGCCAGGCAGGTGTGCAGGCGGTCGCGCAGCGCCGAGACCGAGAGAGTCAACATGGTGCCCAATCTACTCACCACGGTGCCTCGAGTTCGTCGAGGTCTTCGTACACCTGCGTGATGGCGGCGATGCGCCTGCGGGTTTCGCGCACGTGTGCCCCCATCGCGCCCGTCGCGAGCAGGTTGATCAGGCTCATCGCAGTGGCGTAGCTGTCGAAGGCCGAAGCGCTATCGATCGGGCATTCCAGCCAGACCGCCGCGCCGTCGGCATGTTTGCGGGCAGACGGGTCGGCGATCAGCACGAGCGGAATCCCCCGCCGCTGGATCGCCGCGACCAGCTGCCCGAAGCCCGCAGTGCGGCGCCGAAAACCGAGCAGAACGACCACGTCGTGCGGGCCGAGGCCGGCCAGATCCTCACCGATCGACTGCCCGGGCAGCGGCGCAAGTCGTACGCTCTGGCAGGCCTGGGCGAGTTGCTGGCGCAGGTGCAAGGCCAGCGGGTAGCTATTGCGCAGCCCGATCACGACGACGTTGCCGGCGTGCGCGATCAGCCGAGCCGCGGCATCCAGTCGGCCGTCTTCGAGGTTCTGCAGCAGCCGGCGCAGGTTCTCCTGCTCACCCTCCAGGTGCGCGGCCAGACGCGACGGCGTACCGGCGGATGCTCCCGGCCCACCCACCGGGGCGCCGTGACTGCGCAGGGTGCGCGCGTGTTCGCGAACCTCGGCGGAATCCTGAAAGCCGAGCCGGCGAAACAGCCGCGACACGGTGGCCTTGGACACACCGCTCAGCCGGGCCAGCTCGGACGCGTTATAGACCGCGAGATCACTCAGATGATCGAGGAAGAAATCGGCAACCCGCTGCTCCTGCGGCGATAACTCGCCGTAGCGACCGTCGATGCGCTGCCCGATGTTCATCGTGTCCGTCACCTCAAAGCCGCACGTGCGTCGAACTCGGAGTCCATCTCGTCCGCGTCGTACTGGTCGGCCAGGGCCAGTACCGCTGCTTCGAACGCATCAAGCGCGACAGCCACGTCGGCCTCGGTGACCGATTCGTCGGGGTGGTGACTGACGCCGCCGAGGCAGCGCACGAACAACATGCCGATGTCGGTGAGCGCCGCGATCGCCATGGCGTCGTGGCCGGCCATCGAGAACAGCGTCGGCGACGACTCACCACCAGCCAAGCGGATGCCGGTCGCCACGGCCGCCCGCAGGTGCGGACTGCAGTGCGCGGCCGGCGCGCCATGAGTCTGAACGCTCGTCAGCGTCAGCCCTCGACGTTCGCAAATTTGCTCCGCCGTCTGCTCGATCAGGGCCCACGCCCGGTCACGTTGCGGATCAAACTCGCCGCGCAGGTCGAGACTGAACTCGACCCGGCCCGGAATGACATTCACCGCGTCGGGAAAGAGCGCGAGGTGACCGACCGTGCCGATGAGTTTGGCTTCGCGCGCGATGCTCTCGATCGCAAGAATGACCTCGCTCGCCCCGGCCAGGGCATCTCGGCGCAGCGCCCACGGGGTGCCGGAGTGCCCGGCAGCCCCCTCGATCACGACCTGGAACCGTCGGGCTCCGGCGATCGACGAGACGACGCCGAGCGCGAGGCCGGCGTCGTCGAGTACCGGGCCCTGTTCGATGTGCGCTTCGAGGTAGCCGATGAGTTCGACCGGGGTGCGCGCCGCCTCGCCGATCAACGCCGGGTCGAGGCCAAACGCACGGTAGGCCGCGTCGAGGCTCACACCGTTCGCATCGAGCAGGCCCCACCACTCGTTCTGCCAGGTTCCGGCGAGGGCGCGGCTGCCGAGCAGGGTGGTGCCGAATCGGGTGCCCTCTTCGTCGCCGAAGGCGGCCACCTCAAGGGCGAACGGTAGGGGGCGACCCGACAGCGCGAGGCGTTCGGCCACGGCGATGGCGAGCAGCACCCCGAGGATTCCGTCGTACCGGCCCGCCGCAGGAACCGTGTCGAGGTGCGAACCGAGCAGCAGCGCGGGTAGCCCTGGGGCGGCTCCTTCGAGCCGACCGCACTGGTTGCCCGCGGCATCCTGCCAGGTGGCCAGGCCGGCCGCGGTCATCCACTCGGCGGCGAGGGCGTTCACTGCGGCGTGTTCGGGCGAGAGGTAAACCCGCTCGATCAGGGCGTTCGGAAGGGAGCTGTGCCGCGCGAGCTCATCGCAGCGGGCGAGAATGCCGGCCGCAGTCGTCACAGGGCATCCTGTCGGGCGTTATCGGCGTACACGTCGTAGGCGGCGCCCACACCGCTGCCACCGACAACGGATGCCCCGGCGCGGCGCAGCACCTGCTCGAGCGCGGCCAGGGTGGTCAGCACGGTGTCTTGGCGGGCGTTGTAGCCCATGGTTCCGATGCGCCAGATTTTGCCGTGCAGCGGACCGAACGAGGTCCCGATTTCAATGCCGAAGTCGTTCAGCAGGGCGCCGCGCACACTGTCGCCGTTCACGCCGTCAGGAATCACGACGGCGACGACGTTGTTCATCTTGTGCCCGAGGTCGCCAAACGTATCGAGGCCGAGACCCTGTACGCCGGCCAGCATCGCCGCACCGTGCCGACGGTGCCGCGCAACGGCCTGCGGCAGCCCTTCGTCGACCAGTAGGCGGGCGCATTCGCGGGCACCGTAGAGCATGGTCGTGGCCTCGGTGTGGTGATTGAGCCTCTTCGGACCCCAATAGTCGAACAGCATCGACAGGTCGAAGTAGTTGGACCGGATCGGGTTGGCATTCGCCACCTCCCCCGGTTCGCGCAGCCCGGCCTCGATGCTCCTGCGGGCGTTGATCACGCCCGCGGCACGTGGCGAGAACGTCGACGGCGCCGACCCGGACGGACCGGCCAGGCATTTCTGCAGGCCGGCGGTGACGGCGTCGAGGCCCCAGGCATCCGTTTGCACCGTATTGCTGCCGAGCGAGGCGGTGACGTCGGTGTAGAACAGCACGCCGTGGCGGGCGCAGATCTCGCCGAGTTCGTCGAGCGGCTGCATCATGGTGGTCGACGTGTCGCCGTGCACGATGGCGAGCAGTTTCGGGCGGGTCTCGGTGATGGCCTGTTCGATCGCGGTGGGGGTGAAGACCTGGCCCCAGGGCACTTCGCGCACGTGCACCTCGGCGCCGGCGCGTTCGGCGATTTCGCGCAGCAGATGGCCGAAGCGACCGAAGATGGGCACGAGCACGCGGTCGCCGGGTTCGATCAGCGAGACCAGGGCGGCCTCGATGCCGGCCCGGGCGGTGCCGTCCACGAGCAGCGTGTGCTCGTTCGTGGTGCCGAAGACGGTGCGGTACAGCGCTTGCGTCTCGGTCATGTAGCCGGTCATGGCGGGGTCGTACTGGCCCACCAGTTGGGCCGCCATGGCGCGGAGCACTCGGGGATCGGCGTTGATCGGGCCGGGACCCATGAGAAGCCGCGCGGGCGGGTTGATCGGAAGGCTGGAAATGTGTTTCACTCCCTCGGCATGGTGAAACAGGTGTTTCAGGTGCTCATTTTAGGCAGCAGACATTTCACGCACGTTACGGGAATGTCGCAGTACTGAAACCGGGTGGCTCAGGAGAGCACTCCGGCCAAATCGGAGGCGGCATCCACGAGCGCCAGGTCGCTGAACCTCGGGCCAACCAGACACAGCCCGAGCGGTGCACGGCCCACCGACAGCAGCGGCGCCGACAGGGCCGGGTAGCCGCCGATTGCGGCCAGGCAGGTCAATGCGAGGGTGGAACTGCGGGTGCGATCGAGGCGTGCCGGGTCGTTGTCGCGGTGGGGCGCGGTCGACGTGGTACTCGGCAGCAGCAGGACCCGGTCGTTCAGAATGTGGTCCAGCCGTTCGCGGGCGACACCGAGCACGCCCCGGGCCGCACGGTCGGCGCTGCCGGTGACCTGCGACGCCCAGGCGAACCGTGCGGCCACGTCGGGCCCCAGTACGCCGGGGTGCGCGCGCACCCACCCGCCGTGGATCTGCCAGGCCTCGGCCGCCTGCACGGTACGAAAGGCCCGGAACAGGGCTGCGATATCGCCGACGTCGACGAGATCGACCGGCAGTCGGCTGGCAGTGCCGAGAAACGCCGCCTGCACGTCGTCCTCCAGACCGAACACAACGGATGCCGCCACCACATACTTCTGCGGCGCAATACGTTGCAGGTGCGATTCCACTGACGCGTCCACGGCCGCCCGAAGCACGACGGGGCTGCGGGTGAGCCAGCCCACCGCATCGAACCGTGGCGCGAGCGGCAGCAGTCCACTGCGATTCACGGCGTCCTGGGTGCTCCGAAGGCCCCACAAACCTTGGTACGACGCGGGCACGCGGATGGACCCAGCGGTGTCGGTGCCGAGACCGATGTCGGCGTGGCCGAGCGCGACCGCTGCGGCAGGACCGCTCGACGACCCGCCGGGCAGGCCAGCGGGCACCCGCGGGTTCGGCGGGGTGCCGTAGTGCACGTTGGCTCCGGCGATGCTGTAGGCGAATTCGTCGGTCTGAGCGATACCGCGCACACTGGCGCCGGCGCCGAGGAGGGACCGCAGGGCCGGGGCGCTTTCCGTCGCAACGGACTGCTCGCGCAGGTACTCCGGAATGCCCGCGCCAACAGCAAAACCGGCCACGTCATAGAGGTCTTTGACGGCGACGGTCAAACCGTGCAGCGGGGCGCCGGTTTCGCAGCCGGATTCGCTGCCGATCAGCGGGTTGCCGAGTACCCGCCAGACGCTGGTGTCGAAGGCCGGCACCGCTGCCGAGCGCGCCGAATCAACCACGAAAGTCGGCTACTCGAATGCGGGCGTGCACGCCGGTGACCCGGTCGACCACCTGCGAGATGTTGAAGTCGGTCGCGGCGCTGAGATAGGCGTAGGCGAGGGTGCGATCCATGCCGTAGCGGGCGGCGAGCAGGTTGATTGCCGCCCGCACGCACTCGCGCACGGCCTCGTCGAGGTCGACGTTCAGCCCGGTCGGCACGAGAAAATCCTTCGTCTCGGCGAGTGGGCCGACGATCAAGCCGAACTTGGCGAGGGCATCCGCCTGGCTGATCACGTCGAAACGTACCCTGACGCGTAGGGAGGCCTCCATGGCCGTCAGGGCGACCTCGCCGTCGCCCTGGGCGAAGTGTGGGTCGCCGACGTAGGCGAGTGCGCCGGGAACCTGCACCGGCAGGTACAACGACGACCCGACGGTGAGCAGATTGATATCGAGGTTGCCGCCGTGCGAGCCCGGCGGCACGGAATGCGCCCGCACGTCGCCCGCGACGGCGACGCCCATGATGCCGAGGAACGGGTTCAGGGGAAATCGCACCACCCGGTCGGCGCCGGGATGGAGCGGCAGTGTGCCCACCTGACGGCCCTCGAATTCCTCAACGGCCGCGAACACGCTCACATTTTCGGTACCGAGCGGATACTCGCCCGGCAGGGCGCCGCGACCGTGCCGGTTGGAGATGATTCCGTAGGGCACGCGTGGTGTCGCCTCGAGCACGGTCATTTTGAGCAGGTCGCCGGGCAGGGTCCCGCTCACGTGGATCGGGCCCGTTACTACGTGCGGGCCGTCGCTGCCCGGGTCGCGGTCGATGTCCGAGGCGGCCAGTGCGACGGCGTCGTCGAGTACGAATTCGCGCGGCACGCCGTGTCGGCCGAAGAACGCGGCCGGGTCGCGGCCCTGATCTTCGAGCACACCCTCATGGCTGATGGTGTCGATGACGACCTCGTCGCCCGACTCGACGGTGATCACGCCGACGTCATTCGCGCAGGGCAGACGACCCCAGAGCACGGTATTGATCGTCGCCGGAAGGTAGTGCGTGGAGCCGATGTTGCCGCGCTGCGGCTGGAGAATCAAAGCGGACATCATGGCCTTCCAGACAAGCAGCGTGCCGAAGGATGCGTCGAGCGGCGCATCGTTGTTGATCCGGCGGGGGCCAGGCCGAATCGGTGCGCATCTTCACGCGTCAGGGTAGTAAATATTGGTGCTCTATCTGCGAGCGTATAGCGCCACGGCCAGTCACCCCCGTGGTGGGGGGATCATGGCCGCCGAACGATTGGCCCGTACGATGGCAGGCATGCAGACGTCGCAGCCCGCCAGCCACGCCGCCGGGCTGGTGCTCGCCGCCGGAGCCGGCTCACGCTACGGTCAGCCGAAGGCGCTCGTGTACGACGACGCCGGGCGTTCCTGGCTTCAGCACGCCGTCGACGTGCTGACAGCAGGCGGATGCTCCCCCGTGATCGTGGTGCTGGGTGCGCGTGGGGCGGAGGCCGCGGCGCTGCTAGCGCCCGCGGCATCCGTTCTGCTCGTGCAGGCTACCGATTGGGCCGACGGGCTCTCTGCCTCGCTGCGTGCCGGGCTGCTCTGCGCTCTCGATCAGCCCGGTCTGACCAGCATCGCGGTGGTTCCGGTGGATGTGCCAGACCTGAACGCGGCGACCATTGCTCGGGTACTCGAAGCCAGCACCGAGAACAGTCTGCGCCAGGCCCGGTTCGCCGGGCAACCCGGTCACCCGGTCGTGATCGGCCGCGCACACTGGGAGCCCATCATCGCTGGTGCGACCGGTGACACCGGCGCCGGTCCCTACTTGCGCTCGCACTCGGCCAAGGCCGTCGAGTGCGGCGATCTCGGCACCGGACTTGATGTCGACCGGCCGAACTGAACCGTTCGTAAACTGCCGGGCCCACCTTAGGAAACCGGGACCACGATCTATCGTGGGCCCAGTTTCCAGGCTCGGGCCCGGAAATAGCGGGGCTAACGTCGGGCGGGCACCCGGGTGAGTGCCGCGTAGGCGCGCGACGCTCCGGACTGCAGGGTCAGGGATGCCGCGAGCGCGTCGAGGCGGGCGCGCGCGGAGCCGGTGAGGAGCAGCATCCGCTCGCAGGCCTCCCGCAGGCCGAGCACGGTCGCGGTGTTGGGCGGCAGAGACGTACCGAAGCCGGCGTCGTCGAGGGCGGTCGCCCCGGCGAACTGGTCGGTGGAGAACGGCAGCACGACGAGCGGCACCCCCTCGCGCATCGCCTCGGTGACCGAATTATTGCCGCCATGGGTCACGGCGAGGGCGGCATCCTGCAGCAAGCGCACCTGCGGCAGGAACCCGCGCACCAGCCAAGAGTCGGGGACGGGACCGAGCACGGTGGGGTCGGTCGCCCCGACAGCGAGAGCGACCCGCACCGGCAGGCCTCTCAGGGCGGCGGCAACGCGCGTAAGCACATCACCACGTACCGAGAGAAAACTTCCAAAGCTGACGTAGACCACGGGCAGGGAGTCTGAAGCCAGCCACGCCTCGACCTCGGGATCGACGGCTTCGGTGCGCACGGCCGAGCCGAGAAAGACGTGCGGCGACAGCGACATGGTGCGCTCGGCGGCGTGCAGCTCGGCCGGGTAGTTGAGCAGCAGCACGTCGCCGCACTCCTGGAAGGCGTCTCGGCTCGGCTTTGCCTGGGGGTCAAGCTCTCGCAGGGCGTCGTTCCACTGGGCGGTGAAGTCGTCGCGTACGGCCTCGCACTCGTCGTGGAGCAGGGCGAGTTCCGTGGCGGCGGGCGAGAACACGGCAGGCCAGGCCGGCGGGTAGCCGTAGACCTCGGTGCCAACCGGCAACGCCGACGGATGCCCGAGCACGACGTCGGCGTAGGGCACCTCGGCGCTGAGCAGCCCGAGCCGCGCGCTGAAAGCCAGGTGGTCGACGATGACTTGGTCCGGCTTCACCCGGGCGACGATGCGCTGCACCTCGCGGGCAATCTCCACCGGGTTGTAGAGCAGGTCGTTGCTGCGCGCCTCGGCTTGAAAACGCAGAGTGTCGACCATGCCGCGGCGGGTGGCATCGAAGAAGCCGCGCAGGGCATCGTCTTCACCGACGGGCTGCTGTTCGGCCCGAATCGTGCCGGGGTTGGAACCGCGGCCTAGCTGCAGATTCTCCCGTTCGAATCCGAACGCGGTTACGATGTCGGCCGTCGCGGGACCGGTCGCGACCACGACACGTTCGCCGGCCTGCGCCCAGGCGGTGCCAAGCGTGGCCAGCGGGTAGAGGTGCGAGGCGTAGTCGGGGCTGATGATCAGCAGGGTCACGAGACGCTCAATTCCCAGGCGATCGGCTCGCTGGCCACAGCAACGTCACGGTATACCTCCGTCAGGGTTGACGCCATGGCTTCGATGGTAAACCTGTTCGCGACCATGCTGCGAGCCCGTGCCGCGTTGGCGCCACCATGCGCTCCCGCCGCCAGGGTCAGCGCGTCCGTGATGGAGTGGCCCAGGGCGTCGCCGTCACCGGTGTCGACGAGAAATCCGGTCACGCCGTGCTCAACGTAGGTCGCCGGTCCGCCGCCATTGGGCGCAACGACCGTTAGCCCGGTGGCCATAGCCTCGAGCAGGGCGATGCCGAACTCCTCTTTCATGCTCGCGCAGACGTATACCCCGAACGGAGCCGCGAGGCCGGGGCGTCCGTAGCGGGCGGCGGCCAACCAACGCGCGACCGTGTCGTTGGCGCGGTGTCCGGCCAGCAGCAGCCCCCGGGCCGATGTCGCCGTGCCCGTCACCGCGGCCTGCATACGCTGCAGCTCAATGCCCTCGTCACGCGACGGATGCTCGAGGTCACCACCCACAATCAGCAGGTTGGAACGAGCCTGCAGGCTCGGGTCGCCGCTCCACGCCTCGACCAGGGCGGCCATGCCCTTCACCCGGTGCAGTCGGCCGACGCTGATCAGCAGGGGCAAACCGCGCCGCTCGAGCGGGAGCGTACCGAGCAGGGCGTCGAGCTGATCGAAAGCCAGAGCGGCCGGTTCGGCCTCGGCCCTGGCGTGCGCCTCGCCGGTGACCAGCAGTCTGCCGCCGGTGAGACCGAGCGAGCCGAGGGCATCCGTTCTCGAACGGTCGATCACCGCGAGGTCGATGCCCTCGGGAATGACGGAATGCCGTTCGGGGTGCGCGTCGATGTCGATGCCGATCAGCCGTTCGATGTCCTGCTGCAGTTGCGGGCGCGGAAAGAGCACGGTGTGGGCGGCATCCGCTGCCAAGCGCTGCACCAGGCGGGCACGAAACCAGAAGTGCTCGACGGCGTCGACCGAGCCGAAGTTGGCTCGGGTGAGGGCGCCGCTCGATTCGAGGGAATCGATCACGCCGTGCGGGTCGGGTGCCACGGTGAACACCACCGGAATGTCGAGGTCGCGGGCGACCGTGGCCGCGGCGAGGCTGCCGACGTCGGCCATGCGCAGGTGAATGGCGTCAACCACGCCGGCCGAGCGCAGAATACGCCGGATGCCGCGCTCAGCCGCGATCCGGCGCGGCCAGGCGTCGATGGAGGGCACCGGGCCGCCGACGAAGGGCACTGCCGCGAACGAGTGTCCCGGCTGGGTCGATCCCACGTCGGCGAGGGCGTTGAGCGCGGACTCGTGGCTGCCGCGCGAGATAGTGATAACCCGGTCGATTCCGGCCGCCGCAGAGCCCGGTCCCCCGGCCGGACCGGCGACGAGGGCGTCGCCGAGGCGCACCAGCAGGGTGGCGATGCCGCCATTGTCGCCGGCGCCCACTTGGGAGAGTTCACCGTCGATGTCGGCGTGCAGGAACAACTGAGCGATTGTGGAGGTCTGGTTCCACGGGGCGTGCGCGGTGGCCGGTGCCGTGAGGTCGAACAGAGCCAGTCGGGCGACGGCCGCGAGCTCATTGGCCTCGGCGCTGGTGTCTGCGGCATCCGCTTGCGAGAGCGCGCTGAGCAGCGAGATTATGGCAGGGTTGGAGGCTCGGTCGCCGAGGGCCGCGATCGCGGCCGCGCGGGTATGCAGGTCCTCGGTGGAGTCGGTGGCGACCCGACGTAAGAGCCGCTCTGGAACGCGGCCGGGAATGAGGCCGATGGTTTCGACCAGGCGGGCGCGGGCGTCCGCTTCGGTCGTGCCGAGCAGGGTGCCCTCAAGAAAGAGACCGACATGATCGGCGGCCGAGGTGCCCCATTGCTCGAGCGTGCGCTGGGCGAGCATGCCGCTGAAACCGCCGCCGCGCACGAGCGTGACCAGTCCGGCGATGGCGTCGTAGCGGGGCAGCCGGGTGCCGAGTGCCCAGGCCGCGTGCTCGCGCAGGAAGGCCGCGTCGTGGTGCAACAGTGCCACGAGCACTTCGTCGGCCGAGTCGTCGAAGACCTGGGCGAGGGCGTGCACGGCCGCGATTGCAGTGAGTTGGTCGCTCGGGTCGGTCGCCGCCTGGGCCAGCAAGCGCACCGCCCGAACGCCGCCGTCGCGAGCGGCCGCGACCGTGAGGTCATCGGCCCGCCGAATTCCGTCGAGAATTGTGGCGGCAGAGCGCTGCTGGTCAAGGGCGGTGTGGGTGGCCACGCTGACTCCTCCCCGCGAAAACTAACGCGGATCGATCACGGCGATTCGGGCTCGCCGCCAGTGAACGGGGATCTGTATCGGCCATTTCAGGCCGAGAACGTCACGAATCCGAGCGTCTGTGCGGCCGGATCAGATTTAGCTAGCCGGGCTAGCTAATTCCCCACTCGTCATCATTGCATGAATCAGAAGACTTAAGCTGGGAGATTTCCAATTTTGAGGCCAACCCCATCAATACAAATAGAGCCACGCCCCAATGAATGGAGCGTGGCTCTAAAAAGGAATGTGATTTAGCCGAACAGAGCGGTCACCTTTGTGAGCGTTTGATAGATGCCGAAGGCAAGCGGAATACCCACCAATGCCCAACCTACGATGAGTTGCAGGGTCTTCATGCGCGCGCCTCCCGGGCTGCCGTGCCGACAAGCGGCTTTTCTGGTTCGTGGTAGTCGGAGTGAACCGGTCGTACAAAGAGGTTTGCCACGAAGCCGACGACGAGCAGCCCGACCATGGTGAGCAGGGCTGGCTGGTAGGCGGCGGCGGTCAACTCCCCCGGAGCACCCTGGGCGTCGAGGAACGAGTTCACGATGAGCGGCCCCGCGATGCCAGCAGCCGACCAGGCGGTCAACAACCGACCGTGGATAGCACCCACCTGGAAGGTTCCGAACAGGTCACGCAGGTAGGCCGGCGCGGTGGCGAAACCGCCGCCGTAAAACGAGATGATGATGAAGGCCAGGACCACGTACAGTGCCGTCGTGCTCGGCCCGAACAGAGCCAACAGGAAATACAACACCGTGCCGACGCCGAGGTAGACCATGTAGATGTTCTTGCGCCCGGTTTTGTCCGAAGTGGCCGACCAGATGAAACGTCCGCCCATGTTCGCCAATGACAACAGGCCCACGAATCCACCCGCGACTACGGCCGAGACCAAAGAGTTGCCGTCGTTCTGCCGGAAGAAGTCCTGGATCATCGGGGCGGCCTGCTCGAGAATGCCTATGCCGGCAGTCACGTTGCAGAACAACACGACCCAGAGCAGCCAGAACTGGCGGGTGCGAATGGCGTTCCGGGCCGAAACGTGATTGGTCGTGACGAGCGCCTGCGCCTTCACCCGCGACGGATCGAACCCGGCCGGAGTCCACCCCGGCGCCGGCACCTTGATCGTGAAGGCGCCGAACATCATGTATGCGAGATAGATCACCGCGAGGGTGAGAAAGAGTTTGCCGACGGAATCACCGCTGGCGACCCAGTTCGCCGATCCGGAATTCGGATCGTAGAAGCTGAGCAGGGCGGTTGAGACCGGGCTGGCGATGAGAGCTCCGCCACCAAAGCCCATGATGGCCATGCCGGTTGCGAGGCCCGGGCGGTCCGGAAACCACTTGATGAGTGTGGAAACCGGGGAGATGTAGCCGATCCCCAGCCCGATGCCGCCGATGAAACCGTAGCCGACATAGACCAACCAGAGCTGGTTGCTGAAGATTCCGAGAGAACCGATGAGGAATCCGCCGGACCAGAACAGCGCAGCGACGAACATCGCCTTGCGCGGCCCGTTCGTGTCTACCCAGGTGCCCATGATGGCCGCTGAGAGGCCGAGCATTACGATGGCGATCGAGAAGATGACCCCGATCTGAACCAGGCTGGCATCAAAGTGCGCTACCAGCGCCGTTTTGTACACGCTCGTGGCGTAGGCCTGGCCGATGCAGAGGTGCACGGCCAGTGCTGCCGGCGGGATGAGCCAGCGGTTGAATCCGGGTGGGGCGATGGTGCGGTCTCGATCGAGCCAGCTCATTGAGGTGTCCTTGCTGCCGGAAGGCGATAGCGACGTTGCTGTCGGATAAAAGCCTATCCGAATGTTTCAACCGAATTTTCTATTCGTAACGTGCCCATTTAACACTTTGAGGGTATTTCCCCCGAAGGGCAAGGCAGGATAGACCTATGACACGCTCAGCTCCGATCGAAGACATCAACGAAGATAATCTCGTTGTCACTCCGCCCAAGACCCATGCGGCGGGAGTCGAAGCAGTGGTCGTGGCGCTCGACCGGGGCATCGCCCAGGCCGGCGTCGCGCGCACCGCCCGTTCGCTGCTGCGCCTGAATCAGCGCGACGGTACCGACTGCCCCGGATGCGCGTGGCCGGAGTCCCAGGGACACCGGAAGACCGCAGAATTTTGCGAAAACGGCGCGAAGGCCGTCGCCGAGGAGAGCACGCTGCGCACCGTGACACCGCAGTTCTGGGCCGAGCACTCCATAGCCGAGCTCGCCACCAAGACCGAGTACTGGCTCGGCAACCAGGGCCGCATCACGCACCCCGTCGTGATCCGACCGGGCGACACGCACTATTCGCAGATCTCCTGGGACGACGCCTTCGAGCTCATCGGCGAGCAGATTCGCGCCACCGTGCCCGACCGCTCCGTTTTTTACACCTCCGGCCGCACGGCTAACGAGTCGGCGTTCATGTACCAGCTGTTTGCCCGGTCAATCGGCACCAACAACCTGCCGGATTGCTCCAACATGTGCCACGAATCGTCGGGCTCGGCGCTGAACCCCACAATTGGCATCGGCAAGGGCACCGTCTCCCTCGACGACATTCACCGGGCCGAGCTCATTATGGTCGTCGGCCAGAACCCGGGCACCAACCATCCGCGCATGCTGTCGGCCCTGGCTGAGTGCAAGGATAACGGCGGCAAGATCGTGGCCGTCAACCCACTGCCCGAGGCCGGTCTGTTCAACTTCATGGACCCGCAGACTCCCAAGGGTGTCATCGGAAAGGGCACCAACCTGGCCGATGAGTTTCTGCAGATCAAAGTCGGCGGCGACCTCGCCCTGTTCCAGGCGCTCGGCCATCTGCTACTCGAACAGGAAGCCCGAGTGCCCGGGTCGGTCATCGACCATGAGTTCGTGGCGGCGAACACCGACGGCATCGAGGCCTATCGGGCAGCCCGTTCGATGATCGACTGGGACGAGACCTTCCGCGCCACGGGCCTCGAACGTGCCGCGATCGAAACGGTCGCCCGCATGCTCGTGGCGAGCAAGGCCACCATCATCTGCTGGGCGCTCGGACTGACCCAGCAGCCGCACTCGGTGAATACCCTCAAGGAAATCATCAACCTGCTGCTGCTGCAGGGGAACTTCGGCAAGCCCGGTGCGGGAGCGTGCCCGGTACGTGGCCACTCCAACGTGCAGGGCGACCGCACGATGGGCGTCTGGGAGAAGCCCAAGGAGCCTATGCTCGCCGCCCTTGACGCCGAGTTCTCGATCGTCTCCCCTCGTGAGCACGGCCTGGACTCCGTCGACACGGTGGATGCCTTCGTGCACGACCGAGTCGACGTGTTCGTCTCGATGGGCGGTAACTTCGCCCTCGCCTGTTCCGACACCGACCTGCTCGAAACGGCCATGCAGCGCGTCCGACTCACCGTGCACGTCTCCACCAAGCCCAACCGCTCGCACGTCATGCACGGACTGACCTCACTCATTCTGCCAACGCTCGGCCGCACCGATACCGATGACAAGCATCCGTCTGGCCGCCAGGTGCTTTCGGTGGAAGACTCAATGTCGGTGGTGCGCACCACCCAGGGGCGCCTGGAGCCGGTGTCGGAGCACCTGCTCGCCGAACCCGTCATCATTGCCCGTATGGCCCATGCCACGCTCGGCGACGACCACCCGGTCGACTGGAAGGCGATGGCCGAGGACTACGACGTCATTCGCGATCACATCTCGCGGGTCGTGCCCGGCTTCGACGACTTCAACGCCCGGCTCAAGACGAAGAACGGATTCGTGCTGCCCAACCCGCCGCGCGACACCCGCAGCTTCGCCACCGATATCGGCCTGGCTCGCTTCACGGTGAGCCCGATCGAGTACCTCTCGGCGCCCGAGGGGCACCTGATTCTGCAGACCATCCGCAGCCATGACCAGTACAACACCACGTTTTACGGGCTCGACGACCGCTACCGCGGGATCAAGAACGGGCGCCGGGTCATCTTGATCCACGAAGACGACGTCACCGAGCTGGGCTTTGTCGACCGCGATATGGTTGACGTGATCAGCACTTTCCAGGGTGTCGAGCGTCGGGCCGACACCTTTCGCCTCGTGGTCTATCCAACGCCGCGGGGCTGCGCGGCCGCGTACTTTCCAGAAGCCAACGCGCTCATGCACCGCGAGCTGGTGGCCCGCGAGTCGAACACACCCGGTTACAAGGCCATGACCGTGCGCTTCGTACCGGCCGCCAGGCCGGCCTGAGCGGCGCCTGAGCTGGGCGGCCGCGCGCGGGTGTGGCGCCACTGCGCGGGTTCTGCGCCAAGTGGCGGGCGCGTCCACGGCACCACTGCCAGGCCCTGCGCGGGACCTGAGCCAGTACGCAGGAGTTCGGGCTCCTGCGCTCTCCTCGTAGAGCACCCTGCGCGGGACCTGAGCCAGTACGCGGGAGTTGCGGCCCGGCCAGAGCTCCCGCGCCACACGCCAAGCTGGAGTTGAGCCAGTGCGCTCGAGTTGCGCCTCCCGCGCAGCGGCGCAGCTCCGGCGAACCGTCAGAGCGCAGGCCTAGGCGGCCTGCTCGTTCCGGCTCACGATGCGGTCGCCGCCGGCATAGATGACCATGGAGTCGCCGCGGAGAAAACCGACCAGGGTCATGCCCACCTCAGCGGCGAACTCAGCGGCGAGTGATGACGGCGCGGAGACCGCCGCAAGCACCGGAATGCCCGCCATCAGGGCTTTCTGGGTGAGTTCGAAGCTCGCCCGGCTCGACACCATGAGCACGGTGCCGGTCAGCGGCAGCCGGTTCTCCTTGACCGCCCAGCCGATGACTTTATCGACGGCGTTGTGCCGGCCGACGTCTTCGCGCAGCACGAGCAGCGCGCCGGTCGCAGCATCGAACAGGCCGGCCGCATGGATGCCGCCGGTCTTCTCGAACACGTTCTGCCCGGCCCGCAGCCGGTCGGGGAAGGTCGTGAGCAGTTCGGCATCCACTCGTGCCGGGTCATCCGCTATGGCGAAGGACGACTTCGTGCGCACGGCGTCGATGCTCTCCTTGCCGCACAGGCCGCAGGAGCTCGTCGTGATCAGGGACCGTTCCAGGCTCGGTGCCGGCGGTGTGACCCCGGGTCCGAGGGTGACGTCGAGCACATTGTAGGTGTTGACACCGTCTTCGGTGGCGCCGGCACAGTAGCGGGCGGTGTTGAAGTCGTCACCCTTGGTGATGACGCCCTCGGACACCAGAAAGCCGGCAGCGAGGTCGATGTCGTTACCCGGGGTGCGCATCGTCACGGCGAGGCGGCGGCCGTTCACTCGAAGTTCCAGTGGTTCCTCGACCGCGAGCAGGTCCTCGCCGGCCAGGGTTGGCTTGCCGACCGTGAGCCGGGTGATTTTACGTCGCGCGGTGATTCTGCTCATGCTGAAAGTCTGCCACGGGTCGGTGCTGGGAGTGGCGTTCGCCACCGCGGATTTCTCGCCTCACGGCGGCCGGAGTCATCGATTTTCCGCTCTCCAGCGTCAACCGAACCATCTCAGCTCTGTACTCCGGGGTTACACCCCCAGCCTTGCGTTCTTTCCGTGCCATATTCGCAATCCAATCAGAGGTTATGAAGAACCACTGACCGGAAACCACGGGTCACCGCAAGCAGAATCGCTCGGCGTGTCGTAGTTCTACCGGCATAGCCTGCACGGGGGCCGCGGTTCAGCCGCCGATGTAGCTCATTTCGATCTTTTTCGCACCGGATGCCCGCAGCTCGCTGGTCTTCGCGCTGCGCAACTGCGAGTACCGGTCGGTGCGCTCCCGCCAGAGGTGCGCCATGACGGTGGAGAGCTCTTCGTCGGAGCAGCCGCCGCGCATGAGTGCGCGCAGGTCGTGGCCCTCGGTGGCGAACAGGCAGGTGAACAGTTTGCCGTCGGTCGACACCCGGGCGCGCGAGCAGGTCTGACAGAAGTTCTGGGTGACGCTCGAGATGACGCCGATCTCGCCGCCGCCATCTTGGTAGCGCCAGCGGCGGGAGGTCTCACCGCTGTAGTTCGGGGCCACCTCCGTGAGCGGCAGCTCGGCGTGGATGCGAGCGATGACGTCTTTCGACGGCACGACAGCGCCCATCTCCCAGCCGTTGCTCGTTCCGACGTCCATAAACTCGATGAATCGAAGAATGTACGGGGTGTCTTTGAAGTGCCGGGCCATGGCGACGATGTCCTGATCGTTCTTGCCGCGCTGCACGACCATGTTGACCTTGATCGGGCCGAGACCGACTGCCTCGGCCACGTCGATACCGTGCAGCACCTTGGCGACCGGAAACTTCACGTCGTTCATGGTTCGAAACGTGGTGTCGTCGAGTGAGTCGAGCGACACCGTGACGCGCCCCAGGCCGGCATCCTTGAGCGCCTGCGCTTTCAGGGCCAGCGCCGACCCGTTGGTGGTGAGAGCGATGTCGATCTCGCCGCCGGAGGGGGTACGCAGCTCGGCCAGCATTGCGATGAGTTCCTCGAGACCCTTGCGCAGAAGCGGTTCACCGCCGGTCAGGCGAATCTTCTCGACGCCGTGCGCGACCGCGATGCGGGCGAGACGGGTCAGTTCTTCGAAGCTGAGCAGTTCGTCGTGTTCCATGAACGCGAAGTCTCGCCCGAAGATCTCCTTGGGCATGCAGTACACGCAGCGAAAGTTGCAGCGGTCGGTGACGCTCAGACGCAGGTCGTGCAGCGGCCGGTTCAGCCGGTCGGTGACCAGCCCGGTGGGGGCCTCGAGCTTCACCGGAATATCGGCCCGCTCTCGGAAGAAGCGCGGAACTGGTTCTGAAACGTCGGCGCCGGTCATGTATCCACCCTAATCCTCGTGCCCCCGCCCGGCATGCCCAGAACACCGGTAATAAGCGGATGCCCAGCGCCGTTACAGAGATGGCCCGGGCCGGGAGAATTCCCGGGCCGGGCCATCCGCTGGTCTGGTGCGCTCCGACCTAGCCCTTGACGTAACCGTTGGGGTTCAGCACGTACTTCGTCGCCGCACCGGCGTCGAATTCGGCGTAACCACGCGGGGCGTCTTCGAGGCTGACGGCCTTGGCGTTGACGGCCTTGGCGATCTGCACCTTGTCGTGCAGGATCGCCATCATCAGCTGGCGGTTGTACTTCATCACCGGGCACTGTCCGGTGGTGAAGGACAGCGACTTGGCCCAGCCGAGGCCCAGCCGTATCGACAGCGAACCGACCTGGGCGGCCTTGTCCTTGGCGCCCGGGTCACCCGTGACGTACAGGCCCGGAATTCCGAGGGCTCCACCGGCCGCGGTGATCGTCATGAGCGAGTTCAGCACGGTGGCCGGAGCCTCGTGGTCGGCGTCCTTACCGTGGCCGCGCGCCTCGAAACCGACGGCGTCCACGCCGGCGTCAACCTCGGGTACGCCGAGGATCTGCTCGATCTGCTCCCCCGGCTCCCCCTTGCTGAGGTCGATGGTCTCGCAGCCGAAGCTGCGGGCCTGCGCGAGACGTTCGGCGTTCATGTCGCCGACGATGACGACGGCCGCGCCGAGCAGTTGGGCCGAGACGGCGGCCGCGAGGCCCACCGGACCGGCACCCGCCACGTAAACGGTCGATCCGACGCCGGCACCGGCCGTGTAGGCCCCGTGGAATCCGGTCGGGAAGATGTCGGACAGCATGGTGAGGTCCATGATCTTCTCGAGCGCCTGGTCCCGGTCGGGGAACTTCAGCAGGTTCCAGTCGGCGTAGGGCACCAGCACGTACTCGGCCTGGCCGCCCACCCAGCCGCCCATGTCGACGTAGCCGTATGCACTGCCCGGGCGGTCAGGGTTGACGTTGAGGCAGATGCCGGTCTTGCGTTCCTTACAGTTGCGGCAGCGGCCACAGCTGATGTTGAACGGTACCGACACGATGTCGCCGACCTTAATGAATTCCACGTCGGGGCCGGCTTCGACCACTTCGCCGGTGATTTCGTGACCCAGCACCAGGTTGCTCGGTGCGGTCGTGCGCCCACGCACCATGTGCTGGTCGGAGCCGCAGATGTTGGTGGTCACGGTCTTAAGAATGACACCGTGGGGTACCTTGCGGCCGACGTTGGCCGGGTTGACGCCCGGTCCGTCTTTGAGTTCAAACGTGGGGTAATCGATGTCGATGACCTCGACGACTCCCGCGCTCTTGTAGGCAACTGCTCTGTTCCCCGTCATGAACTACCTTCCTCATTGATCTTCGCGGGCACGATCGGAGGACCTGACCCACAGTGGATGATTGCTGCTGATTTTTTGACTGCAGCCCTTTCACTCCACCACGGATCACAGAAAATACAATCAGCAAATTCCCAGTTCGCGAGAGCGGGTCAGGGCTTCCACACCTGCACAATGGATGGCCGTGGTCCGGCCCACGCGCCGGCCGGCGCAGCAGCGCCCAGGGGCACGTAATCCGGGAACCGGCTGGCCTGGGCCGCCCAGCTGCCGTTCTCCCCCGGATGCTGCACCGCCACGTAGACCATCGACTGTTCAGAGCGAATGACCGGCCCGCAGGTCTCGGCCTGCCGCGGCACCGAGAGGAACTGTTGCACCCGCCCGCGCTCGGGACCGGTGAGCGGAACTTTGAACAGGCCGTCACAGAAGCCGATCGTGCTCGGGGCGCCGTCGGTGGAGATCCACAGGTTTCCCTCGGCGTCGAAGGCCACGTTGTCCGGGCAGGAGATGGGCGAGACCTTCTCGCTCGGGAAGCCCGCGAAGTAGGTGCTCGAATTCGTCTTCGGATCGCCGCAGACGAGCAGCAGATTCCAGCCGAAGGTCACCGCGGTGGCGTCGGAGCCGGTCTCGGTGATCTCGACGATGTGGCCGTCCCGGTTCATCGTGCGCGGATTGGGTTCGGTGGCGCCCTCCTTGCCCGGCAGTCCACGATCGGTGTTGTTGGTGCAAGCGACGTAGATCTTGCCGGTCACCGGACTCGGTTCGACGTCCTCGCAGCGGTCCATTTTGGTGGCGCCGACGGCATCGGCTACCAGACGGGTGTTCACGAGCGCGTCGTCGGTACTGAAGCCGGGCACCTGGCAGATGCCGTCGATGACGAGAGCCACCCACTGGCCGGTGCCGTCGAACTGGCCGTCGGCGGGCAGCTGGCCGGTGCCGGTGATCTCCCCGGCCGGCGAGTTGCCGGTGAACCGGGCCACATAGAGCGAGCCTCGGGTGAGCAGGGCCTTGTTGTGCACGCGGGCCTTCGGACTCTTCTTCTTGTCGAACCGGTCGTGGGAGACGAACTTGTAGAGGTAGTCGAAGCGTTCGTCGTCGCCCATGTACGCGGCGACATGGCCGGTCTTTCCCACGATCACGTTGGCGCCCTCGTGCTTGAACCGGCCGAGCGCGGTGTGCTTGACCGGGGGCTCGTTCGGGGCCTCCGGGTCGATCTCCACGATCCAGCCGAACCGGTTGGGCTCGTTCTCGTTGCCGGCGACGGTGGCGTCGAAGCGGTCATCGACCCGTTCCCAGAGCCGGCCGGTGGGGCGGTCGGCCAGGCCGTACCGGGCATCCGCTGGGCTGGTGCCCGGCGTGCGGAAATACCCGTTGAAGTTCTCCTCGCCGGAGAGCACGGTGCCCCAGGGGGTGGTGCCGCCGGCGCAGTTGCCGAGGGTGCCGAGCACGGTGCGGCCGGTCGGGTCTGCCCTGGTCTTCAGCAAGTCGCTGCCGGCGGCCGGTCCGGTGATGGTGAACGGGGTGCTCGCGGTGATGCGGCGGTTGAGGCGGTCGCCGACGCGGTAGGTCCAGGGTTGCCCGGCGCGCTTTCGTTCGAGGGCGACCACGGACATGCCGTGGGCCATCATCGCGACGCGACGCTGATCATCCGCTTCGGCCGAAGTTGTGGCTGGCGCGAACATGATGCCCTCGTTGGTGTACTCGTGGTTGGTGACGAGAATTCCGTTTCGCCCCTTGTGATCCTCGAGAATGTCAAGGTAGTCGTTGTTGTAGCCGAACTGGAGCGCCTGCGACGCGGCGCTCTGGTGGGCTGGGTCGAACCGATCGGTGGCGGCGAACAACGGGTCGCCCCAGCGGATGATCGGGTTCCAGGAATACCCCGACGGTACCGAGAAGGCATCGACGGCCGCCGGAACCGGCGCGATCGGCGTGAACGAGAGGCCGCCGCCGGCCGGACCGCCCGGTGCCGCCAGCGCGGGAGTCGTCTGGCCAACCCCCAGCACGATCGCCGCTGCGCCGACGCCAACGCCCGCGAGCAGGGAACGACGGCTCAGTGCCGCTCCGACGATGTCGCGAAAATAGTCGTTCGTACTCTCATTGGGCACCGGGTGAAAGCAGGCATCTGCACACTTGAGGTGACAGGTGACCGCACTGCGCTTACCGAGCGTATGGCCATCCATCGGCAGCAGAGGGATCAGCGGCCGGTCACGATCGGTGACGCTCAAACGGAGATCCTTGGCTTCACGATTCAACATGCGGGCACTCCTCATGGTTTTGTGAGCCCCGAACTGGGGGCAGAACCACCCTCCCGCCGCCCGGTGACTGGACGGTGAACCGAATATGAACGCTCGGTGCCGATCAGTGTTACAGGACGATGAGCCCGATCACCCAGACGGCGGCGAAACCGGCGACGCCCTGGATTGCGGTGGCGGCGCCGGTGCGCTCGAGGATCACACCAATGATGGTGCCGAACAGAATGATCAGACCGATGTTACCGAGGGTGGCCCCGAAGGCCCCGGTCATGGTCGGGGCGATCGTGTCGACCGGCAGACCCAACGCGAAACCACCGACCAGCGCCCCAGCGAGCAGCGCCAGGAATGGGTTGATTTTCAGCTTCGCGGTGGCGAAGACGATGGCGGCGACGAGAGCCACCAGGATGGCGATGCTCAGCATTGAGACGGCCCTTCTATTTCAGGGTGGAAATAATGGGTCTGGAGAACGAGGGAAACGACCTGCGCTGTGGTCTCGCGTACGCGTTCGGCCGCGTGTTCTTGCAGGTCGTCTAGGGCCACCGGGCCACCGGCGATCGAGAATGCGGCAGTGATACCGGATGCTGCGGTGTCGGCCGGCGAGAGCGCCACCCGCCCGGCGATGACGACGACCGGGCATCCGGTCGGCGCCAGACGTGCCACGGCCACGGCGACCTTGCCGCCGAGCGATTGAGAGTCGAAGCTGCCTTCACCGGTGAGTACGAGGTCGGCGCTGGCCATCTTGTCGGACAGGCCCACGGCATCCGCTACCAGAGTGGAACCGGGTACCAGCTCGGCGTGGAGCAACGGCACGAGGGTGGCCGGCATGCCGCCAGCCGCTCCTGCGCCGGGCCGGCCCTGCATGTTCTCGCCGGTTTCAGCGAGCACGATGGCGGCGAGATGGGCTAAGCCAGCGTCGAGCTCAACGACATCGTTGGGCTGTGCGCCCTTTTGCGGGCCGAACACGGCGGACGCGCCGTTCGGGCCGCAGAGCGGGTTGTTCACATCGACCGCGACGCGCCAACTGACCTCGCGGGCGCGCGGGTGCAGGCCGGTCAGATCGATAGCCGCAATCTCGGCCAAGCCGGCGCCGCCGGGCGCGACCGGTTTGCCGGCGGCGTCGAGAAAACGCGCGCCGAGCCCGGCGAGCAGGCCGGTTCCGCCGTCGGTGCTGGCGGAGCCACCGACGCAGAGCAGAATCTCGTCGACCCGCTGATCGAGTAGTTCCCGTGCGAGCAGGCCAACCCCGAAGGTGTCGGCGCGCTGGGGCTGGGGCGGGGCATCCGCTGTCAGGGGCAGGCCGTTGGATTCGGCCGCTTCGATGAGCCCGGTGCGGCCGTCGGCGGAGGTGGCATATCGAGCCCGTCGGCTGCGCCCGAGCGCGTCGACGGTGAGCATGGTGCGGGGCAGGACGCCCCAGACTGCGGCAATGGCATCGAGCGTTCCCTCGCCGCCGTCGGCCATCGGGCAGAGCGTGAGGTGAAGGTCGGGCCGACCGAGTGCAAGGCCGGCGTCGCGGGCACCCTCGGCCATGGCAGCGGCCGCTTCGGCCGCGCTGAGGCTTCCCTTGAACGAGTCCGGCGCGATGACTATGGTGAGCGGCTTCAGCGCCGGGCGATCGTGCATTGGTTCAGGCTAGAACACAACCAGACAGATATTCAGGTGGAATGACACCACATTTCTCTGCAATTCGTGGGCTATTCACTGTGCATCGTGCACATAGCGGGCGGCGACGGCTGCCAGTACGACGCGCATCCGCACGGCGGCATTGAACTGCCGGAGGTTGAGGCCGGTCAGGAGCTCGATGCGGTCGAGTCGCGGATTCTCGCCACGACGCGTTATCGCGCTGCCGCTCCTGGCTGAGCAGCATCTGAACGGTCAGCACGAGCACCTGCGCGACCGGCAGCACCTCGGCGGGGATCCCGGTGACCCCGACGACGGCCACGACCTGTCCGTCGACGATCAACGGAATATTCACTCCGGGCCGGGGTCCCTGATGCTCGTCGCCGGGAGCGATGTGCACCGCTTCCCCGCGAACAGCGGCATCCCGGGCGCCGTCATGCAGGGTGCCGATGCGGGCAGTATCCAGTGACCCGATGATCACCCCGCCCGCATCCATGATGTTGACGTTGTGCAGGAGGCTCGGCGCGACCTGCTCGACCAGGCGCTGGGCGAGCTCACGGGTGATCCTCGCGGTGCCGGGTGCACTGCCGGTCGGTATTTCGTCGGTCACTTAACCATGTAGATCGCAGGCTCCGGCTGTTTCACGAGCATCCGCCCATGGCGCATGTCGGTGGAGTGACATACACTTTTACCTAGAAGACATATTCGATAGCAGGTGATTTCGACGACATTTTGCTCGAACTCATTGTGGGAGTTTTTTAACCCTCGCTCATCAGGTTTTTACCATTATCGCCCACCCCGAGCCACCCGTCACGAGCCTAGGGAGCCCACCTTGCCCCACATTATTGACGCACCGGTCGACGTTGAGCTGTCCCCCGATGGCGACCCACGCGCGTTCATCTGGAATCGGTTCGAACACACCGTCATCGGTCAGCCGCAGGCCGTATTCAAACGCACCCGGTGGTGGGAAAACGAGGGAACCCCCACCCGCATCGACACCGAACTGTGGCGGCTCGATGCCTGCCGTGGCAGCGAAGAGCAGCACCGTTACGACCTGCGCCGCGGCACCGATGGGTCCTGGACTTTAGCATTGGACTGGGGATGAGTACTGCAGCAGGAGCCTTCGCACACCTGCACGTTGCGAGCGCCTACTCGACCCACTACGGGGTGACGCTTCCCGAAGCCCTGGCCGGGCAGGCGGCCGAGCAGGGCGCGAATTTTCTGGCTGTCACGGACCGTGACGGACTCTACGGCGCCGTCAAACACGTGCGCGCCTGCGTGGACGTCGGCATCCGCCCCGGGCTCGGCGCCGAACTCGCCGTGCACGACGACCAGTATCGCCCGCTCGGCCGAGTGGTCGTGCTCGCCCACGGCCAGACGGCGGGTAGAGGCTACGCCGCACTCTGCCGCGCGGTCAGTGCCGCCCACAGCACCGATCGAGACGCGCTTCAACACGGCGCCGCCAGCCACGGCGCACCCCAGAACAGCACAGCCCAGCACAGCACCGCACATGGCGCAGCTGCCGGCCCGAGCATTTCGCGCGCCCGCCTGGCCGATTTGGCCGGCTTGGCCTCCCTCACCGTGCTGCTCGGCCCCGATTCCGACGTCGGCCTCGCGATCGGTCGACGCGACAACACGGATGCCGCGGCGCGGCTCGCCCACTGGCAGCGCGCCCTGCCCGAAGGTGCCGTCGTGCTCGAGATCGTCTGCCACCTCGCCGAGAGCGGCACCATCGGCAGCGTGACCCCGGCCACCCGCCTGCTTGCCCTGGCCGAGAACGCCGGACTGCCCGCCGTGCTCAGCAATGCCGTGCGCTACGGCACCCCCGACGAAGCGGTCACCGCCGACCTCGCCGATGCCGCCCGCTTTCTGCTGCCGCTCGCCGAGCTCGAGACCCCGCAAACCAACGGCCAGGCCTGGCTCAAACCGGCCGGCGCGATGCGCCAGGTGGCGCGCATGGTCGTCGACGCCGGCCTGCACGACAACGGGGCACTCGAACGACTGCTGGGCGACACCGAGCAGCTCGCCGACCGCTGCAGCCTCGACCCCGTGAGCGATATCGGCCTCGGTCACCCGCGCATGCCGGAGGCGCGCATCATCGGCGTCACCGGTGACCCGGTCATCGAATTGTGGCGCCGCGCCCGAAGTGGCATCGCCGAGCTGTACTCCGCGAGCGGCTCACGCGCGGTCGAAGCGGCCCACCATCAGCTCGCCCATGAGATGAAGACGGTCGAACACTTAGGCTTTGCCAGCTACTTTCTCACCGTGTCGCGGGTGGCCGACATTATTCGCGGAATGGGCATCCGCATTCAGGCCCGCGGTTCGGGGGTCGGGTCGGTTCTCAACTATGCGCTGCACACCTCCTCGGTCGAGCCGATCGCGAACGGCCTGCTCTGGGAGCGTTTTCTCTCCCCCGAGCGCCAGACCCTGCCCGATATCGACATCGACGTCGAGTCAGCGAGGCGGCACGATATCTACCGCGAGGTCTTTCGCGCTTTCGGCAGCGACCGGGTCTCGCTCATGTCGATGACCAACGCCTACCGGGGCCGCGGCGCCGTGCGTGACGCCGGCCTCGCGCTCGGCCTGCCCGACGCCCAGATCAACGTGATCGCCAAACAGATGTGGCGGTTCAACGCCCGTGACTTTCGCCGCGCCCTCGAGGAAAAGCCCGAACTCGAGGCCCTTGCCACCGAGGTGCGCGAGTCGCAGCAACTCGATCTGCTGGTCGACCTCACCGCGAAACTCGACCGGCTCCCCCGGCATATCTCGGTGCACCCCTGCGGCGTGATCCTCTCCGACGCGAGCCTGCTCGACCGCACCCCGGTGCAGGCGAGCGGCATGGGCCTGCCCATGTCGCAGTACGACAAGCACGACATGGACCCGATGGGCCTGATCAAACTCGACATTCTCGGCGTGCGCATGCAGTCGGCCATGGCGCACGCTGTTGAAGAGCACCACCGGCTCACCGGCGAGAGAATCGACCTCGACCGGGTACCGCTCGACGATGCGAAAACGTTCGAGCTGATTCGTTCCACCCGCACCCTCGGCATCTTTCAAATCGAATCCCCCGGCCAGATGGAGCTCGTCGGCAAGCTGCAACCCGAGGTCTTCAACGACCTCACCGTGGAGATCTCGCTGTTTCGGCCCGGCCCGATGAAGAACAACATGCCGCTCAAATATTTGCAGGCCAGGCACGGCGAGGTCGCGCCCGACTACATCCACCCCCGCTTCGAGCCTATTCTGCGCGAAACGAAGGGCGTCGTGATCTTTCACGAACAGGTCATGCGGCTGTTCGACGAACTCACCGGCTGCGGCCTCGGCAAAGCGGATGTCTTTCGCCGCCACCTGGGGAAACCGGAGCAACTCCCCCAGATCGAGGAGTATCTGCGCGAGAAAGCGCTCGCCCGCGGCTTCAGCGAGAAAGTCATCGACCAGATCTGGACGGTGCTCGCAGGGTTCGGCAGTTTCGGCTTCGCCAAGGCGCACGGCGCCGCCTTCGCCTTGCCCACCTACCAGTCGGCCTGGCTGAAAACCCACCATCCGGCCGCCTTTCTGGCCGGGCTGCTCACCCACGACCCCGGCATGTGGCCGAAAGACCTCATCGTGGCCGAAGCCCGGGTGCTCGGGGTGCCGGTGCTCCCCCTCGACGTGCAATCGAGCGCGCTGGACTACCGCGTGGAAGATCTCGCCGACGGGAGTCAGGGCATCCGTTTGGCGCTGCCGGAACTGGTCGGCAGCACGGAAGGCGAGCGGGCGCGCATTGCGCAGCATCAGCCGTTCGGCTCGCTGCAGGACTTTCGTGACCGTGTGCACCCGCGGCGGCGCACGTTCGAGGCGCTGGCCCGGGTCGGCGCCCTCGACACGTTCATCGGTTACGACCGCACCCGGCGGCACGAACTGCTCGCGCATATCCAGTCGCTGCGTGGCACGGCCGTGGTCATCCGTGCCGATCAGCTCGCCTTCGAGGTGGAGTTGCCGGTGCCGCGCTACTCCGGCGACCGTGCGGGTACCATCACCTCGCTCGAGCTGCGCGGTCGAACCCAGACCGACCTGGAACTGCTCGATCTGAACCTGGCCATCGGGTCACACCAGATGAAGCGCTTTCACGCCCTGTTCAAGGAGCTGGGGGTGACGCCGGCGAGCGAGCTCGGCAACCTGCCCGGCGGCACCGAGGTGCTGCTCGCCGGGGTGCGGCGAGCCACGAACACGCCGCCGATGCGCGGCGGTCGCCGCGTGGTGTTCATCAGCCTCGACGATGGCACCGGCCCGGTCGCGAACGTCGTGTTTTTTCACGACGCGCAAGAAAGGGTCGGCGGGCAGGTGTTCCAGACCAATTACATGCTCGTGCGCGGTCGCACCCGGCGGTCCGGAGCGCGCGGCGTCTCTGTGACCGGGGAGAACCTGTGGAACCTGTTCGATGTAGCCCGCCAGGTGAAGGAGCGGCACGCCGTCGAACGTGCTGCCGCGGAGGAAGCGGCCAGCGCTGCCGCCTACGCGGCCGAACTTGCGGCGCATCCGGCGCTGCGCACACCGGCGCAGCAGTCGTCGGGCGGTGGCACCCTGCACCAGCTCACTGCGGCGCAGAGTGCCTAGCCAACGAGCGACCGGCCCCGCTGGCCGGGCGCTACTGGCCCGGGGCTACTGGCCCGGGGCTACTGGCCCGGGGCTACTGGCCCGGCGGCGGCGGCGCGTCCGGCGGGGCGGGTGCGGCCGGCGGAGCGACCGGCGCCACGACCGGCGGGGCCACGACCACGGGCGGCGGAATGTACTTCGGGGCGAGTTCGTCGAAGGCATCACCGCCGTACTTGGCGTTGACGACCGACATCACGACCGGCCACATGCGGTGCCGTGCCGTCGCGATCTGGTCACGCCCAAAGAACTGCCGCCGCTGGCTGAGTGCTCCCGTCACACTCACCACGGCGACTACCGTGGCCACCTTGGTGCTTGCGCCGCTCATCCAGGTATCCTTGGCGCCATCCGTCGTTCCGGTCTTGCCGATCATCGGTACATACGGCTTGGTGTTGGCATTCGATTGCTGCCCGGTGCCGCTCGTCATCACCCGGTGCATGGCGTAGGCCATGCCGGCGGCGACCGTCGAATCCACCGATTGCGTGCAGACCGACGGCGGCACTGCGATCTCCGCGCCGCCGCGGTCGACGATACGGTCGATGGCGATCGGCGAACAGGTGACGCCCTTATTGGCGATACCGGCGAAGGCGACGGCCATGGTCAGCGGCGCAACCTCATTGGTTCCGATCACGGTTGCTGCGGACTGCGACAGCGGGTTGCCGTCGGCCCGGTGTACCCCGAACGCCTCCGCAGTTTTGCGGATACCGCAGAGGTCGAGCCGCTTCGCCATGCCGATGAAGCCGGTGTTGATTGAGCCGACGGTGGCTTGCAGCGCACTGTAGTTGGCGCCGGATTCGTTGGCGTCATTGCGCGGGTTGAAGGGTGGTTTCTCCTTGTCGTAGTTCTGGGGTCCGAGGCAGCTGTCCTGAAAGGTTCCCCAGTTGGATTTGCGCCGGGAATCGACACGTTCGTTGAGCGAGTGGCCTTCCGTGAGCCAATCCGCCAGGGTGAAAACCTTGTAGGTCGATCCGGGTTGGAATCCACTTGAGCCGCCCTCGGCGTAGTCGGTGGCGTAGTTGATTCCGGTGTAGTTGGCGCCGGTCGCCTGCACCGTGGGGTCCTGGCTGTAGTCCTTGTTCTGAGTCATGGCGAGCACCCGGCCGGTGCCGACCTGCACGCTCGTGATCACCGCGCCCACGTCCCCGCCGGCGTAAACCTTGGGGACCTGCTGATTCATGGTGGTCACGGCCGCACCCTGCACGTCGAGGTCGAGGGTCGTGTACACGTCATAGCCGCCGCGTCGAAAATTGAGCATGCGGGTGGCCGCATCGGCGCCGAAGGTGGGATCGGTCTGCAAAATCTTGGTCACGTAGTCGCAGAAGAACGCGTTCGCCGCCGCTGTCTGGCAGCCCGTGCTCGGCTCGGTGATCACCGGTTCGACCGGCGCCGCCATGGCGGCGTCATAGTCGGCCTGAGAGATCTTTTTGTAGCGCAGCATCTCGCGCAAAATGTAGTCACGACGTTGTTTGTTGGCGGCGTAGCCGTTGGCGGCCCCGTTAGTCTCGCTCGCGGGCTTGTCGAGCTGAAACTTGACCGGGTTGTTGACGATGGCAACGAGACTCGCCGCCTGCGGCAGGGTGAGGTTGGCCGCGGTCGTGTTGAAGTAGTAGTTGGCGGCCGCCTCGATACCGTAGACGGTGCCGCCGAAGCCGGTGATATTAAAGTACTGCTGCAGGATGTCGTGCTTGCCGTACTTTTTTTCCACTCCGATGGCGAGCCGCATCTCCTTGAGTTTGCGGTCGGGCGTGGTCTCGGTCGCCGCCGTGTAGCACGCGTCGTGCGCCCGCTTGTCGGTGAGCACCTCGCACTTCTGCACGAGCACATTCTTCACGTACTGCTGCGTGATGGATGACCCGCCCTGGGTGTTCCCGCCGGCCACCGTCGTGGCCGTGGCGCGCAGGGTCCCCTGCAGATCGACCCCGCCGTGCTCGTAGAACCGCGGGTCTTCTCCCGACACCGCGGCATCCTTCACGAACTGGCTGATCGCATCCCACCCCACTTCGATGCGATTCTGGTCGTAGAACGAGGCGAGTAGTTCGGCGGTTCCGTCACTGCGGGTGGCGAAGATGTCGCTCTTCTGCGAGAGCGGTTCGATGTTGACGTAGCCCGGCAGGTTCTCGAACACGGAGATCGTGTTGGTGGCTGCGATGCCCGACAGTGCCACGACCGGAGTCACCGAGACGGTAACCAGAACCCCGGCAGCGGCGCTCATGGCGACGAATCCGAGCAGCCCGCCGAGAACACCGTGAAACGTGCGCCGCCACGATTGCGCCGCGCCGGTCGGAACCTCTGTTACCTGCACCACATTGACCCCCAGCTGAGTCCATCCAGTGCGAGAGCCCACGCCTGCACATCGGTTCGTAATTAAATGTCATGTTAGTCAGATGCGGGCGCTCGCGTGTTGGGCTGGCCGTCATGAGAATGTATCGGCTTGGTACCGGTTTGTGAGTAGTATCCGGTGAAAGTGCTGGAGGTGATGAATGCGAACGTTCGGCATCGAAGAGGAATTCATCTTTCTGAAGCCATCGACCTTGCAACCGGCGAACGTCGGCGACGAGGTGCACGCCGAACTCCTCGGCCGCTCCCCGGTGTCGCGGTTCGTCAGCCACGAGTTTCTCGCCTCGCAGATCGAGCGGTCGACGCCGGTGTTTGATCGCTTTGAACAGGCATCCGCTGATCTGCTCGCCTTTCGGTCCCGTCTGGCCCGCGCGGCCGTCAGTCGGGGGGTACTCGCCGCCGGTGTCGGCGCGCCGTTCCAGACCGAGGGCTGGCCCGAGGTGACCGATGTGGAGCGGTATCACACCGTCGAGACCGAGTTTCGCGGCTTGGTTCCCGACCACCTCATCAACGGGCTGCACGTGCACGTCGGCATTCCGAGCCGCGACGCCGGCGTCCAGGCGCTCAATCGGGTGCGCGTCTGGCTGCCGACGCTGCTCGCGCTGGCGGTGAATTCGCCGTTCTGGCACGGTGCCGATACCGGCTTCTCGAGCTGGCGGAGCGTGCACATGCGCCGTTGGTCCACGATCGGCTGCCCGCCGGTCTTCACGGATGCCGCCGATTACGATCGACGCATTCGCCGTCTGGTCGGCGTGGGCGGCACCTACGACCTGCGCACGATCTGGTGGAATGCCCGCCTGGCCGAGGACCATCCGACCGTGGAGATTCGGGTCTGCGACGCCCAGCTCGATGCGCCGTCCACCCTGCTGCTCGCCGCCCTGACCCGTGCGGTCATAACGACCGCGCTGCGCGACGGCGAAACGGATGTCGCCCCCATCGATATCGCGCCGGAACTGCTCGATGCTGGCCTGTGGCATGCCGCTCGCGAGGGCATGGAGTCGACCCTGCTGAACCCCGTGTCGGGAACTCTGGAGGGAGCATCCGCTGTCATTGAGGCGCTGCTACGCTACGCCGGCGATGCCATCGACGAGGGCGGCAATCGTGATCGAATTGTGGGGCTCCTCGCCCGGACGCGGCGGCTCGGCACTGGAGCCGAACGCCAGCGGGCCGCCATGAGGAACGGCGGGCAGCCGGCGCTGGCCGCGCTACTCACGCAAGCGCTGACAGCGCACGACTAGATCTTCAGCGACGGGTGAAGCTTGGCGATCGACCAGATCTTCTTCGAACGGCTCGCGAAGACCGAAACGGCGAACGCTCCGATTCCGAAAGCGATCAGGGCGAGAAGGTCAACCAGAATCGCGCTCGTGAAGCCCTCCGCGATGAGTCGCCGCACCCCGTCGACCGCGTAGGTCATCGGCAAGGCCGGGCTGATCCACTGGAAGAAGCCGGGCGACGTCTGTACCGGGTAGGTGCCTCCGGCCGAGGCCAACTGCAGGATCAGCAGTAACAGGGCCACCAGTCGTCCGCGACCGCCGAGCAGGGCGATCAGGCTGTGGTGAATAGCCGTGAACACGAGCGCGACGATCACCGTGAAGGCGGCGAGGGCCGCGAAATTGGCTGCCTCCAGCCCCACCAGAAAGTGCAGCACTGCGAGCAGCAGCCCGGCCTGCAGAAGCCCGAACAGCAGCCCGGGCGCGAGGCCGGTCAGCGCCACCCGCACCGGCCGGGCAGTGGATGCGACGGCCTGCGGCGACAGCGGACGGAACAGAAAGTACATGCCGATTCCGCCGACCCAGAGCGCGAGCGGAATGAAGTACGCCGCGATTCCCTCGCCGTAGAACCCCACGGCGTTCTCCCGCACGTGCTCGGCAGCGACCGGTTCAGAGGTGACGGCAGCCAATTCGCTGGCCTGCGCGCTGGTGTAGCTCGGCACCTGGGTAACGCCCGACTGCAGCGAGGTACTCAGGGTGTCGGCACCGGTCGCGAGCTGGTCGAGGCCGTCGGCGAGGGTGCTCGCCCCGGTGCTGGCCGTCGTCGCGCCGAAGGCAAGCGTGCTGGCGCCGGCCGCAGCGCTGTCGGCACCGGTGGCGAGCGAGGCTGCGCCGGCGGAGAGCGACGCCGCGCCGGTGGAAACGGATCGGGCTCCGGCCGAGACGTCAGACGCTCCCGTTGCGAGAGTTGCGGCGCTGTCGGCCAATGTGCCGATGCCGGTGACCAGCGGTGTCGCGCTCTGGTTCAGTGTGTAGGCGCCGGTCGCGACTGTCGCGGCGCCCGCCGCGAGGGTAGCGATCGATCCGCCGCCGGTGGCGAGGGCGGCGTTCAGTTGGGTCAGGGTCCAGTCGGGGTGCGCCGCGGTGAACGCGGCGACCGTGCCGAGGGTGGTGGAAACGGTCTGGGTACCGGCGGCCAGCTGGGCGGTCGCGCTGGGCAGCGTGCTCACGCTCGCGTCGAGGGTCGCTGCGCCCGTCGCTAGGGCTGCCGAACCGCTGGCGACCTGCGCCGCGCCGCCCGCAATGCTCGAGGCACCCGCGGCCAGGGTACCGGCGCCGGTGGCGAGGGTGTGGCTGCCCGCATCCACTTGGGAGACCCCACTCGCGAGCGTGGCAGCGCCGGCGGAGAGCGTGCCGAGACCGATCACGAGTTGCGCCGACCCGTCACTCGCGCTCGTGGCGCCGTCGCTGAGAGTCAGGGCACCGTCAGCCGCCAGCGCGAGGTCGTCGTGCACACTCGTAAAGCCGAGGTAGACGTTGTCGAGATAGGTCGCCGAGATTGAGGTCGACAGCTCGGTGCGAATGGCTGCGGTGACCGATTTCGTGACCTGGCCCACGATGAAGTTCGATGCGTCGTCGGTGTACACGCGCAGGCGGGCCTGCTCGGGGGCGAAAACGGATGCTGCGGTGCCGGTCGTCGTGGCGACTGAGTTCACAGCGCCGGGGTTCACAGCGGTCGAGGCCAGGGTGCTCGAGAAGTCGGCGGGAACGACGAGCACGGCGAAATTCTCGTTATCGGCGAGCGAGCTGCGGGCATCCGCTTCGCTGGTGGCACTGCTCCAGGTGAAGCCGGCACTGTCGCTGCCCACGAGGGAGTCGACCAGGGCGGCGCCGGCGTCGATGGTCTGCTCGGTGCCGTCGGTGCCGGTGACGTTCGCGGCCACGTCGTTGTCGACGATGACGGCGTGCAGTTTGCCGATGTTGCCGCTCGTATTCCAGTTGGCCGAGAGGTAGACGCCGCCGTAGATGGCGGGAACGGCAGCGATCATGAGCAGGGCCAGGATGGCCAGGCGAGATGACCGAAAACGGGACAGCTCGATGCTGGGCAATGAGAATGTCTTGGCCATGGTTCAGGCCTTCCGGGTGGGCGCGGTCAGGATTTCGGCGGTGCGAGTGCGGTCGGTGAGGGTGCGGCCGTACTCCAGATCGAGCAGGTACACCGGGCGCGCCGGCGCTGGGTGGACGTCGGCGTCGATGCGTTCGAGGATCTCGACGAGCTCCTTGGGATCCTGCCCGCTCGCCGCGATCGTGAGGTCGTGCCAGCCCGCCATGCGCAGAACGAGCAGTGCGGCCCAGGCGCGGGTGCGGTCATCCGTGTCGCGCAGGGTGTCGACGTCATCGACGATAAGCAGGCGTGGCCGGCCGATCAGAGCCACGACCACGCCGAGCACAGCGCGATCAAGTGGTTGCAGGTCGACGATGCGATCGGTGCCGGTCAGTCGCGGTAGGCCGGCGTGACTTTGCTCGAGGATTTCGCCGGCCCGCGCGTCGACCTGGCGCAGCAACGCGTTCACCCGAACCAAGCAGAGTGCCACCGTTTTCGCGCTGACCAGCGGTTTCCACCACGGTTGGCGCAGCACGAGGGCGGCCGCTATCTGGCGCTCCACCGTGAGATCGTCGTCGAGGCGGTTTACGATGGGCGTCTCGGCGAGGGCCGACAGGTGCCGCACCTGCCCGCCGCTCTGGCGCAGCGGATGCCCGAACACGGTCGCCGTTCCGGCGAACCCACGCAGGCGGCCGGCCAGAGCGAGCAGCAGGGCTGTCTTGCCCGAGGCGAACCGGCCCGACACGACGAAGAGTGCTCCGACCGGAATAGCGAGGTTCGTGGCGCCGATCACGGTCTGACGCCCATTGCGAATCGTGAAATTGCTCGCCTGGATGGCTAGGTCGATTTCAGGCGAGTCGATAGCGGGGGCCGAAGCGGAGTCGAGGGTCATGCAGAGTTCCATCCAACGTTGGGTTGTGCGGGGCGCGATGCCGCCGTAGTATTTTCAATACCGAGAGTATCCAATACCCAAAGTATTCACTTGTCAACAGCAATCCGAAAGGCACTCATGGACGAGAGGCCAGGCACGACACCCGAGATGGCATCAGGAACGGCTCCAGCTCCTGGCACCTCACCCGTTCACGCGGCCGACTCCGCGCTTGCACCCGAGGCGTCGCCCCATCTCGCACCAGCCTTGGCGCGCGACGTCCTGCCACCGGCTCGCAGGCGACCGCTACGCACCGACGTGCGGGCGGATATTCTGCGGGCGGCGACCGAGCAATTCTTCGAATCCGGCTACCTCGGAACCAAGCTCGTCGACGTGGCGACGCGGGCCGGGTACACCAAGGGCGCCGTCTACTCCAATTTCGGCTCCAAGCAAGCCCTATTCGGATCGATCCTGAATGAGCGCCTGGCTACCCTGCTCAGCGGGCGGCTCGCGACCATTCTCGGCGATGAAAGACGGCTCGACGACGCGGCGCTCGCCCGCATCGCCCGCCGTCTGGCCGAGACCCTGGTCGAAGACGGCCCCTGGCACCTGCTGCTCATGGAACTGGCCGTTCATGCGGCCCGCAACCCTCAGGCCGCCGATCTCTATCGCCAGAGTCGGCAGAGCGTGCGCCTCGCCCTCGGCGCGGTGATTCTGGAACGCGCCGACCAATTCGGCATCGACCCGGCTGACCACCGGGTGGACGTGCTCGCACCCCTCGTTATGTCGGCCACCAACATCCTGGCGCTCGAGCGCATTCTCGACCCGGACTACTTCACGAACGACGTGCAGTCGCGCATGATCGAGGCGCTCCTGGTGGGGACTCTGCGATAGTTTTTAGCGCAATTTGAGCCCCACCACCAGCCTGTGGAGAACTTCAACGGGATTGTAGCAATTCGGTCACCTGTGACCCCATGCGAAATGCGTCGCGCCGTCGCCCGCTCGGCGACGGACTCTAGCTCGGCCAGCCCGCTCAGGTGCTGTTCACGCCCGTCGGCTACCACTGGAACTACGGCGACGGCAGCACCATGTCGAGCCCCACCGGCGGAGCCAGCTGGGCAGACCTCGGCCTCACCGAATTCTCCACCGCCCCCACCAGCCACAAATACACAGCCAAGGGCACCTACACCGTCACCCTCACCGTCGACTACCGAGCCGACTACAGCTTCGGCGACCAAGGCTAACGCCCCGTCGAAGGAACCGTGTCCGTGCCATCCGCTCCGTTCACCGTCGTTGCGGCGAAGGAATCCACCGTGCTCGTCGCCGAAGACTGCAACGCCAACCCCCACGGCCCCGGCTGCTGACCGGGCCGCACTACCCCACGGCCCGGAGTGGAAACCGGGCCGCGGGGCTACATTGCTAAGGCAGCAGGCGGTCCCCGGCCTTTTTCGGCAGCCGGGCTGCCGCCGCGCGGGCGATTGCTGTCGCGGCTTCGTCGGCAACTGCGTCAAAGTCGACGCCGTTGATCGAATCAGAAACGGATGCTTCCGCTGCCGACCGTGCAGCTGCGGCAGCGGTCGCCGCCGAGGCACCAACCGATGGTGACGCCGCTGCTGAAGGCGCTGCCGCTGAAGGCGCGGTAGCCACCGAGGGCGACGCAGGGCCGGCCCCGGTCGAACGCGACGACGCACCAGCCGGAGCAGCAGGGGAAGCGGATGCGCCACTGTGCGCGGGCGCGGCGTCCCGCAGGGCGGCTCCGGCCGTTCCGCCGAGCAGCCCACCGAGGAGATCCTTGATACCGATTCCCATGGTGGAGCCGAGCACGGCGTCGACCTCGCTGAAGCCCGACGCAACGTTCTTCGAGAGCTGGCTGGCACCATCCGTTGAAATGACCGTGAGCTGGTCGATGTTGCCCATCGGGGCGGCGAGCTCGTGTGCGATCTGCGGAAGCATTTCGACCAGGCGCAGCTGGATGAGCGCCTCGGACTGCTGGGCGACGGCCTCGGCCGAGAGTCGGGTGGCCGTTGCCTCTGCGGTACCGCGGGCAAGGATGGCGTCGGCCTCGGCCTGGCCCTCCGCGCGGGTGGCGTCGGCGTTGGCGACACGGCTGTCGCGATCGGCGGTGGCCTTGGCCACGGAGGCTTCGGCGGCCGCGATCGCGGTCACGCGGATGCGGTACGCGTCGGCGTCGGCGATTGCGTTAACCTCGGACTCGAGTTCGGCCTTACGCAGGCTGGCGCGTCGCTGGGCGGTGAGTTCCTGCTCCTGTACGATCGCCTGCTGCGCCTTCGCCTCGGCGAGTGGCTTGGAGGCGGCAGCCTCGGCGGCGGCTTTGTCGGTGTCGAGCTGCAGAGCGGCCTTGCGCAGGGCGAGCGTGTTCTGCGCCTCAGCGATGGCCTGCTCGGCGGTGATCAGGGCTTCCTGTGACTCGCGATTGGCCACGTGCTCGGCCACCTCGGCTTGGCGGCGCACCTTGGCCTGCTCGGCACGACCGATGTCGCGGATGTAGTCGTTCTCGTCGGTGATGCCCTTGATCTCAAAGGAGTCGACGTCGAGGCCCTGGTTGGCGAGCGATTCACGAGCCGTCGCGAGCACCGAGCTGCCGAGTTCATCGCGCTTCTGGATGACGGTCATGACGTCGGTCGCTCCGATCGAGGACCGCAGCGAACCGCTCAGTACCTCCTGAGCGAAGCCATCGATGTTCTTGTCCTGCCCGAGAAAGCGCTGCGCGGCAGCGCGAATCGCGGCTGGGTCGTCGCCGACCTTGACGATGGCGACGGCCTCGACCGAGAGCGTGATGCCGTTGCGGTCCTGCGCCACGGCAGTGATCTCAATCGCCCGGCTGCGCAGGCTGATCTTGAACGCCTTCTGAAAGAAGGGGGTGATAAACACGCCCTGTCCGTGCACGACGCGCTGGCCCGATTCCTCGAGCGTGGCACCATCGACGATGGTCTTACGGCTCTTCTTGCCGGTAATGATGAGGGCCTCATCCGGCCCTGCATTCTTATATATCGTCTTGGCGTAGATCAGGCCAATGAGCAGAACCACAACGATCGTGAAAATGATCCCGGGGATCGGGCTGAACAGAAAATCGAGCATGGAGTCCTTCCGAGGCGCAAGCCGCGTACGTCGTTTCGGCGATCCGGTCGAGCGACCTCGGCGCCGATCTGTTCCTCCAGTGTCGCAGGCCACAGCGCCGGATGCGAAAGTCGTCGAGACGCAGTGCCAGCCGGTGTGGCCATTTCGGCCTGCCAACCGTCGTTTCACGGCATCCGCCCTGGCTCATTTCCCTCCCGCGCAGTGGCGCAACTCCTGCGACAGTCGCCAATAGCGGCGGGCTACCCGTCGATGAAGTCCGCAGCGGCGCGCAGGAACGCGGCGGCCGCTAGGGCGCGAGCCGCGGCATCCGTTTCACGAACGCCAGCGCCATCCACCCCACCTGCCTCGCCAGCAGATGCCGCGAGCGGGTCGACCCCGTCCGCGCCGCCCGCAGGCGCTACGCCAGCAGCCGCGTCGAGCAGGGCTGAGATAGCGCCCGGAATCGCTGCCGCGCCGGCCCCAAGGCCTGAAACCGAGCCCGACCCGGTGGCGCCGCCGCCAGCCGAGCCAACACCGCCACCCGCACCCGCGACAGCACCAGCACCAGCACCAGCCAGCGCCCCCAAAAACAGTCGCGACTTCGCCGCCCGCGGACCGTTGAAGTCGGGGTTCTGCCGCGGCTGGCTGGAGAATGCCTCCCGCACCTTGACCAGAAATTCCGCGTTGGTCAGGCGATTCGCGCTCGGAACCACGAGCAGGCTGGCCGCAACGGTGAAGTCACCGTGCCCGCCGGTCTCATAGGCGACCTCGGTGGGCTTGCACGCGCTGAACAACACCTCCCGAGCCAACGCGCGCTTGCCGGCCCGGGCGGGCGTGCCTCGCTTCAAACGGTAGTTCCTGCTCGTCTGCTCATCGGGAATGATGAACCGCGCCCGCCGCCCGTGGGGAACGGATGCCGCACTCAGGTCCGCCACATCGGCCGGCTGCAGCTGCAACCGGCGCTGACCATCACCCGAGTGGCAGGAGTCGAAGAACGCCGTGAGGCTGACGCCATCGGGCAGCTGGTCGAAGATCTCGCCCAGGTCGTCGTCGATGATCAGGTTGCCGTCGCGAAAGTCGATCGGGCAGAGCGCTTCGTCGTACTTCGTCTCCTCGTTGCCAGCCTCGGATTCGTCGCCATCGAGGTCGTCGACGTAGGTGCCATGGCCGGCGTACTGAAAGACCAGCACATCGCCGGCGACACTGCTGGCGACCAGGTCGAGCAGCCCGAGCAGAATGTTCTGCCGGGTCGCCTCCGCGTCGAGCAGGGTACGCACCGCGAACCCGGCGATGCTGAATTGCACAGCCCACGCCTCGGCATCCGCTACGCAGCCGTAGAGGGCATCGCCGCCCGGATAAGCGTTGATACCCACGCAGAGCGCGTGGTGAGTGCCGACCGGCCGTGGCGACGACGGTGCGGGAGCAGGCCAGAGTTCGTCGCCACGGTTCCGGGTCGCCGGAAATGACTGGATGCGCGAACTGCCGGTGACCCGCCGAGCCACGCTGTCCATGGTGGAAATATCGTTGTCGAAACCGCCGTGACTGGTCGAGGTGCTGCGGCTGGTGAGCGGGCCGCTCGTGGTTTTCGACCAGATGATGTCTGCCGCGCCGCCGACCCCGGGTGACCCACTCGCGCCGGAGAGCCCGAACAGCTGAGCCAGCACGGGGTCGGCACGCAGGCATTCCTCGAGGCCGAGAATGGGCGAGAATTCCTCGGGCTCGAACGAGGCCCGCACGAGGTAGAGCAGGGATTTTCCGTAGGCACCGAGGCAGGTGTCGTCGCGTTCGAGTTTCTCGGTCATGGTGAACATGGCGAGGGATTTCACGCCGTGGCCGACCAAGGGCACGATCTGCTTCTCGAAGACGTCGGTGCGCACGGCCGGCGCGAGCAGGCTGAACGTTTCGATGGCCGCCACTCCGGCCCTGAGCGCGGTCGGCAGAAAGAAGGAGTGAAAGATCGACCCGGCGCTGTGCCCGACGGCGTGCACGGTGATCGTGTCGGGATGGGCTGCGCAGTAGGCGCCGAGTGCTTCGGCGACGTAGCGTGCGCCGCCGTCACCGGCCGAGGCTGCCTCCGCCGAACGCTTCATCTGCCCCCAGATCGCCTGGCCCTGCCCGAATCGCGCGGCAAGTTCGAGTACCCGGTCTTTCGCCTCGTCGAGCCAGCCGCGGCGACCCTGGGCCCAGTCGCCGACCGCGCTCGTGATGGCCCCGGCGAGGCTGGTCTCCCAGACGAAGTGGATGGGGTAGACGCCGTTCGACTTCCACCAGTCCACCTGGGTGGCCGCGATGCGCAGCCCGGATTGCTCATCGACGAGCCCGCCGTGGGCATAGAACACCACGGGAACGACGCCGCCGTGCTCGGCCACGAAGGCCGGCAGGTGGGTGGCGAAGATGGCGTCGACGTCTTTCTTCGTGGTCGTGAATGCTCCGGTCGGCGAGAACTTGCCGGCGCTGAGGTTGACCACGTGCGGCCGCAGTTTGTCGAGTTCGCTCTGCGGCAACGGCGGCTGTCGTTTCGTGGACGGTGCCGGCTTCGTGGGGGTCGTCGGTTCGGGCATGGCGCAGGTCCTCTCACGGGTGACGGGCGGGCGCTGCGATTATGGCTCGCACGCGTTACTGCGGTGTTACTGGGCCGCACACCTTGACAGACCCGGGGTTCGGTTGCATATTGCAGACACAAACGGATGCTGCGGGGGTCGCTATGACGACTGGTGCGGAGGCGACCGGTGCGCAGCCGGCCGGAGACACCGTGTCGAGCAACCCGGCGCACAGCGGCCTGCAGGTGAGCCTGACCGTGCTGGCCGAAGGGCCATTCACGAAGGCCAGGGCGGCTGGGCAGGACACGCTGCTCACGACGACCCTGCGAGTGCCGGTCGAGCGCATCGGGCCGGGGCCGCGCAGCGCCCGTTTCGACGTGATCGTGCGGCGCCCGGGCGAGAAGCCGTTCAGTCTCGAGCTCGGATCCCCCACTCCGCCGTGGATGATCGTCGACGAGAAACCTCCCGACACGCTCCCCGAACTGTTGCAGGACAGCCGGTTCTTGGCGCAGCAGGTGTACGCGGTGGCGGCATCCACTCTCGCGCTGTTCGAGTCGACCCTGGGGCGTCGCATGGGCTGGGTCAATGGCGGGAGACTGACTATCAGCGCCTACGACCGGGTCTCCTATCGGGAGTCTGGTTACTATCGCGACGACGGCCTGATTCGCTTTGGGCACAAGCGCGACGGCCGCACCAGCAAGGCGGTGCCGCTCGCCCTGTTTCGTGATCTCGTGGCGCACGAGGTGACCCACGCGATCGTCGATGGCTACCGGCCCAAATGGGCCGACAGCCACGCTGAACTCGACCAGCTCGCCCTGCACGAAGCCATCGCCGACCTCGTTGCGCTGCTGTCGGTGTTCTCGACCCAAAGCCTGGTCGAGCAGCTGCTGACCCAGGCCGAGAACCTCGACCTCGCTACGCTCGACGAAGTCACCCTGCGCGATGACCTGTTTCGCCTCGGCGACGGATTATTCAAACGCGGCACGGCCAGGCCATCGCTAGCCGACGACATCGTGTCCGGCTGGCGCACGCTGTCCGACCCGCACCTGCGTGGCGGCGCAATCGTGCAGGTGCTGCTGCGCGTGGTGGCCCGGCTGTGGCTGCAGCGCCTTGACCTGCCCGGCGGCCGCTCGAGCCTGTACCAGGTGGCGCGCGCCGGGGCATCCGTCGGGCGCCAGGTCTTGAGCATGCTCATTCGCAGCCTCGGCTATATGGGGCCGGTCGATGTGACCTGGGAAGATCTGCTGCGCGGCATTCTCGCCGCCGACCTGGCGGTCGTTCCCGACGACGACCTCGACTATCGGGGCACCGTCGTGACAGCTTTCGCCGAGGCGGGAATCGCGTTGCCGCCGGCCACCGATCTCTCGGGCGTCGCGGAATTTGTGAACCTCCGCTACCCGGTTCGACTGGCCGCGCTGGCTTCGGATCCGGAGGAAATCGTGCGGTTTCTCTGGGAGAACCCCACCCTACTCACGGCGGCGAGAATCGACCCGACCCGGCCGATCGCCGTCGAACGGGTGCGCCCTACCCTGCGGGTCGGCCCCGACGGCTTCGTGGTGTCGGAGATCGGCGCCACCTTCACCCAGGAATTTCGACTGAGCGCCGCGGAAGCCCGCACCCTGGGCCTCGTCACTCGGGCACCGGTGTTTATTCGCGGCGGCGGCCAGCTGCGCTTCGACGAGGGCGGACGCCTCAGCTTCGCGGCCCTCAAACCGATTCTCGACCCTGACCGCCAGCGCGCCAAGCTGGCCGCCGCGCAGTTGGCCACCCGCCGAGCGGATGCCGCCGCTCCCGTCACCCCACCGGCCGCAGCCCCGCCCGTGCCGCAGCGAATTACCCGAAAAATCGCGGCGCCGGCCCCCGAGGTTTCGGCCGACCGCCGGCCGACCTTTCACCCCTGAGTTTCAGAACGCCGTGCCCCACGCCGTCGACTTTCCCGAAGCGGAGGCCTCCAGTTGCGCTCGCTGCGCAAACTTACGCCCGCGCAGCTGCGCGTTGACCTGCTTGATCACCTCACCCCGGCTCGAACCGGACTGCAGCCCGTCCAGCAGAAAGTGCGTGAACGCGCCGTTGTACCGGCCGTCGAAGCTGGCATCGGCGGCGGTCTGGTCGGCGCGGCAGGCGGCGAACAGCACCGGTTTCGCCGCGGCTCTGGAGGTACGAACCAGGTCGCGCAGGGTGCGGGTGTCAGCACCCTCGGCCTCGGCACCGTCCCGGCCGAGCGGTGTCGGCGGCGGTACGAAGCGCGGGCGCCGGTCGTCAAGCGTGGGCACGAGGTCCATGGCGCGCAGCCCGCTGCCGCTGTGACAGGTGTCGAGGATCACATCGAGCAGCACGCCTTTCGGCAGCCGTGCGAACAGGTCGTGCAGCTCGTCGTCGACGATGAGCGAGCCCGGGTCCCACGCGGCGCCGTTCTGCCGCAGGTCGTAGGTGGCGAAGGCCTCATCGACTTGGTCGACTTCGTCACCGTTCATATCGGGCAGCTGCGTGCCGTGGCTCGACATGGTGAAAACGATGTGATCGAGGTGCTCCCCCGGCGTGTTCGCCCGGTCGAGCGCCTCGGTCAACGCGCCAAACACCGCGTCCTTGGTCGCGGCCTGGTCGGTCAGAACGGTGATGCTCGCGTCGGCAAATCCGAAACACGAGGTGAGCAGCGTGCTCACATCGTTGGCATCGTTCACGCAACCATTCAGCCAGCTCGCCATCGGCAGATTCTCGAACTTGTTGATTCCCACGCACAGAGCGAATTGAGTCATGGTGGTCCTCATCCGTCAGAGCCGGTACAAGCGGATGCCGCGGGTGCCGGCTGCACACTCCGCGCGAACCGAGGGTAGCCGCACGGGCGTTACCGGCGAGTTACTCGGACGGCGCTGCCACGGTTCGAAAGCATCCGTTTTGGGGGTGTCGGCATTGACAACCACGCCGGTGCTGGCCATTCTGGGCGGTAGCAGCACCCGTCGTCTCATTGCGGGTCCGCTGTGTACTCTTTCGCGGATCGAGCACTCATGGGATTTTCAGCGGCAGGATTTTCAACGACAGAGGGCTGGGATTTTCGCGTGCTGGGCTACTGGCAGCTGCGCTACAACGGTGTACAGGTCGCGGTCGGCGCACGTCAGCAACGACTGCTCGCCGCCCTCGCCCTGCTGCACGCCCAGCCGCGGCACGTGCTCGCCGCAGTGCTCTGGCCCGACAGCCCCGAGCGTCAGTCGGCCGGAAACCTGCGGGCGAGCGTCTTTCGCATCTCGCACGAATTGCCGCGGCTCCTGAACGCGACTGACCCTCTGCAACTCGACGCCGCGGTGCGCGTTGACCTGCGCGCGGTACGGGAATTGATCACCGAGATCACCCTGAACGGCGCGGGGTCGGTGAGGCCCGAATCGATCGACTTGCTCCAGAAAGCCGACCTGCTGCCGGGCTGGTACGAGGAGTGGGTGATCGACCAGCAAGATCATCTACTGAACCAGCGGGTCGATGCGCTGGAAGCCCTGGCCCGCGCCTATCTGGTCGCCGGCAGTTTCAGCCGCGCCCTCGGGGCAGCACGAGCAGCGGCGGTCGTCGACCCGCTGCGGGAGAGCGCTCAGCATCTGCTCGTACGCTGCCACCTCGCCGAAGACAACTACGCGTCGGCCGTGCAGGTGTACCGCAGTTTTCGGGCACACCTGGGGCGGGAACTCGGCGTCGAACCGTCGGCCCATTTCGCTGAGTTACTCGGGCTGGATTCCGGAGTCATCGACACCCGCCTGCTCGTACGGGCGATGAAAACCAGCTGAGTTCCTGCACGTTTTGCCGGTAAATTTCGCGACACGCCGTGACTTGCAGCTATGGTGACCCGTAGTTTCCGGTCGGTAGCTCGGCGTATCGTGATTCACCCGGCATAGCGTGCAGGACACGTCGCCGCGTGGAACGAAATTAGAACGTCGTGAGGCCGTGCGCGCGAAACTGCTCGCGCACCCGCTCCTGCAGGGCGGCATCCGGCGGTTGCACACGGTGCAGCGGATACGGGATGGCCAGGCGGTTCCATTTGTCCTCGCCCATCTGGTGAAAGGGCAGCACCTCGACCCGGGAGACGTTGGGCCAGCGGGCCACGATCTCGGCGACGGCGTCAACGTTGTCGACGGCGTCGGTCAGCCCGGGAACGAGCACGAAGCGCACCCAGACGTTGGTGCCGCGCGCGCGCAGCCGGTCGCCGAAGGCGATGGTCGGTGCCAGCTCCCGCCCGGTCACCTCGCGGTAGGTGTCGGGCCTGCCCGATTTCACGTCGAGCAGCACGAGGTCGGTGTGATCGAGCAATTCGTCGGAGGCACTCGCGCCGAGATACCCCGAGGTGTCGAGGGTCGTGTGCACGCCGAGCTCATGGCACTCGGCGAACACTCGCGCGACGAAGGCCGGCTGCATGAGCGGCTCCCCGCCGGAGAGCGTCAGACCACCGCCGGTCGCCGTGAACACGGGCCGATACCGACGGATGCGGGCGAGCACGTCGTCGATCGGCGTGAGTGCGCCGTCACGCATTTTCCAGGTGTCCGGGTTGTGGCAGTACTGGCAGCGGAGCAGGCAGCCGGAGAGAAAATAAGTCAGCCGGGTGCCCGGCCCGTCGACCGCGGTCACCAGTTCCCAGGAGTGCACGCTCGCGACCGTGCCGGCGCGATGGGCATCCAGTTGTTCATGGTGAAACTCAGTTTGGCCCAGCTGTATGGCCACCATTTCAGACGCTCGTGTGGAAGGTCCGGCTGATCACGTCGAGCTGCTGCTCGCGGGTGAGTCGCACGAAGTTCACCGCGTAGCCCGACACCCGGATGGTCAGCTGCGGGTAGTTCTCAGGGTGTTCCATGGCATCTTCGAGGGTTTCGCGGTTGAGCACGTTGATGTTGAGGTGGTAACCGTGCGACAGCGTGTAGGCGTCGATCAGGCCGACCAAATTGGTGATCTGCTCCTCGGGCGTGTGGCCGAGCCCGGTCGGCACGACCGTGTTGGTCAGCGAGATACCGTCTTGCGCTTCGGAGTAGGGCAGTTTTGCCACACTCAGGGCCGAGGCGAGCATGCCGTGTGTGTCCCGGCCGTTCATCGGGTTAGCCCCCGGTGCGAAAGGTGCTCCGCCGCGGCGGCCGTCGGGCGTGTTTCCGGTCTTCTTGCCGTAGACCACGTTCGAGGTGATGGTGAGCACCGACTGGGTGTGCACGGCGTTCCGATACGTCGGGTGCGTACGAATCATGGCCATGAAGGTTTCGACGATGGTGACCGCGATGGCATCGACCCGGTCGTCATCGTTGCCGAACGAGGGGTACTCGCCGTCGATCACGTAGTCGACGATGAGGCCGGTGTCGTCTCGCACCGGGCGCACACTAGCGTATTTGATGGCGGCGAGGGAGTCGGCGGCCACGCTGAGGCCGGCCATGCCGCAGGCCATCGTGCGCAGAATGGTGTCGTCGTGCAGGGCCATCTCGAGGCGTTCGTAGGCGTACTTGTCGTGCATGTAGTGGATGCAGTTGAGTGCGTCGACGTAGGTTTCGGCGAGCCATTCGAGGCTCGCGAGGTAGGCGGTCCAGACAGTGTCAAAGTCGAGCACATCCCCGGCCAGCGGTGCGGTGACGGGGGCGATCTGCTCGCCGGTCAGTTCGTCGCGGCCGCCGTTGATGGCGTAGAGCAGCGCCTTGACGACGTTGACCCTGGCACCGAAGAACTGCATCTGCTTGCCGACCCCCATCGGCGAGACACAGCAGGCGATCGCCGCGTCGTCGCCCCAGGCCTCACGAATGAGGTCGTCGGACTCGTACTGAATCGCCGAGGTATCGATGGAGACCTGCGCGCAGAACCGTTTGAATCCCTCCGGCAGGGCGTCGCTCCAGAGCACCGTGAGGTTCGGTTCTGGCGCTGGGCCCAGGTTGTACAGGGTCTGCAGAAACCGGAACGCGGTCTTGACCACGAGGGTGCGCCCGTCGAGACCGATGCCGCCGAGCGATTCGGTCACCCAGGTCGGGTCGCCGGAAAACAGCTGGTCGTATTCCGGGGTGCGCAGAAAACGCACGATCCGCAGCTTGATCACGAGGTCGTCGATGAGTTCCTGCGCCTGGCTCTCGGTCAAGACGCCGGCCTGAAGGTCACGTTCGAGGTAGGCGTCGAGAAAGGCGCTGTTGCGGCCGAACGACATGGCCGCGCCGTTCTGCTCCTTGACCGCTCCGAGGTAGGCGAAGTACAGCCACTGCACCGCTTCGGTCGCGCTGGCAGCCGGCCGGGCAATGTCGAAGCCGTAGGACGCGGCCATCTGAACGAGTTCTTTCAGGGCCCGCACCTGCTCGGCGTTCTCCTCCCGGGAGCGGATGATGTCTTCCGTGCTCGGATGCTCGTCGAGCGCGGCGCGTTCGACCTTCTTAGCCGCGATCAGCGCGGTCACACCATAGAGCGCGACGCGGCGGTAGTCGCCGATGATGCGACCGCGACCGTAGGCGTCCGGCAGCCCGGTGATGAGGTGACTGTGCCTGGCCCGCTTGACGGCCGGCGGATACACGTCGAACACGCCGTCGTTGTGGGTCTTGCGGTACTTCGTGAAGATTGTTTCGAGCTCGGGCGAGACCGGGTAGCCGTAGGTTTCGAGGCTCGTCGCGACCATGCGCCAGCCGCCGTTGGGCATGATGGCGCGCTTGAGCGGAGCATCCGTTTGCAGGCCGACGATGATTTCGTTGGGCCGGTCGATGTAGCCGGGGGCGTGCGCGGTGATCGATGCCGGTGTCGTCGGGTCTACGTCGTAGACGCCGAGCGCCCGCTCCCGGGGAAACATGGCCGACAGGCGGGCCCACAGGCAGAGGGTGCGCTCGGTCGCCCCGGTCAGAAAGTTCGCGTCTTCGGTGAACGGCGTGTAGTTGCACTGAATGAAATCGCGCACGTCAATGCCGTGCTGCCAGGGTCCGGCGGTGAAACCGGCCCAGCCATCGCCGATGCTGGGAGCGGCGGTCGAGGCGGAACGCGGGCTGTCGAGGAGGGTCATACCTCCACGCTAGCGACGGGGCTGGCGGCTGTCTCGGGCCGTAAGTCCCGACTTCTCCGTCAGCGGATGCTTACCGTTTCAGCTCCGGAAACTGGTCGTCGCGCCACTCGTCGGGCAGCCGGGTGCCGGCGGCGGCGGCATCGTCTTCGCGCTCGCGGAGCTCGACCCGGCGGATCTTGCCCGAGATGGTCTTGGGCAGCTCGAAGAATTCCACCCGTCGTACTCGCATATAGGCGGGCAGGCCGGTGCGCGCGTGTCGAAGTACGGCTTCGGCAGTCTCGGCGTTCGGTTCCCAGCCCGGGGCGAGGTGAATGTAGGCCTTGGGAATGTTCAGCCGGGTGGCGTCGGGCGCGGGAACGACGGCGGCCTCGGCGACTGCGGGGTGTTCGAGCAGCACGCTCTCCACCTCGAACGGTGACACCTTGTAGTCGCTCGACTTGAACACGTCGTCGGTGCGGCCGATGAAGGTGAGGTACCCGTCGGCATCCACGTTGGCAACATCGCCGGTGTGAAAGAAGCCGCCGCGAATGGCGTGCGCGGTGAGGTCGGGTTCGCCGTGGTAGCCGCTCATGAGGTTGACCGGGCTCTGGGAGAGGTCGAGGCAGATCTCGCCCTCGTCGGCCGGCAGCTCGGTGATGGGGTCGAGCAGCTTGATCGAGACACCGGGCAGGGGCAGCCCCATCGACCCTGCTTTCAGCACGGATCCGGGCCCGTTTCCGACGATGGCGGTGGTCTCGGTCTGGCCGAACCCGTCGCGGATCGTCAGTTTCCAGCCGTTGTCGATCTGCCGGATGACCTCGGGGTTCAGTGGTTCGCCGGCCGAGAGCAGCTCCCGGAGGGCGGCGGGGCGGGCGCCAACATCCGCTTGGATGAGCATGCGCCAGACCGTGGGCGGCGCACAGAAGGTGCTGACTCTGGCGCGATGCAGCTGCGCAATGAGGGCGTTGGGATCGAACTTGGAGTAGTTGTAGACGAACACGGTCGCCTCGGCGATCCAGGGGGCGAAGAAGCAGCTCCAGGCGTGTTTGCCCCAGCCGGGCGAGCTGATGGCGAGATGCACGTCGCCGGGGCGGAGCCCCAGCCAGTACATGGTGGACAGGTGGCCGACCGGGTAGGAGGTCTGCGAGTGCAGCACCATTTTGGGTTTGCTGGTGGTGCCGGAGGTGAAGTAGATCAGCGAGGGGTCAGCGGATGCGACGACAGTCTCGATAGGCTCCGGCGTGACTCGGTAGGAATCGGCGAAATCGGCCCAGCCGGGTTGCGGGGCACCGACGCCGATGCGCCCGTAGTCGCCGGGAACGTCGGCGAATTTGGCCACGTCGGCCGAGTTGGCGATGACGTGGGTGACGCCGCCGCGCTGCACCCGGTCGGTCAGGTCGTGCGAGGCGAGCACGGCGCTCGTGGGCATGATGACGGCGCCGACCTTCATGATGGCGAGCATGGCTTCCCAGATTTCGCGCTGGTTGCCGAGCATGAGCATGACGTGGTCGCCGCGCCGCACGCCCTGGTGACTGAGCCAGGTGGCGACCTGGTCTGACCGGTGGGCCATTTCGTCGAAAGTGAACTTCTGCTCGCTGCCGTCTTCTTCGACGATCCACAGCGCTATCTTGTCGTTGCCGCGGGCGAGCACATCGAACCAGTCGGTGGCCCAGTTGAAGTGGTCTCCCACGTCTGGCCATTCAAATTGCTGCGCAGCGCGGGCGTGATCGTCGCGCAGGGCCAGAAGCTGGTCGCGCGCTGCCCGGTAGTTGCTCGTGCTCGTGTTGGTGTTCGTGCCCACCTGGTGAGTCATACGCCGTTGTCTCCTCGAACGAGTCGCCAGAGTGAAACGGCGACAGTCCATTCTGGCAGTGCTCGCGGTCGGCCCGCACCGGGCCGATAGTCTGCGAGGGATGACATCTGAAAATGCGCCCGTCCTGCCCGCCATGGTCACGGCCAACGAGATATTCGCGCGGGTCGACTACCGCGCCGCTGTTCGGGCGGTGCAGAAAGCGCTCCTGGGCGGGCTTGACCCGGCGCAGGATTTCGCCCGGCAGGTGCTGCCGGTCGCAAACGGCCAGTTGCTGCTCATGCCCACCGAGGCGCCGGATTTCGTCGGTATCAAGGTGGCGTCAGTCGCTCCGGGCAACCCGGCGCGAGGCGTCGAGCGCATCCAGGGCGTCTACCTGCTGCTCGATGCCGCGACGCTGACCCCGGTCTGCCTGCTTGACGGCGCAGCGATCACGACCCTACGCACTCCGGCCGTGTCGGCCGCCGCCGCCGACGTCCTGGCTCCGGCTACCGTGGAACATCTGGTCGTGTTCGGAACCGGGCCGCAGGCCAGGGGACACATTGAGGCGATGCGAGCCATCCGCTCGATCGATCAAGTGACGATCGTGGCCCGCGACCAGGCCCGTGCCGAATTGTTCGCCGCCCGGGTGCGTGCGAGTAGTCTGCCGGCCCGGGTCGGCATCGCGGCCGATGTCAGTACGGCGCAGCTCATCGTGTGTGCCACGACCGCCCGCACTCCCCTGTTCGACGGAACCCTGGTGCCCGCCGACTGCTGCGTGGTCGCGGTCGGTTCGCACGAAGCGGATGCCCGCGAGCTCGACTCCGGGCTCCTCGCCCGCTCCCAGGTGATCGTCGAAGACCCGGCGACGGCGCTGCGCGAGGCCGGTGATGTGATCATGGCCTCGGCCGAGGGTGTGATTCTGCCGGGCGACCTCGTGCCGTTGCGTGACCTGGCGATCGGTGCGATCGCCGTAGATCTGGGCCGGCCTCGAGTCTTCAAGAGCACGGGTATGTCGTGGGAAGACCTGGTCATCGCAACGGCGGTCTATCGGGCTGGCGAGCTGTGAGAAAAGCGACACGGCTTATCGTTAGGGGTGACCTTCTCGATTCGTTCCTTCGTGCCCGCCGATCTGCCGCGCCTGCTCGCGCTCAACAATGAGGCCGTTCCCGCGGTCAACGAGCTGGATGCCGATGCGCTGACTTCGCTGGCGCTGCACAGCCACCTCGCGTTCGCCGTTGTCGACGACGACGACGTCGCCACGGTGCTCGGCTTCGCCATTCTGTTCGTCGCCGGAGCGGAGTACCAGAGCGAGAACTACCGCTGGTTCTCGGCCCGGTCCACTGATTTTCTCTACGTCGACCGCATCGTCGTGGCCGACGGGTATCGCGGGCAGGGCCTCGGCCAGGTGCTCTACGACGCCATCTTCGGCGCTGCCCGCCGTTTAGAGCTCGCCGAAGTGCTCTGCGAGGTCAACCTGGAGCCGCGGAACCCGGGCTCCCTCGCCTTCCACGACCGGCTCGGCTTTGTCGAGGTCGGCCAGCTGTCGACCAAGGGCGACACCGTCGTCGTGAGCCTGCTGGCGGCATCCGTTTAGTGGGTCGCGGGCCCGTTAGTCGTTTTTCGTGGGCACCGGGCGGGGCAGGTCGAGGCGTTCGAGAATGGCCTGAAGGTCGCCGATCATCGCGAGCTGCCGATTGTTGATCTCCAGCAGCGCTTCGATGTCGGTCTTGGCAGCGATGTTCGTGTCAAAGTCATGCTGGGCCAAGGCTGCGGCGATCGCATCCTGCCGCTTGGCCGAGATGAGCAGAATCGCGCCTTGCAGACCGGCGAGCATGCTCAGGAACAAATTGAGCAGAATGAACGGGTAGGGATCCCACCCTGACGCGAATGAATTCGCCCCGGCCCACAAAATCATGAACAGTATGAAGCCGCCGACAAATTTCCAGCTGCCCATGGAGTTTCGCATGGTGTCGGCGGCCCGCTCCCCCGTGGTCAGGGATTTCTTGTGCTGCTGGTGCCAGGTGATCGTAAGTCCGCGGCGGGCACTCGCGGTCTTCGGCGCGAGGGGCGGCGCCGTAGCAGGACTCGGCTCGGCGGCGGCCGGCCCGGAGGTGCCGGGCGCGGCATTTGTTGACACAGTATTCATGGGCACAGTGTATGGCTGCGGGCTTCAAAAGATCTTGTTGGGGCTTGTACAGCAGCGCCTGCACAGCGCAAACAAATCTCTGTATACACAAACCCCTTTTCGTTGAGAGCACTATTCGGGCTCGCCGCGAATCGCCTGCGATAGAGTCCGTCGAAACGGGGACAGACGAACTGCTCTGTATACACACTTTGTCTGGGAGTTCAAGGGGGAGCGGAAAAATGCTCTCGCCCCCTATGGTCGATCTGACGCGAGTTATCGCTTGCGCAGAACCAAGCCAAGGGACAACCCTCGATGCGAATTACCTGCCCGTTTTGTAAGTCTCAGGCCGACCTGAAACCCAACCCCGCGCAGGCACTGCGCATTACTCTTCCCCTTTACGTTCTCAAGTGCACCGGTTGCGAACGCACCAGCATTCGCGTTGAACCGGTGCGCCTGGCGCACACTCTCGCCACGGCCTAATTGCTCAGCCCACCGCACGGCCGACATCGCCAACCGGTCGCGGACGATTCCCAATTGCAGAAGCGCAGACACCACTGATGATTGCGAGCCGTCCACGTCGGGATGGGTGCTGGTCTCGGCGAATTGCCGTTCAAGCGAGTACCGGATTTCGCGGATCTGAGCCACTTCATTTCGGGAACAGGGCGCCAGCTTCGGAGGGGATGCACCGCAGGTTTCGGCGTCAGTTCAGCCTCAGCCGGCCGAAACGGATGCCGGTGCGCTGGTCAGTCGCGCCAGTGCGTCGTCTTCGTGGTCACTCAGCCGACTTTCGGCCAATGCACCGTCCCCGCCCAGTACAGCCTCGGCGATGCCGCGATGTTCAGCGATCCACTCCTCGGTGACCCGGTACGAGTCCTGCAGCACGGTCAGGCACATGCGCGTCTCGGTCATGAGAGTGCTGTGGATGCGCGCGAGGCTGCGACTGCCACTCAACGCGACGAGGTGTTCGTGAAAGGCCATGTCGGCGTCGCTCATGGCGGCGCGGTCGCCGGTGGCGGCCGCATTCTCCATCTCGGTCACGTTGGCCAGCAAGTTTTCACCGGCGGCGACGTGGTCGGCGCGCACGAGCAGCTTGCAGGCAGCCGATTCGATGGCGGTGCGCAGCACGTACATGTCGCGAATCTCAGCATCCGTCATTTCGATGACGAACAAGCCCCGGTTGCGAATACTGACCAGCAGGCCCTCCTGAGTCAGCCGCTGCATGGCTTCGCGCAGCGGACCCCGACTGACGCCGAGCTCGCGGGCGAGTTCGGCCTCGCCCAGTTGCGACCCGGGGGCCACCTCGCCGTGGGCGATCGCGTACCGCAGCTTGCGGGCGATGATCGACGGGGTGGATTCCTGAATGACGGGTTCCAATGAATATCGCTGGGGCATACCCTTCACAGTTCTTTCTTGAGTGAGTGTCTGAGGTGCACGGAATGAGAATTCCACTGTCGATGCGACCCGGTTGAGCTGACTGTCAATTGTCTACAATTCTAGCTCAAGCTCCCGAAAATGTCGTCCGATTCGAGCAATCCCGTTTGGGGGCTTGACGAACAGTCCTGGATCGGAGGTTTCAGGGACGAGAATCCATTGACGGGTCAGCGTGACGACGCGCGCACATCCTCGGGCGTAGTCCGGGCGAGGAGGCTACGCTGGCGGCATGATCGACGGAGACCGCGCCCCCAATGCAGACAGCTCCAGCAATCCCGACCTCGCCCCTACCCATCGGGGAACTCCGCTGCCCGACTATGTGAACGCCTGGGTTGCTGGGCAGCGCTGGTTCGGCAATAAGGGACTTGTGCCGGCTCTTCGCAGCATCGGGCATTTCTCGCTGGACTCGGTCGAGGCGTCAGTGACTATTCGCGTCGACCTCATGTTGGATACCGCGAGCCTGGGCCTCACCCTGTACCAGCTGCCGACCACAGAACGAGTCTCGGAACTGCCCGGTGCGGCCAATGCCTTGATCACCGTGCGTAAACCCGGATCTGATCACGCGCGTTACATCTACGACGCGACCTATGACCCCGCGTTCGCAGCCGCTGTCCTCACCTTCATGGAGTTGCAGGGCGTGTCAAGCTCGAGCCCGCCAACATCCGATCGCTCCGCCGCGAGCGCGCGCGGCGACGACCTCCGACCGGGTTCAGCGGCCCCGCCGCAGACCGTGGTGGCATCCAGCCGCGTACTCAGCGGTGAGCAATCCAATACCTCCATCATCGTGGAGCGCACCGACGCTGCCGGAGCGCCGATATCGCCGATCATCTGCAAGGTGTTTCGCATCATTCATGCCGGCGAGAATCCGGATGTCACGGTGCAGGCCGCCCTGGCCAGCGCCGGATCAGCCCGGATCCCGCAGCCGTTCGGCGCCATCCTCGGCCAGTGGGATGACCCCGCCGAACCGAGCAGCCGCGCCGTCGGGCACCTCGCCTTCGCCCAGGAGTTTTTACCCGATGCTCCGGATGCCTGGCGTACCGCCCTGGTCGCCGCTGCCGCCGGCACCGACTTCACGGGGCCCGCGTTTCGACTCGGGCAGGCCACCGCTGACGTGCACGCCGACCTCGCCCGCACCCTGCCGACCCTGGATGCCTCCCCCACGGTGATCGCAGTCGAAATGGCCAAGATGCGCGTGCGCTGCGGTCAGGCCCTGGTCGAAGTGCCGGTTCTGGCCCCCTACCGCGATGCGATCGAAGCGGTCTTCGCCCGGGCGGAGGCGGCAGCATGGCCACGACTGCAGCGCATTCACGGCGATTTCCATCTCGGCCAAGTACTCGATGTCGAGGACCGCGGCTGGGTGCTTCTGGACTTTGAGGGGGAACCGCTGCGCACCCTGCGCGAGCGCACAGAACCCGACATTCCGCTACGCGACGTTGCGGGCATGCTGCGCTCGTTCTCCTACGTGGCGGGGGCAATGGCCGAGACGACGGATGCCCTGCCCACGGTTTTCGAGTGGGCCACGGCCTGCCGTAGTGCCTTCCTCGACGGTTACGCCGAAAGGTCCGGCGTCAAGCTGGCCGAGCAGAGCGCGCTCCTCGACGCCTTCGAACTTGACAAGGCACTCTACGAAGCGGTGTATGAGATTCGCAACCGCCCCACTTGGCTGCCCATCCCCCTCGCAGCGATCAAACGTCTGGTCGCGCCCTCGCGCATCGAGTAACGCTCCGATAACGCCTCGCGGGGTAGCTTGACCGCCAGTGGGCACTGGGACCACTTGCGGTCAAGTGCTCATTCCGGCACCGCCAATTCCGGCCCGTGCCAGTAGGGAACAGAGCACACAAGGAGCAGTTCCATGGCAGAAAACAATTCCGGCCCTGGCGGGGACCAGAAATTCGTCAGTGAGGGTGAATTTCAGGCAGGAGAGTCGGCCTCCGGCATCATCTCCGGCGTCACCTTCGGCCCGACGGAAGTGGTCTACTACAAGGTCAACAACCTGGCGGTCTTCGAAGGTGACATCGTGCTGGGCACCGTCGCCGAGCTGGAGCAGACTAAGGATCAGGCGAATCAGGACGACCGTCGCGCCCGGGCCGTCATCATCACCGGCGCGCGCTTTCGCTGGCCGAACGCGCAGGTTCCGTTTCAGATCAACGCCGCCCTGCCCGACCAACAGCGAGTGCGGGACGCGATCACCCACTGGGAGGCGCGCACGCCTATCCGTTTTCCGGAACGTACCCCGGCCAATGCCGCGCAATTTCCGAACTTCGTCGAGTTCAGCGATGCCGGCGGATGCTGGTCGATGCTCGGTATGCAGGGTAACGGCATGCAGACCATCAGTCTGGGTACCGGCTGCACGAGCGGCAACGCAATCCATGAGATCGGCCACGCGGTCGGTCTCTGGCATGAACAGAGCCGCGAAGACCGCAACACCTTCGTAACCATCAACGTGGCCAACATCTCCCCGGGTATGGAGAGCCAGTTCGACCAGCACATCGTCGATGGCGATGACGTCGGCGGCTATGACTACGGCTCGATCATGCATTACCCGCGCACCGCGTTTTCAAAGAATGGGCTGGAGACCATCACCCCGGTGCAGGCCGGAGCCCAGATCGGCCAGCGTACGGCCCTGTCGGCCGGTGACATCGCGGCGGTCAACTTCATGTACCCGCAGACGCCCAGGGCAAGTTCGAGCCCGGTCGTGTCGTGGGGACCGAACCGGCTCGATGCCTTCGTGCTCGGTACCAATCGTGCGGTGTTCCACAAGTGGTTCAGCGGAGCCTGGGGACCGTCGGTCACCGGCTACGAGAACATGGGCGGCATCGCCGAGAGTGTTCCGCAAGCCGTGGCGTGGGGCCCGAACCGGCTCGACCTGTTCATCACCGGAACCGACAGCGCGCTCTACCACAAGTGGTGGAACGGCAGCGCGTGGGGTCCGTCGGTAACGGGCTACGAGAACATGGGCGGCGTCATCCTCGGTGACCCGCGGGTGGTCTCTTGGGGTCCGAACCGGCTCGACGTGTTCGTCGTCGGCAGCGACCATGCGCTCTATCACAAGTGGTTCAACGGGGCGTGGGGCCCGTCGGTGACCGGCTACGAGAACATGGGTGGCATCGTCGTCGGCCAGCCCGAAGTCGTCTCCTGGGGTCCGAACCGGCTCGACGTGTTCGTGATCGGCACCGACCGGGCGCTTTACCACAAGTGGTGGAACGGCTCAGCCTGGGGCCCGTCGCTCACCGGGTATGAACGTCTCGGCGGAGTCTGCACCTCGGCGCCGCGAGTGGTCTCGTGGGGCCCGAACCGGCTCGACGTCTTCGTCACGGGCACCGATGGAGCGCTGTACCACAAGTGGTGGAACGGCAGCGCCTGGGGTCCGTCCGTCAACGACTTCGAGCGGCTCGGCGGCATTGTCGTGGGCGAACCCGAGGCCGTGTCCTGGGGGCCGAACCGGCTCGACCTGTTTGTGATCGGCACCGACAGTGCGCTGTACCACAAGTGGTTCGACGGCAACGGGTGGGGTCCATCGGCGCTCGGCTACGAGAACATGGGCGGCATCGCGACCTCACAGCCGCGCGTGGTGTCCTGGGCACCGGGCCGGCTCGATGTGTTCCTGACCGGAACCAACAGCGCGCTGTTCCACAAATGGTTCAACGGAGCAGCATGGGGTCCGTCGCTCACCGGCTATGAGAGTCTAGGCGGCGTGATCACGTCGTTCGACGAGGCTGAGGCGCGTGCCGTTGCCGAGGGTTCAGACTCGCAAAACCGGGACACGGACTAAGGCGAGGCCGGGCAGAACCGGGTCGGACAGCACCGGGTGGGACTGCGTTGAGACGAAGTCCCCCTCGGTGATGTCCGGGCGACCGGTACCCGGTCGCCCGGACTGATCGGGGGCAGGTGCCGTCCGGGAAGAGACACGGGCGGTTGAGTGCGCCAGGGACTCGCGCGAATCGCGTGTCTGGCGCACTTCCGTTTTCGAGTTCATCTCGCGCACGTGGACACGCACGTTGAGGGCGCGGACGCCGTTGAGCACGGGGCGCGGAACGGTCACGGTGAACGGCAGTTCGGTCGCGCCGCTCGCGGGAGCCGCAGGGCTATCGAAGGTGACGGACCCGACGACGGTACTGGGGGCATCCGCTCGCGAGACGTCTTCGACGAGTACTGTCACGGTGACGGCACCGACCGGGCGGTCGTCGCCGCTGAAAGCGATGATGCCCGTGACCATTTCACTGTTATCGGAGTCCGCTGACATGCACACCATGGTGGCACCACTCGCCCGATCGCGCTGGACGCGCCGGCACCGCCCCGCACCGGCATGCCCTCCGGTGCCATGGGCAAGATGGTCGCCCTGACCATCTCCGAGATGATCCTGGACGGCGCGACCACTCCGACCCACACCGCGTCAATGGGCGAAATGTCTGCCACCTGCATCGCCTCGACCGGAACGGGACTACTCACCGGCACCGCCGCCGCCATGTCGATGTCGATGTCGCCGATTGTGCCGGACTTCGCCAAGCACCCGACCACCGCCGGTCGCCACCCGACCGAGACGACGGGTGACATCGGCCTCGCAGCGCACTGGGTCAAGCGCGTGCTGCTCACCATGTTCCTGTACAAGGCCAAGGCGTACCCGTTCTGGTATCTCATTCCGGAGTGAGTCGCACGCATCTACTTTGCCACCGAAATAGAAGGAGAACACCATGGACACCGCCCAAGCCCACATCGACGTTGCGCCGCTGCCGAGCGCCCGCGAACTGAGCCGACGCAGCAACGTGCTGGTTCCGCTCGTGCGCTTTCTGCAGCTCAACGTCAAGATGTACCTGCTCGCCCAGCGCCACCACGGAAATTCGCGGCCGACCTTCGGTTGATCACGAGCGCGGATCGCCGGCGGCCAGTCCCACGAACATGGAGTCATGCAGCACCGATACGTGCTGATCGATGATGGCCACGGCGGCCACCGGGTCGTGCTCCCGCAGGGCCGTCACGAGCCTCGCGTGCTCACGGTTGACTTCGTGCAGGTAGTCCACCGGGTACGGCAGAAAGTACCGGTACAAACCTTGCAGCGCGGCGCCGTACTGCGCCAGAGCCCAGTCCAACCCGCTGGCCGCGGCGACGCCGAGGTGAAACTGCTCATCGGCCGCGTGGTACTCGGTCCAATTCTGCGCCGCAGCCGCCCGGGCGACGTGGGCGTCGAGACTTTCGAGCTGATCAACCGTGATCTTGAGCGCGGCCTGATGCACCAGCGCGCACTCCAGCAGTACCCGCTCATTGATGAGCCGGTGTACGTCAGCGGCGTCAGCCAGGTATGCGGTGATCGACGAGATCGAAGCGGATGCCGCCGGGTCGGCGACGAAGGTTCCCCCGTTCCTTCCGCGCTTTCGAGCGAGCACGCCCTCATCGGCCAGGCTCTTCAGAGCGCGGCGCACCGTGATCTCGCTCACTCCGAGCGCGGCTGCGACATCGTGATCGGACGGCAATTGCTCGCCCACCACCATGAGGCCGAGCTCGATCGCGAGGGCGATGCGGGCGCGCACCGTGTCGGTGGCGCTCAGGCGAGTGATGCCCGATACCGCCGGATTGGCGAGCGCGGCCACGGCCTCGGTGCTGTTGTCTGCGTGAACCATCACGCATCCACATTAGCCGCACACCTCGATTTTCCCGGCTGGACTAGACAAAAGTGATCATTATGATCTAATTTGATTCTTGCTGATCCGATTCTTCAGATTGAAGGAGTCACCATGCCACGCACAGTGCGCATAGCCGCCGTCCAGGCCGTACCCCGTCCGGTCGGAGCGCCCCTCGGTGATTTCGCCGCCGAGGTGCGCCGCGTCCGTGAAACGGACCCGAGCATTCAATTCATCGTCTTCCCCGAGCTGCACCTCTTCGGAACCGAAGCGACCACCTCGAGCCTGGAGCAGCGGAACGAGCTGCTGCGAGCATCCGCGGTGCCGCTGGATGGCGAGCTCATCGCGGGGCTCGGCGCGATTGCCCGCACGGCCGGCATCTGGTTGCTGCCCGGCAGTATCTGTGAACGTGGACCCGGCGGCGAAGTGTTCAATACGGCCGTGGTGTTCTCACCGACGGGTGACCTCGTGGCCAGCTACCGCAAGATCTTTCCATGGCGACCGTATGAACCCTACGAACCGGGCGATCGCTTCGTCGTGTTCGACGCCCCGGGTATCGGCCGATTCGGGCTGTCGATCTGTTACGATTCCTGGTTTCCCGAGGTCACTCGGCATCTGGCGTGGATGGGGGCCGAGGTCGTGCTCAACGTCGTCAAGACCACCACGCCCGACCGTGCCCAGGAAGTAGTGCTCGCCCAGGCCAATTCCATCGTCAACCAGACGTTCACCGTGAGTGTGAACTGCGCCAGGCCCCTCGGCCAGGGCCGCAGCCTCCTCGTCGACCCGGAGGGTGTCACCCTCACGGAATCGACCGGCGACGACGCCGTGGTTCTGGTGCACACGCTCGATCTCGATCAGGTGACCCGGGTGCGCGAACACGGCACAGCCGGTACCAATCGAATGTGGGAGCAGTTCCTGCCTACCGACGCGCCCCTCGAACTCCCGCTCTATGCCGGACGAATCGACCCGCACCGCTGGACCCCGCAACCTGCTATCACTCCCGCCACTCCCTTGGAAACGGACTTCTGACATGACCGGTACCCCCGCCCTCGCGCGCACCCTCGGCCTGCGCTCCCTCGTGCTCTTCGGCCTGGCCTACATGACGCCGCTCATCGTGCTCGGAATCTTCGGTGTCGTGGCCGAGGCGACCGGGGGCGCGAGCGGATCCGCCTACCTCGTCGCCCTCGTCGCGATGCTGTTCACGGCGTCGAGCTACGGTCGCATGGCCGCCGCCTACCCGGTAGCCGGCTCCGCGTACACCTACGTGCGCCGCACGGTCGACCCTCGCGTCGGCTTCCTCGTCGGATGGGCGGTGCTGCTCGACTACCTCTTTCTGCCCATGGTGATCTGGCTCATCGGCGCCGCCTATCTGGAAGCCCAGTTCCCCGGGGTACCGGCCTGGGTGTGGATCATCGGGTTCGTCGTGATCACCACCCTGCTGAACATTCTCGGCATCAAGGTTGCCGACAAGGCGAACTTTCTGCTCATGGCTTTTCAGGTGCTCGTCATCGGTGCGTTCGTGGCACTGTCCGTCGCCTCGATCGTGGCCAGCCAGGGCGCTGGCGGCCTCGTCAATGCGTCTCCGTTCGCCAACCCGACCTCCACCTTCGCTGGCATCACAGCCGGGGCAGCCATCGCCGCGTACTCTTTTCTCGGCTTTGACGCCGTCACCACCTTCACCGAGGAGACCATCAACCCGCGCAAGACCGTGCCGCGGGCCATCCTGCTGGTCGCGCTCATCGGTGGTGCGATCTTCGTTCTCGTTTCCTACACCACGCAGCTTGTGCGCCCGGGCGGAGTCTTCACCGATTCATCGTCGGAAGCGTTCGACATCGCCATGCAGATCGGCGGCAACGTGTTCGGCGCCATCTTCCTGGCCGGCCTCGTGATCGCGCAGTTCGCCTCCGGTCTCGCCGCCCAGGCCGCTGCCTCCCGACTGCTGTTCGCCATGGGCCGTGACGGGGTGCTGCCCCGCCGCATCTTCGGTGAGGTCAGCAAGCGCTTTCGTTCCCCAGTGTTCAACCTCGTCATCATCGGTGTGGTCGGCTTCATCGCGATCTTCCTCGACGTGGCCACGTCGACCTCGTTCATCAACTTCGGTGCCTTCGTCGCGTTCACGATGGTCAACGTCGCCGTCATCTTCTATTTCGTGCGCCAACGTCGCGAGGGCAACCGTCTCAATCCCGTCTTCTACTTCGTGATTCCGCTGATCGGCGGGCTGATCACGCTCTACCTGCTCACCCGCCTCGACTCGAACGCCATCGTTCTCGGCCTCAGCTGGCTGGGAGTCGGCATCATCGTGCTCGGAATACTCACGCGTGGGTTCCACCGCCAGCCGCCCGAGCTGGAGTACATCGAAGCGGATGATGCTGCTCTCGTCGCCGAGACCCGGTCATCGCGTTTAGGCTGACCAGACAGGCGTGACCGAAACCGGAGGCAGGGCCCGACATGAGAGTCTGCCTCGCCCAGATCGCCTCCGGTACGGATACCGACCACAATCTGACGCTGATTCAGCGGGCGACGCAGCAGGCATCCGCTGCGGGCGCCGACCTCGTCGTGTTTCCCGAGTACGCCATGTACGAGAAGAAGATGGTCGACGCGAGTTTCGCTACGGCGGCCCAACCGGTGACCGGTCCCTTCGTCGCTGCCCTCGCCACCACGGCGGCCAGGCTCGGAATCACCCTCGTGGCGGGAATCGTCGAGACCAACCCGCAGGATCCGCGCCCGTACAACACCATCGTGGTGCTCGGGCCCGACGGCATGCTGCAAGCCCGGTACCGCAAGATGCACCTGTTCGACTCCTACGGATTTGGCGAGTCCGAGTGGATCTCCGCCGCGACCGACCTCACCCCCGTGGTCTGTTTCGTCACGGCACGCTCGGGTGAAAGACTTCGTATCGGCCTGATGACCTGCTACGACCTGCGTTTTCCCGAGCTCGGTCGCGAGCTGGCCGATTCCGGTGCAGAACTGGTCCTGGTCTGCTCGTCCTGGGTTCCAGGCGCCGAGAAAGCCGAGCAGTGGCGCATTCTGGCCCAAGCACGCGCGATCGAGAATTCGTATTTCATCGGCGCGGTCTCGCAGTGCCCGCCGATCTCGATCGGGCGCAGTCTCCTGGCCGATCCCGCTGGGCGGGTGCTCGCCGAACTTGGCCTCACGCCCGACCATGTGACCATCGACATCGACGCAGACGACGTTCGGCAGGCACGAGCGCGCAATCCCGCCCTCGAGCATCGGCGCCACACCATCCACCCGCGCGCGTAGTCCTCCCGCCTGCGGCGGCGCAACTCGCGCGAATCGGGAAGCTGCCCGATCAGGAGGCGGACCGGGCCCGCTTCTTCTGGGGCTGCGGCTTGGGCTTGGCCCGATCGCGGCTCGCCTCGACACTGCGCCGCAGGGCCTCCATCAGGTCGAGCACCTCGCCGCCCTCGCCCTCTTCCTCGGTTTCCCCGAAGGTGACCTCGGTTGACACCGTGTCGCCGCTTTTCAGTTTGGCCTCGATCAGCGCCCGCAACTCGTCCTGGTAATCGTCGGTGAAGGCATCCGGTGCGAAGTCGGCCGCGAATGACTCAACCAGTGCGGCCGACATGTCCAGCTCCTTGGCGCTGACGTTCACCCGCTCGTCGAGAGACGCAAACTTGGCCTCGCGCACCTCGTCGTCCCAGAGCAGGGATTGCAGCATGAGCACGTCGCCGTGCACGCGCAACGCACCCAGCCGGGTCTTCTGCCGCAGGGCGAAGTGCACGATGGCGGTACGGTCGGTGGCCTCAAGAGTGCGACGGAGCAGCACGTAGGCCTTCGACGACTTGCCGTCGGGTTCGAGAAAGTAGCTCTTGTCGAGCATGATCGGGTCGATCTGATCGCTCGGCACGAACTCGACCACGTCGATCTCTTTGCTGCGCTCGGAGGGCAGCGTGGCGAAGTCGTCCGCCGTGAGCACCACGGTCTGCTCACCGTCGTCGAACGCCTTGTCGATGTGGTCGTACGGAACGACTTTGGCGCAGATCTCGCACCGACGTTGATAACGGATGCGTCCCCCATCGGCATCGTGCACCTGGTGCAGTGACACGTCGTGGTCTTCGGTGGCGCTGTACACCTTGACGGGCACATTGACGAGCCCGAAGGTGATCGCACCGGTCCAGATGCTTCTCATACGACCAGTACACACCCGAATGAGACATTTTTCGCCTAGTAGACCGGTGGTTTCCGCGGCACAGTTGACGCATGAACGCCAGCAGCCAGGTGGTCTCCGTTGAGGGTCACCGCATTTCGCTCACCCACCTCGACAAGGTGATGTACCCGGAGACGGGCACCACCAAGGCCGACGTGTTGGCATACTACGCGGCCATCGCGGACGTGCTCATTGCCCACGCGGGGAACCGACCGGCCACCCGCAAGCGCTGGGTGCACGGCGTCGGCACGAGTGAGAACCCCGGCACGATGTTCTTCCAGAAGAACCTGGAACCCGGGGCGCCGAGCTGGGTGAAGCGGCGTGAGATTCAACACAAGGACCACGTGAACTCCTACCCGCTGGTGAACGACATCGCCACCCTCACCTGGCTCGGACAGATGAGCGCCCTTGAAATCCACGTGCCGCAGTGGCAGTTCGGTCGCACCGGCACCCAGCGCAATCCCGACCGGATCGTGCTCGACCTCGACCCGGGTGAGGGCATCGGGCTCGCCGAATGCGCGGAGGTGGCGCGGCTGGCGCGCACGATTCTGCAGGACATGGGGCTGGAACCGATGCCGGTGACCAGCGGAAGCAAGGGCATCCATGTGTATGCGGCCCTCGACCTGTCGTACACCTCCGACCAGGTGTCGGCGGTGGCGCACGAACTGGCGCGGGCCCTCGAAGCCGACCATAGAGACCTCGTCGTAAGCGACATGAAGAAGACCCTGCGCCCCGGCAAGGTACTGGTGGACTGGAGCCAGAACAACGCCGCGAAAACCACCATCACCCCGTATTCGCTGCGGGGGCGCAGCCACCCGATGGTTGCGACCCCGCGCACCTGGAAGGAACTGGCCTCGGCCGACCTCGAACAGCTGGACTACAAGCAGGTGCTAGCTCGCCTGAAACGGCGGGAGGATCCGCTCGCACTGCTGTCGGCCGGGTCGCTCGAGCACACCGTGAACGCGAATGACTCGGCGTCCGCCCTGGTCACACCGGACCGACTCACGGTCTACCGCCACAAGCGCGATGCGTCGAAGACCCCCGAGCCGGTGCCTGAGGCCCCAGCCACGGCATCCGCGGGTCATTCCTTCGTGATTCAGGAACACCATGCCCGCAGCCTGCACTGGGATTTTCGGCTCGAACACGATGGCGTACTGGTGTCCTGGGCGTTGCCGCGTGGCGTGCCGGTGTCGACCGCCCAGAACCGGCTCGCGGTGCACGTGGAGGATCATCCGCTCGAATACGGCAGTTTCGAGGGGAATATTCCAGTCGGAGAATATGGAGCCGGCGACGTATCCATCTGGGACCGCGGCGACTACGAACTCGAAAAATGGCGCGACGACGAGGTGATCGTGACCCTGCACGGTGAACCCGCCGCCGGACTCGGCGGCTCAGCCCGGTTCGCCCTCATTCGCACGAGCGACGGCCACGGCAGCAAACCGGCGAACAACTGGCTGATCCACCGCATGAAGCCACTCACCGCTGGCGCCGACTCCCGCACGAATGCCCGCCCGCACAGCGCACCGGCAGCGAGCATCGCACCATCGAAGAGCACCTACTCCCCGATGTTGGCCGCCGCCGGCTCCGAGGCCGACCTCGGCGACGACGGCTGGGCCTTCGAAATGAAGTGGGACGGAATGCGGGCGCTCGCCTACCTGTCGCTGGCCGAGCAGACCGTGCGCCTGGTCACCCGCAACGGGCACGACGTGACGGCGTCCTATCCCGATCTCGTCGCCGACCTGCTCGCCGCACTGGCGACGAATCCAGAAACGGATGCCGCGGTGCTCGACGGCGAGATCGTGGCCGTCGACAAACGCGGCCGCCCGAACTTCGGCCTGCTGCAGACCCGCATGAAACTCACCGAGGAACGGGAAGTGGCCGCCGCATCGAAACGGGCCGCGTTGCAGTTCATGCTCTTCGACCTGCTCGAACTAAACGGCCGCTCCCTCACCGGGCTCAACTACAGCGCGCGGCGGGACCGGCTGGAGAACGCGGTCACCGCGACCGGCTCCACCCAGGTGCCGCCACGGTTCGACGGCGACTTCGCCGAGGCATTTCAGACCAGCCGCCGGCTCGGGCTCGAAGGCGTCATGGCCAAGCGGCTCGACGGTCGCTACACGGTCGGGCGTCGGTCCCGCGACTGGGTGAAAATCAAACACTTTCGTACTCAGGAGGTTGTCGTGGGCGGCTGGCGTCCCGGCCGCGGCAACCGCACCGGCGCGATCGGGTCGCTGCTGCTCGGGGTGCCGACCGATGCGGGCCTCCGCTACGTCGGCCGCGTCGGCACCGGGTTTGGGGAACGCGACCTCACCGACATCCGTTCTCGACTGGCCCGGCTGGTGCGAAAGACCACACCGTTCAGCGACATTCCTGCAACGGATGCCCAGAGCGCCGTCTGGGTGCGCCCCACCCTCGTCGCCGAGGTCGAGTTCGCCGAATGGACAGCGACCGGTCGGCTGCGTCAGCCCTCGTGGCGGGGCTGGCGCCCAGACAAATCACCAGGAGACGTTGCGATCGACTGACGCGAATTCGCCCCGGTCGCGCCTTCTCGACCGGGCTCGACCGTTGTAGTGTGGCGCGACTGCAGATCGAGAGCCGACACACACCCCAACCCGAAAGGACCGCAGATGAGCGAGCTCCGGAGCGAGCCGGTCTGGCGCACCCGCTACGAGAAATTCGTCGCCGACACCCGAGCACTCTCGGCGGCCCAGCGTCGGCGCCTGAGCCTGATCTCGATGACCCTCGTCGGCGTTGGCGTCGTGCTCTTCATCTGCGTACTCGTCGACGTGCTGCAACCCGACCGTTCAGCAATCTACGACTCGCCGATTCGCCTGTGGCTCGTGGGCGAACGGTCGCCGACCCTGACAGTCGTCATGATCGCCCTGGCGATCGTGTTCGGCCCGGTCGCCCTGCCGATCATCGTGCTGGTGCTCGCCGTCGTCTGGGGCGTGACTGGCAAACATGCCTGGCGGCCGCTCGTACTCGCCGCGGCCATGCTCACCGGGGTGCTGCTGGCGCAGATCCTGGCGCCACTGGTCGCCCGCAGCCGACCGCCGGTCGAGCTGATGCTATTCGGCGCGGATCACTCGTTCTCGTTTCCGTCGGGGCACGTGCTCGGCGCGGCCGACTTCGTGCTCGTGCTCACCTATCTGATCGTGTCGCGGCGAAGTAGCCGCCGAAACGTCATCGTGGGCTTCAGCGTGGCCTTGGTCTGCATCGTGCTCGCCGCTACCAGTCGCCTCTATCTTGGTTACCACTGGACGACGGATGCCCTCGCCTCACTCGCGATCTCGTTCGTGGTGCTCGGCGCAGTGATCGCCTGGGATACCCGTCACGCCCACCGTTCACTGCAGGCGAGAACACTGCGAACGACTTCGCTACAGCCGGGCGCGGCGGGCCCGAACAAAGCAGTAGGCACCGTAACTGATGAGGCCAAGACCGATCAAAATCAACGCGATCGTGCCGTAGGGCAGGGCGGCGAGTGATTTGAGGGCCCCATCGAGTCCGGTGGACTTGCTGGCGTCGTGGGTGAGCGCAGCGGCACCGATGAGGATCGCGACCACGCCGAGGGCGATGCCCTTGGCGATGTAACCGACCACGCCGAGCACGATGACCGCGCGGCCGACCGTTCCGCCCGGCACGGCCAGGTCGGACCGGAACTTCTGCGCGGCACCCTTGTAGATGAAATAGCCCGCAACGCCGAGCACGGCCACTCCCGCCAGGAACAGCACGACGACTCCGCCCGGAGTGGCCAACAGCGATGAACTCGCACTCTGGGTGCTGCCGGCGGAACTGGCCGAGCCACCCTGCGCGAAGGTCAGCGCGGTGGCGCCGAGAGCAAAGTACACGATGGCTTTGGCGAAGTTCGCGACTCGACGTGACCACGTGCGTTTGGGATCGCCGTGCATCACGAATGCCGAGATGACCAGCCACAGCCCGAGGGCGAACAGGCCGACCACGACGGTCCAGAGCAGGAACACACCGCCCGGGCTCGACGCCACCTGGCCGAGCGCCCCGCTCTGGTCAGCCGAGCCACCGCCGGCCCCGACCGCGACGGTGATCGCGATCGAACCGATGAGAATGTGCAGCAGCCCGTTGACGGCGAAACCCAGCCGTGCCAGCAGTTGCAGTGCCGAACTGTTGCTCGCTTCACGAGCGAGGTGTGTCGCCGATGCATTCATCACGGGCTCAGCATAGGTCGAAACGCACGCTCGCGCGGAGAAACTTCTTCGCTGCTTTACGAAATCAGCACCGAGCGATAGCGTCCCACAACGCTGAATCGCGGGGCTAGGAGGCAGCCGCCGACGCGCTGTCTGCGCCCGCGATGTTGACCATCCAGTTAGTGCCGAACTTGTCGACCAGCATGCCGAAGCTGTCACCCCAAGGTGCTCTGCTGAGCGGCATGGTCGCGGTGCCACCGTCGAGCAACTTCTCCCAGTATCCGGTCAGTTCGGCTTCATCGTCTCCGCTGAGGGAGACGGTGACGCTGCTGCTGGTGGGGAGTTCCATACTGCTCGGGGTGTCAGAAGCCATGAGCGAGAAACCGCTGGTAGTGGTCAGTTCCGAGTGCATGATCTTGTCCTTCTCGGCCGGATCTTCGCTCGCGTTGAATTCACCGAAGGTGCTGCGGGTGACCTCTCCGCCGAAGACACTCTGGTAGAAGTCCATGGCTTCGCGAGCGTTGTCACGAAATCCGAGGTAGGGGTTGAGACGACTGCTCATGGTGGTTCTCCTTAGTTCTTGTGTCGGGGTAGTCCTGTGATTATCGCCCGGATCAGTCAACAGCACGCAGGTCGGGCCACGAATTCTTCCGGTCAGGGACGCGGGATTGCCCTGCGTGCTCGCGGTGCGGTAGCGGGTACAGTAACGGGCATGAAGCTGATTGCCATCGACCCGCCCACCCGCAGTTTTTCGCGCTGGCTGACCGACGAAGAGATCGGCCGCGTGATCGCCGCCAAGCGCGGCTGGCGTCAGGCACCCGACGGCAGCGTACAGGCCGGCAAGATTCGCAAGACCCGCATCAGCGCATCACTTGACCAGCTCGGTGCCGCCGCCGTCGACCGCGGCTGGGCCAGCCGGCCCCGGGTCGAGCCGAGCGACAGCAGCGGGCCCACCCACATGATGTGGGGCATCATCGATGCGCGCACCGATGCCGAGATCCTGGCCGAACTCACGGCCTGACCACGAGGCTTGACCTACAACGCGGCTCGGCAGCGCGTAGCGTGGGTACATGAGTCTGAATCCCAGTTACATCACTCCCGGCCTGGATTTCAACCGCGACACCAACTACATCGAAGACCGCATCACCCAGGACGGCCGCGATGGCTGGCCGGTCGAACCTGGCCGCTACCGCCTGGTCGCGGCCCGTGCCTGCCCATGGGCGAACCGCACCACGATCGTGCGTCGGCTGCTTGGCCTCGAGGGTGTCATCTCGCTCGGCCTGCCGGGCCCCACCCACGATAGGAACAGCTGGACCTTTGACCTCGATCCCGGCGGCGTCGACCCGGTACTCGGCATCGAACGCCTGCAACAGGCGTTCTTCGCCCGCTTTCCCGACTACCCGCGCGGCATCACCGTGCCAGCGATCGTCGATGTGCCCACGGGCAAGGTCGTCACCAACAACTACCCGCAGATCACCCTCGACTTCGAGACCGAGTGGACGGCGTATCACCGCCCCGGCGCTCCCGACCTCTACCCGGAAGCGCTGCGAGCCGAAATCGACGAGGTCGCCGATCTCATCTTTCACGACGTGAACAACGGCGTCTACAAGTGCGGGTTCGCCGGGAGCCAGAAATCGTACGAGCGGGCCTACGACGCTCTGTTCGCCCGGCTGGACTGGCTCGAACAGCGCCTGACCGGGCAGCGGTATCTCGTGGGCGACACGATCACCGAGGCGGACATCCGCTTGTTCACCACGCTCGCACGGTTCGACGCGGTCTATCACGGCCATTTCAAGTGCAATCGCAACAAGCTCAGCGAGATGCCGGTGCTCTGGGCCTACGCCCGCGACCTGTTCCAGACCCCGGGGTTCGGCGACACGATCGACTTCGACCAGATCAAGAGGCACTACTACGTGACGCACGTGGACATCAACCCCAGCGGCATCGTGCCCAAGGGACCGGATACCGCCGCCTGGCTGGCCCCGCACGCCCGCGCTGACCTCGGCGGGCACCCCTTCGGCGCCGGCACCGCGCCGGAGCCGCCGTTGCCATTCGAGCGCATAGCGAACTGACGCGGGCTCGGGCGCCGGGCTCGGCGGCAGGCTAGTCGGGCTTCCTGGCGCGACTCGGCTGCACCCGCGGCGGCTCCCCCGGCATCTTCGGAAAGTCCGGCGGAAACGGCAGTTCGCCGAGCCCGTTAGCCAGATCGCGTTCCCACCACGAATACAGGGTGTCGATGGTGCCAGGCTGATCATGCATAATCGCCCACGGGTCTCCCTGGCCCCGCAGCCGATCCGGAACCGTCAGAATCGTGAAGGCACGCGGGTCGGCGCCGGCCAATTCGTCCGACTCCAGCGGGCAGGAGACCGGAGCGTGCGGCAGCGGCCGGGGGCTATAGGCGCCGGCCATGGTGCGATCGCGGTTGGCCTGGTTGTAGTCGATGAAGATACGCTCGCCGCGCTCTTCCTTCCACCAGTTCGTGGTGACCTTCTCGGGCATCCGTCGTTCCAGCTCGCGCGCGCCGGCAATGACGGCGTGCCGCACGTCGAGAAATTCGTGGGTCGGGGTGATCGGCGCAAAGACGTGCAGACCGCGATTACCGGATGTCTTCACAAACGCCGTCAGGCCGGCTTCGGCGAGCAGGTTCTTCAGTTCCACGGCGACCGGAACGGTATCGGCGAAGTCCGTGCCCGGCTGCGGATCCAGGTCGATGCGCAGTTCGTCGGGATTATCGGGGAGTTCGGCCCTGGACGGCCACGGGTGGAACACGATCGTGTTCATCTGCACCGCCCACACCACTGCGGCCAATTCGTCGATCACGAGTTGCGGATGCGTGCGCCCGCTCGGGTAGACCACGGGCACGGCCCGCACATAGTCCGGAGCGCCCTTAGGCGGGTTCTTGGAGAAGAATTGCTCCCCGTCGATGCCGCCACTCAAGCGCTGCAGCGACACCGGACGGTCACCGTTGGCCCCAACAAACGCCTCCCCCACGTCGATGAAGTACCGGGCGAGGTCGAGTTTGGTGATTCCCGGCTCGGGCCAGAGCACCCGGGCCGGGCTCGACAGCCGCACCTCGCGCGCACCGTGCGGGCCGTCGACCGTCAGATTTACCGCATCAGAACTCATGGGCACACTGTAGCCAGATTCGCCCCACTAGGATGCAACCAGCCAATTGGGGCAACTACGCATGAATCGGTGAGTCACATGGACAAGCTTTTCGGCATCATTCGCCTTGTCGCCGCGATGGCCGTCGTCGCCGCCATAGTCGGTCAATTCGCCTATTCGGCCGGGCAGACGGCGATCAACCCGTTCAATTTCTTCGGCTACTTCACCATTCAAAGCAACATCATCGGACTGGTAGCGTGGGCGGCTTCGGCCCGGTTTATCCTGGCCGGCCGCGCGCAGCCTCAGTGGGCCATCTACCTGCGCGCCCTCGCCACCACGGTGCTGGCCATCGTTGGAGTCGTCTATAACACCCTGCTCGCCAATGCCGGGCTGAACTCCTTCAACCTGCAGTGGTACAACGACATTCTGCACATCATCATTCCGATCTACGCCGTACTGGACTGGATCCTGCTGGCAGATCGCCCCCGCCTGCCGCTTCGCCGACTCTGGCTGCTGCTGATCTACCCGATCGTGTGGCTCGCCGTCATGCTCGTGCGCGGTGCCACCGACGGCTTCGTGCCGTACCCGTTTCTCGATCCGGCCTCCGGCTACGGCTCGGTCGCGCTGTACTGCGTGCTGATCGCCGTGGCCACCGTGCTGGTCGGTGCCGGCGTGTACTGGCTCGGAGGACTCCGCACGCTGAGCCCGCGCGACGCCGCGCAACCATAGCCCGCGCAGCCGCGTACTCTGAACGAGTGCCCCCAGTCCTGACCACCCGCAGATGACGCCCGCGCACCCGGGCCGGGCGGCGGCATCCGCGAGCTGGAACGGACACTCGCACGGCAGCTCCGACTACCGCAAACTGCTCGCCGGACTGTTCTTTGCCGGCATCGCCACGTTCGCCCAGCTCTACTCGCCCCAGGCTGTGCTCGCCCAGATCGCCGGCGACGTGGGGGTCAGCGCAGCGGATGCCGCCCTCGTCATCTCCGCATCGACGCTCGGCCTGGCCATCGGCGTGATTCCCTGGTCGCTCGTAGCCGACCGGCTCGGCCGGGTGCGGGCCATGTCGATCGCGGTGATCGCTGCCACGGTGTTCGGACTGCTGGTGCCGTTCGCGCCCACCTACTCGCTGTTACTCACCGGCCGTTTCGTCGAAGGGTTGATGCTCGGCGGGGTCCCGGCGATCGCGATCGCCTACCTCAGCGAGGAGATCGAACCAAGGCACGCCGCCCGTGCGGCGGGCACCTACGTCGCCGGCACCTCGATCGGTGGACTGCTCGGGCGTCTCGTGGCCGGGCCGGTCACCGAACTGACCACCTGGCGGGTCGGCGTCTTCACCGTCGGCGTGCTCTGCGCGGTGTCGGCCGTGCTGTTCATCAGTCTGATTCCGGCGCCTCGCGGTTTTGTGCCGCGCCGGGCACGCGAACGCGGCACGGATCTCAGCCTGGTCAGACTACTCGGCGCCAACCTCACGTCACCGCGCCTGCTCGCACTCTATGCCCAGGGGTTTCTGCTGATGGGCGGGTTCGTTGCCCTCTACAACTACCTCGGTTTTCGCCTAGCCCACGACCCTTTCAACCTTCCACAAGCCCTGATCAGTCTCGTCTTCGTGGCCTACCTCGCCGGCACCTGGTCGTCGGCCCAAGCCGGCATCCTGGCTGCCCGATACGGACGCTGGTCGATTCTGCTCGGCTCGCTCGCCTGCATGACAGTGGGCGTGCTTCTGACCCTGTCGAGCGTGCTTGTGGTCGTTCTGCTCGGCCTCGTGCTGGCCACGGCCGGATTTTTTGCCGCGCACGCCGTGGCCTCCGGGTGGACCGGCGCCGAGGCCACGGTCGGTCGCGCCCAGGCATCATCGCTGTACAACCTGTCCTACTACGCCGGATCGAGCCTGTTCGGCTGGCTGGGCGGCGTGTTCTTCGTGCAGTGGGGCTGGGGCGGCACGGTCGGCATGGTCGCCGGTCTCGCGGTGCTGGCCGCAGCGCTGACCGCTGTCGCTCTGCGCCCCCGAAACCCCCCGCCCCCACAGAACTGACAGCTGACTTCGCAGGTTACCGTTCTAGCATCGGCTCATGAATGAGCAAGTGAAACGCGATCCCCTCCGCCCGGGCCAGGAATCCGTCTGGGACTATCCGCGCCCGCCGCGCGTCGAACACACCGGTGAGCACGTCACGATCGAACTCGACGGCCTGACGATCGCCGACACAACCGACGTGGTTCGGGTGCTGGAAACCAGCCATCCCCCGGTGTACTACCTGCCGCGCACGGCGTTCGCCCCTGGCCTGCTGCAACCCGCACCGGGCCACAGCTACTGCGAATTCAAGGGCGTCGCCGGCTACCTCACCGTCGGTTCAAGTACCCGGGCCGCCTGGTTCTATCCCACGCCGACCGCAGGCTTCGAAACGCTGGCGGACCGGGTGGCGATCTACCCGGGAGCCATGGCACGCTGCACCGTTGACGGTGAAACCGTCCGGGCGCAGGAGGGTGACTACTACGGCGGCTGGATCACGGCAAAAATCGCCGGACCATTCAAGGGGGCCGCGGGCACGTTGGGTTGGTAACGCGCGGTCGGCACTATTTCGTTGCACAGAAATTCTCCGGCGAGGGTACCCTCAGATCAGCTAAGTCAGATGCATCCGACACGTGAGACCCGACAACTCAAGGAGCTGCTGTGACGCATAACGCCGTGGACGAAGAGATCCTCCAGCAGTGGACCCGCCGGCTCAGCCAGGCTCTGCAGATTCTGGACCTGGAACTGGACAACCACCTCATGCTCAACGTCGCCGATGAGGCTGCTCACGCTGTCAGCCCCATGGCCGCCCCGATCACCACCTTCGTCGTCGGCTATGCCGCAGGCCTCGCCGCGGGTAATTCGACGATAGCCTCGCAGTTAGCGATCGCCCGGGCGGCGGAGGTCGTGCTCGACGTCTGCCGGCAGCCGGCAGATGAGAACCCCGACACGGCCGGCTGGGTCAATACTGCTCAGTAACCATGAGCACACTAGCTTTCACGACTGGGCAGCACGCTCCAATCGAATGATGACGGCCTTTGACACCGGCGTGTTACTGCCATCGGCAACGCTGTCGAGCGGCACCAGCACGTTCGCCTCCGGATAGTACGCGGCAGCGCAGCCGCGCGGCGTCGGGTAGGCGACCAGCCGGTAGCCGCGCAGCACCCGGTCGACGTTGTCGCTGAACTCGCTGTGCACATCGACCAGGTCGCCGTCATTGAAGCCGAGATTGATCAGGTCCTTCTTGTTGATGAAGACCACATGCCGACCCTTCTTGATGCCGCGGTAGCGATCATCCAGGCCGTAGATGGTGGTGTTGAACTGGTCGTGACTGCGCAGCGTCTGCAGCACGAGGCGCCCGGGCGGCACCTCGAGGTGTTCCAGCGTGTTCGTGGTCAGCATGGCCTTGCCGGTGGGGGTATTGAAGGTGCGGGAGTCGCGCGGGCCGTTCGGCAGCACGAAACCGCCCTCCTGCCGGATGCGCTCGTTGTAGTTTTCGCAGCCGTCCACGACGTGCGAGATATGCTCGCGAATCAGGTCGTAGTCAGCCTCGAAACCGGCCCAGTCCACCGCCACCTTGTCGGCGAGAACGGCGCTAGCCAGGCGCGAGATGATGGCGACCTCGGAGAGCAGGTTCGGGGACACCGGCTTGAGCTTGCCCCAGGACGGATGCACCGCGCAGACCGAATCCTCGACCGAGACGAACTGCTCCCCACTGGCCTGCTCGTCAATCTCGGTGCGGCCCATGGTCGGCAAAATCAGCGCCTCCTCGCCGGTCACGGCGTGCGAACGGTTGAGCTTGGTGGAAATCTGCACGCTCATCTCCGTGCGGGCCATGGCGGTCTCGGCGATGCCGGTGTCGCTCATGGCGGCGACGAAATTGCCGCCAAGGCCCATCCACACCTTCATCTTTCCGTCCCGCATGGCGCGGACCCCGTCGACGGAGTCCACACCGTGCTCGCGCGGCGGATTGAAGCCGAACTCTTTTTCCAGGGCGTCGAGGAAGGCCGGCGGCATCTGCTCCCAGATGCCCATGGTGCGGTCGCCCTGCACGTTGCTGTGGCCGCGAATCGGCGAGGCGCCGGCGCCGGGCTTGCCGATGTTGCCACGCAACAGCAGCAGGTTGATGATCTCCTTGATGGTCTCGACTCCCTTTTTCTGTTGGGTGAGCCCCATCGCCCAGGTGATGATCACCCGATCGGCGCTGATATACCGCTCGGCCAGTTCATCGATTTGGGCCGAGCGGAGGCCCGTCGCGGCCAGCACGATCCGCTCGTCCAGCTGGGCAAGATGCTCGCGCAATTCGGCCAGTCCGTGACAGTGTTCGTCGAGGAAGGCCTGGTCCAGCACGGTTCCGGGGCTGGCATCTTCGGCGTCGAGAACCCGTTTGGAGACGGCCTGAAGCAGCGCCATGTCACCGCCGATGCGGATCTGCAGAAACTGGTCGGCAATGTCGGTGCCGTGGCCGATGACCCCGCGCACCCGCTGTGGGTTCTTGTAGCGGCGCAGGCCGGCCTCGGGCAGCGGGTTGACCGCGACGATCTGGGCGCCGGCATCCTTCGCCTCTTCGAGCGCGGTGAGCATGCGCGGATGGTTGGTACCGGGGTTCTGCCCCATGATGATGATCAGGTCGGACTTGCCGAAGTCGTCATAGCTGATGGTGCTCTTGCCGATGCCGACGGTCTGGCCCATGGCCCAGCCGGTGGACTCGTGACACATGTTGGAACAGTCCGGCAGATTGTTGGTGCCGTAGGCGCGAGCGAACAGTTGGTAGGCGAACGCGGCCTCGTTGGACGCGCGACCGCTGGTGTAGAACGCGGCCTGGTCGGGCGAGTCCAGCGCATTGAGCTTCGCGGCGATGACACGAAACGCTTCGGGCCAGCTGACCGGGCGGTAGTGGTCGCTGCCGGCTGGTTTGTAGACCGGTTCGACCAACCGGCCCTGCATGCCGAGCCAGTATTCGCTCTTCTCGCGCAGGTCGGCGAGCGAGTGCTCGGCCCAGAAGCTGGTCGGGATGGTGATCGGGGTCGCCTCCCAGGTGACCGCTTTGGCGCCGTTCTCGCAGAATTCGAAGGCCTTACGATGGTCGGGGTCTGGCCAGGCACAGCTCATGCAGTCGAACCCGTCTTTCTGGTTCATCGACAGCAGCGCCCGCATGCCCCGCACAGCGCCCATCTGGGTGATCGCCGGCTCCATCGAGTGCAGCACGCCGGGTACGCCGGCGGCCCAGGCCTTGGAGTGTGTGACCTCGATGTCGTCGTCGGTGACATCGTTGATAGGAGGTTCACTGCTCATACTGCACCGCTCTCGATCTGTCCCGCCGGCCACGTGGTCGACGCTGGCACGATACACCGACCGGGGTGGAAGCATCCGTTCGTCTCATGTGAATTCGCTGTATACCCCCACGGGTATACTGTGGAGATACTTCCCCAACGAAAGGCACCCACCATGTGCAGAGCCGTCACCTGCAAGACCTGTCAAAAGACCACCTGGGCCGGCTGCGGCCAGCATGTCGACCAGGTCATGAAGGGCGTGCCACGCAACCAGCGCTGCGAGGGACACGTGAAGGAGAAGTCCACCGGCGGCTTCTTCGCTCGCCTGCTCGGCCGCTGACGAATGAGCGCGCCCGATAATATCGGTACGCACTAGGTAACGGGCGTAGCGGCTACCCAGATCGGGAGAGGTCAGGCCCAGGTGGCGACATTCAGGCCGCCCAGGACGTTAGAGCGCCGTCTGGACCGGACTCGACCGCAACCACATGCCAGAGGCCGGGTGAAACGGCAGCAGCATGTGCAGCAGCAGCCCGGACAGCGCGGTGAACGTCACCGCACCAATCACACCGAAATTGGTGAACTGGGCCTCGACGTTCACTCCCGCCAGGGTCGTCAGGGTCCAGCCGAGCGCCCAGAGCACGGCCACGCCGAGAGCCCATAGCCAGCGTCGCCGGGCGCGGGACGGCAGTGCGACAGCCTGCGCCGCCCCGAGCACGAGCCCGGTGATCGCTCCCATCAGGGCGAGTTCGGCCAGGGTCGTTCGGTAATTCACCACGGTCGAGCCGAGCAGTAGTCCCAGGCCCATGCCGATCGCGGTGAGCGGAATCCAGATGAGGGGGTTGAGACGTCGCCGGCTGGTCAGCACCTGCCCGACGCCGATCACTACGCCGCAGACCGCCCCGCCGATCAGGGCAGACACCGGATTACTGACCCGTCCGCCCACCGCCGTACCGGCCAGGCCGGCGATCGGAAACGCCAGTACCCCGACCAGCCAGAGCAGCCAGGTGGACAGAAATGTTGGGTTGCGAAAACTGGGATTGCGGTGAAATCGCCGCTGTCGGGTCATGGATCGGCTCCATCGTCGGTGTCCGATCGAAGGCGGGTCCCCGGCCCTCGATACGCAGTCATGTTACGCCGGGCCGATGGTGGTCGGAAGCTGTGAGTATCGTTGACTGCGGCGCGACAATCGTGCACAGCATCCGTTCTGACTTCTCACTGCGGTGCCGGACCGGATCGAAAGGCAGGCCATGGGCCGTACGAACACTCCCCACGGCGATCCTCAAAATGCTGTCTCCGTGCCGCCGGTGAGCCCGGGGCGACGCGAGCCCGGCGAGCAGGTCTATCGATTCAGCAGCACCACGATCGCCAGGTGGAGGCGGATACTGGTCTGGTCGATTCCCGGATTGATCGGGCTCGGCGTGTTCGTACTGGCCGTGAACTGGCTCATCGGCTCGGTATTCTTCGACGCAGACGCGGGAAGCAGCATCGGTTTCATCATCGGCGCCGCCATAGTGTCCGCCGGATTCATTTTGCCGCTGCTGGGTGCCGCAATTTTCGGCGGAGAGTCGTTAGTGCGCGGTGGCGGAGTTGTCGGCGGGCTGCTGGTGGTCGGCATGCTGACCACGGCCACTGGATCAGCACTGGAGCAGGAGCATTGGCGATTTTGGGGCATCGTCATAATCGTGGCCGGGGCCGTCGGCTTCTTCATACTGGGTTTCATCCGCCGGGTCCCGATATGGATCGGTGGTGTCTTCCGAATACGACGCGCGGAGGTTTCCGACGGCATCCTGCCGGGCGAATCATCGCCCGGAGTGCTTCGTGCGGACAGGTTCAAAACCGACGAGGCTGACCGGCCAGACAAGCACCGGAAGTAGCGCCGGGTCTGCCGGCCGCTGCCGCAGCCCGGCCTACGCCGCCGAATCCACCGGCGAAGCCAGCGGCGTGATGTAGGAATAGCCGGTAGCCGTGTTCTTGGTGATCGAAAGCATGAGCTGCATGTGCGGTTCCAGTGCGGTGACCTTGTCGAGCGGGGCTCCGACAATGAGCTGAAAGCCGAGACCCTTCCAGGCGGCCACGGCGCGGCCGGCAAACTCGGCGTCGGATTTTACGAATCCCTCGTCGAGGAAGACCGGGGCGAAGCGCGGCCGGGTACGGCTCTCGTCGCCGAGCTGAAAACGCAGGGCAGCGCCGACAATGAACGCCACGAGCTCCTGCGACTCGCCACCGCTCTTGCCGCCGAGTGAGGAGTAAGTGCTGACCGCGGCGCCCTCCGGTGTGACGCGCACGGCGGTGATCTCCACGTGCTGCCGCACGTCGAGCAGCAGGTCCCGCTGCGAGGGCGTTTCAGCGGTGCCGCGACGGATCAGGCCCATGAACTGCTGCAGCCGGGTGAATCGGTCTTCGGTCTCGTCATCGGTGAATTGCTCCGTCGCACCCGAGGAGAGCACCTTGAGCTCCTTGCGGAACGCGGCCGCGTCATCGCGGTGCAGACGCCGCAGCGCAATCTGCAGCCGGTCGCGGGTCGCACCGAACGGCAGCGTCGCGAGGATCTCATTGATCGGCCGCAGCCGGTCTTCGATTTCTTCGATCGCCGTGTTGAAGGCGCCGGTGAGCGGCACGAGGTCCTGCCCGCTCCACGCCGACAGCCGCCGTTTCCATTCCTGGCGGCGTTCGGACAGGCCGAGGGTGCGGATGGCGTCGAGGATGTCGGTGTAGCTCGTGACCGATTCGAGTGCGACACCGATATTCGGGTCGGGCCAGCGGGCCTGGTAGGCCGAGAAGATGCCGATCATGGTGGCACGATCGCGGGCTGCTCGGTCGCGATCCTGCGCCGACTGGTCGATCAGCCGTTCACGCAGGCGCTTCAGGCCGCCGGCAAAACCGGCGAGGTCGTTCCGTTCGGTGACCAGCGCGAACTGTTCGTCCAGGTGTGCGGCGTGCTCCTCAGACAGAGTTAGGGCCTCGCCCCGTTCGATCTGCTCGAGTCGGTCGTTCACCGTGTCCTGCGCGTCGACGATGCTGCCCTGCTCCTCGCCCAGCACCGAACCGACCCCGTCGGCGGTGTGCTTGAGTTTCTGGGCAGCGTCGAGTTCGAGGGCGAGCCGGCCCTCTTCGTCGCTCAGGGCGCGCAGAATATCGCTGCCGGAGCGCATCCGCTCGTATTCGGATTTCTTGTCGGCAATGCGCGCGGCGGCGGCATCGACGTCGATCGACGACCAGTCCGTGTCGAAAATGTGCTGGTGAGCGGCCTGCTGTAGGCGCAGCTCACCCAGTTGCGCCGACACAGCGGATGCCCGCCCCGCGACAGCATCTGCCGCCAACCCCTGCGCGGCCAGCTCCACCGCAATGTCGTCCAGCCGAGCCCGGCTGGTAAACCCGATGATCGATTTCTGGCCGCTGTTCGCGCCGTGGGCTCCGCGGGAACCGTTTCGGGTTTGCCCGCTCGGGGTTACCCGTGCACCCCCACCACCCAACTCGGACGGGTCAGCCACGCACAACGCGTCAAGATTGGACGATCGAAGGCGCGCCTGCACCCAGCTGCTGAACGGGGAATCCTTCACGTCGAGCTTGCCCGACAGGTACCGGGCGTCGCCGGCCACGGCCTCGTGCGGCTTCAGCGCCACCCCCTCGAAGTGGATGCGCAGCGGCAGCTGCATCGGGTCGATCGCCGCGCTCAGGTGCGCGAGCCGCGTTTCGTCAACGAGCAACACGCGCACGACCGACGACAGCGTCACCTCGGCGGCCTGCCGCCACGCTTCTTCACCCGCAGCGAGGTCGATGAGTTCGGCCACGAACGGCAACTCCTCGGCGCCAATGCCGGCGGCCTCGGCGATCAGCAGCCGCGCCTGGTGAAGCGACTGGGGCACCAGGCTTTCGCGCCCGGTCAAAAACGCGCGCTCCTGTTTGAGTGAACGGATGCCCTCCTCCACCGGGTACGCCTCGCGTTGCAGTGCCGAGCGGGTCTCCTCCAGGGCGGCTTCGGCTTCGGCGAAACCAGCGGCAAACCGGTCAGCGCCCTGCTGGGCGGCTGCGAAGGTGGCGGCGGAATCGATCGGCACGGCCAAAACCTTGACCCGGTCGTCGAAGCCGGCGCGCTCACGAGCAACGTCGTCGTGCTGGTCGCCGAGGTGCACGAGTTCGGTCTGCAGGCGTTCGAGCACGTCGCCGCCGTTGTCGCGCTGCTGCTGTTGCAGCGTAGCCAAGCGAGTCTTGAGCGCGGTCTCCGCGTCGCGGGCCTCGACCTGGGCGGCCTGGCTGTCACGGCGGGCGGCCCGGTTGGTATCGGCGGCGGCCTCGAGCAGGGTCTGCTCGGTCAGCAGCTGCCAGAGCACGAACGGTGTGTCCCCGGCGCGGTGAACGCCAAAGGTGTCGACCAGGTCGGCCTTGGCGGTGGCCGTTCCGTAGGCCTGGTTCAGGTCTGGCAGGCGTTCGAGCACCTGGGCTTTCTGGGCCTCGGTGACCATGGCGCCGTAGGAGCGTTCGAGGTCTTCGAAGTGGTCGACCGCTTTATCGGCGGCGGCGAACGTCGCCGGCTCTTCGAGCACCATCGACTTGTAGAGTCCGTCGACTGTTTTCACCTGCTGCCCGGCCTGAATGCGGGCGAGCAGGCGCAGCGCTTTGCCACCCTCGCCGTTCGCGCCGATTCCCAGCCGGGTGTACAGGGTCTGGGCGAACGCCGCATAGGTGTCGAACACGTCGAGGCCCTCGAACCGGGCCTTGAGGGCCCGCTTGTCAAACCGGTTCTCGGCGCAGGAGGCGAGGTCGCGCAGGTCGAGGGATCCGTCTGTGGTGGCCATTTTCATGGTGACGTCGGCGAATTTGTGGGAACCGCGCGGCACGAAGTAGGCGCGCAGCACGGTGAACCGGCGCTCGTTGTCGTCGATCAGGGTTAGGGCGATGGCGCCCCAGGTGGCCTCGTGTGCGCCGCGCAACACCTGGTCGGTGAGTTCGCCGGTGGCGGCTTCCCGGTTGGCGTCGGTCTTGCCGCGCAGGTAGGTCATCAGGTTGCGCTGGTCGACGCTGCGCGCGCGGCCGGAACCGGCGTCGTTCGAGGCACCGTTGAACGGGGTGTCCGAGGGCATCATCAGGGCCAGATATGCGTCGAGCAGGCTGCTCTTGCCGGTTCCGGACGCACCGGAGACGAGCGTGGCCTGCACCGCGAAATCGATCTCGTGGTGGCCGTGAAAACCGCCCCAGTTCACCAGTTGCATCGATTCGGCCCGCCACTGGGTGGTGCCCTCGGTGGCGCCGTCAATGTAGAACAGCGGGGAATCGTTCATACGAGCAGCTCCTGGTGCGAGGCGGTTAGCGATGGGTCGTCGTGGACGGCGTCGCCGTTTTCTTGGCGCAGCCAGTCGAGCAGTTCGCCGAGGCGTTCCACCGACAGGAGCACCTCGATCACCGCCGAGACGCGAAACCGGTCGGGGTCGCTGGTCTTCAGCAGCACCCGCGCCTTGGCGAGGCTGTCGACCGCGGCCGACGCCCTGCGGGCATCGCCGGAGAGGTCGGTGGCGTAGTCCGGGCGAAAATGCGCGACGTTCTCCACCAGGTTCTCCCGGTCGACGAGCACGATCTCCTGGCCGCCTGCCCGTTCGCTTCGAAACCGCTGGCGCAGCAGCACGAGCAAAATGGTCTCTTCGCGGGTGTACGCAACGTCGTGCAGCAGCGTGGGAAACCGCTCGCCGCCCTCGGCGACCGCCTGGCGTTTGAACGCGACCTCGTAGTGCAGGTCAACCTCCAGGTCGAGAAACACGTCGTTGAGGCGCGACTTGAGCAGGCTCTGCGAGGCGAGCAGCGTCTGCCATTCGGCCGGCTGCAGGGCGGCCGAGATATAGCGGTGCTTCAGCAACAGCACGAGGGTGCGGCGCTGCTCGACACTGAGCCCGCCCTCATCGCCCTCGAACAGCGACAGGCTCAGCGGGTCGCTATCGATCCCGATGTCCTCCAGGTCGCGCGCCAGGTCGTCCGTCAATGCGTCATTCATGCTGGTATCCCAAATTCTGGGCGGCCAGGGCCGCCGCGTCGTCGTCGGTCAGAATGCGGCGCGGTACGTCGAAGAGCCGCACCGAGCCATCCGGTCGCACCGTTTCGAAGCTTTCCAGACCGGCCGAATCGGCTGTCGGGCTCAGCTGGGCGGCCAGCTGCAGCAGGCCGAGAATCTCTACCGGCCGGCGCAGACTCCCGTCGAACCCGTTGAACAAGCCACCAACGGATGCCGCCGCCTCCTCACCGGAACCACCCGCGAACGCCGCCACGAGGGCGTCGCGCAGTTCTTCGAGCAGCGGCCCGCCCTGCTGGCGCAGGTCACCCAGGCTCGGGGCTGCCGGTGCAGTCGAGGAGACGTCGGCCAGCGCGGGCGGGGCCCGATGGGCGACCGGGTCGTAGAACCGCTCGCGCAGATGTTCGACCTCGAGGGTGCCGGGCATGAGCTCTGCGGTGACGGTGGACCGGGGCCCAGCGGTCTGCATCCAGGTCGCGAGTTCGCGGTTGATGTCACGCAGCACTCGTTCTAGCTCGCGGTCTTTCACGACGTCGTGGTTGACGATGTGTTCGCGCAGGGTGGTCGTGAGTCCCTTGCGCTGGGTGAGCACGTCGTCGATGCCTTTGCGCAGCAGCGTCACCGTGCTCATGAAGCTGCGACGTTCGCCAGAGCTCAGTTCCAGGGCGAACGGATGCAGCAGAATCGTCTCGAGGTCGGCCTTCAGCCCCTGCATGAGCGTGTCGTTGCGCAGCAGGGTGAACGCGCCCTCAAAGGCTCGGCCCTCCGCGGTCGACGACATGAGGGCATCCGTTTTGGCGAGGTAGTCGTCGAGAACCTCGCTGATCGGTCGTTCCTCGCCGCGAAAGTCGCTGACGATCTGCCGGTGCATGGCCGCGACGGATTCTTCGACCCGTTTGAAGTCGCTCGGCAACTGCTGAATGAGGTCGATGAGGTTGGCGTAGCCCTCGTGCATCTGCTCGTTCGACGCGGCTGCGATGTCGCCGCCTCCGGCCAGGCGGTCGCGCTCGCTGGTCAGCTCGTCGATCTGCTGGTCGAGGCGGCGCACCCGCTCTTCGCGGTCGGGGTTGGCCTCCGTGGCCCGGTGGCGCACGGTGTCGACGATGGTGCTGAGTCGGGATTCGCTGATCAGCGCCCGATCCCGGGCGAGACCATCAACGAGCAGCAGGGCTTCGAGGGCGTGGCTGGTGAGCGAGTAGTGCTCCTCCTTGCCGGTTTCATCAGCCGTGTCGCGCACTTCGCGGTACAGCCAGAGGTCGTTCATCCACTGCACGCACAGGGCGCGGCCGGTTTTCTCTGGGGCGTCGATGCCGGTGCTGCGGAGGTCGGCGAGGTAGGCATCCACCTGGGTGTGCAGCAGTTCGCACGGCACGCTGCGTCGGTCCCGGCTGAACGAGCTCTTGAACACGGCGAGCACGAACGGCGCCCACTTGCGGTCGAGCAGGCGCAGGGTGGGTTTGTCGAAGGCTTCGCGCACCCGCGCCAATTCGCTCGCAATATCACTCAATAGCTGGTTCCTCTCCAGCTGTCCACTTTAACCGAAACTCTCGGCCGGATCGTACGCTCAGCCGAGCAGGCGCGGCCGCTTCCAGTCGGCGCCGTGCACGTGCTGGTCGAGGAACGCGAACACGGTCTCGTACCAGATCACCGCGTGCTGCGGCTTCAACACCCAGTGGTTCTCATCGGGAAAGTACAGGAACTTGTGCGCGGTGCTGCCGTCGGAATTGGCGTGGTGCTCGGCCAGTTCCGACCACAGCCGCAGGCTCTCGCCGATCGGCACCCGGTAGTCGTGGTCGCCGTGAATGACCAGCATCGGCGTGACGATGTCGCGCACCGCCTGGTGTGGCGAGTTGTCGATCATGCCCTGCGCCGAGAAGATGCTCTGCCAGTACTCGGAGTTATCGGTCGTGCCGTTGAACTGGTCGAGCGACCACAGGCTCGCGTGGCTGACGATGGCGCGGAATCGGTCGGTGTGTCCGGCGACCCAGTTGGCCATGTAGCCGCCGAAAGATCCGCCCATCGCCGCGGTCAGGGACTCGTCGATCTCGGGGAGCGCTTCGGCGGCATCCGTGATCGCGAGCAGGTCGGTGTACGGCTTAGCACCCCAGGCGTTCCAGCCGCGCGCGATGAAATCCAGGCCGTAGCCGGTCGAGAGCGCCGGGTCGGGCAGCAGTACCGCGTAGCCGCGGGCCACGGCGAGCAGCGGGCTCCACCGCCAGCTCCACGCGTTCCAGCTGTTCAGCGGGCCGCCGTGAATCCAGAGCAACAGCGGCACCGGATGCTCCGCCGACGCTCCCGCAGGCAGCAACAGCCAGGCGCGCACCCTCGCCCCGTCGTCGGCCACGGTCTCGACCTCGGTGATCGTGCCGGGGACCTCGGGCAGTGCGGCCGGGGTGGCGAGCGCGGTGATGACCCCGGAGCGGCTGAGGCGCACCGGATGCGCCGGCGTGATCCAAGAGGAACGCAGAGCCACCATATCGCCGGTCTGGGCGTCGACCGAGACGTTGGTGTAGCTGAAGTCGTCGGTCGTGAGCTGTTCGGGCGCGCCGCCGTCGAGCGGCACCCGAAAAATCGGTCCGCGGCCGTCGTGGTCGGCGGTGACGATGAGGGCCTCGCACGCGTCGGTCGGCGAGTCGGTCGGCGCGTCGAAGACCAGACTCGACGGCCAGCGGTCCCACTCGGCGGCGAGGCGACGCGGGTGGCCGCCGTCGAGGTCGGCGACCCATATCTCTTGATCGGCCGGACCCTCCGGCGTACTGACAGCGGAACGCACGAAGGCGATCCGACGGCCGTCCAGGCTCACGGCCGGCGACTCGAAGTCGACCTTCGGTTCGTCGAACAGGGTGGTCTGCGTGCCGGTCGCGACGTCGATGGACACTAGAACGTACCGACCGGAACGCTGCTCGGCCACCCGCAACGCCACGATGAGCGTGGATCCGTCGGGGGTCAGGGCCTGGCCGGCGGTATCCATGGTGCGGCCGGGGGTGGGCGTGAGGTCTCGGGGACGCGGGAGATCGGCGGGGTAGTGGGCGGGGGCATCCGCTTCGCCGTTGATGGTGGGGGCCGCGATCGTGTCGTGCAGGTCGGCGAGGTCGAGCGCGAGCAGGTGCGGCTCCGCAGGGCCAAGGTCGTGGTCCCAGTAGCGCACCGGATAGCTCTCGTGCAGAATGGCCGCGACCTTCTTCTCGGTGCGTTCCTTGCGAGCGGCGCCTTCAGCTTCGAGGTCGGCGGCGGTCGGCAACAGGTCCGCGGCGATCACGAGGGAGTTGGCCGCGGTCGCCACCGCGGCGATACCGGACACTCCCCCGGCGAGGCGCGTGATCGCGCGGGCTTCACCGCCGGCGGCGGGCAGTAGCCAGAGCTGGGCGGCCTCGGCGTCTTTGTCGGCAGCTGCAGTGTCGGGCCGGCCGGACACGAACAAAACGTCGCCGGCGGCGGTGAACGCGGCCTGCGATTCGCCCTTGGCCGACCGGGTCAGGCGGGTCGGCGCGCCGCTGCCGTCAACGGCCACCGACCAGAGCGCGCGCTCGTAGCTGGTCTGATCGCGAGTGAGGGTGGCGACGGTGAGCACGACGCGGTGCCCGTCGGGCGAGAGCGCGAGACCCTCCACGCGGGGCAGCGCGATGTACTCGTCGAGGCTGGAAAAGGGCGTGGGCTGAGACTCCAATGTCATGCTTCCACGGTAGCGGTCGCCCGTGGAGTGCACGACGAGCGCGGTACGGACCCGCGGAAAAAGCGTCCGAGGAAGTCAGCCGGGCGATGATCCGGTCGGTTTTCAGCCGATTCTCCGCGGCTGCGCACATCCCAGGCTTACTGGTTACCGAGCGGCGCGTCGCCGACCAGGTAGAGCCGCTGCGTGGCCCGGGTCATCGCGACATACAACGCCCCGGCGCCCCGATCGGACGCCGCGAGAATGGCCGCCGGGTCGACGACAATCACAGCGTCGAACTCGAGCCCCTTGGCGTCCTGCGGGGTGAGCAGCGCAATCTCTCGGCTCAGGCCGAGCGCCCCGACGCCAATCAAATCGCCGAATTCGACGCGCAGGGTGGCTTCGAGCTCATCGAGCCCGGCGTCGACCACGATCACGGCGAGGGTGCCACCGGCGGCGAGCGCGCGGTCGCTGCGCACCGCCACCGCGGCATCCGCTACCGTTTCGACCGGCCACTCACTCGACCGCACCGTGCGCGACGGCGTGATCGACAAGCCGTGTGAGAGCGCCACCGTTTCGGCCGCCGTGGCGATCTGGCTCGGGGTGCGATAGTTCACGGTGAGCTCTTCGAGCCGCCAACGGTCGGCTTCGGGCGAGCCCTCGAGCACCGGCTGCAACGCCTCTTTCCAGCTAGCGGATGCCGCGGCGCTCGCCGCCTGCGCGATGTCACCGACGATCGTGAACGACCGGCGCGGTCCGCGCCGCAGCACCAGGCGCCACTGCATCGGGGAGAGTTCCTGGGCTTCGTCGATGACGACGTGGCCGTAAGTCCAGCTGCGATCCCGGGCGGCGCGCTCCGACGTCGTCGAACGCTCGTCAAGTTCGGCACTGCGAGCAGCGAGTTCCTTGGCGCTGACCAGGCCTTTCACCTGCATGTTCTCGATGGCCGTTTCGGCGTTTTCCACGTCGCGCTTTCGCTGTTCCTTGAGCGCGCGCTTTTTCGCCTGGTCGACGTCGTTGTACTCGCCGAGCAGTTCGGCGGCCTCGTCGAGCAGTGGAACGTCGGCGATCGTGAATTCGGCGTCGCGCGGGCGCGCCAAGAGTTTGCGCTGGGCGAATCGCCAACGCGGAGTCAGCTCTTCCAGCCATTGCGGCCGCGCATAGAGGTCCTGTAGTAGTTTCTGCGGGGTCAGCGGCAGCCACGCAGTGTTGAGCGCGACTCGCACATCGTCGGCCAGGCGCAGGTCTTCGCGCAGCATCGGCAGGTCGGTGTCGTCCATCGACCGGCCCTGCTTCTGCAGCTGCTCGAGCCAGACCCGGGAAAGCGCGTTGATGGCGGTCTTCACGAACGTCACGCGGGCCTCGTTGTGGGTTTTTCCGGTGCCGCGGGCCCGCGCGATCGCGTGGGCCACGAGTTCGGGCTGCAGCACGATGCGGTCGCCGTTCACAACGAGCACCTGCGGAACGGCGGGGGTGCGCTGCCGGGAGTGCACGGCCCGCGCGATCAGATCGGCCATGAAGGTCTGGCCCTTGAGAGCGGCGACGGCGGGGGCATCCGTTTTTGTGGCGTCGATGCCGGGAAAGAGCTGGCCGACCGTGTTGAGCACAACGCCGGTCTCGCCGAGCGAGGGCAGCACGGCTTCGATGTACTGCAGGAACGACGGTGTCGGGCCGATGATGAGCACACCGCTGTCGCGCAGGCGATCCCGGTGCGTGTAGAGCAGGTAGGCGGCGCGGTGCAGGGCCACGGCGGTCTTGCCCGTGCCCGGGCCACCCTGCACGACCAGAACACCGGCCAGCTCCGAGCGGATGATGCGGTCCTGCTCCGCCTGAATGGTCGAGACGATGTCGGACATGTGCCCGGTGCGCTGCGCGGTGAGGGCCGCGAGCAGGGCGCCCTCGCCCTGGTGCGCGCTGGCCGAAGGGTCAGCGAGCAGGGCGGCATCGAGGATCTCATCTTCAATCCGGATGATGCTGCGCCCCTTGGACAGCAGATGGCGGCGGGCGCGCGCGCCGAGCGGGGTGGCGGCGGTGGCCTGGTAGAAGGCGCTCGCCTGCGGTACCCGCCAGTCCAACAGCAGGGGCTTGTGGTCTTCGTCGCGCAGTCCGACCCTGCCGATATACCGGTAGACGGAATCACCGGAGTCGTCGGGAATCGTCTCGAGCCGTCCGAAGGCGAGCCGGTCGTCGACCTCGCGCAGTTGCACGATGCGGTCCTCATAGAGGCGGGCAAAGGTGTCGCGTTCGCTGCGGGATTGGTGGTTGCCACCGACATCGAGACGGCGCACCGCTTTCAGCTGGCCCTCGGCCTCTGTCGCTAGCGCGTCCAGCCGCGCGTACAGGCCCTGGACATAGTTCTGTTCCCGAACAAGCTCCTGGTCGATCACGGACACCCCTTAAACCGAAGTCCCTAGTTTAGTCGCGGTCAGTGTGGGCCTTGCTGCATGCGACGGCCCCGGATTCAGCCGCGCGCGAACGGTCACGGGCGCGAACCGCGGGGCCGGCGGCATCCGCTCATGTGTCGAATATTTACGGACCTGTTCGCTTATTCAGGGCGGCAGGAACATGCTGTGGTCATGTCAGTCATCAAGGTCGCACCGCTGGAGCATATCCGGCGCGAGCGCAGCAGCATCAAGTGGACTCGGTTTCCCGCCGACGTACTTCCCTTGTTTGTTGCCGAGATGGACTATCCCCTGGCTCCGGCGATTGTGGCCACCCTCGTTGAGCGCGTGCAGGCTTCCGACACCGGCTACCTCGACGGCCCCGGTCCGCTCGCTCCGACTTTCGCCGCGTTCGCGCTCGACCGCTGGGGCTGGTTCGTGGACCCCACCCACGTGCACCTCGCGACCGACGTGAGTGTCGGCATCGTCGAAGCGCTGCGCCTGGCCGTACCGCCCGGTGGGCGGGTGGCGATCACGCCGCCGGTCTATCCGCCGTTCTACGAACTCGTCGAAGAGGCCCTGGCTACCGTCATTGAGACCCCGCTAATCGAGCACGGTGACACCTGGCTGTTCGACTTCGCCGCCCTGGAGCGCAGTTTCGCGTTCGGCATCGATGCCTTCCTGCTCTGCAACCCGCACAACCCGCACGGAATCGTCTGGGCCCCGGGCACCCTCGAAGAACTCGCCCGGCTCGCGGCTCGCTACGACGTGTTCGTGATCTCCGATGAGATCCACGCGCCGCTCACCTACCCCGGCGCGACCTTCACTCCGTTCGCGCCGCTCGCCCTCGCCGCCGGTGCCCGCGCGGTCACGGTGACCAGCGCGAGCAAGGGCTGGAACGTGGCCGGACTCAAATGCGCCATCGTGATCGCAGCTGACGAGGCGACCAACGAGCTGCTGAACCTTCTGCCCGAGGAAGTCGCCTGTCGTACCAGCATCCTCGGCCTGCACGCGAACATCGCGGCGTTCGGTTGTACCGACTGGCTCGACAGTGCCATCGATCAAATTGTCGCCAACGATCTGCTGCTTTCTGAACTGCTCCGCGAACACCTGCCCGCCGTGATCTATCACCGGCCGCGCGCCAGCTATCTTGCCTGGATGGATCTTCGCCACGTCGGCCTTGGGGACAACCCTTACCAGCGCATTCTCGACGACGCCCGCGTAGCCCTCAACAGCGGTGAGTCCTTCGGGCTCGGCGGAGCGGGCTTCGCCCGCCTCAACCTGGCTTGCTCGCCGGCTACCCTGCGCGAGGCCGTCGCCCGCATCGCGGCGCTCGTCGCGCGGGTCGCCGCCGAGAAGTCCGCCCCGCCGCCGCCGGGCGAGGCGGCCGCCTGATGCCGTCTTCCACAACGGATGCTCCGCTCCAGTCCCACACCGACGCAACAGGAAGTTCCATGGCCACGCCAGCATCCGTTTCTCTGCACACCGACGCCACCGAGGTCGTGGCGCCGATCACCGACTGGGACGGCTTCAGCTTCGACACCCGCCAGGTGCACGTCGGTGAATACGCCGATGAGAACCGCGGCGCGCGCATTCCGCCGCTCACGCTGAGCGCCGGGTATGTCTTCGACTCCTTCGACGACGGGGCCGCCCGGTTCAACGGCGCCTCAAGGGAGCCGATCTACTCACGCCAAGGCAACCCCACCAACGCTGTCGCCGAGCAGCGCCTCGCGTCACTCGAGGGTGGCACCGCCTGTGTCGCCGTGTCGAGCGGGCAGGCCGCGATCAGTGCCGCGCTGTTCGCCCTGGCCGAAGCGGGCGAGCACATCGTGTCGACCGCGAGCATCTACGGCGGCACCCGCATTCTGCTCGGCCGCAGCTTTCGCCGCATGGGCATCGAGGTCGACTACGTGTGGGACACCGACTCCGACGAAGCCTGGGACGCCGTGATTCGCCCGGAAACCAAGGCCATCTTCACCGAAACCATTCCGAACCCGCGCAACGACGTCGTCGACATTGCCCGCATCGCCGCCGTCGCGCGCCGCCACGGTATCCCGCTGGTCGTCGACAACACCGTGGCCACGCCGTACCTGATTCGCCCGTTCGAGCACGGCGCCGACATCGTCGTGCACTCGACCACCAAGTTTCTCAGCGGCCACGGCGCCGGGGTGTCTGGCGCGATCGTCGACGGCGGCACCTTCGACTGGGCGGCGAGCTCCCGCCGCTACCCGCTGCTGACCGATTCGCTGCGCCCGGGCTTGCCCTCGCTGCTCGACCGGTTCGGCCCGGCCGCGTACGCCCAGTATGTGCGTGAGGCCGTCGTCAACGATGTCGGCCCGTCGCTCTCACCGTTCAACGGCTTTCTGCTGCACCAGGGCATCGAAACCCTGTCGCTGCGCATGGAACGCCACGTGGACAACTCCATCGCCATCGCGCACTGGCTCGAGGAGCAGCCCGAGGTGGAGGTCGTCGACTACGCCGGTCTGCCGAGCAGCCCGCTGCACGAGATCGCCCAGCGCTACTACAAGGGGCGCACCGGATCGGTCTTCGCCGTCACCGTGAAGGGCGGCACCGCGGGCGCCCGCGCCTTCACCAACGGCCTGCGCGTGTTCAGCCGCATGACCGGAATCGGCGACACCCGCTCGATGGTGCTGCACCCGCTCACCACCACCCACGCATCCTTCGCCCCCGATCTCAACGCCCGTCTCGGCATCACCGCCGGAATGCTGCGCCTCTCGGTCGGCGTTGAATCGCAGGGCGACCTTCTGCTCGACCTCCGCGGCGGGCTCGACCGAGTCGCCGGTATCCTCTAAACGCTAGGTACTCTGAAGTAATGAAGCTCACCGCGCCACCTGTCACTGCGACCACTCGAACCGCACCCATTCGCACCTTCGCCACACTGGGCGCCTTCGTTCTGCTCGTAGCGTTGAGCGGATGCGCCGCCGCCGATTCCGGCACCGGCTCGCCGGCATCCGCTGCGGCCACTGCCGCGCCCACGGCAGAAGCGGATGCTTCCGGCGACTGCACCGGCATCACCGTCGTCGTGGACTTCGGCACCCTCGACGCCGACACTGTCACCGACTGTGTCGATGCGACCGACCCGATCGCCGCCAGCGCAGCACTCACGTCGACCGGCGTCTCGACCGAGGGCAGCGTCGAGTACGGCGACGCCATCGTCTGCCGCGTCAATGACCGCCCGGCCGCCGACGAAACCGTCGTGGTCGACGGCCAGGCGTCGTTCACCGAGACCTGCGCGTCGATGCCGCCCGCCTACGCCTACTGGGCTCTCTGGGTGAAGGCCACCCCCGGCGCTGACTGGGACTATGCCATGGAGGGGCTCGGCACGCTCGAGGTCGAACCCGGCCAGTCACTCGGCCTCGTCTACACCACCGGCACCGAGACGCCCACGCCCGGCAGCTAGTGTTTCGCCTGCGCCTCGCCCCGCTGCGCGCGGCCGTCCTGCTCGCTGCCGGTTTCGTGCTGCTGCGGGTCGTCTACCGTGTGGTCTTCGGCGGCGCCGGCGTTGGCACCGAGCTTCTGCTGGACCTTCCGCGGCTGCGGCTCGACGGCCCGTTCAGCCACATCACGCTGTTCGGACCGATCACCCTGATCGGTCTCGGCAACGCCGCGCTGAGCGCCGTGCCGGTCGCCGCCGTCATCGTGTTCTTCGGGCTGCTCAACGCCGTCATCAACGTGCAGTCCCTGTTCGCCCGCGGTGCCGGCCGCGGGCCGCTGCGCGCCATTTCGCGCTCGCTCGTGATCGCCTGGGCCACCTTTCCGGCGCTCCTGGAGTCGGTGCGGCGCGTGCGGGTCGCCCGTGCCCTGCGCGGTGAGCGGTCGATCGCCTCGCTGCTCGTACCCGTCTTTGAACAGACCATCGAGCGTGCCCTCGCGCTGGCCGCGTCGATGGAGACCCGAGGTTTCGCGTCCACTCGCGCTGTTCCGGGCGTCTGCGGGGTGCCGGTGGTACTCACGGACGCCGCGCTCGACTTTGGTGGCGACTGGCACCTGGACGACCTCAACGTAATCCTGCAGCCCGGCACCCTCACCGTGATCGTCGGTGCCACCGGGTCGGGCAAGACCAGCCTGCTGCACAGCCTGAGCGGGCTGTTCCAGCACTTCTACGACGGCACCCAGCACGGACGTATCCACATTGCCGGCGCCGACCGGGCGTCGACTCCCCCGCGCGACACCGCCGGATTCGTCGGCCTCGTCGCCCAGAATGTGCGCCTCGGCTTTGCGACCGAAACCGTGCACGACGAAATTGGGTTTAGTCTCGCGGTGCGAAACGTCACCCCGAGCATCGTGCACGCCCGAGTGTTGGAGATCGCCGCCCGACTGCGGATCGAGCACCTCGTTGACCGCCCGATCGAGCAGCTCTCGGCCGGTGAGGCCAGCCTCGTCGCTATCGCCGCCGCCCTGGTGAACCACCCCATCCTGCTGCTCGTCGACGAACCGCTCGCCGATCTCGACACGGATGCCCGCGACCGGGTCTGCACCGTGCTCGGCCAGCTCGCCCACGAAGCCGGCGTCTGCGTCGTCATCGCCGAACATAACACCGGCGAATTCACCGCTGTAGCGGATGCCTGGCTCCAGATTCGAGGTAGCCACCTGCACGACCTCTCCCCCCAAGAATTCAGCGCACTGGCACCGAGCGAGACAGACTCGAATGACGTGCTCCCGGCCGATTCGCAGGCAGCCGCGCCCGCCAATCCGCCGGGCACGGGTCTGCCTGAGTTCGCTGCCGGTCCGGGCTTCGCAGCCGCGGCGCAGGGCTCGACTCGCACGACCGGAACCAGGCCTGCGGAACCGCTCGCGAGCATCCGTCGGCTCAGTGTCCGGCATAGGGCTGATCTGGTTGTCGACGACGTGTCGTTCGCAGTGGAGGCCGCCGAGCTGGTCGCGCTGCGCGGCAGCAACGGAGCCGGAAAGAGCAGCTTGCTGCGGGCGATCGCGCTGCCGTCGGCGGCCGAAACCGTCATCGTCGCCGGGCACGATGTGCACTCGCTCAAGCGTCGAGCTCGCCGTCAGCGCGTGGCGCTCGTGCCGGAGAACTTCGACGATCTGCTGTTCGCGATCACCGTGACCGAGGAGTGTCGTCGGGCCGACCATAGGCTGGCCGGCGCCGACACGGCACGGACATTCGCTTACCTGCTCGGTTTCGACACCAAAGCGGATGCCGCCCCCCTGCTCGAGCGCCACCCCCGCGACCTCTCCTCCGGCGAACGGCTCTGCCTCGTGATCGCCATTCAGCTCGCGGCCCGGCCGGACCTGCTGCTCGTCGACGAACCCACCCGCGGCCTCGACCGCGCGGCGCGCGCCTTGGTCAGCGGGGCGCTGGTGACGGCCGCGAGCCACACCTCAGCGGTGCTGTTTGCCACCCACGACGACGACTTCGCTCGTGGCCTCGCCACGCGCACCCTGCGCATGCAGGCGGGCCGGCTCGATGCCACGATCGAGGTGCTCTCGTGACGGAACCGGTCGCGGTCGACCGCAACGACGTCGTCCCGGCACCCGACAACGCCTCCGTCACCGACACCGACACCGACATCGACATCGACATCGACATCGACACTGCCCAGCAAATCGTGGCTCTCGACGCACCGACCGCCCCGCCTGCGCGGGGCAGAATCGGTGACCACCCGGGCCGCCCGACCGATCGCGGGCGCCCGCGCCGCGGCATCCGCTGGACGTCGTGGATTCTCGGTGGCGGCAGCCTTCTCGCGGCCGCCGCCTTCGCCTGGCCGTTCTTCGTGTCGGCGGTGCCGGCCGACGCGCAGGTCGCGGTGCCGATCGTGGCGTTCGCACTCATTCCGGCGCTCATCGTGGCCCTCGCGCTCACCCTCGACCGGGAGATGTATACGGCGAAAACCGTGGCGCTGCTCGGCGTGCTCTCGGCGGTCGGCGCCGCGGTGCGCATTGCGGGTGCCGGTGTCGGCGGGGTTGAGGCAGTGTTCGTGCTGCTGATTCTGGCCGGGCGGGTCTACGGCGCGCGGTTCGGTTTTCTGCTCGGACTGCTCACCATCGCGGTGTCGTCGCTGCTCTGGGGCGGTTTCGGCCCGTGGACTCCGTTCCAGATGTTCGCCTGCGGCTGGGTCGGTGCCGGAGCCGGGCTGCTGCCGCGCGGGAAGAAAGCGACTTCGCCGACCGAACCAGGATCGACCGAACCTTCGCCGGGTGCACCGGCGCAGCGCTGGCGCATCCGCTCGCTGCGCAGGCAGCGCTGGCGTGCGAGCCTCGAAATCGGCCTTCTGGCCGTTTATGGCGTAGTCGCGTCGTACCTGTTCGGGCTCATGATGAACCTGTGGTTCTGGCCGTTCGCGGTGGGCAGCGGTACCGACATCTCCTACACGGCGGGGGCCTCGGCCGGGCAGAACCTCGCCTCCTTCGCGCTGTATTCCCTCGTCACGTCAACCCTCACCTGGGACACCGTGCGCGCCATCACGACGGTCGTCGGCATCATTCTCATCGGCCCGGCCGTGCTCGCCGCCCTGCGCCGCGCCCGCCTGGGCCCGCGCGATTGACTCGTGTTTCAGGCTGGGGGCATCCGTTTCACTCCGGGCGGGACCTGCGCCAATTCGCGGGAGGCGGAACTCGCGCGCACTGGCGCAGGCCCCGCGTCACGCGGCGCGCTGGAGAACCGGCCAGACGCAAACTCGCGCGTACTGGCGCAAGTCCCGCGTAGCGAGAGCCCCCAAGTCACCCCTCTGCCGGATCTCCCGCGCACCGACGCAGCACCCGCGCACCGCAGCGCGGCGGTCCAAGAGGCCGCGCAGCGACTACCCGCGCACTGGCGCAAGTCCCGCGCACCGGCGCAGCACCCGCGCGCGGCCGGACGCACTAGACCGAGAAGTACTTCGCCTCCGGGTGGTGGAACACGAACGCGTCCGTCGACTGCTCCGGGTGAAGCTGCAGTTCCTCCGACAGCACCACACCCATGCGCTCGGGCTTCAGCAGCTCGACCACCTTGCGGCGATCCTCCATCTCGGGGCAGGCCGGGTAGCCGAGCGAGAACCGGGCGCCGCGATACTCCAGCTTGAACATGCCGGCGATATCGGTCGGGTCCTCGCCGCCGACGCCGAATTCCGAGCGGATGCGGGAGTGCCAATACTCGGCCAGCGCTTCGGTCAGCTGCATGGTCAGTCCGTTGAGTTCCATGTAGTCGCGGTACTGGTTCGCGGCGAACATCTTCGCCGTCACGGAGTCAACGTTCGAGCCGGCGGTGACCAGCTGGAGGGCCACGACATCCGTTTGACCGGCGTCCCTGGAACGCACGAAGTCGGCCAGGCACAGGTGCTTGTCGCGGCGCTGGCGGGGAAAGTTGAAGCGAAGGCGGTCAGAGCCGAGCTCGCCGCCGGAACCGCCGTCGGGGGCGAGCAATCCGGCCTGGCCGACCAGACCGGTGGGGTCGTCGCCGTGGTGCAGCACGACCATGTCGTCACCCTCGGCGACAACCGGGAAGTAACCGTAGGCTACGGAGGCGTCGAGCATCCCCTCACCCAGGATGCGGTCGAGCCAGTAGCGCAGACGCGGCCGGCCGACGGTGTCGACCAGTTCCTGGTAGCTGGCACCGTCTTCGGCGCGGCTGGGCTTCAGCCCCCACTGGCCCATGAAGGTGGCACGTTCGTCGAGGAAGGCCGAGAAATCAGCCAGGGCCACGCCCTTGACGATGCGGGTGCCCCAGAACGGCGGAACCGGAATACGGTTGTCGGCAGCGACCTCGGAGCGAGCCGGCATCTCTTCCGGCTCGGTCAGGGTGAGCAGGCTTTTCTTGTGGATGCGCTTCTTGAGCGGCGGCAGGCCGACGGATGCCGGGTCGGCGCCGCGCGCGATGGCCACGAGCGGTTCCATCAGGGCGAGGCCCTCGAACGCGTCGCGGGCGTACCGCACTTGCCCGGCAAAGACGCTGTCCAGGTCGTCCTCGACGTAGGAGCGGGTGAGGGCGGCGCCACCGAGCAGGATCGGCCATTTTAGAGCGAGTCCGCGCGACTCGAGCTCGAGCAGGTTCTCCTTCATCACCACCGTGGATTTCACGAGCAGGCCACTCATGCCGATGACATCGGCGTTCTTCTCCTCCGCGACCCGGATGAACTCAGCGATCGGCTGCTTGATGCCGATGTTGATCACGTCGTAGCCGTTGTTGGTGAGAATGATGTCGACTAGGTTCTTGCCGATGTCGTGCACGTCGCCGCGCACGGTGCCGAGTACGATCGTGCCCTTGCCGGCCGCTTCGGACTTCTCCATGTGTGGTTCGAGCAGTGCAACGGCGGCCTTCATGACCTCGGCGGACTGCAGCACGAAGGGCAGCTGCATCTCGCCGCTACCGAAGCGGGCGCCGACGACCTGCATGCCTACGAGCAGGTGCACGTTGACGATGTCGAGGGCGCTCAAGCCCCCGGCCCTGGCGAGGTCGAGGTCGGCTTCGAGCCCCTTGGCCTCGCCGTCGATGATGCGGCGTTCCAGCCGTTCGCCCACCGGGAGGGCGGCCAGTTCGGCGGCGCGTTCGTCTTTCAGGGCGGCAGAGTCGACGCCGGCGAACAGGTCGAGCAGGGCGACGAGTGGGTCGTAGGTAAGGGTGCCGTCGGCGTCGTATTCGCGGCGGTCCCAGACCAGGTCGAGAGCCACCTTGCGGCGGTCGTCCGGCACAGAGGCGAGCGGCACGATCTTGGCCGAGTTGACGATCGCAGAGTCGAGGCCGGCCTCGGTGGCCTCGTGCAGGAAGACCGAGTTGAGCACCGACCGGGCGGCGGGGTTGAGTCCGAACGATACGTTCGAGACGCCGAGGGTGGTGTGGATGCCGGGGTATTTGGCCTTGATCTGCCGAATCGCCTCGATGGTCTCGATGCCGTCCCTGCGGGTTTCTTCCTGGCCGGTCGCGATCGGAAAGGTGAGGGCGTCGACGATGATGTCCTCGACGCGCATGTCCCACTCGTTGACGAGGGTGTCGACCAGGCGGGAGGCGATGCGCACCTTGTGTTCGGCGGTGCGGGCCTGGCCCTCCTCGTCGATGGTGAGGGCGATCACGGCGGCGCCGTGTTCCTTCACGAGCGGCATGATGCGCCCAAACCGCGAGGTGGGTCCCTCGCCGTCTTCGAAGTTGACCGAGTTCACGACCGGGCGGCCACCGATGAGTTCCATGCCGGACTGCAGCACGGCCGGCTCGGTGGAGTCGACGACGAGCGGCAGGGTCGACGCGCTCGCTAGCCGGGAGACGACCTGCTTCATGTCGGCGACGCCGTCACGGCCGACGTAGTCGATGCAGACGTCGAGCAGGTGGGCGCCGTCACGCACCTGACTGCGGGCGATGTCGACGCAGTCGTCCCAGTTTTCGGCGAGCATGGCGTCGCGAAAGGCGCGCGAGCCGTTCGCGTTGGTGCGTTCTCCGATGGCCAGGAAGGCGCTGTCCTGGTCGAAACTGACGTGCTGGTAGAGGCTGGCGACGCCGGCATCCGCTTCGAGCGTGCGGGGCTTCACCGTGACGCCGCGCAACCGTTCGACCACCTTGCGCATGTGTGCGGGGGTCGTACCGCAGCATCCGCCGACCAGACCCAGCCCGAACTCTTTCACGAACTGTTCGTGCGCCGTGGCGAGCTGGTCGGGCGTGAGCGGGTAGCTGGCACCGGTCTTGGTGAGCTGCGGCAGGCCGGCGTTCGGCATACAGATCACCGGCACGCGTGAGAACTTCGAGAGGTGGCGCAGGTGCTCGCTCATCTCGGTCGGCCCGGTCGCACAGTTCAGGCCGATCGCGTCGATTCCGAGCGGTTCGAGCGCGGTGAGCGCGGCACCGATCTCGCTGCCCATCAGCATGGTTCCGGTGGTCTCCACCGTCACCTCGACGAAAATCGGCAAGCGGATGCCGGTCTCGGCGACGGCCTGCTTGCATCCGTTCACCGCGCTCTTGGTCTGCAGCAGGTCCTGCGAGGTCTCGATGAGGAAGGCGTCAGCGCCGCCGCGGATGAGTCCGAGCGCCTGCTCGGCGAAGGTGGCCTTGAGGTTGGCGTAGGTGGTGTGGCCGAGGCTCGGCAGTTTGGTTCCGGGGCCCATCGAGCCGAGCACCCAGCGCAGTCGGCCGTCGCGTTTTTCGAATTTTTCGGCACTGGTGCGGGCGATCTCGGCTCCGAGCCGGGCGAGCTCCTCGATGCGGTCTTCGATGCCGTAGTCGGAGAGGTTGGACCAGTTGGCGCCGAACGTGTTGGTCTCTATGGCGTCGATGCCGGTCTCGAGGTAGACGTCGTGGATGGCCGCGATAATGTCGGGGCGGCTGACGTTCAGGATCTCGTTGCAGGCCTCGAGCTGCTGGTAGTCGTCGAGCGTGGGGTTGTGCTCCTGCAGCATGGTGCCCATGGCGCCGTCGGCGATGACGACGCTCGACCTGACGGCATCCAGCAGGGCTTGGGACCGAGCCGGGAGCACCGGGGTGAGGGATGCTTCGGTGTCAGTCGTTCGCTCAGTGCTGGTTCGGTCGGTGCTCATTGGATCAGCTTAACGGCGGCCCCGAACGACGCGCGGCCCCGAGGTAACGTTTCTTAGCCTGCGCTCGGTCCGGCCCGCCGCCCGGCGCGCCCTCGAGTGCGGTGCGCCCCGCCGGGTTCCCCGGTCACGATCCACCCGGTCTCGAATCGTGTGGCCGGGCGCGGGGCTTCAATGGGGAGCATGCTCTGACGGTTCTGCTCCAGGGTCGCGGCGTCGATGGCCTTGGCATCGTTTCGGTTGCACACCCACACCCGGATGGTCGGCCAGGCTTCGTCCGATTCGTCGGGAATGGAACAGACCTGCACCACCACGCTGTTTCCGGTGTCTATGATTTTCAACGCTGCACGCACAGTGGACAGGTTCGCGACGGTGACGTTCCCGAGTGCGTCCCTGGTTAGTTCTGTGCTCGTTCGGGCGTTGTGCCAGCTGTCGAAGGTGAGGATGACACGTGTGCTGACCCCTGCTGGCAGTAGGCCAAGCAACCATGACTGCACGAGACGGTCGGGTCGGGTGCCAGGGCGACCCGTTCGGGCTCGCAGCCACAGATCCCACACGCCCGCGGCGAGACGTGGGCGCAGCTGAGCTGGGAAAATCTGCCGCTCGGCGCCCCCGATGAGAGGGCGCCGATTGCGCAAATTCCACGTGGAGCGCAGTGCCCGCTCGAGCGATAGCCGTTTATACCATGTGTTGAACACCGATATCAGAGCCCCCGCAGTGCCGCCATTGTCGAGCGATGCCATGCCGATCCTCCCCCACAGATCCACGTTAGACATGTCCATCGTAACCCAATGTAGGGACGTGGCGCACACCAAGGATGGCCGCGCCCATCGAAGGGTAGGCTGAATGGGCACACAGGGGGCATCCGATGCAGTACGAGTCGCGACAGAAACGGGCACACGCCATGGTGTCCGAACTCGGGCTTCCCCGACCACTCACGGCCGAATTGTTGCACCGGCACATGGAAGCAGTGCGTGGCAAAAGGATCGTGGTACAGAGCGCGCCTGGGCGCATGCTCGACGCCGGGCTCTGCGGGTTGTGGATTGCCGTCGCCGGAGAAAATTTTGAGCGGATCCACCACGCACCGACCGCCTCGGTGATGCATCGCCAACAGTTCATCAATCATGAATTCGGTCACATGATTCTCAATCAGGAACAAGAGCTATTGTCGGCGGAGCGAGTGGCTCTCCTGGCGCCCCTGATTCCAATGGATGCCATCGTCTATGCCCTATCTCGAACCCGCTTCTCCGACGAGCAGGAGGCCCTGGCCGAGGCCATCGGCGATCAGCTCGCCCTCATCATGCTGCACGATGGGCCGCTGGCCGCCCACGGCACCCAAACCGGATTCGGACGAGTTCTCTAGTGCAAGCGATCACCCTCATCACTGCCTCCGCAGTTCTCTGGATCGCAGCGATCCTCTGTCTGCCGTCGTTCATCAGGGGACATCGTCGTTCGCTATTCTGGTTCCTGGCGACATTCGCCCTCACCATGAGCCTGCAGCCGAAGCCCGTTTACGACGCGGTGGATTCGCTTCTCGGCAGCGTCAACGCCACTTATTTTCTGTTCCATGCCCTGGCGATCGTCACGGTCGGTCTGGCCGATGTGATGGTTCAGCAGACCGTATCCGCATCTGGAGTGACGCGCAATCGAAAGATGATCACGGCCATCGTCGGGGGTCTGATCATTACACTCCAAGCTGCCGTCTTCTTCACCAGCGGCTGGCACACGAAGGCTGATATCTCCCGGTCCTTCATCGCTGAGTGGTCCTACACCACCTACGCCGCGACGACATGGGTCACCATTGCAATTTTTTCAATTTCGGTATTATCCGCCTGTTTGGTTGACCTCCGCGCTCAGACCAGGATGGTCACTCGGCTAGCAGTCAAAATTCTGAGCCTTGGATGCCTGTGCATTCTCATCTACGTCGTCAACAGCCTCATCGGTGCTACGCAGACAACACTTGACCCGACTTTCGTCATGCCAGGGTGGCGCGAATCGGTGCAGAAATTCGTTTTGCTCGTCGCTCCGGTCAGTCTCGGGGTCGGCCTCGGATTGACGTCGGCCATCGATGCCCTGGCCGCCAGCCGACAGAGCTATCGCGACCGCGTGCTGCTCTGGCGCATCACGCCGCTGTGGCAGCGGCTTCTCCGCGACACTCCGTACCTCAGCATTGAGCGGCAGCTCTCACCGCGGCAGCTGCTCACGGTCAGTGGACCCGGCGCGCATCTGTATCGACGACACGTCGAAATTCGCGACAGTCTGCTGCTTCGCCCGGAGCAGCCCGTCTCCCCGGCCGAGCTGGCCATTATCGAACTGGCCGAACAGCGAACCCAGCTGGGTTCGCCAGCAACGCACTCCACCCTCGTCGACCGGACACCATGAGCGCGCCGCAGGATCCGGTGAGCCCGCAGCTGGAACTGGCACGCAAACTCAACCTGCTGCTCGATGTCGTCGTGGCCGAGGGCAATACCCCATACACCTTCCGCCAAATCGAGGCTGGACTGAAGGAACGCGGACTCACGCTCTCGCGAGCACGGTGGGCCTACATGATCACCGGCGACGGCCCCCTCGTCACCGATCCGGCGCTCCTCACCGGCATTGCCGAATTCTTCCGCATCCCTCCGGAATACATGCTCGACTCCGGCGGAGACTTACCCGACCGGGTCGACGCCCAGCTCGAATTTGTCAAGAGCCTGCGCGTCGCCCGCGTCGTGAGCTTTGCGGCGCGGATGCTCGGCGACGTTTCTCCCGAAACCCTGCGGTCGATCACCGAGCTGCTTCAGGAGGACGGCGCCTAGGCAGGCCCACCCGCGTAGGGCGGCAGGATCGCCTACGCGGGAAGCCGGCAGCCCGGATGGTTTAGCTGGCAGTCCCGCCCGCGATCGAATACGACCACAGCTCGCTGCTCACACCGACGGGGCGCGCTTTAGGCTCGCCCTCCTTCGGGGTTTCGCTGCGGTGGCCGTGGGCGAACGACGGGGAGGTCAGCCAAGCCTGAAAAGATTCCTCGTCGGCCCAGCGGGTCACGACCAGCCAGGTCAGGCGGTCATCGGTCGGCTTGAGCAGCTCGAAACCCTCAAAACCTGCGCGGTCGTCGACGGCTCCGGCGCGGGCGGCGAAGCGTTGGGCGAGTTCGTCGCCGCCGTCGCTCGGCACGGTGATGGCATTGATCTTGATGATCGTCATAAAACTGCTTCCTGTTCGAAGGCTCGAAGGTATTTCCTCCATGCTTCCACTGTCCGCTGCGAGACCGCGCCGTATCGTCCGGCACCACAGAGGTCGGCGCATCCATCTCCCACCATTCAGCAAGGTTCCCTATGCTGGAAGGGATATGCGACTACTCCTGATCCGCCATGGCCAGACTCCAGGCAACGTTCTCGGACGCCTCGACACCGAGCATCCCGGCCCCGGTTTGACCGATCTCGGCCTGCGCCAGGCCGCTGCGATACCCGATGCCTTGCGCTCCGACCCGATCGACGCCATTTTTGTGTCGACGCTGCTGCGCACGCACCTGACGGCGCAACCGCTCGCCGCCGACCGTGGGCTCGAGCTGCAGGTCGCGTCCGGACTGCACGAGATCGAAGCCGGGTCGCTCGAGGGGCTGCGCGATCGGGCATCCGTTCGCACCTATCTGGAAACCGCGGTGGCCTGGGGTGCAGGCGACCTCGACCAGCGGATGCCGGGCGCACACGACGGTCACGACTTCTTCCGTCGGTTCGACGACGACATCGCGCGGGCCGCTACGGGTTCTGAAGTCGCCGCGGTGTTCAGCCACGGCGCGGCCATTCGCGTGTGGACCGCGGGCCGGGCACAGAACGTGCCCGCGACCTTCGCGGGTGAGAACGAGCTCGACAACACCGGTGTCGTCGAGCTGACCGGCTCGCCCGAAGAAGGCTGGACCCTGCTGTCCTGGGCCGGCCTTCCCGTAGGCGGCATGGCGCTTGCCGACCTCAGCGCGGTCGACCCCCTGGGTGAGGCCCTCCCCGACTGACCTATCGCGGGCAGCCAGCGCTGTTCGATGGCGGTCTCGACGAGCTCGACCAGGGAGATGGCGACTCGCACACGTCGCCAGCGCTGGTCGACGGCGGTCTCGACGAACTCGACCAACGAGATAGCGGTCTACTTCGACACGTTCAGCACAGCATTAAGGACGCTACTGCGGTTTGGCGCGGGGCACCCGCGGGCGCACGAGCGCGTGGCTGTCGCGCAGCAGCTGTTCCACGAGCTCGGCGGGCACGTGGCCGTCAAGCATGATCGTGATCCAGTGCTTCTTGTTGAGGTGGTAGCCCGGGGTGATCCACTGCGGAAACTCTTCACGGAGCGCCCGGCTCTCCTCCGGATCAACTTTGAGCGAGACCGTGAACGGCTCGCCGCCGAGCGCCGAGAGCGCGAAGATCTTGCCGTTGCCGCTGGTCTTGAACACGCTCGTTTCCTCGCCGAACGGAAACGTCTCCACCGCCTGCGGCAGGCTCAGGCAGAGGTCGACGAGCGTGTCAGGAGTCATTCGTGCAATCTACGCTGCAACCAGGTTCATCGCGTCAGCCGTGAGTTCGACCGAGCGCAGGCGACCCTGGATGAACGGCGACTGGTGCGCCAGAATGAGCTCGTCAGCCCCGGTTCCCTCGGCGAATTCCTCGAGGTAGGCGCGTACCTCGTCGGCGGTTCCGACCGCTGAATACCGCATCATGTTGGCGATATTGCGGCCCTCCGGCGTGGTCAGGAAGACGTCGATCTGGTCGTCGCTGTAGTCCGGGGTCGCCGGTCCGCGAGAGAGCATGCCGCGCACCCTGGTGCGGCGGGTGGTCTCGAACTGCGCCACGGCATCCGCTGTATCGTCGGCTGCGATCACATTCGCCGCAACGATGAGGTGCGGCGCGGCCAGCTGCTCCGATGGCGTGAAATCGCGGCGGTAGAGCGCGATGGCGTCGTGCAGCGCATCCGGCGCGAAGTGCGAGGCGAACGCGTAGGGCAGGCCGAGGGCGGCGGCGAGGCCGGCGCCGAACAGGGATGACCCGAGAATGTAGAGCGGCACATTGGTTCCGGCACCGGGCACGGCCTGCACGCCGGGAACGATCGACTGGCCGCGCAGGTAGGCCTGCAGCTCCATAACGTCCTGCGGAAATTGGTCGGAGGCGCGCGGGTCGCGCCGCATCGCCCGCGCGGTGTTCTGGTCGCTGCCGGGCGCGCGGCCGAGGCCGAGATCGATGCGGTCAGGGTAGAGCTCGGCGAGCGTGCCGTATTGCTCGGCGATCACGAGCGGGGAGTGGTTGGGCAGCATGACCCCGCCGGACCCCAGCCGAATGGTGCTGGTCTGCCCGGCGACGTGGCCGATCAGAATGCTCGTCGCCGACGATCCGATGGTGGGCATGTTGTGGTGCTCGGCATACCAGACGCGCTCGTACCCGTGTTTTTCGGCCGTCTGGGCGAGCGCGACACTCGCCGCGAAGCTCTCCCGAGCGGTCTGCCCGGGGGCAATCGGAGCGAGATCAAGAATGGAGAGCGCGATAGTCATACTGGGGGCAACACTCGGGCGGCCAAATCGTTACCCGACACCCGAAACCAGCATGAAAGGGCGTCAGCCGCGCTCTGCCAGCCGACCGATGCCCGGAACGAATCGCCCAACCCGCGCGGCGTAGGAGAGGTAATCGGGGTGCTCGGCCACGAGCATCCGCTCTTCCCACCGCGTTTTCGCTGAGAGCAACCCGACCAGCGGGAGCCACGCCACGACGTGCCAAGCGGATGCCCCCACCAGCACGAGTGCGACACCGCCGATCATGAGCCCCGCGTAAATCGGGCTGCGCATGAGCCCATAGACGCCTCCGGTGACCAGCAGAGCGTCCTCCCGCGGAATCGGACTCGCGGTCAACGCTGGCCCCAGGCCGACGACGCCGAGCACAGCGAGGGCAGCGCCGACCAGGCCGAACGTGATGGCCGCCACGATGATGCCGACGCCGGTCGACCAGAGCGAGCCGTGGGGCAGAAAGGCCAGAGCCCCCAGCAGGAGAAATTGCATGGTGACCAAGCTCAGCGCGAGCGCACGTTTCATAGTCTGAGAGTACGCCCGGGCGGGGAGCCGGCCGATCGACGTTAACTCCAGATCACCACCGTGTAACGAAATGAAACATTTTCGCCTTCTTGCGGACAATCCGTACCGCGGCGACTTAACCTCGTACGCAAAGACCAGCTCCGCCGACGCCGCCGGAGAGTGACATCGGGCTTCGAATCAGATCGCGCCGCACCCGTTCGTGCACGATGGATTCGCGGCAGGCACTGTGATCCGGCACCTGCAATCGCCGGGACGCCTCTCCTCGAGGTGCGTGAGCTGAAGTGGAATTACGCCTATGACCGACGACGAACTCCTTCTTGAAATCGACTACACCGGCTACGACAGCTCGTGCCGCGACCCGCACATTACGCCGGCCGAAGACCTCGTCGAGTGCCGCCGCCTGCGCGGCCACGACGACGACATGCACGGCACCCGGGTCGGCGTGCGCGCTATCCGCTGGCAGGCCGGCGCCGCTCCCCTGGCTGCGTGAAACCGATTCCGGCTTCAGCAACGGATGCGGGGCGCAGCGTCAGTGGCGCAGCGAGATGCCGTGCCCGATACGGCGAAACAGCAAGGCAGCCACGATGGCGCCGACAATGAAGAACGACGCACCCCACCAGTAGGCGACCGCGTAGCTCTGCACTGCGGCCTGGGCTGCGACCGCCGCCGTCGCGGGCAGGTGGGCGGCAACATAATTGGTCGCCGCGGTGGCCGCGAGGGTGTTGAGCAGCGCGGTTCCGATGGATCCGCCGACCTGCTGGCTGGTGTTGACCATGGCCGAGGCGACGCCGGCGAACTGGCCGTCGACCCCGAGCGTTGCGGTCTGCATCGAGGCGGGCATTATCGTTCCCATCGCCAGTCCGAGAATCATCAGCGGCGGCAGAACGTCGAGTACGTAAACACTGTTCAGGTCGAGGTGAGTGAGATAGATCATGCCGATCGCCCCGAGGCTCATGCCGATCGGCACCAGAACTTTGGGGCCGAATCGCGGCACGAAGATGTTCGTCGACAGTTGAGCGGCGAGCACGAGCATGGCGATCATCGGCAAGAAGGACAGGCCGGTCTGCATCGGTGAGTACTGCAGCGACGTCTGCAGGTAGTAGGTCACGAACAGGAAGATGCCGAACATGCCCGCGCCGGCGATGAGAATCGAGATGTACGCGGCGGCGCGGTTGCGGTCCAGCACGATGGCCAACGGCAGAAGCGGATGCGCCGCCTTGCGCTGCCAGAGCACGAAAGCGACCAGCAGAACCCCGGCTACCGACAGCGTGCCCCAGGTCAGAATGGAGTCCCAGCCGTCGGTCTCCGCGTTGGAGAAGCCATAAACCAGGCCGAACAGGGCGCCGGAGACCAGCAAGGTTCCGGGAATGTCGAGCTTGGGCCTCGGGCCGGTGCGGGTGACGTGGCTGACGAAGATGGCCGCGCCGACGATGGCGATCATGGCGATGACAACGTTGATGTAGAGGTTCCAGCGCCAGTCGAAGTTCTCGGTGAGGTATCCGCCGAGCAGCAGGCCCACGGCACCGCCGGCACCGGCGATCGCGCCGAACACCCCGAAGGCACGGGCGCGTTCCTTGGGAATGGTGAACGTCGTCGTGAGCACGGCGAGCGCGGTCGGGGCGAGCAGGGCGCCGAACGCCCCCTGCAGGGCCCGAGCGCCGACGAGCATGCCGAAGCTGTCGGCCGCGCCACCGAGGGCCGAGGCGGCGGCGAATCCAATCAGACCGATGATGAACGTGCGCTTGCGACCGATCAGGTCGGAGAGCCGGCCGCCGAGCAGCAGCAGACTGCCGAAGGCAAGCGAGTAGGCCGTGACGATCCACTGGCGATCGCCGTTGGAGAAGCCGAGGTCGGCCTGGGCCGATGGAAGGGCGATGTTGACGACGGTCGAGTCGAGTACGACCATGAGCTGGGCGAGCCCAACCACGATGAGGGTCCACCAACGGCGGGAGGTGGGTGGTGCGGCGACGATTTCGGGCGACGCGATGGAGGAAGTCTGTGACATGTCGGATACTCTATGCGAAACTGAGTAGTTCCGGATCTTAACAGTTCCTGAATATGCGATAATTTACGAGAACGAAACACCAAGCGTAGTGAGGGGGCCAGTGATGACGCTCGATGCGATCCCGCTCGAGGAGACTCATGAGGAGACCCCGAAACTGGGGCGCAAACGCGACCACACCCGCGACCCCGACATTCTTGACGCCGCCCTCGACGTGCTCGCCGAAACCGGCTACGACGGAATGACCATGGAAATGGTGGCCGCCAGGGCCAAGGCGGGCAAAGCCACCCTCTACCGTCGCTGGCCGTCCAAGGGTGAACTCGTCATCGACGCCGTCGCCTGCATGAAACGCGGCGATTTCGACCGCGACCACCTGCCAGACACCGGCACCCTGCGCGGCGACCTCGTGGCCATGATCAAACCGCACGCCATCGAAGACGGCGCCCGCAAGATGCGCATCATGGCCGGACTCATGTCGATGATCTCCCGCAACCCCGAGCTCGCCGAGGTGGCGCGGGCCGCGATCGTGGAGCCGCGGGCATCCGCTAATCGCATTCTGCTGCAGCGCGCCATCGACCGTGGCGAGATTTCGGCGCACTCCGACATCGACAACCTCGCTCTGCTCAGCCAATCCATGGCCATCTATCGCGTTCTCGTGTTGCAGAAACCGGTCAATCGGGACTTCTTCATTCAGCTCATCGACGGCGTGGTGCTTCCCGCGGTCGGGCTAGGTCGCCCACTCCCCCCGGTTGACGGGTCGAACAGCGCGCCTGACACGTGACAGTGACCACAGAGACTCGCGTTCTCGCGGCCACCGAATGGCGAAGCCTCGAACAGGACCACGAACACCGCGCCGACGCGCTCACTCAGGCCAGGCGCGAGCGAGCGGCGACCGGCCAGACGCATCCGGTCGACGATTTTCTATTCACCTACTACCCGTTCCGGCCGGGGCTGTTGCGTCGCTGGCATCCCGGCGCCGACGTCGTATTGCAGGGCGCCGCCAGCCTGCCCCGTGCCAGCTGGAAGTGGTATCGCACCGAGGTCGCCGACAGCCACGTGGATGCCCCGGCCTTTTTCGCGAAGAATGAGCGCGTCATCCGCTTCATTGGAACACTCCTCACGGCCACGCGGCAACGGCCAGCCCACTTCGGCTGTTTCGGCCTGCACGAATGGGCGATGGTCTATCGCCAGGGGGAGCACCGTCACGTCGCGCCGCTGCGCCTCGGACAGAACGACACCGACGCTGTCGTCGCCGACAACCGCATCACATGCAGCCATTTTGACGCTTTTCGATTCTTCACTCCCGCAGCCCTGCCGCTCAATCAGCTGCAGCCCACGCGGGAGAACCAGCCGGTGCTGGAACAGCCCGGCTGCCTGCACGCTGGCATGGACGTCTACAAGTGGGTGATCAAACTCGGCCCACTGGTTCCGGGCGAGATCTTGCTCGACTCCTTCGAGCTGGCCCGCGACATTCGCCGGCTTGACATGGAGGCATCCCCCTACGACCTGAGCGACTGGGGTTGTGCGCCGGTCGAGGTCGAAACGCCCGCCGGCAAGGCTGAGTATGTGCGCCGCCAGCGCGGTTTCACTGAGCGCAGTAACCTGCTGCGCGACCGGGTCGTGAGCCTTCTGGTCTGAAAGTCCTTGCGCGATTGCTCGGGTGGAGCGGTTGCCAGCCTTTCCACAGGTTCCACAGCAGCAGCCAGCGGATGCCGCTCATGGCGGCGTTCTCATCGCGCCGCACGGAGTGCGCCGCCCATTTGAAACGTCTCGTGGCACCCATTTGGGGCACGGTGACCAAACCAGATCGTTCAGTGCTCCGGACCACTATTGCGGCCCGAGATCACATCGTGGCCGGAACAGAACATCGAATAGGAGCTCTCATGAACACGATCACGAAGCACACGAACATTCGCAAGATCACCGCGCTGGGTATCACCGGCGCCGCGGCATCCGCTCTCATCATCGGCGGTTTCGCTGCCCCCGCCATGGCTTTCGACGGCGATCGCACCAGCACGTCAACAAGCACGAGCACTGACAGCTCGTCCGAGGAAAACCGCCTCGACCTCATCGGCGACCTGTTCAACCTTTCCGGCAACGACTCGACCGGCAACGGTGTTCTCGGCAACGACACTTCTCTCGGTGGCGTGGCCAACGGCGGCCTGGTGAACGGCCCGCTCGTTTCAGACTCCCTCAACGGCGATGTCGCCTCGGGCAACGAGGTCGGCAACGACATCGGCAACGGCACGTCGGTCGGCAACGGCAACGACGTGGTCGCACCGATCGAGGCCCCCATCACCGCGCCCGTTGACGCCGGCAACGGCACCGACGTCGGCGGAGTCGAGGGTATCGACGGCGGCGACATCAACAGCGGCGATATCGACACTTCCGTCGACTCGATCGTCAACGACGTTCTCGGTGGCCTCGGTCTCGGACTCGGCCGCTAACCAACCCACCAACAGCAAGGGCGCCTCCCACTCGGGAGGCGCCCTCTTTGTGTGCGGTCGGTACCGGGGGCAGTCAGTCGCGCGGGAACGACTCGATGATCTCGCGCATACGGGGCAGGCCGAACTGGTCGGCGATGGCGATGCCACTGTGCGTGCCGAGGCTGGGGTCGGCATCCGCTTCGAGGAGCAACCGCAGAATTGCCTCGCTGTTACGAAAGACCGCGCACGAGATGGCGGTCTGGCCCATGGCATTCACAACGGATGCGTCCGCCCCGCGCCGCAGAAGCTCCGCGACCGTCTCCGGGTGCTGCTGGTACGCCGCGACGATCAGCAGGGTGTCGCCGCGCGGGTTGAGAACGTTGAGGCCGACTCCGGCATCGATCATCTCGCCCAGCGGCTCGGTCTGGCCGTCGCGGGCGAGGTCGAAAACGCCCTCGATGACCTCGGGGCTGAGCCCGGATGTGTTCTCGTTCACTGCACTGCTCTCGCTCGATTTACCGTTGGCCCAGCGTAACCGGCGCGGAGCGGTGGTGAGCGATTGTGGTAAAACCGGGGCGGAAACATCCGTGGTGAAATAGGGGGATGTTGCACCGAACCGCGCCCGAGCACCGTTTCGTTCCGTCCCTGGACGGCGTGCAGTTGGCTACCTATGAGCTCGGCGATCCCGAGAATCCGACCGTTTTCGTCGTGCACGGCTTCGCTTCGAGCGCGATCGCGAACTGGCACGCCACCGGCTGGACTCGCGATCTGACCCGCGCCGGCTTTCATGTGATCGGCATCGACCAGCGCGGCCATGGCGCAAGCGACAAGCCGCACTCCCCCGACGCCTACACGATGGAGCTGCTGGTCGGCGACGTCGAGGCCGTGCTCGACGCCTACCTGCTCACCGAGGTGCGCTACGTCGGCTACTCCCTCGGCGCCCGCGTCGGCTGGCAGGCGGCGCGCGAAATGGGCGGCCGCATCACACACGCGGTGCTTGGCGGCATTCCCGACGGTGATCCCCTGAAACGTTTTCAGATAGCGGATGCCCGCGCCCACCTCGAGCACGGCACCGAGGTCACCGATCGCCTCACCGGCATCTTCCTCGAGATGGCGAAGGCCCAGCCGGGCAACGACCTCGCGGCGTTGGTCGCCTTGGTTGAGGGCATGCGTGGCGGGCCGCAGCCCGGACCGACCAACGCGCCGACCCAACCGGTGCTGTTCGCGACTGGAAGTGAGGACAGCATTCTCGACGCATCCAGGGCGTTGGCCGAGGCCACACCGAACGGTGGTTTCTTCGAGATCCCCGGTCGCAATCACTTCAATGCGCCCACGTCGCGGCCGTTTCGCGAGGCGGCGATCGAGTTTCTGAAGGCTTAGACGTTAGCCCAGCGACACGGTTCCGTCGTCATCGACGTGCCAACCGGGGTTGTGCGCGATCTCCCAGATGACACCGTTCGGGTCGGCGACGTGGCCGTGAAAGATGCCGCCGAAGCCGCCATCCTGGGCGGGCTTGAGCACGGTTCCGCCGGCGGCTTCCATCGCCGAAATCGTAACGCTGACGTCGCTCCGGCTTCCGAGATTGTGCGAGAGGGTGATGCCGGTGGCACCGGTGGTCGTGTGTTCGCGTTGTAAGTCTTCGTCGAACTTCCGAGCGTCGAACAAGCCGAGCATGAGTCCGGGTCCAACCTGGAAGAAGACAATCTCACCGGGAACGTCCACGAGGGGAGTCCAGCCCAGTCCGTCACGATAGAACCTGCGGACCGCGTCCAGGTCGCCGGTGGCCAGGGTGATGAAATTTACGCGTTGTTCCATGAGACCAGTCTTTCAGAGGCACCCGTGTTTTAAGGGGCGCCCCGAACTAGGCCCGCGGCGTGACCGCGGTCGACCGATTCCAGACCGGTCCGAGGCCAACCCTGCTGGCCTCGGCCACATCAAAGGTGTACGCAGTGCCGTTTTTCAGCCCGGTCACCACCGCCGATTGCACCCGCCCGACCACGAGTTTGGTGGTCGTCGAGACGCGGCTGGCCGACGAGTTGGGACGGGCGATCGCCTGAGGTTCCGCGTGTCACGGGTTGGTGACCTTTGCCTTGGTTCGCACTGGGTCGACTTCTCATGCGCGTACCAGGGGCGAGGGCGTCACAGCGCGGACGAGCGCGGTGTCGAACCTCGGCGGTGCCCTAGGCTCGAAACGAGTCCGGTTCCGCGGGGGCCGGTCAGGGGCACGTCGATTTGTGGCAGAGGATGCTGATGCCGACTTTGCGGGTGACTGATTCGGTGCTGGACGACCTGTCGACGACCCTGTCCGGGGCTGCTGCACAGCTGAGCTTTTCCGACTGGATATTTCGGTGGCCGGAGGGTGCCCTGCAGAGCGACTCGGTCGCGGCTGCCTTGCGCGACGCGACGTCCCAGCAAAGCGCACGGGCCGACCTGGCCGCGCTGGCCCTGACCGCGCTCGGCGACTTCCCGAGCACCGTGGCTGAAAATTTTCACGCGACCAACTCCGCCCTCGGCCGGCAGGCGAACTGACCATGTGGACAGCCGATTCAACCACTAACTACGCCGACTTCTCCTACGAAGACATCCTGCAGGTCGCGCAGGGCACTGGTGGAGTCGGAGGCGGCAAGCTCCAGTGACGACTTCCACTTTGGTGCGTTCTATCAGGGCCCAGAGCCCGCGTACACGAAAGATTGGCAGGGGGCACCCATACTGAACTTCGGAGTGTTGACGGAGAACCACAGCCTCGTTGCCGCGGACGATGCGAACAATATCGACGTGCTTGTGGACCTGGAAAGGTGGATTTACCGTTGAAACCGATGATTCTGGCCCGGTTGGGCGCTGGTGTGTTCGTCGTCACCCTGGCGCTGACGGCTTGCGCAGCGCCTCAGAACTTGCAGAAGGAGACCAGCATGGACCTGCAGACCGCCGAGGGAATCGCCCTCGCGATGGAGGACGAGATCGCTGCTCTGCTTCCCTCCGAGAACGTCGGCGACCAGACACAGCAGCAGACTTCTCCACTGCTCAAGTGCGCGGACGACCGATACCGCTGGTCGGGCCGAACCGTTGTCACGTTCACCGGCGAGGTCGATACTCAAGGCATCGTCGACGGCATCGCGGCGGCCTGGAAGCTCGAGGCGGGAGTCAACGTTGAGGAGGGTGACGCCACCGGCGATGATGCCGAAGTCGACCTGCGAGTTGTGGATGGTGGGTCCTACAACGCGGCCATTTGGAATTCGGGCACGCAGCTCTACATCACTTCTTTCTCGCCGTGTTTCGAGCTGGAGGAGGGGCAGCATCCGTCGGATGAATATTGACCGGATACGACCCTTCATCTACCCGCGCTGACGGCGGCAGGGAGCGGATGCGGCGGCCGCCGCATCCGCTTTCACGGTCGCCGGACGAGCCTTTACGCCGCGGGCGAACTCTTCGACTACCGTTGTACTATGACCGCACCAGACACCACAGCGCAGAACGAGGCAGAAACTGCCACTGCAACCAAGACATTTGCCGATCTCGGACTCAATGACGCCATGCTCAAGGCGCTTAAAGTCGTCGGCTACGAAACCCCCTCGGCCATTCAGGCCGCCACAATTCCCCCACTGCTGGAGGGTCGCGACGTCGTCGGACTCGCCCAGACCGGTACCGGAAAGACGGCCGCGTTCGCGCTGCCGATTCTGAACCGTCTCGACCTGTCGCAGAAGAACCCGCAGGCACTCGTACTCGCGCCTACCCGCGAGCTCGCCCTGCAGGTCTGTGAGGCCTTCGAGAAGTACGCCGCCCACATGCGCGGCGTGCACGTGCTGCCCGTCTACGGCGGACAGGGATACGGCCAGCAGCTGTCGGCTCTGCGTCGCGGGGTGCACATCGTGGTCGGCACACCCGGCCGCATCATGGATCACCTGGCCAAGGGCACCCTCGACCTCACCGAGCTGAAGTTCCTGGTGCTCGATGAGGCCGACGAGATGCTGAACATGGGCTTCGTCGAGGACATCGAGACTATTCTCGCCGACACCCCCGACGACAAGCAGGTCGCCCTGTTCTCGGCCACGATGCCGGCGCAGATTCGCCGCATCTCCAAGAAGTACCTGCACGATCCCGAAGAGATCACGGTCAAGAACAAGACCACGACCAGCGCCAACACCACCCAGCGTTACCTGATGGTGTCGTACCCGCAGAAGCTCGACGCGCTCACCCGCATCCTCGAGGTCGAGAACTTCGAGGGCATGATTATCTTCGCCCGCACCAAGAACGAGACCGAGCTGCTCGCTGAGAAGCTGCGCGCCCGCGGCTATTCTGCCATGGCGATCAACGGCGACGTGCAGCAGGTGCAGCGCGAACGCACCATCAACCAGCTCAAGAGCGGCAAGCTCGACATCCTGGTCGCAACGGATGTCGCCGCTCGCGGCCTCGACGTGGAGCGCATCAGCCACGTCGTCAACTACGACATCCCGATCGACACCGAGTCGTACGTGCACCGCATCGGCCGCACCGGCCGGGCCGGCCGCTCGGGCGCAGCGATCAGCTTCGTGACCCCGCGCGAGCGTCGCCTGCTCACCGCGATCGAGAAGGCTACCCGGCAGCCGCTGACCCAGATGCAGCTGCCGAGCGTCGAGGACGTCAACGTGACGCGCCTGACCCGTTTCGACGATGCCATCACCGCGGCCCTCGACGAGACCGACCGTATCTCGAAGTTCCGCGACATCATCGCGCACTACGTCTCGCACCACGATGTGCCCGAGGTTGACGTGGCCGCGGCCCTGGCCGTGGTGTCGCAGGGCGAGACCCCCCTGCTGCTGTCCGCCGAGGATGTTCGCGCCCAGCAGCGCATCGAACGCGACGAGCGCGTGGAGCGCTCGGAGCAGCGCGGCGATCGCCCGGAGCGTGGCGGACGGTCCGACCGCCCCGATCGTTTCAATCGCGATGACCGTGGCGCAAACCGCGAAGACCGCGGCAGCTACGGCGCCCGCGACGACCGTCCGGTGCGCAGCGAACGCCCGGTGCGCTCCAGCGGCAAGCCGATGGCGCAGTACCGCATCGAGGTCGGCAAGCGTCACAAAGTGGAGCCGCGTCAGATCGTCGGCGCCCTCGCCAACGAGGGTGGCCTGAGCCGCGACGACTTCGGTCACATCAAGATTCTGCCGGAATTCTCACTGGTCGAGCTGCCCGCCGACCTGTCGGGCGACGTGTTCTCCAAGCTGGAGAACACCCGCATCAGCGGCAAGCTCATCGAGCTGCGTGCCGACAAGGGCGGCGCTTCACGCTCCGCCGAGCAGAATGATCGCCCGCCGCGCGCTCCGCGCCGCGAGTACTAAGACCTGGCAGAAGACGCCCCCACGTTGGTTCAACGCGGGGGCTTCTTCGTGCTCGGGTCAGTTCGCGGATACGTCGATGAGTACCTTGCCGGTGGCGCCGTTCTCGACGAGGGCGTGGGCATCCGCTGTCTGCGCCAGGTCGAAGCGGTGCAACGGTAGACCGGCATCCGCTCCGATGGGCAGCGCGCCGTCGACGAGCGCTTCGTTGATGGTCGCCGCGGCCTGCTGCACGACGTCGATGCCAACCGTGTAGAGCAGCAGAAACTGGTAGCGCACGTTGAGGCTGAAATGCTTGCGCACGTCGAGGGTCATCAGGTCGCCGCCGTTGTTGGCGTAGACGGCGATCGAGCCGCGGTTGCGAATGACCTTAAGGTCGAGGTCGGAATTCTGGGCCGGGGCCACCTCGACGATGAGGTCGACTCCGTCGGGTGCGATGGCTCGAATTTCAGCGGCGACATCAGAGTCGGTGTAGGTGACGACGTGGTGGGCGCCGGCGGCTGCCGCGAGGGTCGCTTTGGCCGGCCCGCTCACCGTCGTGATCACCGTCGCTCCGGCCCAGCGAGCAAGTTGGATGGCGGCGTGACCGACGGCGCCGGCGCCGCCCGCGACGAGCACGATCTTGCCGTCGAGCGCGCCCGGATGCAGACGCCGCGGCCCGTCCTCGGCCACGGTGAGCGCGCGGTAGGCGGTGACGGCCGGCACTCCGAGGCTGGCGCCCTGGTCGAAACTGGCCGCGGCGGGCAGCAGAAACACACGTTCCGCGGGGACTACCGCGTATTCCTGGGCGGTGCCGCTGTTGGCCCGCTGATAGGCGGCGAGGGCGAGCCAGACGCGATCGCCGACGGCCACGTTCGACACTCCGGCGCCGACGGCGTCGACGAGTCCCGAGCCGTCCTGATTCGGCACCACGTCGGGAAAAGCCAGAGCCTCTCCCGATTGTGAGCCACGGCGCGACTTCCAGTCGGTTGGGTTCACCCCGCTGACCAGGATGCGCACGCGCACTTCGCCGGCTCCGGGTTCGGTCACCATTCGATCGACAAGGTGGAGCACGGAGGGGTCACCGGTTTCGCTGTACACAATGGTCTTCATGTGAGACCCAACGCGATGCGCGCCAGATTGTTCCCTCTACTCGGTCACGGCGAGACGTCGACCCATTCCTGACCGAGCACTTCCAGGGCAGCACCCCCGGCCGTTGCCTGGGCTACCAGCGCCCTCAATCGCTCGGCGTCATCGTCAGCCAGGCGCAGCACTGCTTCCCGACCGTAGTCCGTACACAGGATGCGCACACCGTATTGGCGCAGTTCGGCTTCGATGCGTCCGGCCTCCGCGTGGGCCAGGGCAAGGCTGAACAGGTCCCTGCGTTGCCGCGCCACAAGGAGCCCTCGGGACTGCGCATCGTCGATCGTGGTCAGAACCGCATCCGAGTAGGCGCGCACCAGTCCGCCCGCCCCGAGCAGCGTGCCACCGAAGTAGCGGCTGACCACGGCCACGCTGTCGACGAAGCCCCGTCCGGCGAGCGCCTCGAGCATGGGCCGGCCAGCGGTACCCGAGGGTTCACCATCGTCATTGGAGCGACGCACCTGGTCGGGGGCGCCAGTTGGCCCGATCACGAATGCTGAGCAGTGGTGACGAGCACTCCCGTGTTCTTTGCGAGCTTCGTCGACCACAACGCGCGCAGCTTCCTCGGTTTCGGTTCTGACCAGGCGGCAGAGAAACCGCGACCGTTTGACCTCGATCTCGGCATCGACACGACTTCCCGGGCCACCCTGCAGAGTGAGATCGACCATCCCTCCAGTCTCTCTCAATTCGCCCATATCATGCGCCACCTCAGGGGGCCGGTGAATTCGACTCCGGTTCGGCGGTCTCGGCCGCTTGGGCGCTGCGCACACCCTCGGGCCGCCCGGACCGCACCCAGATTTGATGCAGGACGGCCGATACCACCAGCGCCGCTCCGAGGCTGAGCAACGGCAGCCCGCGCGACAGGTTCATGATCAGGGTGAAGAGTACGACCAGGGCACCGACCAGATTCAGCATGAGGGAAGCAGGTCGGCGCTCGCGAAATGAGAATCGGGCCATGGCGAGCAGACCTCCCAAAAAACTCAGGAACACGGCGACGGCATAGTACAAGACGAGGCTCTGATCGTCACCGCCCGCAATGATCGTGATGGTCACCCCGAGCACCGCGAACAACGCCACTCCCCAGATCGGTGTGTGTCGACTGTTGGTGCGGGCCAGGGCCGCGGGGAGGATACCCACGCGTTGCCCGTCGGCACGGGCATGGCGAGCGAGGGCTTTGAGCATTCCCGGCCCGGCTTGGAAAGACGAACTCGCGGCGGCGAGCAGCAGCAGAGCGGTGGCCAGCTGGAAGGCAGCGAACAGCGGTGCCGGTGCGGCTACCCGGGCGAGCTCGGCGATCTGGGTTGTGTCGGGCCCGGGGATGCCGATGCGCAAGTGCACCAGTTCCACCGCGAGCCCGATCGTTGTGGTGCCGACAACCGCCAGGGTGAACCACAGCGTGAGCCGTCCGAATCGCCGCCGCCCCGCGTCGTCCAGCTGGCCGAGTTCGGCAATCGCCGTGGACGGGGCCTCCACACCGGTGGCCAGGGCCATGGCCACCGGAAAAGCGAGCAGCACGGCCACGATGGGCAGGTGGGGAACGGTCTCCGTAATTGTTCCTTGTGCCTGCGGGGTGACCCCGATGCCGTAGATAAGAACGGCCGCCATGAGGGCGATGAACGTCAGCGTCATGACAGCGAAAATGACCCGACCCAGATGGCCGAACAACGTCGCAACACCGACGACCAGCAACAAGGCCACGGCAATCTCCATGCGCCACGGAGCCAGCGCTGGAAAGTAGGCGATTGCAGCAGATGCCCCGGCCGAGACACTCACCGCAATCGTCAACACGAAGTCCACTACCAGGGCGCCGATGGGGATGAAGGACCAACCGTCGCCGAATGCCTCACCGACAGCGGCTGAGGCGCCGCCGCCCTTCGGGTACCGCGAGATGAGTTGGCGGTAGTTCACGATGACGAGGGTGATGATCGCCACCACGAGACCCATCGTCGCCAGCAGCAGAGACAGATCACCGCCCAGTGCCCGCAACGCCGCTTCAACCGCATAGGCGACCGAGGATACCGGGTCGGCCATTACGGAGAAGGCAAAAGCGATGAGAAGCACACCCCGGGAGGCGAACATCCGGTGAAACCGGGTGAATGGAGGGCGACGGGGCGATCGGACGAATTCGGGCACGAACAACCCTCCAGTTGACGCTCAGCCCTGCAAGCTTAGGACTCTACGACAGGGAACTGGAGCCATTGCATCCGCTTAGTTCATTGTGAACGCGCGCGGCGGCGTTCCCGCCAAGTCATGGCGGCGAGCGCCGCGGCCTCGCGTTCCCGCTTCAGCCGGGCCTCCTCGATGCGGGTAGCTCGGCGCTCCCGCCAGAGCACGAGCTGTTCGTCCACGTCCCGAGTTGGCGTGACGACGGGCGGCCCGCCCTGTAACTGCCGCCGTGCCGCCGCCACTCGGCTGTTGAAATCCCTGAGGATCTCGGTGACCGCAGCCTCAGACTGCGCGCTGTCCAGCCGCGCGTCGAGTTCGGCGTTCTCGGTGCGCAGGATGAGGGCCGACAGCCCGAGCCCCATGATCTTCTCGCTCTCGATCTTCTGGCGAATCCACCAGTCCGGGTCATACCCACGATCGAGGTTTGCGAGCGGCTTGCCCGCACCCGGCAGGTCGTCGAACTCGCCGCGACGAATGGCCTGCTGGATGGCCATTTCCACTTACTGGGCGCGCGCTTCCATCATGGATTGCCCGGCGGTTTTCGGCTCGGGGTCGTTGTCGGTCGGCGCGGGCGTGTCGGCCGGATCGGGCGGAAGGATCCGCTTGAGTTGGTATCGAGCCACGGTCAGTCGGGCGTCGGTGGGTGACCCGTCGTAACGCTCCTTCCCTTCGACCTCCGCAATCGGTTCGTGAACGAGCTGTCCTCCGGGCAGACCCAGTTACTGGCGGTGGCCACGGCCCTCGTGCGGCCCTTCGACGTTCTCATCCTCGACGAACCGGAGCAGCGGCTGGATGCGCACCGCCGGGATCTCATTGCCGCGGCGGTGCGCCGAGAAATCGACCGCGGCGCATCCGTTGTGATCGTCAGTTACAGCGCAGAGCTGGTGGCCCACCACCCGCAAAGCGGGGCGAATGGTATGTTATTGAAATGAGCGAGATCAGCGTGCCGAGCCCAGCGACGCTTCCCTCGGGCTGGCTGCGACTGGACCGGGCCGGTTGGTGGGGCACCTTCGCGGTAACTCCGCTGAACGGCATCATGCTGGGCATCGTGCCGATCAACCTCGGTACCACGACCGCTCGAAGTTTCGATATCTCTATCTGGTGGGGCTTCCTGATGGCCCTTGGAGCCATCGTGCCGGTGTTCCTAGTGCTCTACCTCGTGCAGCGACTGCGATATCCACAGCCCTGGGTGAATTTCGACAGGAATGAACTGCGGGCCGGCCGCCGAGTCGTGCCTCTGACCGACATCGTGTGGGCCCGCCTCGATATGTTCGACCGACAGCGAGCCCACACCCGCATGCTCGCGCTACGGTTCGGCGCGGAGGGCGGTCCACGGGCATCCGTTCGCCTGCGCGGTCGTACAGGGCAGACACTCCCCGCCGAGGTGACCGCGGTCGTTGCGGAGATCATCCGCCGGTCGTTGGTTGCCGTGCCGCAGACCCCCAATGACCCGAGCGGGCGCTTTGCCCGCTACAACTATCCCGGTTCGCTCGGCCGTGCCAACGCCCTCGAGGTCGTGCTGAACCCGCCGACCATCGACGACCGAGCCCCGGTGCTGATCGCCTAAGCGGATGCGGCGGCCTTCGCCTCATCAGAGGCGGCGGCCGCGTCGCCGTGCCCGTCGCCGTGCCCGTGCGGCAGTTCCGGCTCGTCCGGCGGCAGCGCCTCGGCGGCCAGTTCGACGCGCTCCTCACCCACAGCGGCGATGCCACCCAGAATCAGGAGTCCGCCGAGCAACTGCAGCGGCGTCAGCACTTCGCCCAGTAGAAGCCAGGCGAAGAGCGACGCGAAGATAACCTCGAGCAGACCAACGAACGAGGCGAGCCTCGACCCGAGAATTCCCGCAGCCGTGATGCCGGCCGCATAGGCGATCGCGGTACTGATAATCGCCAGGGCGAGCAGCGGCACCCACCACGGCACGACCGTGCCGAGCAGGGACAGGTTACGAAGCGATGCGGTGAACGGGAGCAGGCCCGTCAGGCCGAGCAAGCCCAGCACCCCTCCCCCGACCAGCAGCCCGAAGGCTGCCAGCGCGATCGGCGGCAGGCCCTGAGCTGGGCGGGCGGCCACCACGAAGAACACCGCGCAGGCGATGGCCGCGCCGAAGGCGAACAGCACCCCCACCGGGTCGACGGCCCGAATGGCACCGGGTCCGATTACGAGCAGCAGCCCGGTGACGGCGAGAGCCGAGCCGAGCAGAACCGTGCGGCGCGGCATCCGTTTTGACGTCACCCAGACGAAGCCGACCAGGATTAGCGGTGCGAGAAATTCGATCAGCAGCGCGGTCGAGATCGGAATGGTCTGCAGGGCGGCGAAGTAGGCCAGTTGCGTGCACGCGACACCGACGATGCCCATTCCGAGCACCCGCCAGCGGCCCAGCCACAGGGCCGCCCAACGCCCGCGCAGCGAATATAGCGCGAGCGGCAGCAGAATGAACCCGGCGGTCAACGCGCGGGCGGTCACGGCGGCCGTGGGTGACCAGCCGGCCTCGAGCATGGGCTTGACCAGTGCGCCCGAGGTGCCGAACGAAATGGCAGAGCCGGCGGCGACGATCAGGCCTCCCGGCAGGGACGAGATCTTCATGCTTCTCCTTCGGACGACACGGGCCCGTCATGGTCTAAACTGGCCTGTGCCACTGACAGTAGAACCGTTTTGTTAAGGAGTCAACTTGCATTTTGCCCCTGACACCGAGGAAGCTCTCGAATTCGTGGTTCTGCTTGGCGACACGGATCCCGGGGCTTCGCGCAGCGGCCGTGACGAACTCGAAACGCTCGCCGACTTGGCCGCGCTGCTCGCGCCGATTCCGTTCACCGGTCGCATCGACGGCGACGACGCAGAACTGTTCGACGTGCGGCAGACCCGGGCGCTGCTCCGGCGGGTCTGGACCCTCGACCGCGATGATGCGGTCACCGAGGTCAACCGCATCCTGCGTGAGGCCAAGGCTCTCCCCCAGCTCGCCCGCCACGACGTGTCGGACTGGCACCTGCACGCGACGGTGCCCGAGGCGCCCCTCGGCGAGCGGATGCGAGTTGAGGCTGCCCTCGCACTGATCGACGTGATTCGCAGCGACGAAATGCGGCGCCTGCGCATCTGCGAAGCGGATGACTGCACCGGCCTGGTTCTCGACCTCTCCCGAAACGGGTCCAAGCGTTTCTGCAGCGTGCGCTGTGGCAACCGCATGAACATGATCGCGTTCCGCGAGCGTCAGGCCGCCGGGACTGCTGCTGAGGTCACTCCTCGCGCACAAGAATGACGACGTTACCGATCTTTTGGCCGGCCGCCACGTACTCGTAGGCTTCACGAATCTGCTCGAGCGGGTAGCTTCGATCGATCACCGGCCGAAATTCACCCGAGGTGACCAGCCCCTGCAGGAACAGGGCGTCCTCGCGCATGTCCCGGGGAATGGGAAACAGCACTCGCTTCCGGCGCAGCAGGGGCGTTGTAAGCGCCAGAACGGGGTTCTGCCACAGAGTTCCGAGCTCCGACGAAACATAGATTCCGCCCGGAACGAGGATGCGCCGGCACCGTCCGAAGGAACTCTTGCCGACAGCGTCGAGTACCACGTTGAATTCATTGTCGAGAGTGGTGAAGTCCTCCCGAAGGTAATCCACGACTCGTTCGGCTCCGAGCGATTCCACCTGGGCCAGGTGGGCGGTGGCGCAGACCGCCGTGACGCGGGCGCCGAGCTGCACCAGCAGCTGCACGGCGGCTGACCCGATGCCTCCCGTGCCGCCGTTGACCAGCACATTCTGCCCGGCCGTGACACGTGCCGCGCGAATCATGTTGAGCGCGTAGTGGGCACCCTCGATGATCGGCGCTGCCTGCTCATACGATGTCGCGGCTGGGATCTCGGCGACGAGGCCGGTCTCGGCGATAGTCAGGTACTCAGCGTGGCCGCCGAATTTCACGCCGTTGTAGCCGAACACCCGCTGGCCGACCGCGAATGCACTGACGCCGGTACCGACGCCCACGATCTCGCCGGCGAATTCGCAGCCCAGAATCGTCGCCCTGGGCGCTCGCAGTCCACTGAACAGCCGCACCACGAGGGGCTTGCCACTCAGAAACCCGCAGTCCGTGCGGTTGACCGTGCCGGCAAAGACCCGCACGCGCAGCTCCCCAGTCTTCGGCGTCGGAGGCGACGCATCCTCGACGTGCACGAAGCTCGGGGGTCCGTAATGGCGGTACACGGCGGCTTTCATGCGGCACAGCGTACTCTCGAACGACAAATCGCTCCCGATCAGCCTCGGGAGCGACGCCGGCACATCCGCTAAAGACACGATTTCGTTGGCCTTTAATTGCTTTTGGAAGGAATTACGCGAACCTCGTCGATAGAACATACCGAACTTCCCGCGCTAACCAATCGGCCCGTTGCCACCTGGTCACTCATGGTTTTGATGCTCATCGTCGTGGCGCTCATACCGGACTGGACCGAATCGGGAGCGAACAGACCCCTCTGGCTTTTTGTGGTTCCCATCGTTTTGGGTTTGGGCGGTGCGGTGTTCGCTGTGCGCGCCCGTCACTTCTGGTGGGCCATTGTTTCCGCCGTCTGGGGATTCGCCCTGCTCCAAGGCCTGATCCTCGTTGTCACGCTGGTCAGCGGCCCCTGACTCGCGTCACCGCCGCACGCGTGGCGACGCAAGCGTAGTCTGGACAAACTGCCCAAATGCCCACCCGACAGACAAGGCTTCACATGCTCCCGCTCACCGAAACGGATATCCGGGCCGCGTTCATCAACGCTTCCCTTAGTGAGCGCAAGGCCGTGACCCTGCCGTCGAACCTGGCAACGCTCGCCTGGGACAAACTCGACTATCTCGGCTGGCGTGACCCCAAGGCACCCGGAATCGGCTACATCATCGCCCGGCTCGATGACGACCCGGTCGGGCTACTGCTGCGAGAGCGCAAGGGAAAGATGACTACGCGGCCGCAATGCTCGTGGTGCAATGACGTGCAGTTGCCCAACGATGTGGCGTTCTTCAGCACCAAACGCGCGGGGCAGGCCGGGCGAAATGGCGACACCATCGGCATTCTGGCCTGTACCAATTTCGAGTGTTCGGTGAACGTTCGTAAGCTTCCCTCGGTCGCCTACATCGGATTCGACGTTGAGGCCGCTCGGCAACAACGCATCGAAGCGCTGGGCGAGCATGTGCGCAACTTTCTGCAGGACGTGCGGGACGGCTAGCGAGTTTCGGAGTTCTTCGGGCTGACCTTGAGCCTGTCGCACTGGCCGGGCATGAGTGCAGGCTGAGCCGAATCGTCGGAGTGACGGCGGGGTTGGTCGCGAGTCGACTCAGCAAAATCTCCAGCCGCGGTCGAATATTGCACTCGGGCATCGGCGACGCGGAATGGCAGCGATGCTGGTGCGCGGAGACGTAGGACATGCGCGAACTCGCGGCACGTACTTGTGACTAGAAATCGCTTATTTCTTCGATACCGCCACATCGGCACTCAATCGCTGCTGTTACGAAATACGAGATGCTACCTACATTTGTCTCGTAGCAGTGGTACCAGTCTCGACGAATTCGGATCAGGCGGTCATACTTAGTCCTGGAAACTTAGCTGAGTTTCTCTCGCTTTTGTGTTCTATTGGCGGTAGAATGGGTGTCAAGGAGGCAATGGCGCCCATGTTCATGGAAAACCCGAGCGAGTCCGGTTCGAACCCCGTCATTGTGGCGGTGGAGCAGGCTCGGGATGCACTGCTGGCGGCGTTGGGCGGGGTGTCGTTCGGGTTGCTGGGCGATGAAGAATCCCTGACCGTGCTGCTGGCGCTGGAGAGCGTGGGCCGGGTCGTTGACGGTGCCCGGGTGCTCTCCACGACCGACGTGCTGCGCCGCTCCGAATACTTTGATGCTGCCGCAGCGAAAGCCGCAGCCCAGGCGGCTGTTGATCAGAGTGCCGCCGCCCCGGGCGGTGCGGGTTCGAACAGTGCTGGTGCGGACAGTGCTGGTTCGGACACTGCTTCTGCGGAATCTGTGCCCCTTGAGTCTGCTGCGGCTGCTGCGGCCTCGCCGAGCGTGGCGGGTGCCGCGGCGGCTCTGGCTGCGCCGACGCTGGCCCGTCGGCTGGGCTGCCGCAGCGGCGTCGAACTGGTCTGCACCCTCGCCCGACTCTCCCGCAGCGAGGTGCGTCAGCGGTCCGCGCTCGGTGAGAAAGCCGGCCAGCGGATGCTACTCGGCCGCCCCCTCAGTCCCACCTATCCTGTTCTCGGGAAGGCGCTGCAGGGCGGGGCGCTCGGGCTGGAGCAGGCCCGCGTGATCGTGCAGGTGCTCGACGGCCTGCGCTCCGAGGTGTTGCCCCCGGACCTCGACCGGGTCGAACGCTCCCTCGTGGCGAGCGGGTCCGGGGCGATCACTCCCGAAACTGAGGGACTGCCCGGTGCCGGCATCGCCTTTGCGCCGGAACTGCTGCGGCAGCAGGGCATCCAATGGAAGGCGCGCCTCGCCCCCGACGGCACCGCACCCGGCGAAACCCCCACCGAACGGCGCAGCTGGCTCACCTTCGGCGGCCTAGCCAACGGCGGCTATAGCTTGAACGGCTGGTTCACCACCCTCGACCGCGCCATCATCGGCAACGTCTTCGATGCGTACCTGTCCGCCGCGGCGGCCAACCCGGTTCCCGGCGCCGACAGCGCCGCGACCCGGGCGACCGGCACCACCTCTGGCACGGCGTCCGGCACGAGTCGAGTTTCCAAGACCACCCCGCGGGCACGGGTCGCGTTCCGGGAGACCGAACCCGATCACGCAGACGACACGGACGAGTTCGGCGATGTCGAATCTGAGGTCGGACCTGACGTTGACGCTGGCGTCGCCGGCGCGCACCGCGGTATCGACGGCAAGAACGGCCGGAACTACAACAGCGAAGCGGCACCAGAATCGACCAGCGAGGCGCGGGACGCCTCGGCCCAGGCCACCGAAATTGGCGAGGCCCACGACTCCCTCGAGGCGGGCGTGAAAATGGAGGCCAGCGAGGCGCTCGGCACCGACCCACCCGACCCACTCAGCTCCGACCGGCTCAGCTCCGACCGGCTCAGTCCGTGCCCGCAGCAACCCGACGACACCCGCTCCCGCAGTGAAAAACAAGCCAGCATCCTGCGCGCCGTGTTCGAAGGCGCCGCCCGGCACCCCGGCACCCCCACCATGGGCGGAGCCGCCCCCACCGTGCTCGTACACATCAACATCAACGACCTCCTCGACGGCCGCGGCACCGGCTGGATCGACGGCATCGACGGACACCTCACCACCAGCCAAGTCGACGAACTGATCTGCGCCGGCGGCTACCAACCCGCGCTGTTCGGCCAGAACGGCCAAATCCTAAACCTCGGCCGCAGCAACCGGTTCTTCACCGCCACCCAACGCCGAGCCCTCGCCGCCCGAGACGGCGGCTGCGTCATCCCCGGCTGCACCGTGCCACCACACCTGGCACAAGCGCACCACGTCATCCCCTGGCAAAAAGGCGGCCCGACCGACATCGACAACGCCGTGCTGCTCTGCAACGCCGGCCATGCCAGCATCGACACCTCCGGCTGGGAGATCGACATGCGCGACGGCCGCCCCTGGATCCGCGGCCCGCTCGTATTCGACCCCACCCAAACCTGGCGCCCCGCCGGCCAAAACCGCGCCGCCACACCCGCCGAGAAACCCCACTGGGACAAGTAGCGCGAACTGCACTCGGCCGACGGAATGGCTGGGCACCGCAGACAGCCACCGCGGGACTACGGCGGTCTCGACAGGCTCGACCAGCGGGATGCCAGCGACCGCAGACCGACTCACGTTGCACGGACGGCGGTCTCGACAGGATTGCTCAGCGGGTTGGGGGCGTATTAGTAGCTCTGGAGCCTAGCCGCGCCGGCGCAAGCGCACCGTGGGAAGAGGCGGTGCCGGAATCGGGCCGGGTTGTCCGGCGGGAAAGCTGCCGAAGCGCGGCTCGAGGGCCACACCGTCGACCACCCCGACATCAGCTACGCCGACCGCCCAGTCGACCGTCCCGACATCAGCACCGACGACCACGCTTTCAGCAGCGCTGATCTCCGTCTGCCACCGGGCGCGGTAGGCGACGATCTCTTCGTGGCTGCATTGCCAACCTCTATCTGGCGTTCCAGGACGATGTGCTCGCCTTGCAGGACCAGATTGAAGGCCGGGCCCACTAGGTGCTGTGTCAGGCGAATTTTTCACACTCGACGAATTCGATGGTGTGCGCGCACCACGGTTCTCGACGGTGTGTTCGGCCCCGGATGGCCGCGTGTAGCTCTGACCGTTGCGAATTTCCGCGACGATCTCTGAGCCGTCGGCGTTGATCACGTGCATGGTTGCGCTCACGAGGGGCACAACCACATATTCATATTCGTGCACGTGCATGGGAATGGCATCGCCGGGTTCAATCGTCCACTTGGTCGCGCGAAAAATTTCATTGTCGATTTGCGTCTCACCGGTGGCCATGAGTTCCCCTTGCTCGTGCAGCGGACAGTACGACGATCCTACTCAGGGTAAGACGGGAACGACGCGGTCTACGCGGCGCCAGCGGCGGCATCCGCCCGTACCGTGTTGGTATCGGCGGGGTCCTTCTGGCGGCGACTGGCGAGCAAAAACGGCAAGCCGACGAGCTGAACGACCGCGCCGATCACGAGCGAGGCACCGTAGCCCTGCAGGTCGGCCGCACGGCCGAGGGCGGGCTGAATGAAGACCCCGCCGAGGCTGCCGAACAGGGAGTCGAACGACAACACGGTCGCGCGCTGCTTCGACGGGATCATGTCGTTGAGGTAGGCCTGCCGCACCGGCCCGGCGACGGCGAACACGAAACCCCAGATTACGAGGAGAATGACCGCGAGCCAGAACAGGCGATTCAGGCCGAGTGCCACGAGCGTCCCGACGCTCACGATCGACGCGACGAGCACCATGCTCGTGCGCTTCGCGAACAGAGAGCGGATGCGCGGCGCCAGCAGTCCGCCGCCCACTTGGGCTAGAGACAGCACGGCCGCCGCCAGCCCGGCGATGGAGTACGCGGTCGGGTCGCCGTAGAGCTCAAGCAGATACGGCTGCAGCGCGTAGAACGCGTAAATGCCGACCCCGCCGGCGAACGGTGCGGAAAAGATGACGTAGCGCACCGAGCGCTTGCGCAGGCCGTGTTCGATCGACTGGGTGAGTACGTTGCGGGTGGCCGTCAGCGGGCCAGCCGACCGGTCAGGGGTGAACCCGAGGTCCTTCATGACTACGTAGGCGAAGACGAACATGACCACGAGCACGCCAGCACGCAGCAGGAATGGCACGCCGAGGTTGGTGGCCTGGGCGATCACCCCGCCGAGCACCGAGCCGGTGAACATGGCGATTCCGGTCACCACGAGGCCACGACCGAACACGGCCTCGAGGCTGCCCGTGTATCCGGTCGAGGCCAGGGCGTCGACCAGCCAAGCTTCCACCGCGCCGGAGAAGAAGGTGAAACCGAGCCCGAGCAGCACCGACACGAGCGCCCACCACACGAACGGCGCGTGCCAGAGCCACAGCATCCAGTAGAGGCCGGTCGTGACCGACAGTGTGATCGTGCCGAGGAGATAAGACGCCTTACGGCCGACCGTGTCGGCGACCACCCCGGTGGGAATCTCGAAGACGACCATGCCCACGGTGAAGAATGCGTTGGCGGCGAAGGCTTCGAAGTTCGACAGCCCAGCGTCGAGCAGAAACAACGTGTTGATGCCCCAGATGAACGATGCGGCCAGGGTGTTGCCGAGCATCAGGGTCAGATACACGCGCTGCACGCGTCGCGCCGCCTGGTTCACGATCAGCTCCGGCCGATGCATATTTTCACAGAGCAATCATCGACCCTGTTCGAGCGGATGGCTACCCGCGACGCGCTCGGGTCAGGTCATGACGGCCATCGGCGGGAGATGCCGGACACCAAGCACGTCGTGACCCTGTGATGAGGGCATGTCGATGCCGGTTGTGGCTACGAAGCTCTTCATTCCCGCTCGTCGACCACAGGTCGTGACTCGTCCGCGCCTGATCGAGCGCCTGCACGAAGGCCTGCGGGCCGGGCACAAACGAACTCTGATCTCCGCCCCGGCCGGGTTCGGCAAGACGACGCTCCTGAGTGAATGGATCGCCGCACTGCCCGAGCCGGCGGGCAGGATGGCCTGGGTCTCGCTCAACGAGGCAGAACGCGATCCGGCCCGGTTTCTGAGTTATCTGGTCGCCGCCGTGCAGATCGCCGGCGTCAGCATCGAAGCGGATGCCCCCGCCCCCGCCGGTCAGCCGCGCTCCGCCGAGCAGACCATAACGGCCCTCATCAACGCCGTGGCGCGCGCCGGGCACGAAATCGTCGTCGTGCTGGATGACTTCCACGTGGTCTCCGGTGGACCGGTCACCGACCTGGTGACTCTTCTGCTCGACCACCAGCCGTCGAACCTGCACTTGGTCATCGCCGGCCGCGCCGATCCCCCGCTGCCGCTGGCGCGCCTGCGCGCCGTTTCGGTGCGAGCACGACCGGGATCAGCTGTCCGCCGGCTGCTGGCCCAGGTAGGCGTCCGGCCCCTTCTCGGCGGCGACCGGGTCCATCCACAGGGCGCTGAACTCGTTGCCCTCGGGATCCTGAAAGTCGCGCGCGTACATGAAGCCGTAATCCTGGGGCTCGCGCGGCTCGGTGGCGCCGGCGGCCAGCGCCTTCTCGAGCAACGCGTCGACCTCGTCGCGGGAGTCTCGGCTGAACGCGGTCTGCGTCATCACAGAGATACGCGGATCGGCGATGGGCTTGTCGGTGAAAGTGGCGAAGAAGTCCCGGGTGAGCACCATGAGGTAGAGGTTCTCTTCGATCACGATGCAGGCGGCGTTCTCGTCGGTGAACACCGGGTTGACGCGCCAGCCGAGGGCCTCAAAAAAAGTCTTCGACCGGTCGAGGTCACTCGTGGAGAGGTTGACGAAGATGCTGGTAACCATGCTGACTCCTATGTCGGTCAAAAGCGATCCGTCGATCTGCGGTCCTGCCAACATACTGGTTGAAACACGCAGGCTGTCAAGTGACAAGTTCAGTCCCGCAGGTGACCATCCACGTCGGGGTCCACGAAATCGCCGGCGTCACGGCGAAAACCGGTCAGCACGCTGATCAGGTTCTGAACCTCACCGGCACCCAGGCCCGGCTGCGTGAACACTCGAGCGTTGAGTTCGTCGGTGGCGGCGAGCACGCTGGTCTGGCCCAGCGGCGTGAGCTCGATCAGCGTGGCTCGCCCATCGGTCGGGTGCGCCACCCGTCGCACGAGTCCGGCCGCTTCAAGCCGGTCGACCGTGTTGGTCACGCTGGTGGGGTGCACTTGTAGCCTGGCGCTGGCCTTGGCCATCGGCAGCGCCTTGCTGCGGGTGAAGCTCAGCAGCGCGAGCAGTTCATAGCGGGCAAAGGTGAGGCTGAGCGGCTTGAGAACCGTATCGATGCGGGCGAGCATGATCTGCTGGGTGCGCATGATCGAGGTGACCGCGGCCATTCCGTCGGCGGCGTCTGCCCAGCCGTGCTCGACCCAGTGGCGGCGCGCCTCGAGGATGGGATCGGTCTGCAACGGGGGTATTGAAGACATCGGTCCTCCTAACTGGCGAGCGGATGCCCACGGCTATGTTCTCACGCGCCAACGCGGCGCAGAAATGGCCAACCCAAAAAATACTAGGAAGCCCTAGCAATTACTAGGGCTTCCTAGTATCTTGGTCGGAGACAACACAACGTCGTTTTTATCCGGCGTTGCGAGGAAGCAGGCGGAGCATGTTCCAGCTCAGTGAAGACCAACGCGACCTGGTGGCGATGGTGCGCGATTTTGCGACCTCCTCGCTCGCCCCGCACGCGGTGGAATGGGACCAGACCAAACATTTTCCGATCGACGTGCTCGAGGAGGCAGGGAGCCTGGGCATGGGCGGCATCTACGTGCAAGAAGATGTGGGCGGCTCGGGCCTCACCCGCAGCGATGCCGCGCACATCTTCGAAGAACTCGCCAAGGGCGACCCCACCATCGCCGCCTACATCTCTATTCACAACATGGTCGCCTGGATGATCGACAGTTTCGGCAACACGGACCAGCGCAAAAAATGGGTTCCCGACCTGGCCGCCATGACGTCGCTCGGCAGTTACTGCCTCACCGAACCGGATGCCGGTTCCGACGCGGGTGCCCTCCGCACCAAGGCCGTGCGCGACGGCGATGACTACGTGCTCAACGGCGTGAAACAGTTCATCTCCGGAGCCGGATGCTCGAGCGTCTATGTCGTCATGGCGCGAACGAGCGACACCGGCAACCAGGGCATTTCCGCGATCGTGGTACCGGCCGAAACACCCGGGCTCTCCTTCGGCCCGAACGAGAAGAAGATGGGCTGGAACGCCATGCCCACCGCCCAGGTGATCTTCCACAACGTGCGCGTGCCGGTCGGTAACCTGCTCGGCGCCGAGGGCGACGGATTCGGCATCGCCATGAAGGGACTCAACGGCGGGCGCATCAACATGGGTGCCTGCTCCCTCGGCGGCGCCCAGTGGGCGCTCGACCAGACCGTGGCCTACCTGAAGGAGCGCAAGGCTTTCGGCAAACCGCTGATCGATCAGCAAGCCCTCGTGTTCGAACTCGCCGACATGGACACCGAGCTCGAAACGGCCCGCACCATGATCTGGCGGGCAGCGGATGCCCTGGACCGCGGCGCCCCCGACCTCGTGAAACTCTGCGCGATGGCCAAACGCGTCGCCACCGACGCCGGATTCTCGGTGGCCAACCGCGCCATCCAGCTGCACGGCGGCTACGGCTACCTCAGCGAATACGGCATCGAAAAGGTCGTGCGCGACCTGCGCGTGCACCAGATCCTCGAGGGCAGCAACGAGATCATGCGCCTCATCATCGGGCGGACCCTGGCGGATGTCCACTGACCGCCGGACGCACCGGTTGAAGATAGTCCTGACCACCACACCCTGAAGAAGGAAAACAGATGAGCAACCGAATAGCCTTCATCGGCCTGGGTCACATGGGCGGCCCGATGGCCGCCAACCTGGTCACGGCCGGACACACCGTCATCGGCTACGACCTCGTGCCCGCCGCCCTCGACGAGGCTCGCGCGAACGGCATCACCGTGGCCGAGTCGGCGGCGGCCGCCGTGGCCGACGCCGAGATCGTGATCACCATGCTCCCGAGCGGCCGGCACGTGCTCGGCGCCTACCAAGGCGACGGGGCTACTGCCGGACTGATCGCATCCGCGGGGCCGCACACGCTCTTTCTCGAATGCTCCACGATCGACGTGAGCGACGCACGCGCCGCACGCGACCTGCTCGTCGCGGCCGGACACCGCGGCTTGGACGCGCCGGTCTCCGGCGGAGTGGGCGGCGCCACGGCCGGCACACTCACCTTCATGGTGGGGGCCGACCCTGCAGACTTCGAATCGGCACTGCCGGTGCTGCAGATCATGGGCGGCAAGATCGTGCACTGCGGCGAATCGGGCGCCGGGCAAGCTGCCAAGGTCTGCAACAACATGATCCTCGGAATCTCGATGATCGCCGTGAGTGAGGCGTTCGTGCTCGCCGAGAAGCTCGGCCTCAGCCACCAGGCCCTGTTCGACGTGGCCTCCGCGGCCTCCGGGCAGTGCTGGGCCCTCACCACGAACTGCCCGGTGCCCGGACCGGTGCCGACCAGCCCGGCCAACCGGGACTACCAGCCCGGCTTTGCCGGAGCGCTCATGGCGAAGGACCTCGGCCTGGCCGTGAACGCCCTCGAAGCCACCGGCGTTGCGGCCGAACTCGCCCCGCTCGCCGCCCAGATCTACCGCCGCTTCGCCGACGCGGATGGCGGTGGTCGGGACTTCTCCGGCATCATCACCGAGATCCGTGCCAACTCCGAGCACACCTAAGCTGAAACCATGACTCAGGTTTCCGAAATTTTCGATCCGTCCCTGTGGAAGCCGGTCGACGGCTTCTCCGCGCTGGCCGACATCACCTATCACCACGACAACGCCGGCCGGGTCGCCCGCGTCGCCTTCAACCGGCCGGAGGTGCGCAACGCCTTCCGCCCGCAGTCGGTCGATGAGCTCTACCGGGTGCTCGACGACGCCATGCAGAACACCAAAATCGGCGTCGTTCTGCTCACCGGCAACGGACCCAGCCCCAAAGACGGCGGCTGGGCGTTCTGCTCCGGCGGCGACCAGCGAATCCGCGGCCGCGATGGCTACCAGTACCGCGACGGAACCGTGAGCACCGGTCGGTTGCATATTCTCGAGGTCCAGCGACTTATCCGCTTCATGCCCAAGGTCGTCATCGCCGTCATTCCCGGCTGGGCGGCCGGCGGCGGACACTCCCTGCACTCGGTCTGCGACCTGTCGATCGCCAGCAAGGAACACGGCATGTTCAAACAAACGGATGCCGACGTCGGCTCGTTCGACGGCGGTTACGGCAGCGCCTACTTCGCCCAGCACGTCGGGCAGAAGTTCGCCAGGGAAGTGTTCTTTCTCGCCCGCCCGTACGACGCGCAGCGCGCCTATGAGATGGGCGCCGTCAACGCGGTGGTGCCGCACGCCGAACTGGAGACCACCGCGCTGGACTGGGCCAACACCATCCTCACGAAGTCGCCGACCGCGATCCGCATGCTCAAGTACTCCTTCAACGCCATCGATGACGGACTGGTCGGCCAGCAGCTCTTCGCTGGCGAGGCCACCCGCCTCGCCTACGGCACCGACGAAGCCGTCGAGGGCAAGGAAGCATTCCTCGAACACCGCGAACCCGACTGGTCCCCCTTTCCCTGGCAGTTCTAGCCGGCATAACAGGCGAGACCAACGGGCTCGCAGGAGGTAGCTCATGAAAATCATCGTTCTGGTCAAGCAAGTGCCAGACACCTGGGGAGACCGTACCCTCGACCTCAGGACGGGGTGGCTCGATCGAGGGTCGAGCGACTCCGTCATTGACGAGATCAATGAGCGTGCTCTCGAGGTGGCGCTGAGCTACCAGGACGGCAACGACGCCGAGGTCGTCGCGCTCACCATGGGTCCAGACTCGGCCAAAGACATACTGCGCAAGGCGCTGGCGATGGGAGCCGACTCGGCCATCCACCTGCTCGACGGCGGCCTGGCCGGAGCCGACCTGCTGCGCACCTCCGAGGTCATCGCCGCCGCAGCCACCAAGGCCGGGTTCGATCTGATCATCGCCGGCAACGAATCCACCGATGGCCGCGGCGGAACGCTCCCCTCACTGATCGCCGGCCGGCTCGGCGTGGCGCAGGCCACCTATCTCGACTCCGTCGTCATCACAACGGATGCTGTCAGCGGCCACCGCGCCACCGAAAACGGGTCCATGACCCTGCACTCCCCGCTTCCCGCCGTCGTATCGGTGACCGAGCAGTCGGCCGAACCCCGGTTCCCCAATTTCAAGGGCATCATGCGCGCCAAGAAGAAGCCCGTCACGGTCTGGTCCTTGGCCGACCTCGGGCTGGACGCCGCCGCGGCATCCGCTCATTCCGTGATCACCCAGACCAGCCCCCGTCCGGCCCGTGTGGCCGGCACCAAGATCGTCGATCGGGGCAACGCGGGCGTTGAACTCGCGGAATTTCTCGCCGCCGGCCGTCTGATCTAGGAAGGCACACAATGTCGAATATTCTCGCCCTCATTGAAATCTCGCCCGACGGCGTCATCGCCAACACCGCACCGATGCTGCTCGGCGCCGCAGCCCGTCTGGGCACACCGGTCGCCGTCGTCGCCGCCCCGCCCGGCATCTCGACCATCCTCACCGAACAGCTCGGTGCTCTCGGAGCCGAACAGGTCTACGTCGGCGAAACCGACCAGACCACGGCCGTACTGCTGACCCCGCAGATTGAAGCCCTCGTGGATGCGTTCACCACGCTCGGACCGGCCGCCGTTCTCGTGGCGCACTCCATCGACGGTCGCGAGATTGCCGCCCATGTCGCGCTCCGCACCCGGGGCGCCCTGCTGACAGATGCCGTGGACCTACACCGGGACGGCGACGCGATCGTCGCCTCGCACTCCGTTTTCGGCGGCGCGTACACCGTCGATTCGACCGTGCAGGGCGGCCCCGCCGTCGTCACTGTGCGCCAGGGCGCAGTCGACGGTCGTGCCGAGCCGAAAACGGCGACCGTCACGCAGGTCACGCTCGACCTCGACACGTCCCGATCGACCCTGATCGACAGCGTTGAGGCCACCTCGGTGGCCGCGGACCGGCCCGACCTGCGCGGTGCCAAAACCGTGGTGTCCGGCGGTCGCGGTTTGCAGTCGCAGGAGAAGTTCGTGCTGGTGGAGCAGCTGGCGGATGCCCTCGGCGCCGCGGTCGGCGCTTCCCGCGCCGCCGTCGATGCCGGGTTCGTGGCGCAGACGTCTCAGGTCGGCCAGACCGGTGTCACCGTCTCGCCGCAGCTCTACATTGCGCTGGGAATCTCCGGCGCCATCCAGCACCGCGCCGGCATGCAGACCGCCAAGACCATCGTCGCCATCAACACCGACGCCGACGCCCCCATCTTCGACATTGCCGACTTCGGAATCGTCGGGGACGTCTTCACCGTCGTCCCCCAGCTCATCGACGCGATCGGCAAACGAAGCAGCGCGCAGTGACGTCCTCGGGCGGCCGCCTCGCCACCCTTGCCGGAAACCGGTGGTTCAAGCTGGTCTGGATCATTCCGGCGGGCATCGTGGTGCTGGCCGTGGTCGTACTCGCAGCCAGGGGCATCCGTTCGCTGCCCGACGTGCAGTCCTTCCTCACCGATTATCCAGGAACGACGACTCTGCCCGACTCCGCCCCGGTGGGGATTCCGGCCTGGCTCGCCTGGCAACACGGCCTGAACGCCTTCTTCATTCTGTTCATCATCCGCTCGGGCTGGCAGATCCGCACCACCAAGCGCCCCACCATGTTCTGGAAACGAAACAACACCGGGCTCATCCGCACCGCGACCCCGCCGATCAAGATCAGTCTGAACCTCTGGCTGCACATCACCTTTGACACACTGTGGGTGGTGAACGGAGTGCTGTTCTACGTTCTGCTCGTTGCGACGGGGCAGTGGCTTCGGCTGATCCCGGTGACCTGGGAAATCTTTCCGAACGCCCTCTCCGCCGGGCTTCAGTACGCGTCGCTGAACTGGCCGGTCGAAGACGGCTGGGTCAACTACAACGCCCTGCAGACCATCAGCTATTTTCTCGTCGTGTTCGTCGCGGCGCCTCTGGCCCTGGCCACCGGGCTGCGCATGTCACCCTCGTGGACCTCGAAGCGACTGAGCAAGTTCTACCCCATTGCAGTGGCCCGTGCAGTGCACTTTCCGGTTATGGTCTTCTTCGTGGCCTTCATCGCGGTGCACGTCATCCTCGTGTTCGCAACCGGGGCCCTGCGCAACCTGAACCACATGTATTCCGCGCAAAACGCTGACGGATGGCTCGGGTTCTGGATTTTCGCCGGCACCCTCGCCCTGATGATCGCCGCCTGGTTCGCCGCCCAGCCGTTCGTATTGCGAGCGATCGCGTCACTCACCGGCACCGTGTCGCGCTAAGCGGATGCGTCCCACCAGGCCAGCACGCGGGTGCCATAGAACGTGAGCCACTTCGACGGCTCACCGGCTGCCGCGTCTACTTCGAAAGTCCGCCGGAAAGTAGGCGCCGCCCGTCCACTGGCCATCGGTATCCTGCAGCGCCAGTAGTCGCGCCCCAAAGCCTTCCGTGTTCACCCTCGCCCTGGTGGCCTGCCACACCTCGGGCGATGCATCCGCAAGGTCGCGTTCGACTCGCCAGCGCAGGGCCGGGTCGGAGTCAAGCAACCACTCGAGAAGTTTCGGGTCGGTCGTCACTGTCAGCACGTTACCCGCATTTTCGCCTTGCGCAGCCGCCCAGAACATATATGATTTGAGAAACAATAATAGAACACGTCGTTCTATTATCGAACAGACTTGATAATGGCCACACTCGTTTTGGCCACACAGAAGTTGTAACCGCAGAGAAGTTTAACCACACAGAGAAGTGAGGAAGCCGTGCAGTTTCACCACCACGGATACGTGTCCACCGATCCCCGCACCCAAGATGCGGCCGGAGTTGGCATCGATCGCCCCGACGAGCTCCCCGACAACGTGGACGTACTCATCGTCGGAACGGGCCCGGCCGGCATGATCACCGCTGCCCAGCTCTCCCAGTTTCCCGGTATCACCACCCGCATCGTGGAGCGCCGTGGCGAACGCCTCACGATCGGTCAGGCCGACGGCATCCAGGCCCGCAGCGTCGAGACTTTTCAGGCATTCGGCTTTGCCGAGCGCATCATCGCCGAGGCCTACCGCATCACCGAGATGGCGTTCTGGAAGCCAGACGCCGCCAACCCGGCCAACATCATTCGCACGGCCCGCGCCATCGATGATCCCACCGGCATCAGCGAGTTTCCGCACCTCATCGTCAACCAGGCGCGCGTGCTCGACTATTTCGCCGAGGTCATGGCGAATTCGCCTACCCGCATGGTGCCGGACTTCGGCTACGAGTTTGCCAGCTTGACCAACACCACGCATGAGACCAACAGCGTTGGCGACTACCCCGTCACCGTGACACTCGTACACACCACCGGCCCCAAGAAAGGCCAGGAGCGCATCGTTCACGCCAAGTATGTGGTCGGCGCCGACGGTGCCCGCAGCGGCGTGCGCGATTCGATCGGCTGCACCCTCGCCGGCGACCAGGCCTTCCACGCCTGGGGCGTCATGGATGTACTGGCCGTCACCGACTTTCCCGACATTCGCACCAAGTGCGCCATCCAGGGGACTACCGGAAGCATCCTGCACATTCCGCGCGAGGGCGGCTATCTGTTCCGCATGTACGTCGACCTCGGCGAAGTCGCCCCCGATGACAACGGAGCCGTGCGCACGACGACGATCGACGAGATCATCGTGAAGGCGAACGAGATTCTGCACCCGTACACACTCGACGTGAAGAACGTGGCCTGGCACAGCGTCTACGAGGTCGCCCACCGGCTCACCGATCGGTTCGACGACGTGTTGCCCGATGAAATTGGTATCCGCTCGCCACGCGTCTTCATCATGGGTGACGCCTGCCACACGCACAGCGCCAAGGCCGGCCAGGGCATGAACGTCTCGATGCAGGACGGCTTCAACCTCGGCTGGAAACTCGGCTACGTGCTCGACGGTCGCAGCCCCGAAAGCCTGCTCAGCACCTACTCGGCCGAGCGTCAGGTCATCGCGAAGAACCTGATCGACTTCGACAAGGAGTGGTCATCACTGATGGCCGCCAAGCCGGAAGACCTGAAGGTACCGCTCGAGGACTTCTACACCCAGACGGCCGAATTTCCGGCCGGGTTCATGACCCAATACCCGCCGTCGATGCTGATCGGTGAAGCAACCCATCAGGCGATCGCCACCGGATTCCCCATCGGTAAGCGTTTCAAGTCAGCTCCGGTGGTGCGCGTCGCCGACGCCAACCCGGTCGAGCTCGGCCACCACCACCGGGCCGACGGCCGCTGGCGCCTCTACGCGTTCGCTGACGCCGCTAACAGCTCCGCGCTCACCGCCTGGGCCGAGTGGATGCGCACCGCTGACGATTCCCCTCTGCTCGCCCACACTCCGGCCGGCACCGACATTGACAGCGTCTTCGACGTCAAGGTGATCTACCAGGACGCGCACACCGAGGTGGACCTCGGCCAGGTCGACCCGGCGTTCCTGCCGAAAACCGGCCCGTTCGGGCTGATCGACTACGAGAAGGTCTACGCCGCGGACCCTGCACACGACATTTTCGAGCAGCGCGGTATCAGTAGGAGCGGTGCTGTCGTGATCGTGCGCCCGGACCAGTACGTCGCGCACGTGCTGCCACTGACCGCCACCACGGACCTGGCCGCATACTTTCGGCAGATGCTGCTGGTTCGGTAGGTCTCACCGAGAACGGGTTCTGGGTCCCGTCCCTAGTCGGCCGCGGGCCGCTTCCGGTTGCGTTTCGTCGCTGAGCGCTGCTGCTTGACCGCGAGATGCCGCCGGGCCGAACCCCGCGTGGGTTTGGTCGCGCGGCGCGCGGCCGGTTCCGCGGCCAGGCCGGCGGTCACCAGGTCGGCGAGCTTGCGCAGGGCGATCTCGCGATTGCGCAGCTGGGAGCGTTGCTCGCTGGCGGCGATGGTGACCACGTCGGAAACGAGACGGTGCCCGAGCCGGGTGAGCAGCAGCATCCGCTCGTCGTCGGAGAGCACGCTCGACTCGGCGATATTCCAGAACAGTTCGACCCGGCTGTCGGAGGTATTGACGTGCTGACCGCCAGGGCCCGACGACCGGGAGAACCGCCAGCCAAGTTCGCGCTCTGGAATCGTCAGCGCCGGCGATACCTCTAGATCCATGCCCCAAGCGTCGCACAGAGTTGGCTCAGAATCCTTCCGATGCGCGGAAAACGCTGACCTCAGACGACGTCGGCCGCTCGAACCAAATCACGCAGAAATCCAATTTCTCAACGCGTCCATTGGTAGGGCGAAGTCGTCGATACCTTGACGAGTCCGCAACGTTCCAGACCCGTGCGGCCGCACGAGCGGTCCGTGCACTTAGTCCAGTGCTGACGCGCACCACCGACAATGGAGGCGGGCGCGAACGACAGTCAGAACAGCGGCCAGGCCACCGCGGGCCTCTCCCCGCTTTAACCGAATGTGGACAACTTCTCAAAAATGTATCTGTGGAGGAGGGCAGTCTGGGACAAGATCAGCGGATCTGCGGCCAGTCCGCCGGTCCCTGGCTGCCGGCCGGGTAGTCGTCGAGCGGCACGGCATCCGTGCGCCACGCCTCAAGCACCGGCGCCACGATGCGCCAGCATTGCTCGGCCGTGTCACTGCGCACCGACAGCGACGGATCGCCCTCGATGATGCCCTCGAGCACTTCACTGTAAGCCAGGAGCTGGCCGGGCCCGAAGGTAGCGCCCAGGCTCACGCGTTCGAGTTGGTGCGGGTCGCCCGGGCCGTTGATGTTCAGCTCGAGCGCCATCTCATCGGGCGCGAGGAAGATCCGGAGGACGGTGGGATCTTCTTGCCCGAGCAGGCCGGTCGGCAGATGCGGCACCGGTTTGAACGTGATCACGATCTCCCGGCGTTTAGCTCCGAGTCCCTTGCCCGAACGCACGGTGAAGGGCACGCCGGCCCAACGCCAGGTGTCGATCTCGAAGGTCACCTCCGCCAGGGTCTCGGTCTTGTTCGCCGGGTCCACTCCTGGTGCGTCGACATAGGAGACAAGCTCGCGCCCGGCAACCGTGCCGACGGTGTAGCGCCCGCGCCGGCTTGACTTCTCGGGAGATCCCCCTCGAACCCGAGTTGCCCGTAACACGGCTCCCTTGGCATCGCGCAGATCCGCAGCCTCCACTGTCGACGGTGGCTCCATCGCCACGATGGACATCACCTGGAGCAGGTGGCTCTGGATCATGTCGATCAGGGCACCGGCGTGGTCGTAGTAGCCCGCGCGTCCCTCGAGTCCGATCTGCTCGTCGTAGACGATATCCACCTTGGCGATGTTGTCGCCGTTCCAGAGCGGTTCGAAGAGCCGGTTGGCAAAACGCAGTCCAAGCAGGTTGAGCACTGTGGATCGGCCGAGAAAGTGATCGACTCGGTGGATCTGGTTTTCGGGCACGAGCTTTGCCAGCCCGGTGTTCAGCTCAACGGCACCCGCCTCGTCGACACCGAACGGCTTCTCCAGCGCAAGTTGAGTGCCCTCGGGAAGCGTGACCTCCGCGAGTGCGTCGCACACCCGCGCGGTCACAGCGGGCGGAAGCGCGAAATAGATCGCCGGCGTGCCGGAGCACGCAGCGAGCAGCCGCTTCATTTCAGCCGGCTTCGTGACATCAGCGTGGTGGTACTCGGTCGTGGCGAGCAGTTTCTCCACAGCCGAACCGGTCGCCTCCGAGGTCTTGAAGGCCCCCTCGACAACGTCACGCCAGGCCTCAGGCGTCAACTCCTCTTGGCCTGCGCCGACGAGCTGCAACCCCAGGTCGGGCTGTTTGGTGAGCAGCTGACCGAGCGCGGGAAGCAGCAGGCGCGCGGAGAGATCCCCACTGGCACCAAGAATCAGAATTGTCGAGGCGGATTGCGTCATCGTTCCACCGTAGAACGACACATTCATCCTGTCGACCATCTGGAGCGCGGACACCGGCAAAGTCGAAGTGATCGACCTGATGTCGCATGCCTCATGGCGATAACCGAGCGGATGTCGCGCGTTCGGTGCGCGGGCTCCGTCCACATGATCCAGGACCTCCGCATCCGATTCGGCAATGCCTCGACCGTCCCCTGGGTCCGTCAGCTGCAGCACGAACCCGGGCACGGCCTCATCGCCATTGCCAGGCCTGACGCGACTAACCCGCGCCTTCTAGATCGCAATGCGAGTTCAGCTGTCCTCACGGCGCAACGGCAGCGTGCGCACGCTGGCAAACTGCCGCAGTTTTCCGTCGATCGGGTCGGTGAAGCGCACCCCGTTCGCCAGCAGCTGCAGGGGGTGGGTGAAATCGTCGATTGCAATATCCCGCACGACCGGATAGATCGGATCGTCACTGATCGGAATCCCCAGCCCGAGCATGTGCATGCGCAATTGGTGGGTGCGGCCGGTGCGCGGCGTTAGCGAATAGACGCCCAGGTCGTCGATCACCGAGTCGAGTTCGATCAACGACTCCGCGTTGGCCGGCGCGTCGGGCAGCACTTGGGCCTGCCACCGGCCACGGCTCGTACTGAGGTGATTGCGCACCGTCACGGGCAGGTCGAGGCCTGAGAGCAGCGGCGCCAGCGCCCCGTAAGTCTTGGCGACCTCCCGTCGTTGGAACATCGACTGATACGCCCCGCGCCACCGCCGCTCGGTCGCCAGCACCACCAGCCCCGACGTCACCCGGTCCAGGCGATGCAGCGGCGAGAGTTCTGGAATATCCAGCTCTGCGCGCAGGCGCACCACCACGCTTTGCACGACGTGGCGCCCGCGGGGAATGGTCGAGAGAAAGGGGGGCTTGTCGATCACGACGATGCGATCGTCGCGATAGACGACGTGGATGGCCCCCGGAACAATAGTCTCCTCGGCCAAATCGCGGTGGAACCAGACAAAGGTGTGCGGCCGGTATAGGTCTCGACCAGTCACCGCAACGCCGGTCTTGTAAACGAATCGCCCGTCGGCCAAAAATCCCGGGAGGTCGACGAACTCCGACAAGCGCTCATCGAGCCACTCCCCCATGGTCTCCCACAGCGGATGCTGCGCCCGTTCCGGCGTGCAGACCCACGCGGCATTGAGCCCGTGACGTTGCGGGAGCGGAGAACGCGGGGGCATCCACTGATGGTACGGGGCATGGCTTCATAATTCTTCGTTGACATCGCCGGGAGATTCCAATAGCGTTCCTCGTGAAAGCTCCAACTCGCATCAGCGCATCCCGCAGCGTCAACGGACGACAGGCCTTCGGCCTCGTCTGGCCTTCGACCGGAACCCTCGGCGGCACACGTGCCCGCACTGCTGCCTGATCGATACTTCGCCCCCGCGCGGCTTGCGGCCGCGGCGCCCTCGCCTCCAACCGAACATTGGACAGCCATGACCACCTCAGAACACCCCGAGCAGTACGACCGGAATGCCACGACCATCGCCGGACCCGACTTCCGGCGCCGCCAGCTCGACATCTTCCGGCAGCGCCAGCACGAGCACGAGCCCGACGAGTCGCGCTAGGCCGTGGCTGCACTCCAAGAGTCGCTCGGGTCGCGCCACAGCAAGATCTGAGTCGGCGGAGCGACGGTCGCGTCATACGCGAGGTAGGCGTCCCGTAGGACTCCACGGCACCCAAGTGGATGCCGCCCGCTTCGACCGCGAGTCATAAAGCGTTCGGCGCAGGAAGGCTCATGATCGCTCCAGTAAGACCTGACATCAATGTGAGGGGCAAGCGATCGATGCGAATTGGCGAACCTGCTGGCACCTCACACTGTTTCGGTTGAACTCGCCGAATGCGCCAATCGTAACTACGGATCGATCTCTGGGAGTCAGGGCGGGAAGCGTAGGGAAGGGAAGCTGCTGACCCGATGGGGGCCCTAGGCTTCACAGCATGATCGAGCCTTCCGACACGAGCGCCACTCGCCTGGCTTACGACACCGTTGCCGTTGACTATGCCGAACTCCTCCGAGACGAGCTGGCGAGCAAGCCCATCGATCGCGCCCTACTCGCGGCCTTTGCCGAGTTAATCCGGGCCGACGGAAACGAACCTGTTGCCGACGTCGGCTGTGGCCCGGGCAGAGTGACCTTCCATCTTCACCGTCTCGGTCTCCAGGCATTTGGGATTGACCTCTCGCCGGGAATGATCCGAGTCGCGCGACAAGCTCACGCCGCGCTTCGATTCGAGGAAGGGTCGATGGAAGCACTTGACCTTGCGGACGAATCCCTTGGCGGCATAGTCGCGTGGTACTCCATAATCCACACGCCGCCGGAACGGCTGCCTCTCGTCTTCGCGGAGTTCGCTCGCGTGCTCGCCTCCGGAGGGCACCTGCTGCTTGCCTTTCAAGCCGGGGACGAGCCGCGGCACTTGACTCACGCCTACGGCCACAACATCGCACTCGACGCCTATCGACTGCCGCCTGAGCGCATCACCACTATGTTGAATGACGCCGGACTGGCCGTGCGGAGCCAACTGCTCCGCGCACCGGACGAATCAGAAAAAGCACCGCAAGCGTTTCTCCTCGCACGCAAACTCTAGGTCGCCCAGAGCGTCCGACAGTCGCTGTCGGCGTGTGACAGCATGTCCAGGTGTCCACCTGCGTGCTTTCCGAATCGAAGCATATCGCCGTCACCGACCTCGTGCGTCTATACGCCAGGGTCGGGTGGTCAGCGTATGTGAGCGACCCGGATTTCCTCGCCCGCGCCCATTCGGTGGGCGGTCGCCCGCTCGTGGCACTTGTTGGATTTCGCGGCACTCCTACCAACGAGTGCCGGCTTCCCGAACAGGTGCCACGAGGCACGACCAGCTCCGGTGATCGGCCCGACGCGGCGACGACCGCCTCAGAAGGACACTCCGCAGACCAGCGCCGCATTGGCGAACGGCGTCGCCTCCCCCGTGCGAATGAACAAGTTCGCCGTGGCAGAGAACGCCTTCAACTCCGCGTGGCTGATGTACTCGATTTCGCTGAATCGTTCGGCCAGCCAGGCTCCAGCGGGGGCGGTTTTGGCTTCCTCCGCCGCAACGCACCTCTGGAATACCATCTCATCGAGCAGGGCGTCGAGAACCTGTTCGAACCGCGGAATACCGTGCACCAGAGCCAGGTCGATCACGGGAATCCCGCGCGGAATCGGCATGCCGCAGTCCGCAAGCAGAACGACATCCGTATGGCCGAGCCGGGCCAGGGCCCCCGACAGCTCGGCGTTTAGGATGCCTCGCTTTTTCATGCGTTCACCGTCGGCAGCACGTTCGACACTCTCTGATACGAGGTCTGCGTTCCGCGGATCTGCACCGCGAACGCCCCGACCCGCGCGGCCGGGCGAACTGCCTGGAGAAGGCTCCCGCCGCCAGTCAACGGAGTGCTCAGCGCTCCCACGAATGCGTCGCCAGCACCCGCACTATCAACGGCGACAATCGTCGGGGACGCCACGGCGTTGGTACCCTCCCGGTCGGCGCAGATAGCACCCTTGCCGCCGGGCAAGAACTTCATCGACGTTCCGATGAGGGTCTCGCCCGGCTTCGGGTGACGCTGCACGCGGATCAGCTGATCGACGTTGATAGATCCAACGACGACGACGGAACCGGGCAGAGTGGTGGCACTACTGGCAAGGTGACTCACTTGGCGAAGTCGCCGACATTCGTCTTGGTGACGGAGACGACCTCGACCGGAACGGTCTTCGCGATCGTCTCGCCCTTGATGGCCTTGATGGCGGATTCGACGGCAAGCTTGCCGAGTTCGGCCGGCTGCTGCGCGATCGTGGCGACCAGGGTGCCCGCCGTGATGGCGTCGAGTCCGTCGGTCGTGCCGTCGAAGCCGACAACGAAGACCTCGGAGCCGGCCTTATCGCCCAGCGCCTGGATGGCGCCAAGGGCCATTTCATCGTTTTCGGCGAACAGACCCGTCACGCCCGGGTTGGCCTGCAGCAGGTTGGTCGTGACATCGAGCGCGGCGGCGCGGTCGAAGTTGGCCGTCTGCGTTGCAACAACGGTGATGTCGGGGTAGGCCTTCATGCCCTCGTCGAAGCCGGCGCCGCGCTCTCGGCTGGCTGACGTTCCCGCTACGCCTTGCAAGTGGATGACAGTGCCCGTTTCGCCCATGGCTTTGGCGAGCTCGTCAGCGGCCTGACGACCACCGGCGACGTTGTCGCTGGCGACGAGCGACGCCAGGTCTACGCCGGTGACGGTGCGGTCGACTCCGATGACCGGAATACCGGCGGTGATCAAAGCATCCACTGCCGAAGCGGCAGCATCCGAGTCCACCGGATTGACGATGACGGCCTTGGCACCGCTTGCGGCAGCGGTAGCGAGCTGGTTGGCCTGCGTGGCCGAGTCGTTCTGGGCGTCAACGATGCTCAGCTCTACTCCAGCCTCCTTGGCTGCAGCCTGTGCACCGTCGCGCAGTTCCACGAAGAACGGGTTGTTCAGGGTGGAAATGGCCATCACGATTTTATCGCCGGGAGCCTCCCCTCCGCCGCGGCCACAGGCAGTGGTTCCGACCAGAATTAGGGCCGCTGTTGCGGTCACTGCCGCGATTTTGAGGAACGAGGCTGACTTCATTGTGTTTCCTTTGGGTGAGGCGAATGGAATGGAAAGTTTGCTGACAGCGGTCAGCTGTTGCGGGTCTTGCGGCGCAGCACGTCGATACCGACTGCGAGGGCAATCACGAGACCAATCACGACCTGTTGCCAGAACGAGGTCACATTGAGCAAGTTCAGGCCGTTGCGAATGACGACCAGAACCAGGGCTCCCACGAGGGTGCCCGAAATTCTGCCGAGGCCTCCGGAGAGGGATGCTCCTCCGATCACGACGGCCGCAATGGCGTCGAGCTCGTAGCCGGCCGCGGCCTGGGGCTGCGCTGAATCGAGGCGTCCGGCGAGCAGCAGCCCAGCGAGGGCGGCGAAGAGTCCAGCCAGCGCAAAGACGGTGACGAGGATGCGCTTGACCGGCAGACCCGAGAGCCGGGCCGCCTCTGCGTTGCCGCCGACGGCATACATCGACCGGCCGATCACTGTGCGGTTGAGCACGAACGAGGCAACCAGGGCGCTGATCACGAGAATGACAATCGGCATCGGTACCGGTCCGAGGCTGCCGCCGAGAAAGGAAACCTCGGGCGCAGTCTTGATCGGCCGACCGTCGGAGATCACCAGGGTCAGTCCGCGGGCCACGCTGAGCATGGCGAGGGTCGCAATGAACGACGGCAGCTTTCCGTAGGCATTCGCCAAACCATTGATCATTCCGGCGAGCGCTCCGACCACCAGACCAATCACGAGGGCGAGCCAGCCGGGGAGACCGGCGCTGACGAACATCCAGCCCGACGACATCGCCGACAGTGCAGCCACGCTGCCGACGGACAGGTCGATCCCGCCGGCCACGATGACAAAGGTCATGCCGAAGGCCAACACGGCCACGGTGGAGACCTGGATACCGATGTTGAGCACGTTCTGCCCGGTCAGAAAGTCCGGGGTAGCGATGAACAGGGCGAGGCAGAGCACGACGAGGCCGACCAGTGCGCCGTTGTTGGCGAGAAACTTCTTGTAGTCGAGACCGCGGCGCGGCGTCGGGAGGGTGGTGGTGGACATGATGTTTCCCTATCTCTGTTCGTGGGTCTCGTCGACATCGCGGGCAGCGAGCGTCATGACTGCGTCTTGGGTTGCCTCGGCGGCGCTGATCTCGCCGGCGATCCGGCCGTCGCGCATCACCAGGATGCGGTCGCTCATTCCGAGAATCTCGGGCAGCTCACTGGAGACCATGACAATCGCTCCCCCGGCCGCCGTGATCGTGTTCATCAGTTCGTAGATCTCGACCTTGGCACCCACGTCCACACCGCGGGTGGGCTCGTCGAGCAGCAAGATCGTCGAGGCGGCGATGATCCAGCGACCGAACACGGCCTTCTGCTGGTTGCCGCCGGAGAGTGCGCCGATCGGCTGGTCGATGGTGTGCATTCGTATGCGCAGTCTCTTCGCGACCGCGCTTGCCCGGCTGCGCTGGCCGGCGAAGTCGACCAGTCCCAGCTTCGCGGTGGAGGCGAGGGTGGCGTAGCCGAGGTTGTTATTAACGGATGCGTCAAGCACTAGTCCCTGTGCCTTGCGGTCCTCCGGCACATGCCCGATACCCGCCGCGATCGCGGCTTTGATGTTGCCCTTTGGCAGGTGCTGCCCGCGCACGGTGACCGTGCCGGAGGTGTACCGATCGGCCCCGGCGATGGCCCGAATAAGTTCGGTGCGTCCCGCGCCGACCAGTCCCGCGACGCCGAGCACTTCGCCCGCCTTGACGGTGAAGCTGATGCCGCTGAACAGCCCGGTCGAAGTGAGATTCTCCACGGTGAGCACCTCGGCGGCCTCACTCAGGTTTTCGGACACCCGCGGGAACTGGTCCTCGATGCCGCGGCCCACCATCAGCTTGACGAGCTCGTCTTCGGAGGTTGCGGCCGGAACCTCTCCGATAAATTCGCCGTCGCGCAGCACGGTGACGGTGTCTCCGATCTCGGCGATCTCGTCGAGGTGGTGGCTGATGAACAGCATGCCGACGCCCCGCTGGCGCAGGTCGGCCATGACAGCGAACAGGTTTTCGGTTTCGTGTCGGGTGAGAGCCGCGGTGGGTTCGTCAAGGATGAGAATGCGGGCTTTGATACTCAGTGCCTTGGCTATCTCGACCAGCTGCTGTCGGGCGATGCCCAGTTCTCCGACCAAGGTGTCAACGTCGATTTCCAACCCGATCAGGGCCAGAGCGGCACGGGCCTGCTGGCGCAGGGCGCGACGGTCTACGAGACCGTGCCTGGTCGGCATCCGTCCAAGCATGACGTTCTCGGCAATGCTCATGGTGGCTACCAGGTTCAGTTCCTGGTGGATCGTGGCGATACCCAGCGCCTCCGCCGCGCGGGTGTTCGGCAGGGTGACCGTTGTGCCATCAACGACGATGTGGCCGGAGTCCGGCTGGTAGACACCCGCCATCATCTTGATCAGCGTGGACTTGCCGGCGCCGTTCTCCCCGAGCAACACCTGAACCTGGCCGGGGTAGACACTGACCGTGACGTCGTGGATGACCGTGACGGGTCCAAAGACCTTCCCCACATTCTGCAGGGTCAGCAGTGGTCGTTGAGTCATGTCAGTTCTTCCTTCGGCTGGATGCAGGCAGGATGGGCAACGACGATGAGCCACGGATGACGAGTTCGCTGGGCAGCACCACCGATTGGGGTGAGTTGCCAGCGATGACCTCGAGCAGCATGTCGACGGCGATCCGGCCCATGTCCTCGACACTGTGGGAGATGACGCTGAGTGCCGGGTCGAGCAGGGCAAACCATTCAATGTCGTCGAAGGCGACCAGCGCGAGGTCCGTTCCGATGCGCAGACCCAACTTGTGCAGAATGGCAATGGCTCCGACGGCCATCAGGCTGTCCGCGGCGAGCAAGGCTGTTGGCGGGTCGTGCAACTCGAGTAAGGCGTGCAGGCCGGCCGAGCCACTCGCCGCCTGGAAGTCTCCGAAGTAGACCAGGTCGGGGTCCTGGCTGAGACCGGCGTCGGCCACGGCCGCCGCGAAGGCGGCAAACCGGTCGCGGCCGGTGGAGGTCGCCTGCGGGCCGGAGATGTAGCCGATCCGGGTGTGCCCGAGGGCGGCGAGGTGGTCGATGGTCTGACGGATGCCTACTGTGCTGTCTGTGGTGACGCTCGGCACGTCGATGCCGTCGACGGTGCGGTCCACGAAGACCGTTGGAATCTCGCGCTCGATCAGAGAACGGATGCTGCCGCCCCCGTCGCCGAGTGGCGCCACGATGATGCCGTCTACCCGCCGAGAGATCAGCGTATCCAGGTACCGGTCCTGCTGTTCCTTCTGCTCGTTGGCGTTTCCGAGCAGGGTGACATAGCCCTCGGACAGGGCTGCTTGCTCGACGGTATGGGCGAGGTCGGCGAAGAACGGGTTACGTACGTCCGGTACCAGCAGCCCGATGGAATCACTGCGGGTCGAGCGCAGGGCCCTGGCCTGGGCGTTGGGCCGATAGTCAAGCTCGATGACCGCCGCGGCGACCTTGTCCCGCGCCTGGGCGGAGGTGGCCGGATTACCGGAGAGCACTCGGGACGCGGTGGCCGCCGAAACGCCAGCCAGTGCGGCCACGTCCTTGATTGTGATGTCCGCCATCTTCTTCACCTCATTGTGGTCATGGAATCGATTCCATGGAATCGATTCCATACTAGGTCGTGAAGAGAACGTGTGTCAAAGTGCCCCGGTGTAGGGGACACACGTCTGCACCGGGCTTCGGATCGAAGCCTTCACCCGCCCTGCTCCTGCCCGCGCGATCAGCGGATGCCTTGGGTAGGTCAGACAGTGCCACGTTCCAGCCTCGACCAGATCCGTGGCACGGCGTAACGTTGCGTGAGCGGATGTCACCGTCGACACGTGCCACGGCACGGGGTTCCCCCGCATTCCACCACCGGCACAGAAAGTTTTTTCTATGACGACCACCGTTCCTGCCCTCGCCGCCCCCGCGGCCAACCAGCCCCTCGTTCGCACCACGATCGCCTTGCGCACTCCCGGCGCTCACGACGTCGCGATCGATATCAAGTTCGCCGGCATCTGCCACTCCGACATTCATCAGGCTCGCGATGAGTGGGGCGTGGGACTGTTCCCGATGGTTCCCGGACACGAGATCGCCGGCATCGTCTCCGCCATCGGCAGCGACGTCACCCGGTACCGCGTCGGCGACCGGGTCGGCGTCGGCTGCTTCGTTGATTCCTGCCGCGAGTGCGCCAACTGCCTCGCTGGCGAAGAGCAGTATTGCCTGAAAGGCGAGGTCGGTACCTACAACGACCGTAACCACGACGGCACCCCCACCAACGGCGGCTATAGCACCGCGATCGTCGTCGACGAGAACTACGTGCTCGGCATCCCCGACGGCATCGAGCTCTCCGAGGCTGCTCCCCTGCTCTGCGCCGGCATCACACTGTTCTCCCCCCTCACGAACTGGAAAGCCGGCCCCGGCAAGAAGGTCGCCATCCTGGGCATGGGCGGCCTCGGACACATGGGTGTGAAGATCGCCCACGCGCTCGGCGCCGAGGTCACCGTTCTCAGCCAGACCCTCAGCAAGAAGGAAGACGGCCTGCGATTCGGCGCAGATCACTACTACGCCACCAGCGACCCGACCACCTTCACCGAGCTCGAGAATCACTTCGACCTCATCGTGAACACCGTGGCCGCGAACCTCGAACTGGAGGGCTACCTCAGGCTACTCGCCCTCAACGGCACGCTCGTGCACGTTGGAATCCCCACTGAGCCTGACAGCGTGAAGATGTTCTGGCTTGCCGCCCAGCGTCGCTCCATCGCCGCCTCCAAGATCGGTGGCATCCGCCAGACCCAGGAGATGCTCGACTTTTGCGCCGCTCACGAAATCGGCGCCGACATTGAGATCATTTCGGTCGATCAGGTGAACGAAGCATACGAGCGCGTTATCCGCAGCGACGTGCGCTACCGTTTCGTCATCGACGTGGCCACGTTTGCCAACGAGACCCGCGCCGACGCATAGGCGCCCCGACCGGCGCTATAGACACCGCCCAGGTCGATAATAAACCCAGGCACGAACCGCCCCGGGCCGCAGTTGTCAACGCGGCTCGGGGCATCCGTCGTTAATCGTGCACCGCTTCGAACACGTCATTCCCCTTACAGCGATGCTTGAAGCCTGCACTGCCTGGTGCGCTCTGGAAAGCTCGATCTCGTGCCCTGCGCCGACAAGCGCGCCCGCCTCGGGGCGCCGAATCTTGGCCCGAAGGATTTGACGCGTCAGAGAGAAGACTCGAGCGCGGCGGCATCCGTCTGACCTGCACGCCAGGAGGCCAGGATGCGCAGCGCGTCGCTTGAGGCAGACGTCGGCTGGGTGCTGTAGACGAAGAGTTGCTGGTCTGGTTCGCCCGGAACCGGAAAGGTCTCGTAATCCACGTCGACCCGGCCCACGATCGGGTGCATGAAGCGCTTCACGCCGAAGGTGCACTCCCACACCCGGTGCTGACTCCACCACGCACGAAATTCGTCGCTCTTGACGGTCAACTCACCGATCACTTCGTTGAGAGCCGAGTCGTTGGGGTGGGACCGCGCGTCGTGACGGAGCATCGCCGCCACATCGCACGCCACAATCTCCCAGTCCACGTAGAGTGTGCGCGCTGACGGGTCGAGGAATGTCCACCGGGCCATGCTGCGCCCGAGTCCCGAGCTCTTCGTGAAGTCTTTCAGCAGCAGCTTGGCGAGGTCGTTCATGGCCAGCACATCCATGCCGACACCGAGCACGAAGGCCGGCTGTGCGGTAAAGGAATCCATTATGGTGCGCACCGAGGGTCGAACCGCGTGCGTGCGCCGCCGCTGCTGGCTGCGGCCGCGGGTCGACGCGGACAACAGAGAGAACAGGTAGCTGCGTTCCGCCTCGTTCAGGTGCAACACTCCGGCGAGCGCATTGACAACGGCGTCGGATGCCTGGGTAACCCGGCCCTGCTCCATGCGCGCGTAGTAATCCACGCTCACGCCGGCCAGCCCGGCTACTTCGTCACGGCGCAGTCCGGGTACCCGCCGTGCGGCCGCGTGGGGGTTCACCGGCAGGCCGACATCAGCTGGCGTCAGTCGTGCCCGGGCTGAGCGCAGAAAATCAGCGAGGGTATCTTTGTCGTCCATCCCTCCAGTATCTCCCGACCAGGCGCCGTCGCCGGTGGGCCGCAACCGACAGCTAGATTCAGCGTCACCAACTGAGAGACCGGTCGGGCCTCGCGGCACGGGTTTCGGCACCTGGCACTGGTTGCGACACGGGCCAACGTGCCCAACATGTGCCGTGAGCGCTCAGCGCAGGCGTCGAGCCCGTACCACGACGTCGTGGGTGTGGTGTGCTCCGGCGCCGGTCGCCACGTGGCGAGGCCTCGTCTCGTCGACCTCGATCTGCCAGCTGTCGTCCAACAGGGCAGCAACCAGGGCCGGGCTCACATAGTCGTCGGGATTGAAGCCGTGGGCCTTGGCCTCATCCGTTGTCGGAGCCGGATGATGCACGATCAGCAGCACGCCGCCCGGGGCGACCGCCGACAACAGCGAGTGCTCGGCAACGTTCTCCTCGGTGCGCAGAAGCGCGGGGTACTGAGCCGAGACGAGATCGAAGGATGCCGTCGGCAGCGCGGCCTCCACGAGGCCGGCGTGCAGCCAGCGCACGCTTACTTCGCGAAGCTCGGCCTGGGCGGCAGCTCGGTCCAGGGCCACCCGGGACACGTCCAGCGCAGTGACATCCCACCCGCGTTCAGCCAGCCAGAGGGCATCCGCTCCCTCGCCGCAGCCGACGTCCAGTGCGCGCCCGGCGGGGAGATCCTGCACCTCGGCAACCATCGTGGCATTGGGCTGCCCGCTCCACAGCTGCGACAGGTCGGCGTAGCGGTCGTCCCAAAATTCCTCTACCGCGCCCGGATCGCGCGGCGCATGCTCAGCGGATGCTGCCTCCCCGGCCCCGTGAGCGGCATCGGCGTGGCCGTGTAGGTTCTCGTGCGTGTGCTCCATGGTTCAAGCATCCGACTTTCACGAGTGCACGACAAATTCAGTCGCCGTCGGTCGACCGGTTGCCACGGTGAAACGCTCCCTTCACCCGGGCCAGACCCTCGGCGGCGAGAGCCTCGGCAGAATCGCGGATGACCGCGAATTCGTTCGGGTCGCCCTTGAGCAGAGCTTTGGCCGTATTGACCGCATACTCCGCGGTAATGTGCGCGGGCAATGGCGGTACGCTCTTGCTCACGTAGGCATCGATCAGGGTCACCCCGGAATGGGCAAAAGCCTCGTCCAGTGCCGCGCCGACACTGTCATCGGAATGTATCCGGATTCCCTTGAAGCCAAGCAGTTCCGCCCAGCCGGCGTAATCCACGGTTTCGACATCCTGAGACGCAGGCCACACCGGATTCCCGTCTTCCGTGCGCATTTCCCATGACACCTGAGCGAGGTCGTCATTGTGCATCACGATGATGACGAATTGCGGGTTGCTCCATCTGCTGAGATATTTCTTGATCGTGATCAGTTCGTTCATCCCGAGCATCTGGAAAGCACCATCACCGATGGTGCAGACCACCGTGCGCTCCGGGTAAGCGAACTTGGCGGCAACGGCGTACGGCATAGCTGCGAGCATCGTGGCGAGCAGGCCCGACAGGTCGCCGCGCATACCGCGGCGGAGCCGAATGTGGTGACCGTACCAATCGGCGGTGGTGCCGGCATCCGCTGTGACAACGGCATCGACGGGAAGCCGTTTGTTGAGTTCTTGGAAAACCCGGCGCGGGTTGGCACCCGTCTCGAACTGCACCAGGGCCTGGGCTTGCATCTCATCTTCCCAGCCGCGCATCTCGTCGATGATGCCACGCTGCCACGACAGGTCGTTCTTCTGCTGCAGGAGGGGCAGCAGCGCAGTGAGTGTGGCCTTCGCATCGCCCCACAGGTTGAGTTCGGTGGGGTAGCGCAGTCCGAGGTGCTCAGGGCTGAGATCGATCTGGATGGCGCGCGCCTGTCCCGTTTCGGGCAAAAACTCACCGTACGGATAATTTGTGCCGATGAACACGAGAGTGTCGCACCGATGGATTTGGTGCAGGCTGGGCAAAGAGCCCAGCAGGCCGAGTTGCTGTGTGTGGTGGGGCACGTCGGACGAAACGACATCCTTTCCGCGGAGAGCGGTGATGATGCCCGCTCCAGAAAGCTCAGCCGCGCGCAGGATTTCATCGGCAGCGCCGCGGGCACCGGCACCGACGAGAAAGGTGACCTTCTCACCGGCATTGATGATCTCGGCCGCTTTGGCCAGCTCGTGGAGCGGTGGCACGATCGCCGTCGACGGAGCACCCGTGCCCGACCGCGAGACCCAGTGGGCCGGAGTCGGATCGACCGCAGTCATCGCCTGTATGTCATGAGGAAGCACGATGACGGTCGGCTGCCGTCTCGTGATGGCAATGCGAAACGCCGTGTCGATGACCGCTTGCGCCTGCTCGGGAGTCACGATGGTCTGCACGTACGCGGCGACGTCGGCAAATGCGCGTTCGAGGTTGTTCTCCTGCTGGTTGAAAGTACCCAGCGAGGCGAGGCCCTGCTGTCCGACGATGGCCACGACGGGCTGGTTGTCCATCTTGGCGTCATAGAGGCCGTTGATCATATGGAAAGCGCCGGGGCTGGACGTCGCCACGCAGACACCGACCTCGCCGGTGAATTTTGCATGGGCCGTCGCCATCAGAGAACAGACTTCCTCGTGGGTGGGCCGAATGTAGTCGAGTCCGTCACCGCGACGCTCGGCCCGGCCGAGGGCACCGTCGAAATCACCGATGCCGTCCCCGGGAAACCCGAAGACACGGGTGACGCCCCATTCCCTCAGCCTCTGGATCACGAAGTCGCTCACGGTCGTCTTAGTCATACGTCATCCCTCATCGTCGGCACGCTTCGCGAAAAACCTACCCAGAAAGGCTCACGCCAGAAGAGATTCGCTCAGATTAGAGGCGACTGCGCAGCCACGATGGGGCAGCAACTGAGTCCTCTCCCCCACTCCCGGGCGGTCCAGGGACCATCGACCACCTGCATCGGTGCGGCTCAACCCCAGCAGTCGACATCGCACGTGTCAGCGGTCGGTTTCGGCTTCGCAGGGTAGGCACTGCCGGCAATCGTCACGATCAAGATCCCGTCGGCCCAGTTCGACTGGCGATTCTCCGGCACCTGACGGGCTGAGTTGCCTCGGCCACGTCGCACGGCGCAAACTAGACGTACCGGATCGCGACTGAGTCTTCCGCCTGTGGCTAAGGAGCTCACCATGACTGAACCGAACGATGCTCGCGTCGGCCTCTATATCGACTTCGACAACATCGTCATCTCGCGCTACCAACAGTTGCACGGGCGCAACGCCTTTCAGCGCGACGGCATCCGCGATTTCAATAAAAAGAGCCCGGATGCCGACCCCGAGATCGCCGCACGGCTCGCCTCGGCGACCGTAGATTTCAATGCCATCATCGATTTTGCCGCGTCCTTTGGAACCCTGGTGGTCAATCGTGCCTACGCCGACTGGTCGGTTCCGGTCAACGCGAGCTACCAGCGGCAGCTGATGTCGCGCGCGGTGGACCTGACCCAGCTGTTCACCACCACCACCCGCGGAACCAAAAACGGGGCGGACATCCGCTTGGCCGTCGACGTGGTCGAAGACCTCTTTCGCCTGCCCGACCTCACCCACGTGATCATCATCGCCGGCGACTCGGACTACATCGCGCTCGCCCAGAAGTCGAAGCGGCTGGGTCGTTTCGTGGTCGGCATCGGTGTTGCGGGCTCGACGAGCACCTCGCTGGCGGCCGCCTGCGACGAGTTCGAGGACTACGACTCGCTGCCCGGAATCGGCAAGGCCGCCGCGATCGCCGTCGTCGAGGCACCGAAGGCGACCAGGAAGGCGGCCGAACCCGCCGCCACTGTGCCGGATGCAGCTCCCAGCCGCGCTCGTCTGCTCACCACGATTCCCATGTTCTCGCACACCGAGGATGCGCAATTCGACGAGCCGGAGGCTGAAGACATCGACCCGCAGACGCTGGCCACGGAGCTGCTGGTTCGGGCACTGCAGATCGGTCATGCCAAGGGCGACGCCGACGAGTGGCTCAACACCGGCACGATCAAGAACCAGATGCGCCGCATGGACCCGTCGTTCAACGAGAAGCCGCTCGGTTTTCGTTCCTTCACCGACTTTCTCGCCTCGCGCAGCGAGCAGGCCGAGCTGAAAGAGGATGGCCCGCAGCGCCTCATCCGGTCGCGGCCCTAGGCCGAGTTGCGGCACCAGCCTCGTCAGCCGGAGTCGCCTAATCTTGCGTCAGACCAGTACGACGTCGTCGCCGACCGACACGAAACCGGGGCTGATGACCTCGGCATAGACGCCGAACATGATGTCACTGCCCTGCAGCCGATATCCGGCGAGAGTTTTCAGTAAATTCGTTCCGCGCACACCGATCTCGGGGTCGATGTCGATGACCGCACACCGAGGAATGCCGCCCTTCACCAGCAGGCGGGCTCCGCCCAGGTGAAGCTCGCGGCCGGCCCACTCGTCCTCGAGGTGCGCCGCGGCGTCGCCGGTGTCGAGGGTGAAGGTGGAGCGAAAGCGCCGTGTGTCAACCTTGATTCCGCACTCGTGCGCGAGCCGGCCGAGCGAGCTCGTCGTGGAGATCGTGACCGAATCGGCGTAGACCGCTCCCCCGGTGACGAGACTGCGGGCGAGCACAACGTCTCGGCCCAGCAGGCGCGAGAATTCGCTCGCCCAGGGGCCGTCGAGCACCTGCATCGGCGTCTGGCGGCCCCAATAGTCGAGGTCGACGGTGGTGCTGCTCGGCACGGGAACCGCCGCGACTCGACGTCCGTCGATCGTCGCCGAGAGTACCCCGTCAGCCCAGTCGGCCTCGCATGCCACCAGCGCGGGGTTTTCGACCGTTCTCAGGATCTGTCCGTTCTTCAGATCGACGACGGCGAAGTCTCGATCCCCGACCGGTCCGTCTGCGGTGAGACGGATGCCGTCCCGCGGCTGGTGTCGGCAGCCCTTCAGCGTTGACACGCCGATGTCTCGAATATGCATGATGCTGTCTACCCTAGCGAGGAGCCGTGGGCCGCACGGGGCGAGCCCCGGTCATCCGCTGACCCGGGCACGATCTACGGCCGGTGCCGTTGTGTTCATTCGACCGCTCATAAGGCGGTAAGCTCTTACAGTTGTCTTCCGCAGGTTTTGCTCGCTGAAATCGCGTTGTGGAAGCGGCGGGCTGTGGCGCAGCTTGGTAGCGCACTTGACTGGGGGTCAAGGGGTCGCAGGTTCGAATCCTGTCAGCCCGACCAAAAGTCCCGGAAACTCAAGGGTTTCCGGGACTTTTTAGGTTGAAGATTTGATTAAGCCATCACTACCCCATCACTTAGAGCGTTTTGGAGCCGGTGATTCGGCCTTCGCGTGCGAGTTGCCGTGGTCGGTTTCGGTACCTCCCGATCGTCCGGGATCGTCGTGCGCACCTTCTGGGCATGAGTATCCACGACGACAAGCTGACCTCCCTTCCCACCGACGGCTGGGGGCTCGAACCCCTGATGGATGTTGCCGAGCTGGCCGCCTACCTGGGCATCCCCATCTCCACGGTCTACGACTGGCGAGTGCACGGTAAAGGGCCAACGGCCTACCGGTTCGGCAAGCATCTGAAGTTCGCCATCTCCGACGTGCGAGCCTGGATCGCCCAGCAGCGCGAGCCCTCCCCCAGCGAGCCCCGGCGCCCCGATCGGCGTTCTCTTTCAGCCGAGCCAAACAGACCCGGGTCGTGTTGCGGCTGGCATTGGAACTGGCCGTGCAGCACGAAGTACTCCCCCGCAACCCGATGCACCACGTCGCCCGCCTCTGCCGCGAGCCGCACGTGCCCAATGCCCACACCGCCCCAGAGGGGAACGTCATCCGCGCGGCGATCGCGCACTGGGAGAGCGTCGCCAACCACATCTCTGGCCCCAAACCCGACGGCGAGCTCGGCGCGATCATCGAGGTGATGCTCGGCACCTCGGCCCGCATCGGTGAGGTTCTCGCCATCCGACGTCGGGACATCGACATCACCGGCGCCGTGCCCTCCATTCGCCTGACCGGAACCATCGTCAGTCGCAACGGCGAGCTGCCCTCCGGCAAGACCATCCCAAAACCGCTACGTTTACCCGTGTTGTGGCACAACCGACATCACCAAAAGCCGCCTCGCCGGCTTCACACCACCGCACGGTCGACTCATTCACGTCGCTGTTTGACCGGTACCGCGCCGAGAAACTCATCCCGGACGCTGCCATCCGAGAAAGACTTCATGCCGTCCGGGTACGGGGACGGTCGGTGCGGCTCAGTCCGCCGGTCCTCCCGAAGCAGTGTCGTTATCGCTCCCGGCCGTACCATCACTCTGCGAGCCGTCAGGGAGTGATTCGGTCTGTGCCTTCTTCTCGTCATCGACCTCGGTGGAACCATTCAGCTTCTCGCTAGCGTCTGAATTCATGACGCCACTATAGGCACTTACTTGGCAAATTACGCGGAACATGCACCGAAGCCGCTACGTCGGAATGCGAACTATCCAGCCGGCGATCGTTCCAAGGTGGGCGGGCGGCTGGCGGAGCCCTTGCTCGGTGGAGCCAGCCAGCCGAGCTCGCCCCGCATACGTCTCCCTGGCATCGCCCGAATGGAGCTTCGTTGTCGGTGCAAACCTGAACGTCGACGGCGGAATACCGATCCCCTAGGCGTCGAGCGGAACTCCAGCCAGTGTTGACCCTACGTGTCAACCCTTGAGAGGGGGAATCCACCAAGCGTAGGTTGACGGTATGACGAGCGAAGCGCCCAACCCCGATGTAATACTCAACGCTAACGGGGAAGGAGACACGAGCACCGATGCTCCGGACACCGCGTCGGGCGGATCCGCTGATCGTCAGGCGGATCCGCCGATCATCCAACCGATCGAGCGCCGGGAACGGACGAGCCCGACAGGTCTCCGGTCAACGATTCGTCAGGCAGCTGATGCTCCGCGAATCGCGGACGGATTCCCTTTGGAAGGCACCATCGTGAATGCTGCAGATTCGCCCGACGAAGCACACCGCAGACCCGACGGTGTTTCGGACGCTACAGTGGAGGCGCTGGGGAAGCTGTCCGAAGCCCTCGAAGTCGTCGAGCACGCGCGTGGTTTGCTTTATGGCTTCCACCGGCTCACCGGTAAAGCGGACCTCGCCCTCGGAGCGGCGGTCGAGCTGATGCGTGCGGCAGGCCATGCGGATATCGCCGACCGTTTGAACGCGATCATCATCGGGCGCAATGTTATCGATGGGCGCTGGACCTTCCAGATAGTCGAGGACTACGACGAGAACTATTACTCCGCGTTCGTCGATGAGGAACGCGCCGCTCGGCAGTCGCTTGTCGAAGGGAAGAAGCATCTCTTCGAAGCCGAAATGAAAGAGAACCGTCGAACCCACGACATGCCGCACCACGAGGCACGGCCGACCGGCGTCTGAATAAGATGATCGAGGGGTTCCGGGCGCATTGAACGAGGTCTCAGCCGCGCCGCCAACCTCGCTAGCCAATTCCGGGATTGGCTCCATGATGAGCAGCAGTAACCTAAGTTATCAATGGGCAACTTTAAGAGCGAACGGTTATCCCTCCGCCGACCGGCGTTGAACTGTACTCGTCCGTCGATGGTCCGTCTGCCACGGCCACTGACCCGTGATCTCTAACTCCAAAGACCAGCTGAGGAAGGTGCGAATAAGTACGATCCCCGCTAATACGCCCACGCTTTCCAGCGTCGGCGTCACCGCCACAGTGCGGATGATATCTGCCGCCACTAAGAGCTCAAGCCCGAGCAGAATGGAGCGACCCAAAAACCGTCTGAATCGTCCGTAGACCTCACCTTTTTTGCGCACGATCCGCGTTATGGCGAACACGGTTGCCAGCACAGCACCCATTACCACCGCAAGGACGCCCGCAGCATCAACAGCGCGACCGGCTGCCTCAATCCAGTCTTGGTATCCCACTCAGCTCCTCTTTCCCACCGGGAGTCCGACGACAACCCATGCGACCGCCACCATGTGCGTGACATTAGCGTAAATTCCCTCAGTTGACGGCGACGCCATGATCGACGCGAGACGACAACTTCGTCGTCATATATACCCGTAGTATGTCGCCATGACCGATCATCCTTCGCGCGCTGCTGCCGTGGTTTACAACCCGGTTAAGGTGGATCTCGCCAAACTTCGTGACGCGGTTACGCAAGAGGCTACTGCCGCGGGATGGGCAGAAACACGCTGGTTTGAGACGACTGCGGATGACGCCGGTCAAGGTGCGACCAAGAAAGCCTTATTGCAGAACGTGGACCTCATTATTGCGGCGGGTGGGGACGGAACTGTTCGGGCGGTTGCCGAGGCGCTTCGAGGCCACGATGTGCCTCTGGCCTTGCTGCCGTCCGGTACGGGAAACTTGCTCGCGCGTAACCTGAAACTGACGTTGGACGCCTCACCTGAAAGCATTCGCACGGCCTTTACCGGAGTCGAGCGCAAGGTCGATCTGGGAATGATCAGCATCGAGCGAGAGGATCACACCCGAGACGAGCACGCCTTTGTTGTCATGGCCGGCCTTGGCCTCGACGCCAAGATGATCGCAAACACCGACGAGGACCTTAAAGCCAAAGCCGGCTGGGCGGCATACGTGAAGGCCATCGTCGCATCGCTACGAGACCCCGCGGAACTTCACCTCCGGTTCCAACTCGACAACGGGCCACTCACCCGTCGAACAGTCCACACGCTCATCATCGGAAATTGCGGGTCGCTGCCCGCAAACATCCTGCTGATGCCCGATGCAATTGTCGACGACGGACTATTCGATCTCATGATGACGCGGCCCACGGGAGTGGTGGGCTGGGTACGGGTCTGGTTCAAGGTCGCCTGGACCAACGGTGTCGTTCGTCGCACCAAGGCTGGACGAGCTATCGCGGGAGAGCATAGAAACGATCACGATCTGCACTACGAAACAGGGTCAACCCTCCGGGCCCGTTTGACTCGACCCGATGAAATCGAACTCGACGGCGACGGCTTCGGAAAGGCCGCAGCATTTAAAGCCTGGATGGAACCCCAAGCGCTCCGCATCATGACCCCCACACCCGCACACTAAAGTGAAGACTCAGGCACGTGGCATCTCGCTGGACTCCGTCTAGAGAAAGTACGCACTAGTACTAGTAGTTGTAGTGAAATAGCTCACTAAAAGGAATACGAGGATCACAGTGCCGGCTCCGACGACGCAGTTGACCTGCTCATCGCGGCCGGTTTCGACGTGTCCGTGCGTTCCGACCAGCGTCGGGGCGTTGACCTTCTTGTGAGCCGCGACGGCGAAACCGCTGCCGTGCAAGTGAAGCTGCGGCAAGAGACGCCAGCTTGCTGCTGACCGCATTCCCCATAGCGGCAGCCATCATCCGGCGAACAACATGGCTAGATGAGATGATCGATCCGGCCGCGGTCCCAGGTGGCGAAGGGGTGTGTTGTCGGATAGCGTCGAATTTATTTCGCGGTTCGCGGGCTTGTCCATCTGTGGGGGCGCGCGCGCAAACACTTCCTTGGCTACGGTTGTAACGAGCACAGTGATTGAGAGCGTGATGACGTACAGCGTAATTCGAGTTCGCGCGACGCCTGGTGCCTCGCGCTCAGGGTACATGGGTGGCATGGTCGTGGTTGCTGGTATCGCGGTGGCCGCGTGGATCTCTTTCGGCCGCCACCTCTTCGGGATCGGTGGCGACCTCACCATCATCTACGCGGCGACGCTGGGTGTGACTTTTGCCGCCTTGTTGGTGTTCACGGGGCTCGCGGTACGACGCACGGCACGTCGAGGGTTTGAAACGCGCGCGATTACATACGCGTTTTTCCTCGTATCGGGCGTTATCGGACTCTTGTTGGGACTCACGCTTCCAGATTCAACACCTCGCGGTTTGCAGACAATCATCAGCGGACCCACACAGCCTGCTTTGGATATCACTATTGGTATCGCGAACCCCCTGGGCGTTATCGGAATCGCGACCGCGATCATTGCGCTCGTGCTTTCGATTCGCGATTCGCGCGGGCGAATCACGCTTCTTGAGTCTTGGGGTGACGAGGATGACGGCGCCCTTGTCGACCCCGCGTAGCGGCAATTCGTTGCATCGACGCCGCTCCCGAAAGACCCACGTGCAGCGCGTCAGGCCGGAAACACCGACTAAGCGACAGCCCCCACCTAGGCTGAGCAGCATGACGGTCGAACAGGTTGAGCAAGGGCCTCGCCAAGTCGCTCGCACTGTTGCGGTGCCGGCTTCGGCCGAAGACGTCTTCGCGTTGGTGGCTGATCCGCACCGTCACGGTGAGCTGGACGGTTCGGGAACCGTCGGCGGTACGGTGTCGGGACCGCGGCGGCTCATCCAGGGCGCAAAATTTTCGGTAGCGATGAAGCAGTTCGGCGTCCCGTATCGCATCACCAGCACGGTGACGCGCATCGAAGACGGTCGGCTTGTAGAGTGGCGTCACCCCGCGGGACACCGGTGGCGCTGGGAACTCACGCCGCTCACGCCCACGTCTACGCGCGTTACTGAGACGTTTGACTACAGCACCGTCCCAGCCGTTCAGGGAAAGGTCTACGAGCTGCTCGGCTTTCCTCGGCAGAATGCCGTCGGCATCGAAGCCACCCTTCGCCAACTCGCGTCCCGCTCCGCCCGCGCTTGACGTGAGGCCACGGGCCGGAGTCGGTTACGCGGCAGCGCCACCGACTCGTCGGTCGTCCGGCTCAGGCGCCAGACCGCATGGTGGCGAGGTGCTCAGTGACTAGACCCCGCTGAGCGCTTCCGCATCCGCATCCGCGGCAACATTCTTCTGCACGGCGAACTGGGTCCGGTGCAATTCTTCGTACCGCCCACCCACAGCCAGCAGTTCCTCGTGCGTACCGCGCTCCACGATCGAGCCGTCCTCAACCACGAGGATCAGGTCCGCGCTGCGGATGGTGGAGAGTCGGTGTGCGATCACCATCGCCGTCCGTCCTTGAAGCGCCTCGCTGAGCGCCGCCTGCACGGCGGCCTCAGACGTCGAGTCCAGCGCCGCCGTCGCCTCGTCGAGGATGACGACGCGCGGCTGGGCGAGGAGGAGCCTCGCGATGGTCATCCGCTGACGCTCACCACCGGATAATCGGTAGCCACGTTCGCCCACCATGGTGTTCAGCTGGTCGGGCAGCGACCGGATGAGCGGCTCGAGCCGCGCACGGCGAACGGCATCCCACACCTCATCGTCCGACGCTTCCGGCCGCGCGAGCCGCAGATTGGAGAGGATGGTCTCGTGGAACAAGTGGCCGTCTTGCGTCACCATACCCAGAGTGTGCCGCATGGAGGCGAACGTGACATCGCGGACATCCGTCCCCGCGAGACGCACGGCGCCGCTGTCGACGTCATACAGGCGCGAAAGAAGCTGCGCAATCGTGGATTTGCCGGCACCGGACGAACCAACGAGGGCAACGGTCTGACCCGGCTCGATCCTGAAGGACACGCCGTGCAGCACCTCCTCGCCGCCGCGGGTGTCCAATGTGGCAACTTCCTCGAGAGAGGCGAGAGACACCTTGTCCGCGGACGGGTAGGCGAAGCGCACGTTGTCGAACTCGACAGACACCGGGCGTTCGGGCACGGCGACGGCGTCGGGCTTCTCCTTGATGAGCGGGTCGAGGTCGAGCACCTCGAAGACGCGCTCGAAGCTGACCACCGCGCTCATGATCTCCACCCGTGCGTTGGCGAGGCCGGTGAGCGGCGCGTAGAGGCGGGTGAGGAGAAGCGCCAGGGTGACCACGTCGCCGGTGTTCAACTGGCCGGCTAGTGCGAGGGCGCCGCCGAGCCCGTACACGAGCGCGAGGGCGAGAGCGGAGACGAGCATCAGGGCGGTATAGAAGACGAACTGCAGCATCGCGGCCCGCACACCGATGTCGCGAACACGGGCGGCGCGGACACGGAACTCCTCGGCCTCCTCGTCGGGCCGGCCGAACAGCTTGACGAGGGTGGCGCCGGGCGCTGAGAAGCGCTCGGTCATCTGCGTACTCATGGCCGAATTGTGGTCGGCGGCCTCACGGCGCAGCGCGGCGAGACGGCTGCCCATGCGGCGCGCGGGTACCAGGAAGATGGGGAGCATGACCACGGCGAGAACCGTCACGAGCCAGGACGTGCTGAGCATGACGATCAGGGTGAGGATCAGCGCCACGACGTTCGTGACCACGCCGGACAGCGTGCCACTGAAGGCCTGCTGAGCGCCGATCACATCGTTGTTGAGGCGGCTCACGAGGGCGCCCGTTCGCGTGCGGGTGAAGAACGCGATCGGCATCTTCTGCACGTGATTGAAGACGGCGGTGCGGAGGTCGAGGATCACGCCTTCACCGATCCGCGCCGAATACCAGCGCGTCACGAGCGACACGGCGGCGTCGGCCACTGCCACCAGCGCGATGACGACGGCGAGCCACACAATCGTGGTGACCGCGCCCTGGGCGACGATGACGTCGATCACCTGGCCGGCGAGTACCGGCGTCGCGACAGCGAGGAAAGCTCCCACCGTAGAGAGGGTAATGAAGATCAGCAGCTTAGACCGGTAGGGCACCGCGAACGTCATGATCCTCCGCACCGACTCACGGGAGATGCCGTGTTTGCTGTCCCTAGCGCTCGAGATCTTGTGCAGCGAGCTCCAGGCCGCGCCTTCCATGCTCATGATGATTCCTTCCGTTGGTACCCGGCCAAGTTTAGATGGCGAGGTGCCCGAGCTCGGGGTTCTCCCCGGCGGCGGCGAAGCGGGGCTTCTTTCAAATACCGGCTCGGCCAGCAACGAGCGCGTGGGCGGGGTTTGCAACTCGGCTTCCGAGGCGATGCGCGGTGCGCCGGTCAGAGTCATGGGCCGCGTCAGGGCCGCGGTCATTCCACGACTGTGCGCCCGCCAAAAGCGGTTCACAAGGTCATCATTTACCCATCACATTCATCACTAATTGATCCAAAACGATGACGTACAATTGGAGGCAGCGAACCGCCCGGTTCCCTGTGAACATAGAGGAATCCGCGGGTTTTCGGGAACTTTCGGAAATGACAGAATTTAGGCTAGAACCTATAAGGGGTCGCAGGTTCGAATCCTGTCAGCCCGACCAAAAGGCCGTTCGCGAAACGGTTCGGTCGGAACAAAAAGAAATCGCTCCTGAGGCTTCTCAGAAGCGATTTCTGGTATGAGCGGATGCTGCGCGAGCGTCCGCCCAGTTGTTCGAGGCGGTGGGCTGCCGGGCCACTGAATCTTGGTCAGACACGCCTCACGCGCAGGCGAGAGTACGAAAAATACAGCCTCCTCCTTTGTCAGCGTCGCCGCTCCTCTGGACCAAGCCTTACGCCCAGAACACCGCGCCGGAGTCGTGCTGCTTCTGGGGAACGTCACAGCGGTTGCACTGACCGCCGTGACCTTCCTACATGAGATGGGACGATTCCACGCAGTTTTTCCCGCCAGCCGCTCTCGCGGACCTGGATCAGCCAGGGAACGCTGCGTCGTAGACGGCGCGAAGCTCGGCACTGTCTGCCCCGGTGACGCCGCATCCCGTGATCGTTCCATCGACTGCGCCGACGAGGTAGCTCTGGCCTACCTCGAAGGGCACGCCTGAGAAGTCGGAGGTTATCGCGTCGACCTGCGCCACCTCCACGCGGTCGGCTACCTCGCCCACAAAGCGCTTCGTGACCTCCAGCACAACGGTGTTGCCCTGGATCTGCAGCACCGTCGCGGCGAACGCCTGCTGTTGCGCGGCGACGGTCGCCGGCTCGAGCACGAGGCAGCTGCCACTCGCCAAGCCTCCGCCCATGGAAGGCTGCAGCGACTCGACAGTGGGTTCCGGACCACCGAGAACGAGGGGCGCGATGATTGCAGCGGCGATGGCGACGCCCGCGGCGACGCCTGCCATCGGCATCCACCGCCGGAACACGCGTCGCGGGGCCTCAGGGGTGACGGTCGGGGTGGAAACGGATTGGTCGGTCATGATCTGCTCCATTCTGTGGTCGAGCCACGTCGGCGAGGCAGGGGGCAGCGCGCGGGCCGGATCGGCGGCGCGCAGCTGATCGCGCAGCGCACGGTCATCATCGTGCATCTTCGCTCCCTTCGTCGTAAGTTATATGTCCGGTCGAGTGGACGGATTTCAGTAGCTCCTGCTTGAGGCGCGCCTTCGAGCGGTGCAGTCGTATCGCCGCTGCGTTCGCGCTGATGCCGAGCACAACGGCAATCTGCGGGCTCGTCAACTCGTCCCACGCCCACAGCCGCAGGATCTCAGCATCGTCTCGACGCAAGCCGGCGAGGGCTGCGGTCACGCGGGCCGCCACGGTGGTGCCTTCATCGACAGTGGATGCTGCGGGGTTCTCGTCTGCAAGGGCCGGCGGCGGGTCGATGGCGATGATGCGGCCGATGAGACGGGTGCGGCGACGCTCGGCGCGTTGGGCGTTGCTGAGGCACTGTCGAGCGACGACGATCGCCCAGGGGAGGGCATCGTCGGGCACCTCGTCGAGGCGGCGCCAGCACACCAGCAGGGTGTCGCCGATCACGTCGTCGGCCGTCGCGGCGTCGGTGCGGCGGTGCAGGTAGCGGCGCACCGGGTCGCCGACGAGCGCGACGAGGTTGCGCATCCGCTCTTCGCGCTCGGTGTCGTTCACAACTCTCATACTGAGGCATGTCCGGTAGGGGCGCGAAGATTTCAGGCCATGATGCACGTGGTTGAGTCGCCGATTGGCGGTTTGGCCGCACCGGACCTCATCTATTTCTGCAGCTGTGTAGTTCGAAAGTGATGCGAATCGCTTTGGCACTACAGGTCTCGATTCGTACGAAATCGACTTTGTCCTTCTCTAAGCCAATCCGCGCGGCTGCGGGAGGCACCGCCATTACTGCCTCCTCCTGCTAGCGCACGACGCGGTGCCGCAGGTAGACGATTCCCGACTTGAAGGTGCGGGTTTCGACGAGTTCGAGAGTCACGAGGCGCTCAGTTCGGGGAAAGAACGGAATACCGCCGCCGACCAGCACCGGGCAGACCATGACCTGGTATTCGTCGATTAGCCCCAGAGCGGATGCCTCGGCGGCGAGAGTCGCGCCGCCAATAGCGATGTCGCCTTCCCCCGGCTCGGCTCGCAATCGCTCGATCTCCTCGCCGAGCCCGCCAGAGGCCAGACGGGCGTTGCCCTGCACCGCGGACAGCGTGGTGGAGAACACCACCTTGGGGAGAGGATTCCACAGCGCAGTCCACTCGGCGTCTGCCTCATCGAGCGCTGTTTCCTGGTCGGCGGTCTCCCAGTACAGCATCGCCTCGTACAGCCGTCGTCCCAGTAGGTGTACGCCGACGTTTCGAATGTCGTCGATCCAGAAGCGAAAGACCTCCGCGTCTGGCGTCGTCCAGTCGAAGGTGCCGTCGGGTCCGACAATGTAGCCGTCGAGTGAAGTACTCATGGAATAGGTCACTTTGCGCATCGGAAATCCTCCTCGGTAGTGCGTTCGACAATACGCCGGACGCCGCGGATGGCAACGTTGCTCGCCGAACACCGAACGAGGCGGATGCGGCTCGCGCCGGTGCATCCGTTCGAAGATTCTGCCCGCTGGGAACCACACACGATCAGGCGCGTCAGGGCATGAAGAACCGCCGGAAGCACCCGAAGCAGCCAATAGACTGGTACAACGGCACCAAGAAGTCGTTCGCCCTGCTCTCGGAGGACTAGCCTCGGCGTCGACCGCAGCCGCGCGACGACGCCCACGACGCTCACGACGCTCACGACGCTCACGACGCTCACGACCGAGACTGCGCAGCATCCGCTGGCCCGAAAGGGCTTGGCCACGGGCGGGGGGCGAACTACTCTGAAAGGCACGATTCCCAACGGGAGGTATTGATGGCCGAGCTTCTGCCCATCCAGCCGTGCTTGTGGTTCAACGATAGAGCGCGCGAGGCGATGACGTATTACATCGACGTGTTCCCAAATTCCCGCATCAATTCGATCGTTGATTACCCCGACGAAAGTCTCGATGAGCACTTCGCCGCAATGAGCGGCAAGGTGTTGAATGGTTCATTCACGTTGAACGGCGTGGATTTTGTTTGTCTCGATGGCGGACCCATTTTCACTTTCAACGAGTCGATCTCATTGGTCGTGTTGTGCAAGAGCCAGGACGAGATTGACTCGTACTGGGCGAAGCTCTCCCACGTAGCCGAATCGGAGCAGTGCGGCTGGTGCAAAGATCAGTTCGGCGTCAGCTGGCAGATCATTCCGGAGAACATGGCCGAGTTGACTCGCCGACCGGAACAGATCGGCGTCATGATGGGCCAAAAGAAGATTGTGATCGCGGAGCTCGAGAACGCCTGAGCACGTCGCTCTCGGTTGGGATCTCCCCAGCAAATAGGCCGAGGCCCCTTATTTTCTGCCGGAGACATTCATTAGGTCGTCACCCGCCCCACGGGCCATGTCTGCAGATTCGCAGCACCCCCCTTTCTGGGGAGCAGGCGGTGTCCCCTTTTAAGAGGACATCAGCGGTAGATTGCACCTGCGCCAAAGGAAAACTCAACTATTGTGCTGACGCAAATTCATTCATGGGATTGCATCGCCCAGAGTGGCAACGTTTTTCGCCATCGAGCCACGCGGGAAGGAGCGGATACCGACGTGAACCGCATCGTCGTCGTCGAGGACGAGCCCATGCTGGCCCGGCTCCTCGGCCGCATCCTCGGTGGCGCCGGCTATGCGGTCACCGTCGCCGGCACGGCAGTTGACGCACTCAGGGCGATCCGCACGGTCGACCCGGAGCTGATCATCTTGGACTTGGTGCTGCCCGACGGGCGCGGCGAAGACGTCCTCGCCGAATTGATGCGATTCCGTCCGTCGAGTCGGGTCCTGGTGCTTTCCTCGATGACGCAGGTGGCGACCCGAGTCGGTGTCCTCAAGGGCGGTGCGGTAGATTTTCTGGCCAAACCCTTCGCCAACGCCGAGCTGCTGGCTCGGATCCACACCCGGCTCCAGACTCCCCCGTCGTTGCAGGCATCCGCCTCCACAGTAACCCGCTACCTCCGCATCGCCGGCGTTGAGATCGACCTGCAGCAACGGGACCTCATCATTGACGGGCGCAGCGTCCCTCTGACTCAACGGGAATTCATGCTGCTTTTTCACCTCCTCGAGCGGGCGCCTGAGCCGTGTACCCGGGCCGAGCTGCTTGAGCGGGTGTGGGGGACAAAGTTCGATGCTGGCACGAACGTCGTTGATGTCTGCGTACGTCGGCTGCGATGGAAACTATCAAACGACAAGATAGAAACGGTGCGCAATGTCGGATATCGGATCACGGCCTAAAGCAGTCCTCGTCGCTGTTTGGGCGGTGTTTGCCGGGGTGAACTGCTACCTCACCTTTGCGCTACCCGGTAACGAGACCATCCCGTATCACCTCGTCTGGGCCAGTTTCGCGCTGCTCTACGGACTGTGCCCGTGGCCCCGGCGGGCCACCATGGTGGTCTTTGCCGTCATCATGACGGTGACCGGGATCGCCCTGATTCGACATGCCATGGCCGGAATCATCGCCTGGGAAGAATGCAGTGAGACCGTTCTGATGGGCGGAATCATTTCGCTGTTGATCTGGCATGTGAACCGGCAATGGACAGCTCAGGCCCGGTTGCGGGCGTTGCAACAGGCCGACCGCTACCGCAGTGAACAACGGGAAAACGCCGCCCGCTTCGGCTCGCATGAGGTGCGCACCCGGCTGACGATCGCCAGGGGCTACGCGCAGCTCATCGCCGACCAGTCAGTCGAGCACACGGTGCGCGAGGACGCCGGGCTGGTCGTGGCCGAACTGGTCAAGGCGTCCGCATTGGCAACCAATTTGCTCACCCTGGTTCGAGTGGTGGAGCCGTCGGCCCCAGAGCCCGTTAACGTTGACCGAATGTTGGCGGAGATTCTGCGCCGATGGTCGGTCACTGCCGACCGCGCCTGGAGCGCCCGCAGTGCGGTGGGCACCGTGCTGGGCGACAACGAGCGACTCGAGGCAATGCTGGATTGCCTGCTCGAGAATGCGGTCAGGTTCACCGGTCCAGGCGACACCATTGCGATGACGGCGGAGACTCAGGTCGGCGAGATGGTACTGACCGTGCGGGATACCGGGGCTGGCATCCCCGGCACCGATCTGGACACCATCTTTGATATCTTCCGCACCGCGTCGACAGCGGGCGAGCGGGCCGGCAGCGGGCTGGGGCTGGCTATTGTCAAAGCCGCCATGGAAGCCCGCGACGGCACCGTTTCGGTAACCAGCTCGCTCGGTCGAGGCACGACATTCACTCTGCGATTCCCGGTAGAGCCGGCGCCCCCTGCCCAACCCGAAGATTCTGTTTTCGATCCGATTGACCAGTCCTCCCTCATTGAGTCTGCCGACGTCCGTTTCTAGCACGGAACCCCCCGCCAGGTTTAGACGCTGAACTGTGGGACCACGATGGAACGGGCCGGTTTCATCCCACGACGACCACGTCGGCGACGGCCGCGGGCCGCTCCAGTTCATTGACCCGGACGGCCGCGGTAATCTTCCACTGGCCGGCCACCGGTAGTACGACCACAGCACGGTAGCTGCCCGGCGTGTTCCCAGCCTCCACCGTGGCGGCTAGCGGGCCAAGACTCAGGTTCGGTTCGGCCACAGTGACCTGCGGTAGATCGAGAGGCACTATCGGCGTTCCGTCAGCATCTGTGATGTCGAAGGTTATGACGTTGACCCCCGCCGTGCCCGGGCTGAACCGACCGGTCAGGTGGCCGGTGCCAAGGTCGGCGAGCATCGGTGATCCAACCCGGGTGGACGCTGTGGCTGCAGTCAGGGCCGGCTCAGATTCGCTCGCTCGCGGGTTCTGCAGTGTTAAGGCCGAGGTAAGCCCGATGACCAGCACGATCCCCACCGCTTCCAGCCGGACCGCCAGCGACAGCCGATGCCAGGCCTGTCCAGTGAAGTCCTCGCGCGTCAGGCGCGGGACCAGGCCGAATCGATTCCACGCTGCAAGTCCGCCGATGACCGCGACCAGGGCGAGCTTGGCCAACAGCAGCCGGCCGTAGTCACTCCCGACGAGGGCCGGGACCGAGCCGACCATGACCAGTGCCAGGATGATTCCGGTCAGGCCCAGCACGATGACGAGACCACCAGCGAGGGCGGAAAACCTGCCCAGGACTCCGGCAGCCTCGGCCGGGTCGCCGTTCCGCCGTCGGGCGCGAGTGAGAAACAGCACCAGGGCGAGGAGACCACCAAGCCAAACCGCTGCGGTCGCGGCGTGCACCAGGTCGGCGCCCATCACCAACCAGCTCGGTCCGAAGGTTCGGGTGTGGCCGACCGGCAGCACCGACAGCAGCGCGATCCCAGCGCCGGTGGCCCCTGCCCAGAAACTCTCCCGCCGTTGTAGTCGCACCCGGAGCAGCATCAGCGCCGTCCCGCAGGAGGCGAGTACCAGGGTCGCTGCCGCCGCCCCGGTCCAGCTCTCGGCGACGACGAACAGATCGAAAAGCTCGCCGAAACCCGACCCGCGCGCCCGCACCACAGTCAACGGCACGAGTAGAAGGTACGCGCTGAGCGCGATGATTGCGGTTACCCGCGGCAACCGACGACCGGTCGGGGCAGTGCGGACGATGAACAGGTCGAAGACGGTGAGACCCACCAGACAGAACAAGCCCAGATAGCCGACGGCGGTCAGTACGCCGTACAAGATATCTACCGGTCTGGTGTCCGTCCCAACGACACCGGGAAGGGCCGCGTCGGCCTGGCCCACGGCGAAGGAAAGCACCCCGGATTCGGGGTGGGAGTCGTCGGAAATCACCCGCCAGCCGAGCACGTAGCTGCCCTCGGCGAGGGCGAACGGCAGGGTGGCCCGAACAGTTTCTCCCTCCAGCTCGACCGGCACAGTTCGATGTCCACCGCTGCCGTCGTAGAGCTGAAAGCCGTCGGACACCAGGGACACCGGCTCGTCAAAGGTGAGTTTCACCGAGCTTGGCGCACGGTCCAGCACCTCGCCCTCGGCCGGCATCGTGGACAACAGTTCGGCGTGCGCCGAGGCTGGGGCCGGCGGCAGGACCAGCGTCAGGGTCAACGCCAGAGTCAGTGCTGCGAACAACACCACGACGAGCAGTTGAACCGGACCCCGGGCGTGGTACTTCTGGTTCCGGGTCACGTGGGGCGTCCCTGTCGACATCGTCGTCTCCTCGTCCAGCGTGAACGTGCCTCTAGGGGGCAAGACACACCGCCGCCCGGCCCTGAATTCCCGGCGGCGGTGCGCTGTGGGGCGGTGCTAGTTGCCCGTCGTGAAATTCCAGGTGACGGGCGCCAGTAGGTTGCCAGCGGTGTCCTTGATCCCGCTATTGAGAGTGACGGTGTACTGGGTATTTGCCAGCAGGGTGCCGGACGGGTTGAGCGTTGCCACCCTCGTGGTGCTGGAGTAGCTGACCACGGAGGCGAAGGCAGCACCGGTCGAGGTCCGCTTGATGGTGAAGTTCGCGCTCGCCGCAGCTCTACTCGGCAGACCGGTGACGGCCTCGCTGAAGGTTGCCGTGATGTTCGCAGTCCGGCTGACCCCGGTGGCGTTGACCCCCGGGGTTCGAGCCGCGACCACTGGGGCGGGGCCGGTAATGAAGGTCCACGTCTTGGCGGTGAGCTGGTTCCCGACCAGGTCCTTGACCGCGTTGGTCAGGGTCAGGGTGTAGCTGCGGTCACCGACCAGCGGGGCATCCGGTGTCAACGTGGCGACTCGGGTGGTGGCGTTGTAGGCCACCTTCGAGGCGATGGTCGTCGCCCCCAGCTTCAGGGTGAAGTTGGGCGTGCTGGCGGCGGTGGCGGGTAGGCCGGATACGGCCTCGCTGAACGTTGCACTCAACGGGGTCCGCGTCGTGGCAGTTCCCAGACCGATGCCTGTGGCTCCGGCAGCGGGATTGGTCGTCGTCACGGTGGGGCTGGGCCCGGTGGTGAAACTCCAGCTCGTCGCCGCTACTGAGCCGCCCGACACACTCTTGATGGCCGTGGTCACTGCGAGAGTGTAAGGCTTGTCAGCGGTGAGTGCCGCTGTCGGGATGAGCGTGGCCGTCCGCGTCGCCGTGCTGTAGGTCACCGTAGCCGGAACGGCCGTGGAGCCCTGCTTCAACGTGAACGTGCTGCTGCTGACCCCGGTGACGGCCTCGCTGAACGTGACGGTCGGCCGAACGGATGTCGCTACCCCGTTCGCCCCGGCTGCGGGACTCTGCGCGGTCAGCTTCGGCGTGGTGGAAGCTGTGAGCACCGGTGCGGACACCGTGTTCCCTGCAGCGTTCCACGCCGTGACCCGGTAGGCGTACTCCCCGGTCCCCGCAGTGACGTCGGTGTAGGTGGTGACGTTTGCCAGGGTGGTGGCGAACTGCACGTACGCGCCCAGCGTCCCGTTGACTATCGGTGCCCGCTCGATCCTGTATCCGATCTCGTTCTTCGCGTTACCCCACGTCGTCGGATCGGTGATCGAAACCGGAGTGCCGTCGGTCCAGCTCAGCAGCACGTCGGTCGTGGGTCGGGTGAAGCTCATCACCGACGCGTCCGGGAGCGTGCGCGGCGCGCTGACCGAGATCGGCCGCATCATGTCCATCTCCTCATGGCTAAGGATGTGGCAGTGCCACACGTACTCCCAGCCGAAGTTGGTCATGACGTTGCTGATCGGGTCGATCGGGTCACCGTTGGTATCGGTGTTGTTGAACCCGGCTTCGGACCCGTTCGGGCCGGTCGTCGAGCCCTTGGCGCCCAGCGGCATCATCGGGTTGAGCGGTCGGATGCTGTCCGGGATTGCGAAGGGCAGTTTCGGGAGTATGGGTCGAACCGCCACGATCGTGTCCTCGAGTGGACTGACCCGCACGGTGTCCTTCCAACCGAGTTCTGTCGGTTCGGGCGGGATGATGATGTTGTCCCAGGTGACCCGGTTCAACACCTGCACGTCGTTCAGATGGAAGTGAAGCGGATGCGTGTCCACGCCATTATGGGTGATCTTCCAGATCTGCGTACCGTCGGCATTGGTGGAGATCGGCGTCACGTTGAGACTGTTCGTTCCCTTCGTACCGTCCAGCTTCTCCGTGGCGGGGTTCACATAGGGGTAGAGGATGACGTTTTGCAGAAGCGGGGTGGCTCCAGGCGCCTCCAAACCGATGTTGCCGCTCATCCGGCCCCACTCGTCGAAGTTCGCCGAGTTCATCTCGTCGTGCACGCTCTTGCCCTCGATCGGAATGCCGAGCTGGTTGCCCGACAGTGTGTCGAACTTGAACGTGTCTCCTCCCTGCTCCGCGATCCGGGCGAAGCCATCGCACTTGGCGGCGGGGTTCGATGTCGCGTTGCAAGCTCCGCTGCCGACGAAGCTCGTGCCGTAAGCCTTGTTGTACGCGGCTTGGCCGACCACAATCGGATTCTGGCTGGACTCGAAGACTCCGGCGGGCTTGCCGGCCGCGTCGGTGTGGTGGTCGAACGCCGCCATCAGCTTGCCCATCTGGTCAGCCGTGGTGTTCGGCCGGTCGAAAGCCAGCGCGGGAGCCGTGTTCGACACCTTCACTTGCATGACCGATCGGGTGTCGGGCCCGTAGCCGGGCAGGGTCGTGGGCGCACCTGACGGGGCCAGGTCCGGCCCACCGGTGTAGTAGTCGTAACCGGGGATCCGGCCAGGAAAGGCCGCCGGTGCATCGTTGTAGAGGATGAGAGTCTTCCCCTTGTAGGCGGAGAAGTCGACGATCACATCGGCACGTTCGGCCGGCGCGAGCAGCAGCGAGTGCTGGTCGACGTTGCCGACATCGAACCGGGTCGGGTCGGTGATCCACGTCGTCTCGTGGGCGGGGACGACTGCCGGGGTTGGCAGGAATCCGCCCTCGTTGCCGATCTGAATCCAGTCGGGGCCTTTGGAACTCTTCGTCGTGTCCGGAGTCGGCACGATTGACGTGTCGGTCTGCGCGAGAGCTACCTCGCTGGACTTCAAAGCGACCTCAGTGCCGGTAGCGGGATCAGCGACGTACCAAGACAGGTTCCAGAAGCGGTCATCCGAGCCGTTGAGGATCCGGAACCGATACGACTTCGGTTCCATGGTCGTGGTCGGATACGCGGTGCCGTTGACGACCGGCGTGTCATGGAAGGCCTCCATTCCCACTGAATTGTTGGGCGTCGAGGGAATCAGTGCCGGCTCGCAGAAGTCAGCCACATTCGGGTCGCAGGTAGGGTCGAAATAGGGGTTGGCCATGGGCGGATACTTGGCGTCCTTGGCCGGCGGCCAGAACCACGGGCCGTAAAACCATCGACCGAATGCGCTCATCCCACTGGGGTCGCCAGGGTTCTGCGCGGGCATGTAGACGTGTGGCTGCCAGAGGTTACCCTCGCCGCCCCACTTTTTCGGGTCCCAGGTCGGGTCGAGTTGCGCCATCCGCGTTGCACTCGGCACAAACGTCTTGTCCTGGATGGTGAGCGAGGTGCCCATACCGAGGCCCTCCAGGGCTCCGCCGGGAGCCATCAGCTTCTGCTCGGTGTCGTCGGTGATCATGTATCCGGCTTCCTCACCGGCGTACACGTTGAGCCGCGTGATTCCCCACGAGTGGTCGTGGTAGAACATCATTCGCGCGCTCTGCTGGTTGGTATAGAAGAAGGTTTCCGCGCCGGGGCCGGGATCCGGCATGTCCGGCACGTTGCTGACGCTGACACCCTTGGGGTACGCGGTGTTCTCACCGGTCGGCGTGACCCACTGGTGTGGCGTGCCGTCGCTGATCCAGGGGGTGATGCCGCCGTGCAGGTGCAGAGTCGCGCGGTTCTCTGAATAGCACGTGGTCGGCTTAGGCGTCTGCCCGCACATCGGGTTGCGCACACCATCGAGGACGCTTCCCTCGTCTTTCGCCATGTCTTCTGGCACCTTGGTGGTGGGGTTGAGCGTCATCATGTCCGGGCCGTCGCCCGAACCCATCACCGAGGTGTCGACCGGCAGGAACAGATCGCCATCCACGCCGGTGGGGAGCAGATTGCGGAACAGTACCCGAACGGGCTTGTTCTTCGTCGCGATGATCGTCGGGCCGAGGTAGTGCGGCTTGTCCACTCCGGTAAAGCTGATGGGGCTGTCGGGCAGGGTCGGATCGAGGTTTGCATTGGCGAGTGCGACCTTCTTGCCGGGGACGACACCGGTCGAGAGTTGCACATAACCGCGGAGGAGGGTGGCCGGCAGATCACGGTGAAACTTCATGCGGTACTGCACGACCGCGATCTCGTAGTAGTCCGTGCCGGGATAGGTCGTGGTGTCGGGCACCGCGACCGGAATGTACTGGCCCAGGTCGTTGGCATTGGCCTCGCCCTCCCCGGGCAGAGTATCCACGAACTTCTTAATCCCGGGGGTGAGGTAACCGGCTCCAGGGGTGGTGACGACGATGTCGGTGACCGAGCCCTTGACCGCCACCTTGGCGGTGGCGCTGGCACCCTTGTCAGCAGTGCCCACGCTGTCGGCGATCGTCACGGTCGGGGCAGAGTCATAGCCCGCGCCGCCATCGGTGACGTCGATGCGGGTGACACCGATAGTGGCATCAACCTTGGCTTCCTGATCGGGAGCGGTCTTGCTGGCGTCGGTCAGGGTCACCGTCGGCGCAGAGGTGTATCCGCTGCCGGCGTTCGCAATCTCGACAGCAGTGACGACGCCGTTGGAGTCCATCGTTGCACTGCCGGTGGCCTGCTCGCCGCCGGCGAGATCAGGCTTTGAGATGTTGACCAGCGGCTGAGCCTGGTAGCCCTTACCGCCGTCGGTCAGCTTCAGGTTGTCGACAGTCCCGCTGGCCTGTGCGTGCGCCTCGGCGCCTGCCGTGGGGTTGCCGCCCGTCAGTGTCACGACGGGCGAGGTGAACCCGTATCCGGTCTCGTTGACGTCGATGCTGGTGATGACGCCGGTAGCGATCTTGGCAGTGGCCTTCGCTACCGTGGTTGGGGTGACCCCGGCCGTCGTGATCTTCACGGTGGGCGAGACCGCGTAGCCTGCACCAGGGCTGGTCACGGTGACACCAGAGATAGCGCCCGTTTTCGGGTCGACCGAGGCTGTCGCTTCGGCGCCGGTGCCCGGGTCCGTGATGGTCGGAGTGACATCGGCTGCGAAAGAGTAGGTGCGGTCGTGGGAGAAGTCCGGGTAGTTCGACGCTCCGAGCTTGACCGTGCTGTTCGCGGCCGGAGCGATATTGGTGGCGAGTGTCAGGTCACCACTCGCCGGCGTGCTCAGGGTGTCGCCGTTGGCGGGAACATCGGTGTCCACCGGAACTCCCTGGCCGTAGAAGCCGATCACGTCATCCTTTTGCACTGCCACTGCTGGCATTGAATAGGTCTCGACCTCGCCGGTGTTCACGGTCGGCGTGGGCACTTTCAGCTCGTCGCTCGCGAAGACCACGGTGTACTCCCCCATGGTTCCGGTAGGTCGAAGCACCAGGGCGTGAAAGAGGCTGTCCGCCGATGTGGTCGGGCTTGCTCCGGCGATGCCCTGGTTCCAGGTCTGGAAGTCGTTGAGGGTGCCGGCGGGCAGCTTGGTGTGGTCGAGAACCACTAACACCGGACCCAACTCACCAGTCGGCTTCGCGTAGTCGGTCGCGTACTTGCGCTCGGTCAGCGGGTTGCCGTATAGCACCGGAGTCGGGGTGCCGACGCTGATCGTCACCATCGCATCCGCCAAGGTCTGCGGGCTATTGGCCCAGTTGGGGTACGGACCGAAATAGTGTGGCACTTTCGTCTCGTCGGTGGCGCTTGCCGGCACGGCGGCCTGTGCCGCATCGGGCTGCAAGAACGTGCGTACGGCCACGGGCGCAATACCGCCGATCAGCAGCGCGAGCGCCGCGACGGCGGCCGGCCCGGCCAAGCGACGCTTGGGAGCCTGGTGGGCGGGTGGGCGGGCAGATAATTGCATGATTCCCCTAACAATCGGAGCATGGGGTTGCTCTATGGGACGAGGCTGCACTACCGGTGTCCCCGTCGGGCCATTTATGACATAAGTGTCATCTAGCCGGGTGCCATCACCTGAGCCTGCCCAACGCGACCGGTTTGCGGTCGTGCCCATCTCGCTGGTCGAGCCCGTTGAGACCGCCATGGCCCACCATGACCGGGCGGCACATCGGTCCCATCCGTTGGTCGAGCCTGTCGAGACCGCCATTGACCAACGCAGGTGGTCTGCGGTCCGGCCGTCCCGGGTCTGGGCGCGCAAAGAAGGCGGGCCTCGCGTGCTGTGTGCACGTGGGGCCCGCCTGGTTCCTGCGAGGGAATTCTGTGGGGGTTGGCCGGGGTCTGGTTAGCCTTTTTTGATGATGACGGTGGTGTTGTCGGTGTAGTAGTTGCGTTGGAAGTCGATCGGGGTGGTGGTTTTGGCGATCACGGCGCAGTTGGCGACTTTGGTGTCTTTTCCGAATTTGTTGTCTTTGATGATGGTGCCAACGAGGGGGCCGTAGGCTTTTTCGGCGATGTTGACGGTGCAGGCGCCGTTGTTGGCGTAGTTGTCGGTGAAGCTGAAGTTGGAGACTTTGCCTTGGTCTTGGGTGATTTGCACGGCGGCGCTGTGCGAGTCGGTGAGGCGGTTGCCGGTGACTGTGACGTTGTTGCCGATTTGCACCTGGATGGAGTCGTCGTGGCTGGGCGATCCGCCCTGGTTGGGGTCGTTGAGGTAGTGCATGTTGTTGTGGATCCAGCTTTTCTGGATGAGCACGTTGCTGCCGGTGATGTGGATGCCGTCGATGACGTTGTGGATGTTCAGGCGGGTGGCGGTGAAGTTGTAGCCGTAGATGCCGTTGGCGTCGGGTGAGGCGACGGTGGGGAACAGTTCGGTGTCGGTGATGACGAGGTTGCTGTAGCCGCCGAGGTTGTTGATGAGGGCGCCGGGACCGTTCATGGTGCGGCCGCGGATGATGGAGTTTTTGATGGTGACGTTGGCGGCGCTGATCTTGACCAGGCCGCGCACGTCGAGGCCGTTCAGGACGGTGCCGGGGGTGGTGACGTTGATGTCACCGGTGACGATTTTCAGGCTGGTGCCGGCGGGAACACCGGTGTTGGTGCCGGTCGGCGTGCCGCTGGTCGGCGCCGCCGGGGCCGGAGCCGGGGCCGGAGCCGGGGCCGGGGCCGGAGCAGGTGCGGGCGTCGGCGCGGGTGCCGGTGCGGGTGCTGGTGTGGGTGCTGGTGTGGGTGCTGGTGTGGGGGTGGGGACGGTTTTGGCGGTGTAGCCGACGATGGTCATGTCGACGGTGACGTTGGCGGTGGCGCTGGCGACGGTGATGGTGCCGTCGGATTTGCTGGTGACGGGGACGGTGTAGGTGCGTTCGGGGCCGTCGCCGGTGGGGGCGGTGAAGTAGTAGCGCTGGGTGTTTTCCGGGCCGACGAGCACTTTGATGTCGGTGCGGGCGGCGGCGGTGGTGTCGAACATGACCTGCACCGAGGCGGCGTCGGCGGGGATGGTGCCAAGGTCGGTGGTGACTTTGCTGCCGGCCGGGACGGCGACCGAGGTGGTGTTGGTGGCGGCCTGGGCCGGCAGCACGGCGAGGCCGCTGAAGGCGACGGCGAACGCGCCGGCGGCGGCGATCAGGGCCAGGCGGCGAGAGGGACGGCCGGTGGGAGCGATGGTGGAGCGAACGGCGGAGGTCGAAGCGAAAGCAGTGGAGGACATGGGTTCACATTTCGTCTAGTGCACAGATTCGGGGGGTGCGGGTGAGCGGCTGAGAGGGGGCCGCTTCGTCTGAAAATGAGTATTGCCCACTATGGGTATTGTCACAATCGAATACGGGTCTTTCTCAGGTTCACCCCCCGTTCAGGGGTAGACGAAAACCCGGAAACGGGCACAAAAAAGCGGCCGGACCTGCGATAACAGGCCCGACCGCATCCGCTCAACGAATTTGGAGTCTGTGCACGATTCCCATTACGTGCGTGCTGCGGGGGCTAGGCGGGAAGCTGCCGACTCACCATCTCGGCGATCCAGATGGGAGCGAAGGGGGACGTACAGTTTGGCGGCGTCGGGTAATTCTTGAGAACCTCCAGGCGCTCACCAATGTCAATGGCCCGCGCACGATACTCGGCGTGCTCGATCCCGATCTGGGCCAGGCAGTTGTTCATCGCCCACTGCAGTCGATCCGGGGCATCCTTAATTCGAGCCTCGATGAGGTCGAGAATCCCTGCGAGGTCGAGCCCCTCGGGATTCTTGGCGATGCGGTCGGCGGTCAGTGCCCAGCCCGCACTCGCCGCAACCGGATCAGGATCGGCGAACCACGCCAGGCGCAACTCTTCGGCGTGCGGACTCTTGTTCACTACATAGTTGACGAACCAGTCGTGCACCTTGGGAATGCCCGCCTGGCGCAGCAGGACATCCACCTCGCCGGGCGCGAACTCCTTCGGACGAAAGATCAGAATCGCAACCAGCCGCGCGGCGGTGTCACCGGTCCCCCACAGTTCGCGGGCAAGACCCGGTTGGGCCTTCGGCCGTTTGGCGACCGCACGCAGCTGACCGAGGTTCACTCCGTGGTCGTCGCCGTGCCTGGCATTGATGAGGCGGGCTTTCGGGTCGTCGAGCTCCACCAGCTCGGCCAGCACCGCTGCCGCCGTCGTTTCGGTTGCCGTCGTCTGGGCCATGTCGTCCTCCTGCGCACTGCGTGTGCAATTAGAGCCTACGGCGGAGGTGGCTGGATGGCACAGCGGTACCGCCCGGCGACCGCGACCGGGGGCACTTGGAGCGCATGACCGCAGTCGCCGACACCAGAATAGTGAACGTAGCGGATGCCCCTTAACCCGACGTGCTCACCATCTTCGGTATCCGAGGCGACGCGTCCCGCTGCTGGTGCCAAGTCTTCAAGACGTCTCAAATCGTGTGGGATGCCGACTCCGTCGCGGAGTAATCGCGCCGATCCGCAGACGCAGATCGCTCGCGGTCGCGGGGGGCACGCAGGCTCTAGGGCTACTCGCTGGATGTCACGGCCCAGGGCACGGTGCCATCGGCCGCGTCATACCACGGCTCACTCACGCTGTCCGAAGCAGCGGGGGTTCGCGGTCGTGTCGCGGCCGTCGGTGGGTCGCGCGGTGCTGCGGCGGTGCGGCTCGCCCTACAGTGGGCCACCTTCGCGAGGCGCGGGAGCTGCGCGCGAGGCGAAACTCGCGCGCACTGGCGCAGGTCCAGCGCGGCGCGCGGCGCTGGAGTTCTGGCCAGGCCGTAGCTCCCGCGCACCTGCGCAGGTCCCGCGCAGCCGGCTGCGGCAGAAAGCAGAACCCTCAGGCCACCGGAAGGCGGGTCTTGCCGAGGTACATGAGCTCCCAGAGCGCCTTGGTCTCGGTATATTCCTCGACCAGAACGTCGTCGAGGTACCGGCGCAGAATCAGGGTTCCGGCAAAGCGCAGGTACGTGGCGTCGGAGCGCATCAGGCGGGCGAGCAGCTTCGCGGCCGGCGGCACGACGTCGATGAACCGGGTGCGCAGCAGCGTCTGCTCCCGCTCGAAAGCGATCGTGAAACGGTCGGGACCGGCGCGGTAGTCGTAGGTGAGGGCATCCGCTACCGGCTTACCCGTGGGAGCGTCAATGCAGATGCGCTCGGTCGTGACGGCCACCTTGGTGCCGTCGTCGGCCACCACAACACCGTCGCGGGCGAGGTGGAGGATGGTGAGGGGTTCGTAGCCATAGGCCTTTTCGGCCGTGATGTGTGCGGCGATCAGGCTGTACGGCCCCACCTGCGCGCGTCCCCAGTACCAGTTGTGCATGAGCTTGCGCAGGGGCGCATCACCCCAGTTGTGATCGTGGTAGCCAACCCCCGTTGTGCTGACAGCCTTTCCGTCGACCGAATATTCTGCGTCGACGCGTCCGCTCGGCACCGCCACAAACCAGGCGAACGCCTTCTCCACCCCGTTTCGGGCGAACATCTCGTGCCCCGTCGCCGGCCGCCAGGCGGGCACCGTGCCGGTGAGCGTCACGTTCACCGTGACGTTCTCAACGGATGCGCTCACCCGGTAGGTCTGCAGGTCACCGCTGAAACGGTGGTCGCCGATGCGCACGTCGCAGCTGTCGGTCGAGGCGCTGAACTGCTCGGGATCGGCCGCGAAAGTCTTCTCGAACGACCTTCCATCGGGCAGGTCGAGGTTGATGTTCACGAACGGAGCGAGGCGCGTGCCCGGCGTCGCAGGGTTCTTCGTGTAAAACCCCACGACAAGCTTGGCGCCGTCGTCGAGACTCGCGTCGAGATACCACCACTCGTAGAATCCACGGCGGTTCGGGTCGGTGCGCAGCCCATCTTCGAACTGGGCCGTGCTAAGCGGGTTGAGACCGAGCCGAGCAAAATCAGCGGGGTCGGCGGCCAGACGCACGCGCGTCGGGCGGGCACTCGTGGTGGTCATGGCGCTCCTAATACCGATGACCTAGGTATACACCAGACTGACGGCGAGGATGCCAACGCGGATGCAAAAAGTCGGGCCTCACGCTGTGTGCACGTGGGGCCCGCCTGGTGTTCCTGCGAGGGAATTCTGTGGGGGGTCTAACCGGGTGGATTAGATGCTGGGTGGGTTAGCCTTTTTTGATGATGACGGTGGTGTTGTCGGTGTAGTAGTTGCGTTGGAAGTCGATCGGGGTGGTGGTTTTGGCGATCACGGCGCAGTTGGCGACTTTGGTGTCTTTTCCGAATTTGTTGT
>NZ_JASISM010000006.1 GCF_030063145.1 Cryobacterium sp. PH31-L1
CTTCCAACGCCCGATCGACCGTCCCTCGAGAGACTCCGACCAACCGGCCGATCTCCCGCTTCGAGTGCTGGCCCGTTGAAAACAGCTGGCGTATCTTCGCCCAATCATCCATATTGATCACCCTCCAAAGTGGCTGGTGGCCCTGTTTTCAATCGGCGATACTGGCCCTATTTTCGGTCGGCGTTAACAACCGTGGCAACAGGTTTGGGTTGAGGATCATGAATAGTTCGGCGTCGATAGTCGACGCCGCACTACGGACAAATTGCTGTAATCGTGCTGATGCCACTTGTGGCACTTCTTGCCGCCGTGCGCCAGTGCTGTGCCAGTGTCAATGACTGTATTTTCCAAGAGCTTTACCTATTACGACTGCGCGCCTCGTGCTGGGACCGCTTGACACGGGATCGACCGGGTCAGTTTTGGTAGGAGACGATGTATTGTTCAGAGCGCCAACCGGGGAGACGGCGACGAGACAAGTCGAGAGCTGCGACCAAAACGGATGCGGGGCGGTGGGCGGTATGCCCGCTTGGTGGCTACGACCCCGCGCCGAGTCCTTGTTGGGGGAACGCAGCGACGGCTTCGATTTCGACGAGAGCGCCCGCGCGGGCTGGGGTGACCGCTAGTACCGTGACCGCGGTGCGACGGTTTCCCCAGACCGTGGCAGTGGCCGCGTACGCCTCACCGGGGTCGATTCCGTTCGCGAGATAGATGGTCAGCTTGACCACATATTCGGGGCCGGTTCCAGCTTCAGCGAGCACCGCGAGCACATTGCGCAAAGCCTGCTCGGTTTGCGCTCCGAGCCCATCGAGCAGCGCGCCGCTGCGATCAGCGCCGTTCTGCCCGCCAACGTAGAGAATGGGCCCAGCGGGCGCGATCATGCCCTGCGCGAAGGTGGGGCTCTGAAAAAGCTCGGACGGGTCGATCGGTGTGGGATAGATCGTCATGGTGCTGTCCCGTCAGTCGGCGCGCAGGCCGTAGGTGAGCAGGGCGTTGCCCTTGCTCGTCGTCAACGACTTCTGCATCGTCAGCCGCGTCAGTGGATCGGTCGGCTCGAACAGGTGGCGGCCAACGCCCGCCACGACGGGGTGCGTCATCACGGTGAGCGAGTCGAGCAGGCCGGCGAAGAGCAGTTGGCGTACGAGCGAAATTCCGCCGACCAGCGAAATCTCGCCGCCCTCCGTGTTCTTCAGGTCGGTCACGAACTCGTCGAGGTCGCCGGTGATCAGCGTGGAATTCTGCCAGGCCAGCTCGCCGGTCAGCGTGCGCGAGGCGACGAACTTCGGCACGGGATTGATGAAAGCGCCGAACGGGTCGTCATGCTCGGCGCTCGGCCAGTAGCTTGCCCACTGTTCGTAGCCAACCCGGCCGAGCAGCACGGTGTCGACGCGGTCCATCATCGAGGTCATTTCCACACCGAGCTCTTCATCGAAACTGTCGAATTGCCAGAGGTTGGGCGATTCGACGACGCCGTCGAGGGACATGAACAGGCCGGCGGTCAGTCTTCGCATCAGGGCTCTCCTATGAGTCGGTGTGAAAGGGCATACTAACGCAGCCGGTCGAGGTAGCGCAGAATGACGCCTTCGCGCAGCGCCCACGGCGACACCTCGAGTTCGGCAGCCCCGAATGCGGCCATCGCTGCGCCCAGCACGATGCCTCCGGCCACGATCTGAAAGGTGCGGTCGGCGGTGATTCCGGGCAGCGCCGGGCGGGCGTCGGCGGGGATGCGCGCCAGCCGCGGGACCCAGTCATCGAGTTCGGCGCGTCCCAGACGGAGCCGGTCGGCGGCGCCGACGCCATCAGAGGTTGTGCCGGCCAGACGGGCCAGCGAACGAATCGCCTTCGAGGACCCGACAATGTGGTGTGGGGCCGGTAGGTGCGCGAACGCGTCAACCGCATCGCGCAAAACGGATGCCGCGTGCTTACGCAACTTAGACACCTCCTCCGGCAACGGGGGATCGTGGTGCAGAAAGCCGATCGTGCTGCGTCCGGCCCCGAGCGGAAGCGACAGCGCGACCTCGGGAAACTCAGCTCCGCCGGCAGCGATCTCCAGGGACCCGCCGCCAATGTCGAAGAGGAGAATATTGCCGGCCGACCAGCCGTACCAGCGACGCACCGCCAGAAAGGTCAGCCGGGCTTCGTCCTCGCCGGATAACACCTGCAGAGTGACACCGGTTTCCCGTTCGACCCGGTCGAGCAGTTCGGGACCGTTGGTCGCGTCGCGCAGCGCCGAGGTCGCGAACGGCAGCAACTCGTCGATGTTGTGCTGCTGGGCAACATCCGCTGCGTGTTGTACAGAGCTCAGAACCGCCGCGACACCTTCGTCATTGATTGCGCCCTCGGGCGTGATGTAACGCATGAGACGCAGCACGCTCTTGTCGGCGGCCATCGGCACCGGGGGAGCGCCTTCGTGCGCGTCGACAACCAACAGGTGGACGGTGTTCGAACCGACGTCGAGAACTCCTAGGCGCACATGTGTACGATACCGCTTGCCGGGCGTTAGCGCTGAGCGGGTGCGATGAACCGCTGCCAGGCCCACGCGCTGGCGCACACAGCGGCGAAGGTTGCCGCCGTGATCCACAGCGTCATGCCCGTGCCCGCACTCTGCAGCTGTTCGACCATCGGTGACAGTGCTGCGAACAGAATTCCGTACGTGACGACGGTCAGACCGGTCCAGAGCAGCGGCGACCAGGACAGAATGCGACGCCCGCTGGTGTGGCCGACGGGCACCAGAATCAGCACCGCTGATCCGATGGCGGCGAGCACGATCGTGTTGCCCGTCTCCGCGGCCAGCGACGTCACGAAATCACTGGCTGCGGGCATCAGCGAGCCGAACGACCAGGCCAGAACGGCGAAGGCTGCCAGAGCGCCTACCCGCACGGCGGCGAGCTGACCGCGCTGCGCCGTCGTGGGGTTTGCGGGCGAGGGGTGCGCGCCGTGCGGGCCGACGGCATCCGTCGTGGCGGTGAGGGTGACGCTGCCGAGCAGCCCGAACAGCAGGGCGGGGTGAATGTCGAACAGGCGGGACGCGATCGCCGCCGCCGCGATGAGCAGCAGGTAGCGCGGCAGAAAGGTGACTGTTCCGCGCAGCCGCAGTACGCGGGAACTCCACCACAGCGGAACCAGAATGGCCACCGCATTGACCAGCACCAGCCCGATGATCACGGCGACGAGCAGACGCAGGTAAGCCGGCTGGTCGACGATCGGACCGGACAGCATGACGAACGTCGCCGCAGCCAGGAGCGCCGCTCCGCCGCGCAACCAGCGGTTGAGCCGCACGGTTGGTGCAACCTCGAATTCCTCGCGCACCCGGTTGCGTCCCGCCAGAGAGGGGAGTGCCCGAAGCGGTCGGCCGCCGCGAGAGCGGGATATGGTGCCCGCGAGCAGGCGCAACGGCACGGCAATCAGCAGGAGCGCCCCCAGGGCGAGCAGACCGGCCTGAAACCACGGAAACGGCGAGCCGGTGCCCGTCGGGCCGATGGCCGCCGCAAACCGAGTCGGGTCATTCCACTGGCCGGGGAAAGCGGATGCCGCAGCCCCTTCGTTCTCCGACTCCGCCGCTTCCGGGGCTGGCGCGGTGGTCCCCGGCTCCGGGGTCGGCGACGGCTCAACCGGAGGTCCGGGTGCGGCAACCGCGCCATCCGGCGACGGCGAGGCCGATGCGCTCGGAGTCGGCGTGACCGGTGGCGTCTCCGAGGCGGACTCAGACGGCGTCGGCGTGCTCTCAGCCACATAACTGACCGATGCGGGCGTCGAGCCCGCTCCGACATTGCCGGCGTTGTCCTTCTGTACGGCGATGACCGAGTACGACCCGGCGGCCACTCCACCGGCCGAGCAGGTCCAGGTTCCGCCGATCACCGGGGCGGAGCAGACCGAGTAGGCGCCGGCGAACACCGTCACCGTGGCGCCGGTTTCACCGGTACCGGTGTACTGGGCGCCGGCCACGGACACCTGCGCGCCAGCGCTCGGAGAGGTCAGGACCGGAGCCTTCGGCGCGGTGACGTCGAATGTGATCGCGACCGCTGTGCTCGGGTTCGACGATGTCGGGCTGCTGAAGGAGGATGTCTGGCTCGCCGTCACGTCCAGGCTGCCGTTGCCGAGGCCCGAGAACAGGCAGGCCCAGGCGCCGGAACTGTCGGCGGTGCTGTTGCAGGTATCCCCGTTGGGCAGGGTCGCCGTCACGACGGCCTGCGGGTGCCCGGTTCCTCGCACCCAGCCGTTGGACTCCGACCCGGTCAACCCGCCGAGCACCGTCGGGGCGCCGAGTACGGCAACGGAGATCTCGGAGCTCAGAGTCGGACTGCCGGTCACCACCACCCGCAGCATGATGTTGGGTCCGTTTTGCAGGTAGACGTTGTCGCAGCTCCACGTCGTCGACGTGTCGGTCTCCACCGCTGCGTCACTCGGGAAGATACAAAGGGGGTCCCCACCTCGCGGCGACAGCAGCTGAATTTGCTGGCCAGCAGCCTTCGTCCCCGACACTGCGGTGCGGTTGCTTCCGACGAATTGCCCGTTGTCCGGGCGGCTGATCTGTGGAGCCGGCGCTGGGCCGGTCGTCGCGTTGGGAATCGGCTCCTCGGTCGCGGTCGGCGTCGCCTCGGCCGGCGTCGGCTCTGTCGCTGTCTCGTCTGCTGCAGTCTGCGGCGCCGAATTCGCCGGAGCCTCGTCGGCCTGTGCGGTCGATAGCGCGGGAGCCGCAAGCGCAATGGCGCAGCCGAGCAACACGGCTGCTAGAGCCGCAACGCTGCGGGAGTGCCGCGGGCGCGCCGACGTGATCAAGACTGCGGTACGAGCCGATGCGGACACAATTCACCCCCTGTCCCAAGTTGAGGGGTAGACGGTGGCAAAGTCAACCTCCCGCACCTGCAAATAGAGTAACAAACCAGAGGAATTCTTCGCGGACCACAAAACCTACCGTCAGTCGGTCGTAAACGTGACACCCTCAAGAGAAGCGGATGCCCCGCGCCGCCCGCCGAAAAGAGCCGCACCCAGATGAATCCCACGCCCCGTACCCCGGCAGCACCAGCGAATCGCGCCATCGCCGCCCGGGACTGGGAACATCGTGCCGTCGAGTTCGGCGACCGACTGCCGACCGGGTTCGAGGTGGCCGTGGCCACCTCCGCCTTTCAGGTCGAGGGCGCCGCGCGCGATGGCGGCCGCGGTGACAGCGTCTGGGACACCTTCAGCCAGGTGCCCGGTCGCATTCGCGATGGCTCGAACGCCTCCGTCTCAGCAGATCACGTGAAGAACTACGGCGAAGACACCGCCCTGCTGCGTGACCTCGGTGTCGATTCCTACGCGTTCTCCTTTGGCTGGACCCGGCTGCAGCCGGAGGGCCGTGGCGCCCTGAACCGTAATGGACTCGCGTTCTACGACCGGTTGCTTGACGCGTTGCTGGCCGACGGCATCCGTTCGACCGCGACACTCTCGCACTGGGACCTGCCAGCTGCCCTACGCGGCGGCTGGCTGAACCGCGACACCGCGGGCCGCTTCGCCGACTACGCCCACGCCGTTGGGGAGATTTTCGGCGACCGGATCGACGCCTGGGTCACCCTGTTCGAGCCGGCCACGGTCACCACGAAGGGGTATGCGCTCGGCACGCACGCGCCCGGCCGTACCCTGCTGTTCGATGCCTTACCGACCGCGCACCACCAGCTGCTCGCACACGGACTAGCCGTGCAGGCCCTGCGCGCCGCCGATGTTCCTGGACGCATCGGTCTCGTCAACGCCCACACCCCCGTGCAGTCCGCCACCGACCGCGACCAGGACCGCTCCTACGCCGCCCTCTACGACCTGCTGCAGAACCGCCTGTTCGCCGACCCCGTGCTGCTCGGGCACTACCCTGACCCGCTCGAACCGTTCGCGGTCGAACTGCGCACCCTGCTCGAGGCCGACCCCGCCGACCTTCGCACGATCCAGCAGCCGCTCGACTTCTACGGCCTGAGCTATACCGAGCCCGCCCGGGTCGCGGCCGGCCCGACCGTGCTGAAGGCCCCCGATGGTCGGCCGATTCCGGTCACGTCGTGGCCGTTCCACCTCGAGGCCTTCCGCGAACACTCGACCACGTCGGCCGGCACAGTCAACGCCCCCGAAAACGTCGCCGTGGCGCTCGCCGAACTCGTCGCACGCTACCCCGATCTGCCCCCGGTGTATCTGTCGCTGGCCGGCGGTGCCTTCGCCGACCAAGCGGATGCCCGCCATCAGGTGCACGATCCCGCCCGGGTCGACTATCTGGCCGAACACCTCGTGGCAGCCCTCGAGGCGACTGCCCCCGGAGCGCCAGCCGGCGCCATGGATCTCCGCGGCGTGACGTTCTGGTCCCTGCTCGACGCGTTCGAGTGGAACGCCGGCTACACCCAGCCGACCGGCCTCGCGCACGTCGACTTCGCTGATGACCGTCGAACCCGCACCCCCAAGCTGAGCTACCGCTGGCTGCAGCACGCACTGGCCAACCGTTAACCGGCGCCGGCTCAGCGCGGAGTCGGGTTTTCCGCGGAGTTGCGAGTTTCGAGGGTAAGTGGGGAAGCTCCGAGTGCACTTTTCGGAGCTTCCCCACTTACCCTCGATGTTTGAGCGGGGAGCGGATGACCCGACTCCGCGCGTCCCCATCGAGGACTACGGCGTGCGCCGCCTCAGCGTCACCGACCCGAGCACCACCGCTCCCACAATCCACGCCCCGATGATCAGCAACTCCCCACCGACATAGGCGGCATCCTGCGAGTCGGTCGCAACCGCCTGCAGGGCGTCGATCGCGTGGGACAACGGCAACCAGTCGCTGATGGCTCGCAGCACATCGGGCAGCTGGTCGCGGGGCAGAAATATGCCGCCGAGCAGAATCTGCGGAAACACCAGCGCCGGCATGAACTGCACCACTTGGAACTCGGTGCGGGCGAACGCACTCGCGAGCAGGCCGAGGGTCGTGCCGAGCACAGCATCCGCCACTGCGACGGCGAGCAGCAGCCAAACGGATCCGCTGATCTCCAGCCCACACACCCACACCGCGAACCCCACCGCGACGGCCGATTGCGCCACCGCGAGCAGCCCGAACGCGAGCGTGTAGCCGAGGATGAGATCGCCCTTGCCGAGCGGCATCGACAGCAGGCGCTCGAGCGTGCCGGTGCGGCGTTCCCGCAGGGTGGTGATGCTTGTCACAAGAAACATCACGATGAAGGGAAACAGCGCGATCATGCCCGGCCCGATCATGGCGAATACCGGGGTGTCCGAGAAGATCCAGGCCAGCAGGCCGATCAGTAGGCTCGGCACGACGAGCAGCAGCACGATCGTGCGCGGGTCGTGTCGCACCTGGCTGAGCACCCGACCGGCGGTCGCGAGGGTGCGTTGCGGGTTCACGAGTCGCCCCCGTCGCCCGGGCCGGCAAGCGGATTCCGCGCTATCAGCGCCAGGAACGCCCCCTCGGTATCAAGTGTGCCGGTCGAAGCCAGCAACCCCGCCGGGGTGTCATCGGCCAGAATCTCGCCGTCGCGCATGAGCAGCAGCCGGTCGCAGCGGCTGGCTTCGTCCATCACGTGGCTGGAGACGAGCAGGCTCGTTCCCGAGGCGGAGAGCTGGTGAAAGAGCGTCCACAGTTCGACCCGCAGCAGCGGATCGAGGCCCACTGTCGGTTCGTCGAGCACGAGCAGGTCGGGGGAGCCGAGCAGGGCCCCGGCGAGCGATACCCGGCTGCGCTGCCCGCCGGAGAGCGACCCGACCAGCTGACCTGCCTGAGTCGTGAGGTCGGTCAGGGCCAGTACCCGGTCGACGTCGCTGCGCGGGGCCCCCAACACGGCACGGAAATATTGCAGGTTCTGGCGCACGGTGAGGTCGTCGTAGACGCTGGCATCCTGCGTCACGTAGCCCACCCGGTGGCGCAGCGCCGCCGAGCCGGCCTCCCGGCCGAGCACCGTCACGGTACCGGACTGCACCACCTGCACGCCGACGATCGTTCGCAGCAGCGTGGTTTTGCCGCATCCGCTGGGGCCGAGCAGGCCCACGACGACGCCGCGGGGAACACTGACCGACAAACCGTGCAGCACCGGATGCTTTCCCCGCCGCACGTGCAGATCGGTCACGTCGATCGCGAGGGCGGATTTGTTCACCATGCTCGAACTCTCCGCCGCTGCACCCGCCGTGTCAAGCCCACAATGGGCGGTTTTGGTGCGTCTGACGCGAATGTCGAGACGCGGAGCGAGAACCCAGCCATCTGCAGTAGCTTCGGTGCGTGACCGAGCAACAGCCCTATCAAGTCGTGACGCACTACGAGGATTTCGAGTTGCGCCGATACCCCGCGCATCTGGTGGCCGAGGTCACCACCGACGGCCCGTTCGAAGACGCCGGGAATCGGGCCTTCCGCCATCTGTTCGCGTATATCACCGGGGCCAACCAGTCACTCCAGAAAGTCGCCATGACGGCGCCGGTGGTGCAAACGGATGTCGCCGAAAAGATCGCGATGACCGCGCCAGTACTGCAGCAGAGCGTGAACGATGTCTCTGGCGCTGCGGCCGGGGAACAATTCCGGGTCGCTTTCGTGCTGCCCACAGGGATGACGGCCGAGACAGCGCCGCAACCCACGGACCCCACAGTGCACCTGCGCACCGTGCCCGCCAGCCTCGCCGGTGCGCTCCGCTTCAGCGGACGCTGGAGTCAGACGCGTTACGAACAGCATCTCGAGGAGTTAGGCGCGGCGCTCGCCGCGGCCGGGCTCAGCGTCGTGGGGGCACCGAGATTTGCCCGATTCGACCCGCCGTTCAAGCCCTGGTTTCTGCGCCGCAACGAGGTGCTGCTCGACGTCGAAGAGCCCGGCTGACCTGCGCTGGCCTGTCCGCCGGGGGAATCCCTGCGCGCCTTGAGCTTGCTTGGAGTGTCATGGGAAGCGGGTGGGAGCCTCCGGGGTCGCCGTTAGTATAGGCAGGTACGCACGGGGGGTCGTTTTTGGCCAGTTCCTGTCTCCGTGCCAACGTACACATCTCGCCAATTTGCAAGGAGACGCTGCCATGGAATGGCTCATCCCGGTTTTGATCGTCGTCGCACTCGTCGCCATCGTGGGTATCTACCTGTGGTCGACGTACAACTCTCTCGTGACGCTCAACGTGCGCGTCGACGAAGCGTGGAGCGACATCACGGTGATGCTTAAGCGTCGTGCGGACCTGCTTCCCAACCTGATCGAAACGGTCAAGGGCTATGCGGCGCACGAGAAGAGCGTGTTTGAGAACGTGACCAAGGCTCGGGCCGAGACGCTGTCTGCCCAAGGCCCGGCCGACGCATCCGCTGCTGAGAATCACATGCAGACCGCGCTGAAGAGCATCTTTGCCGTCGCTGAGGCGTACCCGCAGTTGCAGGCCAGCCAGAATTACCTGCAATTGCAGGGCGCGATCGTTGACACCGAAGACAAGATCCAAGCCGCGCGTCGGTTCTACAACGGTGGCGTGCGCGAGATGAACACCAAGATCAAGGTGTTCCCCAACCACCTGTTCGCCGTCAACCTTGGTTTCACCGAACGCGAATTCTTCGAGGTGGCCGATTCCGCAGCGATTGCGGAGCCGCCTCGCGTGCAGTTCTAACGGAGCGCTAGATGTACAGCGCGATAGCCAAGAACAAACGCAACACCGTCTTCATCATCTTTTTTTTCATCGCCTTGATCACCGGCCTCGGCTGGCTCGCGGGTGTGGCCTACGGTATCAACGGTTACACAGCGCTCATCATGACGATCGTGATCGCCTCGGCGTACGTACTCATCCAGTACTTCGCGGCGGGTCGCCAGGCCATTTCAATGAGTGGCGGAATCAGGGTCAACAGTCAGTCTGATCACCCTCGGCTGTGGCGCACGGTCGAGAATCTGTCGATCACCACCGGTACGCCGATGCCCGAGGTGTACATCATCAACGACCCGGCGCCGAATGCGTTCGCCACCGGGCGTGATCCGCAACACGCGATTGTCGCAGCCACCACCGGACTGCTCGACATCATGGACGACGCTGAACTCGAGGGCGTCATGGCCCACGAAATGGGTCACGTGCGCAACTACGACATTCGGCTTTCGATGATCGTCTTCGGGCTCGTCGTCGCGATCGGCTTCGTGTCCGACATCTTCTTGCGCATGGCGTTCTTCGGTCGCAACAACAACAGTAACGGCAACCCCGTGGTAATGGTCTTCGGCCTTGTCGCCATGATCGTGGCTCCGCTGATTGCGACTGTCGTTCAGCTCGCAGTGAGCCGCCAGCGCGAATACCTGGCGGATGCCACCGGCGCGTTGACGACGCGCCATCCCGACGCGCTCGCTTCAGCCCTGGCCAAGCTCGGCGAATACGGCCGCCCGATGAAGAAGCAGAACACGTCGATGGCGCACCTGTGGATCGCCGACCCACTTAAGAAGGGCGCCATGGCGAAGCTCTTCGCGACGCACCCGCCGCTCGAAGACCGCATCGCGCGCCTCACCGCAATGGGCAGCAAGTTCTAACCCCATACCGCTGACCCAGCTTTCTGCAGATCGGCTCGCGTCGGTCGATTGCGGTCTCGACAGGCTCGACCAGCGGTTTTTGCGAGTTTTGAGGGTTTCCGGGGGCCGCCGCACGCTTTTCGTGGTCCCCGGAAACCCTCAATGTTTGAGCGAGGAGCAGGTGACCCTTCGGCGCGACGACCGACCGAAGTTCGACTCCGCGGCCAAGCAGGTGACCCTTCGACGCGACGACAGGCCTATCGCAGCTCGAACGCCAGGGCCGACGCCAGGTTGCCGCGCGGAGCGACGACGATCTCGCCGAGCCCCTGCCACGCCGCGGCCTCCCGCAGCACGTGCGCGAGCCGGCCCGCGGCATCCGCCGGCGCTGAAAGCTCGGCCCAGGCCGCCTGCACGCGCAGCGCCCCGGCCTGTCGGTCGTTCTTGAGGTCGACCCGGCCAACGACCGTGTCGCCGAGCAGAATCGGAAGCGAGTAGTACCCGAAGATCCGCTTTGGTTCCGGAGTGTAGATCTCGATGCGATAGTGAAAGTCGTACAGGCGTAGCGTCCGGGCACGTTCCCAGACCACCGGGTCGAACGGTGACAGCACCGCCTGGGCGTCCATGGTTCGGGGGAGTCTGGCGTCCCGATGCAGCCAGGCGGCCCCGGGGGTACCCCGCGGCCCCCAGCTCGGCACCTCCACCGGAATAAGCTCGCCGGTCTCGGCCAGCTCCCGAACAGCCACCAGCGTCGGCGCTGACTTCAGCCGAAAGTAGTCCGCGAAGTCCTTCACTGTGCCGATCCCGTGCGCACGAGCCGAGCGGCGCACCAACTCGCGGTGGGCATCCGCTTCGGTAATATCCCGGTCGAGCAGCACAGCAGAGAAGACCTGCTCGGGCAGGGCATACACCCGTTCAAAGCGGATGCGCCCAGCGCTCACGACGTCGCCCCAGCGGAACAGCACTTCGAGCCCGGTCTTCACGTCGGACCAGCCCCACCACGGTCCGCTGCGCTTGTTGGCGTCGTGCTCGATCTCGCTCGCACGCATCGGGCCGTTGGCGGCGAGTTCGGCCAGGAGCCATTCCAGCATCGGCTGGTTGGCACCCGACCAGTTATCAACGGTGCGCGCCGACCGGTCCCGATTTTGCTGCATGCGCCAGCGAAACAACGGCCAAACGTCAATCGGCAAAAAAGATGCCTCGTGCGCCCAGTATTCGGTGAAACGGGCCTCGCGTCCGGTTGTGAGGCGGTCGAGCTGAGCCTTGTCGTAGGGGCCAAGGCGGCTGAAAGCCGGCATGTAATGACTGCGTTCAAACACGTTGACGGAGTCGATCTGCAGCAGCTCGAGCCGGTTCACCAGAGCGGTCAGCTGGCGAATACCGACCGTCGTGGTCGGGCGGGCTCCGAACCCCTGTGCGGCCAGTGCGATTCGCCGCGCGAGCGCGGGTGAAATCGTTGTGGGGGAGACTGTGTGAACCATCTTTTCGACTCTATCCGGCGAACGGGTATGCCAGCCATTCGGGCGGCACAATCATCTGTTACGCCGCACGGGAGGATCGCGTTGTGAGGCCACGCGGCAGTCCTAGACTGGGCGAGTGAGTGAATCTACGGGCAATCCGGGCGCGCGCGCCCTGCTACGTCTGCGCCGCCGGCAGGGTCTTCAGCGAGCCCGTGCTGAGCGTGCACGCGCGAGCGTCGATCAGGGCGGTTCCGAACTCGTTCTCACCCCGGTTGAGGTGGTGGCCCCGGCCCCGGTGCCCAACGGGGTCGACGAGAATCTGCCGGCCGGCATCCGCTTGGCTGGAGCGTGGTCCTGGCGCCTGATTGTGATCGCAGCAGCCATCGCCGTGCTGATTTTTCTCATCATACAGCTGCGGCTCATCATCATTCCGCTGCTGGTCGCGGTGCTGGTGTCCGCGCTGTTGGTTCCCCTCGTGGCCTTCCTGGTGCGACATCGGTGGCCCAAGGGGCTTGCCGTAGCCGTTGCGATGTTGGGCACACTTGTGCTCGTCGCCGGCTTGGTCACTTTGGCTTCCACCCAGATCGCCGAGGGCACGGTCGGCTTGAGCGCTCGCCTCACGGCGAGCTTCGACAGCCTCAAGTCAGTGCTCGCAGCCTCACCCCTGCAGTTGTCCGAACAGGAGATCAGCAGCTATCTGGATCAAGGGTGGCAAGCGATTCAAAACGACAGCGCCGTGTTCATCAGCGGTGCCCTCTCGGTCGGTACCACCCTCGGGCATCTGCTCACCGGTCTGCTCCTGGCGCTGTTCAGCCTGCTGTTCATTCTCATCGACGGCAAAGCCATCTGGGCCTGGATCGTGCGATTCTTTCCCCTGCGTGCCCGCGCCGCCGTCGACGGTGCCGGTATCGCCGGCTGGACCACCCTCGGTAATTTCGCCAAGGTGCAAATTCTGGTGGCCTCCATCGACGCCGTGGGCATTGGTGTCGGTGCCGCCCTGCTCGGAGTGCCGATGGCCATCCCGATTGGTATTCTGGTGTTCCTCGGCTCCTTTATTCCCATCGTCGGTGCCGTGGCGACCGGCTCTGTCGCCATTATCATCGCCCTGATCTTCAACAACTGGGCCGTCGCCCTCGGCATGCTCGGTGTGGTGCTGCTCGTGCAGCAGGTTGAAGGCCACGTTCTGCAGCCGCTCATCATGGGAACGGCCGTGAAGGTGCATCCGCTTGCCGTCGTGCTCGTGGTTGCCGCCGGAGCGTTGCTCGCCGGAATTCCGGGCGCCTTGTTCGCCGTTCCCGTTGCTGCGGTGCTCAATGCCATGACCAGTTACATAGCGGGCGGCACCTGGCGGTCGAGTCCGCCGACAGCGGCTCCGGCGACCGGTTCGGTGCTGTGGCAGACCGTGCCGCAGAGCAGGCCGGGCTACCGACCGACCGGTGCGCCGGAACGCACCGCACGGGTGCGCCCGCGGAGCATTCGCACCGCTCGTGACGGCTCAGCCCGCAGCACCCCCTCAGATTTGAGCGCACCTCGCGCCCCGCAGGACAGTTCGGAGAACTAAGACATGCCAGAGACCACCCTCCTCGCACCCACCCTCGCTGAGTTCGAGGCCGCGCGCACGGTTGTCGCCCAGGTCGCCGATGTGACCCCCATGGAGAGCTCGCGGTACCTCGCCGACGTGCTGGGAGCGCCGGTGTACCTGAAGTGTGAGAACCTGCAACGCACCGGTTCGTACAAGATTCGCGGCGCCTACAATCGGCTGTCCAAGCTTACCGACGAAGAGAGAGCCCGCGGCGTCGTCGCGGCCTCGGCTGGCAACCACGCTCAGGGAGTGGCGTTCGCCGCCCGCGAGCTGGGCATCAAGGCCACCATCTTCATGCCCGTCGGCGTCGCGCTGCCCAAGCTGTCGGCCACGCGGGACTACGGCGCCGAGGTCATCCTGCGCGGCACGACCGTGACCGAACCGCTGCTCGCCGCGGCGGAACACGCCCGCGAGACCGGGGCGATCCTCATCCCACCGTTCGACCACGTGGATGTCGTCACCGGGCAGGGCACACTCGGCCTCGAGATCCTTGACCAGGTTCCCGACCTCGAAACGGTCATCGTTCCCATCGGCGGCGGCGGGCTGATCTCCGGAGTGGCCAGTGCGCTCAAGCAGCGCGCCGCGCGCGACGGGCGCCGCATCCGCGTCATCGGGGTTCAGGCCGAGAACGCCGCCGCCTACCCGCCCTCCCTCGAGGCCGGTGAAGCCACGATGATCAGCATCCTGCCGACCATTGCCGACGGCATCGCCGTAGCCAAGCCGGGACTGCTCAACTTCGAGATCGTGCGCGACGCCGTCGACGAGATCGTCACCGTCAGCGAGGACGACACCGCCCGGGCGCTGCTCGTGCTGCTCGAGCGCGCCAAACTCGTCGTCGAGCCGGCCGGAGCCGTTGCCGTTGCGGCCATCCTGGCTGGCAAGGTCACTCCGACCGGGCCGACCGTGGCCATCCTCTCCGGCGGCAACATCGACCCGCTGCTGATGCAGCGGGTGATCAGCCACGGCCTCGCCGCGTCGGGGCGCTACCTCACGCTGCGCATCATGCTGCCAGACCGCCCTGGCCAGCTGGCGCGCATCTCCGAGCTGCTCGCCGAGGCGACCGCGAACGTCATCGAGGTGCTGCACACCCGGCACGGCGTCGGCCTGCAGATCAGCGAGGTCGAACTCGACGTCAGCGTCGAGACCAGGGGCCCTGAGCACCGCCAGCACGTCGTAGACACCCTGCGCGCGGCCGGCTACGACCCGCAGATCGACTAGCCGTGCTCGCCGGCCGGCGGTGTGGTCCCGGCCACCCCGCATAACTCCTGCAATTTGGGACCACTCTCGTTCTAACTCGGCCGCAAAATGCAGGAGTCGTGGTGGAAAACCGACCGGACGGGTCAGGCTCCGGTGAAGGTCTCCACGTTGGTGACATGCACGCTGATTTCCTTGCCGTTCGGCGTGGTGTAGCTCGTCTTCGCGCCCACCTTCAAGCCGATGATGGCTGCGCCGAGCGGGCTCTGCTCGCTGAACACGTCGAGGTCGCTGTTGGCGCCGATCTCGCGGCTGCCGATCAGAAAGCGGCTCTCGTCGCCGGCGATCGTGGCGGTGATGACGGTGCCGGGAACGACGATGCCGTTGCTTTCGGGAGCGTGGCCGACTTCAGCGGTGCGCAGCAGCACGGTGAGGGTGCGAATACGCGCCTCCATCTTGCCCTGCTCTTCTTTGGCCGCGTGGTAGCCGGCGTTCTCCTTGAGGTCGCCCTCTTCGCGCGCAGATTCGATCTTCTTCGCGATGTCGCCCCGGCCGAAGTTGCTCAGTGTCGCCAGTTCCGCTGCGAGTCGGTCGTGGGCTTCCTGAGTTAGCCAGGTGACCGTTGTGTCGGTTGTCACGAGTGATCTCCTTTATTACGGTCGAATGTGACGCTCGAGCGCAGAAAGCCCGAGGGTCGCGGATACAGTCGACGCCCCGGCGATTGCCGAGGCGAATACGTCAGTTTAGGTCAGCCAGCACTGGTAAATCAAACCCGTGTTGCTCAGGTCGGTGGTGCGTAAAATCTCGGTGAATGACCGGTTGTACAGCGTTGACGGCGGCAGATCGATGATCTTCCAGCCAACCACAGAATAGCTTTCGTTGAGGGCCTGTACTGCGCAACTCGCCGTGCGGTTGACCGGGAGGGACACCTCGAACGTCACGCTGACCGAGTGCTCATCAATGATGGTGTGCCCAATATCGCGTGCCTCGATTTGAGTGGATGCTCCATCCAGGCCGGTCCACAGCACCCACGCTCCCAGCACCAACACAAAAATGCCGCCCAGGCCCCAGAGGACCCGGCGGTCGCGTTTCTTACGGCTGGGTGTGCGCCCGTAGCGCGATTGGATCACGGCGCTCTCGATCGGCGCGGGGGCCGACGTCTCGTCGGATTCGTCCAGGTGGTAGGGCTCGCGGCTCGGCTGAACTCCGGCAGGCGTGCTGTTTTGGGGCACTGGTGATTTCACACTTTCACGGGAGCGATTAGGCTGGTATCTAGGTTATCTGGCCTAAGGTTATCCGGCATTCCTGAGGAGTATGGTGACGCTGCGACTGATGGCTGTGCATGCCCATCCCGACGACGAGTCGAGTAAGGGCGCGGCAACGTATGCCTACTACCGCAGCCTCGGCGCCGAGGTGATGATCGTGAGCTGTACGGGCGGCGAGCGGGGCAGCATCCTGAACCCGGCCCTGAGCGGTCATGCAATGGCTGAGCGCGATATCTCCGGCCTTCGCCGTCTTGAGATGCTGGGCGCGCAGCGTGCACTCGGGGTGCAGCACCGCTGGCTCGGCTTCGAGGATTCCGGCATGAACGAGGACAAATCGGTGCCGCCGAACTCGTTCGCTGATATTCCGCTGGAGCATTCGGCCGAACCCCTGGTCACGCTGGTGCGGGAATTTCGTCCCCAGGTGCTGATTACCTACGACGAAAATGGCGGCTACCCGCACCCCGATCACATCCGCTGCCACGAGGTCTCCCTCGAAGCGTTTCGTGCTGCCGCTGACCCCGAGCGGTACCCGAATTCGGGCAGGCCGTGGCAGATCGACAAGCTCTACTACGATCGCATCTTCAACCTCGAACGTATCGACGCGATGTACCTCGCCCTCAGCGTCAAGGAGCCAGACTCCCCGCTCTTGGAACCGCTCGGCGAAGCCCGCGAATGGATGAAGAACTACCCCCCGCTGGCCACCACCCATGTTCCGGCCGGTGAATTCCTGGAGGCGCGCGATGCCGCCCTCCGATCGCACGCCAGCCAGGTTTCCCCCGAAAGTAGCTTCTTCTTTTGGCCCAATGACCTCGTTCGTGAGGCCTGGCCCTATGAAGACTTTCAACTCGTCGAATCGAAAGTAGACACAGCAATGCCCGAATCTGATCTCTTCGCCGGAATTCAGGACGACGAATGATCCTTCTGATCAACGTCGTACTCGCCGTCACTCCGACCCCGGACCCCGACTTCGACCCGACCACCGTCACCCCGGGTGTCATCGGCTTTGTCGCCTTCTTCTTCGTGGCGGCAGCGACCGTACTGCTCTGTCTCGACGTGGTGCGTCGCATCCGTCGCACCACGTATCGTGCGCAAATCAAGGAACGGCTCGAAGCGGAAATCGCCGAGCGTGACGCCGACTCGACCTCACCCAGCACATCGGGCGACAAGCCCGAATAGTCGCGCCCGCCCGTTACGGGTAGAGCGGATGCGTGGCGATCAGCAGAATCGCCGCGAAATGACACAGGAACGCCACGACCGTGAGGGTGTGGAAGATCTCATGGAAGCCGAACACGCCCGGAACCGGGTTGGGCTTCTTGAGCCCGTAAACGACCGCGCCGACGGTATAGCAGAGCCCGCCGATCAGAATGAGCGTCATCATGGTGGCGTTGGCCTGAAAGAAGTCCACGATGAATAACAGTGCGCCGTAACCGAGCACCAGGTAGAGCGGAACATAGAGCCAGCGCGGCGCGTGGATCCAGAACACCCGAAAGATGATGCCGAGCCCGGCGCCGCCCCAGACCAGCCAGAGCAGCAGAGTGGCCTTCTCCGGCGGCAGTGCGAGCACGGTGATCGGCGTGTACGACCCGGCGATCAGCAGAAAGATGTTGGCGTGGTCGATGCGTTTGAGAATGATGCGGGTGCGCGGCTGCCAGTTGAAGCGGTGGTACAGCGCCGAATTGCCAAACAGCAGCATCGAGCTCAGCACGAATACGGCCGAGCTGATTTTGGCCGCCGACCCCTCAGCCAGCACCAGCAGTACGATGCCGGCGACGATCGTGACGGGAAAAGTTCCGGCGTGAATCCAGCCGCGCCAGGTGGGTTTCACGTCCTCCGGATGGGCGTCAGCCGCCTCGATCAGCGGCAGATTGGGGATATCGTGCTCGGTGGCCATGCTGCAAGGATACGACAGGGCGAGCCCCGGGTGCCCCGAACGCTCGTCGGAGTGGACTAGCGTAACTGTGTGCAGAAACCCCAAGTTCCCTCAGCGCGCGGCCTCCTCTACAGGCTGTATCAGCGCCGCCTGAGGCGCGGACTGACGCCGGAGCACCTGCCCCGTCACGTAGCCATGATCATCGACGGCAACCGCCGCTGGGCCAGACAACTGGGGTTTCAGACGGCCGCACACGGTCACCGTGCCGGAGCCGCGAAGATGCGCGAATTTCTGGAATGGTGCGACGACCTCGGAGTCTCGGTCGTCACCCTGTACCTGCTCTCCTCCGACAACCTCACCCAGCGGCCCGCTGACGAACTTGCCGATCTGATCGAGATCATCGCCGATCTGGCCGAAGAGCTCTCGCACTATCGCGATTGGCGGGTGCAGCAGGTGGGGTCCAAGGCTGGCCTGCCGCTTCCGCTGGTCGCCGCCCTTGACGCAGCGGATGCCCGCACCAGCGACCGTACGGGCCTGCACGTGAATCTCGCGGTCGGCTACGGCGGGCGCACCGAGATCACAGACGCGATGCGCAGCATCGTCGCCACCCACCACGCGCACGGCGGCACGCTGGAAGACCTCGCGGAGACGCTCACGCCCGAGCTGATCGGCCAGCACCTGTACACCGGCGGTCAGCCCGACCCCGACCTCGTGATTCGCACCTCGGGTGAGCAGCGGCTGAGCGACTTCATGCTGTGGCAGAGCGCGCACAGCGAGTTCTACTTCGTCGAGGCGCTCGGCCCGGACCTGCGTCAGATTGATTTTCTTCGGGCACTGCGCGACTTTTCCCGCCGGCAGCGCCGGTTCGGCGGCTAGACCCGTTGGTGGGGTGAGACCAGCGGGGGAGTATTCGATTTCCAATTGATTGGACCCAAGCATGAATTCGCTCCTGAGCTTCACCGATGGCTTTCGACATGAACCCGGCTACCTCAACTATGGCCGGGTCGGTCCGCTCTCCGAAGCCGTCGTCGCCGAGACCCTGGGTCAGACCGAGGTGCTCTCGCGTGCCCGCTACGGCAGCCTCGACCACCTCGCCGAGCAGGATCTGCGTGCGCGCACCGCGGTATCCGCTCTCACCGGTTTCACGCCCGAACAGGTCGTGCTGCAGCCCAACACCAGCTCGGGACTGATGCAGGCTATGTTCGGTCTGACCGGTTCGGTGCTGTTGTCTGCGGGGGACTTTCCCAGCGTGCCGTTCGCCGCAGTTCGGGCCGCTGAGGCCCTGCATGTGGTCGCCCCGCTCTGGTTGCAGACCGAGCATGGCCGCGTAACTCCGGGGCAGATCCGCGACCAGCTCACGCCGGCCGTCGCGGCCGTTGCTGTGTGTCTGGTCGATTCCCGCACCGGCTATCGGGCCGACCTCGAGGGAATCCGTCAGGTCATCGGCGATCGCTTACTCATCGTCGACGCCATCCAGGGCTTCGGCGTCGTCGATGCCGCCTACGAGGCAGCGGATGTTGTGGCCTCCGGTGGTCAGAAATGGACGCGGGCCGGCTGGGGAACCGGTTTTCTGGCCCTCAGCGAGCGGGCGCTGGAACGGCTCGTGCCGGTGTATTCCGGCTACGTCGGCACCGATACCGACGAGCCGTGGGACGAAGTGACCCCGCCGAGCCGTGCAGCCAGTGCCTTCCGGGTGACCAACGGCGACTCCATAGCGCAGGCGCGGTTCGCCGCAGCCCTCGAGCAGATCGCCGACGTGGGTGTCGACGTCATCCAAACCGCCATGAACGACAACGTCTCGCAGATCATCGAACTCGTCGACGAATTCGTCACCGACATCGTCTCGCCCCGCGATGTTCGCGAACGGGCGGGCATCGTCGTACTCGAGCCTCCGGCTGAGTTGCTGACCACCCTCGTGGCCAGCCTGCACAACCACGGCATCACGGCGACCACCCGTGGCACCACCGTGAGGCTTAGCGTGCACGCGGCCCTCGACCCTGACACGGTGACCATGCTGAGGGGTGCGCTCACCGCCTACACGCTCGCCGCTACCTACTAGCATCGCTGCGGTCCAGACTCGGCGTCTGCCCCAACGTCAGGTGAACGTCAGATTTCGGTGGGCGTGTCGGGTTCCATTTAGCGCCGGTAAGTCGTAGCGTCGCTTTCATCAGGTACGGCACCTGATCGAGACGGCCATATAAGTACGGCTCGAGAATTGCTTGATGGCCAGCTCGCCAAAGTGATCCGCGTCCTCGTGGCGCAGGGTGGGAGTGGCTGTGACCGACGTTCGAAATGACGGCGCGAGAACCGACACTGAGCAAACTGAACGCAAGGCGACTGACCGGGTGGAAACATCCGTTTCGCAAACCGAGCGCACCTTTGTGTTGGACACCTCGGTGCTTCTGTCTGATCCGAAAGCGATTTTCCGCTTTGCCGAGCACGCCGTTGTGTTGCCCGTGGTGGTGATCAGCGAACTGGAGTCGAAACGAAATGACCCGGAGATCGGGTATTTCGCTCGGCAGGCGCTGCGTAACCTCGACGAGCTGAGGCTCAAGTACGAACGCCTCGACTTTCCGATTCCGGTCGGTGAGGGCGGCAGCCTGCGAGTGGAACTGAACCACTCGAACATGTCGGTGCTGCCGTCGGGCCTGCAGCTGAACGACAACGATTCGCGCATTCTCGCCGTGGCCCTGAACCTGGCCAATGACGGAATGACCGTGACCGTCGTCTCGAAGGACCTGCCGCTGCGGGTGAAGGCCGCGTCCCTCGGCCTCGCTGCCGATGAATACCGGCACGAACTCGCCGTCGACTCCGGCTGGACCGGCATGGACGAGATCACCCTCAGCGCCGAGCAGATGAGCGTGCTCTACGACAAAGAGACGCTTGACTCGCGCGCGGTGCAGGACATGCCGATCAATACCGGCCTGGTCATCCACTCGGATCGCGGGTCGGCTCTCGGCCGAGTGACCAGCCGTGGAACGCTCAAGCTCGTGCGCGGCGACCGTGACGTCTTTGGGCTGCACGGCCGGTCGGCCGAGCAACGACTGGCCATCGACCTGCTGCTCGACCCGGAGATCGGCATTCTGTCGCTGGGCGGACGAGCCGGAACCGGTAAGTCGGCGCTCGCTCTCTGCGCGGGCCTGGAGGCCGTGCTCGAGCGCCAGCAGTACCGCAAGATCATGGTGTTCCGGCCGCTGTATGCGGTCGGTGGCCAGGATCTCGGTTTTCTGCCCGGTGACCAGGGTGAGAAGATGGGGCCGTGGGCGCAGGCGGTCTTCGACACGCTCGGCGCGATCGTCTCGGAGAACGTGGTCGAGGAGGTGATGGAGCGTGGCATCTTGGAGGTGCTGCCGCTCACTCACATTCGAGGTCGGTCCCTGCACGACGCCTTCGTGATCGTGGACGAGGCGCAGTCGCTTGAACGCAACGTGCTCCTGACCGTGCTGAGCCGCATCGGTCAGAACTCGCGAGTAGTGCTCACCCATGACGTCGCCCAGCGCGACAATCTGCGGGTCGGCCGTTTCGACGGCGTGGCCAGCGTGATTGAGACGTTGAAGGGGCATCCGCTGTTTGCGCACATGACCCTGACCCGTTCGGAGCGCAGCGCGATCGCGGCTCTCGTGACGGAGATGCTGGAGGGCAACGAGGTTATGTAGTCGGTACGGCAAACCGCCCGGTCCCTCGCGGGGGCCGGGCGGTTTGCCGTGCTGTTACTTCTTCTGCGGGGGACGTGTCATGCTGAGCACGTCGAGGGCCGTGTCAAGCTCGGCGAGCGTGAGGTCGCCGCGTTCGACGTGGCCGAGCGCAATGACTGCCTCACGCACGGTGAGTCCCTCGGCGACGGCCTTCTTGGCCACCTTGGCGGCGGCTTCGTAGCCGATGACGCGGTTGAGCGGGGTGACGATGGACGGTGATTTCTCCGCCAGCGCACGCGCGTGCTCGAGGTTGGCGACGAGGCCGTCAACGGTCTTGTCGGCGAGAACGCGGGTCGCGTTGGTGAGCAGACGGATCGACTCGAGCAGGGCGGTTCCCATGACCGGGATACCGACGTTTAGCTCGAACGAGCCCGAAGCGCCGGACCAGGCGATGGTGGCATCGTTGCCGATGACGCGCGAGCACACCATGAGCACGGCTTCCGGAATGACCGGGTTGACTTTGCCGGGCATGATTGACGAGCCGGGCTGCAGGTCGGGAATGTTGAGTTCGCCGAACCCGGTGTTCGGGCCTGACCCCATCCAGCGCAGGTCGTTGTTGATCTTGGTCAGCGAGACGGCGATGGTGCGCAGGGCTCCGGAAGCGTCGACGAGGCCGTCGCGGTTGGCCTGGGCCTCGAAGTGGTCGCTCGCTTCGGTGATCGGCAGTTCGGTCTCCTGAACGAGCAGTTCGATGACCAGCTGCGGAAAACCGTAGGGCGTGTTGATGCCGGTGCCGACCGCGGTTCCGCCGAGCGGAACCTCGGCGACGCGGGGAAGAGCCGTTCGAATTCGCTCGATACCGAGGCGCATCTGGCGGGCGTAGCCGCCAAATTCCTGGCCGAGGGTGACCGGGGTCGCGTCCATCAGGTGGGTGCGCCCCGCCTTGACGGCCTCTTTCCACAGTTCAGCCTTGGACTCGAACGCGACCGCGAGGTGGTCGAGCGAGGGGATGAGCTCGTCGATCAGGGCGCTCGTCACGGCGATGTGCACTGAGGTGGGGAACACGTCGTTGGAGGACTGGCTCGCGTTGACGTGGTCGTTCGGGTGCACCGGGCGGCCGAGGGCGCGGGTCGCGAGGGTGGCGATGACCTCGTTCATGTTCATGTTCGACGAGGTACCGCTGCCGGTCTGGTAGACGTCGATCGGAAACTCGTTGTCGTACTGGCCGGTGATGACCTCGTCGGCGGCCGCGGCGATCGCGTCAGCGATGTCCTGCTCCAGCACGCCGAGCTGAGCGTTGGCGAGGGCTGCGGACTTCTTGATGCGGGCGAGAGCCGCGATTTGCGCGGACTCGAGTGTGGAACCCGAGATCGGGAAGTTCTCCACGGCTCGCTGTGTCTGGGCACCGTAGAGTGCGTCAGTCGGAACCCGGACCTCACCCATCGTGTCGTGTTCGATCCGGTAGCCGGCGTTTGCGGAGGTGTCCACCACTATGTGCATTCCCTTTCGGTGCTGTATGAGAGTCGTGCTGTGCGCAACGGGTGCGCGATTAAACGGCGGCGGGTCTAAATGACGCCCACCACGATGTTGGGGTCGGCCTGCCCTTCGCGAAGAACGTAATTCGCGCCGACGATAGCCAATGTACCTTCTGCGATGGCCGCGCTGATCACCTCGGACTGCTCGAGCAGTTCGGTAACCGTGTCTTTGAGGTGTTCCCGGCCCACGTGGCCGGCATCGACCAGCTGAGGTTCGAGAAAAGCGGATGCTGACGCCCCGCTCACCCGACGCACCGCCGGAACGATCTTTTCGATCACGTGGGCGATATGAACGGGGAGGGGCGGGGCATCCGCTGCTTGAGAGTCGATGGCGGCGCGCACCGCACCGCACTCGTCGTGGCCGAGCACGAGAATGAGTGGCACGTGCAGTACCGCGACGGCATATTCGAGCGAGCCGAGCACAGATTCGGAGATGATCTGACCGGCGTTGCGCACGACGAACAGGTCACCGAGGCCCTGGTCGAAGATGATCTCGGCGGCGAGGCGGGAGTCGCTGCAGCCGAACAGGGCAGCGTGCGGGGTCTGCTGGCCGACGAGTTCTGCCCGTCGGTCGACATCTTCGCGGTGCCGGGGGGTGCCGGCGACGAAGCGCACGTTGCCTTCGCGTAGTTCGTTCCAGGCCTCAGCCGGCGATGGGGGAGTCGTCCACGCGCGGTTCATTCGGCGGCGTTCTCTGCCACGTTGGGCGCCAGCGCGGTAGCGAGGGTCTCGAAGTCTCCGGTGGATGCCGTGCCGATGAGCACGTAGGTGCTCGTGCCAGCGGTCGTGACGAGGGCGTAGTCGAAGTTGCCTCGATCGGCGGCGGCCGCGCTGTTGCGGTAGACGTCCCAGGTGACTCCGGCGATACTCACGGTGTCGACGACGGGGGAGTCGGGCAGTTTCTGGGCGAGCCAGGTGGGGTTAGCGTCGAAGGCCTGGTTGAAGCCGATGTACTGGTTGTCGGGTGTGAGCAGCCCAATGTACCAGGAGGGTACTTGGCCGTTAGTGCCGGCCCGCCACTCGGCGTCATTGGCGCTCCAATCGACCGGCAACACGGGACTCGCGAGGGCGTGGCCCACGACGGGCTGCGTCTGGGCAGCGATACTCGCGTAGTCGATGTCGCGAGTGATCGGGTTGTCATTGCGCGGCACCAGCAGCACGAGCACGAGCACGGCGCCCACCGTCACGAGCAGGGACAGTACCAGATTGTTGACCGTCTTGTGCGAGCGGTACTTGCGCGAATTCTCGGCGAGTCGGTCGGCGGTCTCCTGCGGAGTCTCCGGCCGGCCGAGTTCGGCGACGACGCGCAATGGTTTGGGGGCGCGGCTCATCTGGCGGTCGCGGTGTCTTCGCTGGCGGGCGCCGTCTGGGCCAGACGGGCGGCATCCAGTCTGGCTTTCGCGCCGATCAGCCATTCTTCGCAGCGGCGGGCGAGGGCTTCGCCGCGTTCCCACAGCGCGAGCGACTGCTCCAGGGTGCTGGAGCCCTGCTCGAGCTCGTTCACCACGCGGATGAGCTCATCGCGGGCCTGTTCGTAGCTGAGTTCACTGGTGTCTGCGGCGGGCGAGGTCATGGCATCCATTCTAATTATTTCGACGCGGCGGCGTTGGTGGTGGCGGGCACGGTGCCGCTGGCCAGGGTGAGCAGAAGTTCGGTGCCAGCGGGGGCGTCGTCGGCGCTGCGCAACACATGACCGCTGGGAAGCTGGGCGATCGCGTAGCCGCGGTCGAGGGTGCCCTGGGGCGACAGGGCGCGCAGCTGCGAACGCAGTTCCACCACGGTGGCGCCAGCGCGTTCGAGAATGCGTACGGTGAGTTCGGCGCCGCGCGCCACGTAGCGGGTGAGATCTTCGCTGCGAGAGTCGATGATCCAGCGCGGGTCGCTCAGCACCGGTCGGCTGCGCAGCTGTGAAATGCGGTCGATTTCCGACGAGAGGATGCCGGTCAGTCGGCTGCTGAGGCGCGCCCGGGCCTGCTGCACCCGGTTCAATTCGTCGCTGACATCGGGAACGACGCGCTTGGCGGCATCCGTGGGGGTGGACGCCCGCAGATCGGCGACGTCGTCGAGCAGCGGACGGTCGGCCTCGTGCCCGATCGCGCTCACCAGCGGGGTTCTGCAGGCAGCAGCGGCGCGCACGAGACTCTCATCGCTGAAGGTGAGCAGGTTCTGAAAGTCGCCGCCGCCGCGAGCGACGATGATGACGTCGACCTCTGGGTCGGCGTCGAGCCGCTGGATCGCGCTGGTCACCTCGCCGACGGCACGGTTACCCTGTACAGCGGCGTGCGCGACCCGAAAATTCACGGCCGGCCAGCGCAGCTGCGCGTTGCGAATGACATCCTTCTCGGCGTCGGAATCTTTTCCGGTCACAAGGCCGATGCAGTGCGGCAAGAACGGCAGGTGCTTCTTGCGCGAGGCATCGAACAGGCCCTCGCTCGCGAGCTGTTTTCGCAGGCGTTCCAGTCGTTCGAGCAGGTCGCCGAGCCCGACGTGCCGCATCTCGAAGGCCTGCATGGTCAGCGTGCCGCCCTTGACCCAGAAGTTGGGCTTGACCAGGGCAACAACGCGGTCACCGGCCTTGAAATCGGCGGTCAGTTTGGCGCGCACCGACGACCAGATCGTGAAACTTACCGTGGCATCTTCAGAAAGATCTTTGAGCTTGCCGTAGACGTTGCCGCCGCTGGCACCCCACTGGGTGATCTCGCCCTCGACCCAGACCATGCCGAGCCGCTCGATGTAGCCGCGGATCTTACCCGAAAGCAGAGCGACCGGCCACGGCGTTTCGACGGTGGCGGGGGCATCCGTCATACGGTGATCCTGTCGGTGGTGCTGATCGTGGCGCTGACGTTGGGCACAGGCGGGTCCTCCCAGAGTTCTTCGATCGGTCGTGCGTAGACTGAGGCGGTGAACACCAGCGCGCACACTACTGACAAGCCGACCTCTATTGGCCTGGGCATGCCACGCATTCCCAGCGCTCGCAACAGGCTTAAGGATACCCCCGTGGTCGGACATAAGCGGGTGCTGCTCGCTGCCCCGCGTGGTTACTGCGCCGGAGTCGACCGCGCGGTCATCGCCGTGGAGAAGGCGCTCGAGCACTACGGCGCCCCCGTGTACGTGCGCAAGCAGATCGTGCACAACATTCACGTGGTCTCGGAGCTCGAGAATCTGGGTGCCATCTTCGTCGACGAGGTCGACGAAGTTCCGCGCGGCGCGCACATCGTGTTCAGCGCCCACGGGGTCTCACCGGCCGTCGTCAACGCCGCCGCCGAGCGCGGGCTGCAAGCCATCGACGCCACCTGCCCGCTCGTGACCAAGGTGCACCGCGAAGCCGTGCGTTTCGCCCGCGATGATTTTCAGATTCTGCTGATCGGCCACGAAGGCCACGAGGAGGTCGAGGGCACCGCCGGTGAAGCCCCAGAGCACACCACGCTCGTCGGCAGTCCCGAGGAAGCCGATACCGTTGTCGTGCGCGACCCCGACAAGGTGGTCTGGCTGTCCCAGACCACGCTCAGCGTTGACGAGACCATGGAGACCGTGCGTCGGCTGCGGGCGCGCTTTCCTAACCTGCAGGATCCGCCCAGCGACGACATCTGCTACGCCACCCAGAACCGCCAAGTGGCCATTAAAAAGGTCGCGCGCGACTCCGACCTCGTGATCGTGGTCGGCTCCGCCAACTCGTCGAACTCCGTGCGCCTGGTCGAAGTGGCTCTGGAATACGGTGCGAAAGCGGCCTACCGCGTTGACTTCGCGAGCGAGGTCAAGCAGGAGTGGCTCGACAACGCGGCCACCGTGGGCGTGACGAGCGGGGCATCCGTTCCCGAAGAACTCGTCGACGAACTGCTCGCCGCCCTCGCCGACGCCGGCTACGCCGACGTCGTGCCGGTCAAGACCGCCGAAGAAGACCTGATCTTCTCGCTGCCCAAGGAACTGCGCAAGGACCTTTCGGGCGAAACGGATGCCCGTGCCTTCGGCGGCCGCGCCGCCGCCGAGTAAACGGCCGAGTGACCCGGGGAACGGAAGGATCTCGCTTCGTTCCTCGGGGGCTGCACCTGCGCTACTGGCGGCTGAGAAACTCAATTAGGGTCGTGTCGATGGAGAGCGCAGCCACGGTGAAGGCGAACAGCACGACGAGGGACACAGCTCCACCGGCGATCGGCACGTAGAAAGTCCGTCGATGACGCAGCAGCATCCGAACGGATATGGCTGCCGCGGCGAGCCAGACGAATATCAGCACGATTGCGCCGGACGTCGTGATCGCACCGACGGATGCAGCGGGATCGTACGTTCCCAGGCCCTCCCGCGTGTAGAACATTTGCATGGCAACCGGGAAACCGCCGAGCGAGAACACGCCGTAGACATTTGCCAGGAGCCCGAAGGCAAGTAGACCGATGGTCCACGGGCGGTCCCAGCCGGGAACGGTTCGCGGTCCGGCCACCACCGGGGGAGCCTGCTGATAGTTGGGGGACGGTGTTCCCGCTCCCGCCCCGGCAGTGGGGGAGGGAGCGGGGTCAACCCGGTTCGTGTCCTGCGGCGGCTGCCAGGTCCAGCCTTCAGGGGCGAGTTCGCCGTACTGGGGGCGCGGGCGTGGGTCTTTCGCGGGTGGTGGAACGGAGTCCGGGCTGTCTGTCATTGCTCTAACTGTTTGAGTGCCCGGCGGAGCCGAGCTGGCGGGTGGAATCAACGACGCGAGCGGCCATGGCCGACTCGGCCACCTTGCCCCAGGCGCGCGGGTCGTAAACCTTCTTGTTGCCGACTTCGCCGTCAACCTTGATCACGCTGTCGTAGTTCTTGAGCATGTAGTCGGCGATCGAGCGAGTGAAAGCGTACTGGGTGTCGGTGTCGATGTTCATCTTGACGACGCCGTTAGCGACGGCTTCGGCGATCTCAGCATCGGTTGAGCCGGAGCCGCCGTGGAATACCAAGTCGAGAGGCAGCGCTGCGAGTGCGAACTTGGAGGACAGTCCGGTCTGGATCTGCTTGAGGAGTTCCGGGCGCAGCTTCACGTTGCCGGGCTTGTAGACGCCGTGCACGTTGCCGAAGGTGAGGGCGGCCATGTAGCGGCCCTGCTCGCCGAGGCCGAGGGCCTCGACCATCTTGATGGCGTCGTCGAGCGTCGTGTACAGATTCTCATTGACGTCGGCCTGAACGCCGTCTTCTTCGCCGCCGACGGCGCCGATCTCGACCTCGAGGATGGCGTTGATCGCGCGGGTGCGCTTGAGGATGTCAGTGGCGATATCCAGGTTCTTGTCCAGCGCGATGGCCGAGCCGTCCCACATGTGCGACTGAAAAATGGGGTTGCCGCCGTCGGCTACCGCAGACTCCGAGGCTTCGATGAGCGGAATGACGAAGTCACCGAGGGCGCCCTCGGGGCAGTGGTCGGTGTGCAGGGCGACGGTGATCGGGTAGTTGTCGGCGACCGAGTGCGCGAAACGGGCGAAGGCGAGCGCGCCGGAGGCCCGGTTTTTCACGGTGTGGCCGGCGAAGTAGTCGGCGCCACCGGTGGTGACCTGGATGATGCCGTCGGATCCGGCTTCGGTCAGGCCCTGGAGAACGGCGTTGATGCTCTGCGACGATGACACGTTGAACGCGGGGTAGGCGAACCCGCCCGTCTTCGCTTTGTCGAGCATGGCGGCGTACTGGTCGGGGGTTGCGATGGGCATTGCTTCTCCTCGAAAGTGTGCGGGGGTGTGACCCGAGTCTAGCCACGCCTGCCTCGGCGTGGTCCGTGCGCGATAAGGTGACTCGGGCGGACAATCCGCGCGACCCGCCGCGCATCCGTCGTATTCGAAGTCGAACTTACGTCCGGGAGGACCTTTTGAACAGCACCGAGACCGCCACTCTGTTTCAACACCCCGACCGTAACCTCGCGATGGAGCTCGTGCGCGCCACCGAGGCCGCCGCTATCCGTGCCGTGCCCTTCATCGGCCGCGGCGACAAGAACGCCGCCGACAAGGCCGCCGTCGACGCCATGCGCGCCTTCCTCGGCACCGTCAACTTCGACGGACTCATCGTCATCGGTGAGGGCGAAAAAGACGAAGCCCCCATGCTTTTCAACGGTGAGCACGTCGGCAACGGCCGTGGCCCCGCTTGCGACATCGCCGTGGACCCCATCGACGGAACGAGCCTGACCGCAGCGGGCCGCCAGAACGCCGTCTCGGTCATCGCCGTGTCGGACCGCGGCACCATGCTGGACGCCTCGTCGATCTTTTACATGGACAAGATCGTCACCGGTGCAGCCGGTCGCGGCGTCGTCAGCCTCGACCAGTCGATCGCCGACAACCTGCGTGAGCTTGCCAAGGCATTGAAGAAGCCAGTCGGGGAGCTGACGGTTGCCGTTCTCGACCGCCCCCGCCACGCCGGCCTGATCGACGCGATTCGCAGCGCCGGTGCCGGAACCCGCCTTATGCTCGACGGCGACGTGGCCGGCGGTATCAACGCTGCCCGCTACGAGACCCGCATCGACATGTGCGTCGGCATCGGCGGAAGCCCGGAAGGCATCACCACGGCCTGCGCGCTCAAGGCGCTCGGCGGCTACATGCAGGGACGCCTGGCTCCGAAGGACGACGCTGAGCGTGCCCGTGGCGTTGCGGCCGGTCTCGACATCGACAAGCTGCTCGAGATCGACGACATGGTCAGCGGCGACAACACGTTCTTCGTGGCGACCGGCGTGACCGACGGCGGACTCGTCGACGGCGTGCGTCGCAAGGGCCCGATGATCCGCACCGAAAGCATCGTGCTGCGCTCGCGTTCGGGCACGGCCCGTCGAGTCATCGCCGAGCACCTCGCCGAGAAGTGGCTATAGTCACGTCGACCGGCTCGGGCCTGTAAACGAAACGGGCTCGCAAGCAAAACGGGCTCGTAACCCAAACTGCATGCCTCGGGTCTGTTCGTTCAGACTCGAGGCGTGCAGTTTCTTCGTTCGCATCCTCTGTCGCTGACTTAAACGTGTACCTCGGAATCCGATTCGTCGGCATCAGCGAGACGCCGGTCGATCACGCTGTGTCTGGCCTCATTCAATTCAGCGCCGTCCAGTTGAACGCCGTCCAGTTGAACGCCGTCCAGTTGAACGCCGTCCAGTTGAACGCCGTCCAGTTGAACGGGCAGGTCAAGTTCGTCGGATTCGGACGCCGGCGCCTCCAGCTCGGGTGCGGTCAGCTTGCGCGGCGAATCGTGAATGATTGCCGGTTCGGTGAGCAGCCCGATCTTGGTCTGGTCGATTCCCGGAAACTGCCGCGCGGTGACAAGAACCCGGGATTCGAGTGAGTTGGCGAATTTGTTGTAGCTGTCCACCGTGCGCTCCAGCGCCTTTCGCAACGACTCCGCGTGGCCGCTGAGCGCACCGAGCCGTTGGTACAGGGCGTTGCCGAGATCGAAGAGTTTCTGCGCCTCATCGGTGACGGCCTGCTGCTGCCAGGTGAAAGCTACCGTCTTCAGCACCGCCCACAGGTTCACCGGTGACGCCAGGGCTACCCGTTTGCTGAACGAATAGTCGAGAATCGACGGGTCGGCTTCGAGCGCAGCGGAGAGCAGGGATTCGCTCGGAATGAAGGCGATCACGAACTCGGGGCTGGCATCGAAGCCTTCCCAGTAGGTCTTCTTGGCCAACGCGTCAATGTGAGCGCGCACGGCCTTCACGTGCTTGTCGATCAGTAGCTTGCGTCGGGCACCCTCTTCGCCGGTGGCCGTATAGGGAATGGTGCTGGCCTCGATGTAGTGCTCGAGCGGAACCTTGGCATCGATCGCGATCGACTTATTGCCGGGCAGCCGCACGACCATGTCGGGTCGGCCAAGGCCGGCATCCGTTGTGATGTTGGTCTGCGTATTGAAGTCGACGTACTGGGCCAGACCGGCGGCCTCCACGACGCGCCGCAGCTGGGTCTCGCCCCAGACACCGCGGGTGCTGTTGGAACGCAGGGCGCTCGCAAGCGACTCGGTGGTCACCCGCAATTGCTGATCCGAGATTTGCGCCTGCTTGAGCTGTTCAGAGAGGGAGCCGTACTGTTCGCTGCGCTGCGTCTCGAGTTCGGTGACTTTCTCCTGCATCGTGCGCAGCGTCTCACGCACGGGGCTGAGGGCCTCCAACACGAGGTGTTCGCGCTTCTCCCGCTCGGACTGCAGCAGTTGGTCGGAGCGCTGCCGTTCGACGGTTTCGCGCGCACTGGCCCGGTCGTGCTCGATCTGCGCCGAGAGTCCGTCGACGGTGGCGAGAGCGGCCGACAGCTCACTCTGCAGGGCCGCGCGAACCGTGGCCTCGCTCGCTCGTGCTTCGGCGAGGTCTACCTGATGATGGGCTTCGAGCACGGCGGGGTCGGCGGTTTCAACGCCGGGGATACCCGAGCGTTTGCGTTGCAGCAGCACCATGGCCAACAGGGCGCCCAGCGCGGCACCGACGACGAGACCGACGATCAAACTCAGCAGTGGATCCATGCTTTAAGTCTGCCAGCGACCACCGACATCGCCGGATGACACTCGGACCGGGAGAAACGCTGCGCAGAATCTACTTAGCTGAGCGCCATCGGACCGTGCGTCGAGGCGTGCTCCTGCGTGGCCACCGGCCCGATCACGCCGACCTTCACCCGGGTCACGTGGGCCAGTTGCTCGATCGTGTCGACCTCGTGACGCCCCGCCGCGTGGATCATGATGGCCGCACACGCCTCGGCGTCGGCCAGCGCGTTGTGGTGCGAGAAGTCCTCGAAGCCGGCCGCCATGGCCGCGACCGGCAGACGGTACGACTCCAGGTGATAGGTGCGCCGGGCTACCTGCAGGCTGCAGACATAGCGAAAATCGGGAACCGGCTGGCCGGTCACGAGCGATGCCGTCTTGACCACGCCCAAGTCGAAACCGGCGTTGTGGGCCACGAGATAGTCGTCGCCGACGAAGGCGACCAACTGCGGAAGCTGGTCGGGCCAGCTGGCAGCACCCACGACGTCCGCTGTGGTGATGCCGTGGATGCGCGTGTTCCACTCGGAGAACTCGTCGTGGCCGGGCGGCGGTGCAATGAGCCAGTAGGCCGAATCGACGACCACGCCGTCACGCACTTTCACCATCCCTACTGAGCACGCGGAGGCGCCTGAGGAGTTGGCGGTTTCGAAATCGATCGCGGTGAAATTCAGCACGCCTTATGGTCTCACGGGCCACCGACAGAGCCCGCGCAGACGTGGCCGGTAGACTGGTCTCTCGTGGCTCTTACAATTGCAATCGTCGGACTCCCCAATGTGGGCAAGTCCACCCTGTTCAACGCCCTGACCAAGAACAACGTGCTCGCCGCGAACTACCCGTTCGCCACGATCGAGCCCAACGTTGGAATCGTGAACCTTCCCGATTCGCGCCTGGCCGACCTGGCGACCATCTATGGCAGCAAAACCCTGCTGCCGGCGCCGGTGTCGTTCGTCGACATCGCCGGCATCGTGCGTGGCGCGAGCGAGGGGGAGGGGCTCGGCAACAAGTTCCTCGCCAACATTCGCGAAGCGGACGCCATCGCCCAGGTCATTCGCGGATTCGCCGACCCCGACGTGGTGCACGTCGACGGCAAGGTCAACCCGGCCGGCGACATGGAGACGATCAACACCGAGCTGATCCTCGCTGACCTGCAGACCCTGGAGAAGGCCGTGCTGCGTTTCGAGAAAGAGGTCAAGGGGCGGAAGCTGCCGCCGCTCGTGCTTGAGACCGCGATCAAGGCGCAGGCCATTCTCGACGGTGGCCAGCCGCTGTCCGCGGCGACGCTCGACATCGAGCCGATTCGCGAACTCGGTCTGCTGACCGCGAAGCCGTTCATCTACGTCTTCAACGTGGACGAGGCCGTTCTGCAGGACCAGGCCAAACTCGGCGCCTTAGCCGCGCTCGTTGCTCCGGCTAACGCCGTGTTCCTCGACGCCAAGCTCGAGAGTGAACTGAGCGAACTCGACGCCGAGGATGCCGCTGAAATGCTCGCCTCGACCGGCCAGGCCGAGAGCGGTCTCGACCAGCTCGCCCGCATCGGCTTCGACACCCTCGGCTTGCAGACCTACCTCACGGCCGGTCCGAAAGAATGCCGCGCCTGGACCATTCACAAGGGCTGGACTGCGCCGCAGGCCGCCGGAGTCATCCACACCGACTTCCAGAAGGGCTTCATCAAGGCCGAGATCTTCTCCTTCGAAGACCTCATGGCTGCCGGTTCGATCGCCGAGGCCCGTTCCAAGGGCAAGGCCCGTATCGAGGGCAAGGAATACGTCATGCAGGACGGCGACGTCGTGGAGTTCCGGTTCAACGTCTAGCGTTATTAACGCGCTGCGTCATACACTTGTCGTGTGATCAGGTCGTTCGGCAACAAGGACACTGGAAAGATCTGGCACGAGCAGTACGTCAAGGGTGTCGACCGGACCGTCCAGCGCGCGACCCTGCGGAAACTCGAGTTAGTCAATGCGGCCAAGGATATCGAGGATCTTCGGATCCCTCCGGGGAATCGTTTGGAGCGGCTGGTCGGTGACCGTCGAGGTCAGTACAGCATCCGGGTGAACGCCCAGTGGCGCATCTGCTTCGTCTGGAGAGAAGGAGGAGCGGACAATGTCGAACTCGTCGACTACCACTGAGGATGACCTGATCGAGCCGATCCATCCGGGAGAGATCCTGATGGAGGACTTCATCGCTGGATTCGGGATCACGCAGAACAAGCTCGCGGTCAGCATTGGGGTGCCGCCGCGCCGGATCAATGAGATCGTTCACGGCAAGCGGGGCATCACGGCCGACACGGCGATCCGCCTGGCGCGGTACTTCGGAACTTCGGAAGAGTTCTGGATGAACCTGCAGTCCAACTATGAGCTGCGTCGCGAGCGCCGGGCGCTGCGGGACAAAGTTGCATCGATCACACCGCTGAAGGTCGCGTGACAGATCCCTCGATCGAGGTAGTCGCGCACGATGCGTTGGGGGGCGCGAGACTTCGACCAGCTGGGGCGGCTGTTCAACGACGAGTATTTTTCACCGTCGGAACGTGGTCGAATTCCGATGTCTGAGGTGCGTGACAGGGTGTCCACATGGAACGCATATCGATCACCGAACGGGCAGAGCTGATCCTTCACGATGCCGCCTCGACGCTCATGACTCCCGCGGCCGGCGAATGTCGCGCCAGGGAACTTCTTGCGCGGCTCTCAGCGATGGGAGCGTGTTGTTGCGATTGCGAAATGATCATGAACACCTATGAGCCCGCCACGCGGCTCTGGTCGCGGGCGCATGAATCCGTTGCCTCCGATGATTTTGACGAGTGGGTGGACCCCGAGCCACCCGACAGGATGCCCCCGTGCGAGACAACACGACGGGGCTCGACCAAACCGTGTGCGAGCTGGAACGCATTTCACGCTCGCGGAACCGGTGATTCGACTTCGGAACGTGGTGGAGTTCAGGTTCAACGTTTAGGCTCGAGCCTTCTCGCGAAAGTCATCGCAGCATAAATCGAAGGAGAGCACCGTGCCCGTCATCGCCATCATTGGAGCCGGACCAGGACTCGGCGCGGCAGTTGCGCGAAAATTCGGGCGCGAAGGCTTCGCCATTGCCCTGATATCCAGAAACCAGGCGAAGTTGGACGGTATGGCAGCCGAGCTCACCGCTGCCGGCTTCACCGCGGGTGCTTACGCTGCGGATGTGCTCACGCCGGTTTCGCTCGAAGCTGCTCTGACGCGGGCCGCCGACGAACTTGGGCCAATTACGGCCTTGCAGTACAGCCCGCTTCCGTCACGTGCATATCTGAAGCCGGTGCTCGATCTGACTCCGGAGTTGGCGCTGGAGGCTCTGCAGTTTTCTGCCCTGGGACTCATCCACGCGGTGCGTGCGGTGCTCCCCACGATGCGGCAGGCCGGAAGCGGCAGCATCATCATGATCAACGGCGGAACCTCCGTCAAGGCCCGGGCCGGTTTCGCCGGCACGTCGGTCGCATTTCCGTCCGAGAGTGCCTACGGCGAGATGCTCCACGACGCCCTCGAGGGTGAGGGTATCCGGGTCAATCAGCTTGTGATTCCCGGCGGCATTCCACAGCTTCAGCTTGATAACGGCATCGACGGTGTCGCCGATCGCATCTGGGATCTCCACGCTGGTGCCGGTCCGTTCCGAACCATGCTCATCCCTCTTGAGGACGGCAGGGAGTAGCACGGCCGACTGCATTGTGCCAGCCGATCGAGCCGAGTGCTAGCGTTCTGGGATGACTGAGAATGCCACGCCGAGACCCCGCACGTCCGGTACTCGCACGTCCGTCACTCGCTCGGCCCCACGCGCGGTGGCCCGGATTGCGTTGGGGTTGGCACTCGCCGGTGCCGGCACGACCCACCTCACGGTCGCTCGGGAGGAATTCCAGGCGCAGGTTCCGGACTGGGTACCACTCAACGACGACTTGGTCGTGCTCGGCTCCGGCGTGGTGGAGATCACCCTCGGCGTGGCGCTCTTGGTCGCGTCGAAGCAGCGCGTGCTGGTGGGATTTGTCGTCGCGGCCTTTTTCATTGCCATCTTTCCCGGAAACATTTCGCAGTACGTGACGAAAACTGACGCGTTCGGCCTCGATACCGACCAAAGCCGCTTCCTCCGCCTGCTCTTCCAGCCGCTCCTGGTGTTGTGGGCCTTGTGGGCGACGGGCGCGAGCACGGTGCTCCGGCGGGCATTGAGTCGGCGTCGGCGCTATTAGCTCTGTTCCGTACTGAGTCGACTAGGGGTCAGCCGCAACCCGGGGTCGGTGGCAGACTGGTGCCCATGACGACGTTGCACATCACCGGCGATGACTCCGCCGACGCCCTCCTCAGCGAGAATCCGTTCGCCCTGCTGATCGGAATGCTGCTCGACCAGCAGGTTTCCATGGAAACGGCCTTTGCCGGTCCGGCCAAGATCCGCGAGCGGATCGGCAGCATCGAACCCAAGGCGATCGCCGACTTCGATACCGATGCCTTCGCCGAAGTGTTCCGTACCTCGCCGGCCGTGCACCGCTACCCGGGCTCGATGGCGGCACGCACCCAGTCGGTGGCCGGGGCCATCGTCAGCACCTGGAACGGCGATACGGCCTCAATCTGGACCGAGGACAACCCCGACGGAAAGGCGATCCTGCGCCGGCTGAAGGCGCTGCCCGGGTTTGGCGAGCAGAAGGCGAAAATCTTCCTCGCGCTTCTCGGCAAGCGACTCGGGATCGACGCGGCCGGCTGGCGCGAGGCATCCGCTCCCTATGGCGAGGACGGATCGTTCCGATCGGTGGCCGACATCGTCGACCCAGAATCGCTCACCCGCGTACGCGAGACCAAGCGCGCAGCCAAGGCAGCCGCAAAGGCGTAGTCTCGCGTGGTGGGCCCTCACTTCAGCGAACAGACATTCGACTTTCTCGACGAACTCGAGCATCGCAACGAGCGCGAGTGGTTCCAGGAGCACAAGCCGATCTACGAGCAGGAGTTGAAAGAGCGGATGCTCGCGGTCATCGAGCGAATCAACGTATCATTGGGCGACTTCGCCGCTGAGTGCGTGCGCCCGCCGAACAAGGCCATGATGCGCATCTATCGTGACGTGCGATTCTCGAATGACAAGTCGCCGTACAAGACGCACCTGGCCGCCCACTGGCCACCCCGTGGACTTGAGAAGGCAGGGGGAGCGGGATACTTTCTGCAGGTCGGCGTGCACGGCGTCATGATGGCCGGCGGTGCCTATAGTCCGCAGCCGCCGCAACTTCGGGCGATTCGCGACTACGTGCTCGATCATCACGTCGAGCTGCGCTCGCTGCTCGCTGCGCCAGCGCTCGAAGCACTGGCGCAACCGTTTGGTGGCAACAAGCTTATCCGCCCGCCGCGGGGCTTTCCGGTGGAGCATCCGGCAGGCGACCTGCTGCTCAATCGCAGCTGGGCCCTGGTCGGCCACCTACCCGGCGACGTCGCGCTCCATGAGAATTTCACCGACCTCGTCATTGAACGGTTTCGGGCGTTCCAACCGGTCGTCGACTTTCTGAACATTCCGCTGGCGATGGCCACCCCGCTGGAGCGGGAAGCGGCCGCGGGCCGGCGGCGTTCCGCCTGAATCCAGCACGACGGACGCCGCCGGCCGCGTCATTCGCGACCGGCGGCATCCGTTTCAGACCAGTGCCGAGATGCGGCTCAAGACCCGCTCGGGAACCGCCTGGCGCGGCACCTCACCGATCAGAAAATCGCCGTCCGGCAGTACGGCAGTGTCGGTCGCCCAGAAATCCGCGGCGATCACCGCCCCGCTCAGTGGGCTGCCGTGCAGCTCGACCCGGTCTTCGTGCCGCTGGCCGAGCGCCCACCGATAGTGGTCGGTCACGTTCGCAATCGGCGAATAGGTCGACAGCGGCACCGGCTCGAGAGCGGGGCCACGATCGTCCAGCAGCACCGCCATCAACGGCAGGGCGGCGAATCCGCGCAGCCAGTCAGCGACATACATTGACGCGTTTTCGGCATGGTCGGCGTCGAGCCCGGACACGTCCGCCGATCCAGAAAGCGGATGCGTGCGCGCCAGCCACCGCATCGGCGATGGAATCTGCAGAACCACAGGTACCCGCTGGGTCTGGCTGAAGATCGTGGCCAACTCGATGACGAACTGTGTCGTCTCGGCGTCACCGAGCAGGGTGCGCAGGGCGTAGCCGGTGCGGGACTTAGCACTCATCGCCGCCTGCAGTGCCGGGTCGACGGCGACGCGCTGCGCGTAGAACCGGTCGAGGCTGAGCAGCGCGAGGTCAGACCCCAGCACACCCTGAACCTGGCCGAAGAAGTTCGCGTAGGCCATTGGCTCCTGCCACGGCACGGGTTTGCCCTGCAGAAAAACGGATTGGGCGTAGTCATGGCTGTCTAGGACGACCGCCCGGCGGCGGCCGGACACGGGCTCGGCGAGCAGCTCAGTCAGTGAAAGTGTCACGGTGTCTCCCATCAATCAATCGTTCACGTTCGACCCGGGCTGCGGGGTCGTAAGGAGACGGCCCCGCAGCACCAGTCAAGGGTTGAGAATCAGGACTTGTGCTCGATGACCTCACCGTATTTCTGCTCGAGTTCGCGCACGCGTGCCTCGAGCTTGCTGATCTTCAGCACCCGACGGTCCGGAACCATGATGAGCGGCAGCTCCTCGAGCTTGCCCTTAACGCGCTCCGGCTCGAGTCCGCCCCAGTGGGTGGCGATGAGGTTTTCGTCGTCGTCCTGGCCCCAGGAGCCGAAGTACAGCAGGTCGGCCGGCGGCTCCTCCTTCACGAAGTCCTGGATGAATTCCTTATAGGGGGTGCCGCGGTTGATGCGGTCCTGTCGCATCTTGGCCCGCAGTTCGACCGTGGCCTGCTCGTGCACCACATAGGTTTCCGGTTCCCAGACCACGCCGTACATCGTCGATGCAGTCTGGGCGCTGATCCGGTCGAGTTCGAGGTCGGTGACCACGAGCTCAGGATCGCGCTCGAGCACATCGCCGTAACCGCCACCTGCTCCCTGGGCGATCATGTAGAGCTCGCCCTCCTTCGCCACGTCGAACTGCAGTCCCATGTGAGCGGACTGGTAGTCGCCGCCCTCGAACGGCTGCTCGTTCATCACCCGTTCTATCGACAGGTTGAACTGTGAGGGGTCCTTCTGGATGATGTCGTAGATGTTGACGTTCTTCACCATCGCGAGCGGATACACCGGGCAGCCGTAGCCCCCGAACATGCCGGGTACGGAGGAGAACTTCGACCCGCTCGTCACGGTCATGAAACCCCAGCTCGGTGTGCCGCGGGAGGCGACGATCATCTCGTAGCCCATGCCACCGCGAAACTTGCCGAAGCCCTGGTTGTCGCGCACCAGACGCTTGCTCACGAGCTGCAGGAAGGGAACTTCCTCTTCCATGACTTCCTGCTCGCCGATGTCGGCCATCGCGCAGAACAGCGGAGCCACGGCATCTTCGCCATCGCGGAAGGCCTTCGCGCCGCCGCCCATGCCGTTGAGGTCAGCGCACAGGTTGCCGACCTGCTCGCCGTTTTGCGTGGTGCCACCCCAGAGAAAGTCGTTGATCTGGTTGAACCAGGGGGCGACCACGTTGGAGTACTTCTGCGGTGAGGAGAACTGCATCTTGGCAAACGCGGTTTGCAGGGCCGAGAAACCGCGGAAGGATGCCTGCAGTGACTGGCCTACCGGGGCGTCGTAACCGGCATCCGCCCAGCTGTGTTCCTCGGTGATGACCTCGATCGGTGACAGCGCCCCGGTCGAGCGGGGCAGGTCGGGCCACCAGTACGACAGGATGGCCTGCGCCATGAACGACTTCGTCGAGGCGAGCGGCGAGTTGATGGCTCGGTTGAGAATCTCCGGGCCGGTGCCGGTGAGGTCCACGATCATGCGTTCGCCCTTGATAGTGATCTTGCAGGCGAACTTGATCAGGATGTTTTCCTTCAGCGTCGAGTCGACGAACTGATTGAACGTGACCGTGCCGTCAGGGAGTTCGCCGATGCGGCGGCGCACCTCGGTCTCGACGTCCTCAACGGTGACGCGCAGGGAGGCGACGAAGGTTTCCTGCCCGACTTCGTCGATCAGGCGGTCGACGGTGTCCATGATGCGCTTGACGGCGCCCATCTTCACCTTGATGTCGGCGAGCATGAGCTTCGGGTCGCGGGTGGAGTGCTGCAGGAACGTCAGAAGGTCGCGGCGCAGGTGGCCCTTCTCCACGATCTTGATCGGCGAGGCCCGCAGACCGTCGTCGAACGGCGTCTCGGAGCCCGACGGCATGCCGCCCGGCTCGCAGGCACCGTTCTCGCCCTCGTGAATGGTGGCTCCCACCCAGGCGATGATGATGCCGCCACGAATCACCGGCACCAGCATCGACTGGTCGGTGTTATGCACCATGCCGAAGCGGGAGTCGTTGTGGAAGAAGCCGTCACCCTCGTTGATGCCGACGGTGGGCTCGTCCTTCCAGTTCTTCATGATGTAGCGGATGGGGTGGTGCAGCACCGCCGAGAACGCGATCACACCGCGGTTGGAGAGGTACGTCACGTCGCCTTCTGCGGTGTAGACAGCGCAGGACAGGTCGGCCCACTTGGCGCCGGGCGCTGCGCCCATGCTCTCGCACATCTCGAATGCCTCATCGAGGGCGCCAGCCAGGCGCTTGCGGATGCGGTCGATCTCGAGCGGGTTGATCCCGTTCGCGATGCACTCCTCCTCGTACGCGGTGCGGGGCATGATCTCGTGGTGGCGCATGATGGCCGGGTCTGGTCCGAGAAAGAGGGTGGTCTCGTCCATGAATTTGTCGACCCACTGCTGTTCCTGGTCGGTCAGCAGCTGGGCTGCGTCGTCGTCGTTTCCGCTGGTGGGTACAAACTGGTCGGTTGTCAGTGTCATGATGTTCAAGCTCCTTTGCTTGCGTTCGCTACAAAATAAGTGGTCAGTCGCTCAGCAGCCATACCGCCCCCTGCACGGTCGGCTCCAGGCGCCAGCCGGGCTCGACCAGGTACGTGGTGTTCTCGGTCGTGACGATCGCCGGTCCGTGAATCACGTACTCGTGTCTGAGCGCCTCGGCGTCGTAGACGGGGGTGTCCACCGCACCGTCGATGCTCGTGAAGTGCACCGACCGGTGCGAGACCGGGGCCGGCCTGGTCTTCTCGCCGCCGATCTTGATCGACTCGAACTGAATCACCTCGCCCTCGATGAACGATGCGACCCGAATGGTCTGCACCCGGATGCCTGCCTCCGGTGCTTGGGTTCCCTCGCCATAACGCTCACCGAAGATCTCGGAGAACGTCTTGATCAGGTGCAGCACATCCGCGACCCCGTTGACCCGGTTGATATCGAACGCGACGGCGGTGGTGACGAGCTGGTTGCCGTAGCGCATGTCCATTTCGAGGCGGTAGCGCACGTCGGCCCGGTCGTAGCCCTGGCGCACGAGGTCTTCGGCGCCCTTAACTTCGAGCTCCTCGATGTAGCCGTTGAGCGCGTCGTACTGGTTGTACAGGCTGCGCTTGATCGCTTCGTAGAGTACGACGTAGGCGCTGCGCTCGTGAATGTGCAGCGGTCGCATATTGCCGGCGCCGAGCGCCGAGAACACCGACGCGAACGGCGGAAACAGGATGCGGCTGATGCCGGCGCTCGCCGCGATGCCACAGGCGTGCAGCGGGCCGTTGCCGCCATAGGCGAGCATCGTGTAGTCCTCGATCAGGCCTCCACGCGAACGCAGCTCCTTTTCTATTCCGATCGCCATCTGCTCGTCGACGGTCTTCTTGATGACCTTGGCCACTTCGACCGCGTCCAGGTCGAGCTCGTCGCTGAGCGTCTCGTCGATCACGTAGATCGACCGCTTCTTGTTGAGCTTGATGTGCCCGTTGGCGTAATTGTCCGGGTCGAGGTAACCGAGCACGAGGTCGGCGTCGGTGACCGTGGGGCGAAGCCCGCCGCGGTCGTAGCAGGCCGGGCCCGGGTCGCTTCCGGCCGACTCCGGCCCGATCTGAATGGCGTGGTGGATGCGGTTGTAGGCCGCGATCGAGCCGCCGCCGGCACCGAGGGTGTTGAGGTGGATCATCGGCGCCGAGACCATCCAGCGCCCGATGGTGGGCTGGAAGTCGTAGTGCCGTACCCCGCCCTCCGGTACCAGTCCGATGTCGAACGAGGTGCCACCCATGTCCATCGACACGACGTCGCCGAGCCCGGTCGACTCTGATAGGTGTTGGGCCGCGCCGACACCGGCGATCGGTCCGGAGTGAATCGTTTGCAGGGCATCCGTTGAATTGGGCTGCGCCATGCCGCCCGAGTTGTGGATGACGAGCATCGGCTTCTCGTAGCCCGACTCACGCAGGTTGTTGGAGAGCTGATTCAGCGCGTGAAACATGGTCTGGTGCAAAAAAGCGTCGACGACGGTGGCCATAGCCCGCACGTATTCGCCCTTGCGGCCGGAGACCTGGCTGCTCAGCAGCACCGGAATCGACCCGAGCTCGTGTGTGGGGTACTCGTCGAGAATAATCTCGAGAATGCGATCCTCGTGCGCTGAATTCTCGGTGGCGTTGGTCAGCGCAATGACGATGGCCTCCGCACCGTTGTCGACGAGTTCGCGTACCTGGGTGCGCACGTCGTCGTACATCAGCGGCACGAGCACCTCGCCGACCGAGTCGATGCGTTCTTTAACCGAGCGGATGAGACGGCGCGGCACGAGCGGGTCCGGCCGTTGGGCATCGGGCATATCGCCCTGCTTGACCCCGTCGAGTCCTTCGCCGTAACCACGGCCACGGGAGAGCGGGATGGTGTCCTCGAAACCGTGGGTGACGATGGCGGCAACCCGCGGACCCTTACCCTCGATCAGGGCGTTGGTGCCGAGGGTGGTGGCGTAACGTACCGAGTCGACCTCTTTGAGCGCGGTTTCGCGGCTGATGCCGGCACGTTCGCAGGCCCGGTCGAGGGCTTCATTGAAGCCGAGGGCGAGGTTGTGGTGGGTGGTCAGCGCCTTCGACTCGATGTACACGTCGTCCCAGACGAAGAAGCAGTCGCTGAACGTGCCGCCGATGTCTACAGATATGCGTTTCACGGTCAGTGCCCTTCGGTGTTGTGGGAGTGGGAATGTGCGGACACTGAATCGAACCGGGCGCTGAGGTCGGTCTCGGCGTTTTCCCCGGGACCATAGTTGACGACTTCTTCGGGGTTGCCGCCGTGGGCCTCCCACTTTTCGCGCAGGGAGTCGATGTCCCAGAGCATGTCGACGGTGGGCGGATGCCCCGGCGGCAGGTATTCCGCCTCGATCTGGGTGCCGCAGGTGGGGCAGTAAAACTCCAGGATGCGGCAGAACGTGGGGTCGGGGGAGAACGTAAATTCGTACTTTTCCGGGTCGATCACCGGGGGGTGAATCTCCCGGGGGTCCCGGTCGTAGACCAGGGTGCCTTCCTTGTAGTTACCGCGGGCGTCGCCGAAGTCGTGGGCGCAGACGCGGCAGATCCAGCGCTCCGTATCCAGGTCGATGAGCAGGTATTCGGTCATGGGAACGCGCATTGTGTTTGTACCTTCCTTGGGAAACACGAGTGGGTTAGAGCGTGTCGGTGAGTTGCAGGTCGCCGGCCGTGGAGACGGTGAGCGTCCAGCCGAGCGGCACGCGTGCGGTGAAGAACGGCCCCTCGACGATGGCCGGTCCGGCCGCGGTGGCGCCCGGCTTCTGGTCGTCGAGTTGGTAGACGGCCACGGTGTCGATCTGCGTGGGGGTCCCGCGCACCTGCCGGGTTCCGGCAGCGACCGCGGCGCTCGCCGCGGCGGGAACCCCGTTCGCGATAGTCGGGTGCGGCAGCCGGAACGTCGCCTTGAGCGAGAGGATCTCCTCGCTGTCTTCGACGATCGTCGACCAGTCGAGTTCGCACTCGCTCAGGTCATGCCCTTCCTGGAACATGTCTTTGCCCGCATCCGCTTGCATTGACGTGCGCACAGACGCGATCTCGGCGGGCGAGAAACCGGTGACACTGGTCTCATAGGACTGTGCGATGTCGGAGAAGCTGATGCCGTAAGCGGAGAACACCGCGGCGAGCCGCGGCACGAGCACCTTGCGCACGCCGGCGATGCGGGCTGCGGCGCAGGCGTTCATCGGCCCGCCGCCGCCGAACGCGGCGACCGTCGTCTCGCCGGTCGGGCTGACCAAGTCGGCGAAGGCTCGTGCCAGGTGGCTGGAGTAGCTGGCCTCCATGCGAATCAGCGCCTGCTCGAGGGTGATTCCGAGCGGGTCGGCGACGGTCTTGGCGATGACTGAACGGGACCGGTCGGCGTCGAGGGCCATCTCGCCGTTCAGATAGGTGGCCGGGTCGAGCACACCGAGCAGCAGATTGACGTCGGTGATCGTGGCTGTGGTACCGCCGAAGCCGAAGCAGGCCGGTCCGGGGGCCGCGCCGACGCTCTCCGGCCCGACGGTGATCTCCCCGTCGTGCACGGCGATGATCGAGCTGCCGCCGACGCCGGTTGAGCGTACATCGCTCATCTCGTAGGATATGTCGACGCCCTGGATAGAACCGCGCCGGTCGACGGCGATCGCCCGATTCGCAACGGCGCCGACATCCGTTGTGGTCCCGCCGACATCGATCATAAGCACGTTGTCTAGCCCGTAGGCCTCGGCGAGGGCCCGCGTACCCTCGAGCCCGCCGCGCGGTCCGGAAGAGTAGGTCTTGAGCGCGACCGACTTGGCTACGCGAGACGAGGCACCGTCGTTGCGGTAGATCAGCAGCGGATTCTTCACCTTGAAGGCACGCAGTCGGTGCTCGGCGCTGTACAGAAAACGCTCCACCGTGGGGTGCAGAAACGAGTTGAGAATGCCCGACCAAACCTGGCGCTGGCGGGAGGTATCAGTGGCGAATTCGCGGGAGAACAGAATTGGTACCGAACCGAGCAGGTGCCGGGGAAAGTTCTTGAGCATGGTGCGCTTGAACAGGTGCTCCCGTTCGGCACTGAGGCCCGCGACGACGAGCCGCTCGGCCCCGGCGGTGGTCAGCCGGTTGATCTCGGCGACGAGCTGCTGGGCGAGTTCCTCCGGAGTGCCGGCGGCGGAGACGATTCCGACGCGGGCGCCGATCAGATCCCGAAACAGCCCCGCCGTCTCTTCCGACGTGCCGAGCGCGTTCGGCAGAGCGGAATCATCGGTGATCAACCCGATCTTGGGGCCCCTGCGCTGCACGAGCGCATTGGTGCCCTGCGTCGACGAATAGCGGATGTGCTGGGTCGAGTGCAGCAGGTCGGCCAGATTGGCCTCGCCGAACAGCTGAACCGACGCCTTGGTCATCGCGTCGAACAGGCACTGCGACAGGTCGACCGGGGTGGTGAGGGTCTTGGTGAACGTGAAATCCGTGCCACTGGCGACGACAATGTCGGTGAGAGTTCCACCGTTGTCGATGTTGATCAATCGTTCCATGAGCGCTCCTTTGCGATGCAGTTGTGAGTGACCGATGCTCCCTGGGGAGTCACTCCAGCAAGAATGACCCCGCAGCTGAAACGTGGCGTGTCCCACATTGGGACACTGAACGGCTAGCGCTCTCGGGGTCGCAGAGGGCATGCTTGCAGAGTCCACAAGGGAGTCGATATGCATAGAGTCGCCGAGCGGCGAATCAAGATTGCCGCTGCTCGCGCCGATTTTCTGCGGTTCGGCCACGCCGAGACCCAATCCGTTCCCGGTCTGGTGGCGGCTTCCTGGCAGCGGTCGTTCTCGGCCGGCGTCGACGCCGTGTCGTCGCAGGCGGTGTTTCACAGCGATCTGGACCTCACGGGTCGACTGATGCGCTGCTCCGAGCCGGTCATCGCCCGGCTGAGCGATGAGATGGCCCAGATGCCGCTGTCGATCGTGCTGACCGACTACAAAGCGAGAATTCTGAGCCGCTCCGAAACCGACAAGACCATCGGAACCCTGCTCGACGAGGTGTCGCTCGCGCCGGGGTTCAACTATGCCGAGGCCAGCGTGGGTACCAACGGCATCGGCACCGTACTTGAGTCGGGCCAGCCGCTCTACATCGTGGGCCCGGAACATTTTCTGGAGCACCTGCAGCCGTTCGCGTGCGCCGGCAGCCCCATTCGTGACCCGCTCACCGGTCGGGTGGAGGGGGTGCTCGATATCAGCTGCCTGAGTGAAGACGCCAGCCCGCTCATGCATTCACTGGTGCGCTCGGCTGCCCATGAAATCGAGCGCAACCTGCTCGTCGATCGCAGCCAGCGGCAGCAGGCGCTGTTCGAGGCGTACGTGCGAGTGGATGCCCGCACACGCGGCGCCGTCATGGCGATCGGCGGCACCGTGGTGATGGGAAACGCGGTGGCGCAAAGTTTGTTCGCCCCCGCTGAACAATGGACCATCCACGAACACGCCCGCTACCTGATGATCGCCCCGGGGCAGCCGGTCGATCAGATCGAATTGTCGTCGGGCAAGGTCGTGCAGATTCGGGGCAAGCGCGTCGTGGTGGGCCCGGACGTCGCGGGCATCGTCGTGGTCGTCGACATCGTCTCCGAGCCGGCACCCGCGCCCAGGCTCACGCTGCCTCCGCTGCGCGGGCAGCGGGTGCAGGAACCGATGTCGGGGGACAACGCCGAGTCGTCGGCGGTTCTCCACGATGTGTCATCACTGCTCGGCAAACGGGCCGCGAGCAGTGTCGTGACCGCGCTCACCGCCGGGACACCCCTGCTCGTGTTGGGGGAGGCCGGCGGCGGCAAGGTGTCGCTGCTCGCCGAACTCTACGGCCAGATCGCCCCGCTGGGCCGAAGTGTCGTGTTCAGCGCTGAGGAGCTCAACGAGCACGGCCTGCACCCGGTCATCGAAACCGACCTGGCCGTTACCCGGCCGATGCTCTACATCTTTCGCAATTTCGATCGATTGAACGCGGCAGTCGCTGCGGAACTCGACACGTTTCTGGTCACCCGGCAGGCGACTGCCTACTCCCGAGGCGTCGCCGTCACCGTGTCCCAACCCGACCTGCAAGCCGACCTCGCCGCTGCACTCCCGTACACGACCCTGCTGCACCATTTCGAAACGTCGGTCACGGTGGCGCCGCTCCGGCACCGCATCGACGATTTGCCCGAGATCGTCACCCGGGTGCTCGCGCGCCGGGCCGGATTGCGCCCCGCCACCGTGAGTGCTGGAGCGATGCGGGTGATTTCACGCTATCCCTGGCCGGGCAACATCCGTCAGCTCGAAGAAGCCCTCGACACGGCCCTGCTCACCCGCCCGGTCGGTGCTATCCAGGCCGAAGACCTGCCCGCCTACTGCCACGGCGGCGCACCCCGGCTGTTGTCGGCGATCGAAGCTGGGGAGCGCGACCTGATCGTCGGCGCCCTGCACAAAGCCGATGGCAACCGGATGCGCGCCGCCGAGTCCCTGGGAATCGCCCGGTCGTCCCTCTACCGCAAGCTCAAAAGCTTCGGCATCACGGTCACCGACTCGTAGTCGCGGCTGGCCGCATCCGCTTGATCGACCAGACCACCACGACGGCGACGAGCGCCATCGCGCACAGGCCGAGGGTGGAATACCCGGCCAGCGCAAGGATCGGCCCGGCAATTGCACCGCCGAGCGCGCCGGCGGCGTTCATGGACAGGTCGGAGAATCCCTGCAGCGACGAGCGATCCTCAATGTCGACGGCCTCCGACACGAGCGCCGAACCCGCCACAACGGATGCCGACCAGCCCAGTCCCAGGAAGATCAGGCTCACGGTCATGGTGCCCTGCGATCCGTCGCTGAGCCAGGCCACAACGAGAGCGACGAGCAACAGGGCCTGCCCGCCGAGAATGACCGGAATGCGCCCCAGCCGGTCGGAGAGCGCGCCGAAAACGGGGGAGAGAGCGTACATCCCGGCCACGTGCAGGCTGATGGTCAGCCCCACGATCGTGAGGGTCGCGCCGTGGTCGCGCAGGTGCACCGGCGCCATCGACATCAGCGCCACCATGGTCGCGTGGCTGAGGGCGATGACCACCACCGCATACCGGGCGGCCGCGTTGCCGCGCAAAATGGCCAGGCCGCCACCGGCCCGACGGACGCCCGCGCTCGTCGTGCGCGCCGCCAGCGCGGTGAGCAGGGGGTCGGGTCGCAGGCCGAGGGCGTAGACGACGGCGGCGGCGACAGTGGCGGCGAAGGAGAACGCGAACGCTCCGGTCATGGCCGGAAGCCCGACGGCGGCGCCGAGCGCTTCGCCCGGTCCGAACAGATTGGGGCCGAGCACGGCACCGATCATCGTCGACCAGACCACGACCGACAGGTCGCGGGCCCGAAAACGTGTCGTGGCGAGGTCGGTGGCGGCGAAGCGCGCCTGCAGGTTGGTGGCCGAACCGGCGCCGAGCAACATGAGCGCGAGAAGCAACAGCGGGAAGACATCGACGGACACCGAGGTGATCGCGAGCACCGCGCCGGCGCCCGCCATGAGGGAGCCGGTGGCGAGCGACACGCGACGTCCGCGGGCCTGCGCGAGCCGGGCAAGCGGCACGGCCACGATCGCCGCGCCGAGGGTGCTCATGGTGGCGGCCATACCGGACCAGGCACTTGATCCCGACAGTTGGGCGGCCAGCAGTGCGCCCAGCGACAGGGTCGCACCCATGCCGATTCCGCCGAGGATCTGGCCGGCGATGAGCACCCGCACGACGCGCTTCTGAAGTGCGCTGTGCCCAGCCGGAGCGTGCGGTAGCGCCGTCGGTTCGACGGGTGTCGTGTCGTGTGTCATCGTCTGGTTCCCCTGGTGCCCCTGGTTGCGCCTCGGCGGGCCGTTCGTGTGGTGCACGTGCGGTTCACTCTATCGAGCAGCGCGCGTCACTTAGCTTGTATCTGTGCAGTATACCCCATAGGGTAAAAACAAGTCCGGCTCAAGTCGCACCACCCATCGAAAGCAGCTCATGAAGAAGACTCTCGCCGCCCTGGCCGTTGCCGTAACGCTCGTGCTCGGTCTGGCGGCCTGTTCGGCATCGGCCGAACCGATCGCTCTCGCCGCGGGCACCGTCATCGTTGACGTGCGCACCCCGAGTGAATACGCAGCCGGTCACCTCCACGGCGCAATCAACGTCGACGTGCAGTCGACCACCTTCGACGCCGACATCTCCGCACTGCCGATGGACGGTGCCTACGTCGTCTATTGCGCCTCCGGAAACCGGTCGGCCGCCGCCATCACCCGCATGACCGTCCTCGGCTTCACCGGCCTGACCGACGCCCACGGAATCTCCGACGCCGCAGCATCCACTGGTCTGGCCATCGTCCAATAGTCCCACTACCCATCAACACCCGAGGAGACCCCATGTGCAGTCCTATTCGCTGCGAAAACTGTTCGAAAATCGGCTGGACTCGCTGCGGCCAGCACGTCGACGAGGTCATGGCCGGAATTCCGGCCAGCGAGCAGTGCACCTGCCGCTAGCAACGTGCCCGACGCGCTGAGCACCTGCGGTCAATGAGACTATGGAGTAATGACCGGAACACTCGTGGCCAAGGGCCTGGCTGGCGGCTACGCGCACCGTACCCTCTTTGAATCGCTCGACCTCACCGTCGCCCCCGGCGACGTCATCGGCGTGGTCGGCGCCAACGGCGCGGGCAAGTCCACCCTGCTGAACCTGCTGGCCGGGCTCGGTCGGCCGCAGGCCGGCACCATCACCCTGAGCCCGGCGGATGCCTTTGTTGGCGCGCTCCCGCAGGAACACGAACGCGTTCCCGGCGAGACGATCGCCGGCTACCTCAATCGGCGCACCGGCTGCGCCGAGGCGACCCGCGAAATGGATGCCGCGGCATCCGCTCTCGGAGATACCCAACCGCGGGCCGACGGACTCGACCCGGCCGACGTCTATTCAACCGCGCTCGACCGCTGGCTGGCCAGCGGCGCCGCCGATCTCGACGAGCGACTGCCGATCGTGCTGGCCGACCTCGGTCTCGCGCTCGGTACGGCGGTCACCGCCGACAGCATGATGACAGCGCTCTCCGGCGGCCAGGCTGCCCGCGTTGGTCTGGCAGCGCTGCTGCTCTCGCGTTTCGATATCGTGCTGCTCGACGAGCCCACGAACGACCTCGACCTCGACGGCCTCGAACGCCTCGAAGCCTTTGTCACGGGACTGCGCGGCGGCGTCGTGCTGGTCAGCCACGACCGCGAATTTCTCGCCCGCAGTGTCACCCGGGTGCTCGAACTCGACCTGGCCCAGGGCGCGAACCGGGTGTTCGGCGGCGGCTACGACGCCTACCTCGAGGAACGCGAGACTGCGCGACGGCACAACAGGGAGAACTACGACGAGTTCGCCGCCAAGAAAGCCGACCTCGTGGGCCGTGCCAGAACCCAGCGGGAATGGTCGAGCCAAGGCGTGCGCAACGCCATCAAGAAGGCACCGGACAACGACAAGATCCGCCGCAAGGCCTCGGTCGAATCGAGCGAGAAGCAGGCGCAGAAGGTGCGCCAGATGGAGAGCCGCATCGCGCGCCTCGATGAGGTCGAGGAGCCCCGCAAGGAGTGGCAGCTCGAGTTCACGATCGGTTCAGCCCCACGTTCGAGCGCGGTCGTGGCCACCCTGAGCAACGCCGCGTTTCACCAAGGCGACTTCGTGCTCGGCCCGCTGTCGCTGCAGATCAACGGCGGCGAACGAATCGGCATCACCGGCCCGAACGGTGCCGGCAAATCGACGCTGCTGCGGGCCCTGCTCGGCCGCCAAAAAGCGGATGCCGGCAGCGCTCACCTTGGCCCCAGCGTCTCAATCGGCGAAATCGACCAAGCCCGGGTGCTATTGGCCGGGTCGCGGCCGCTCGCTGAGAGCTTCGAGTTGCTCGTGCCCGAGCTCTCGCCCGCCGAAGTGCGCACCCTGTTGGCAAAATTCGGACTGAAGGCCGACCACGTGAACCGCCCGGTCGACGAGCTGTCGCCGGGGGAGCGCACCCGGGCAGGTCTCGCCCTGCTGCAGGCGCGCGGCGTGAACCTGCTGGTGCTCGACGAACCGACGAACCACCTCGACCTCGCCGCCATCGAGCAACTGGAACAGGCGCTCGATTCTTACGAGGGCACTCTGCTGCTGGTCACCCATGATCGGCGCATGCTCGCCAAGGTGCACACCGACCGGCACTGGCAGGTCGAGGCCGGGCAGGTCACTGAGGTCTGAGTCGAACCTCATCGCGAGGCGATGCCACCCATCCTGTATCCCCCGAACAGGGGTGACTTTAGCAACAAATCCGAACCGAATAATCGGTTCGAAGGCTCCGTTTCGGAGTATGTTGACGAATGTACCTAACCAAGTTACCTAACTCGGCTCGTGCCCGTAAGACCAGCGATCCTCTCTAACATCGAAGGCCCCTGTGATTCCTGATTCCCTCACCCAAATCCAGTACGACACCATCTACAACGTGTTCTCGCTCGTCATCGCATCCCAGCTGTTCACATCAGTTTTTCTCGTTATCAGCCTGCCGCGCGTACTGCCGCGTTATCGTCAGGCGCTGACCGTCGCGGCCATCGTCTGTGGAATCGCGGCGTACCACTATTTCCGCATCTTCAACTCGTTCACTGAAGCTTTCGTGACTGAGGCTGTCGGCGGCCGTGGCGACTATGTTCAGGTCGCCGGAGCATCGTTCAATGAGGGTTACCGCTACGTCGACTGGTTGCTCACGGTGCCGCTGCTTCTGCTGGAGCTCGTCGCTGTGCTGGCCCTTGCTCGAAAGGTGCAGAGCAGCCTGCTCACCCGTCTCATTCCGGCTGCCGCCCTGATGATCGCGCTGGGCTACCCGGGTGAGATGGCCTCGGAAAACCTCACCAGGGGTATTTTCGGCCTGCTGTCTTCGATTCCATTCGCCTACATTCTCTACGTGCTCTTCGTGGAACTGACCAGGTCGCTCGACAGACAGCCCGCCTCCGTGCGCAAGACCATCTCGCTGCTACGGCTGCTCTTGCTGGCCACCTGGGGGGTCTACCCGATCGCTTATCTGCTGCCCGGCCTCGGTATCGATGGCGCTGATGCCTGGGTTGGGCTGCAAATCGGTTATTCGGTCGCCGACATTATGGCGAAGTGTCTGTATGCGTTGATCATCTTCCGGATCGCGCGCATGAAGTCCTTCGCGGACGACCAGACCTTCGCTGACACCGAGCTATCTCTGGAAGAGGCAAACAGTCTCAAACCTGCTGGGGTCCGCAAGTAGCCGGCCGCCGTCTAGGGACCCGCACGATCGATCTTCCGTTCGTGCGGGTCCCCTTTTTCCGTCTAATCTGCTGGCTGACGTGGTGGGCCGGTGTGCCGAGCTGTTCGGCATAAAGGCGAGGTCTCTGGTCAGCGAGACTGGCGCTTTTTGCCGAGCTTTGGCTGGCCCTTAACCGCGGGGGCGCGGCCCCTGCCCTTGTTGGCCTTGGCCTTGCCGCCGCCACCACCAGAACCGCCTGAGCCGCCGCCGGACTGCCCGCCGCGACCGGCCGCCCTGGCCAGCTCGAGCCGCGCGTCGTCCAGAAAGGCGAGGCCGATCTCGGTGAGGGTCGTGCTCTCGGCGGTACGATCAAACAGCGCGTAACCGAGTTCGGCCTCGACCCGTTTTACCGAGGCGCTGAGGGTATCGCGGGAGACATCGAGCGCTTGCGCGGCACGGGCGAAATCGGATGCCTCAGCGGCCGCCACGAAATGTGCCAGCAGGGTGATGTCCACGTGAAGCCTCTCGTCGGTTGCGCGGGTTGCGCGCATCCCTTCAAGGCTACGCGCCGAAACCGGCCGAACTCACCGCTGCCCCACTGATGTCCGCACCCCGCGGAATCACGGATGCCAATACCCGGCGATTCGTCACCGCGAACACGGCCCGGGGGCTTGGCGCGGCGCCGCCGACGTGGTTCGCTGGAAACATGACGACCCTGCCGATGTTCCCGCTCGGATCCGTGCTATTTCCCTACATGCCGCTGCAACTGCGGGTGTTCGAGGAACGCTACCTCGTCATGCTCGCGCGCGTACTCGATGCCCCGCCAGCCGAGTTCGGCGTTGTGCTGATCGAACGCGGCCAGGAGGTCGGCGGCGGCGAACGCCGGTTCAGTATCGGTACCGTCGCCCGCGTCACCCAGCTGGAGGCGCCGGAAGGCTACCTCGGCCTGGTCGTGCAGGGTGAGCGCAGGATCGAGGTGACCAAATGGATGCCGGAGGACCCGCATCCGCTTGCCACGGTGCGTGAGCTGCCCGACCTGGAATGGGACGATGCCCTGTTACCGCGGCGCGAACAGGCCGAACAACTCGTGCGCCGCACTCTGTCGCTGGCAAGCGAATTCAGCGACCAGGAATGGTCGCCCGACGTGGAACTCTCGCACGACCCCACCGCGGCCGCCTGGCAGCTCGCCGCGATCGCCCCGGTCGGACCGCTCGACCAGATCGCGCTGCTGCGCTCCGACAGCATGGCCGGCTTGCTCGACAGCATTATCGAGTTGACCGAGGCGGCGGCCGAGTCCCTGGCCTGGTGATTCACACCCCGATGTCGCGTTGGCGCAGGACGACCGCGGCGAATGCCGCCAGCACGAGCGAGATCGCATAGAAGACGACGATCGTCGTGACGTTCGCCCCGGAACTCAGCGGGCTGGTGCCGAAGGCCCAGTAATAGGGACTGAGGTTATGCAGCCACTCCAGGCTCGCGCTCTGGTTGCCGAGCGCATTGAAGACGTAGCCGAGCACCGCCACTGCGGCACCGGCGGCGATACCGCCGATGCGCCGCCCGGTCAGCGCTCCGCCGAGCAGGGCAGCGGATGCCGTCAGCAGAGTCACCCCGCCGAACAAGAGACACATACCCAGCAGGTTTCCCGCCTCGATCTCGAGCTTTGACGAATCGTTGAGCAGGAACACCACCACGAACAACAACGCAGACAGGGCGAGGATCTTCGCCGCGATGGCGCAGAACCTGGCTACGGCCACCTGCACCCGGGTGACGCCGTGTGCCAGGGTGAGCTCGAGCCGCCCGGATTCCTCGTCGCCGCCGAGAGCGCCAGCGCCCCAGCTGGTCGCCGCGATGCTCACCAGCAGAAATCCGAGCAGGCCGAACAGGGTCGCCTGGGTGTACCCGGCGCCGGTTCCGATCTGATCGTAATTGAGCGTCTTCACCAGTTCAGGTGGCAACTGGCCGATGAGCGCCCGCATGCCCGACGCCCCGCTAATGCTGGGAAAGAGCGGTAGGTAGAGAAAGGCGGCCGCAGCCAGACCGGCGCCCCAGCCCAGCAGGCCCCGCCAGGAGTCGGTGAGTACCTTGCCGAACAGTGGCAGCGGCGCCCGGCGCACGTTCATCGGGCGGTCCTGCACGATGCTCACTGGGTCACCGCAGCAGGCGCCGAGTAAAGCTTTAACACGGATTCCTCCAGATCGGGTTCCTCGAGCACGAGGTCGCGCAGGTGCAGGGTCGATATCGCCTGCACGAACGGCGCGATATCGCCGCTCAAGGTGGCGACGGCTTCGGTGTCGCCGGTTGGCGTCAAGGTGCAATCGAGAGTGGTGACGCCGTCCAAACCGCCGAGCAGGGCGGCCAGATCGGTGGGGCGAATGCCGCTGGCCACCAGGCGCAGGTGCCGGATGGCCGTGGCCCGCAACTCGTCGACACTGTTGATTGTGACGATGCGACCGTCGCGCAGAATGGCGACCTGGTCGGCCGCTTGCTGAATTTCGCTGATCACGTGCGAGGAGAGAAAGACGGTCTGGCCGCGGTCATGAGCTTCGCGCACGAGTCGAAGGAATTCCTGTTGCATGAGCGGGTCGAGGCCGCTCGTTGGTTCGTCGAGCACGAGTAGTTCGGGCTGGTGCATGAACGCCTGCACGATGCCGAGCTTCTGTTTGTTGCCCTTCGACAGTTTGCGCACCGGCCGGTCGAGGTCGAGTTTCAACCGTTCTGCGAGTTCGTGCACGTGGCCGGCAGCGACCGGACCCGAGATATCCGCGTAGTGCTGCAGCAGGCGGCGCCCGCTCGTACGCCCATCCAGGATCAGCTCGCCCGGCAGATAGCCGATGCGTCGCCGAAGGTCGGGCCCGGCGTTGCGCGAGTCCGTTCCCAGCACAGTGGCCTGGCCAGATGTCGGCCGGATGATGTCGAGCAGCGCCCGCATGATCGTGGTCTTGCCCGCACCGTTGGGCCCGATCACCCCGAACACCGTGCCGCGCGGCACCCGGAAGGTCACCCCGTTCAGCGCCCGATTGTGGCCGAATTGCTTCACCAGATCGACCACGTCGATGGCCGCGCCCGGTGCAGTTGCGCCGCGAACACCTGAGGATGGATCGAGTGCACCGTGACTCATCATGGCTCCTTGGCTCTGAACGCGATTTTAGTCCTCGACCGGGAGCCGATCAGTGTCTAATGGTTCAGATGAGCGAAACTTCACCAGCGGACGCCCCACGCCCCGTTTCCGGCGCGATCATCGGCACCGACGGCCTCAAGCGGCCAGCCTGGGCCTCGGTCGACCCGATGCTGCGCGACTACTACGACACCGAGTGGGGCGTTCCGGTGCGCACCGAGCACGCACTCTTTGAGCGGATCAGCCTGGAAGCATTTCAGTCCGGGCTGTCCTGGGCCATCATTCTGCGGAAGCGCCCCGGGTTCCGTGCGGCCTTCGCCGACTTCGACCCCGATCGCATTGCCGCGTTCGGCGAAGATGACGTTGCCCGGCTGCTGAGCGACGAGAAGATCGTGCGCAACCGCCTGAAGGTTCGCGCCACGATCACCAACGCGCAGGCCACGGTCGCGCTGCGCGAGCAGGGCGGACTGGTCGACTTCGTCTGGGGGTTCCAGCCCAAAGAAACTCCGCGGCCGCGAACGCAGGCCGACGTGCCGACCAGCTCCGAGGCATCCGCTGCCCTGTCGAAGGCCCTCAAAAAGGTCGGCTTCATCTTCGTGGGCCCCACCACGATGTACGCGCTGATGGAAGCGATCGGCATGATCGACACCCACCTGCTGGACAGCCACCGTCGCGGCAGCAGCGGGGTGTGGGGCTAGGCTGGGCGCTACCAACTGAATATCGGGCCGAATGGTCGATGCGGGAGAGTTCGGCGCGAGCGCGTACGAACACCGAAGGAGCAATCCTCCCCGACAATCTCTCAGGTACTCGTACCGCATCGAACTGGCCACTCTGAAAAGAAGACCGGGCGCTTGCCGGTCTCGCCCACGGTGAAAGTCAGCGCCCGCGCTGGCGAAGCTCTCAGGCACGAGCGACAGAGGGGGAGTTCCCATGCGGTTCAATCGAGCCGCGAACACCGCTGCGGCCGGCTCTCGGCCCTGTCACCCGGAGAACTCATGACCTCGGTCGATTCCAGCACCCCCGACTCCAATATCGAGCGGTTCTCGCCCCTGCACCAGGCGCACGTCGATGCCGGCGCCAGCTTCACCGACTTCGCCGGCTGGCAGATGCCGGTGCGCTATTCGAGTGATCTCGCCGAGCACCACGCCGTGCGCAATCAGGCCGGACTGTTCGACCTGTCGCACATGGCCGAAATCCTGGTCGACGGACCGGATGCCGCCGCCTACCTCGACTACGCGCTGGCCGGCAAGCTGTCGGTCATCGAACTGTGGCAGGCCAAATACAGCCTGCTGCTCAATGAAACCGGCGGCATCATCGACGACCTCGTCGTCTACCGGCTGGATGATGCGAAGTTTCTCGTCGTGGCCAACGCCGGCAACCGGTTCGCCGCTTTCGACGCGCTGGCGGCCCGCGCCGCCGACTTCGACGTGACCGTGGTCGACCAGAGCGATGACTACGCGCTCATAGCAGTGCAGGGCCCGAACGCTCTCGCCATTCTGGACGCGACCGAGGGCGTCACCGATCTCGGCACCGATCTGCTGTTCATGAAGTATTACCGCATCACGGATGCCTTCTTCCGCGGCCACCCGCTGCTGGTCGCCCGCACCGGTTACACCGGCGAGGACGGCTTCGAGCTCTACCTCGCGGCCGATCATGCCCGCGAATTGTGGGACGCGCTGGTCGTCGCCGGCGCCGACAAGGGACTCGTTCCGGCCGGGCTGGCCAGCCGCGACACGCTCCGGCTCGAAGCCGGAATGCCGCTGTACGGCCATGAACTGACTCTCACCACTTTCCCGGCCCAGGCCGGCCTCGGCCGCGTCGTCAATGTGAACAAGGAAGGCGACTTCGTGGGCCGGGCCGCCAGCGTTGCGGGGCCGGCGGCGGGGGCATCCGTTTTGGTCGGTCTGATTGCCGCCGGCAAACGCGCCGGACGCGCCGACTATGAGATCTTCCGCAGCCTCGACGCAGCGCACAGCGACGGCGTGATCACCAGCGGCGCACTCTCGCCGACCCTCGGCTACCCGGTGGCCATGGCCTACGTCACGCCCGACCTAGCTCGCCTCGGAACCGAGGTCTACGTCGATGTGCGCGGCACCCGCATTCCCGCCACCGTCACGTCGCTGCCCTTCTATAAGCGTGTCAAATAACTCCACCCTGTTGAAACAGCACTGAAAACTGCGAAAGGCAACACCATGACAGACACATCCGCATTGCAGTACACCGCCGAGCACGAGTGGGTTTTGGTCGAGGGCAGCATCGCGACCGTCGGCATCACCGCCTACGCCGCTGAGAAGCTCGGCGACGTCGTCTTCGTTGAACTGCCCGAGGTGGGCAGCACTGTTGCCGGCGGCACGGTCGTCGGCGAGATCGAGTCGACCAAGTCGGTCGGGGAACTCTTCGCACCGGTGAACGGCACCGTCACGGCCACCAACGACGCCGTGGTGAACAGCCCCGAGCTCGTCAACAGCGACCCGTTCGGCGAGGGCTGGCTGATCAAGGTGGAGTTCGACACCCTACCCACCCTGCTCACCTTTGCCGAGTATTCAGCCCTGGTCGGGGAGTAACCGCGCTATGAGCCACGCTTTCGCGCAGCGTCACATCGGAACTACTGGAGACGCCCAGTCCCACATGCTCGCCACGCTCGGATACGCCTCGGTCGACGACCTCGTCTCCGCCGCCATGCCCGCGTCAATCCACGCCGACCTGTTCCGGCAGGACGGTGATAGCGCCCTGCCACCGGCCGCGACCGAGAACGAGGCCGTCGCCGAACTGCGCGCCCTCGCCGGCCGCAACACCGTCAAGCGCTCGATGATCGGTCAGGGCTACTATGACACGTTCACGCCCGCCGTGATCAAACGCAACGTGTTCGAAAACCCCAGCTGGTACACCGCCTACACGCCGTACCAGCCCGAGATCTCGCAGGGTCGACTCGAAGCGCTCATCAACTTTCAGACCATGATCGCCGATCTCACCGGGCTGACCACGGCCAACGCGTCGATGCTCGACGAGTCCACCGCGGTCGTCGAGGGCATGCTGCTGGCCCTGCGCGCGTCGAAGTCGGGCTCACGGCGGTTCATCGTCGACACGGATGCCTTTCCCCAGACCCACGCGCTGCTCCTCAATCGCGCCGCTGCGCTCGACATCGAGCTCGCCCGGGTCGACCTGAGCGAGCAGACCACGGCCGCGGATCTCGGCGACTATTTCGGTGTCTTCGTGCAGTACCCGGCCGCATCCGGTCGCATCTGGAACCCTCAGAACGTCATCGAACTGGCCCACGAACACAAGGCGCTCGCCGTGGTGGCGGCCGACCTGCTTGCCCTCACCCTGTTGAAGTCACCCGGCGACCTCGGCGCCGATGTGGCCGTTGGCACCAGCCAGCGCTTCGGCGTGCCGATGGGCTTCGGCGGACCTCACGCCGGCTACATGGCCGTGCGCCGCGGCCTCGAACGCCAGCTGCCTGGCCGACTCGTGGGAGTGAGCGTCGACGCAGCCGGCCACCCCGCCTACCGCCTCGCCCTGCAGGTGCGCGAACAGCACATCCGCCGCGACAAGGCCACCTCGAACATCTGCACCGCCCAGGTGCTGCTCGCCGTCATGGCCGGCATGTACGCGGTCTACCACGGGCCCCAGGGCCTGAGGGCGATCGCCACCCGGGTGCAGGAGCGGGCCGGCGCCCTCGTTGCCGCCCTGCGCGCCATCGACGTCGACGTTCTCACCGACGCGTTCTTCGACACCGTGCAGATCAACGTGCCGGCCGGTGCCGCCGAGGTCGTCGCCAAGGCATCCGCCAGCGGCTACAACCTGCGCCAGGTCGATGAAAACACCATCAGCGTCTCGGTCGACGAGACCACCACGCTCGCCGACCTGTCCTATGTCGTCGGTGCGTTCGGCGGCCGCTCTGCCTTCGGCCACGTCGACTTCGACGCTGTGCAGCACGGACTGCCAGCGGAGCTTGATCGGACGAGCGAGTTTCTCACCCACCCGGTGTTCAACACGCACCGCTCCGAGACCAGCATGATGCGCTACCTCAAGCGCCTCGCCGACTACGACTACGCGCTCGACCGCGGCATGATCCCACTAGGTTCCTGCACAATGAAGCTCAACGCGGCGAGCGAGATGGAGGCCGTCAGCTGGCCCGAATTCGCCGGAATCCACCCGTTCGCACCGCTTGCGGATGTCGAGGGTTACCTTCACCTGGTGCGCCAGCTTGAAACCTGGCTGACCGATGTCACCGGCTACGACTCCGTGTCACTGCAGCCGAACGCCGGCAGCCAGGGCGAACTGGCCGGCCTCCTCGCCATCCGTGGGTACCACCAGTCCAACGGTGAATCCGACCGCACGGTCTGCCTGATCCCGTCGAGCGCACACGGCACCAACGCGGCATCCGCGGCCCTCGCCGGCATGCGCGTCGTCGTGGTGGCCTGCGACGAACTCGGCAACGTCGACCTCGCCGACCTGCACGCCAAGATCGCCGAGCACGCCGAGAACCTCGCCGCTCTCATGATCACCTACCCGTCCACCCACGGTGTGTACGAGCACGAGGTCGCCACCATCTGCAAGGCCGTGCACGAGGCCGGCGGGCAGGTCTACGTCGACGGCGCCAACCTGAACGCCCTGCTCGGGTTCGCCCGCTACGGCGACTTCGGCGGCGACGTCTCGCACCTCAACCTGCACAAGACCTTCTGCATCCCGCACGGCGGCGGCGGGCCCGGCGTCGGCCCGGTCGCAGCCAAGGCGCACCTCGCGCCGTTCCTGCCGGGGCATCCGCTCGCCCAGAGCGATGAACACTACCTGCTTGGCGAAGGGGGAGCCTCTGCCAGCGTCATTCACGCCGGCGGACCGGTCTCGGCCGCGCCCTACGGCAGCCCGAGCATTCTGCCGATCTCCTGGGCCTACGTGCGCATGATGGGAATCGACGGCCTCAAGCAGGCCACCGGCGCCGCCGTGCTCGCCGCCAACTACGTCGCCAAACGCCTGGAGAACGACTACCCGCTGCTCTACTCGGGCGAAAACGGCCTGGTCGCCCACGAGTGCATCCTCGACCTGCGCCCGCTCACCGCGGCCACAGGGGTGAGCGTCGACGACGTGGCCAAACGCCTCGTCGACTACGGCTTTCACTCGCCGACGATGAGCTTTCCGGTGGCCGGCACGCTCATGGTCGAACCCACCGAGAGTGAAGACCTCGGGGAGATCGACCGCTTCTGCGAGGCCATGATCGCGATCAAGGCCGAAGCGGATGCCGTCGCCGCTGGCCGCTGGCCCGCCGACGACAACCCGCTGCACAACGCTCCGCACACGGCGCAGTGCGTGATCGAGGGGGAGTGGGAGCGTCCGTATGATCGCGCGACCGCCGTGTACCCGCTCGCGTCGCTGGTGCGGAACAAGTACTGGCCGCCGGTGCGTCGCATCGACAACGCGTACGGGGACCGCAACCTGGTCTGCGCCTGCCCGCCGCCCGAGGCCTTCGAGTAGGGCGCCCCGCCCTCGCTGGTCGAGGCGCGACGGAGGAGCGATCGAGACCTGGGTTGGCTGGTCTCGATCGCTCGTGCCTCGCGCCTCGACCGGCGGTGCTCGGACGGATCGTTTTCGTTGCCACCAGGGTCGCACCACGGTACGATCACGGTATGACCGTAAAGTTGAGTGTGAGCCTTCCGGACGCTGACGCAGCGTTCATCGACAAGCTTGCCGAGCTGCACTCCGGCAATCGTTCCGCTGCCGTGCAAGATCTGGTCCGACTTGGTCGTGAGCTGCGAGCTGTCGATGCGTACGCCGCGGCATTCGAGGAGTGGGACCACGGTATCGACGCCGGTGACTGGGACGTCACGGTCAGCGATGGGCTCGATCAGTGAGGCGCGGCGAAGTACGCCTGGTGTCACTGGATCCCGCGCTGCCCGGGGAAGCCTCAAAAACACGGCCGTGCATTGTCGTGAGCAATGACGCAGCGAACACCGCTGCCTCCCGATTCGGACGCGGATCGGTCACCATCGTACCGCTGACCTCCAGCACCGGTTTGGCCCACCCTGATTTTCAGATTCTGGTCGACGACGAGGTCGAACTTCGGCAAATGGGGCTCGCCCGGCAATCGAAAATTCAAGCCGAGCAGGTCAGAACAATAGCGCTGTCACGTATCGGTGAGCTCGGGGGCTGGACGCCACTGCGCGTGATGCGGCAGGTTGACGACGCCCTGCGGTTTCATCTGTCCCTCTGAGCACGTCTGTATCGTGGGGTCACTCGGCCACCGCCTCCGAAACCAGTTTCGGGCGTGGTCGCGCCCGGAAGTTCCGCTGGTCTCGATCTCTCGTGCCTCGACCGGCGCCTAGCTGGCGGGGGCGAGCAGCCCCGGCCACCAGGCCAGCGCGAGCGGGTAACCGACAAACGAGAGAATGTCGAGCAGAGCGTGGGTCACCACGAGCGGCGCGGTGCGCCCCCAGCGGGTGTAGCACCAGCCGAACACGACGCCCATGGCCACGTTGCCAAAGAACGGCCCGACGCCCTGGTACAGGTGGTAGCTGCCGCGCAGCACAGCCGAGCTCACAATGATGGTCCAGGTCGACCAGCCGAGCTCTCGCAGCCGGGTAAAGAGGTAGCCGACCACGATGAGTTCCTCGAGCAGCGCTGCCTTGAGGGCGGCGAAGACAAGAATCGGAATGGTCCACCAAAAGGTGTCGAGCGGCGACGGCACCACGGCCACTGTGAAGCCGAATGCGCGGCCGGCCAGGTAGAGCGCGAGGCCCGGAATGCCGATGACGAGCAGCAGCCCGAACCCGCCGAACACGTCCTTGCCCGGCCGGGTCAGGTCGAAGCCGAGCCGAGTGAACGGGTTCTGGCCGGGCCGCCAGAGCAAGAACAGCACCAGGGCAACCGCGGCGAGCCCGAACGCGATGCCGAGAAACTGGTAGGTGAAGTCGAGCCACTCCCGCGGCGACTGCGAGCCGTTGAGGGTCGCGGACTGGTCGGCGAGTGGGGTCGGATCAGTGAGCCGGGCCACGATCGACACGATCGAGTACACGGCCGACGCCCCGAGAGAAAGCGAGAGCACAATGCCGATCTCCCAATACAGCCGAGAGCGACTGAGAACGGATGCTGGCGCCATGGCTCCATCTTGCCACCCGCCCGCGCGCGGCCCCACCCGCCCGCGCGCGGACCCACCCGGCCGCCACGCGCGCCGACACCGGGGCGCGGCATCCGCTCAAAACCGGCCCTGCAACATCCGTGCAAGATTGCCGTGCGTGACGCTCATTAGTGGCCGGATATATTGCGCGTGTGTAACATTCTTTGTTCCGTTGCCCATTCTGGACAAACTACAAACTAGGGTCGTAACAACCCCCCAATGCTGTGCCGGGTTTTTTACGGCCAAGATTGGGTTGACTCTACTGGCGCGTGACACGGTCAAGAGCTGTGTCAGGCGCCCTTTTGTGCATAGGAGCAAAAATTGAAAATCAAGAGAATGGGCATTGTCGCCCTCACTCTCGCGTCTGTGGGAGCCCTCGTGCTCACTGGCTGCGCTGGTGGATCAGCGAAGCCAGCGGCAGGTAGTGACTCTTCGGCGGTCATCACGGCGAACGGGTCAGAGCCCCAGAACGCCCTGATCCCAACCAACACCAATGAGGTGGGCGGCGGCAAGATCCTCGACTCGATCTTCGCGGGCCTGGTCTACTACGACGCCAAGGGTGCCCCCGTCAACGATGTGGCCGAGTCGATCACCACCGATGACAACATCACGTACACCATCAAGATCAAGCCGGGCCTCACCTTCACCAATGACGAGCCGGTAAATTCGAACAGCTTCGTCGATGCCTGGCAGTACGGCGCTTTGCTCAGCAACGCCCAGCTGTCGAGCTATTTCTTCGAGGACATCGAAGGCTTCAGCTACGACCAGGACAGCCCGCTGACTGGTCTCAAGGTCATCGATGATACGACTTTCACGGTGACCCTCACCAAGCCGCTGGCCGACTTTCCTCTGCGCCTCGGCTACTCGGCGTTCTCGCCACTACCCGCATCCGCCTGGACAGACCTCGCTGCCTTCGGCGAGAACCCCATCGGTAACGGCCCGTACATGCTCGCCAGCCCAACGGCCTGGAAGCACAATGAGAAGATCGACCTCGTGGTCAACCCCGGCTATGACGGCGGGCGCAAGCCGAAGAACGGGGGCTTGACGATCAAATTCTATGCCGATCAGGGAGCCGCCTACGCTGACATGCTCGCTGGCCACCTTGACGTTCTCGACGCGGTCTCCCCGAGTGCATTGGCCACGTTTGAAAGCGATCTGGGCGATCGTGCCATCAACCAGCCTGCTGCGGTGTTCCAATCCTTCACGATTCCGGCTCGCCTGCCCCACTTTGACGGAGCCGAAGGAAAACTGCGCCGCGCAGCACTGTCGATGGCGATCAATCGGGAGGAGATCACCAAGGTGATCTTCGAGGGAACTCGCACGCCAGCTTCAGACTTCACCTCACCGGTCATTGATGGCTGGTCTGACTCACTCCAGGGCGCCGACGTGCTGAAGTTCGACGAGGCCAAGGCCAAGGATCTCTGGGCCCAGGCCGATGCGATCTCCCCGTGGAGCGGCACCTTCCAGATCGCCTACAACGCCGACGGTGGGCACGATGCGTGGGTTGACGCCGTCATGAACAGCCTCAAGAATGTGCTCGGAATTGATGCTTCTGGTGCCCCGTACCCGACCTTCAAGGAGATGCGCACGCTCATCACCAATCGCGGGATCCAGACGCCGTTCCGCAGCGGTTGGCAGGCCGACTACCCGGGCCTGTTCAACTTCCTCGGGCCGCTCTACGCGACCGGCGCCGGTTCCAATGACGGCGACTACTCGAGCGCGGCGTTCGAGAAATTGCTGAACACTGGCTCGACCGAAACCGACCTGGAGAAGGCCAACGCTGCCTTCCAGAAGGCACAGGAGATCCTGCTCGAGGACCTTCCGGCCATCCCACTGTGGTATGCGAACGTGACCGGTGGTTACGGAACCGCCGTGTCGAACGTGGAGTTCGGCTGGAACTCGGTTCCGCTGTACTTCGAGATCACCAAGGGCTAGTTCCCATCTAGAATTGGGTGGAGGCGATGGCGCGAGCGTCATCGCCTCCACCCACGCCATCCTTGTCGGCCACGTGGCGCACAGCCTCGCTCGAAAGTAGTGTTGGCATCAACAGCCTGAAAATGGCAACTTGCCAGCCACAGTTAGGGTTCAGATCCCGTATGTTCACACTCACCATCCGGGAGACATAGTCGTCTCATGACCGGATACATTCTTCGACGCGTTCTCCAGGCGATTCCCGTGTTTCTGGGAACGACCTTCCTCATCTATTTCATGGTGTTCGCCATGCCCGGTGATCCGATTCTCGCTCTGTTCCCCGGTCGATCGCCCGATCCGGCGGTTGTCGCCCAACTCCGGGCGCAATACCACCTCGACCAGCCGTTCATCGTTCAGTACTTCATCTACCTCGGCGGCATCCTGCAGGGTAACTTCGGCCTGACCTTCTCCGGTGAAGCGATCAACGATGTGCTCGCCCGCACTTTCCCAGTCACCGCGCGGTTGGCCGGGCTCGCGCTGACCTTCCTGGCGATTTCCGGCATCCTGGTCGGACTCGTTTCAGGTCTTCGCAAGGGCAAGCTCTTTGACGCGACATCGCTCGCCGTCAGCCTGTTGCTGATCTCGCTACCGATCTTCGTGATCGCCTTCGTCGCCCAGTTCGTCTTCGGCATCCAACTCGGCTGGGCGCGCACCACAGTAGGCAGCGGTGCTCCGACCGCGGATCTGATCCTGCCGGCCGTGGTCCTGGCCAGCGCCAGTTTCGCCCAGATCATGCGCCTCACCCGAGCGTCGGTGATCGAGACGGCCGGACTCGACTTCGTACGCACGGCCTACAGCAAAGGGCTCAGCCGTGGCCGCGTCATCCCGGTGCACATTCTGCGCAACTCGCTCATTCCCGTGGTCACCTATCTTGGAACCGACTTCGGAACTCTTCTGGTCGGAGCCACGATCACCGAGGGCATCTTCAACGTGCCCGGGGTGGGCAACACTCTGTTCCAGGCGATCAAACGCGGTGAGGGCCCCACTGTCGTGTCATTCGTGACCGTCATGGTGTTGCTCTACCTCGTCGTCAACTTGCTGGTAGACCTGCTTTACGGTCTGCTCGACCCAAGGATTCGTTATGTCAAGTAACTCACCGACCGGCCCCTCGGCCGGTCCGGGTGCCGACGGACGCTCGGCGACCCACTTCGTCGCGTCCCTCGACGAAACACCGCTCGTCGAAACCGATACCGTGCAGGTGTCGGAGAGACCCAGCAACCTGTGGATCGACGCCTGGCGGGACCTTCGGGTGCGTCCGATGTTCTGGATCTCCGCAGCGTTGATTGTGCTGGTCATCATCGTCGCTCTCATGCCGTGGCTGTTCACGCAGACCCCGCCCAACAACGACTGCCATCTCAGCAACAGCAATGCCGGTCCGGCTGCAGGGCATCCGCTCGGCTTCACCAAGCAGGGCTGCGACATCTACTCGCGCATCATCAACGGCACGTCGACGTCGGTGTCCGTTGGCTTCATCGTGATCGTGCTAACCACGCTTCTCGGGGTCGTTTTCGGAGCGTTTGCCGGTTTCTACGGCGGCTGGGTGGACTCGATCCTGTCCCGGCTGGGCGACATTTTCTTTTCGATCCCCTACATCCTGGCCGCCGTCGTCATCATGAGCGTGCTGAGCCAGTACCGCAGCGTCTGGAGTATTTCGCTGGCGATCGGGGTGTTCGCCTGGCCGCAAACGGCTCGCGTGTTGAGATCCGAAATTCTGCGGGTCAAAAACGCCGATTACGTCATGGCCTCATCGGCCCTCGGACTGTCACGCTTTAAGATCTTGCTCAAGCATGTTCTTCCCAACTCGATCGCACCCGTCATCGTCATCACGACGATCTCGCTGGCCGCGGCCATCGTGGCCGAGGCGAGCCTGTCCTTTCTTGGGGTGGGCCTCGGCAGCGACATCATGTCGTGGGGGAACGACATCAATAATGCCCAGAATGATCTTCGAACAAATCCGCAAACGTTGATCCTGCCCTCCATCGCCCTCTCCCTGACCGTGTTCGCGTTTATCTCGCTCGGCGAGGTTGCGCGAGACGCACTTGATCCGAAAGCGAGGGCGCTGCGATGAGCGAGCCGCACCCCACCGAAAGACGCGCAGGGACACGCACCATGGACCAGCCGCTGCTGGAGATCCGCAACCTCGAAGTCGGATTCCAAACCCAGAACGGCTTCGTGCCGGCACTGAACGGCATCGATCTCACCCTGATGCCGGGGCAGACAGTCGCCATCGTGGGCGAGTCCGGTTCGGGCAAGTCGACCACGGCCCACGCCATCATCAACCTGCTTCCGGGATCGGGCCGCATCACCAAGGGTGAGATTTTGTTTGAAGGTCGCAACCTCGCCTCGCTGGGCGACCGGGAGATGGAAGACGTGCGAGGAAAACTCGTCGGCTTCGTTCCGCAGGACCCCATGTCCAACCTGAACCCGGTCTGGAGTATCGGCTTCCAGGTGGAGGAAGCCATCCGAGCGAATGGAATCGCGAGCGGCAAGGATGTGAAGAAGTACGCCATCCAGGTGCTCAAGGAGGCAGGCCTGGCCGACGCCGATACACGAATGCACCAGTTCCCGCATCAGTTCTCCGGTGGGATGCGGCAGCGTGTGCTGATCGGCATGGGGCTGGCAGCTCGTCCCAAGCTGCTGATCGCCGACGAGCCGACGTCAGCGCTTGACGTCACCGTGCAGCGGGTCATTCTGGACCATCTGGCGACGCTGACTCGCGACCTGGGCACCGCCGTCTTGTTCATCACCCACGACCTCGGCCTCGCGGCCGAACGTGCGGAACAGCTCGTGGTGATGTACAAAGGCCGGATCGTGGAATCCGGTCCGTCCCGGGAGATCCTGGAGAACCCGCTGCACCCGTATACGCAGCGTCTCGTTGCAGCGGCCCCCAGCCTGGCCTCCCGGCGGATAGTTTCTTCCGGCCAGAAGCTGAGCGAGGCGGACTACCACCCGCCGACATCGGCGCGCGGAATGGACCTGATCAAGGCAGCAGAAAGCCGGGCGGCGAAGAACGAGATCGAACGGGCAGACGACTCTGCGATCGTCGTCGAGTCGCTGTCCAAGGTTTACAAGATCCGCGGGGAGAAGGGAGAGGGGCGCCACTTCAAGGCCGTCGACGACGTCTCCTTCACCGTTCAACGCGGAACCACGATGGCGTTGGTGGGAGAATCGGGCTCCGGAAAATCCACCGTCGCCAAGCTTCTGCTGCGCCTCGAGGACGCCACCCAAGGAAAGATCATGATCGATGGGGCCGATATCGCGCACCTCGGTGGTCGTGAACTCCTCTCCCTGCGGCGCAAGATGCAGCCGGTCTTCCAGGACCCGTACGGCTCGCTCGATCCACTGCGCAATATCGGCAACACCATCGCTGAACCGCTCGTCGTGCACCGTGTGGGCGATCGCGCCTCTCGGCGCAAGCGGGTGAGCGAACTCCTCGACCAGGTGGCGTTGCCGGCTAATCTCTCGACGCGGTATCCGAACGAGCTGTCCGGCGGCCAGCGGCAACGTGTGGCGGTAGCCCGCGCGCTCGCGCTCAAACCCGAGATCGTCATCCTCGACGAAGCAGTGTCGGCCCTCGACGTGCTCGTGCAGGCGCAAATTCTCAGCCTGCTCGCAGAACTGCAGTCCGAGCTCGGGCTGACCTACCTGTTCATCACCCATGACTTGGCCGTCGTGCGAGTCATCGCCGACCAGGTGTGTGTCATGAAGCGTGGGCGGATTGTGGAGTCCTCGACGGTGGACGAGGTCTTCGACAATCCGAAGGAGGAGTACACCCAGGGATTGCTCGCCGCGATTCCCGGAGCGAACTTCGAGTTCGGGCGGTAGCCGAACGCTTTCCAGATAAATCAGGCCCGACCGGGAATTCATTCCGGTCGGGCCTCTGGTTTTGGTGTTCGAGCACTGTGGCACCCCGGGTAAGACCGGCGGGCAAATTCGGGCGCCGCGGCATCGGCAAACGGTCCAAAGGCCGCTTTTTGCCAGAGCAGACGCCGATTTTGTGCACAATGCCCGACTTCAACGAAAAAGAATGGAGCTATTTCATAACAGTTCGGCAATTTGTTTGGCAAAGGTGAGGATTTCTCTCTAGGGTCATAGCTAACCAGGATCGACCGCGGCTGCTAGCCCGTGTCGACGATCACTTCGCCCAGGAGGAATCTTGTCCATCAGAGGAAAACTGTTCAGGAAAAGTGTCAGCGGGGTCGCCGTTCTTGGCGTCGCCGCCCTCGCCCTGACCGCATGCACCACATCCGGCAGCACCGGTACGAATACGGATACCGCGGCCACCGGCGGCACGGTCACGGTCGCGGTGGTCAACGACTTCACATCGTTCAATAACCAGACCCCCCAGTCGAACCTCGACACCAACGGTCAGGTCGGTTACCTCATGGGTAACTACGGCTCCGCCTTCTCCTACATCGATAAAGACTTCAAGATCGTGCACGAAGACAAGTTCGGCACCTTCGAGAAGACTAGTGACGACCCGCAGACGGTCACCTACACGCTGAACCCCGACGACAAGTGGTCGGACGGTGAGCCCGTCACGGCCGACGACATGGTGCTCTCCTGGGCGACACAGGCCGGCTATTACAACAGCTCAACCACCGATCCCGACAGCGGTGACGTGGTCTCGGGCACCCAGTACTTCGAGATCGCCGCGAGCACCGCTGGCCTCGACACGACCGCCTTCCCCACTGTGAGCGACGACAACCTGTCGATGACCCTGGTCTATGGCACCCCCTACGTGGACTGGGAGCTGGTCAACCCGATCGGCCAGCCGGCCCACATCGTGGCCAAGAAGGCCGGACTGAGTTCCGCCGCCGACCTGACCGCCCTGATGAAGAGCCTGCCGAAGGGGGACCCGGCCAACCCGGCTGCGGCCGACCCCACGCTGAAGGCCGCCGCCGACTTTGTGAACACCGGCTACGACGTGACCGCGTTCCCGACCGACCCCGACCTGCTGGTCTCGAGCGGCCCGATGGTGCCGACCGGCTGGACTCCCGGCCAGTCCTTCACCATGGAGCGCAACAAGTACTACGTGGGTGGCATGATCCCCAAGATCGACAAGATGATCCTGCGCGTCATTCCCGACGCCAACGCCCAGGTCACCGCCCTGCAAAACGGCGAGGTCGATATCATCAACCCGCAGGCATCCGCTGACACACTGACCGCGCTGGAGAACACCGGCGCCGACGTGCTCACCGGAGACCAGGTGTCATACGACCACCTCGATCTGCGATTCGATCAGCCGGTTTTCGCCGACATCAAGGTGCGCCAGGCCTTCCTGAAGACCATCCCGCGCCAGCAGATCCTGGACTCCATCGTGACGCCGGTCAACCCCGACGCCAAGGTGCTCAACTCGCAGATCTGGGTTCCGGCCAACGAGCCTTACGCAGATTCCGTCGCCAACAACGGCTCGAAGGACTATGCCGACGTCGATATCGACGGCGCCAAGGCCCTGCTGGCCGGTGCCACCCCCTCGGTGCGCATCCTCTACAACACCAACAACCCCAACCGGGTCGACGAGTTCCAGGCGATCCAGGAATCGGCCGCCAAGGCCGGAATCACGGTCGTCGATGCTGGGTCTCCGGACTGGAGCAGCCTGCTCTCGGGCGGCGACTATGATGCCTCTCTGTTCGGCTGGATCAGCCCCGGTGTCGGCTCCGCCGGCATCTCTCAGATCTTCTCGACCGACGGCGGTGGAAACTACAACCACTACACGGGAACGAACGATGACGCCATCGCGACCCAGACCACTCTGGATCCCGACAAGTTGATCGCCCTCGAGAAGAACATGGACAAGCAGATGTTCGCCGATGCCTACGGCCTGCCACTGTTCCAGCTGCCCGGCGTGTTCGGCGTCTCCAAGCGGGTGAGCGGTGTGGAGTACATGGGTAACCAGACCGGCCCGTTCTGGAACTTCTGGGAGTGGTCCGTCAGCAAGTAGTACGACCGAGATAGCTCGTCCGACCGCGCCGTTGGGCTCCTGGGTTCGCCCGGGAGCCCAACTGGCGGGTCGGGCGGCATCCGTTTTCTTGTCGTACCCGAGGTACGAACCAACCCCTACAGTGAGGTAGCCCCGGCATGGTGAGCTTCATCCTGAGACGAATTCTCGTTTCCATACTCATCCTGATCGCCGCATCGTTTCTGATGTACGTTATGGTGGGCTACTCGGCCGATCCGCTCCAAGACCTCACGAGCAGTAATTCGCCCAATAAGCAGCAACTCATCAATGCCCGCGTCTCTCTCCTCGACCTTGACGTTCCGCCGCCCCTGCGCTGGGTGCTCTGGCTCGGGGGTGTGGCCAAGTGTGCCGTTCCCTTCGCCAACGCCTGCGACCTGGGCTCGACCGTCTCCAAGGCGCAGGTCGTCGATATTCTGCCGAACGCTCTGGCTGCAACGGTGCAGCTCGTGACGTTCGCGCTCGTGCTGGCCATTCTGCTCGGCGTCACGATCGGCATCATCACCGCCCTCCGCCAATACAGCGGGCTCGACAATACGGTCACCTTCGTCAGCTTCTTTCTATACTCGCTGCCCGCTTTTCTGGTGGCCGTGCTCCTAAAAGAATTCATCGCGATCGGCTTCAACGACTTTCTGCGCGACCCGGTGATCGGTGGCCTCGCCCTCGTGGTCATCGGTCTCGTGATCGGCGCCATCTGGCAGTCACTCCTCGGCGGTGACGCCAAGCGACGCCTCGTCGTGTTCCTCGTCTCGGGGCTCGCGACCAGTGGCGTTCTGCTGCTGATGAGCGCGACGGGATGGTTCATGCACCCCGGTCTCGGAGCCATCCCGATCATTCTGTTGGTCGCAGCGATCGCCCTCGGCTCGGCCACTCTGCTGGCCGGGCTGCGCAACCGTCGGGCCCTCATTACAGCGGGCATCAACGCCGCGATCGCGCTCGTGGCCTACTTCACGCTTCAGCCCCTGTTCGACATCTCAAGCGCCGGCACACTGTTCATCCTCGCGCTCGCTACCGCTGCCGTGGGCCTGGTCAGTGGCTTCCTGGCCGGCGGCTACGACCGCGGCCAGAACATGCGGGTCGGCCTCGTCACCGCCCTGCTCTCGGGTGCCGTCGTGCTACTGGACCGGTTCATGCAGTCCTGGGGCGATCTGCTTACCGCCACCAACGGACGCCCGATCGCGACGGTGGGCTCGAAGACCCCTGGCTTGAGCGGCGATGTCTGGCTGGGCGGGCTTGACGCCTTCGCCCACCTCACCCTGCCGACCATCGCGCTGCTGCTGATCTCCTTCGCCGGGTACACCCGGTATTCCCGCGCCGGCATGCTCGAGGTGCTCAGCCTCGACTACATTCGCACCGCCCGCGCCAAGGGGCTGCCAGAACGCACCGTGATCGTGCGCCACGCCTTTCGCAACATGCTGATTCCGCTCACCACCCTGGTGGCCTTCGATGTCGGCGCCCTTCTCGGTGGCGCGATCATCACCGAGAAGGTCTTCGCCATCCCCGGGATGGGCAGCCTGTTCAACGCGGGACTCCAGCGTGGTGACCTCAACCCGGTGATGGGCTATTTCTTGATCGTGGCCGCGATGGCCATCACGTTCAATTTTCTGGCCGACATGGCCTATGCCGGGCTCGACCCGAGAGTGAGGATCCGCTAGATGTCCACACCAACTGGCTTGGGGGCGACCCCGCCCGAGATTCCGGCCGACGAACTCGCCGTGGCGAGTTCGGTTCCCGAGAGTCAGGGGCGCCTGATTTGGCGGCGTTTTGTCGGAAATAAAGTGGCCGTCGCCTCCGTCATCATTCTGCTGCTCATCATCCTGTTTTCCTTCTCCGCCATCGGCATCGGCCCGATCCCCGGCTGGTGGCAGTACGGGTACAAGGCGCTCAACCCGCAGGTGAACGGCGGCAACCCGACGCTCTCGCTGGTGCCACAGTTTCTTGGCGGCAACGGTATTTCGCTGGGGGAGCATCCCTTCGGCCAGGACCGCATCGGTAAGGACTACTTCGCCATGACCATGCGCGGCATTCAGAACTCCGCGCTGGTCATGGTGGTTCTCGGTCTCATCGCGACCGTCGTTGGCGTGGTGGTGGGGGCCATCGCCGGCTACTACCGCGGCACCGTCGACGCCATTCTGATGCGTGTCACCGACGTCTTCATCGTGATTCCTGCCCTCGTGATCGGCTCCGTCGTCGGCCACTGGTTCGGCGCTCTCGGCGCCCCGGTGCTGGCCATCATGCTCGGCTTCTTCTCCTGGATGGGCATTGCCCGCCTGGTGCGCGGCGAATTCCTGTCGCTGAGGGAGCGCGAGTTCGTCGAGGCCGCCCGAGTCGCTGGCGCCAGCGACATGCGCATCATCTTCAAGCACATCCTGCCCAACGCTATGGGCGTCGTCATCGTGTCGGCGACGCTCATCATGGCTTCGGCCATTCTGCTCGAGACGGCGCTGAGCTATCTCGGCTACGGCATCCGCTCTCCCGATGTGTCTCTGGGCCTGCTGATCAGCTCGAACCAGTCGGCGTTCCAGACCCGGCCGTGGCTGTTCTGGTGGCCCGGCGCTTTCATCGTGTCGCTCGCGCTGCTGGTGAATTTTGTCGGCGACGGCCTGCGCGACGCCTTCGACCCGCGTCACCGCCGGTTCAAGCTCAGCAAGATGCGCGAAACCCGGCCGGAACCGGAACCGGAGCTGGAGACGCAGCCGTGACGTCTCTAGGCCAGCAGGCCTCAGGCCAGCAGAATTGCGACAACGGATGCCACGGCGCCCGCCGCCAGCACGCCTGCCCGACCCCAAGCCCACACGACCACCACCGGCGTCTGCGCGGCGAGCCCGCCGTCGATCAGGCCGTTTCGCTGCAGCGCGTCCCAGCGGGCGCGCACCAGCTGCGCCGCCTCGCCGGACTCACTCCCCGGCAGGTCGCCGGGGCGTGGGGAGCCTCTGACGTAGGGCACCGGGTCTGTGCTTTTGCGGCGTCCGGAGCTCGTCAGGCTGCGGCCGGGGGCGGGCGCGCAGTACACCGCGAATTTACGCCCCGGCGTGTAGAGGGTGAGCGCGAACTTGGTGTCGACGTGCACGAGCGCCGCCCACGGCACCACGATGGTGCGCAGCGGATTGCGAATGGTCACGGCCGCGTCGCTGACACGCAGGTCTGGGCGCCACAGCACCTCCCAGACGAACAACACCACGAACAGGGCCGGAAGGACCAGCCAGCGGTTCGACAAAGTCGGGAGCAGAAACACGCTCACCGCGCTGGCGGCGGCAACGCCCGCGAACACGGCGGCGATGATGCGGTTGAACCGCGAGTAGAAGATATTCGGGTCGGCAGCGACGGGCATGCAGCCATGCTGCCAGATTTTGAACGCACCCACCGCACGAGCAGCGAAAGCAGGACTTCATGACCGACCAGGTGACGACCACATTCTCCGGCCCCGTACTGCAGGTCACTGATCTCACGGTGCACTTCGGTGTCGATAACGTCTGGGTGCCGGCCGCGCTCAAACTGAACTATTCGATCGAGCGGGGCAAGGTGCTCGCCATCGTCGGCGAGTCCGGCTCTGGCAAGAGCGCGAGCTCCATGGCCATCCTCGACCTGTTGCCCGAGAACAGTCGCATTTCCGGCAGCGTCAAGCTCAGCGGCCGGGAACTCATGGGCCTGAAGCCGGCGCAGATGCACAAGGTGCGCGGCGGGCAGATCGCCATGATCTTTCAGGAGCCAATGACGGCACTCAACCCGGTCTACACGATTGGGTTCCAGATCATCGAGACCCTGCGCGCTCACTTCGGCATGTCACCCTCCCAGGCCAAGGCCCGTGCCCTGGAGTTGCTCGACATGGTCGAGTTGCCCGATCCGCTCAAAGCATTCAACTCCTACCCGCACCAGTTGAGCGGCGGGCAACGCCAGCGCGCGATGATCGCCCAGTCCATCTCTTGCGACCCCCAGTTGCTCATCGCCGACGAACCCACGACCGCCCTCGACGTGACGGTGCAGGCCGAGATCCTCGACTTGCTGCGGAGCCTGCGCGACCGCCTCGACAGCGCCATCCTCTTGATCACCCACGATATGGGCGTGGTCGCTGACCTCGCCGATGACATCGCCGTCATGCGCCGCGGTGTCATCGTGGAGCGCGGCACCGTCGACCAGATCTTCAACGAACCCACCCATCCGTACACGATTGCCCTGCTGCAGGCCGTGCCGCATCTCGGGCAGCGCGGTGACGACGCGATCGACATGACCGCGGCGCTCGCCATTGGCACCGACATCGTGGTGGATGCCGTGCTCGCTGCCCGCATCGAGGTCAACGAGCGACTGGCCAATGAGGCGGCTTCGGCCGCGCGCAACGACAGCCGCGAAGTCGTCGTCAAGTTCGACGATGTCGTCATCGAGTACCCCAAACACGGTCGCGTCGCGGCGTTCCGCGCAGTCGACAAGGTCAACCTCTACGTACGACAGGGCGAGGTGCTGGGGCTCGTGGGGGAGTCGGGCTCCGGCAAGACCACCCTCGGACGCGCCGCCATCGCATTGCTGCCGATCACCGAGGGGTCGTTGCACGTGGCCGGCCAGGATATCTCGAAGGCCAGCCGGGAGGAGATCCACCGGCTGCACAAGAGTGTCGGCATCGTCTTTCAGGACCCGTCGTCTTCGCTCAACCCACGGATGCCCATCGGTGACAGTATTGGGGAACCCCTCAAACTGGCCAAGGGGCTGAAGGGCGCCGGCCTCAGTGCCGAGGTGGAGCGACTGCTTGACAGCGTCGAGCTGCCGCGAGGGTACCGCAGCCGCTTTCCGCACGAACTGTCCGGAGGCCAGAAGCAACGCGTGGGCATCGCCCGCGCGCTCTCGCTCGAACCCAAGGTGCTCATCGCTGACGAGCCCACCAGCGCGCTCGACGTGTCGGTTCAGGCCCGAGTTCTGGAGCTGATCCAGTCCCTGCAGCAGCAGATGAACTTCGCCTGCCTGTTCATCACTCACGACCTCGCCGTAATCGACGTGCTCGCTGACCGCATCGCCGTTATGCACCACGGTCGCATCGTGGAAACCGGCACGCGGGATGAGATTCTGCGCTACCCGAAAGACCCCTATACCCAGCGGCTGCTGGCGGCCGTTCCGATTCCCGACCCCACCGAACAGCGTGCCCGCCGTGAGCTGCGCCGCGAATTGTTGGCCGCCGGCATCGACGAGTAGGCGGATCACCGAGCCATCCCAGAGTCTGCGACAGATTCCCGTGTTGTTGCAGAGCCTGCGACACAGCGCGTGCCGCTCGTCGATGTCGACGACCTGCGCGCTACACGCGCGCCCATCGTAGCTGAGCACGCCTAATTTCGGACTGCACTTTTGAGCAATATGCATCTCATTTACCCTTCTATTGAGCAAATCTCATGCTATTTGGGCAATTGCGTTACCAGTGTGTAACGTTTCGCCACTTTCCGGTCGGGCGTCCTTCCCCCGACCTAGGGTCGAGACACCACCATGGCGGCGGCGTGACAAAAGATTACGCCGTCGCCATTTGCACACGATCGCACAGGAGGAACAATGAGATTCAGACGTATCGGGGCAGTAATTGCCGCGGTTGGCGCCGCAACGCTCGTCTTATCCGGCTGCTCGGCACCCACTGCCGAGTCCGGGCTCGATGAGGGAACGAGTGTCGACGTCGCGTGGAACCAGCCGTTCTTCTCGTACAACGGTTTGACGTCGTTCGGCAATGCGACAGCGAACAACAACATCACGTATATGACGAACGACTGGTTCAACTACTACGACAACACGCCGGAGTTGAAGCAGAACGAGTCGTACGGCAGTTACGAGCTGGTGACGGAAGACCCGCTCACTGTCAAGTACACCCTCGCTGACGACGTCAAGTGGTCTGACGGAACCGCAGTAGATGCGTCCGACCTTCTCCTGAGCTGGGCGGCAAACTCCCGCGCGCTCGACACTCCAGACTTCGACTCCAATGATTTCGTCGACCCGGACACCGGTGAGTTCACCGACGCGTTCCCGGACGACGTAGTCTACTTCGACTCCGGTGCCCAGGCCGACTCCGGCCTCGGCCTCGTGCACGACGTTCCAGAGATCAGCGACGACAACCGCTCGATGACCATGGTCTACTCGGCGCCGTACGTCGACTGGGAGCTCGCCCTCTACGCCCCGCTCCCGGCGCACGTGGTCGCGAAGAACGCCCTCGGCCTCGACGACAATGAGGAAGCCAAGGCCGCTCTCGTCACTGCGATTCAGGACAACGACACCGCGTCGCTCGCCAAGATCTCCTCCTTCTGGAACTCGGGCTTCAACTTCACCTCGCTTCCGGACGACCCCGAGCTCTATGTCGGAACCGGCCCGTACACGATCTCCGCTTTCGTGGCCGATCAGTACATCACGATGAAGGCCAACCCGGAGTACACCGGTGAGAACAAGCCGTCGATCGAAGAGGTCACCGTGCGTTTCATCACGGACCCACTCGCATCCGTTCAGGCTCTCGAAAACGGCGACGTCGATGTCATCTCCCCCCAGTCCACGTCTGACCTGGTCACCGCGCTCGACGCGCTCGACAAAGTCACCGTACTCAAGGGTGAAGAAGGCACCTATGAGCACATCGACCTGCAGTTCGACCAGGGCAAGAGCGGCGTCTTCAATGACCCGCTGGTGCGCGAAGCGTTCATGAAGGTCGTTCCTCGTCAGGAGATCCTCGACAAGCTGATCAAGCCCATCGTCGGTGAGGACGCAACCCTGCGCGGTTCACAGATGATCGTTCCCGGTGCAGAAGGCTACGACGATTCCGTCGCCGGCAACAGCTCGGCCGACTACGCCGCGGTCGACGTGGAGGGTGCCAAAGCCCTCATCGCCCAGTCCGGTGCGACTAACCTCGACGTGACATTGCTCTACGCATCCACGAACCCGCGTCGTGTCAACGAGTTTGCGCTGATCCAGGCCAGTGCAGCCCTCGCCGGCTTCAATGTGCTCGACGGCGGCAGCGCCGAATGGGGCGGAATTCTTGGCACCCCCGGTGCCTACGATGCTTCCCTCTTCGGATGGCAGTCGACCAGTCTCGGCGTCTCGAGCGCCGGACCGAACTTCGAAACCGGTGGCATCAACAACCACAACTTCTTCTCCAACGCCGAAGCCGACGCTGTGATCAAGAAGCTCAACGTCGAGTTCGACCCCGCGACGCAGATCGAGCTTCAGCAGGAGATCGACAAGATCCTGTGGGAGAACTTCTACGGTGTGACCATCTTCCAGTTCCCCGGAGTGACGGCATTCAATGACAGCGTCACGGGCATCGACCCGTCGATTCTGGCGCCGACTATCTTCTGGAACATCTGGGATTGGAAACTCGCCTAGCCACGAGAAGTCCTCGTTGGATTGACGTGCTGTTGAGGCGCTGGGACCACTCGGTCCCAGCGCCTTCCACCCGACTATAGGCAGGTAGCCACCGCTCATGGCTTCATTTGTATTCCGGCGCCTCATTGCCGCCGTCATCGTTCTTCTCGCAGCCACCTTTCTGATGTACATGTTGGTCGCCCTTTCTGGCGACCCGCTCAAGGAACTCCGCGAGAGCAGCGCACCGAACAAGCTCGAACTGATGCAGTCGTTGAGTCAGAGGCTCAACCTCGACGTACCCCCCTTCTTTCGCTACTTCTTGTGGCTCGGCGGCGTTGGTCAGTGTTTTGTCGGTGCCTGTGATTTCGGCGTCAACGTTCAAGGCCTCCCCGTCGTAGTCCTGCTGCAGCAGGCCATGGGATCAACACTGCAGTTGGTCACCGGCGCCCAGATCATCGCCATCATCGTCGGCCTGATCGTTGGTATCACCACGGCGCTCCGCCAGTACAGCGGCTACGACTACACCATCACCTTTGCGTCGTTCCTCTTCTTCTCCCTGCCCATCTTTTGGGTGGCAGTGCTGCTCAAGCAATACATCGCCATCGGGTTCAACAACTGGTTGGCCGATCCCATCATCGGAATACCGGTCATGATCGGCATATCGCTCGTGTCGGGACTGCTCTGGATGTCGCTCCTCGGCGGTGCCGCGCGGCGCCGGTGGATCACGCTCGGGGTGGCAACGGCGTCGACCCTGGCGTTGCTGGCCTACTTCGAGATGTCCGACTGGTTCACCTCACCGAGCGTCGGCATCGTCGGTGTTTCCGTTACCGCTATCGCCGCAGCCCTCGGCGTCACGGCCGTCTCGGTTGGCCTTAAGGACAAGAACGCACTGCGTGGCGCTCTCGCCACCGCCGCCCTGGGAATCGTCCTGTACTACCCGATGACCTATTTCGTTTTCCGGAGTATGTCGCTTTCACTGTTCTTCGCCCTCGCCCTCGGCGCGGTCGTTGCCGGCGGTGCAATCGGCTATTTCCTGGGAGGCCGCGATCGCTGGCAGTCGGCCCGTACCTCGGCCGTCGTCGCTATGATCATCGGTGCGGTGATCGCCATCGACGGCCACCTGCTGTACTGGAACGACTACGTTAACTCCAGCCGGGTCAACGGTCGACCGGTGGCGACCATCGGCTCGGTCACGCCGAACCTGGGCGGCAACTTCTGGATTCAGGGCATCGACACCTTCACCCACCTGCTATTGCCGACCATCGCGATCATCCTCATTTCCTTCGCCAGCCTCACCCGCTACACGAGGGCGAGCATGCTCGAGGTGATGAACCAGGACTATATCCGCACGGCCAGGTCAAAGGGACTCACCCAGCGCACCGTCGTGGTTCGTCACGCCCTTCGCAACGCGCTCATTCCGATCGCGACGGTGATCGCACTCGACATCGGAGCATTGATCGGCGGCGCGGTGATCACCGAGTCCGTGTTCGGCTGGAGCGGTATGGGCAGGCTATTCCAAAACGGCATCGACCACGTTGATCCGAACCCGGTCATGGCGTTCTTCGTCGTGACCGGCCTCCTCGCCGTGATCTTCAACCTGCTCGCCGACCTCCTGTACGCGTCCCTCGACCCGAGAATCAGGGTGTCCTAATGACCGATTCCACGCCCTCCCTACACGTGCAGCCCGGCCCGCCCGACGAAACCTCGATTGAACAACGCGAAACGGTCGGGCTCAGCCAGGGCCAGATCGTTCGCAAACGCTTCGTTCACCACAAGGGTGCCGTCGTCTCGATCTTCGTTCTCGCTTTTGTGATCGTGCTCGCGTTCAGCTCGGTCGGTCTCCACGTCTGGGGTCTGAACACGGCCGGGTGGTGGCCCTGGCACTGGAACGCCACGCCGCCGCTGGTCAACCGCGGATTTCCGACCCTGAACCTGATCCCGGGTCCCGGTTTCGGCATCGGGCCGCACCCCTTCGGCCAGGACGAGATCGGCAAAGATATCTTTGCCCTGGTCATGCGCGGCACGCAGCAATCCATCATGATCATGGTGCTGGTCGGACTGGTCGGAACCGGAATGGGCGTTCTGATCGGCTCCCTGGCGGGCTTCTACCGCGGAATCGGCGATGCCCTCCTCATGCGCTTCACCGACGTGATCATCACCATCCCGTTCATCGTGGTGGGTGCGGTGATCGGCCGCTCGATCGGAGCTGCCGGTCTCGGAGCTGCCATTCTGGGCCTTGCCCTGGGGCTCTTCGCCTGGACCGGGCTCGCCCGGCTGGTGCGTGGGGAGTTCCTTTCCCTGCGCGAACGCGAGTTCATCGACGCAGCCAGGGTCTCCGGGGCGAGTGACGCCCGCATCATCTTCAAGCACATCCTGCCCAACGCGGTCGGTGTGATCATCGTCAGCGCCACCCTGCTCATGGCCGGAGCCATCCTCGCTGAAACCGCGCTGAGCTTCCTCGGCTACGGCGTCCGCAATCCTGACACGTCGCTCGGCCTGATCGTGGCCCAGAACGTGGCCGCGTTCGCGACCCGCCCCTGGCTGTTCTGGTGGCCGGGTGTGTTCATCATCGTCATCGCCCTCACCGTGAACTTCATCGGTGACGGTCTGCGCGACGCATTCGACCCGCGTCAGAAGAAGATGCCGTCCGCGAAGTCTCTGCGGAAAGCGGATGCCCGTCGGGCGCGCGCTGCGCGCGCCTCCAGCACGGTCTAGCGCTCATGTTTCGGGTTCTACAGAACGAGACCGATCACCGAGGCGGCGAGCAGTCCCGCGAGTACCGCGATGGTGACCCAGTGGGGGGTCACGCGGAGGGCATCCGGATCAATGGCGGCACTATCCAGGTGTCCGGCGTCCCGCAGCTGTTCCCATCGTTGCCGCAACACAAACGCGACCTGCCCGGATGCTGTCGTCACCGAGTCTCCCGGCCGAACACTTCGGCCGGCCCCATAGGCCGAATCGCCAAGGTTCTTCACATCGGAGCGCTCGATCGCGATCGCACCGCGGATGCCGGGGCTCGGCGCCGCCCAGACCGAAATTCGCCGCTCGGCGGTGAACAGGGTCAGGGTGTAGCGGGTGTCGATTCGCTGCACATGAGGCCACGGCACGAAAAATGTGCGGAACACGTTGACGACCGTGATGCCCTCTTGCTCAAGCACAATGTGCGGCTGCCAGAACACAGCTCCGGCTGCTATGGCGAAGAACAGCAGCAGCGGCACGGTGCGTACCAGATTCTCCAGGTCGTTCGCCAGCACCAGGCCGATGCACCCCGCCAGGCACAGCACGGCAACGATGCCGGCCAGAACGCGGCCAAATACAGGACGAAATGTGAAGATCGACATAGGTCCATTTTCACAGACGACGCGCTCGACACAGACAGGACCCCCCTTTCATGAGTAACGAAGCAACCATTTCCGCCGGCGACAGCTCGTCTACACGCCCCGTCACCGAGGCTGTGCTCGAGGTCGCCGATCTCAATGTGGATTTCTGGGTCGAGGGGGAGCTCTACCCGGCGGCCATCAACATGAACTACCAGGTGCGCCGCGGCGAGGTGCTCGCCATCGTGGGGGAGTCCGGCTCGGGCAAAAGCGCCGGGACCATGGCGTTGCTCGGCCTACTGCCGCAAAATGCTCGCACGACCGGATCGATCAAGCTCCTCGGTAAAGAGATCTGCGGCATCCCCGAATCGGAAATTCGCAAGGTGCGCGGCAACGATGTCGCCACCATCTTCCAAGAACCAATGACGGCCCTCAACCCGGTCTATACGGTGGGCTTCCAGATCGTGGAAGCCCTGCGCGCGCACTTCGACCTCTCGCCGCACGAAGCCAAGGCTCGCGCCATCGAATTGCTGACCCTCGTCGAGATGCCCAACCCCACGCTGTCCTTCGACAAGTATCCGCACCAGTTGTCCGGGGGACAACGTCAACGGGCCATGATCGCCCAGTCGATTTCGTGCGACCCGGTCCTGCTGGTTGCCGACGAGCCGACGACCGCGCTCGACGTCACCGTGCAGGCAGAAATCCTCGATCTGCTGCGCAATCTGCACACCCGGCTCGACAGCGCTATCATCCTGATCACCCACGACATGGGCGTGGTCGCCGACCTGGCCGACTGGGTCATGGTAATGAAGGACGGGCTCACGGTCGAGGCGGGGCCCATCGACGACATCTTCACCCGTCCCCAGCATCCGTACACGCAGCAATTACTCGCCGCGGTGCCGCACCTCGGGCGCGGCGTAGAGGCGGTCGCCCGGGAACAGGTGGCTCACCCGGTCGGGGTCAAGCCGGTACTCGATTTTCAGAATGTCTCCATTGACTACCCGAAGCGTGGGCGCATTCCCGCGTTCCGGGCCGCCGATTCCATCGACTTTCAAATTTTCCCCGGGGAGATCGTCGGCCTGGTCGGCGAGTCCGGTTCGGGCAAGACGACGCTCGGCCGCGCCGCCGTCGGTCTGCTCCCGATCGCCGACGGCACGCTCATCTCCTGCGGGATCGACATCTCGCACGCGAAAATGCGCGACCTGCGACCCCTACGCCGCAAGGCGGGCATCGTCTTTCAGGACCCGGCGTCATCGCTGAACCCGCGGATGCCGATCGGAGAATCAATCGGAGAGCCTCTCTATCTGTCCGGCGAGGCGCGTGGCGCCGACCTCGACAAGCGTGTCCAAACGCTCCTGGAACAGGTGGAACTCCCAACGAGCTACCGCAACCGCTTTCCGCACGAGCTGTCCGGAGGGCAGAAACAGCGGGTCGGCATCGCGCGCGCGCTCGCCCTGCATCCGGACCTGTTGGTTGCCGACGAACCGACCAGCGCGCTGGATGTCTCGGTGCAGGCTCGTTTTCTCGATCTGTTGCACGAGCTTCAGGAACGGCTCGGCTTCGCCTGCCTGTTCATCAGTCATGACCTCGCGGTGGTCGACGCGCTCGCCCACCGGATTGCGGTGATGCACACCGGCAAGCTGGTGGAGCAGGGCACGAGCGATGAGATTCTGCGTGCGCCGAAGGATCCCTATACACAGCGACTTATCAGCGCGGTTCCGGTGCCGGACCCGGTGGAACAGCGTAACCGCCGCGAGGCTCGTCAGGCCGCCAAGGGGTAAGAGGAACGGGACGCGCGCCACACCCACCGATCCGGTGGCGTGGATACGGTAGGATAGTACTTTGGGTCACATTATGACCCCCGGTATCCATTCTTCGTCGCGCGCGAGACTCTGCGGCACTCATTCTTCGTAAGGATCTATTTTTATGGCGATTGCTACCCGCAATAACCTCCGAAATGTTGCAATCGTTGCTCACGTTGACCACGGTAAGACGACGCTGGTAGACGCGATGCTCAAGCAGACCGACTCCTTCGCTGACCACTCACACGTTGAAGAACGCGCGATGGACTCGAACGAACTCGAGCGTGAAAAGGGCATCACGATTCTCGCCAAGAACACGGCGGTTTCCTACAAGGGCATCCACGCAGCCGACGGTCCGATCACCATCAACGTGATCGACACCCCGGGCCACGCTGACTTCGGTGGCGAGGTCGAGCGCGGTCTGTCCATGGTTGACGGCGTTGTGCTCCTCGTTGACGCATCAGAGGGCCCGCTGCCGCAGACCCGTTTCGTGCTCCGCAAGGCGCTCGAAGCCAAGCTCCCCGTCATCCTGCTGGTCAACAAGACCGACCGTCCCGACGCGCGCATCGATGAGGTTGTGGCCGAGAGCCAGGACCTGCTCATCGGTCTCGCGAGCGACATGGCCGACGACTTCCCCGACCTCGACCTCGACGCCGTTCTCGACGTACCCGTCGTCTACGCATCCGGTCGTAATGGTGCCGCCAGCTGGAACAAGCCCGAAGACGGCACGCTGCCCGACAACGATGACCTCGAACCGTTGTTTGACGCGATCCTCAAGCACATCCCGGCACCGACCTACGATGACACGCACCCGCTTCAGGCGCACGTCACCAACCTCGACGCCTCGCCGTTCCTCGGCCGCCTCGCACTCCTGCGCATCTTCAACGGCACGATCAAGAAGGGGCAGACCGTAGCCTGGGCCCAGCAGGACGGCACCGTCAGCAACGTGAAGATCACCGAGCTGCTCATCACGAAGGCGCTGGACCGCTACCCGACCGAGAGCGCCGGCCCCGGCGACATCGTTGCCGTTGCCGGTATCGAGAACATCACCATCGGTGAGACCCTCTGCGACCCGGAAGACGTGCGCCCGTTGCCGACCATCACGGTCGACGACCCGGCCATCTCGATGACCATCGGAACCAACACCTCGCCACTCATGGGCAAGGTCAAGGGCCACAAGCTCACCGCCCGGATGGTCAAGGACCGCCTCGACCGCGAGCTCGTCGGTAACGTCTCGCTCAAGGTCGTCGACATCGGACGCCCGGACGCCTGGGAGGTGCAGGGCCGTGGAGAACTGGCCCTCGCCATCCTGGTCGAACAGATGCGCCGCGAAGGCTTCGAGCTCACCGTCGGCAAGCCTCAGGTAGTTGTGAAGCGCATTGACGGCAAGGTGCACGAGCCGTTCGAGCACCTCACCATTGACGCTCCCGAGGAATACCTCGGCGCCATCACGCAGCTGCTCGCCGCTCGCAAGGGCCGCATGGAGAACATGGCCAACCACGGCACGGGCTGGGTTCGCATGGAATTCATCGTTCCGTCGCGCGGCCTGATCGGCTTCCGCACGCAGTTCCTCACCGACACGCGGGGTACCGGTATCGCCAACGCGATCCTGCACGGCTACGAGCCCTGGGCCGGCACCATTAACACCCGTACGAACGGTTCCATCGTGGCCGACCGTTCGGGTGCGGTCACCCCGTTCGCGATCATCAACCTGCAGGAGCGCATGTCGTTCTTCGTGCAGCCGACCAGCGAGGTCTACGAGGGCATGGTTATCGGCGAGAATTCGCGCGCCGACGACATGGACGTGAACATCACCAAGGAAAAGAAACTGACCAACATGCGTCAGTCCAGCTCCGACACGTTCGAGTCGATGACACCGCCCAAGCAGCTGTCGCTCGAGCAGTGCCTCGAATTCGCCCGCGAAGACGAGTGCGTCGAGGTCACCCCGGCCGCCGTGCGTATCCGCAAAGTAGAGCTGACGGCATCCGCTCGCTCGCGCCAGGTTTCGCGCGTGAAGAAGATGGACGCGAACTAACCCTTCGAAACCCAATGCCCTCTCGGTTCGCCGAGGGGGCATTGTTGTGCGCGCGGCCGCATTAGAATTCAGACGAAACTGAAGGACTTGATATGACTATTTCCTCCCGTAGCCGCCGCCTCCTGTTTGCGCTCGTGATCGCCGCCACCCTGCCCGCGCTGGCCGCCTGCTCCATCGGCGACACCGTGCAGCAGACGGTGAACGGGGCCGTGCAGGATGCGACCGGGGGCGACGTCAGCCTCGATGGTTCGCTCCCGAAAGACTGGCCGGCCGAAGTGCCGCTCATCGACGGCGAGGTTCTGTTCGCCACCGGCGGCATTGGCGAGGGCGAGGTCGGTGGTTGGGTCGTCACGATCAAGGCAACGTCGGCCACGCCGATCGAGGCTGCCCGGGCGCAGCTTCTCGCCGCCGGGTTCACTGTGGCCGTGGGCGTTCCGGGGGCCGACTCCGAAGTGGTGACCGTCACGAACGCGACCTACGGCGTCGTGGTCGCGGGGAACGCAGATGGCATTCTGTACACGGTGACGCCGCTGCCTGATGCGCTGAAGTAATCGCGCGTTACGCGAAGAGGGCAGACCCGACGTAGGCTCCGTCGGTGGCGCCGGCCGGAACCACGAACAACGCGCTTCCGACATGGCGAATGTACTCGTTCAGGGCATCGTGCTTGGCGAGGTTGAGCTGCACGGTCGTGAACTGGGCCGGCGAACGCTGGAAGCTGATGAAGAACAGCCCGGCCTCGAGGCGGCCGAGGTCATCGTTGCCGTCGACGAAGTTGTAGCCGCGCCGCAGCAGCTTCATACCCTTGTTCTGGGTGGGATGCGCCAGCCGCACGTGAGCAGCTGCGCCGATAAGTGGCTGGTCATCCCGACCGGCGATCGTGAAATCGGGTTCGCTGAACTCGGTGCCGCCCGAGAGTGGCGCGCCGGCCCCCTTGGTGCGGCCGAACACCGTCTCCTGCTCGCGGAGAATGGTGCGATCCCAGGTTTCAATGGTCATGCGGATGCGCCGCGCCACCAGGTAGGAGCCGCCGGCCAGCCAAGCCGGCCCATCGGCCGCGGAGACCCAGACCTGGTCGTTGACGACGTCGGGCTGCTCGGCCTTGATGTTGGCGGTGCCGTCCTTGAACCCGAACAGGTTGCGCGGGGTCGCCTGGGCCGTCGAGGTCGACGAGGTGCGCCCGAAGCCGAGCTGCGACCAGCGCAGGGCGGCCCGTCCGAACGCTATGCGGGACAGGTTGCGAATGGCGTGCACGGCCACCTGAGGGTCGTTGGAACAGGCCTGGATGCACAGGTCGCCGTTGCTTCGCCCGGCATCGAGGTCGTCGCCGGGAAAATGCGGCAGGGGCGTGAGGTCTGCGGGGCGGCGGGCGGCGATGCCGAAGCGATCGACGCCAGCCGCTGTTTCAAACAGGGTCGGGCCGAAACCGAACGTTATGGTCAGACCGGCCGTTGGCAGCCCCTGGGCCTCGCCGGTGTCCTCCGGCGGGGCGTCGTAGGGGCCGCTGACAGCGCCGTACTCGCCGATATCCTGGCCGGCGGTCATGGCAGCGGAGGCGATGGTCCAGTCCTGCAGCAGCTCGATCAGCTCCGCTCGCGTCGTGCCGGCCGAGACGTCGAACGCGGCGAAATGCAGGCGATCCTGCGCGGGCGTGACGATGCCGGCCTGGTGGCTGCCGTAAAACGGGTAGACCGCCGAAGCGGATGCCGCCCCCGGCGACGCCGACGCCGCCAGCGCCACCCGGTCCCCGGCTACCCCCAGTCCGATGCCGGCCACGCTGGCCCCGGCGAGGCCGAGCAGCCCGCGCCGGGACAGGCCGCGGGCGGGCTCGGCCAGATCGGTGGACCCGGTGCGCTTATCGCCCTTCACGGTGCGCTTCACCGCGCGACTCACAACACGAGCGCGGCCGTGAGCTGGTTCAGCGGCTCGCCGAGCGCGTTGACCTGGTCGGCGAGGGCGCGAACCTCGGCCGGCGTGAGGTCGGTGTAGAGCGTGAAGCCGTCGCCGACGCGCTGGGCGTCGAGCAGCGTCTGCAACGAAGCAAACTCGGTGTCGAGCGACGCGGCGAGGTCGGCATCCGTTTTCAGCAAAATGGGACGCACCCCGTCGTAGAGCACCTTGGCGCCGTCGACGTTGGCCTGGAAAGCCCAGAGGTCGGTGTGCGACCAGGTCTCCTCTTCGCCGGTGACCTTGCCCGTGGCGACCTCGTCGAGCAGGCCGATCGCCCCGTTGGTCTGCTGCGACAGGTTGAAGGTGAGGCCCTGCACCTTCTCGTGCAGGGTGGCGGTGTCAGCGACGAGCTGCTCGGTGAGCGCCACGCGCTTGCCAGCGGTGTAAGCCAGGAAACCTGCCTCAGCGTCCTGCGGCCAGAGGTCCTTCTCGATGGCGTGCCAGCCGGTCCAGTTTTGGCCCTCTTCGAGGTCGGCTTCGCGCAGGTCGAGCTTCGGGTCGAGGTCGCCGAACGATTCGGCGATGGTCTCCACGCGTTCCCAATGCACCCGGGTCGATGCGTACAGGCTGCGGGCGGTGTCATCGTCCCCCGCTGAATAGGCGGCGGCGAACGCGTCGGTGCCGGTGACGAGCTGGTCGATCTGGTCGCTCACGTACGAGGCGTAGTTGGTGTTGGCGGTGTCGATCTGGGTCGCGAGGTCAACGTTGACGGTGGCGGCGGCATCCGTTTTCGTGGCGGTGAACGCGGCCTTGCCGACACCGTCGCCGGTCATGCCCGGCTTGCAGGCGGTGAAGTAACTGCCGGCATCGAGCTGTACCACCAGGTCGCGGCTGAGGCCGGGGCCGATATTCTCGGCTTCCCCGACGATGCGCAGGCCGTCTTCGGCCAGCAGATAGAACTCGGTCACCTGGTCGCCGGAATTGGTGACCGAGAAGCGGATGCTGCCTGCCGGCGCCTCGTTCGCGCTCACCGCGCAGTCGGTCGCGCTGCTGTCCACGGTGATGGCTGTGTGGGTGGCCGCCGGATTATTGGCGACGCAGCCGCTCAGGAGGCCGATTCCGAGAATACCGAGGCCGAACAGGCTGGCGGAACGTAAGACACGGGGCATGGAGATCCTTTGAACTGGGCGAGAAAAAAGTCAGTGTGCGGCGACGGGCGTTGGCGACGGCGCGGTTGGTGCAGCCGGGGCTGGGCTGGTGCTCGTGCGGCCGTGACGGCTCTTTCTGATGAAGACCGTCAGGGTGGGCACGGCATAGGCCAGCCAGGCGAACATTTCCAGCCAGGTGGTGGCAGGGGAGAAGTTCAGGGTGCCCTTGAGCAGGGTGCCGTACCAGCTGTCCGGCGGTACGGCGGCGCTCACGTTGAACGCGAGGGCGTGCAACCCGGGCAGGAGGCCGGCCTCCTGCAGGTCGTGCACGCCGTATGAGAGCACGCCAGCGGCCACGACGATAAGGATGGCGCCGGTGTAGGTGAAAAACTTCGACAGGTTGATCTTGAGCATGCCGGCGTAAATCAAAACGCCCAGGCCGATCGCGGTCACGATACCGAGCGCAGCGCCGAGCAACGGCATGGTCGTTGCGCCGGTGGCCTGAACGGCGGCCCAGATGAACAGGGCCGTTTCGATGCCCTCCCGGCCGACGGCCAGGAACGCCACGAGTACGAGACCGAGGCCGGCACCGACGAGGTGCTTGTCGATGTTGCCCTGCAGATGACCCTTGAGGTCGCGTGCGGTGCGCAGCATCCAGAACACCATCCAGGTCACCAGGCCGGTCGCGACGATCGACAGCACGCCGCCGATGGTCTCCTGGGCGGTGAACGACAGCCCATACGTGCCGAAGGTGAGCAGCGCGCCGATGCCCAGGGCGAGCAGCACGGCCAGGGCTACGCCGAGCCAGATGCGCGGCAGCAGGTCACGTCGACCGATTTTCACGACGTAGGCGATGAGAATCGTCACGATCAGCGCGGCTTCAAGGCCTTCGCGCAGGCCGATCAGGTAGTTTGCGAGCACAGGGTTCCTCGAACTATTCGGGCAATGGTTTCTGGCAAAAAATTTGGTAAGGCTAACCTTACCGCTGTTGACTCTAGTCCGAACCGCGCGATCGTGTCTAGTTATGATTTGATTCAGGCACAGACTTTACCCAGCAACGAACGGCCCGCAAGAGCAGAAACGGTGCGTACGCCCATGGTCATGTCCGGCAGCGGCGAGCGAATTCTGTTCGTGCATGACCGGCCGGGCGATGAATCCGCCCTGACCGGCGGCACCATCGCACGGCTCCGCGCCGACGGGTCGCGGGTGGTCGTGCTCTATCCCGCTGCCCGGGGCGAAACAGATGCCGTCGCGCTGGCCGCAACCGATGATGCCGCTGCCTCCGCTGCTCTGGCCGAACTCGGGGCGCGCACCTGGCACCGCCTGCCGCCGGAGCCCGGACTCACACAGGCGCTGCACACTGCGATAGACGAGCTCGGTGCGACGGCCGTGGTCATCGGCACTGTCGATGAAGCTCTGCGCGACTGTGCGACGACCGCCTCACACGGGGCGGGCCTGCCGGTGTTCCTCGCCCGCACGGTGCGGCAGGCACCCGGCCAGCGCCTCATCGCGATCGACGTGGGCGATCACCTCGACCAGAAGCTGCGCGCGCTCGCGCGCTTCCCTGCGCGCTGGAGTGTGACCGAGCGCACGCGCACCCTCGCCGACGGTAGCACCGATCTGATCACCGACACTGAAACCTTCCTCAGAACGGATGCCCCCCGCCCCGCCCTCGCACCGCCCGCGCCTCGCCCCGCTCGCCTCACCATCGCGAACCGGTCGCTGGCCGGTCTCGGGGGCCTGGCTCTGGGCATCCTGTTTGGGGTGCTGGGAACCATCGCGCACCAGGCCACCCTGACAGTGTTCGGCGCGGAGCTGCCGATCGGCCTGGCCATCGCGTTCGTGGGCATTGGCGCGTTGCTGATCGGGCTGCGCCTCGTGGTGGGGGACCGGTTCGTGGTCGGACTCGCCGCAGCTGGGCTGCTCTTGACCATTTTCGTGCTGTCCCTGCGTGGCTCAGGTGGATCAGTGCTCGTGCCGGCCGGCCTGCCGGGAACCCTGTGGACCGTCGTTCCGGCGCTCATCGCGGCGTTCGTGCTGGCCTGGCCGAAACTGCCGCCGCGCCGCCGATAAGGGGCACCGACCGAGGGGGCGTAGAATCAGGAGTCCGCTCTCGAAGGGAATCCCCAGCCTGTGACGTATGTGATCGCTCTTCCGTGCGTCGATGTGAAAGATCGTGCCTGCATCGACGAATGCCCGGTGGACTGCATTTATGAGGGTGAACGCTCCCTCTATATCCATCCAGACGAGTGCGTCGACTGCGGAGCCTGCGAACCGGTCTGCCCGGTCGAGGCCATCTACTACGAAGACGACCTGCCCGAACAGTGGGCCGACTACTACAAGGCCAACGTCGAATTCTTCGATGACCTCGGCTCCCCGGGAGGCGCCGCCAAGGTCGGCGTACTCGCCAAGGACCACCCCGTCATCTCCGCACTGCCGCCGCAGGGTACGCACTAAGCGGTCTACGTGCTCAAGCCGCTTCCGGATTACCCCTGGGACCAAATGGTCCCCTTCGCTACGCAGGCCCGACAGCACGAGGGCGGCATCGTCGACCTGTCGATCGGTTCGCCGGTCGACGCCACGCCCGACGTGGTGCAGCAGGCGCTGCGCACGTCTTCGGATGCCCACGCCTACCCGCAAACGGTCGGTACGCCCGCCCTGCAGCAGGCGATCATCGCCTGGTACGCCCGGCGCCGCCGTGTCACCGGGCTGGAGCCGAAGAACGTTTTGCCCACTATTGGCTCCAAGGAACTGGTCGCGCTCATGCCGTTCATGCTCGGCTTCGGCGAAGGCGATACCATCGTGCATCCCCGGGCCGCGTATCCGACCTATGCGATCGGCGCCGCCATTGCCGGCGCCACTGCTCTGGCCTCCGACGATCCGGCCGAGTGGCCGGCGTCGACGAAGCTGATCTGGCTGAACAGCCCCGGCAATCCGGATGGACGGGTGCTGACTATCGACGACCTGCGGGCCGCCGTCGCCCGCGCCCGGGAACTCGATGCCGTCATCGTGAGTGACGAGTGTTATGCCGAGCTCGGCTGGGACGCCCCGTGGGATTCCGAGCCGATCCCGAGCATCCTCGACCCGGGAGTGATCGAGGGAGACCGCCGCAACATCGTGGCGATCTATTCGCTCAGCAAGCAGTCGAACATGGCCGGGTATCGAGCGGCCTTCGCCGCGGGCTGTGGCGGCGTGCTCGGGCGGCTGCTCACCGTGCGCAAGCACGCCGGACTCATGCTCCCCGCGCCGCTGCAGGCAGCCATGATCGCCGCCCTCGGTGACGACGAGCATGTCGCCGTGCAGAAGGAGCGCTATCGTGCGCGCCGCGCTGTGCTGCGCCCCGCCCTCGAACAGGCCGGCTTTCGCATCGATCGGAGCGAAGCCGGGCTCTACCTCTGGGCGACCGAGGGACGACCCGCGTGGGAATCCATCCAACGGCTGGCGGCACTCGGCATCCTGGCCGGCCCGGGGCCGTTCTACGGCGATGTCTACCCGGAACACGTGCGGTTCTCGCTGACGGCAACGGATGAGCGCATCGCTGCTGCCGCATCGCGCCTTCTGGCCTGAACCAGCCCCCCATCTGGGGTGGAGCTCTGTGGACTATCACCAACGAACCGCCCGAACTCTTAGCTGATGCAACAGTAGGCGGTCAGGCCGATTAGGCTGTAGTCGCGACAGAATCGACCACAGCAGTTTCACCACTGGCCGATTCAGTGACGCGTCGCCACATTTCATCCGGCAGTGATACTCGAGGAGGCTCCGTGACCAACGTCGCGCAGCAGACAACATCCGGCGAACCGATGAGCGCTGACCCCAACAAGGTCACTCTCACTTTCCCCGGCGGGAGCGCAGAGTTCCCGATCCTGACCAGCGTGGACGGCGTGTCGAGCATCGACATCTCCACCCTGACCAAGAAGACCGGCCTCACCACGCTGGACTACGGTTTCGTCAACACCGCGGCCACCCGCTCCGCGATCACCTACATCGACGGTGACGCGGGCATCCTGCGCTATCGCGGGTATCCGATCGAACAGATCGCCCAGAACTCGAACTTTCTCGAGACGGCCTGGCTGCTGATCTACGGCGAGCTGCCGAGCGCGAGCGAACTGGCCAACTTTGACGATCGCATCCGTCACCACACGCTTTTGCACGAAGACATGCGCCGCTTCTTCGACTCCTTGCCGCACAAGGCACACCCGATGAGCGTGCTCGCCTCCGGTGTCTCTGCTCTGTCGACGTTCTACCAGGACTCGCTCGACCCGAAGGACCCGGAGCAGGTCGAGATTTCGACCATCCGCTTGCTCGCGAAGCTGCCGGTCATGGCCGCCTATGCGCACAAGAAGAGCGTCGGCCAGGCTTTTCTCTACCCCGACAACTCGCTGAGCTTCGTTGACAACTTTCTCAAGCTCAACTTCGGCAACATGGCCGAGCCGTACGAGATCAACCCGGTCGTCAGCAAGGCGCTCGAACGCCTGCTGATGCTGCACGAAGACCACGAGCAGAACGCGTCCACCTCAACGGTGCGCCTGGTCGGTTCGACCGAGGCCAACCTGTTTGCATCGGTGTCCTCGGGCATTAACGCGCTGTTCGGCCCACTGCACGGCGGCGCCAACGAGGCCGTGCTGTCGATGCTGGGCGAGATCCAGGCATCCGGTCAGGGCGTTGAGAAGTACGTCGAACGAGTGAAGAACAAAGAGCAGGGCGTGAAGCTCATGGGCTTCGGCCACAGGGTCTACAAGAACTACGATCCGCGGGCCACCCTGGTCAAGGAGAGCGCCCACGAGGTGCTCGCCGCCCTCGGCGTCAAGGACGACCTGCTCGACATCGCCCAGGAACTCGAGCACATCGCGCTGAACGATGACTACTTCAAGGAACGTCGCCTGTACCCCAACGTCGACTTCTACACCGGCGTCATCTACAAGGCCATGGGCTTTCCGACGCGCATGTTCACCGTGCTCTTCGCGATCGGCCGGCTGCCGGGCTGGGTCGCGCACTGGCGTGAGATGAACGAGGATCCGGCCACCAAGATCGGCCGCCCGCAGCAGCTCTACGTGGGCTCCGCAGCCCGCGACTACCCGCGCCGCTAGACAGGGCCTAGCTGACCGACGTGGCGAGTCGGATTGTCGAACCCGCGGCCGGCGGCCGGGCTCGCTGTTCGCGGCACTCCTTATAGCTCAGGGCCCCCCTACGTAGGGGTGCCCTCGTCTTTAACCGGTGCCGCGAAGTGCGTAGCGGCGTCAGCAGCCGGGGCCGTGGGGGTTGGTGTTGCAGTCTTCGGCGACGAGCACGGTGGATTCTTTGGCGGCGACGACGGTGAATGGTGCTGACGGTTCCTTCGACGGGGCCAGCCCTGGTCGCCGAGGCTGTAGTCGGCTCGGTAATCGACGGTGAGCGTGACCGTGTAGCTGTCCTTGGCCGCGTATTTGTGGCTGGTGGGGGTGGTGGAGAATTCGGCCAGACCGAGGTCGGCCCAGCTGGCTCCGCCGGTGGGGCTCGACGCCGTGCTGCCGTCGCCGAAGTTCCAGCGGTAGTTGATGGGGGTGAACAGAACTTGGGCGGGTTGTCCGAGCAAGAGTCCGTCGCCGATATGAGCGGATGCCGTCGCCCAGAAATTCGCCGCCAGCCCGACGATCGCCCAGCCGCCCGGTTCCATGCCGGTGGGCGCCGGAGGTGCGGGAAAGGTCTGCAGGTCGGTTACCGAGAGAACGGTGGCGGGCGAGCATATGGTGCAGGGCGTTGTCGGGGCCGCGATAGTGGGTTGCCACTCGGGGTGGCGCGAGACAACGGGGAAGTCGCCGGTGCCGCACAGAGTCCACTCCTGCTCCGACGTCAGCTTGCAGCTATGCGGCGGGCTCGAGGGTCAGGGTGTTTCTCGCGTTGTCGTTGATTGCGGCGGGTGTGAACAGCCACGGACGGGTCTCGTGGTCGCGCCAAAGCGGCGCCTGATCGGTGTAGTTGGGGTGGAAGGCGTGACCGGACGCTCCGGTGAGATTGATCCAGGTGGAGTCATCGAAGTTCTCCAGGCTCACCACCTGCCGCATCGACGGCACCCAGTCCACCTGGTACCCCTGGGTGGCATCCCAACCCACCGCGTTGACGACGGCCGAACCTCCGGCCAACTCGTACGGGCCGCGATTGAATAACCACTCCAGCGGGGCGATGCCGGACTTACCGAAGCTCTGGTTGGTGAGCTCCAACGTGTGGATGCTGCCCCACTGCCACCCTGCCGGGTTCGAGCCCATGAGATCGGCGGCTTCGGCCGCGGCATCCGTCATTACCCGCCGCAGCATGCTCTCCTGGCCGACGGTGCCGTAGGCTGCGTTCGACCACCAAGGGGAATCCGGCTGGTCGAGAAGGCTCGTGACCACGGAGAACGCCCGGTCGCCACCGGTGAGAGCAGCGCCGTCGTCGATCTTGCCGGTGAACATGTCGTGCAGCAGGGTGCGCCAGATCACGTTGAAGTAAGCCGCTGCCGCACTATCGGCATCGACCTGATAGTCCCAGCCGTCGAGCAACTTCTGCGCGTCGGCGGCGTCGCCGGTGAGCCGCACCTGTTGCAGGGCCGGAACCAGCGTCGCCGCGATGGCGCTGTAGTTGTCACCCTGAATTTCGCTCATCAGCTCTGCTGTCACCGGGGTTTTTGCTGCGATGAGCTCCTGTAGCCGAGCCGTGATCTGGTTCGCCCGATAGCCGAGGTCCCAGTCGGCGGTCAGCAGGTACGGGTAACTCGGGTCAGTGGCGGCGTTATTGGCCGTGACGATGTATCCGCTCGGCGGATTGAACGTGCTGGGCAGGGCGTCGAAGGGGATGTATCCGGTCCAGCCGTACTGACTTGTCCAGCCGGGAACCGGCAGGGTGCCGTTGCCACTGGCCCGAATGGGAATGAGCCCGGGCGCCTGATAGCCGATATTTCCGTCGACATCGGCGTAGGTAAGATTCTGCGCCGGCACTTCGAAGAGGGCGGCCGCGGCGCGAAAACCCGTCCAGTCGGTCGCCTGGTTCAAGGCGAAAATAGCGGATGCCGTGTGCCCCGGCGTGAGCGCCGTCCACTGCAGGGATAGCTCGTAGCTGGTCTGCTCGGCGCCCGCCTCGGCGGCGAGGGCGGGTGTCAGCCCGGTGGCCTCGGGAAAGTCGCTCGCGATCTGCTGGTAGCTGGTGCCGTCGAACCCGCTCAACAATGGTCCGTGTTCGGTCGAACGAATCTCGATCTTCACGTCGTCACCGCCGGCGACGGAGATCTTCTCGTCACGCAACAGCAGCGGCTTCTGTACACCGTCGAATTCGTAGCTGTCGCCGGTGACCTTCTCGATGTAAAGATCGGCGACGTCGGGCCCGAGGTTGGTGAACCCCCACGCGATACGCTCATTGTGGCCGATGATCACACCGGGCAGGCCGGAGAAGCTGTACCCGGCCACGTCGAACGGGCAATCGGCGGTGATCGACTGGCAGCGTAGCCCCACCTGGTACCAGACCGAGGGCAACGCCGGGCCGAGGTGCGGATCGTTGGCCAGTAGCGGCTTGCCGGTGTCAGTCAGCGAGCCCGAGACCACCCAGGAGTTCGAGCCGATCTCCCCGCCGGCCGGCCCGAGAAGCTCGGGCACCGACCCGAGATGCGCGCGCAGCTCGGCCAGGGCTCCGGCGTAGGAGTCGACCTCAGCCAGAGCGGCGGGTGCATCCGTTGAATCCGGGGCAGGCGCGCCGGCCGATGGCAGCGTGAGGGCCTGGCTGCCGGTGATGGTGGGGTGCTGTCCGGCCGGATAGTCGGGATGCAGCTGGCTCACCTCGGTGGGCGTGAGGGTCGTCGACAGTAAGGCCCGGTCGATCTCATCGTCGAGGTTGGAGCGAAGGTCCCAGGCCATGGCCTTCAGCCAGGCCACGGAATCAGCCGGAGTCCACTTTTCGACCTGGTACCCGGGGCTTTGCAGCCCCAGCACGGCATACTCCAACGACAGGTCGGCGCCCTGATGTGTGTCGAGGTAGGCGTTCACTCCGTCGGCGTAGGACTGGTAATAGCCGAGCGTCACCGGGTCGAGCAGGGCCACTTCCTGCTCGGCGACGGCCCGCCAGCCGAGGGTGCGCACGAACGTATCGGTACCGACCTGGCTCTCGCCGAACAGCTCCGACAGTCGACCGCTCGTGACGTGGCGGCGAAAATCCATCTCCCAGAACCGGTCCTGGGCGTGCACGTAGCCCTCAGCGAGAAACAGGTCGCTCGCGGTTTTCGCGGTGATCTGGGGAATTCCGGCGTCGTCGCGAACGACGGTCACCTGGTCGGTCAGGCCGGTGATGTCGACGTTGCCGGCGAGCGTCGGAAACGACCGCGTGACCGTCCAGACACCGAGCCCGGCAGTGACGAGAACCAGGCTGACCACGACCGCGAGCGCGATCAGTAGTCGTCGAACGCCGCGGTGCCCCTTGCTGCGCGGTGCGTCGGTTCCCACGTCACTCCTTCGTGAATCGCGCGTCCCCGCAAGAGCAGATATGCGCTACCCGGATGCTAGCGGAACCCACCGACATCCGCTTGTCAGTACCGGCTCAGGCGTGCAGCGCGGCGTTCAGCGTGATTCCGCTGCCACTGCGGGCGAGCACCTCGACCGCACCGGAGATGGAATTGCGGCGAAACAGCAGGTTCGGCAGGCCCGAAAGCTCGACCGCTTTCACCGTGGCGATCGTACCGTCGGTGAGTCGTGGTTCGCCCACGAGCACGACCTTGGTACCGGCCGTCACGTAGAGTCCGGCCTCAACCACGCTGTCATCGCCGATCGCGATGCCCACGCCCGAGTTGGCGCCGAGCAGCGCCCGCGCGCCGATCGAGATGCGCTGCGTTCCGCCACCGGACAGGGTGCCCATAATGGATGCCCCGCCACCGATATCCGCGCCGTCACCGACGACGACACCCTGCGAGATACGGCCCTCGACCATGGACGAGCCGAGAGTGCCGGCGTTGAAGTTGACGAAACCCTCGTGCATCACCGTGGTGCCGGTGGCGAGGTGCGCGCCGAGTCGCACGCGCGAGGCATCCGCTATTCTCACGCCGGCCGGAACGACATAGTCGAGCAGCGGCGGAAATTTGTCGACGCCGCTGGCCTGAATGCCGGCGCGCTGCAGGGCGGGGCGCAACCGGGCGAAATCGGCCGGAAGCATGGGGCCGGCGTTGGTCCAGACCACGGTGGGCAGGTGCGCGAAAATGCCGTCGAGGTTGATGCTGTTCGGCAGAACGAGCAGGTGCGAGAGCAGGTGTAGCCGCAGGTAGGCATCCGAAGTGCTGGCTGGGGCCGCGTCGAGGGTGATTTCGACCGTGACGGCTTCCAGACGCACCGCGCGGCGGGCGTCGTCGCCGGCCGCTTCGCTCAATTCCGCCGGAACGATCCAGCGATCACGGCCGGTCGGCAGGGCGCCGAGTGCCGGGGTCGGAAACCAGGTATCGAGCACCGTGCCGTCGGCTGCGACGGTGGCGAGGCCGTACCCCCAGGCCTGGGTCGGTGTGGCAGGAGCGTTTTCGGAAACTACGGAGGGCATACCTCTAGATTAGTAGAGTGACTTCTACGACTCCTGCCCCAGCAAAAATCACCGTGCTCGATCTCACGGCCACGTCCATCGACCTGACCAGACAAATCTGTGACATGGAGTCGGTCTCGGGCAATGAGACCGCCCTCGCCGACGCGATCGTGGCAGCGCTCGACGGTTTCGACCACCTCGAGATCATTCGCGACGGCGACACCGTCGTCGCCCGCACCAACTTGAATCGTGCGCAGCGCGTCGTCATCGCCGGCCACATCGACACGGTGCCGCTCAACAATAATCTGCCCACCCGCTACGAGACGATCGACGGCACCGAGTATCTCTGGGGCCGCGGCACCGTCGACATGAAGGCCGGCGTGGCCGTGCAGCTGAAGCTCGCCGCAGAACTGACCGACCCCGCCGTCGACGTGACCTGGATGTGGTATGACCACGAAGAGGTCTCCGACGAGCTCAACGGCCTCGGACGCCTCGCCCGCAACCGTCCCGACTTGTTCGCCGGCGACTTCGCCATTCTCGGCGAGCCGACCAGAAGCCAGATCGAGGGCGGCTGCAACGGGAACCTGCGCGTGGAGATTCGAACCTTCGGCCTGCGCTCGCACTCCGCGCGCAGCTGGGTCGGTGAGAACGCCATTCACAAGGCCGCACCGATTCTCAACATTCTGGCCGGTTACACGGCCCGCGAGGTCGAGGTCGAGGGCCTGGTCTACCGCGAAGGGCTCAACGCGGTCGGCATCACCGGCGGCGTCGCCGGCAACATCATCCCCGACGAGTGCATGGTGCACGTCAACTACCGCTTCGCCCCCAGCCGCAGCGCCGACGAAGCCGTCGCGCACCTGCGCGAGCTGTTCGCCGGCTACGACCTCACCGTGGTAGACCGGGCCGAGGGTGCCCGCCCCGGTCTCGACGCCCCGCTCGCCCGCGAATTCCTCAACGCCGTCGGCGGAGTGGCCACGCCCAAGTACGGCTGGACCGACGTCGCCCGCTTCTCCGCCCTCGGCGTTCCGGCCGTCAACTACGGCCCCGGCGACCCGCTCAAGGCGCACGCCGACGACGAACGCGTCGCCGTGGAAGAGATCACAGCCTGCGAAAACGGCCTGCGCGCCTGGCTGAGCGCATCCATTCGTTAAAGCAGAGCAGGAATGACTGAGCGGATGCTCCGCCCCCGCAGCCAGACCGTCCCCCGGTCGCGCGCGCGCCGGCTGCCGCCCGCCTGGCACGCCCGCTACCGACTGACCCCGTGGTGGGGCAAGGTGTTCGCGGTCTGGGCGCTGTCACGCCTGGTCACGACCAGTCTCATCCTCGTGCTGGCGAGCGTGCAGGGCCCTAATGCGTGGACCGGCGCCAGCCCGAAATACACCGACTTCGCGACCATGTGGGACGGCCGCTGGTACAACATCGTCGCTTTCGGCGGCTACCCGAGCGTGCTGCCGGTAACCGAGACCGGGCAGATCGGCGAGAACGCCTGGGCGTTCATGCCGGGCTACCCGGTGGTGGCCCGGCTGCTCATGGAACTGACCAATTTTCCGTGGGCGCCGGTGGCGGTTTTCGTGTCGGTCGTCTTCAGCCTCGGAACCGCCCTGCTGTTCTACCGCCTCATGGCGCGGGTGCAGTCTCCGGCGACCGCCCTGTTCTCGGTGGTGCTGTTCTGCGTTGCCCCGCTGTCACCGATTCTGCAGTTCGCCTACGCCGAGTCGATGTACCTGTTCTTTCTCACCCTCGCCCTCTACCTGCTGCTCGAGCGCCGCTACTGGCTGCTGTTCCCGGTGATCACGGTGATGGCCCTCACCCGGCCGAGCGGGCTCGCGTTAGCCCTCGCCCTCGGGCTGCACGTGATATACCGCTTCGTCACGCGCAGCCGCGACCAGTTTTCCGTCGCCGAACGGATGCTGGCGGCCTCCGTTGCCCTGTTCAGCTCGCTGATGGGACTGACCTGGCCGATCGCGGCCTGGGCGGCGACCGGCGACCTGATGGCGTACACCGACACCGAGCTGGCTTGGCGGGCACCGTACATCGGCTACGTGGAACTGGTTCCGTTCACGGCCTGGTTCCAGGGCGGAGTCTGGTGGCTCGGCAGTCCGTGGGGCATTGTGGTGGTCACCGCCCTCATCCTGACCTTTGGCATGCTGCTGTTCACGCCCGCTGTGCGTCGGCTCGGCGTGGACCTGCGCGTCTGGGTGGCCAGTTATGGCCTGTACCTGCTCGCCGTGTTCTTTCCGCAATCGAGCACGTTCCGGCTGCTCATGCCGATGTTTCCACTGCTGGGCGCCGCCGCGCTGCCGCGCAGCCGCATCTATCGGGTGTCGATCGTTTTGATCTTCGTGGCCGGACAATGGGGCTGGCTGCTGATCTGCTGGGGCGTCGATGGATACGACTGGACTCCGCCGTAAGGAGCCTGATCTGACACTGAGTCCGACCCTAATTTACGTCTTGGGCCGAGATAGTCGATAATAGGTATACAAAGACGAATGGAAGGGGAGTTCATGGCGGCCATGAAGCCACGTACCGGAGACGGTCCAATGGAGGCTGTAAAAGAGGGGCGCCTGATCATCGTGCGTGTACCGCTCGAAGGTGGGGGTCGGCTCGTTGTCTCCGTCAACGACGCCGAGGCCAAGGAACTTCACGATGCACTTGCCGGGGTTGTCGCTGCGGCGAAGTAGCCTCGTGTTCCTATAGTTAATACATCAGAACGGCCGCGCAGTGACTGCGCGGCCGTTCTGATGTATCCGGGAACGTTCTAGGCGCGCAGCTTGGTGATCTGCAGCAGCCCGTCTCCGACCGGGGACAGCGCGCTGATCACGGCGCTCGACGCGGCGATCTCGGTCAGCAGGGTGCGGAACCCGGTCGCGACATCGTCGCGCTGGGCCGGGTCGGCCACCCGTCCCCGCCAGAGAGCGTGTGCGACGAGCACCGTACCGCCCGGACGAGCCAAGCGCAGTCCGTGTTCGACGTACTCGATGACCGACTGCGGGTCGGCGTCAATGAACACAATGTCGTAAGAATTCTCGTTCATGCGCGGCAGAACCTCGCCGGCCTTGCCCGTGATGAGGCGCACCCGGTTCGCCGGAATCTTCGCTTCGGTGAAGTTCGCCTTCGCGTGCTGCAGGTGGTCGACCTCGGTATCGATCGAGGTGAGGGTTGCGCCGGGAGCTCCGGTCAGTAGCCAGATCCCCGAAACTCCGGCCCCGGTGCCGACCTCGAGGATGCTACGTGCCCCGGTGGCCGCCGCCAGAACGGCCGATTGCGCTCCGACGGAGGGCGCGATGGCATCGATCCCCAACTCGAGGGATTGCTGGCGCGCCCTAGCGATAGCTTCGGACTCCACGACACAGTCGTCGGAGAATTTCCAGTTCAGTTCAATGTCAGACACAAATAACTCCAGTAGATGATTAGGTCAAGACTAGGGCCGGGGCGCGTGTGGTCTGTGGATGCCTCGCCGGGCAGTTACTCTAAGGACATGTTTGGGCTGACGTTCGAGAAGATTCTTCTGATCGGGATCATCGCTGTCTTTTTGCTCGGGCCCGACAAGCTACCGCACTATGCCGCGCAGCTCGCTCGCCTCGTGCGCCAGTTGCGCGATATGGCTAACGGTGCCAAGGACCGCATGCGCGATGAAATGGGTCCGGAGTTCGACGATCTGGACTGGAAAAAACTAGACCCGCGCCAGTATGACCCGCGCCGCATCATCCGGGAAGCCCTCGCCGACGAGGACCCGTTCAAGGACCAGTCCGCTACGATTTCTCGCGCCGAACCGAACCCGGAGGGCGCCTACCTCAAACGTAAACGGGCACGGGAAGCGGCCCTCGCCGCGCTCGAACCGGCACCGTTCGATACTGAGGCCACCTAAAGCCCATTCGCAAAGGAGATTCGATGTCGAAAAGCCCCCCGCAAATTGTGCGCGTCAAGAAGAAGCCCTACGAGGCCGAACTGGCCCGATTGCAGGCCGAATTGGTCACCATGCAGCAATGGGTGAAGTTATCAGGTGCCCGGGTGGTGGTGATTTTCGAGGGCCGCGATGCCGCAGGCAAGGGATCGGCGATCAAGCGCATTACCCAGTATCTCAATCCGCGTGTTGCGCGCGTGGTAGCCCTGCCGATGCCCACCGAACGCCAGCGCGGCCAGTGGTATTTTCAGCGATACATCGAACACCTGCCGAGTAACGGCGAGATCGTGCTGATGGACCGCTCCTGGTACAACCGGGCGGGCGTCGAACGGGTCATGGGCTACTGCACGAGTGACGAATACCGTCGGTTTCTGCACCAGGCGCCCCTATTCGAGCGGATGCTGGTCGAAGACGGAATCCTGCTGGTCAAATACTGGTTCTCGGTGTCCGACCAGGAGCAGGAACGCCGTTTTCGTTCCCGTCTGAAGGATCCGATGCGCCGCTGGAAGCTGTCTGAAACCGATGTGCTATCGATCACCAAGTGGGTGGACTACTCCAAGGCGAAAGACGAGATGTTCGTGCACACCGACATTGCCGAGGCGCCCTGGTGGGTGGTGGAGAGCGAGGACAAGCGGTCCAGCCGACTGAACGTGATCAGCCATCTGCTCTCGCTGGTGCCGTACGAGAAAACCGACCCGCCCAAGGTTCGCATTCCGCCGCGCCCGCCGGCCTCCGACTATGAGCGACCGCCGCGCGAGCTGAACCACCAGGTTCCCGACCACGCGGCGACGCTGGCCAAGCCGGAGGAATAGGTTTCAGCGGGGCGTGAGCCCGAGGCTGAGCCCGGCGAGCCCCCGCGCGCGGGTCTTCATGCTGCGGGCGAGCGCCAGAATAGCGCGGGCTGCGGGGTCGTCGGGGGCGCCGAGCACAACCGGCAGCCCGTCGTCCCCGCCGCTGCGCAGGGCCAGGCTCAACGGCACCTGGGCGAGCACGGGTACCGGCACGTCCTGCCCGACCGAAAGTCGCCGAGCGACCTCGGCGCCGCCGCCGGAACCGAACAGCTCGAGCCGACTGCCGTCGGGCTGCACCAGGGCGGACATGTTCTCTATCACGCCGTAGACGCTTTGCCCGGTCTGGCGCGCCACGATCCCGCTGCGCTCCGCCACATCCGCCGCCGCCGCCTGCGGGGTGGTGACAACGATGACCTCGGCGTGGGGGAGCAGCTGGCCGACCGTGATGGCGACGTCGCCGGTACCGGGCGGCAAGTCGAGCAGCAGCACGTCGAGGTCGCCGAAGTACACGTCGGTGAGAAACTGCTTGATCGTTCGGTGCAGCATCGGTCCGCGCCACGCGACTGCGGCCGACTTGTCATCGATGAACATGCCGATCGAAATGACCTTCACCTCGTGCGCGATCGGCGGCAGAATCATATCGCCGACTTGGGTCGGCTTCACGGCGAGTCCGTCGTGCACGAGGCCGAGCAGGCCGGGAATGCTGAAGCCGTGCACGTCGGCATCCACGATGCCCACCCGCAGTCCTTCGCCGGCCAGGGCCACCGCCAGGTTCGCGGTGACGGTGGACTTGCCCACGCCGCCCTTACCGCTCGTGATCGCATAGACCCGGGTGAGGGACTCCGGGCCGAACTGCACGCTGCGTTCCACCTGCCCGCCGCGCAGCTTCTCGGTGAGCGCGGTGCGCTGCTCACGGGTCATGATCGCCACCTCCACGCTCGCCAGGCCGACCCCAACCACCGACTCGGCGGCGGCCAGAACATCGCTCTCAATGCGCGCAGCGGCCGGACAACCAGCAATGGTCAAGCGGATGCCGACGCTCACCCGCCCGGTCTCGCTCACCGCCACCCCCGACACCATGTCGAGGTCGGTGATGGGTTTGCGAATCTCGGGGTCGGTCACTCCGGCCAAGGCGGTGAAAACGCGGGCGCGGATGCTGTCGGGTGTTGAACTCAGTGGGGCAGGAGTCATGCTGTGGGGCGGCTTTCGTTGGTGCTGTCGGAGTCTGTAGGTTCGTCCAGGTGACCGCGCTCCTCCAAATGCTCGAGCAACGTACGCAATTCGGCGCGAATGAAATCCTTCGAGGCCATGTCCTTGATCGCGATGCGCAGGGCCACGACCTCGCGGGCGAGGTACTCGGTGTCGGCGAGGGTGCGTTCGGCCCGCTGCCGGTCCTGTTCGAACTGCACCCGGTCGCGGTCATCCTGACGGTTCTGCGCCAGCAGGATCATCGGCGCGGCGTAGGAGGCTTGCATAGACAAAACCAGGGTCAGCGCGATGAACCCGAGCGCGACGGAGTCGAAGCGCCAGTCGACCGGAGCGAGGGTATTCCACGAGATCCAGGCAACGGCGAACAGGGTGAGCCCGAGCAGAAACCACGGGGTGCCCATGCCGCGGGCGATCGCCTCGGTGAAGCGGCCGAACCGATCCCGGCTGTGTCCGCTCCGATTCAACCCAACGATGTTGCTCGTACGCAGGCCCTTGGGGGCGTCCAGGCGCAGGTCGGCGCGGTTATTGCGGGCCACGAGCTGTCCTTTGCGCTCCGGGCAGCGGAATACTGCCGGTTCTCAGCTCGCTGCGGGCAGCGGCCCGGCGGCGCACATCATCATTGCCGTCGTGGCTGCGCCAGTCGTCGGGCAGCAAATAGTCGAGCACGTCATCAATCGTCACCACCCCGACCAGTCGGTAGTTCTCGTCGACCACGGGCACCGACACGAGGTCGTAGCTCGCCAGAATACGGCTCACTTCGGCGGCGGACGTGTCGGCGGTGACCGGGTCGAGTCCGGCGTCGAGCAGCGTGCCGAGGCGTTCGTGGGGCGGGTAGCGCAGCATCCGCTGAAAATGCACCATGCCCAGAAAACGACCCGTGGGCGCTTCGTAGGGCGGCAGAGTAACGCAGATCGCCGCGCCGAGCGCCGGGGCCAGGTCGTGCCGACGGATGCGCGCGAGCCCTTCGGCGACGGTGGCGTCGGCTGAAACGATGATCGGTTCGGTCGTCATGAGCCCACCCGCGGTGTCGGGGGCGTAGGAGAGCAGAAAGCGAACGTCTTCGGCCTCTTCGGGCTCCATCAGGTCGAGCAGCTGCTCGCCGCGCTCCTCTGGCAGTTGGGCGATCAGGTCGGCCGCGTCGTCGGGCTGCATCTGGTCGAGCACGTCGGCGGCGCGGGCGTCGCCGAGGCTGGTCAGAATGCCGACCTGGTCGGTTTCGGGCATCTCCTCGAGCACATCGGCGAGGCGATCGTCCGGCAGCTCACCGGCCACTTCGAACATGCGCTCGCGCGGCAGATCGAGCAGGGTGTTGGCAAGGTCGGCGGGCTTGAGGTCGGAGTAGGTCGCGATGAGGTGCTCGGCGGATTGCGCCTGGCCCTTGGTTTCTTTTTCACGTACCTCGGCCCAGGTGGCAAAGGTCGTGACGCCCTTGACGAAGGGTGAGGCGCTGGTTTTGGGGCGGCGCACGAACAGTTGGCTGATGGCCCAGTCCGCCTCCGTGCCCTCCTTGATCGCGACGTCTTCAATGGTGGCTTCGCCGGAACCGTCGGTGAAGAGCACCTTGCGTCCGAGCAATTCGGCGATGACACGCACCTCGCCGCCGCGCTGTTCGTAGCGGCGCACGTTGATCAGGCCGGTGGTGATGATCTGGCCGCTGCCGATGCTGGTGACCCGGTTGATCGACACGAATACGCGGCGTTTGCCCGGGATCTCCACGATCAGGCCGACGACGCTGGGCGGGTCGTTTTTTCGATACACCACGAGAACATCGCGCACCTTGCCCACGCGGTCGCCCGCGGGGTCGAAAACGGTGCACCCGGCCAGTCGGGCAACGAAAACTCTGGTGGCACTCACACTATAAATGTAGGCCACTGGACTGACTTTGGTGGCCCGGCACGGAGGGTTCCTTTTCGCTGAACGACCACTCAGCCCCGCAGCCGGGCCGTCATGAAAGAATGGGGCCATGAGCAATCAGAGCCTTTTCTCCCGACGCCGCCCGGTGCTGCCCCCCGTGTTGCCGCGCGGGCAGGTGCTCGCCACCTACAGCACGTACGCTGATGCGCAGGCCGCGGTCGACACTCTCGCGAAGGCCGATTTTCCGGTGAAACAGCTCTCGATCGTGGGCAACGACCTCAAAAGTGTTGAGCGGGTGACCGGCAAACTGACCTACGGCCGGGTCGCGCTCGCGGGGGCGGCATCCGGTGCCTGGCTCGGAATCTTCTTCGGCATCCTGTTCTTTCTGTTCTCGCCCACCGGATCGAGCCTGCCGTTCGTGTTTGCCGCGCTCATCATGGGTGCCGGGTTCGGCATGCTGCTCGGAATCGCGAGCTACGCCATCAACCGGCGCCGTCGCGACTTCACGTCGACCATGCAGGTGATCGCGACCAGCTACCAGATCATCGTTGACCCCGAGTTGGTGCACCGTGCCCGCAACCTGCTGGGCGAAGAGCCGCCGGCACCCTTCACAACCCCGTCCGACTAGTCACCCGAGAGCGCAAGAAGTGCCCGATTGAGATTCTCAAACGGGCACTCTTTGCGCTCTCGCGAACCGGTTAGCGCTTGGACGCCGCCAACCACGCCTCTACCTCGGTGGCGGTGCGGGGAATCGCGGCCGAGAGATTTTCGGCACCGGTCTCGGTCACCAGGATGTCATCTTCGATGCGCACGCCGATGCCGCGGAATTCGGCCGGAACGGTGAGGTCGTCGGGCTGAAAGTACAGGCCCGGTTCGATGGTGAAGACCATGCCAGGTTCGAGCACGCCGTCCATGTACATGTCGCGGCGGGCCTGAGCGCAGTCGTGCACGTCGATGCCGAGGTGATGGCTGGTGCCGTGCACCATGTACCGGCGATGCTGGCCGTTCTCCGGCTGCAGGGCCTCGTCGGCGGTGACCGGGAGCATGCCCCACTCGGCGGTGCGGCGGGCGATGACGTTCATTGCTGCCGCGTGCACATCGCGAAACACCGCGCCGGGGCGCACGACGGCTAGGGCGGCATCCGCTGCTTCGCGAACGGTCTCGTAGACCAGGCGCTGTACCTCGGTATAGACGCCGTTGACCGGGAGGGTGCGGGTGATGTCGGCGGTGTAGTAGCTGTCGAGCTCAACGCCGGCGTCGATGAGAATCAGGTCGCCGGGGGCGACGACGCCGTCGTTGCGGGTCCAGTGCAGGATGCAGGCGTGCGGGCCGGAAGCCGCGATGGTGTCGTAGCCGACCGTGTTGCCGTCGCTGCGCGCCCGGGTGTTGAAGACGCCCTCGACCAGGCGTTCGCCGCGGGCGTGCTGGCTCGAGCGCGGCAGATCGGCGATGACGTCGTCGAAGCCGCGTGCGGTCGCGGCGACGGCGAGACGCATCTGCGCAATCTCGTAGGCATCCTTCACCAGGCGCAGTTCGGAGACGTCGCGGGCCAGCGCCCCGTCGGGCTCGTGCTCGGCGTTGATCTCGATGCTGAACGCGGAATCGGTCGCGCTGGTGCCGAGTACCCGTTCGGCGGCGAAGCGTAGGCGGGCTTCGTCGACCTGCTCGGTGAAGGTCGGGTCGGCCTCCCGCAGCACGAGGGTTTCGCTGTCGACGGCGTTCAGCACGTGGGCGAGCTCGGCGATGCCGCGCACGTCGAGGGCGAGGTCGCTCGCGACCTGGGCCACCGATGGGCGCGGGCCGATCCAGAATTCGCCGATGTCGGGGTTGGCGTAGAACTCGTCGGAGTCGCGGCCTGCTCGTTCGCGAAAGTACAGGGTGGCGTCGTGGCCGGCATCCGTTGGTTCGAGCACGAGAACGGCGCCGGGTTCGCTGTCGCTGCCCCAGCCGGTGAGGTGGGCGAATGCGGAGTGCGCGCGAAAGGCATAGTCGGTGTCGTTGGAGCGCTGCTTCAACCGGCCGGCCGGAATGATCAGGCGCGCTCCGGGGTGCTGGGCCGAGAGTCGTGCACGTCGGGCGGCGGCGAAGGGTGCTTGTTCGCGGGCGGGCGGCAGCACGTCGGTGCGATCGGCCCAGCCGCTCGCGATGAACGATTTGAAGCCGGTGGATCCCGGCGTCGTTGAACGGTTCTCGTTCGAGCGTGCAGCGGGAATAAGAGCGGGAGCAGTGGTATCAGCCATTGCACCATTCTTGCACCGCACTCTGGGCGGCGGCCGATCACTGTGGCGCAGATGCTGCGATGAACGGATGCCGGTGCCTGCGCGGATTACGCGGCGGGTGTGAGCGTGGCCACGATCGGCCGGTGATCGCTGCCGGCACCGTCGAGCGATTCAATCACCTGCAGCGCGCTCACGTGCCAGTTCGGGGTAGCCATGACGTGATCGATGGGGCTTCCGAGCAGCGCGGGAATGCTGGTGGGCCAGGTGCCGACGGCCGCGGCGCCGGCCCATAGCGCGGCATCCGCGCAGTTTCCGAGAACAGCGTCGGGCTCACCGGCGCGGCCGGCCATATGATCGAGGGTCGAGTTGAAATCGCCCGCCATGATCACGTTGTCGGCCTGGCACTGGGTGGCGAGCCAGTGGAGGTCGCTCCGCCAGTTCGACATTTCATACTGGATCGGGGCTACGGCGTGCACGGCCACGATGGTCGGTCCTCTGCCGTCCACCGGTTTGGCGACAACGGTCGGCAGCACGTTGGTGTTGCCGGGCGGGCCGGACCCGGCCGCGTTGCTCACGGCGTAGTCGCCGAGGTCCGGACTGATCAGCAGGGTGGTGGAACGGGCCTTGGACACCAGATCGAAGGCGAGCGTGTGCACCCACATGGGCCGGCCGGCGTCGCGCATGAGTTCAGCGATCAGGACACCGGTCGCCTCCGTTGTTTCCGGCAGTGTGACGACATCGGCGTTCTGAGCCACCGCTTCCGCGGCGATGACCGCGGCGCCCGGAGCATCTCCCAGCGTATTCCAGCTGAGCACAGTGACCGAGTCGGCGGAACTGGTCGGTGCAGTACTGGCATCGGCGGTAGCAGCGGTGAAGCCGCGGGAGGCGAGAATGCCGACATTGGCCACGGCGAACAGGGCGAGCAGCACCATGACCATGCCGAGGGTTCGCCGCAGCGGCCGAATGAAGCGCAGCAGACCGAGCAGCACGAGGCCAACCATCGCGCCGATCACGGCTATGGCCCGAAACGATACGAGGTGGGCGACGACCCAGGTGTTATGCAGGCCGAACGCCTGCGGCCAGGTCAGGACCAGCAGGAGAAAGGCGGCAGCGATGAGAATCAGTGCCCGGAAGAGTCGCGTGAACATTGTTCTGAACTGTAGATGAGAATTCTGGGGAATCTCCAGCGCTTCGCGCAGCGAGGGATTGGCTCGGGGGGACAACTAGCATGGGGTCATGGCAGTCGCGCGGCAATTCCAGGGTCCGATCGATCTGCACGCGCACTCCAGCGTGTCGGACGGTACCGAGACGCCCGCCGAGATGCTTCGCGCGGTATCCGCTGCGGGCCTCGGCACGATTGCCCTTACCGACCACGACTCCACGGCCGGCTGGGCCGAGGCATCCGCTGCGGCGCGCACCGAGCGCATCACACTTATTCCCGGAATGGAATTCAGCACTCGGGTGCAGTACGCAAGTGTGCACCTTTTGGCATATCTCTTTGACCCGACCGATTCGGCCCTACTGGCCGAGATGACCAGGGTGCGTGCGGCCAGGCTTAGCCGGGCCGAGCAGATGGTCGCTCGCATCGGGGTCGACTACGACCTGAGCTGGGACGATGTGCTCGCCCAGACCACCCCCGATGCCACCGTCGGTCGGCCACACATCGCTGACGCCCTCGTGGCCCGCGGTCACGCCCTCAACCGAAGCGCGGCCTTCGCCGATATTCTGCACTGGAAAGCGGGGTACTTTCAGCCGCACTACGCGCCCGACCCGCTGCGCGCGATCGAACTGGTGCGGGCAGCCGGGGGAGTGCCGGTCATCGCGCACCCCGCCACGCGCGGCATCGCCGAGGTCGTCGAAGAGTCCCGACTGAAGACGATGGTCGAGGCTGGACTGTTCGGCCTCGAACTCGAGCACAGGGAGAACAAGCCCGAACCCACGGCTCACCTCTACGAGCTCGCAGCAAAGCTCGGGCTGTTCGTCACGGGCTCGAGCGACTACCACGGCACCGGTAAACCCAACCGGCTCGGCGAGAACACGACGGCCCCCGAGGTGCTCGACCGCATCATCGCGCAGGGGCGCGGCTCAGATCCCGTCTACGGCTGACAATTGTTTCAAGTGACGCCGCGGCGCGCACAATGCAGCGCCTGGCTTCAGTCGAAGCGCTGCTACTGACGGTGCTCGCCGTCACTGCGGAAATTTGCTCCCAACGAGTCGCAGCCGATTTCGAGGGCTCTGAGCAGGGATTTCCGCAGTTATGAACGACACCGCCCGGCAACCGAGACTGCCACGTTCGAAGCGGGGGCAGCCCGGTGCCGGGCGAGATGGTACTGGTCAGTAGTTAGATCGCGCTGCCGGTCTGCGGTGAGCGACGACGGGTGCGGCTGCGACGCAGCGGCGCGTTGTTGCCGTCGTGATGTTCGGCTCCGCCGCCATCGTGCGTGCCGGCTGCCGGCGTCACGGCCGGGGCATCCGGGTTGGTGCTGGAACCGACGCGAGTGCGCGAGCGGGCCGGGCGACCTTCGTCGGCGCCGGTGGTCAACGGGCTCGTTGCCGCCCGGTCGGCTGCGCGCGTGGAATCGCCACGACCGCGACCGCCCTCAGAGCGACCCCCCTCAGAGCGACCGCCGCGCGGTGCGCCGCCGGAGCGACCGGAGTCTGAGCGACCGCCCGCGCCGCTGCGTGCCGCACCGGAGCGTCCGGCGCCGCCGGTGCGGGCCTCGCCAGCAGCGACGTCTTTAACCGGGGTTGCGCGCAGGCGGCCCTTGGAACCGGCCGGAATGTTCAGGTCGGTGTACAGGTGCGGCGACGAAGAATAGGTTTCCATCGGTTCGGGCTGGCCGAAGTCCAGCGCTTTGTTGATGAGCGACCACTTGTGCAGGTCGTCCCAGTCGACGAACGTCACGGCGATGCCGGTCTTGCCGGCGCGGCCGGTGCGACCGACGCGGTGCAGGTAGGCCTTCTCATCTTCGGGAATGGTGTGGTTGATCACGTGCGTGACGTCTTCAACGTCTATACCGCGAGCAGCGACATCCGTTGCGATCAGGATTTCTTTCTTGCCGCTCTTGAAGCTGGCCATGGCGCGTTCGCGCTGTTCCTGGTTGAGGTCGCCGTGCACGGCCGTGGCGTCGAAGCCGCGGTCGCCGAGTTCTTCGACGAGCTTCGCGGCGGCGCGCTTGGTGCGGGTGAAGATGATGGTCTTGCCGCGGCCCTCCGCCATGAGGATACGGCCGATGACTTCGTCCTTGTCCATGTTGTGGGCACGGTAGACGAGGTGCTCGATGTTGGCCTGCATGAGGCCTTCGTCGGGGTCGGTCGCACGAATATGGATTGGGCGGTTCATGAAACGACGGGCCAGGGCCACGATCGGTCCGGGCATCGTCGCCGAGAACAGCATGGTGTGGCGGGTCGACGGTGTCTGCGCGAACAGCTTCTCGATGTCGGAGAGAAATCCGAGGTCCAGCATCTTGTCGGCCTCGTCGAGCACCATCTCGCGCACGTTGGCGAGGGTGAGCAGACGCTGGCTGGCCAGGTCGAGCAGGCGTCCGGGGGTGCCGACCACGATCTGCGCGCCGGCCTTGAGCTGCTCGATCTGGCCCTCGTAGGCTTTGCCGCCGTAGATGGAGACGATCTTCGTGTTGCGTCCGGCCGCGGCGAGCTCAAGGTCCTCGGAAACCTGAACGCACAGTTCACGGGTCGGAACGACGATAAGCGCCTGCACGCCGGGCTCCGGGTCGAGGCCGAGGCGCTGGATGACCGGAAGGCCGAAACCGAAGGTCTTGCCGGTGCCGGTCTTGGCCTGGCCGATTATGTCCTGGCCGGCCAGGGCGAGGGGGATGGTCTGGGTCTGAATGGGGAACGGTTCGAGGATGCCCTTGGCTGCAAGGGAGTCGACCATGTCCTGGTCAATATTAAGTTCGGAGAAAGTCACGAATGTATGCCTGTCATTAACTGGAAGCGAGGTGCGCCCGTTTTTGCGTCTCGGGCAGCGGCCGCCGATCCTTGCCGGCGACGTAATTCCACCTTACTGCCCCGCCTGTACCGCGGCCACAGGCGCGCTGTCCTAAACTAAGCCCGTGGTCACGTGGTTCGGTCGGCGCCCGCAGCGCAATGAAGCTCCCCGGCTTTCCGCCCGCGGGGCGATCCAGCCAACCGAAAAAGTGGACATCAGTTCCCTTGCTCCGGGTGTGCAGCATTTTCTCGGCCAGGCCGCCTACTGCGAGCTCGGCGAGTTCGAAGCCCTGGCCCGCGCGGTGGCGACCGCGCCGAACCTCGCCGTGAAGGAAGGCCTCAGCGCCGCCGCCGGTCGGGCCCTGAGCAAGCATCACGGCCTGATCACCGAGATTCGTCGCCGCGGGCACGAGCCGGCCACCGAGATGGCCCCGTTCGTCGCCGGCCTCGACGAGTTTCGCCGGAAGACGAGCGGTGCCGACTGGCACGAGCTGCTGCTGAGCTGTTACCTCGCCGGTGGTCTGCTCGACGACTTCTTCATCCGATTGTCGGATGGTCTGCCGCGCGACATCGGTCCGCGCGTGGCGCAGCTGCTCGGCGAGGATTCCGGCACCGACGTGCTCGTTCACCAACTGCAGACCGCCATCGAGAACGACGTCGCGATCGGCTCCAGGCTCGCCATGTGGGGTCGCCGACTCGTCGGCGACACCCTGCTCGTGGCCCGGTCGGCGATGCCGGCCGCCGACCCCGCAGCCGATCCCGGTACTGACCCGGGCGACGCCGCTGAGGCGCGCATCGAACCGGTCTTCACCGAGCTCATCGCCGCGCACACCCGCCGCATGGACGGACTCGGCCTCACCGCCTAGCGAGCGCCCCGAACGCTACGCGGTGTCGGGGGAACCGGTTTTGGCGAGGCTTTGCAGCATCCGCTGGTCGGCGTGAATGCGTCGCCGACTGATGACCAGGTTCAGCACAACGGATGCGGCAGCGGCGGCTCCGAGAGACACCCACCAGATCCACCCGCCGGCCCAATCCCAGCCGAGCCAGGTCAGCCCGACCCAGACGGCGGATGCCGCAACCGTTCCGATCGCCGGAACCAGCACCGAACCCTGGGTGGACCGCCCGGGCAGAAAATACCGCGCGGCGAGGCCGATGACCGCGCCGAAGAGCGCGACGAACAGCAGTTCCATGTGCGTTAAGCGACGAAACCGACGCGGCGCGACTCTTCGCTGCCGAGTTCGACGTAGGCCAGGCCCACGGTCGGAACGATGTAGACGCGACCCTTGCTGTCGCTGAGCTTCAGATAGCCGGTCTGACCGGAGAGGGCCGCCGCAACGGTCTCCTCAATCTCGGTCGCTGGCTGCGAAGTCTCAAAACCGATCTCCCGGGGAGAGTTGAAAATACCAATGCGAATATCCACCGAACTGCCTTTCGTAGCCGTGCGATCAGAGTACGTCAGAACGCAGACCAGCCCTGACCGATTTCACTGTCGGCGCAACCCGTTACCGTTGAAATGTGACCAACCCCGACCTTGATGCCGCCCAGCAGGCCGTTCTCGACCTCCCCGACGGGGTGAGTGCCGCGGTGATCGGCGCGCCAGGCAGCGGCAAGACCATGACGCTCGTCGAACTCGTGGCCGATCGGGTCTTGAACCGTGGCTATTCGCCGAGCGAGGTACTGGTGCTGGTGCCGACCCGTGCCGGTGCCACAGCCCTGCGCGACCGGCTCGCACTCCGCCTCGGTGTGCCCACCAACGGTCCGCTGGCTCGGAGCGCCAACTCGGTGGCCTTTCAGATTGTGCGTTCCGCCGTGGCCCAGGCCGGTGGCGCGGCACCCACTTTGCTCACCGGTGGCGAGCAAGACCAAATTATCGCCGAAATACTGCAGGGCCACCTCGACGACGGATCAGGGCCGGCCTGGCCGGCCACGCTCGGCGCCGACGTGCGCCGCCTGCGCGGTTTTCGCACCGAACTCCGCGATCTCATGATGCGAGCCGTGGAATACGGGGTGACCCCTGGCCAGCTCGAGCGTTTCGGCCTCGGTCGGCCGGAGTGGGTTGCGGCAGCCGAGTTCATTCGCGGCTACGAGGAGGCCAAAGACCAGGCTCGTCCCGGGCAATATGACTCCACCGAACTTGCCCGCTATGCCGCCGCGATCGTGGCCGGTTCCGAGGCGGGAAGGGCGGGCGTTGCAACGCTCGGTTCGCTGGCCGGCCTGCGCTTGATCGTGCTCGACGACGCCCAGGAAGTCACCCAGGCCACGCTCACCCTGCTCGCCCAGTTTCAGGCGCGCGGGGTAGCGATTGTCGCCGTCGGCGACCCCGACATCAGTACCGGTTCGTTCCACGGCGCACATCCGGATGCCCTCGGTAGCCTCGGCGCGTACCTGCGGCCCGGCCTGCCCGCAGAGAGCGGTCGGGTGGCCGCGCCGATCGTGCTGGAGAGCGTCTACCGGCACGGGGCCGGCATCCGCTCGGTCGTTCAGCAGATCACGAGCCGGATCGGGGCAGCCGCAGCGGGTACCCAGCGCCGCGCGGGAAGTGTCGAGGCGGCCGGCGTCGACTTGAACCGTACGGCGGCAGCGGCTGAGGCCCCGGCCGACCAATCCGTGCACACCGTCGTTGCGAGCAGCCCGGCCGATCAGCTCGCGCTGATCGCCCGACTGCTTCGCGAACGCCACGTGATCGACGACATTCCGTGGTCCCGCATGGCCGTGATCGTGCGCACCGGGTCGCTGATTCCCTCGATCTCCAAGGGGCTCGCGGCCCTCGAAGTGCCGACCCAGATTTCTACGGCGAGCAGCGCCCTGCGCGACGAGTACGCGGTGCGGGCCTTCATCCTGGCCCTCGAAGTGACCCTCGGCCGCAAGCCGCTTACCCCGGAGGCAGCGACCGATCTGCTGCGAGGCCCGCTCGGCGGGCTCGACCCGATCACCCTGCGTCGGCTGCGCGCCGCGCTGCGCCAGCAAGAACTGGCCACTGACAGCGCCGAACCGCGCAGCGCCGACGACCTGCTCGTAGCAGCCCTCCTCGACCCCGACCTGCTCCTCACCATCGACAACCGCACCGCCCGCCGTGCGGCCGGATGCGGAGCCAGCCTGCGCCAGGCAAGAATCGAATACGACGCCGGCGCCACCATCGAAGAACTACTCTGGGGCCTCTGGCAGCGCAGCGGCCTCGAGCGGGAGTGGAAAGAACAGTGCACCGGCGCCGGAATCGTCGCCGACGAAGCCAACCACAACCTCGACGCCGTCGTCGCCCTGTTCTCCGCCGCCCAGCGCTATGTCGAGCGCACGCCATCGGCCCCGCCGGTGTTGTTCCTCGAACACCTCGTCGACACCGACGTGCCCGAAGACACCCTCGCGCCGCGGGCGCTTGGCGCTGCCGTCATCGTCTCAACGCCGAGCGGCACCATCGGACGGGATTTCGACATCGTCGTGCTGGCCGGCGTTCAGGCCAACGTCTGGCCCGACCTGCGCATCCGCGGGTCGCTGCTCGGCGCTGGCGACCTGGCCCTGGTTGCTTCGGGACAGGGCGATACGGGGCTGGCCGGCACCGCGGCCCGCACCCAGGTGCTCCACGACGAGCTGCGCATGTTCGCCCAGGCCGCCAGCCGGACCACGACCGAACTGCTCGTCACCGCCGTGAGCAATGAAGAGAACGAACCCTCGGTGTTTCTGCGCCTGCTTCCCGCGCCTGAGCCCGACCTGGGCGTTGACGATCTTGCCCGCTACCCCCTGTCGCTGCGCGGCCTGGCCGGGCGGCTGCGCCGCGACCTGACCCGCGCCATCCGCTCGTCGGCCCGCACCGACACCGAAACGGCCACCCGGGCAGCGGATGCCGCGGCCACGCTGGCCCGCCTAGCCAGCGAAAACGTGCCCGGCGCCGCGCCCGACCAGTGGTACGGGCTGACCGACCCCAGCACCGTGCGCCCGCTCAACGATCCAGAGGCCGGCGATGATCCCGTGCGGGTCTCGCCGTCGCGCATGGCCGCTTTCGAAACCTGCCCGCTGCACTGGCTGATCGGCCAAGTCGGCGGTGGCAGCTCGAACACCGCAGCGAACCTCGGCACGATCATTCACAAGGTCATGGAAGACGCGACCGATCGCCGGCCCGAAGCCCTCTGGCAGGGCGTGGAGGCGCGCTGGAATGAGCTTGACTTCGACGCTGACTGGCAGTCGCGCGTGCAGAAGGTCGCAGCCAGGGAGCTCACCGACCGGCTCGCCTCCTACCTGCTCGATTTCGAACGCGGCGGTGGTGAGCTGTTGAGCGCCGAGGGCACCTTCAAGCTTGAGGTGAGCGGTGCCGTGCTCTCCGGCACCATCGACCGGGTAGAACGCCAGGCCGACGGCCGGGCCGTGATCGTCGACCTGAAAACCGGCAAGGGTGACGCGACCAGCGATGTCGGCGTCGCGGAGCATCCGCAACTCGGTGCCTATCAGCTGGCGTTCCAGGACGGCGTCATCGAGGGCGTGTCCGGGGATATTGAACTGGCCGGGTCCCGCCTGGTCATCGTCTCGTCCGGCACGGTCAAACAGAATTACCGCAATCCCACCCAGCCCGCCTTCACGCCGGAGCAGCTCGATGCTTTCCGCGAGCGGGTCGGTGCCGACGCGACGGGAATGGGTGGCGCCACTTTCATCGCCGAGATCACCTCGCACTGCCTCGACCCGCGGTCCCACGGGTCCTGCCGAATCCACGTCATCAAGCAGGTCAGCTCATGAGTCTCAGCACGACGATCACGACAATTTCGGCCCTCGACATCGCCGCGCAGCTCGAACTGCCGCCGCCCACCAGCGAACAGCAGGCGGTGATCGAGGCGCCACTCACTCCCACCCTGGTGGTCGCCGGGGCTGGCAGTGGCAAGACCGAGACCATGGCCAACCGGGTGCTCTGGCTGCTCGCGAACGGCCACGCCCGTCCCGACCAGATTCTCGGGCTCACCTTCACGCGGAAGGCAGCCGGCGAACTGGGCGAGCGCATCAACCGCCGCATCACCGAGCTCGACCGAGCTGGCCTCATGCCGATGATCGCCGGTTCCGATGACGCTGATGACCCCAGCGCAGCCGCGGGTTCCGACTTGTTCAACACCCCGAACGTCTCCACCTACAACTCCTTCGCCAGTCGTCTGTTCACCGACAATGCTCTGCTGCTCGGCCGGGAACCGGAGTCGGTTCTGCTGAGCGAAACGAGCGCCTGGCTGCTTGCCCGGCGGGTCGTCATCGAGCACGGCGACGGCCGGCTGGTGCCGTTCGGCAAGAGCCTCGATCAGGTCACCGACGCCGTGCTGCAGCTCAGTCGTGCCCTCGCCGAGAACCCGCCAGCCTGGCACGACGGCTCCCCGGGAGCGCCGCACGACCTCGCCGCTCTGGCCCAGAGTTTCGCCTACCTCCCCGATCTGCCCTACGGCAACCCGCGCAAGAAGAAGCCCTACGATTCGGCGGTCGAATCCCTGGCCGCAGTCGCACCGCTGCCGGTGCTCGCTGAACTCGCCGCCCACTACAGCAGCGAGAAGCGACGCCTCGGCCTGATCGAGTTCTCAGACCAGGTGGCCCTCGCACTTCAGGTCTGCCAAAAGGTCGATGCGGTCGTCGATCGCTACCGCGACCAGTACCGGGTGGTGCTGCTCGATGAATACCAGGACACCTCGGTGTTACAGACCGAACTGCTGCATACCCTGTTTCGTGACCACCCGGTCATGGCCGTCGGCGACCCGCACCAGTCCATTTACGGATGGCGTGGCGCCAGTTCCGCAAACCTGCTCGGCTTCGCGCATGATTTCAGCCCGGCAGCATCCGCCCCGACCATGTCGCTGTCGTTCACCTGGCGGAATCCTGCCCGCGTTCTGGATGCCGCCAACCTTCTCGTCGCCCCGCTCAGTGAAGCGCTGCGGGCCAAGCCGGGCAGAATCCAAGTCGAAACGCTCAAGGTGCCGGCCGGCACCAAGACAGGCGGCGTCGCCGCGGTCATGGCGCAAACCATCGCGGAGGAGGCTGGCGCCGTCGCCAATTGGTTCGCCGCCCGGCTGGTCGGCGACCACGGCCCCGCCGACTACAGCGGTGCCATGCTGTTTCGTGCCCGCCGCGAGATGGATTACTTCGCCGAGGTACTGCGAGCACACGGCGTGCGCGCCCACGTGCTCGGCCTCGGCGGGTTGCTCTCGACCCCGGAGGTCGCCGACGTCGTGAGCGTGCTGCGCGTGGTGCACGACCCTGCGGCCGGCAGCGAACTGGTACGCCTACTCAGCGGCGCCCGCTACCGGGTCGGCGCCCGCGACCTCGCGGCGCTCGCCGACGTGGCGCGCTGGCTGGCCGGACATGACTGGGCGCAGCAGGCCATCTCGGCCGATCTGCGGGGCAAGCTGCGGGCATCCGTCGCCGGCGACGAGGGCAGTTCCCTCGTCGACGCGCTCGATTTTCTCGGCACTGCGCCTGACTCCCACGGCCAGTTCGACGGGTTCAGCGAGCTGGGGCGCGCCCGCGTGCAATCGGCCGGGCGGCAGCTGGCCTGGGTGCGATCTCGCGCCGGCCTGCCGCTGCTCGATTTTGTGCGCCTGATCGAGCAGGAATTTCGGCTGGACATCGAACTGACCGCGAACGAGGCCAACGATCTCGGACTGGCCAACCTGTACTCCTTCCACGACACGGTTGCCGCCTTCCTCGACAGTGACGAGCAGGGCACCCTGGCCAGTTTTCTGCGCTGGCTGAAGCGCGCGGAGCTGCAGGACGACCTCGGCCCGCGCGCCGAACTCTCCGAACAGGGCACCGTGCAGCTGCTCACGATTCACGGCGCCAAGGGCCTGGAATGGGACTTCGTGGCTATCCCAAACCTGAACGAGAAGAGCCTCCCCGCGGCTGCTCGCGACACGAGCGGTTGGCTGCGTTTCGGCGAACTGCCCTACGGTCTTCGCGGCGACCGCTCCGAACTGCCCGAACTTGAGATCATCGGCCACGAGACCCAGCTCGACTACGAGCTGGCCTTCCAGACCTACAAGGCCGAGCTGGCGACACGGCACGACGACGAAGAACGCCGGCTCATCTACGTGGCCACCACCCGCGCCAAACGGGAGTTGCTGCTGACCGGCTCGTACTGGGGCCCCGGATCGACCATGCGGCGGCCCAGCCGCTACCTGACCGAACTCGCCGAGGCCGGTCTCATCCGCGCCATCCCTGACGCGAGCGACGAGGTCATCAAGCCGGAGTCTGCAGAGGACGGCACCGAACTGTGGCCGTTCGACCCGCTAGGCACCCGTCGCGCGCTCGTTGAAGCCGCAGCGACCCGCGTGTCGGGCAGCCAAGCGGATGCCCCCACTCGCTGGTCCCACGCGGTCACCCTGCTGCTCGAGGAGCGCGCCCTGCGGCTGGCCGGTGGCGCGGCGGCCCCCGTACCCACCCGCATTCCGGCCTCCCGGTTCAAGGATTACGTCGACGACCCGGCCGGAGTCGCCGCCGAGCTGCGGCGCCCGATGCCGCAGCGTCCCTATCGGGCCACGCGGCTGGGAACCCTGTTTCACTCCTGGGTGGAGAGGCGCGCCGGCGGTGCCACCGGCACCGACCGAGTCGATGCCGCACTGAACGAACTGGACTTCGGCATCGATGACGACGATGGCGGTACCGGCACGCTGAGTGACCTCGGCGTGCCCGAGCAGGAGCAGTTCGCGGTACTGCAGGCCACCTTCGAACGGTCCGAATGGGCCGATCGGGCGCCCGTGGACGTCGAGATTGAAATTCACCACGTACTCGGCGGCCAGGTTTTCGTCTGCAAACTCGACGCCGTCTACCAAACGCCGACCGGGTTTCAGGTGGTCGACTGGAAAACCGGGCGTGCGCCGAAGAACGCCACCGACCTCGAACTCAAGCAGACCCAGCTCGCGCTCTACCGGCTGGCCTACGCTCGTTGGAAGGGGATCGATCCGAGCATTGTCGACGCGGTGTTCTACTTCGTCGCCGACGATACCGTCATAGCCCCGGAGCGGCTCTACTCCGAGGCAGACCTTCTCGCCGCCTGGTCTGGGGCGATGACCCCGGTGCTCGACGAATCGTCCTCGGAGTCGTCGTCGGATTCGGAATCGATGGTCAGTCCCGAGAAGTTGTAGCTGTCGGTGTGCATCGCTGCGTGCTGGTCGTAATCCCGGGCGGCGCGCGGCATGTGGTCGAGCATGGTCTCCACGTCGTCGACGGTCATGATCGGGCCGGTTTCGGGGGAGAGCGGCTGCTGGGTGTGGCTGTGCACCGTGTCGACGAGCCCGTCGAGCATGGCGACGGCGTCATCGACGATGGACTGGTCGTGGCTGCTGGCGCCGTGCAGCAGCCAGCGGGCCAGCTCGAGCTCGGCGTAGAGCATGGCGCGCTGGGTTATGTGGGTATCGCTGCCCTGGCGTGCGTTCGAGTAGGCGTCGATCGCCAGTTCGGCAGCATCACCGCGCGCGGCAAGCAACCAGTTCAGGTCGCGGGCCGGGTCGCCGACGGCCAGGCCGGACCAGCCGAGAATGCCCGACACGGCGTCGTCGGTGATCAGAATGGAATCGGCCGACATCGACCCGTGAACCACGGCCGGTGCGAATTGCCACAGCGCATCATCGTCGGTGGCCTGTTCCCAGCGGCGCAGCAGTGCGGCGGGCAGGTAGCCGGTGTTGGCGGCGCGGTCGATCAGGTCTATCGCATCCTTGCGGCACTGTTCGGCGCTCTGCTGGGGAAGCCCGGCGGTGCCGATGAAAGCGCTCGGCAGCGAGTGGATCGCGGCGATGGCCCGCCCGATCGATCCGGAGACACCCTCGTGCCCGGTGAGGGCATCCGCATCGAAACTGTCACCGGCCAGAAGCTCGTAGACGACCGCGCGGGTGCCTTGAATCGGCGTCTGGCCGACATATTCCGGCACGTCGAACGGCAGCCGGCTGCGGTTGCCAGTGGTGAGCGCGCGCAGCGCCACGAGGTCGGCGGACTGCTCCGTTTCGGCCGACTGACTGGTGGGAACGCGAATGATCAGCGCCCGCCCGTCTTTGTCGATGACGAGCGCCGAGTCGAACAGTCCGTGCGCGCCGGCACTGTGCTTACGGGCGTAGGCCACGTCGAGCCCCGGAACAGCGGAGGTGGCTAACGCGGCTAGAGTGAGTTGAGTTCTGGCCATGCCTACTAGGTTAGATCGAATTACGCACCTGCTGGTTATTCGCCACGCCTCCACACCCACGTTCTCGCAGAGCTCGGAGATTCACCATGTCGTTCACTTTCACGACGCGGTTGCCGCTGTCTCGGCACGCGGTCGACCGCGATCACCTCAGCCGCGGCATTCCCGGCCTGTTCGACCAGCTCTGGGCTGATGCCACCACCCGCGTTCTGCCCGTCTGGAACGGCAAAATTCTGCTCGCGCCGACGGACCACACTGACGCCGTTCACCTCGCCCTGCTGCCGCCGACGAGCGTGGACAACGGTGGTGTGCGCGTCTACCTGGGTCGGTCGCTCTCGACCGACCTGCCCGAAGCTTTCGGGACCCAAATCGTCGCCGTGCAACTCGATGACGCCGCCGCTGTCGGCCTCGAGTCCGATTCGACGCGTTGGGTGAGCCTGCGCACAGTTGCGACCGTGCTGGATGATCGTGACGCTGGTCTTTTCACCGAGGCCCTCGGCCTGCTCAACTGGCACGCTTCGCACGCCCATTGCCCGCGCTGTGGCGCTGCAACTTTGGTCGAAGAGGGCGGTTGGGTGCGTCGCTGCCCGGTCGACAACAGCCAGGTTTTTCCGCGCACGGACCCCGCCGTGATCGTGCTCATCACCGACGCCGACGATCGCATTCTGCTCGGCTCCAACGCTATGTGGGAGAACAACCGATATTCGTTGCTCGCCGGTTTCGTCGAACCCGGTGAGGCTCTGGAATCGGCCGTGATCCGCGAAATGTTCGAAGAATCCGGCCTCCGGGTCACCGACCCGGCCTATGTCGGCTCGCAGCCGTGGCCGTTTCCGGCCTCGGTCATGTGCGGGTTCACCGCCCGGCTCGCCGACGACCAGCCGGCCCACGACCTGCTGCCTGACGGCGCCGAGATTCTGGCGCTGCGCTGGTTCAGCCGGCAGGAACTGCACGACGCAGGCGAGTGGATGCTGCTTCCCGGCCCGTCCTCGATCGCGCACGCCATGATCGAGCGCTGGCTCGGCGCGCCGCTGCCGGCCGCGACGGAACTGATCCGCCCGTGACGGTGACCGCCGATTCGTTACTGAACGGTCTCGACGAGCAGCAGCGGATCGCCGCCGAGGCGCTGATCGGCCCGGTCTGCATGCTGGCCGGCGCCGGAACCGGTAAGACCCGCGCCATCACACACCGCATCGCCCTCGGCGTGCTGACCGGTGCCTATGCTCCCAACCGGGTCATGGCGCTCACCTTCACGAGCCGCTCGGCCGCCGAACTGCGCGGTCGCCTGCGACAGCTCGGTGCCGGGGGAGTGGCAGCGCGCACCTTTCACGCCGCCGCGCTGTCCCAGCTGAACTACTTCTGGCCGCACGTCGTCGGCGGGCAGGCACCGCGCATCCTCGACGGCAAGGGGCGCATCCTCGGCCACGCCGCCGAAGCCCTGCACCTTAAAATTGACACCGCTACTCTGCGTGACCTCGCCGCCGAGGTGGAATGGCGCAAGACCAGCGGCCTGAGCATCGAGCAGTACGCGGCCGGCATCGCCAGACGCAGCCTGCCCGGTCGGCTCGATGTGGACCAGGTGGTCGCCCTGCAGCAGACCTACGAGAAGCTCAAAGACGATCGCAAACAGATCGACTTCGAAGACGTGCTGCTCGCCATGGCCGGAATGATCGAGGCCGAACCGTCGGTGGCACTGCAGGTGCGCGAACAGTACCGATTCTTCGTCGTCGACGAATACCAGGACGTCTCCCCGCTTCAGCACGACCTGCTCGCACTCTGGCTCGGGGACCGCCGCGACCTCTGCGTCGTCGGCGACGCCAGCCAGACCATCTACTCCTTCGCGGGCGCCCGCAGCGACTACCTGCTCGACTTTCCCAAACACTACGAAGACGCCACGGTGGTGCGGCTCGAGCAGAACTACCGGTCGACGGCGCCGATCGTGGCCACCGCCAATCAGCTGATGCGCGGCCGTTCCGGCGCGCTCACCCTGCACGCCGCACAGTCCGACACCGGTCCCGATCCGTCGGTGCGCGGCTATGCCTCCGATATGGCCGAGGCGCGCGGCGTCGCCGAGCAGATTCTGCAACTCATCGACACCGGCACCAAACCCGAAGACGTGGCCGTACTGTTCCGGGTCAACGTGCAGGCCGCGCTGCTCGAAACGGCGCTGACCGAGGTGGGCGTGAGCTACCAGATTCGCGGGGCCAAACGGTTCTTCGACCTGCCAGAGGTGAAGCAGGCGGTGATGAGCCTGCGCGCGGCATCCGTTTCAATCATCGGCGAACCACTGTTCAAATCGGTCAGCGACGTGCTACGGTCGCTCGGCTGGAGCCAGACGGCGCCGGAAACCCGCGGTGCGGTACAGGCTAGGTGGGAATCGCTCAATGCCCTCATGGGGCTGGTCGACCAGGCCCCCCCGGGCACCACCTTTCGCCAGTTCACCGACGAGCTGATGGAACGCCAGGCCGGCCAGCACGAACCCACCGTATCGGCCGTGACGCTCGCCACGATGCACTCGGCCAAGGGCCTCGAGTGGGACAACGTATTCGTGGTCGGGCTCAGCGAAGGTCTCGTGCCGATCAGCTACGCCAGCACCTTCGATCAGATCGACGAGGAACGTCGGCTGCTCTACGTCGGCATCACGCGGGCCCGCCGCCGACTCGCGCTCAGCTGGTCGTCCTCTGGGGTGCAGGCTCGCGCGCCTCGGGAACGGTCCCGTTTTCTGCAAGAGCTTGGCAGCCGCACCGCTCGTGCAGCCGGTGCTCGCTCGGCGTGACGGAGCCGGTGACGGCGTCGATGCTCAACGACCGGGCGAACACCACTGACCGCCCCGTCTCCAGGCGATCCTGCACGAGCCCGGCCACTCGGGCGGCCACCTCAAAACTCAGCCTGGGCGTTTCACTCGGAGCCTGCCGCGGGGCCAGCTGGCAGGCCATCGCCGGCCACGCCGGATCGTTGTCGACGTGTGCCAGTTCCAGGCAGGTCAGGCAGGGCCCCTGGCCCGGTTCGACCAACGGCCCGACCCGCGCCGCACTGTCGCTGAACACCACCGGAAGGTGCGGAATGTCACGGCGCAGCCAGTGTCCGTGACGTTCCGGTGAGAACACGTACTGCCCGACCAGCACGGCCAGGTCGGGTTCATCGCCGGGCAGCGGATCCTCGATGCCGAGGTTGGCCAGCAGGGTACGCACGCGCAAAGCGGTCGGCCCGACACCGTCGACGAGCACAGTGCGGGGCAGCGGCGTGACCTTGGGTTCTGCATCGTCCGGCACGTACAGCAGCGCCGGTTCGAGCAGTTCAAGCAGGTGCGTCACCTCCGCAGCGGATGCCCCGGCGAGGGTTCCCAGCAGCATCGCACCCGATCGATGCACCCCCGCAGTGAGGGCTGACAGCACGGCTTCATGGGCGAGGGTGAGCCCACCGATCGTGACGATGGCCTGGTCGACACCGAGTTGGACGCAATCCGGTGTGCGCCAGACCAGTGGGTATCGAGGGTTCAGTCGGAGGGCCATGCCGACATGATGACGCACCTGGCCAGAACGCGAAGAAGTTATCCACAGGCACACCAGAGGTGCGGGCGCGACCACGCTCGAACATTGGGATTCGAACGTGTCCGCAGCCCGCACCTCAGTGCAGATCGTGGTGGGGCAATCTAGTAGCGGATGACCACGCGACCGTCGATCTTGCCGTGCTTCATCTCGTCGAGTACCTCGTTGACCTCGTCGATGCGGCGTTCAGAGACCGTGGGGTGAATCTGGCCGCGCGCGTAGAACTGCAGGGCTTCTTCCATGTCCTGACGGGTACCCACGATGGAGCCGCGAATGGTGAGGCCTTTGAGTACGATGTCGAAGATCGGGGCTGGGAAATCTCCCGGCGGCAGGCCGTTGAAGACGATGGTGCCGCCACGACGGGTCATGCCGATGGCCTGGCCGAAGGCGGCCGGGTGAACCGCGGTCACGAGTACGCCGTGCACTCCGCCGGTGGCTTTCTGAATTGCGGCGACCGGGTCGCCGTCGAGGGCATTGATCACGAGTTCGGCGCCGTGCTTGCGGGCGAGCGCGAGCTTATCGTCGGCGATGTCGACGGCGGCTACCCGCAGGCCCATCGCCTTGGCATACTGCACGGCGATGTGACCGAGGCCGCCGATGCCGGAGATGACGACCCACTGGCCCGGACGGGCCTCGGTCATCTTGAGGCCCTTGTAGACGGTGACGCCGGCGCACAGCACCGGGGCGATTTCGATCGGGTCGGCGCCGTGCGGAATGCGCACCGCGAAGCGGGAGTCGACGAGCATGTACTGCCCGAACGAACCGTCGACGCTGTAGCCGCCATTCTGCTGCGCTTCGCACAGGGTTTCCCAGCCGGTACGGCAGTACTGGCAGCTGCCACACGCGCTCCAGAGCCAAGCGTTGCCGACCAAGTCGCCGACAGCGAGGTCATCGACACCGGCGCCGAGGGCGACGACCTCACCGACACCCTCGTGGCCGGGAATAAACGGCGGGCTCGGCTTGACCGGCCAGTCGCCCTCCACGGCGTGCAGGTCGGTGTGGCAGACACCGCTGCTGATCAGTTTGACCAAGGCCTGGCCGTGGCCGGGGGTTGGAACCGGAACCTCATCGATGGTGAGGTTCTGGCCGAACTCGTGCACCACGGCCGCGTGCATGGTCGTAGGCACCCGGGTGGATTTTTTCGTATCGCTCTCGGTAATCGTCATTGCCAAACTCCTTCGTTTGGGACATTTCGTCCGTTGCACGACGGTAGATCAGCAAAGGTTGCCGCAACGTTGCGACCCCACCTGAAGGGTAGAAGAGTGCTCTATTCCTCGTGCGGGCGCTCGGCACCGTCATCGCGCAGCAGGTCTTCGAGGGCCTGGTCGACGTCGTCGAGCACGTCGGGCTCTCCGCGAGCCGCACTCGTGAGGCGAGCAACGAGCTGCTGGGGATCGTCGATGTCCTGCTCGGTGGGCAGCAGGTCGGGGTGCGCCCAGAGCCCGTCGCGCGCTTCGTTACCCACGGCATCCGTCACGGCCTGCCACATGGCAGCGGCCTCCCGCAGGCGGCGCGGGCGCAGCTCCAGACCGACGAGGGTCGCGAAGGCGGATTCGGCCGGACCGCCGGAAGCCCGGCGGCGTTTGACCGTCTCGGCGATGGCATCCGCTTTGGGCAGCCGGATGGTGGCTCGCGCGGTGACGACGTCGACCCAGCCTTCGACCAGGGCGAGCATCGTTTCGAGGCGGGCCAGCGCTGAAATCTGCGACTCGTCCTGTTGCTGAATGAGCGAGCCGTCGACCATGGCCTGTCGCAGGTCTTCCGGGTTCGACGGGTCGAAGCTTCCGGCGAGTTCTTCGAGCCGGCTGGAGTCGATACTGATTCCGCGCGCGTACGCGGTGACCGCGCTGGTCAGGTGCAGGCGCAGCCAGCGGGCGTGACGAAACAGGCGGGCGTGGGCGATCTCGCGCACGGCCAGGTAGATCTGCACCTGGTCGGCTGGAACGTCGAGGCCGTTGCCGAAGTCGGCAACGTTCTGGGGGAGCAGAGCGGCCTGCTGCTCGCCGAGCAGCGGAATGCCGACGTCGCCGCCGCTGACGACCTCGCTGGCGAGCTGGCCGACGACCTGGCCGAGCTGCATGGCGAACAGGGTACCGCCGATGCTGCGCACGAGCTGGCTCGCATTGGCGACCATGCCCTGCATCTCCTCCGGCACTTGCTCGGCGAAGACTCGGGTGAGAGAGTCGGAGATGCTCGTGGCGACGGGTTCGGCCAGCTGCGTCCAGAGCGGCATGGTCGCGGTGACCCATTCGCGGCGGGTCATCAGGCGTGGTTCAAGGGTCAGTTCGGCCACGGAGATGACGTCATCGAGCCAGAGCGCCGCAATGTGAAAGGCTTGGCGCAGCTGGGTCTGCTGCTCATCGGTCGCCGTGAGCTGGCCGTTGGCCGCTCGCTGCTGGCCCTGGGTCAGCGCAATCTGCCAGTCCACGCCGGTGCCTTGCGAGTTCATGGCACCCTGGAGCTGTTGCATGAGGGCGGCTACGCTGGCCGGGTCGTTCGGCAGGCCGGCAGCACCAGCAAGCTGGCTCGGGTCGATTCCGCTCTTGCCGCTCAGAATGTCGCGCAGCATGTCGCGAAACTCGTCGCTCGGCTCGTTCGGGTTCTGATCGTTCGGGGGTAGGGAGTCGTCGGCCACTTCAGGCCCCTCTCAGTTGCATACTTCTACGCTAGTGCGAGTAGCCCGCTCGGGGCTGGGAAATATCCTAGGCTGAAGGGCTTGCTGTGCGCCCGTCGCGAACACGACCAGTAACCAGAACAGAACCAACACGGAAGGAGCACGGTGGCTCTCTTCACCGATGACTCACCGGCACCCACCAGTGCACGGCGCCGGCGCCCATCGATCGGCTGGATGGCGCTGTTGATCGCCCTCGTTGCCGGGGTGATTCTCGGCATCATGCCGGCCCCCTACGTCATCGAGAAGCCAGGGCCAGTCTTCAACACCCTCGGCTCTGCCACCGACGCCGATGACGTCGAAACGCCGCTCATCACTATCCCCGACGAGACGGTCTACCCGACCAAGGGCACGCTCGACCTGCTCACGGTGTCGTTGCTCGGCAATCGGGAGAACCGCCCGAGCTGGCTCACGGTGGCCGGAGCCTGGCTCGACCCGAGCGAGGCAGTACTGCCCATTGATCAGGTCTTTCCCGAGAACGTCAGCACCGAGCAGCGCGACGCGCAGTCCAGCGCCGACATGATAAATTCCCAACAGGATGCCATCGCTGCCGCACTCACGCACCTCGGCTACGACTATCCCACGATGGTCTCGGTGGTCAGCCTGCCCGACGGTTCCCCCGCTGCGGGCATTATCGAGCCCAAAGACCAGGTGACCGCGGTCAATGGTACGGCGGTGGACAACGTTGCCGAACTGCGTGCTGCGTTGCAGACCAGCGGGGCCGACAAGGCGGCTAGCGTCGACATTGTGCGGGCCGGGGTTGCCCAGACCGTCTCGGTCACCCCGATCGATAGCAAGGGCACCGTCGTGGCCGGAGTCAACGTTTCGGTCGCGTACGACTTTCCGTTCGAGGTGCAGATTCAACTCGACAAGGTCGGCGGTCCCAGTGCCGGCATGATGTTCGCGCTCGGCATCATCGACAAGCTCACCCCCGGTCAGCTGCAGGGCGGCGAAAACGTTGCAGGGACCGGAACCATTGACCAGTCCGGCGCGGTCGGTCCGATCGGCGGCATCCAGCAGAAACTGCACGGCGCGCTGGAGAGTGGGGCCACCTGGTTCCTGGCCCCCAGCGATAACTGCGACGAGGTGACCGGAAATATCCCCGACGGTCTGACCGTATTCTCGGTGTCGACGCTCGATCAGGCGCTCACGGCTCTCGACGGAATCAAGACCGGCGACACCAGCGACCTGCCGACCTGCCCGGTCAAATAACGAAACAGTGTAGTCCCCTGAACGACTGGCAGTGATGACTCTCTCAGGGGCGCCTAACTAGGATGGAGGCTGACCCTGATCATGTAGTCAATGATCACCCTGTACCCAACGACTGAGCGCAAGAGGCCAATTCGTGAGTTCATCAGCAGCCGACAACGCCCCACGGCGCAGCCGAGCCCCGCTAGCAATCACCGCAGCAATTATCGCAGGGCTGGTGATCCTGTTCTTTATCTTCGCCGGACTGTATACCGATGTGTTGTGGTTCGACCAACTCGGGTTCCTTAACGTGCTGACCACCCAGTGGATCGCCGGCACCGTGCTGTTCCTGATCGGGTTTGTCGCCATGGCCGTACCGGTGTGGGTGAGCATCCAATTGGCCTACCGCCTGCGCCCGGTCTACGCGAAGCTCAACTCGCAGCTCGATCGCTACCAGCAGGTCATCGAGCCGCTGCGTCGCCTCGCGATGTACGGTATCCCCGCACTCCTCGGCCTCTTCGCCGGCGTGGCTGCTGCCACCCGTTGGCAGACCGTTCTCATGTGGCTCAACCGCACCGAAACCGGGCGCGTTGACCCGCAGTTCAACTTCGACATCTCCTTCTACCTGATGGACCTGCCGTTCTACCAGGCCGTGCTCGCCTTCGCATCCGCTGTGGTGCTCATCGCTGCTCTCGTCGCGGTCGCGACCAGTTACCTGTACGGCTCCATTCGGGTGTCCGGTCGTGAAGTCCTCATCTCCAAGGCCGCTCGCGTTCAGATCGCCGTCACGGCGGCCCTGTACCTGCTGCTGCAGGCCGTGAGCATCTGGTTCGACCAGTACTCCACCCTGACCAACCAGGGCACGCTCATTACCGGCGCCGGCTACACCGACGTGAACGCGACCATCCCCGGCCGCGCCATTCTCGCCGGAATCGCCGCCGTCGTTGCCCTGCTCTTCATTCTCACGGCCATCATCGGCCGCTGGCGCCTGCCGGTCATCGGCACCGCGCTGCTGATCGTGTCGAGCCTGCTGATCGGTTCGCTCTACCCGTGGGTGGTCGAGCGTTTTCAGGTGGAGCCCAGTGCCAAGGCGCTCGAAGCGCCGTACATCGAGCGCAATATCGACCTCACTCGGGACGCCTACGGCGTTGCGAACATCGAAGAGATCGCCTACGACGCGAAGACCACGGCTGAGCCGGGCGCCCTGCGCGCCGACGCCGCGACCACCGCGAACATTCGTATTCTCGACCCGGCCCTGGTCAGTGACTCGTTCGGGCAGCTTGAGCAGTTCCGCCAGTACTACCAGTTCCCCAACAACCTCGACGTCGACCGCTACATGATCGACGGCGAGTCGCAGGACACCGTCGTTGCTGTGCGAGACCTCAACCTCGACGGCCTGAACACTGGCAACACTTGGGTCAACTCGAGGACCGTCTACACCCACGGCTATGGTGTGGTTGCTGCTTACGGCAACCAGCGCTCGGTCGACGGGCAGCCGGTGTTCCTCGAATCGGGCATTCCCACAAGCGGTGCGCTCGGTGACTTTGAACCGCGCATCTACTTCGGCGAAACTTCACCGGAATATTCGATTGTCGGTGCTGAAGAGGGCAGCAAGTCAATTGAACTTGACTACCCATCCGGCACAGAGGGTGCGGGACAGACCTACACGACGTTCAGCGGCGACGGCGGACCGAAACTCGACAACGCGTTCAAGAAGCTCATCTACGCGCTCAAGTTCCAGTCGGAGCAGATTTTCTTGGCCAATTCGGTCAACGACAAGTCACAGATTCTCTATGACCGTGATCCGGTCACCCGTGTGCAGAAGGTCGCGCCGTACCTGACCCTCGACTCCGACGCCTACCCATCGGTCGTTGACGGTCGCGTGAAGTGGATTATTGATGGATACACGACATCGGCAAGCTATCCGTACTCGACCCCAGTTAGCCTGAGCGACGCCATCGCCGACACTCAGACTCCTGCCCAGCCGTATGCGCTGGACAGCATCAACTACATGCGAAACTCGGTCAAAGCCACCGTCGATGCCTACAGCGGCGAGGTCACCCTCTACGCCTGGGACGACAAAGAGCCCTTGCTGCAGACCTGGCAGAAGATCTTCCCGTCGACGCTCAAGCCCATGAGCGAGATGAGCGGCGATCTCATGAGCCACGTTCGCTACCCGGCTGATCTGTTCAAGGTGCAGCGGGCCATCCTCGGCCAGTACCACGTCACCGACCCGGGTTCGTTCTACTCCAAGGACGACGCGTGGATCTCGCCGAACGACCCCGACTCGCCCGCAGCCAACCCCACCTTGCAGCCGCCGTACTACCTCACCATGCAGGTACCAGGGTCGGACAAGCCGTCGTTCTCGATGTACTCCACTTTCCAGCCGGAAGCGACCGGTGAATCCAGTCGTAACGTGCTCTACGGCTACCTCGCTGTGGACGCCGACGCCGGATCAGTGGACGGTGTCAGGGCGGATGGCTATGGCCAGCTGAGACTGCTCAACCTGCCCAAGGATGGCACCGTGCCCGGCCCCGGCCAGGTGCAGAACGTCTTCAACGCCGACCCGACTGTGTCGACCGAGCTCAACCTGCTTAGACAGGGGTCCTCGACCGTGCTGAACGGTAACCTGCTGACCCTCCCGGTCGGTGGCGGACTGCTCTACGTGCAGCCTGTTTACGTGAAGTCAACCGGTGAGACCAGTTACCCGCTGCTGCAGAAGGTGCTCGTGGCCTTCGGCGATCAGATCGCGTTCGAAGACACCCTGAACGGCGCCCTCGACGTGTTGTTCGGCGGCGACTCCGGTGCGACTGCGGGTGACACGGCCGTGCCCGACACGGCGGCCACTGGTGGCACGACAGGTGAGACGCCGGCCACGGGCACTGATGTGCCCAGCACGTCGACCGGCGATCCGGCAACGGATGCTGAACTCAAGTCGCTGCTCGCCGTCGCCAAGACTGCGCTCGCCGACAAGGCAACCGCACTCGCCGCCGGCAACTTCGCCGACTATGGCACGGCAGACGCCAAGCTCTCCGAGACGATCGCGAGCATGCTCGCCCTGCTCGGCGAGTAAGTCAGACCCGCGCACAGGCTGCAAGCCCTCACCCGTCTTGGGTGGGGGCTTGCAGCCTGTGTGCGCTGCGCCACGGGCGGGGGCGTTGAACATTTTCCTTGCGGCGAGCTACTCCATGGTGTTTGATGCCAGTAGAGACGCAGATTCGGTGCCCAATTGGCGATATCAACGCAAAGTGGTCGACCGAACTTTCAGGGTGTGCTAAATTTGTACTTGTAGCGCGGGGTGGAGCAGTTCGGTAGCTCGCTGGGCTCATAACCCAGAGGTCGTAGGTTCAAATCCTGCCCCCGCAACTAAAAAGTCCAGGTCAGTTAGGTTTTTCGGTCCCTCATGAGGGAGTGAAAAATGACAGACTCGGCGCAAACTCGGCGCGGCCCATGGTCGCGCCGAGTTTTTTTGTCCCCGCGCCAGGTGCGCCTTGGACCACCTCGGCAACGTTCGGGATGGCTCGCGCACCTGTTGTGTATGGACACCCTGCACACGTTCCCCGGACTCGAGCCGGTGCTGACGACCAGTCAACTCGCCGCCCACCTTGGCGTCCCCGTCCAGACCATTCACGATCTGCGCCACGCCCACCGCGGTCCGCGGGGTTTCCGGGTGGGCCGCGAGATGCGCTACCGCCTCTCCGAAGTGCAGCACTGGGTCGAAGCCATGGAATCGGAAGACCATGCCGCCGACTTCGCCGATGGCGCCCGACGATGACCGGGCGTGACCGGCTCGAGATCGGAACCTACGGAGACATCAACACCACCCGCATGCCCAGCGGCAACATTCGAGCCGAGGTTCGGTATCGGGACGGCGACGGCGCCGTGCGCAAGGTGACGACGACTGCGGCGACCGTCAGGGAAGCCAAGCAAAACCTGCGTACGAAGCTCCAACGGCGCAATGCTGCCACGGGGTTTGGTGACGAGCTCTCCCCGGAGAGCACGGTGACCGAGCTCGCCGCAGCGTGGCTGGCAGATGTTCAGGTGCGCTCCGATCTCGCCGCCGGAACGAAGGACCTGTACCGACGTGAACTGAACAGTCTCGTGCTACCTACCTTCAAGTCGTTCCGGCTGCGGGAGATCACAACCGGGCGGCTGGATCAGTTTCTCAAGGGGCAGACGAAGGTCTCCTACGCGCATGCCCGGCACAGTCGCGTGGTGCTCAACCTCATGTTCAACTACGCGCTGAGACAGGACGCGCTGCACCACAATCCGGTGCGTGGCACGACCCGCCTCAAGCCGCCGACGAGCAAGCCGGTCGCCCTCAATCTCGATCATTTGCACGAGGTGCGGCAGGCGGTGTCGTCGTGGCGCAGCGGGCCTGCTGTTAGCGGACCGCGGCCCGATGGTCAGGTCAAGGACGTGATCGAGGTGATGCTCGGTACCAGCGACCGCATTGGAGAGGCGCTCGCCCTGCGCAAACGAGACATCAACGACACCGTGGTTCCCATGCAGGTGACCGTCGCGGGCACCCTGGTGGTCATCAAGGGAAAATCGGTCTACCGCCAAGACCACCCAAAAACATCAACATCGACTCGAACACTGCAGGTGCCAGATTTCACGGCCGAGGTATTGCGACGTCGACTGGCCCTCCTTGAGGACGAGCACGACGACCACCTGGTCTTCTTCACTCGGGTCGGGACGCCGTTGTCGCCCTACAACGTGCGGCGAACTCTGCGCAAAATGCTCGCCGATGCCGGGCTCTCTCATTTGAAAGTCACGCCGCATACGTTCCGGCGTACCGCCGGCACTGTGATTGCCCGTGCGACCGACGCGGAGACCGCTGCCGAGGTTCTCGGAAACAGCCCCGAGATCGCGAAGAAACACTACATCGAACCGGAGGAGCCGGCGCCCATTGCTACTCCCGCGCTTCTCCTGGGGGTACTTGCTCCGCGCATTGCACCCATGCGGGCGGCACAGGACTGATTCCGTCAGGTGATGAAGCTGCGCCTGAGCACTAGCAGCGAATCCGTTCAGAGTTGTGGCTGCGCTCCTCGGTTTTGCCATGACTACAGTGAGGAGGGTAACGCGGCAAGGAGGTTCTGTGACGTAGTTATAGGAATCGAGGCGCCGCGACATCCGGTGAGTTCTCACCAAATGCTGATGAAGAGTGAGACATCTTGTATTTCCAGGGTTGTGCGACAGCCAGAGCTCCCGAGGGTTGTCCCGTATGACGCTCGTGAGCGGGGTTTCCTTACGGGCCAGGAAAACGCGACAAGTGTGCTCAGGCTGGCGGCACATTCCAATCTCCACGGGGACGTTTCCGCTGGAGGTCCGGTTTGCGGACAGAATCGGCGAGCAGTTCGTCACGCCTCAAGCGCGGCATTGATCGCGTAGGTCGCCGCGACGAGCTGCTCGACGGTCTGGTCCGGCGCCTTCACGTAGCGGTACACGAACGACGGAGCGAAGTGCCCGAAGCCGTCGCGCGGCATGACTTGCGCATCCGGCGATGCGAGGACCTCGTAGAGCGGCGCGAAATCGAACAGCCTCGGGTGCGATGTGGCGAATTCCTCGCGGGCGTCTCTGTCCTCTCTGGAGCGACCCTCGAGGTGTGGCAACACGACACACAACCGAAACTGTCCTTCCTGGTACTGCCACCCCGCTTGGATTTCGACGCCACCAACCCGAACTCGACGTCGCCAGCCGACTAGAGGCTGGCCGTGGCTGATGGCGGCCTCCGTCCATCCCACCGCCGGGCCTTCAGCCGCGATCACAGCCTGCACCCGCCGCGCGCGGAGCTTTCGGAGCGCGGTACGGGTTTGGGTCGATTCAATATCTGCGAGTTGCGAACTGTCCAGCCACGCAGGCTCCTGCATGGAGCGCACGACAGTGGTGTCGAGTAGCGCGCTCAGGAGCCTCACGACTCGCGAGTACCGTCTGACCGTCTCGACCTCGTAGCTGCGGTCGTCATTGTCAGGGAGGGCGAGATCGATGCGTTCAGCAAGTTCCTGATAGCTCAGGTAGGTCCAGCCCTCGACCGGCTCATGCGGTGGGGACATGCTCAGCAGGATGTGCTGTGCGGGCTCACCTTTCCACCGCCCAGTCTTGCCGCGATATTCGTCGAGCTGGGCTCGCTCGGGAAGCGAGAACACCTTGTTCTCGATGACCAACGGCGCCGCGTCCGGCCAATGGAGCACGAGGTCGAGGTTCTCTCGTTCTCGTTCAACGCGCCGCACTGTGGTCAAGCCTGTGACGTCGTCGGTCGTGAGATCACGGAACACAGCATCGGCCAGCTTCGGCAGAGCGTCGAAGAACCACGCGAGGAAGTTGCTGTGGAACAACTCGCGTTGGCCGTACATGATCCGCGCGAGCGGCTCCACGTTCAGTTCCCGGACGATCGCCTTCACCGGCTTCTCATCGCTCGTTGGGATGCCGTCGAGGTAACGACGCACAGGGTTCGCCGCGCCCCTGGGCGGTGCAAGCCGTTCGACGCTCGTCCCTACGGCGCCGAGTTCTGGCGCAGGCACACCATCGAAGCCCCACCGCCCCTCTTCGTCACCGGGATGCCAGGATTGGATTCGATATGCGCCTCGGACAACACCGCCCGCGACGCCGAGCGCGTAGACCGCACGTTGCCGAGTGTCCGCGCCCACACGCCAGTACATGCGGGTCGCATCGTACGTCGCTCTCGCGTTTGCATCGGGGGACCATTCCCGGTTGATTACGAAGATCACCGTGGGCTCGGCGACTGAGGGGATCGAGTCAGGTGCTTGCACGAACGCAACCTAGCAGTGGCGCGACGCCTCCCGCTACCTGCAAGGAGACGGGGGGCTTCGTCGGGAGGCGTTCGCATGGGAATACGGTCAGCTCAGTAGGCGAGCAGTCATCAGACGTCCGCAGCGGACCGGCTTCCGTGCGGTCACACAGTGGACGTCGGAAAAGTACCGTCGGCATCCAACGGCTGTCAGACGCGCCGCCTACGCCTTGCCTTCCGCAAGAAGATGATTCATTTCCGTGGCTGCACGTCTGGTCTCCTTCATGGCCTGACTGCCACTGCGCGATGGTGCCACCAAGGCTCTGTTCTACGACGATCCGGGAGGACACTCGCATGCAGTGATAGTTGTGCAGCATCGATTGCAACTCGACGACTACGTCGCGATCCTTGCGTCGACTCAAAGTCGCGCAAATCCTAGTTCCTGTTGTGGCCTAGCGACCTGGAGATCAGGACTTCCTTCCAATAGGTTTCGCGGTCGATTACGTGCTGGTCGTCGGTTCGCATCGACCAAAATTCCAGCAGAGCGAACCGCATCGTCTTTCGGAAGCAGTCCTCGCCCTTCGCGGCGAGGTGGACCTTCAACCCGACGTTGTCACCATGGAGCGTGCGGGCGTAGTGGGACCAGCGTTGCCAGATCCCTGTGTCGCCATACGCCGAGCCAACGTAGGGCTCACCCGTTGCCTCGTCGTGGATGACGTAGACGCCCTTCATCTGCTCCAAGGCGATCCGCCAGTCAGGTCGCCCTTGCTTCACTATCGCCTGGATCTCGGCTAGCGAGTGATTGATGCGGTCGTGCCCGGGGAACGGATCACCGTCGAATGGCTCCTCAGTAATCATCGAAACAGTCATGTCGTTTAGACACGCCTCCATGTTCCGGCGTCGGTTGCGACCCGCGAGTGCCAAGCGTACATAAAGCCTCTTGATGAACGGACCCATGAGGTCCTCTCGAAGAACGACGTCGTAGGAGTGTTGCCGCGGATCGGGACGGCGCCCCACGACTTCCCAGATCCCACCAAACAGCCAGAGCGTCGGGTCATGTCGGTCCTGCGCGAGCGAGAAAATGAACTGTCGATTGAAGTCGTCGTTGACATTGCGCCACGAGTTCCATCGTTGCCATTCATCAGAGTCGTTACCGAGGACGTCGATCGGAAATGCCTCACCGTTGTAGACCGCGCAGTGAAGCTTGCACTGGATCGGATCGAAGTCTGGCGGTAGCAGCGTTGCGAGCAAGATCGGATCCATAATATGAGGCTAGTGCTGCCAGGCGCATGGGCACATGAGGGTGATCCCCGATTGACGGCCAGCCCGCCTGCGCCAAGACCTTCTTGCTGCGGGCTGATGCGGGTGCCATGTTGGTCGCGTGAAGGTACTCTCAAGCGGCCATCACGCGGTCATGAGACAACGCGGCAAACTCGGGCGCCGCAGTATTGCGCCAGCAAGAATGCTTTTGAGCGGTGAGCATCTTTGGGCCCGAAATGGTCACAGGGTCTGCTCACTTGAGTGTCGACAAAGTGAGCGGGATGGATAGCTCGTGGGTTTGGTCGTAGCCACAATGTTCGATCCATCTCGTTGGTAGTTCCCGTTGAGGGTTCCCTTTTTGGGCGGGGGCGGCAGGTTGCAGGGCAAACTGGGCGTCAACGTCCTTACAGGAGTCGACTCCAGGCGACCTCGTGTTGGAGCTGTCCGGGTTCAGAAAAGAGTCGCACCTGATGCGTTGATGCGAGTGCCACCGCGAGCTCGTTGCGGTCTGCGGAAACGAATCCGACTTTCTGCCAGAAAGGGCCGGAACGTCGGCTGAAGAGCCAGGCTCGATCGGCTCCCGCGTCGGCCGCGCGATCGAGAGCAAAGCGTGCTAATTCGAGGCCCATGCCGTGACCTCGAAGGGCCGGGTCGACGGCCACGCTGCGGATGAGAACGTGGTGGTTGTCGTCGCTGCGCTCGTAGCCCGTGCTGGCCACGATGCGACTGCTTTCCGCGTCGCGTGCGGTCCACAGTTCCACGGAGGGAGAGTCAAGCCCGCTGAGAGTGAGGTCAGCTGCGCGAAGAAACGCGGTCACGTCCTTCAGATCCGAGGGAGTCGTGGGGGTCAGGTGAAGCATCTTCCCACGATATCGGTCGAGAACACGCGAGCAGATCCCACCTCGCGGATAGTCGTCTCTCGGCTACACGCCAGGGTTGACGATGCGCTCCATCCACGTCTCTGGGGCGTCCAAAGGGGTAAACCCGAGATTGGAATACAGGCCGTGTGCATCGTTGGTCGAGAGGGCGATCCGCCTCAGTCCCAGGGGATCGCACTCCTCGAGAATGCCCGCGATGAGGGCCTTGCCAATGCCGTGACCGCGAACCGCAGGGTCGACGAAGACATCGCAGAGCCAGGCAAACGTGACGCCGTCGGTGATGACGCGCGCGTAGGCGACCTGTCTGTTGGACACGCTGTCATAGACGCCGAAATTGCGTGATCCGTCGATCGCTGCGTCTTGCCGTGAGCGTGATCGCTCGGGCGCCCAGTAGGTCTGCTCGCTGATCCAACGGTGCACCTGGTCACGGTCGATCTCGGCAACGTCGGATGAAAACCGATAATTTGCATTCATCACCCCATCTAATCGTGTTGACACGAGCCGTGCTGAGTCCGGCCACCCTGGACCGACCGTCAAGCCAATGGTGATTGAATCGGACCGTGCTGGACGAGGGTCCCGGGGTTCGACATTCGACCGTCGTGCGGCCGATATGGTTGCGGAATGGACACAACTCAGTGATTGCAATATCGCTGGGCGGCCGGCCTGCTCCTAATTCAAGGCGTACTTATGGAAAGGATCGTCTTCATCGGCGTCCTCGTCCTCCTCGCTTTCAAGATCCCGCAGACGACCATCGTCGAAAATGCCGATGTCTTCGCCCTTCCCTATTTGCAAGAAAACCTCTATCTCATGATGGCTATGAGCGGAATTTTCGCGGCTCTCCGGGTGCTCGGCGCTGTCGGGCTCCTGAGGAACAGATTGTGGGGACTTGCGCTTTCCATGATCAATTGCAGTGTGACGCTGGCTCTGATGGTGTTCCTGCTACCCGCCGGCCTCCTGGACGGGGTGATCTCAGGCACCGCGCTGGTGCTCCTCCTCTTGGCACGATTTGGCCATACGCCCGATGGACAGCCGAAGCAAATTTTCTGAATGTCGGCCTAGGCTGCTGAACTCCGTCGCCGAAGATCTAGAGAACGAGGAGTGCGATATGCCGTCCAGTAGGGGTTCCCCTCTGACACACGTCGAGACCCACGGTTCGACGGCCGTTCTCACCCTCGAGCTGCGTCGCTGATCGTCCGGCATGCAGACGCTCGACGTGCAGTATCGGGCAGGTCCTATGTGGCTCGAACGCTTGGGCCTCGATCCGGTTCTTGTCAGCGACATCGGCGCAAGCTCTATTCCGGCACTCTGGGCACTGCCAAGATGAGATTATGTCACGCCTCCGCAGCTTGTCGCCGTGGTACTGGGTAGTGCTCAGTGCGTTCTTGGTGGCGTGCGGGGTCTTCGTGTCGGACCTGTTCCTCGACTGGGCGCCCAAATGGTTGACGTTTACGGCGTCGTTAGCCCCACTTGCGGCGAGCATTTGCACATTCCGCTTGTTGTGGAAGCAAACCGACCACCCCGCCTTTCACGGCGACGAGCGGAGTACGAAGTGGCCGCCATCTGACAACGGGAACGATTTAAGCGTCACCCAGGAATCGGACCCGGACACCCGATGACGGCGTGGCGTGCACAACCCACCGCCTTGCTGGCGTCACTGTCGACCACCATCGCACTGGACAACGTCCCGTGAGCGTTCCCCTTGCGCGGCGACGAGGACGTTGTCCTGTGGCAGTCGTCATGCAAGACAATTTCGCGGCGAATAGCGACGGCAAAGAGTGGCCTCTTTAAGCCTCATTCCACCGACCGGCTGAGGTTGGGAGTCGTTTTCTGATTTGAGTTGTGGCGGCGTGCTGGGGCGTGGTTGTGCGCTGAGCCTCGCTGCTCGGGGTGTTCCACTTGGCTTCCAGGTCGTGCCGGGTCGGGGCGGGCGGGTCAGGTCGGGGTGGGGCTCGGTGGTGCGAAGGCGTGGTCGAAGGGGTGGGTCCAGCCGGTTTCCCAGGGCCAGTTCTTGGGCAGGTGGAGCGTGATGCGCCGGGCTGAGGAGGCGATCCTCGCGGGGATGTTGATCAGTTTCCGGCGGATGGTCGCGGCCCGGGCCCGGGCCAGACCGGTGCCGGCGGTCACCGCGGCGGCGCGGGTGAGGTTGAAGGCGATCACGGCCAGGACCAGCCAGGCTGCGTTGGCGGCGAACACACCCGCGGGCATGTGGGCCAGGGCGCTGCTCTTCAAGTCGGAATTCACGAGCTCGATGGCCGCGTGGGCGCGATGAGTTGTGTCCGCGGTGACTGTGTCCAGGGTGCTGGTGGTGAAGAACGCGTGGAAGCGGTGCAGGTCAAAGAGCGTGGCTTGGCCGGCGAGTTTGTGCTTGTTCAGTTCCGGGATCCGGCGCACGACGAGGCGACCACTGATGTGGTCCGCCTTCTTCCGTGAGGTGAACGCGGTGTAGGGGATCTCGGCGACTTCAGCGTTGGAGATCCAGGTTCGGGTGTCCTCGTCGAAGATCGCATGGGTGTACTTGATCGGCGTCCACCCGGTCGCCGGGATGGCCGCGATGCGCCTCCTGACGGCGGAATCGAGGCGGGCGGTGACGGAGACGTCCGCACCGCCGGCCAGTGCGGCGTGGATGGCCGCGAAGGTGTAGAACGCGGAATCGGCGCGGAACAGGATCCGGGCGGCGGTCATCCCAGGCAGGCGGCGGAGGGTGGCGAGGGCGTCCCGGATCAGCCGGGTCGCGCCGTGCGGGGACGAGCAGGCACCCCGACGCAGACGCTGGGCGAGGATGATCGGGGCGCCGGTGATCGTCTTCGCTGTGGCGAGGATCGCGTTGAGCCCGCGGACCCCGGAGTAGCCGAAGCTGGCGCCTTGTTTCTGGTGCCCGTGGACCTCGATGATGGTGTCGTCCACGTCCAGAAACACGTAGTCGTCGGGCTCGGGGATGATCAGCGGACTCAGGGCCGCGAGGCTAATCAGGAACCGGGACGCGATCGCATCAAGCTGACGCACATGGCCAAACGTGAACGCGCGCAAGAACGACCCGAGCGTCGACGGCGCGTAAAGGTGGGCGAAGAGCTTCCGCATCCCGCCGTGACGCAACACGGCCATGTCGTCAATGGCATCCGCACCGGCCACCATCCCGGCAACCAGGGACGCGATCTTCAGGCCGGCGTTCGCGCCCTTATCCGTGGGGACGCTCAACCATTTGTCGGCCAGGCGCCGCAGGCCTGCTTTCTCGGCCAGTTTCATCGCAGGCACCAAACCCGCAGACGACACGAGATTGGAATCGTCAAAGGACGCGGACACGGCCCGGGTGGTGTGCGAAACTTGCATCTACGAGATGTCCTTCTGGATCAGTCGAATTGTTCTGTGGTAAGTACAATTTTCCCTGATAAGAAGGGCATTCTCTGTTTAACGCGCCGCTAGATCCCAATCCCGATCGGTGGATTCAGGTTAAGCCATAGCATCGTAAGTCGCCACGGTTTCATGTGGTCACGCCATGAGAAAGTGTTGGCGGGGTGCTGGCACGGCTGTGCGCGATCGATGCCTAGCGCAGAACCGGCAGCTGAGAGCTGGGCGTGTCGCCGGCCGTGAAGTTTATCGTGATGAAGGTCGGCAGATTCTCAGTTGATGGCACGTAGAACTCGAACGTCGTGGGGGACAAATCTGCCGTGCATGGGCCTTCAGTTTCGACCGAGAATTCGAACGTCATCGTCGCCAGATCCGCTGAGTCCGCGTGCGGCGGACAACTCGAGCTGCCGGACAGGACAATCGCCAGCCGCCCATCGACGACTGTTGCGTAGCCCGCAAAAGGGTCGACCAGACCACTCGGCAGAGGTGTCGGCTCGCCAGGATATGCGGTGGTTGCAGCCCCCGCCGGAATTACTGTCGACGGCTCAGCTGTGCACCCACACATGCCGACTGCTACGGCAACCGCGATCAGCGCCGGTCGATTCGGACTCATAGACGGATTCTATGGGCGAAGACTAACTCCACACGGAGACGGTAGGTGATCGTTACGGGGACCGCGCTTCGAGTTTTGCACGTTAGCTCTTGAACCACGTCCCGGGCTCCCTCGACCGCACCGTAAGACGTTCCCCTTACGGACGCTTGGAATCTTTAGGTGCTCCCAGGATTCAGAGTCAGCGCGCCGATCGTCGAAGTCACGAGCGTTCGTGCCGATTCTTCTTCTATGGACTCGTCGGCGTAGCAGCGCACCGACGCCCGTTGGTAAAGGTTTGGTCGGTCTCCGCTTCTCATCGCGAATACATTTGCCGCGTCCGCCTACCCGGAGCGCTGAAGAAGACCAAGTCGATGTATCAACTAGACGGGACGGGAGCATAGAACGCGGCCTCGGCTTCCCGCCGCCTGGCGACGTCATCAACGACGAACTGCACAAAGTCTTCATCACGATCACCGATGACCACATCCTCGACGGCATCGGCTGGCGGTTCTCCGGGCCAAGTCGTCTGCCGCGTCGGCCGGTCGCGCTCAAGCCGCGTGCCCGAGATCGCGACCCAGTCTCGAAGGCGTTGGCGGGCGTCCGCGAAGTCGCGATGCCAGCCGAACGGGGCCGAGCCGTGCTGGTCGGGGTCGTAGGCGCCGAGCCAGTGCAGGTGCAGTGCGGAGAGTTCCCAGACGAGTTCGGGGTGTCGATGCCAGAACGGCGGCACGACGGATGCTGGCAGGCCGTAGGTGCGTCGCAGCCAGTCCACCCACCGGTTGAGTTCGATCCACTCGGCTTCGGCGTCGTCGGCGCTGAGCACGTTCCAGTTGATCGGATGCGGCGGCTCTGCGATGAGTGGCCCGTCGAGGCCGTCCAAGGAGTTCTCTCCGAACGCGTCGTCGTGGTCGCCGGAGGCCCACTCGACGAGTGACTCTGCCATCGCTGGTTCACCGCCTCGAGCCGGTGTGAGCCGCTTCTGCCCCGTGCTCAACTTCGGTATCCCGCGTGGAGTCCGTAGCGTCACGATGGGTGCGGTCGACCTGATAGTTGGTGCGGGCGAGGTCGTGGCCGATCTTCTTGGCGACGAACTCCTCGCGTTGCATGACTTCGCTGTCGCGCTCGACCTGGAATGTGCGCACATAGCCTTCGGCGACGAAGCTGTCGCCTTTGATGAATCGGGTAAGAGCTCGTTCGGCGGTGGCGCGGTAGGCGACGAGGTCGTGGAACGTCGGCTCAAGTGCGGTGAAGCTGCCGCTGTATTCATGACGGAAATGCGGTTGGCCGACGCGCACGTAGAAGCGGGTGTCGCCATTCTCTGTCACGGATTGCTGTGGCTCCGAGGCGATGAAACCGGACAGAGACTGTTGCGTGTGAAGTGCCATGGGACTTGACCTCCTGCGGTTCGGGCAGACCATCGTGGTCCGCGCTCACTGGGAGGTGCAACAGGCGCACCATGGCGTTCGCGCCGCTACTTGAGGGGATCCGGTCAGTGAGGCAGGACTTTCAGCTGAAGATCGAGGTGGCAGGTATCTGGTCTCAAATGTGGCCGGCGAATAGGCTTGGGGGTCATGGCGCTTCGACTGGTTCAGGTGAATTTCAAGGCTCGAGATGACGCCGCGCTCGGCCGTTTTTGGGCGGACGCGCTCGACTGGCGTGTCTCCAGCGAGGGTCCCGGCGTTACCAACGTTGAGCCCCACGGCCTGGTCGTGCCGGATCCCGCCGTCGTCTGCGTCGACGTCGTCACCGTACCGGACCCCGAAACGGTCAAGTACTGCGCACACCTCGACCTCGCCACCTCTTCCTTGGCACATCAGACGGAATTGGTGGCGCGGCTGAAGGCGCTGGGCGCAGCATCCGCTGATATCGGCCAGGGCGACGTACCCTGGACGGTTTTGGCCGACCCGGAGGGCAACGTGTTCTGCGTGCTCGAGCCTCGTGCAATCTACGCGGACACCGGACCGATCGCCGCGGTGGTCGTCAGCTGCGCAGATCCGCGGGCGATGGCCCGGTTCTGGAACGCGGCGATGGATTGGACCTTGCACGAGGTGACCGACGAGTTTGCACGGCTGCGGTCGGCTGCGGGGGCCGGTCCGTATCTGGAGTTCGTTCGCGTCCCCGATAGCATCGTGTGGACCCGGGTGAACCTCGACCTCCGACCGTACCTTCGCGACGATCAGGCGGCTGAGGTCACCCGGCTGCGAACCCTGGGTGCGATGGATGCTGACATTGGGCAGGGCGAGGTGCCCTGGGTGGTGCTCACTGATCCCGAGGGAAATGAGTTCTGCGTCCTGACGCCGGGGTGAGCACCCAGCGGGCGGGGTCACGCAGGTAGAGCGGATGCTCCCAGTTCGGCAATGAGATCTTTCGCACGTAATGGTCGGCGAAGGCGATCTGGAGCGTCGAGCTCGCTGTCAGTCCGGCTCGTTGACCGGCTCCGGCGCGGACACCGTCCGTATCGGAGCCCGCATCAACCCCTCGATTTCCTCGCGGTTGGCACGCAACTCTTTGGCATCCGAGCGCGCGGTCCACATTTGCAGGCTCGCGATGATCGGAGGCGCCGCGCGGAGCATGATCAGGCCGGTGCCGAAGGGCAGAGTGCGGATGGTGTCGGGCGGCATTATCGGTACGCGGCGCATGGACCGCTGCGACGACCGTGAGCCGCGATCGCCGACCGTTGTCGAGTCGGTCAATTCATCGCGGTCGCCGATGAGGGTCGAGAGGTCGTGCAGGTCCCGGGAGTTGGATCCTCCGCCGAGCACGATCTTGACGATGGAAGAATCCCAGATGGTGCTGGCCGCGTTGTCGCTCCACTTCGTGCGGGCCTGCGCGAGCGATTGGAGTACGGGCATGGTTGTGATTCCGCTGCCGCCACCTTCTGCCATAAGCGTGGGAAGCGAGGGGAGTGGCGCCAGGTTGCCGATCTCGTCGAGGGCGAGCAGCAGCGGCGGGTCGAGCCGGGCACCGGCGCTTCGGGCGGCGATGCGGCGGGCGGTCTCGACGAGGTCCTCGACGAACGCGGAGACAAGAGCGGCTGAGTTGTTCGAGCCCGCCCCGGTCGCCAGTAGGTAGAGGGTGCCGTTGCTGCGTAGGAAGGCTTCTGGGTCGAAGCCCTCGCCCTCCGGCGGTGAGACGGCATCCAGTACGCGTGGATCGGCTAGGGCACCCAACGATAGCGAGACCCCTTGCCAGATGGAGTCGCGCGTGCGCGGGTCGGCCTCGAGCGTGGCCCGGAGGGAGTCGCCCCAGCCGGTGGCCGCGCCCGGTGTGCTCAGCAGTATGGAGACGGCGTCGTGGGCGGCGGCCGGGTCGAGGGTCCAGCGAAAGAGGTCGGCGGGCGAGCAGTGGTCGAGTGCTGCCGCGTGCAGCATTGATTGCAGGGCCGTGCGGGTCTTGGCTTCCCAGAATCCGCCGCCGTCGACGCCGCCCGCGGCCAGTCCGGTTCCGGCGGCGAGTCCGGCCGCGCGAATCATAGCCGTGAGGGGATCCTCGCACCCGCGGATTGGCGACCAGCGCAGGCCCACCGGAATACCCGCCGCAAGTTGCTGCGGATCGAAGACTGCGACAGGTCCGAGCCGTTGCCGGGCGCGCAGCGTGGTCGTGAGGTTATCGGGGCGGGTCGAGGTCGTCACGACCGGACCGGGAGCATCAAGGATGGCATTGATCACAATGTGCGCGCCCTTGCCAGAGCGCGGCGGGCCGATCACGAGGATCGAGTCCTCAACGCTCGCCCACACCGCGGTGTTGCGCGATCGGCCGATTCGATACCCGACGTCGGTTGGGCCAGCCTTCACGAGCGACGGCCGAAGGTGCGCCGCTCGCTTCATGATGGCGGAGCGCGATGCGGAACGCGCAATCTCCGCGCGGGTTGCGATGCCAGCAATGCGGTGCGGGTCGATCTTCGTTGAGACGCCCCTGAACAAACGCCACAACCAAATCGCGAGAGCGGATGCCAGTCCCATCAGCACGATCGTCGTCACCCAATAAGCGACCGCGTTCAGACCAGGCGCCTGAAGCGCGGCGGCCGGGTTGCCCGGGTCGAGGAGCACGGCGAGCCCGGATTCCGGCCCGCCAGCGGGTTGCGGGTTGTGCGTTACCCAGGCCGCGATAGCACCGGAGCCCCGAAGCAGCAGGGCCAACACTGCCGCACCGATCAGGAGTCCAATACCGAAGTTGGTCAGCTCGTCGCCGAGGTCGGCCTGCGGTCGCTGGGTGGTCATCCGCTTGTGAATTCTGACTCGGGCCGATGCGGCTGAATCTTCTGGTGGGGGAGCGAGAAGTCTCGCATATAGGAGAGGCGGACGGACTTTGCGCTTGACTCGGGTCGGTCGGCGAGTGTCATTCGCGCTTCTCGTCCCATTGCCAGGCCTCCTCAATCAATACAAGGTGCGCAGTTATTGCCCAGACGTCATCCGCGCCGTCGTATCAAACGCTGCAAGTTCATCGGGATGCAGCTGATGCTGAACCACAAAGCTACGATCCTTCACCCGCCAGAGCCCCTGACCGGTGCCGAGCGCGGGCAGCAGGTTCTGCTCGGTTCGGCTGAGTCCGAGTGCGCTCGCCGTGGTTCCGAGCTGGTCCGGTTCCTGCCGGTATACGATTCGCGTCTCGGCGTTCGCGAGCAGCGAAGACGCGAGGGCGCGCATGGCGGATCCGGAGTCGCCGACGTTGTCGAGGTCGCTGAGTTTGTGGAAGATGAGCATGTTGGCGATGCCGAAGTGGCGGGCAAGTCGCCACTGGGCATCCATTCGGCGCAGCAGCGCCGGATACGCCATCAGGCGCCAGGCCTCGTCGTAGATCACCCAGCGCTGGCCGCCGGCGGGGTCGGCGAGGGCGGCTTCCATCCACGCCGACGAGCACGTCATCAACACGGAGATGAGCGTCGAGTTCTCGGCCACCCGCGACAGATCGAGCGAGACCATCGGCAGCGACGGGTCGAAGCGCACGGTAGAGGGTCCGTCGAAGAGTCCGGCGAGGTCACCGGCCACCAGCCGGCGCAGCGCATGGCCGACGAGGCGTCCGTCGGCGGCGAGGCGTCCCTCGTCGTCCTCGGGATTGGGGGAGAGGATGCGATCGACCACCATCGGCAGGATCGGCACCTCCGCGCTGCGCACGGCATCGGCCAGGGCGAGGTCGATCGCCGTGTGCTCAAGCGGGCTGAGCGGTCGATCGAGCACGGTCTCGGCGAGGGCACCGATCAGGTCGCGCCGGCGCGCGGCCAGCTGCGCCGACCATTCGGCATCCGAAACGGATGCCGCCCGGTGGCCCTCGTCGAGCGGGTTGAGCCGGTTACGGAGCCCGTGGCCGAGGATGATGGCCTTGCCGCCGACGGCCTCGGCGACGGCGGTGTGCTCGCCCTTGGGATCGCCCGGCACATAGACGCGCCGGCCGAAGGGCAGCGAGCGGGTGTAGAGCGACTTGGCCAGAGAGGACTTACCGGAGCCGACGATGCCTGCCAGCACGATGTTCGGGGCGGTGATCATGCCCTGCTGGTAGAGCACCCACGGGTCGTAGACGAAGGATCCGCCGGAGTAGAGATCTTGCCCGACGAAGACGCCGGCCGATCCGAGTCCGGCCTCGGCGAGAAATGGGTAGTGGCCGGACAGCGTCGCGGTGGTGTCTTGGTGTTTGGGGAGTTTTAGTCGTCCGGGCGTTCGCAGCTGTGCCGGACCGGGCTCGCCGGCTTTGGGCAGGTAGGCGCCCGATCGTGCTTCGTCCCGTTTATCGTGCCAGCGGGTGCGGGCCGCGAGGGTCTTGGCCTGCTGCGCATCCGCTTCGATCCTGGCTGCCTCGCGCCGGCGGGCGCGACGGTCGCGGCGTAATTCGCCGCGTGGTTCGACGAGCGCAGCCGTGTGCATCCGCTCGGCAACATCGGCGTCTTTCACAGCGTGACCGTGCGCTCAGCATGGCGCGTTGACCGCGGGGCGGCCCAGATGTCGTCTCGGCGGGGAGCCGGGCGTGCCGGTACCACTTCAGATTCGAGCGGATGCCACCGCAACAGCGAAACGTACCGGTATGTCCTGCTGTAGGTCAGCGCGTATGGAGAGCCGTCATGCTCGATGATGTGGTCAGTGCGGCCGGCCGGGATGCGGTCGTAGACGTACCCGTTCTCGAGGGCGGCGTTGGTCGTGGCCTCGCCGAGGTCCCGTGGTTGCAGGTAATTGAACGCAGCTGATGCTCCGCTTCGGTCGATCAGGGCGAGCACCGCGTCGGCCTCAGCCCCTTGCAGGAAGACGACACTGATCCATCGAGGTTTGCGTTCCTTGGTTTCATACCCAGCCATGCGTCGCTCCAATCACGTTCTTGCTTCGCATTGGAGGTGCGCGGGGCAATACGCGGTTCCACACTACGGTGACAGAATTGAGTGAAGAAGCTTCGAGTCCGTTGGACGATGCGGAACTCGACCTGCAGAGAAAGAAACTCATGGCGACAATCGAGCTACTCCACATTGCAGACTGCCCGAACTCGGGAGAGACATTTCTTCGCCGGCAGCGCGCGGTCGCGAACACGATGCCCGCGAACACAGCAGTCAAGTCAACGCTGATCGATTCTGCCGATACGGCCGCAGGTTTGCCCTTTGCCGGATCCCCGACGATCCTCGTCGACGGTGTGGACCTCTTCCCGACGGATGGTCGCACCAGCGACCTCGCGTGCCGGATTTATCTCACACCGAACGGCCTGGCCGGAGCTCCCACCCAAGAACAAATCGAGGCAGCGCTCGCGACTCATGGATAGCGCCTCAGAACTTACCTGTTCCTGCTGCGGTCGCATCTATCCGCGCCGCAGGCTACATGCCCTCAGCGACACCGTCTACATCTGCCGCCGGTGTGGACTGTGGGTCGCGCTGCGGCTGCGGCCCGATGCTAGTGGGCACGATCGGCCCTAACTGGTCGGTGGTGATCGGTCAGCCGCTACTGTAATGTCAGTGCATGCTGACTATTTCTTCGCGGGTGGACGTTATGAACCGGTTGGGCCGAGCGATGGCCGATCCCACCAGATCTCGAATCCTGCTATCCCTCCTCGACGCACCGGGCTATCCGGGTGCGTTGGCACGCGAGCTGGAGTTGTCGCGGTCGAACGTGTCTAACCATCTATCGTGCCTGCGCGGCTGCGGAATCGTCGTCGCAGTTCCGGAAGGACGCTCGACTCGCTATGAGATTGCGGATCCCCACGTGACAAGGGCGTTGGTCGCCCTGATGGATGTGGTGCTCGCCGTCGACGACGGTCTCGGTTGCGTCGATGAGGCCTGCGACGTGCCGCTCTGTTGCGGGACCGACGTATGACCCTTCCCGCTGGCGACCGAGTGGTTGCGATTCAGCCTGACCGAACGCAGATTCTCCGTCGCCGGATTCGGTGGATTGTTGCGGCGACCATTGCCTATAACGTCATCGAAGCGATCATTGCGATCGCGGCCGGGAGTTTGGCGTCCTCAGCGGCCCTCATCGGTTTTGGCCTCGACTCTATCGTTGAGGTCCTCTCCGCAGCCGCGGTGGCATGGCAGTTCGCAGCCCCCGATCCGGAGAAGCGGGAGAAGACCGCGCTGCGAGTCATTGCGTGGGCGTTCTTCGCCCTCGCCGCGTACGTGACCGTCGATGCCGGGCTGTCCTTATTCGGTGTTCGGGAAGCGGAACACAGCACGGTCGGCATTGTGCTGGCCGCGGTCAGTCTTCTGGTGATGCCTTTTCTGAGCTTCGCCGAACGGCGCGCCGGCCGGGAGTTGGGCTCAGCCTCAGCGGTCGCTGACTCGAAACAAACCCTGATCTGCTCCTATCTTTCCGCCGCTCTGCTGGTCGGGCTACTGCTGAATACACTCTTTGGTTGGGCATGGGCAGACTCGGTCGCAGCCCTCGTGATTGTGGTCTTCGCCGTCAAGGAAGGCATTGAAGCGTGGCGCGGCGACGCCTGCAAAGTTCCAGTGGCCGCTCTGACCAGGGAACGCGAGGTCGACCACGAAGACTGCTGCTGAAACACCTCACACGCTCCGACACAGCGGCAGCGCAGCAGCCGTGAACGCCTGCGCCTGCTGCCCTACCAGCCGGCGCGTCTCGCACGAAGCCTGGATGGCGGCCTGCTCGATCGACGCCACCGCGGCATCAAGCTCATCCACCGTAGGCGCGGTGACGCAGATGAGTCCGGTGGTGCGCAGCACACCGTGGCCGGCGGTGAGGTCGGCTTCCTGGTGCAGCAGGTCGTCGTACTCGGCGGTGGCGGAAGCATCCTCTATTTGGCCGATGCGGGTGCGTTGGTGGGCGTCGCTGATCAGCTCGGTCTTCTTTTTGCGCAGGTCGCGGGCGGCCTGGTCGGCGCGCACGGGCAGGTAGTGCAGCGACACCGTGCGGAGGATGCCGTTGGTGAAGACGAGCGGCGACAGGAACCCGGGGAAAACCTGCGACCGGGGCCATTCACTGATCCACAGCACCGCGTGAAATGCGCTGTCGGTGCGGAGATGATCCCAGCTCTCGGCGACGGCGACCGGGCCCGCTGTGGCTAGCGAGCGCCCGACCAGCGGATGCCGCTCCAGATCAACACCGATAGCCGGGTCGTAGGCGGTGCGCAGTATGACAGCGAGCTCGTCGGCGGTGAGCCAGCCGCCGACGGTGAGGTCCGCCGCACGCAAAGCCCCGGTTAGCGCGGTCATTTCCTGCCGCAGCACGGTCGCCGCACCACGCATGCCGCCGCCCTGCGTGCGTACCTGGCGAGCCGCTGCGCTGAGATCCAAGGAGAGCGCAATTGTCGTCGCATGGCGTTCTCCAGCGGGTCCGGCCCGCTCGATCAGGTCACGGTAAGTCGTCGCCGCCCAGCTGTCGTCATTGAGGCCGTGCCCCTCCCACCACTCGGCCAGGCCGGTGCCGGAATCGGGCAGAGTGCGCTCGGATACCTGCAGCCGCGCGATCCGACCCGATCGGCACGCTCCGGCCAGTACGCGTCCCCACCCGACCACGCGGCGATGCTGCTCGTCCGGGTCGAGCAGCGCGAACGCCGGGTGCGACACCGCGACGACTGCGGTGAGGGTTTGTGCGTGCGGGTCGTGGATCATGACCGCCCCCGATTCGGGATCGTGCCACTCGCGCAGCGCGGCCGCGTCGCCCGGCAGCGACAGGGTTCCTACCGGGCGCGGGCGGATGATGCGGCGCCGGTAGGCCAGCTGCTCATGCCCCGACCGCCACGCCCATCGGGTGACGACGGGCATCCACTCGACGATCTTGCGCCCGCCGACCGGGATGCCGGTGATCACCGCCGCGATTCCCCAGATCGGGCTGGTCCACGCGACACCTGCGGCACCTGCCGTGTAGAGCGCGGTGACGATGGTGAGCGTGCCGATCGACAGCGCGATTAGTTGTGGCGCTGACAAGCCCAGCAGCACGCCCCGCTTGGTTAGTCGCGAGAATTGCACCGGAGCGAGGCGGTAGTCGGCGCGGTTCGTGTCGGTGTCCATGTCTACGCGTCCTTGACCTATCGTCCGGTCGGCAGTTCCTGCGGTGAAGCGGATGCCGATGCTCGCCTTGGGTTAGGAGTCGGCGCACTCGGAGCGCTGGCATCGCCGGCGGATTGGGTGTGGGCATCCGCTTTCTGTGCAACCGCGCTGCCGATCTTCGGGCCGGCCTTTGCTGCGGTGGCGATGCCTGCAGCTCCGGCCGCGACTCCCGCGGTGGCCACGCCTGCGCCAGCCCCAATTGCTGCGCCGCCCGTTCCGGCGCTCGTCCCGGCACCAGCGTTCGCAGATGCGCCAGCACCCGAGGCTCCGGCAGCCGACGACGTGGGACCCGGTCCGCTGCTGCTGGACGGTGCCGATGGGGCAAGGCCAGTCTGTGTCGCTCGACCGCTGCCGCCTGGGCCCAGAACCTTTTGCGCGCTACTCATCATCGGTGCGCTCGGCACCGGCACAGGGCGGTTCAGCGCCGACTTTGCCTCCTGCTCGCTCGACATCGCGTGGTAAATGTCGAGCCCGACGAAGTTGAGGAACTTGTAGGTGATGTAAGGCGCGAAGGCGGCAATGAACATCAGCACGATGCCGGCGATGGGGTCGCTGACGGAGGCCAGATCCGCATCGATCGGGGCCGAGACCTGCGCGACTGCGACCAGAAAAATCACGACGAGCACGAGCTTGGAGAGGATGAGCGCGACGACGAAGGCGACCCATTTGGAGAACCAGCCTTTGGCGGCATCCCAGGTGGCGCCGGCGAGGGCGATCGGTCCGAAGACGATGGCGACCAGAAGCAGTGCTTTGCGGATGAGTAGGGAGAACCAGACGATGGCCGCGCCGCTGATGGCGAGGCCGGCGAGGAAGATCGTGAGGATGGCGCCGACGCCGGGTGCGCCGGGGCTGATCGCGGTCAGGCCCACGGCGAGCAGCGCGATGCGGTTGCCCATTCCTTCCATGGTGTTGCCGCTGGCCTGCACGATGCCGATGGAAAGCTGGTCGGTGATTTCGAGGAGCAGGCCGGTGATGGTGATGATGACGAAGGATCCGAGAACCGATTTGGCGACGCCGAGCGCGGCGCGGGACAGCGCGGTCGGGTCGCGGTGTACGAGGCCGGTGATCAGTTGCAGGCAGAAGAAGATCAGGGTGACGAACACGGCGACGCCGAACAGCACGTTGTAAACGTCGATGTAGGTCGGGTCGGTGAGGTCGACGAGGGTGGTCGTGTCGAACGCAGCCCAGACGGATTCGAACAGCCAGGCGGCGGTGGAGCCCATCGCACTGGCGAGCCAGTCGAAGGGGGCCGCGACGACAGCGGATGCGACGTCGGTGACGCCGCTGCAGACATCCGCTACGACCGGTACATCGCACACGCTCATCGGTTGCCCTTTTAGAATCGCGTGTCAGACGGACTGGCCGACGTTCCAGAAGAAGTTGACGAGGGTGACGGCGGCGCCGCAGATGATCGCGGCACCGCAGGCCACCATGACGCCGGTTTTGCCGCGGGAGGCGAGGTGAGGGTTGGACGAGTTGGCGCCGAATCCCCAGACGATCGCCGCGACAATGAGGGCGAGCACGCTCAGCACGAGGCCGATGGTCATCACCGCGCCGACGATGACGCGCAGTTGTTCGATGCCGGGAAGGCCCGTGCCATTCGGGTTGATGTCGATCATCGGTGGCTCCCTGTGTCGTTTGATGCGTACGACAGGGAGGAGCGCACCGCATCCCGCGATCTGACGACGTAGAGAAGGTGCGGTGGTCTTCCGCGGCGTGCGCCGTCACATGTCCGGAACGTTGACCCTCTAGGGTCGACATATGATCCCCGGCACTTCCCTCCATACGACCGGCACCGATCTCCGCGCCCTGTGGCAAACCCAGCCGGCAATGATTACGACAACTGTGCTCTGGGCTCCCTCCCATCGTCTGAACGCCACCGTTGCATGGGTAACCGTTTGGTCACCGGAGCACATCGACGGCGATCTGGCAGGCCATCTTCTGCTTGTTCGACCCGACCTGGCTCTTTTGGCGATCGATTACGCGGTTGAGTGTGGTTCCGTCGCAATTGCCACCCTCGGCGCCGCGGTCGATCTAGACCCAGATGTACTTGCGGCGGCGCGCGTGCGAAATATTGCCATCGCCACCGTCGAGAGTGCTCTCACGCCGACGCGATTGGCACGCCAGTGGAATACACAACTAGTACAGGCTCGTGATCGTCGGGCTGAAGAGGCGCTCGATCTGCATGAGCAGTTAGCCAGGGCGCTGCTTGCGAATGCCGGAATCAGTGGCGCATTGCGTTTAGCCTTGCGACCGCTGCCCGAGGTGGAGGCTGTTGCCTTTAGCTATTTTGGCGAGATCGTTGGATCGCGGCAACCCTCCGCCCGAATCTTGACCGAAGTAGAGGGCCTGTTTATCACGGCGAAGCGCCTGCTCCGAGACCAGGACTGGGCCGAGGAAAAACAACCGGATGGTACGACGATCACCGCCGTTACAGTCCGAGTTTTTCGCAACCCAGAGGTTTTTCTTGCCTTTCGCAGTACCCGGGTGGCAACCGACCGGGATCGAATTGCGTTTCGGCATTGCGCGGTCGCCGTGCTTCTTGAACTCGGTCGGCAGCAGACCGTTCGGCGCGCCCGCCGCTCTGCAGTGGAACCATTCCTGCGCGGTCTCGATGAGGGCAGTCTCAGTCTGTCAGACGCGAGAAACCAACTTCAAAATCTCGGTTTCCAAGCAGTTGAGGGGTATCGGGTGCTGTGCCTTAACGCCCCAGTAGAACTCAGCACAGGGCAGGTCTGTTCTCTCGCTGAGGATGCGCTTGAAACTTCTGGAACCCCCGTTGTCGGTTCGATCGACGAGCACATCTACTGCATCATCGAGGAATCCGGAACCGATCAGGCGCAACGACTACTGGAAGCCTGTGTCGGACGCGGTTGGACCGGGGTCAGAATCGGCGTTAGCCGGGTGAAGTCTGATGCGATCAACCTGCGTGCAGCTATGCGCGAGGCCAACATCGCTGCATCACAGCAGAGTCTCACCGAGAACGGAATCCAGCGAGTCGAAGACCTTGGAATCCAGTCGATGCTGGCGCCCTTGCTCAGCTCTGACGCGACGACCTCGTTTCTGGCTGGGCTTCTCGGGCCTCTGATCGAGCGCGATGGCGCTGATGACACCCGTTTGCTGGAGACTCTAATCGCCTATTTCGATGCCGGTTGCCATCCTGGGCCGACGGCTGTGGCTCTCAGTCTGCATCGGCATAGCCTCGGCAATCGGCTTGACCGCATCGAGGCATTGCTCGGTATGGATCCGCGAGCCCCTCAGCACATGCTGACGTTTTCCCTGGCCGTGCAGCTGTGGAAGGAATTGGGCGAATCGGGGCAGCGCGTGCTAACTGGCAGGGTGACAAGCTTGTAAGTCATACGCCTGAAGAATCGACCATCTGCTGGGCAATTATGCAGTGCAGTCGAACGTCGCTGAGCTTTGACAGGGCACGGCTGTACTCATCGGGATCAGTGGTAAGTCGTACCCGGAGGCGGTTCATTTCGTCACGGTTGAAAACGAGGTCTCGACGGATGGATTCCCAGAACATGGGTGTTGAGCTGTGAAACTCGTGAGCGATCTCGCTGGCCAGCGGCGCGTAGAACACGAACAAGGCGTCGGTGAACAACGGCACGAGGTATGGGCGACGCAAATGCAATATTGCGAGAGCGAGGGGTGCGCCCAAGCCGTACCGATACCGAAAGTGCGTGTACAGCTCGGTTACTCGATCTAGAAGTTGTGGATCGATCGACGGGTCGGCGTCCCGCAACCGTAATTGATGCGGTACGCCGCCCCAATTCGCGCTGACCGCGGCAATGAGTGCCCGTGATACCCGACCGGCGTCGAGTTCGACACCGAGCGCAAGGATTCGACCGAAATCGGCGAGGGTCAGCAGGTCATCTGGCTGCGGATCAAGCGCTGGCAGATTACCGGCGAAGTCGAAGTAGATCACCGCGTCCTGCCGATAAACGTGCAGGAGCAGCCACGCCTCGCTCTCATCGAGCTGGGTTCGGCCAATCCGCATTTCGCCCTCCGCAGGTTTGCTCTTGCAACTCTAGGCGGACACGGCTACCCGACTACGCCGGGAGGTTGGGGCTGGCCCACGGCTACCGAAGCGATTCGCGTCGAAGGCGGAGCTCCAACCAGGCAGTTTTTGCCCGCCGAGGGCACTGATGGCCAGTTCAGCGGATGCCGGACCGAGAGTCAGGCCAATCATGTTGTGTCCCGCAGCCACCACCACACGGTCGCTGGATCGAGCAGCGCCGATGAGGGGGAGTCCGTCGGGCGTCATCGGCCGGGGACCGACCCACTCGTCGAAACGGGCATTCCAATCAATTCCCGTCAGGTAGGGACTGGCCGCGCGAATGATGCGTTCGATGCGACTCGGGTTGAACTTGTCCATAGTGCCGTCGAATTCGACTGTGCCGCCGATGCGCAGTCGGTTGCCCATAGGCGTAGCGACAGCGTTTGATTCGGGCATGTTTATCACGTGTTCGGGCATCGTCTCGGGAGAGACACTAAAGCTGTAGCCCTTTCCGGACTGGATGGGTGCACGCACACCCACAGATTTGAGCACCTCCGGTGTCCAGGCGCCTGACGCGATGACGACGGCATCAGCAGGGTGGTCGCCCTTATTCGTATGCACAACGACTGAGTCGCGGTATGGAGTGACGCCAGTGACCTCGGTGTGTTCAATGAATTCGACGCCGACAGCAAGCAGGGCGGCGTGCAAATCGCGTACGAGGACCGAGGGATCGACGAACCACTGATCGGGCCAGTGATACCCGGCGACTACTTTGTTCGACACCACGGGAGCAAGTTCGCGAATTTCGTCGCCAGAGATCAATTCCGTCGGTGCCGCGAGACCGAACCGACGCACGTTCTGTGACACTGCAAATTCGCGTTGCGCCCGCGCGTCATCGCCGAAGCAGCGCAGGTTGCCCGACTTGTCCAACGTGGTCGCAACTCCCAGATCGGGGAGCTGTTCGAACAGTTCGAAGCTGCGCTTGGACAGCGATGATAGGGCTTCAAAACCGTGCTCGTACGCGATTGGTCGGCAGTTGCGGGCGAATCCCAGCAGCCAGCGGCTGAGGTTCACGCTTGGGGGTAGGTGAATGCGAAGAGCCGCATCGGGAGCGAGCGAATTCGCGAGTCCGTTCTTGACCATGCCCGGGGCCGGCATCGGATTAGCCATTGACGGGCAAATCTCGCCGGCGTTCCCCTGTGACGCGCCACTTCCGACCACGCTGCGTTCGATCACCCGAACCTTGTACCCGGCGCGCTGGCCGTAAAGCGCCGTGAACAGGCCGATGAGCCCGCCTCCGACAACGGTGATCTCACTGATTCCGGGGCGCTGCGTGGGCAGGGTGCTCGGCCGGTTATCCGCGCTCATGATGATTTCCTTTTCTGTCGTGCTCGAGAGGCTGCGGGGTGGGCCGTGCAGCGCACGGCCCACCAATGAATGCAACTAGCTAATGTCTTCGCCGAACCATTCCATGCTGATCTTTGTGTAAGTGCCATCGTCATGGATGGCCCTCAGCGCCGTGTTAATGGCGGCCAGAAGCTCCGGGTTGTCCTTGTTGACCGGGATAGCGGCGATGTCAGGCAGCAGAACGTCGCCCACTGATTCAACCTTCAGATCGGCGCTATTGGCGAGGAACTTCCCGATGAAGCCCTGGGCGATGACGGCATCCACGCGACCAGCATCCAGGTCGCGGAGTGCGTCGACGGTTGCCTGATAGGTCGTGATCTCGCCTACACCGGTCAGGGTGCGCGCATAGGTTTCAAACGTGGTGCCGAGCGCTACTCCGAGGTTGGAATCAGCAAGGTCGGTGACATCACCAATCGGCGAGTCTTCGTGCACAAAGAGGCTGGCACCGGTGGAGTAGTAGGGGTCGGTGAAGTCGACCTCTTTGAGACGTTCTTCGGTGCTCGCCATTGATCCGACGATGGCGTCGAAGCGATTGCTATTCAAACCGGCGATCAGCGTCGTGAAGGCGCCGGTTACGGGTGCTGCTTCCAGATCCAGCTTGTCGGCGATCGCATTGCAGATGTCGACGTCAAAACCAACAAGGGTATTGGTGTCGTCATAGAAGTTGAACGGCCGGTACTCGCCGCTCATGGCGCAGATGAACTTGCCCTTCTCGACGGTGGTGACAGCAGGTGCGGCCGCAGTGTCGGTCGGTTCGGCCTTGTCAACAGCAGCAGAACAGGCGGTGGCACCTAGGAGCAATCCTGCCGCAAGCGTGGTCGCCGCAATGCGGCGTAAAGCGGTAAGCGAGTGTTGAGTCTTCATAGGATTGTCCTTCTTTCATTGTTTGCTGCGGCGATTGATGGGGGAAATATTGGGGGAGCGGATGCGGTTGCGCGGCTGGAACGCACCGCCGCGGTTTTCGGGGCATCGACCAGACCATCAAGGGTCAGGACGACGCCGTAGTCGGCTTCAGCCTGCGCCGCGTCGATATAGCCGAGGTGGCAATCGCGCGCGACCCGAGCGGAATCGCGCTCCAACGGGTCGCCGTATCCGCCACCGCCAGGGGCGTAGAACGTGACGGTGTCGCCGAATTCAAGATCGAGGGTTGGTCCAGCTTGATTGGCCAGAACCTGTGCAGCAGGCGTGCCTTCGTTGATAATCCAGCGGCTCACCCCGCCGCTGCCGCCACCGAATAAGCCGTGGGGTGGGATAACCGAGCGCTGAGAGGTGTGTGAGAACTTCACCTCGTTTCCGAGGGCTTGCCAGGAAAGAATCACGCCCAGACCACCGCGATACTTGCCCGGGCCCGCGGAGCCGGGGCGCAGTTCTTTGCGCAGGTAACGAACGGGCCCCTCGACTTCCGAGCTCTCGATCGATGTGCTCGCAACATTGGTAATCCAACCGGGCATTCCCGTCAGACCGTCTTTGGTAGCGCGAGCGCCAAGCCCGCCGACGCTCGGTCCCGCACCGTTGCCCCAGCCTCGGCGCCCGGAAACGTCGCCGCCATCAGGGTGACTTTCGAGATTGATGGCCGACGCGACGCAATAGACCATCCCGCACGAATTGGCCACGACAGCGGCAGGGACCGCCGGCGCGAGAGCTTCGAAGACGAGGTCCACGATCTGGTGGGTGACCGCCATGCGCTGGTACACAGCGGCCGGAAACCGCGGGTTCACGAGCGAGCCCTCCGGTGCGACGATATGCACAGGGTTTGACGAGCCTTCATTTTTGGGAATGTCAGTCGGGAGAAGCGACAAGAGGCCGAACAAGCTGGCCGATATCGTTGCCGACATGGGGCAATTGATCGGTCCGGCAACGGATGCATCTGTTCCGGTGAAATCAAAGGTGATCTCGTCGCCAGCGACGATCACCGTCAGTGCAAGCTTGACCGGGCCGCACATGCTCCCGTCTTCGAGCAGGGTCGTCTCGGCAAAATACCGTCCGTCGGCGATCTGGGAGATATAACTACGGGTACGCCGCTCTGCATAGTCGATCTGACTGTCGATGGCCTCATCGATCGCGAAAAGACCGTATTTCTCAACTAAGGCGAGAAAGCCATTTGAACCGACCTTCGCCCCTGCCACCTGCCCGAGAATATCCCCACGCTGTTCATACGGAGAGTTCGTATTGGCAAGTATGAGCTTGAACAGTTGCTCATCGAGAACGCCTTTATTGAACAGTTTTATGGGCGGAATACGCAGACCCTCCTCGAAGATGGTCGTGTGCCAGCCTTCAGGATCATTTCCGCCGGAACCAGCCAGGTGCGCAAAGATCGTCGAGAATCCGATCAACTTTTCGCCGAGAAATATCGGGTGATAGACGATAAAGTCCGACGTGTGGTGAGCTCCGACACTGCCGCCGACGTAAGGGTCGTTGGTCAGGATGATGTCGCCAGGCTTCATGTCGCTCGCCGGGATGTGCTCCTGGAGCATTGCTCGCAGACACGGTCCCAGAGCGTTGAGATGTACGGGGATGTTCGCGCCTTCAGCGACGAGCCGACCCGAGACGTCGAAAATAGACGAGGAGCAGTCCTTGCCTTCTTTGAGAAGCAGGGAGTAGCTGGTGCGCTCCATGGTGTCGGTCATCTGTTCGGCGAGAGATTCCAGAGCACTGCGGATGACCTCAACCGTGATGACATCGAGTGTGCTCGTTGGAACGAGAGATGTGGGCATGGGTCAGACGCTCCTTGAGGAAGTAGACGAGGCGAGGGCCGGTGCGAGATCGTAGATCACGAGACTTCCGTCGTCGGCGGGTTCCAGCAGATGGCCGGGCGGAACGACAATGGTGCTTCCGGATTCCTCGATGATCGCCGGGCCCGTGATGGAATCGCCCTGCCGGATGGCGGCGCGAGCGAAGACGGGTACGTTAAGCCAAGTACTGAAGAAAGCGCTACGAGTCGTGGTGGGCATCGGCGCGACGCCATCCTCCGCGCGCGCAAGCGCAACCGGAAGGGGGCTGTAGGTCTTTCCGATTCCGGTGACGCGAAGGTTCACGAGCTCGATCGGATCGGAGTGGGACGCGTGTCCATATCGGCCCTCATGCTGGCGATGGAATTCGCGCTCCAGACCGTCGATAATGGCGGTTGTGATCGGCCCGGGCGGGCACGGCACAATGAGCTCGAAAGTCTGGCCGAGGTAGCGCAGCTCGACGAATCGACGGATTTCCCGGGAATCCTCCTGGACATTGTCCTGTTCCAGTTGGAGCGCGCAGTCCAATTCGAGCCCTCCGAATGCGGTGGTTAGTGCTTCTACGTCGCTTCCAGCCAAGAGGGAGAGGAATGAGGAAAGGACGTCGTGGCGCTGGTCCGTGAGCAGTAGGCCAAGGGCGGAACTATTGCCGGGATTCTGAGGAATCACGAGGCGGGGGGTACCCAATTCGTGAGCCAGTGCGGCGGCGATGAGTCCGCCGGCGCCGCCGAAAGCGATGAGTGCCATGTCGCGGGGATCGTGGCCGCGAGCGATGGTGAGTCGGCGGATGGCACGTAACGACGCGGCAGCGGCCAAGGCCATGATTCCGCTTGCAACGGCAGGCATCGACATGCCTAAGGGCTCGGCGACGGTTTCTATGGCTCGCACCGCTGCATCGCGATCGAGGTTTCGACGGCCGCCGAGGAACGCGCTGGTCCCGAGGTAACCAAGAGCAAGAGCGGCGTCGGTGACAGTTGGACGAACTCCACCTTCACCGTAAGCAGCTGGACCAGGATGTGCGCCGGCGCTTTCTGGGCCCACCCGCAATGCCCCGCCGTCGTCGACCCAAGCGATCGAGCCGCCCCCAGCGCCGATCGGGTCGACCTCAATGGCCGGTTGTTGCACTGGATGACCCTGCATGGCATCGCTGGGCACCTCGATGGGCGCTCCGTCCAATACGAGGGCGACGTCGGTGCTCGTTCCGCCCATGTCGAGCGTGATCACCGCAGGCAGGTCGAGGTTGCGCGCGATCGCAGCTCCGGCGATAACGCCAGCGACTGGACCGGAATTCGTCACGCGGATCGGTTGGCGCCGTGCGGCGTCGAAGGACATCGTGCCTCCGTTGCCCTGCATGGTGAGCAGAACGGCATCGATGCCCATATTCCGCAACTGCTCCTCCAGATGTGCGAAATGCTCAGCCAAGCGTGGTTTGACGAATGCATCGACGGCGGCGGTGCTGGCTCGTTCATATTCGCCGATGGTGGGGCTCAGGTCCGATGACACTGAGATGTATGCAGCTGGCAGTTGCTCGCGTACCAGAGCGGCAATTCGCTGCTCATGTTGATCGTTCTTGTACGAGTGCAATAGACAAATAGCGACCGATTCAACGCCGCGGTTCGCGAACGCTGTAATCGCATGGTGCACATCCGCTTCATTCAACGGCTCGACAATGTGTCCGCGAAAATCAATACGCTCCCGCACGCCGAGCCGGAGCTCGCGGGGAATGAGTGGGATGGGCTGTTCCCACTGGATGTTGTAGATGCTGCCGGCCCGGTGTGAACGAGCGAGTTCGAGAACGTCGGTGAATCCAGCCGTTGTGATTAGTCCGCTGACGGTTCCATCGCCTTGGATGATTCGATTGACCATCACCGTGGTGCCATAGACCACTGTCGACACCCGTGCCGGGCTAACTCCGGCCGTTGCTAGAACCCGCTCAATTCCGTTGATGACGCCGATGACGGGATCACTTGGCGTCGAGGACACTTTGTCCACCCAGACGGCACCGGTTTCCTCGTCGAGCAGCACGAGGTCGGTGTGGGTGCCGCCCGTGTCGATGCCCACTCTGAAAGTCACAATTGAATCCTTTGCTCGGGCTGGAGTGCCGCAGCGTTGGCCGCTAAGAGCCATCTCACCAGCGGGCGCTGAGTCCTGTCACCTTCCGAACGGCAGGTTCGCGACCCTGCTGCCTGGACAAATGTCCAGTGCGACAGCGTGATGATCGCGCTATCCCACGAGAGATTCCAGCCACCGACGCTCCGGGACTGTGAACGGGCGCGATCGGCCAGGACCCTCCTCGACGACAACCATGACTACCGTTCCTGCGGCATAGACGCGATCGTCCGAATCGACTACTGCATCGTAAATGCGACATCTCAAAGTGAATGACGAGGTTCCGACTCGCGAGACTCTGAGGCCAACCAGCACCGGCTCGTGTCTATAAGTCAACGGCATGGAATAGTCGAGGCCCTGTCTCGCGACGACAACTCCACTGGTGAGCAGAGACGCACCATCGCCCGTGGTCGGAAACCAGCGTGCCCGCGCTTCTTCCAGCAACCGAAAGAATTCGACGTTGTTTACGTGCCGGTTGGCGTCCACGTCCGCCCACCTCAGCGCAACTTCGATGGTCTGTTCCGCTGGCATGGACGATTCCGTTCTCTGGGAGTTGCTATGTGACGTTCGTGTTTCGTTTGCACCTGAGGCTTGCTTAGCGGCCGGTGCCGCCTCTATTGTAAAACACATGATCGATCGATCGATCGATCAACGCAGGGGGAGGCTCAGCTTGTTGCCAATTGAGTGGGGCTGCAGAAAATCATGACAATACAGACTGTCCTGGGTCCGATACCGGTTTCCGATCTCGGTATAACCCTTCCGCACGAGCACCTCTTCATTAACCTTCTTCGGGAACGTCGGGGAGACGGCCTAAGCCACGACGAAAACCTCCTGGCTGCCGAATTGGCAGTGTTCCGCGAGCAAGGTGGATCTACGGTTGTCGAACTTTCGTCTCATGACCTGACCGTGGGCGCTTCCGTGACGGCGGCGAGCGACCGGGGCCGGTCAACGCGTCCGATAGAGAATGTCGAAGCCATTGCCCGCCTTTCGAAGACCACGGGATTGAATATCGTGCTCGGCACCGGGCATTACCGGGACCCATTCCTCAACCAAGAATTCTTCGACACTCATTCTGTGGACGAAATTGCCGACGGCATGGTCGTCGATTTAACCGAGGGCTTTCCTGGAACGCATGCGCGTGCGGGTGTGATCGGCGAGATCGGCTCCGATAAGTGGTTCATTTCGGCGCGCGAAGAGCGCTCGTTTCGGGCCGCAGCACGTGCTTCGCGCCGCACCAATGCCGGGCTCTACACCCACGCCGCGCGCTGGCCGGTCGGACTTGCCCAGCTGGATCTGCTCGCCGAAGAATCCATGCAGCCCGATCGGATTGCGGTTGGCCATGTAGACACCGTGCCGGCCGTTGACTACGCGATCGCCATTGCGAAACGCGGCGTTTTTGTCGGGATCGACACAATGTTTGAAGCGACCGAACATGCAGTTCGAAATCGCGTGGAACTAGTTCTTCGCCTTGTGGACGCCGGTTTCGCCGACCAGGTTCTGCTCTCCCAGGACGTCTGTGTGCCGTCCCAACTTCAGGCGAATGGAGGTCCCGGATTCGGTCTCGTTCACGGTCTCTTCAAAAGTCGGGCCCTCAGCGCGGGACTCGATGAGGGGCTCTTCAGCCGGATGGCGAGCGACAACCCGGCCCGGTTTCTAGCCGGCTAGGCACCCCATCACTTCGCTGACCCGAAAATTTTATTTCTCGACCGAATCACACCAGATGAAAGAAGGACATTTGATGAACCACATCCACACCTCAAGGGCTACGCCCGGTCGTTTGGCGGCAGCAACGCTCGTAGTTGTGTCGCTACTCGGCCTTACCGCATGCTCAGCTGAAGTTGAAACGGACCCATCCGCATCGGCATCAACGGTTGCGACGGTAGAAGAGGGCAAACTTACGTGTGCGATGAGCGGGGAATACCGACCGTTCAACTTCTACGATGAGACAAATACCCTCGTGGGATTCGACGTCGACATATGCTCCGCCATCGCCACCGAGATGGGGCTCAAGGCGGCCCCGACAACGGGTGCCTTCAACACATTGATTGCGGGTCTCACCAGCAGCCGATACGACGCAATTATCGGATCAATGGCGGTCACGGAGGAGCGCCAGACCCAGGTGGACTTCAGCGACTCCTATTACTCGACGGGCGCTGAGCTCTTCGTCGGCAAGGACTCATCGATCAAGGACGTGACCGACCTGCAGGGTGCGACCGTAGGTGTCGCTCTCGGAACCACGTTTGAGGAATATGCCAACACCCTCGAGGGTGTGAGCGATGTCACAACCTACCAAGCTGACATTGATGCCCTGCGTGATCTCGCAGCGGGTCGAGTCGATGCTGTGATCACCCAAGGCTTCATGGGACGCTACCTCGCTAAGAACGCCGACCTTGAGGTCGTTGCTGTGGGTGACGTTCTATACCCCGATATCGCGGCCATTCCCGTGAACAAAGACAACCCAGAGCTGCTAGCCGCGATCAACGAAGCCCTCGTCAAGATGCACGAAGACGGTACCTACGCCGCCATCAGCATTGATTGGTTTGGCGAAGACATCAGCTAGCCAACCGGTGGGCGGCCGAACTCAATGTCGGCCGTCCACCTGAATCGTCGCCAACCACCAGGAGTACTACATGGAATTCTTGAATGCCCTGATAACCAGCTGGCCCACCTTGATCAAAGGGCTCACTGTCACACTGAGCCTCACAGCACTCACGCTCGTTTTCTCAGTCATCCTCGGCGCAATAATCGTTGCCCTCAAGATGAGCAAGATACGAGCCCTGTCGGCATTCGCCACTGCTTACCTTGCCATAGTGCGCGGGGTACCACTCATCGCTCTACTCTTCGTCATCTACTTCGGCATTGTGTCCGTCGTCAAGGTGGATGCATTCACCGCCGCAGCAATCGGCTTGAGCGTGCACAGTTCTGCCTATGTCGCCGAAATCTTTCGATCAGGCATCAACTCGGTCCACAACGGCCAGATTGAAGCGTCCCGCTCGCTCGGGATGAGCCGCATAGCCACGATGAGTAAGGTCGTGGCACCCCAGGCTCTGAGAGTTGTCGTGCCAGCGCTCGTCAACCAAGCCATCATTTCTCTGAAAGACAGCGCGGTAGCGTCCTTCATCACTGTCGATGAACTCTTCATGAGCGCTCAACGGCTTTCCGCGGCAACCTTCCAGCCCCTCACCTATTACGCAATCGTCAGCCTGTACTACCTGGCAATCGTCGGAGCGATGACCTATTTCTCCGGTCGCGTCGAGCGTTACTTCGAAAAGCGAGGCTAGACCATGATCAATACCGCATCCCTCACGACCACCCCGCGCGTCACCATCACCGGGGCGGTGAAGAAATTCGGAGACACCGTTGTGCTCAACGGCATCGACCTGCAAGTTCGCTCCGGCGAAGTCGCCGTACTGATCGGCCCTTCCGGGGCCGGCAAGAGCACTCTGCTGCGATGTATAAACGGGCTCGAGCGCCTCACGGCCGGGACCGTTGACATTGACGGTGTGCGCCTGGAGTATCGAGAAAGCGCTCTCAACCACATGCGCGAACACGTCGGCATGGTATTTCAGTCCTTCAATCTCTTCCCTCACCTCACCGCCCTCGAAAACATTACGATGGCGCAAACCCGAGTCTCCAAACGTTCCAAAGCGGATGCCCGTGATCGTGGAATGGCCTTGCTCGCGCGAGTGGGGCTGGCCGAAAAGGCAGACAGCTATCCGAGCGCGCTTTCGGGTGGTCAGCAGCAGCGCGTGGCCATCGCTCGAGCGCTGGCCATGACACCAAAGCTGATGCTGTTCGACGAGCCCACGTCTGCCCTTGATCCTGAGCTGGTTGGTGAAGTACTCCAGGTTATGCGGGAGCTCGCCGATGAGGGCATGACCATGGTCGTCGTCACCCACGAGATGCGCTTTGCACGTCAGGTGGCCGATCACGTGGTCCTCCTCGCCGACGGCGGCATCGTCGAAGAGGGCCCACCCGAGAAGGTGCTCGACGCTCCCGAATCCGAGCGTGCACGGAGCTTCCTGAGCCAAATTCGAGCCGATGGCTGAACGGCGGCGCACGCGTATTGTCGCCCATACCCGCACGACCGACAAGGAGAACAAACAGTGACCGGCACGACCTCTCAACCCGAGTTCGTCACCCTAACCCAGAAGGACGGTGTAGCAGTCCTCCGGCTCAATCGCCCCGACAGATTGAACGCGGCATCGCCCGAGCTCGTTGCGGACTTCAAGGCAGCGCTCGACCGTGCCATTTCCGACCAGGCCGTCGTCGTGATCGTCACAGGAGAGGGGCGGGCCTTCTGTGCCGGTCACGATCTGAAGTCGAGCACGCTGCAACCGGAATCTCCTGAGGCCCTCGAACATCTACACAACGTTCAGGACATCACCCGGCTACTTCGCAGTGCCTCCATCATCTCGATTGCGGCCGTCCACGGGTATGCGCTCGGAGCTGGCATCGAGTTTGCCTTGAGCTGCGACCTGATCGTGGCGGAGGAGGGCACTACCTTCGGTTTCCCCGAAGTGTCCGTGGGGTTGTCGGTAACCGGCGGCATCTCCTACCTCCTGCCGCAGGCGATCGGACTGCCGCGGGCCAAAGAGCTGATTCTTCTCGGCGAGAATTTCGTGGCGGAGAAAGCACTCGAGCTCGGTCTAGTGAACCGTGTTACGGCGGTGGGGGAGCGACTCGTCGTGGCGCGTGAACTGGCCGACAAGATTCTGAGCCAGCCGCACCACGCGCTAGCGCTCGCCAAGGAGTCATTCGAGGTTGCCGTGCGCAGCCAGGTCGAGTCGGCTATGGCCGTGGAAATATCCAACGCACTTCTCACGGGAGATTCGGCGGACGCAGACGTGGCCAAAGCAGAATTCGCGACCAAGGGCCAGTAGTCGGGATTGGAGCCGGGCGAGCTCAATCGCCCGGCTCCCGCGTCAGCTTGCCGGCAGCCACCGATAGGTGGTCCAGCCGGACTGGGCCACGGCACCCAACTTGCGGTAGAAGCGCTCGGCGCCGTCGTTGCCGGCTGAGACGTCCCACTCGAGGCGTCCAGTCGTGCGGGTACGCAGGTCGTTCATCAACTCCAAACCGAGGCCGGCATTTCGATAGCTGTCATCCACAAAGAGATCCTCGAGCCATATCCCGCTGGCCAAAGACCATGAGGAGAAAGTCGGATACCACATCGCCAAACCAGCGATGGTTTCGGGTGCATCCGGCAGTGAAACGACAGTCACGAACACGGTCGGTGCTGCCCCAGTCAGGGCTTGCTCGAGTCCATCGTCCGTGGCCGCAACCGCGGCCACGCCGCTCTCCGTCTTGGCATGCGTGCGCAGCATTGAACGGATCGTTTCGAGATCAGCGTGGGTGGCGAGTCGAACAGACATTTTTCCTCTTTTGGCCGGTGGTGTGCTTGGTGGGACTGCAATTGCACCGTAGCATGGAGGGGTTACCGATCGATCGATAGATTGAAATTGGACAACACATGAAGGACATCAAGATGATCCGCGGGCAAACCGAAAGCAGCTCCAGCGCCACACCGACCGATACTCCATTGACCACGCCGGGCGCCGGGATCGACAACCTCGGGCAGCTCATCCTGCGCGCCGCAGCGCGGTGGCCCCAACAGACCGCATGGCGTTTCGATGAGACCTCTGACACCCTTTCGTTCAGCCAAGTCGAGCTGGTCACCCGCAACTTGGCCGGGGAACTGGCCGCTGCCGGCATCCGCTCGGGCGATCACGTCGCCGTGCTCGCGCGTAACACTCTGGATTTTCCAGCGGCCTGGCTTGCCCTGGCCCGTCTGGGTGCGGTTATTGTGCCGCTCAATGTGAACTACCGACTCACCGACGCCAGCCACGTCGTGGCCCACGCCCGGGCAAGCTTTATTCTCGCCGTTGACGAGTTTCGCCTGTTGGCCACCGAGGTTGGCGAGCGATGCCCCAACGTGCGCGCAGTCTTATCGCTCGACGAGATGCTGACCAAGTGGCGCTCTGGTGGCCCGGCCAACATCGTCCCGACTCTGGATCAGTCCACGCGCGACCACACCGCGAACATTCAATACACCTCGGGTACGACGGGCAAGCCGAAGGGATGCGTGTTGGGCCACGACTATTGGTTGTCGATCGCCACGACCATGGAGAACGACTTTCCGTTCCTCGCGCCCACCGATGTGATGCTCACCGTTCAGCCGTTTCACTACATCGACCCGCAGTGGAATGTCGTCAGCGCCCTGCTCTCGGGCGCCGAACTCGTGGTGCTCGACCGATTCCACCCGAGCACGTTCTGGCAGCAGGTACGCGCGTACGAGGTCACCTACTTCTACTGCCTCGGCCTCATGCCCACGCTGCTGCTGAAAATGCCCGTTTCACCAGACGACCGCAACAACCGCGTTCGGGCGATCCAGGCCTCAGCCATTCCGGCGGGGCTACATCGCACCCTCGAGGAACGATGGGGCGTGCCGTGGTACGAGGCCTACGGCATGACCGAGACTGGCGCAGACCTGTACGTCGATGAACTCGAACACGACGAACTCGTAGGCAGCGGATGCCTGGGCCGACCACGAAGCCACCGCGAAGCACTTGTTGTCAATAGTGCCAACCAACCGTGCGCTTCGGGGGAGGTCGGTGCGCTGCTCCTGCGCGGTGCCGGCTTGATGGACGCCTACTACGACGACCCTGCAGCCACTGAAAGCGCCTTTGCGGGGGGATGGTTCCACACCGGTGACCTTGCCAGTGTCGATTCGGCGGGGCGCCTCTACTATCGCGGGCGCACCAAGGACATGATTCGGCGAAGCGGCGAGAATATCTCCGCGATCGAGGTTGAAGAAGTGCTCGGCATGCATGTGTCGGTCGATCTCGTAGCCGTCGTGCCGATCGCCGACGAGCTTCGGGGCGAGGAGGTGCTCGCGTATATCGTCAGTGCGGAAACGGTCGGCAGCATTCGGCCTCAGTCTGATGCGGCGCGTGAGCTCTTCAAGAGCGTGCAGGCGCACTGCGCTGCCGAGTTGGCCTACTTCAAAGTGCCCCGATATTGGAAGCTCCTGGATGACCTGCCCCGCACCGTCTCGGAACGGATCGCCAAGCACGAGTTGGCCCAAGCCGGCAGCCTGTCGGGTACCTGGGATGCAACGGAAGGCCGATGGAATGACTGAATCCCCGAGTTTCACCGAATACAATCGATCGAACGATCGGACTCTGAGTTCGTGTCTGAAGGAGTTGTTTTGTCTAAACCCGGCGTGCCGTCACCGGCCATCAATGAGACGCACCAGCGCATCCTCGAATCCGCCGTGCGACTGTTCGCAGACCGTGGGTTCTACGGCACAGGTATTCGTGAGCTCGCCGCGAGCGCAGGACTGTCCACGGCCAGCCTCTATCACTACATGGGCACCAAAGAACGATTGCTCTTTCAGATCATGCATGACGCACTCCAGCGCCTCGTACTGGCCGCGTCGATCATCGAAGCGCAATCGGACGACGTGCGGGTACGTCTTGACCGTCTCGTGCGCATGCACGTCGTCACTCACGCCCTCAGCCGTGATGCCTCCAATGTTGTCGACAACCAAGTCGGAGCCCTTGATCCGGTCGACCGCTTGGTCATCGTGGAACAACGAGACGCCTACGAGCGTTTCTGGGCGCACGCGATCCGCGACGGCGTCGATGCCGGATATTTCCACGTACCCGACCAGAGCTCGGCGCGCATGGCAATCCTCGAAATGTCCTCCGGCGTTGCTCGCTGGTACTCAGCTGGAGGCAAGTACTCCGTCGATGAGATTGCCGACATCCACGTCGACCTCGCCGCGAGTCTCCTGCACGGTGGCGGCACCCGCTTCGACCGCCCACAAACGGAACCGCACCTGGACATCCACGAGCTGGTGGAGAGCATCTGGGCCATTCGATTGCCCGAGCGGGCGAGTTCCCCGGGCACAAAAGCAGCACAAGCTAAACGCGTCCCGCGCTGAACTGGCCGGATGGGAGGCCCCTCGTGTCTGAGCCGGTCATCGTCGCCACCGCGCGCACCCCGATCGGACGCGCTTTCAAGGGCAGTCTGGCCGCCGAACGTCCCGAAGACCTTGCTGCCGCGGCGATCACCGCAGCACTAAGCCAGATTCCGCAGCTGAATCCGCACGAGATCGACGACCTCATCGTCGGTTGCGGTGTGCCCGGCGGGATTCAAGGCAGCAACCTTGCCCGGGTCATCGCCGTTCAGCTGGGCTGGGACACAGTGCCGGGCGTGATCGTATCCAGGTTCTGCGCATCGTCCCTCCAAAGCATCCGCTCGGCGGCCCACGCGATTCGCGCCGGCGAGGGCGACGTCTTTATCGCCGCGGGCGTCGAATCCATTTCGAGCTTCGCTCAAACGAATGTTGACGGCTCACCCCAGGCGCACAGCCCCAATTTTGCGGCTGCGGCCGAGCGAAGCGGGCTGAGAGCCGCTCTGAACGCTCAATCAGCCGCGCCGTGGCGTGACCCGCGCGAAGACGGAGCGCTGCCCGACGTCTACATTCAGATGGGTCAGACTGCCGAAAACGTAGCCTCCCTAACGGGGATCACTCGTCTCGACCAGGACGTTTTTGCCCTGCGCAGTCAGACGCTTACGGCCGCTTCCGCCGCCAGCGGTTTCTGGGCTGAGGAAATCAGTCCGTATCGCCGCGCAGACGGTTCGTTCGTACGCGCAGATGACAGCCCACGGCCGCAGACTACGCTCGAAGCACTTGCCGCGCTGCAACCGGCATTTCGGGCTGGCGGATCGGTGACGGCGGGCAACAGCTGTCCGCTCAACGACGGCGCTGCAGCCGTGGTGATCATGTCCGATGACCGGGCACGGGAGCTGGGTATCGTGCCGTTGGCACGCATCCTCGGGACCGGAGTGTCCGCAGTGTCACCGGAGATCATGGGCATCGGGCCAGTTGGTGCAATTTCTCGGCTTCTCGATCGGCTGGGAATGCCCCTGAGCCAGATCGATGAATTCGAGATCAACGAAGCTTTTGCCGTGCAAGTGCTGTCGAACATTCGGGCCCTGAGAATTGATCCGGCGCGCGTAAACGTGAACGGCGGAAGCCTCGCTGTTGGCCACCCCTACGGCATGACCGGCGCCCGGATTGCGACAACCCTCGTGAACTCCTTAAGGGTTCACGACAAGCAATTCGGAATGGAAGCAATGTGCGTTGCCGGCGGGCAGGGCATGGCCCTGGCACTTGAACGCATGAGCTGATCAGCACAACCAATCGCAACAACTAACGGGTGGGGAGTCCAATGACAACAACAACGAGACCGGTCGCGATTGTGACGGGTGGCGCACAAGGCATCGGTGCGGCGATCGCGCGACGGCTGGCCGCAGACGGAATGGCGGTCGCCGTTCTTGACCTAAACCTCGCCGCTGCCGAGGACTGCGTGCGAGACCTCGTTGCGGGGGGAGCCACAGCCATCGCCGTGCAGGTCGATGTAGCGGATGAGGTCTCTGTGGCAAGCGCTGTGGCACTCGTTGCAGAGCAGCTTGGAGCCCCCCAGGTTCTTGTGAACAACGCGGGAGTTCTGCGCGACAACATGCTGTTCAAGATGACGACTGTCGACTGGGATCTCGTGCTGGGTGTGCACCTGCGCGGCGCTTTTCTCATGTCCCGCGCGGTGCAAAGCCACATGGTGGCGGCGAACTGGGGACGCATCGTCAACCTGTCAAGCACTTCGGCGCTCGGCAACCGCGGTCAGGCCAACTACGCGGCGGCTAAAGCGGGAGTTCAGGGATTCACCAAGACGTTGGCTTGGGAACTCGGCCCATACGGGGTGACCGTGAACGCGGTCGCGCCAGGGTTCATCGCGACCGATATGACTCGCGCTACGGCCGAGCGGCTCGGCGTCACTTTTGAAGACTTCCAGGCAAGCGCTGCGGCCACGATTGCTGTGCGCCGGGTTGGCGACCCCGACGACGTCGCGGAGGCGGTGGCCTTCTTTGTCGGAGTCGGTGCTGGCTTCGTGTCCGGTCAGATTCTGTATGTGGCCGGCGGTCCGCATGGCTGAATCGGCCCTGCCACGGGTGTTCTCGGGGGTTGACGCCGTGACGGCTGCGTGCGGCGAGGAGCTTGGACCCACCCCTTGGCTGCTGATCAGCCAGGACGATGTGGATGCCTTCGCCCGCGTCACGCAGGATTGGCAGACGCTGCACTGCGACCCTGCGTTTGCGGCGCTGTCACCGTGGGGCACGACCATCGTTCACGGATATCTGACGATGTCGCTTCTCAGCTTCTTTGCCGGTCAGCTGTACCGTGTCGAGGGCGTCGCTCACGTGCTCAACTACGGCATTGACAAGCTGCGCTTTCCTGCGCCCGTTCCGGTCGGCTCGCGCATTCGTGCCCGCGCCGTTGTCGGATCGTTCGCCATGAAAGGGGAACTAGGAGTTTTCGGTGTCACTTACAGCATCGAGGTTGAGGGTGCCGCGAAACCGTGCCTCGTCGCAGAAACACTCGTAGGTCTCGTACCCGTCGGCGCTCCAGAAAGCAGATAGACGTTATGGCCATGCCACCGCTCGACCTCATCATTCGAAATGCCACTGTGCTCACCATGGACGACCGCCGGCCGGGGGCTGGGGCGATCGGAGTCCTCCATGGCCGAGTCGTCGCGGTCGGGGCCGACCTCGATGGGTATGCGGCAACGCGGCAGATCGATGGTGCAGGGTTGACCGTTTTGCCCGGATTCAACGACGTGCACTGCCACACCACGTGGTTTGGCTTGTCTCTCACTGAAATCGATTGCGCTCCGCTCCGTCGACTGGACGACGTGTACGCGGCCCTTTCCGCGAATATCGCTGAGACGGCGGAGGGAAACTGGGTTTTAGCGTCCGGGTTCAACCACCAGTCGTTTGGCGGACAGTATCCCGATATCGCCATTTTGGACCGGCTCGCACCGAAGCATCCACTGTTTATTCGACACAATTCCGGTCATGCCGGCATCGTTAACACGGCGGCACTTGAACTGGCCGGGTTCCTGGCCGCGGATTGGGTCGAGGAAGACGGCGCCCTAGCCGTGCGTGACGCCGGGGGGCACTTCACTGGATTGCTCGAAGAGCGTGCCCAACAGCAGGTCCAAGATCTCTTCCTGCCGCACTCCCAGCGAACAATCACGGCTGCGATAGACCGAGCTACGTCGGTCTACGCAGCAGAAGGAATCACGAGCTTTACTGAAGCAGGAATCGGCGGCGGTTGGATTGGTCACAGCCCGCTCGAGCTGGCGGCGTATCAGGCGGCACTCGACACTGGCGTGCTTTCTGCGCGGGCACAACTCATGGTGGCACTCGACGCACTCCACCCCGTGGTCGGGCACGCAGACGACCCGATCAAGCTGGGGCTCGACCTTGGCGTGCGAACCGGATTCGGCAACGATCTCCTGAGAGTCGGGCCGACGAAGGTGTTTCTGGACGGCTCGTTGCTGGGTCTGACTGCCGCAATGAATGATCCGTATTGCGTGGGTGCGGCGCACAACCACGGCTATTTTCAGGGCGATGTCGGGCAGCTCACGGAGCGCATCCTCGCTGCCTACCGGTCGGGCTGGTCCATCGCAGCGCACGCCATTGGGGATTCCGCCATAGACCTCGCGATCGAGATATTCGAGCAAGCGCGGTCACTCTACGGCGACCGCCCTGTGCCGAATCGTATCGAGCATGGTGGCGTCATAACGGATGCTCACCTCGCCCGAATCAAAACCGTGGGTGCGATCGTGGTGCCGCAGCCAGGCTTCATCCGAGCCTTTGGTGTGGAGATGGCCCGCGCCCTCGGAGCTGACCGGGTGCCGCTGTCCTACCGCGCAGCATCACTTCTCTCGGCAGGTATTCCTTTACCTGGCAGTTCGGACCGTCCGGTGACGTCGGGCAACGTGCTGCGCAATGTTCAGGCTTTTGTCGAACGACTCGACGCTGCCGGCGCGGTCTATGGGCCGGACGAGCGCATCAGTGTCGCCGAGGCGCTGAGGGCCTACACGCTGGGCTCGGCGCAAACGACGGGCGCTGGCAACGTCGTCGGGAGTATCGCACCCGGAAAGCTCGCTGACTTCGTCTTGCTCGATCGCAACCCGTTGACGACACCGGTTGAGTCCATCGCCCAGATCGGGGTCGCGGCAACGATGATGAACGGTGAGTTCACGTACGACCAGCGCTAGTGGCCCCGCTCCTACAACCGGAGAAGCGGGGCCCGTGCAGTCATGTAGGGGCTAGCGGACTCTCGGACGCTACGCCGCAGTCACCTGCGCTTCCATGCGGCTCCGCCGCGGCAAGGACGCGTAGAAGTCCTCATCATCGAAGCCGGTCGGTACGGCGATGCCGAATTCTGTGCGGGCTGCCTGCGGAATAGTAGCCAGAAGCATCTGCGCGTCGTACTGATTCTCGTTGCGCGGGGTGTCGACGAAGGGAAAACCTGCCGTCATGTCCGGGTCGTATTCGGTCTTGAACCGGCGAAGGCCCTCTGCGTTCTCCCCGGTCAACGTCGCGTGCGCATCGGCTGCGGCGAAGTTGGCGAAGTAGTCGAAAACCGTCCAGCCTGCGCCGACCGCTGCGTGGAGGCTGCCACCGGAGTAGATACCCTCCACTCCGGGGAAGAACAGTGCGAGGTGCAGGTGCGGGTGGCCGCGCCGGTACTCGACCAGTCCGTCCGGGAGAAAGTCGTAGTGCACCTCGTACCCGGTCGCGAAGACGATGACGTCGACGTCCTCGGAGGTTCCATCGTCAAAATACACGGTTGAGCCATCGATTCGATCGAGGTCTGGGTGACGCGTGAGCAGTCCGTGTGAAAACGCGTGCAGCACGGTATTGCTCACGATCGGGTGCGTTTCACCGACTGGCCCGTCCGGTATGGGGAGCCCGTAGGCAGACAGATCACCGACGGTGGAGAGCACGACGTCCATGAAATCTGCGGGTTCAAGCCCGTCCATCCACGGTCGGGGCGTGATCTGCGCTCGGCCGTCGAACAGGTCAGGCAGGGCCACACCAAAGATCTGCTTGGGAAAGAAATAGTACGGCCGTCGAGTCGATAGGGACGCAGCGTCAGCATGGAAGGCGGCATCCGACGCGATGTCGACGCCGCTGTTACCCGCACCGACCACGAGCACCCGCTTGCCATTCAGCTCCTCGGTCGAGCGATAGTCCTTCGCGTGGATCGCACGACCGGTGAAGGAGTCGAGACCGGGGATGTTCGGAACGAGCGGCTGCCACTGCGACCCGATCGCCGAGTATATTCCGCGGTAGCGACGCGTTTCACCGGTAGACAACAGCACGTTCCAGTAGCGGCCGCCCGCAGTGTCGACCGGCGTGGCCGTGACGACGGACAGCCCGAACTCGCAGAGTTCGTCGAGCTGAAACTCGTGTGCGAAGTCCTGAATGTAGGCGTAGAGGTCCGACCACCGTGGGTACATCGGCAGGTCGTCAGACATGGGGAATCCGACGAATCCACCGGCCACCCGAGACGAGATCATGCTGCACGTTTCATACATCGGGGTTCCGGGGTTGTCCATGTCCCAGAGACCGCCGAGCCGGGTGTGGCGTTCAATGATGTCAACGTCGATGCCGTATCGGCGGAAGGCCCGAGCGGCGATGAGCCCGTTGACACCGGCACCGATGATCAGATAGCGGGTGGGAAGTTCGTTGGTCATAGAATTCTCTCTTTCGTCAAGATCGCAGAATGGCGTATGCATCACCGGGTGGACTAGGTCAGAACTGTGCCGCCATCAACGGCCAGCGTCTGGCCTGTGATGTTCTTGGCTTTCTCACTGAGAAAAAAGGCCGTCGCTTCGGCGACGTCTTCCGGCTCTTGCGGCCGCCCCATGGGTACGTTCTGATCCACGATGCCGGCGAAGATTTGTTCGTCGGTCACGTCGGCCAGCGCCGCATTGCTCTCGCGCATGAAGGGCACGCTATTGCGCCACATGTCGGTGTAGATAAACCCGGGCATGATCGCATTCGAGCGGATGCCTTTGCGCCCGTAACCGCGCGCGAAGCTGTGACTCAGTTCGATGACCGCAGCCTTCGAGGCACCGTAATGCGCCAGCACGTCGTTGCCCGAGCGCGCGCCGATCGACGAGATATTGACAATGGATGCCGGAGCCGTCGCGACGCGAACAAACGCCTGCGACATCAGGAAGGTTCCCTTGGTATTGATTTCGAATACACGATCCCACTGCTGCGGCTGAAGTTCTTCGATGCCGCAGAAACCGCCGATACCTGCGGCGTTGACCAAGCCAGTCACGGCGCCCTCTTGGCTGGCTCGCTCAAACAGAGCCGTGACCTGGTCGGGGTCACTCACGTCGCAGACATGAGAAACGACGCGGGCACTTGAGCTTGCGCCGATGCTCTCGACAACCGCTTGCAGTGCCTGTTCCTGAATGTCGGTCAGAACGACGACGTCGAAGTCGTCGGCGACGCGAGCGGCGATTGCCGACCCCAGTCCGCCTGCTGCCCCGGTAACAATCACAACTCTTGTATTCACTACGACTCCTCATTGAGTGGTGGATGGCGAGAGTGCAGGCATCCGTTTTCGTGGAACCTGACTCTCGTTGGTTCGAGATTGAGTCTCCGTGTGGCGGGCCTCGAAGTACATGTCGCAAACCGTGCGTGTGCGCACGAACTTCTTATGGGGCGTCGAACCGGTGGCATCTACACTGTGAACACCTGCCAAGGAGGGCGACGCGCGTGAACAAAGATGTTTCGGGCTTGGATATCAACTTGAGAGCTGTGAGCGCTTTCGTCACGGTCATGGGAGAAGGTCATTTTGGCCGGGCGGCCGCGAGCATGTTTGTGACGGCTCCGGCTCTGAGTCAACAGATTCGTCGTCTCGAGCAATCGTTGGGCTTTCGGCTGATCAAGCGAGACTCGCACCCGCTGACGCTGACGGCCGCCGGAGTGGCGTTCATGCCACACGCCTGCCGGCTGCTCGATTCCGCGCAGGAGGCAGCCCTCGATCTGGCCCGTTTTGCTCGCAGTCGCGATCACACCCTGCGGGTGGGCTTCATCGTCGGCGGCACGCAGCACGCGACGGCACTGCTGCGTCGTTTGAGCAACCGCATCGAGCTCAAGCAGCTGAGCTGGCCTGAGCAGTTGACCGCCGTAGCCAACGGAACGGTTGACGCATCGTTTGTGATTCCGCCTATTCCGCTCGTCGACGGCCTGACCCTGGAGCCGATCGGAACGGAGCCCCGGGTTGTTGCCGTACATCGTGAGCATCCGCTCGTGGGCAGCGCCTCCGTGTCGATCAATGACCTGGACGATGATGAGCACGTCGGAGCCGACCACATGACTCCGGACTGGATGAATTGGTGGGCGGTCGACCCGCGCCCCAGCGGACGACCCGTGCGTTACGGACCGATAATCCACACGATGGATGAAGAGTTGCAGTTGGTCGCTACCGGCCGCGCCATTGCGATCACTACATCTTCAATCGCGTCGTACTACTCCGGGGCGGATGTCGAGTTCATCCCCGTTCGCGACATCGAACCCTGCGTGATCATGCTCTGCACGAGAACCGGGGACGACCACCCCGGAGTCAGGGAGCTGCGCAGTGCGAGTTTGGCGCTCATGCCCTAGGGCTGCTTCTTGTGGCGTCGACAGTTGACGTTGGTCACCGCAGTAAGCGATCCGTTTCAGATTTCATGCCACCGTTTTGTTGGCGGCTTCGATACTTATCGGGCCGTTAAAGTGGACCCGACTCCAAGTAGAAAATTCACCCAAGCAACACCTGCGCCCGCGAGTGCCGCGGCGCCACACGCGACCAAGAGCCCGACCCGAGCTCTTGTTGCCATGTGATGGTTACCGTGCACCGAGGCGAGGGCCCACGTCACCCCGCTGGTGATCATCATCAGCACCGCGATGATGAGCACGAACGTCAGCAGGGCGCCGACGACGCTTTTCAGCTCTAAAGCGCCACCGACGGCACCGAAGTCGGGAAACACGTCCATCACGCCACCGGGCATCCGCTGGTCGCTTCGGTCAGATCGGCGGCACCGTGGGCGGCCAGCCAGTCGACCGTGTTCACGGCAGGCTGACTCGACCCACCCGGATGGATCTCCAGATGCAAATGCGGCCCGGTCGATTTGCCCGCGGACCCGACGTCGCCAATGTGCTGGCCGGGGACCACGCTGTCGCCGACCGCGACGTGCATGCCCTGCTCGTACATGTGCGCGTAGTACGAGGTGACCCGCTCGCCGCCGACCGTGTGCTCGATGGTGATCAGTCCGCCGTAGGTGCCACGTTGCCCGGCGAAGCTCACGACGCCGTCGGCGACCGCGAGGATCGGCGTGCCCAATGGCGCCGCGAGATCACTTCCCGCGTGAAAACGCCGCTCACCCGTGTACGGATCGATACGCCACCCAAAACTGTCAGTGTTCGTGTACGAGCCAGCGGGCAGCGGAAACACGACCCGCGACGACTCGACAACGCTCGAAGACCGAGTGAGCGCAACCAGAATCGCTTCTGCAACCGGCTCAAAGTTCGCGTACCGATCCGGATAGGCACTGACCTCTACGGCCTGTGCCGCCGTGCCCGGCTCGAGCATCTGCCAGCCGGGGACGTCGAGCAGCCCGCGAGGCGACCCGGCGTTCGGCCCTGACGCTCCACCGAAGAACGCCCGCGCCTGGTACTCCGCGTCCATGAGCTCAGCGACCGTTCCCCAGCCCGAGGAGGGCCGCATCTGAAACAGCCCCAGCGAGTCGTGATCTGAACCGACCCCGTCGTGAGGGTAGGAAGCGGACTCCGGATACGCGCCGGTATTGGCCAACAGACGCAAGGCTGACTCCGTGAGCGCGGCCATCAACGCCACGAGCACACCTGCGCGTCCGACCTCGGCCGTTTGCCCGCCCACAGTGATGATCGTTCCCGCATGGGTCAGCTGGCGCCGATTCAAAATGACTGATCGGCCGCCTAAAGTCCGGGCGGTGAGCGAGTCAGGAATCGTCCAGACGGTCAGCGATCCGCACGAGCTCGCCACCGTGGTCACCAGCGCGGCCACGCCCAGCAGACCACCCAGTGGGCAAGCGAGCATCAGCACCACGACAAGACCGATGAGCTTCTTCATCGCTCACTCCAGCGGATGGTCGAGCTTCGACAGGCGCAGCAGCGTGCACGACTCCTGGCCCGGGCACACCACGAAGACCGTGAACGACACCCGCCGCTCCGTACGAACGAGATCGGTGTCCCACGTTCCCGCGCGATGACGGGTTCCCACGACCGTGAGCGCGGCAGCACCCAGTGGAATCTGGCCGGGCGCCGCCTGATCCAGCGCGGTCGCCCACGCAGCCGGCACGGTCACCGACTCCACGTCGAGCCACTGCCGCGTGCCATACGAAGCGAGACGCTGCCACATCTCAGCGCCCGGAAGGTAGTCCCGCACGTCGGCGGCCAGAGCTGCCGCTTCCTCCGCATCGGCCACGTCCACCAGAACCTGCGCCCAGTCGGCCAGGCCAGCATCCTGACGCGTGTCCCAATCAAACAGCGCGTGCGCAACACTGCGCGCAAACAGCTCAGGGCTCGACGTTTCGAGTATCGGCTGCGGTTGGTCGGTTGGCACGACCGCTACAGCGGATGCCGTTGGCGCGGGCCGGGCCGGCGGGCTCGCTTTCGCCGGCCCGCGGACCAGCCCAACCAACCCAATGACTGCCAGCACGATCAGCGCGATGCCAGCACCCACGATGGCGAGGGCAAGTCGACGGCGGCGAAAGATCTGCATGGTGGGCTCCTATCTAATGCGGGAAACGGTGGCGGAGACCGGCGCGACGGTGGGGGAGTCGCGGAGGGTGCGCATCCGCTCGAAGAAGGCGACGGTGCCGACAAGGGTTGCTTGGAACTGGCCCCATTGGTCGTCGGTGAGTTCGGCGGCGACCTCGGCCTCGTCGTAGCGCAGCCACCAGTCGCGCAGGTCGTTCCAGAGGAAGACGAAAGAACGCGTGGGCAATATTGAGTCGGCCGCAGCTACAGGGCGGGCCTTCTGGGCGCGCTTCGCTGTCTTCGCGCGGGCGAGTGCCTCCCGGGCCAGCTGCTCGAGGTCGGCGGAACGCCCGGCAGTAGGTGCAACTGGAACCAGCGACCGAATGGGCGTCTCCGCCGCGACGCGGTCAACCTCGGCCGCAACCCTCTCGTGCGCAGCTGCTACCGATCCGCCGTTCTGAATCACCGCCAGTTCCTCCCTCGCGCGCGTGCGCAGCGTCTCGTCGAGACTCTCGTCGTCCGCCATCCGCTGCAGATGGCCGATGCGTTCTAACGTCGTATAGGAGCGCCGACCGGTTACAAGAAGGGCTGCCTGCGCGCGAACGCGATCAATCTGCTGCGGTTGTGCCACCGTGGCACCACCGTCTGATCTGGGCTTTTCTGAGCCGAAGCGTGTTGCGGCTTGGCGCCGCTGGGCATCCTCAGCGAGAAGCGTCTTCACTTCGCGATACAGGGCGGCCGCTTCGGTGGGGGCGAAGGCCTTGTGCAGGGCGTTGTCGTCCTGCTCGGCAAGTAACTGGGCGAGGTGGTCCGAAATGCCGGAGCGTACCCAGACATTGAGTTTGCGCACGCCGAGCTGCCGAAGCGCCGCCAACCGGCGGGCACCGCAGATGAGAGTGCCGTCGGGCGTCACCGTGATCGGCTGCAGCAGTCCCTGCCGCTCGATCGAAGCGGCGAGCGCGTCGATGTCGCCGAGATCCGTGCGATGCCGCGACCCGATGCGGATGGAGTCGATCGACCGCTCCAACTCGATGTGTCCCGGAGTGATGGTCATGCGAACACCCGTGGCGAGTGCAGAACGATGTCGGAGACCAGGTCGTCATCGCCGAGCAGCGCGTGCAGCGGCTCGCCGACCAGCAAGCGCAAGAGGATGCCGCGCCCGGCCGCGGTGTGCGCGTGCAGCGAGTTGCCGGATCCCAAAAGGGTTCGCAGCATGCTCATCCAGGCCGGCTGCGAAACGTCGAGCAAAGCGCGAGCGGCGTAGTCGCGGCGAAGCGACTCGAAGGCCGACGGGCGAGACGTAGCATCCGCTAACCGGCTGCAGACGTACTCGATGCCGTCGCGGGCGCGGTCTGCCGGCCAGCCGAGCAGTGTGAAGAGAGAGATCGCATTTTCAACGGCCAGAGACACCTCAACCAGCGGCTCCTCCTCGTCCAATTTGTCGGCCTGATTGACGCTGAACGCAGGGTGATATTCCGGCAGGGCATGCTCGCGATCGCTGAAGCGTTCGGCATCGTGAAACACCGACACCTGGGGCCGCCGCGCCTGGTGCACTGAGCAGAGCAGGCCGCGGGCGCGTTCCTCGGCGATGCAGGTCACCTGCACGGCTCGGGTGACGATGGCCCACGGGTCGTCGGCGCGCAATGTCGAGGGTGCCCGCATCGCGTCAAAGGCGGCCGCGGCAGCCTCCCACGGGTCGAGGAAGTGCTTGCGCGCCAGCCCGGCGTAGCGCTGGGCGGTGAACTGCATGAGTTCGGAAGCCTCGGGGTCGCTGCGCCAGCGGGCGCCGCCATCCGCTTGAAGTCGTGCGAGCAGCCGGCGCAGGCCTTCGGATTCGCGAAAAGTCATCGTCGCGGCACCTCCCGTCGAGTCGGTGTGTGTTGCCGTGTTCAACAGGATGCTCATGGTCACGCCCGCCCGAAAGCGTCGCGGCCGATCTGTGCACGGTCTCGCACCGCTCCGAACTCGGAGAGGGGAGCCAGCCGGGCGGCCCGCGCGCGAATCGCCCGCACGGCGGTGACGGGTGCCCGTCGAATCTGCCGCACGGAGTTGGCTTGAAAGTCGATGCCGCGGCCGGCGATGCGTCCGGCGCCCAGATTGAGCAGATCCGCCGCGCGAATCCAGGTGACGGCAGGGTGCGAGGAGGTCCGGGCTGCTGGCGGCAAACTCGAGGTGCCGCCTCGAGCGCGCGTTGCGAGGCGCGATTTCTCCTCCAGCACGGCGTGCAGCGGATGCCGCTCGCCACCGGCATCGACGCTGGTCGCGCCGTGTGACTTATCGAAGTCGTCTACATCCATCACTTCATCTCCTTTGGGTTGGTGATTTGAACAGAGCCATTCATGACAGGCAGGGCGGGTCGCCGCGTCTGGTTGCCGGGGCGGGTCTGTCGAACGCTTGCGCACTGCCAGGGGCGCGACGGCTCGCCGAGCTGATCGTCGTGAGAATCTCGCGCTCGTCGAGGCCAGCAGTCTGGGCGGATGGGCCGAGCGCGGCCTCAACGTCTGCGGGGGCGAGTCCCGCCTCGACTAGGCGGCAGGCCGCCCAGAACAGCCCACTGTTACGCTCGCCCTCCTGCAGGTTGCTCACCCATTGCGCGAGCCGGCTCGGCTCCGGCGCCCTGGCGACTGATGCCCGTGTCCCCGTTCGCGGCGGCCTCGGGTCGATGAAGCTGCGGAGCGCAACGGCGTCGACCGGCTGCGCGCTGGCTGCCGACAGCGAATGCAGCCGATAGCTGGCGCGACCGGTGTCCGTCGCCAGTGTCGAGGGCGGCACGACGACGTAGCCGCCGTCCCCGCGAAAGTCGATGTGCGCGTTCGCCGCCTGCCAACATCGCTGCGGCCGATCTGCGATCGCGGCAAAGTACGCGTGCATTCCACCCGACGGAGTACGCACCCGGGCGAGCTCGCCGTCGACCAGCCCGGCTGCGGTAGCCCGCTCGAACGCGGCGAAGCCGGCATCCGTTTTGGTCACGTCGATGTCGACGACGTCGATGCCCGACGCGCTGCCCGTCGGCATGCCGATGTTCGCACCCGGCCACCGCGTCCACCAGGCCTGCACCTGTTCAACATCGCGGCTGGCATCGTGAAACCCCGCAGGCGTTAGCGGATGCTTACCCTCCGGCACACACGGAAACACCGGAATCCCCGCCCGGGCAAAAGCAAGTGCGGCATCCCGCACCGGCAGTCGTCTCGAAGCTAGCAACACCTCAGCAACGCCCATCAGACACTCCGAACGCGGAGCCATACGTGCCAATTCACAACAATCACCTTCCCGAAGGACTGCCACGCAGGCGTGGCTCGATGACACGAAGGTGAATCTCGCTTCGCTAAGGCGTTCGGCGAGAAAGCTCCGTGTTGAGCATGCTCAATATCAATTCACGGTCTGGTTTAGCACCACCTTTGAGCATGCGCAACCCTTGATTTGATCATGCTCAAAGAGTATGTTGAGCATGCGTAACATCCTGAGCATTGATCAATTCAAGGAAGTCCCATGCCAGACGACGAGAGCACGACAGCCGCGGAGGATCTCGCAAAGCGCCTGCGCCTGCTGCTCGACGTTGCCGAGGCTGAGACGGGCAGCGAGCCGACGTTCGCTCAGATTGCGGCATTCCTAGAAACGCGCGGCACGAACCTCTCGCGTTCGCGCTGGACCTACATCATCAACGGCCACCGGTACGTTCAAGACCGCGCGCTGTTCGAAGGCCTCGCTGCCTACTTCGACGTCGACCCGGCTTTCCTCGCTGGCTCGGAGGGCGCCGCGACCCCGGCCAAGGTCAGCGCCCAACTCGATCTCGTGCGTTCCATGCGTGCGGCCCGAGTCAAGTCCTACGCGGCACGTACACTGGGAGACATCTCTCCTAACGCTCTACGGGCGATCAGCAAATTTTTGGATGCGGAAGTCGCGCAGAGCCCGCCAGATGAAACCCCACCCGCGTCCGGAGGGAATTGAGACGGCAGTGAACAACACAGCGAGTGTGGCGACAGCCGTCGACGAACTCGCCTTAGGCGAGACCTTCACCTTCGACGAGCTCGTTATGGCCGTGCAGCGCAACCGGGGACGACAACTGCGAATAGTCGAACTCGCAGAACTCGGCGTGCACGATGGTCTGTGCGCCGTCTGGCTCGGAGCCGAAGACCAAGATCTCATCCTCCACGCTCACAGCGACTCGGCGCTGCATCGCCAGCAGTTCGTGTTGCACGAGCTGGCCCACATGATCCTCGGTCACAAGTTCGACGAGTATGCCGAAGCTGCCGATTTCTTGCTCCCCGACATCCCGAAAGAGACCCGACGGCGATTGCTCAGACGTCAAAATCTCGACTCCGCCGAAGAAGTTCAGGCCGAGACCCTTGCCGACATTTTCGCCGCAGCAATCAGACGGTCAATGAGAAACTCCTCCCGATTCGCGGAGATTTTCGGATGATTCCCCTACTCGTCTCCGCCCTCATGTGGCTGCTCGTCGCCAGCCTGCTGATCCTGCGACGCGGTCACGCCGACCGCAACATCAGCTACGCCGCAGTCACGATCGCCGTCGCCATGACCCTCAACACCGACCAGGTCTATCGCCCCCTCGACAAGCTTGCTGGCGGCACCAACATCGCGACCCTCCCGGCCGACCTCGCACTCATGATTGGCGTGTTCTTTCTCGGCCGCGGCGTCCTGAAAGCCTCCGAACAACAGTCCTGGGCAGAGCGATTCGCGCTTGGCCGAATCGTGCTCACAGCTGCAATCATCGGCGCCGTCGGCTCGTTCTTCTTCATCGATGGCGGTACCACCACGACCAACTTCATGCTCGACCTGGGCGACCAGCCCAGTGCCGGCACCTACTCCATGATCCAATTCACCTACTACGCTATCGTCCTATCCACGATGGCCGTGCTCGCAGCCCGGCAGGTTCGCAAGAGCGCAGGCGTCCAGCGGATGCCGCCGACGTCCCTCCTCGTCGGAAGCATCCTCGGCGTTCTGTTGAGCGTCGTAGTCATCACAATGGATATCGCGCATCTGGCTGGCGACCTCACTCTGATGAAGGGCGTGGCCATTGCCTATGAACCGCTGCACCTGATGACATTCGTGCTGCTGTGTCTGGGATTCGCCGGCCAGCCTGCCGCCCGCGCTCTGAAGGCGCGATCTCGTGATCGGACAACGCGGATGCTCGTTTCTGAACTTCACCCTCTCTGGGTAGCGGCGACCGCCGCACGACCGGGCATCAGCCAAAACACGCGTGGGTCAACTGGCGCTGAGCCTGAGACGATTCTTCACCGCCAGATCGTCGAAATTCGTGACGCAATCATCGATGCGCGAGTGTCGTTTCAGGTCGATGACCGAGACCGGCACCTCATCGAGCGCGCCGAAAGCCACCTCCTTGGAGGCGGTCTGACTGAGCCGGTGGCGGAGGCATCACGCGCTATGACCAGTCCCGTGCTGCAGAAACGATGAGAGTTGCTTTGGCGCTGGCCGGCGCGGCGATCGCGGCCGCCGTGGGTCTCGGCGGGCTTGGCCTGGTGATCGCGAGGCGGCTGACTGCACCGATAAGCGGACGAAAGTTCGATCTCACCATTCGGGGAGTAGACAACTCGGGGGAGCGACCCATACTCATCCTCGATCGCACGCCGCGCACCGCCGCACCCGGCGACTACTGCCTCATTCTCGAGAATGGCGGTTGGGTTCGTTTGGCGCCCGGAGTCGAGGACCGCGGGCAGAGTCTCGTCGGCCGCGAGGTCGTGGGGGAGTCGGGGCCAGGCGTGGCCGCCGGCCAGAGCGCGTCCTGGAGCGGCATCTATTTCCAGAGCCCAGCCGATGCAGGACTCCAGTCGACTGACATCAAGATACAAACGGATGTCGGCCCGGCGCCCGCCTGGCTCGTCGCGCCCCAAGGCCCCCCGTCGAGCACGTGGGCTATCCATATCCACGGTCTCGGCAGCACGCGCGCTGGAACGCTGCGGGGCGTGCAGGTCGCCTCGGAAGCTGGGCTGACGTCCCTCGTCGTGACATATCGGAACGACGGCGAAGGTCCTCTCGCGGGGACCGGACGATCGGAGCTCGGTGGTGCCGAGACCGATGACGTGCGAGCGGCCGTGGATTACGCCCGCGAAAACGGCGCACGTAGCGTCATCCTGTTTGGCTGGTCAATGGGAGGTGCAATTGCACTGCAGCTCGCCGCTGATCCGAAGCTGCACGGCATCGTCGATGGACTCGTGCTCGACTCGCCTATCCTCGACTGGGTCGCAACGCTCAAGGCGAATAGCGCGCGGTCGGGCCTGCCTGCCAGGGCCGGCGCGCTAGCCTCGCCGTGGCTCAGCTTCCGGCCGCTGGCTCGCATGACGGGTCTAATCGACCCCGTCGGTCTGCCCTGCTTCGACTGGATGGCGCGTGCTGAAGAGTTGACCATTCCGACAGTTATTCTCCACGGCGCAAGGGACACGTCATCGCCGTTCGGGGTCTCGGCGCGCCTCACAGCATTGCGTCCCGACGCAGTTGACCTCGAGGCATTCGAAGCGGATCACACAATGAGTTGGAACTCCGATCGCGTGCGCTGGCGGGCAGTCGTCGCCTCGTGGCTAGGATCGCTTGTAGTAGTCGGTTGAACCCGGTCTGCTTATGGCGTGAACGTGGGGCGATTCATGCCCGTCGGTACTGGTCGATAAGCTAGAAATGCCAAGCCGGGGGATGGCCCAAACAGCTATGCCCCGACAGCATCGCCGATTCTGGAGGACCGCGTGACCGTAAGACGCAAGCTGATTGAAGTCGCCCTTCCTTTGGAGGCGATCAACAAGCAGTCGGCCCGCGAAAAATCGATCCGCCACGGGCATCCCGCGACGCTTCATCTCTGGTGGGCGCGCCGGCCCCTTGCCACGGCCCGAGCTGTGCTTTTTGCCCAGCTGGTAGATGATCCGTCCGCTCGGGAAGACGAGTTTCGGGCCGATGCGGTCCGTCGGGGTGAAACCGAGATTGACGCCTACGTCGAGCGCCGCGTTGTCAGCGAACGCGAGCGCCTCTTTGATCTGATCACGCGCATGGTCGACTGGGATAACCTCAACGACGAAACCCTTTTTGACGCGGTGCGCGCCGAAATCAGGCGGTCCACCAACGGCAACCCGCCGGCAATCCTCGACCCGTTCGCGGGCGGTGGCACTATCCCGCTGGAGGCCCAGCGCCTCGGCCTCGAAGCGCACGCCTCTGACCTCAACCCGGTTTCTGTACTCATCAACAAGGCCCTCATCGACATCCCTCCGACATTCGCCGGTCAACCTCCGGTATTCCCGGGTGCCGCCGGTCAGAAAGCTGGCGACTGGCCCAAGGCGACGGGACTCGCCGAGGATGTGCGTCGCTACGGCCGCTGGATGCGAGATGAGGCCGTGAAGCGCATCGGAAATCTCTATCCAAAGGCCACCCTCGCGGACGGCAGCCAAGCCACCGTGATTGCTTGGATTTGGGCCCGCACCGTAACGTGTCCCAACCCAGCATGTGGAATTGAGATGCCGCTAGTGAGGTCGTGGTGGCTTGGCAAGAGGACAGGGAAGGAGGCCTATATCGTGCCGGCGGTCCACGAAGGAAGGGTTTCCTTCGCGGTGAGCCATGACGCAAAATTCACGCCAGCCCTAGATGCCGACGGCACGATCGGTCGAGCCGGAGCGATTTGTTTGTCGTGCTCAGCGACCACGTCGATGTCGTACATCCGTGCGGAGGGACAGGCGCACAGAATCGGGTACGTGATGATGGCGACAGTGGCATCCAGCGGTCGTGGTCGCGTGTACCTTTCAGTAAGCGACCTGCAGCGCCGTGCGGCTGATGTAAACCGACCAGTGGGCACGCCGCCCGGCACGATCGCCGAAAATCCGAGGTGGTTTGCCCCGCCCTCATTCGGAATGACCGAATTTAGCGATCTATTCACAAACCGTCAGCTGACCACTTTGACGACGCTAACGGATCTCGTGGGGGAGGCGAGGGCAAAGGTGGTTCTAGACGCTACCCTGGCACCGAGGCAACCCCGCCCAGGTACACCCGGTGCTGAAGAAAATCCGATACGGCCCGAAGCCTATGCTGACGCGATCGCCACCTACCTTGGCATGGGAGTCAGCCGTACTGCAGACATCGGTAACTCGCTCGCGACATGGTCAAGTTCTCGAGACCAGGTCAGTCACCTCTTTACGCGGCATGCCATCCCAATGGCTTGGGATTTCACCGAAGTGTCACCGTTTGCGAGCGCGGCTGGGGACTTCGCAGTTGCGACAGCGTCAATGGCAAAGGTCATAGAGCGCCTTCCTGCTTCTCAGCCAGCAACAGCACACCAGAGTGACGCATCGACCCGAGACTATGAGAACTTCATCGTCTCCACGGACCCTCCCTACTACGACAACATCGGCTACTCGGATCTATCAGATTTCTTCTACGTCTGGCTTCGAAGCGCGCTGCGGGCGGTGCATCCCAAGCTTTTCAGTACGATGCTGGTCCCCAAAGACGAAGAACTGGTAGCCAATCCGTACAGGCATGACGGCACTGATGGCGCTAAGAAGTTCTTTGAAAACGGATTCGAGCATGTATTTGAACGAGCCCGAACAAGCGCATCGAGTGAATATCCAATCACCGTTTACTACGCTTTCAAACAATCTGAAGCTGACGACGGCGGTGAATCATCGACCGGATGGGAAACTCTGCTGGGCAGTATGATCCGTGCGGGCTGGCTAATCACAGCAACATGGCCCGTTCGCTCCGAAAGGACTGGGCGAATGATCAGCATTGGTACAAACGCCCTAGCATCGTCGATTGTCTTGGCTCTGCGACCGCGGCCAATACAGGCGCCGATCGTTGACCGTCGCGGTCTTCTCGCTGAGCTGAAGGCGACCCTTCCCGATGCATTGCGTGAGCTCCAGCAGGGTGCCATTGCTCCCGTCGACCTTGCGCAAGCCGCCATCGGTCCGGGTATGGCCATTTTTTCTAAGTACTCACGGGTTATTGAGCCAGCCGGCGGCGACATGAGTGTTAGAGACGCGCTGCAGCAGATTAACATAGTCCTTGATGAGGTATTGTCGCAGCAAGAAGGCGACTTCGATCGCGAGACGCGGTGGTGTCTCGCTTGGTTCGAGGGGCACGGCTTCGAGACCGGCAACTATGGCGAAGCCGAGACGCTCGCGAACGCGAAGAGCGCATCAGTTGCGGCACTCGCGCGGTCTGGAATACTCTCGAGCGGAGCTGGCAAGGTGCGTCTCTTCGCGCCCGCCGATTTGCCCGGCGACTATGACCCGACGACAGACGACCATGTGAGCCTGTGGGAAATTACCCTTCACCTGGCGCGCGCGCTCGGTGACCAGGGTGGTGGGCTCGCGGAGGCCGGGCGGATTCTGGCCCGAGCCGAGGAACGCGGCTTCGATATGGCTCCGGCCCATGAGCTCGCTTACCGGCTTTTCGCGCTCACCGAGAAGAAGGGGCTCGTGCAGCCGGGCATCCTCTTCAACGCCCTCGGTTCGTCGTGGCCCGAACTGCGCGCTGCGGCGAAGGCTGCGACGGACACTCAGCCCGCGCGCACCGTTGTGGGCACCTTCGATTTCGACACGCTCACCGCAGACTAGGAACAGACCATGGCGAAATCCAACACCGACCGCATCAGCGAAGCACTTGACCTGCTCGCCGAAGCGCTAGCACCCGTGATCGATCAGGTACTGCTTCCCCTTCTCCCTCCGGGAGAAGTCGATTGGACCGGACTGCTCGCGGCCAAAGACGAGATCGAGGGTAAATCCTACGAGCGCACCGACCCGCAGGTGCAACTGAGGGTCTTCACTGAACGGCTGGGAACCTTCGGGTTCCCCTTTGGCTCGGTGCTTTCCAGGGCTGAGCAGAACTTAGCCGGGGAGATGCGTGAGGTGCGCGCCAAGTGGGCCCACAAGAAACCCTTCAGCGCTGACGATGCCTATCGGGCTCTCGATACTTGTGAGCGGCTGCTACGCGCCATTAATGCCCCGACGCAGGCCGACGGTGTGCGTCAGCTGCGCCTCGATGTGCAGCGCGCCGCCTACAGCGAAGAAACCCGCCGCGACACCCGCAACGCGTCGGCCATGCCGGCCCTCGCGGCAGCCGACCTTGTGCCATGGCGTGAAGTTCTGCGCCCGCACGTCGACATCGCCAGCGGCGACTTTGCGCGTGCCGAGTTCGCGGCCGACCTACACCAGGTCTCCAATGGCATTGGTACCCGCGACTACACCGACCCCGTCGAGTTCTTTGCGCGTACGTACCTCACCGACGGCTTGCGCACCCTGCTCACTCTGTCTGCCCGCCGCCTCGCCGGTGACGGTAATGCTGCGCCCGTAATCAATTTGCAGACTACCTTCGGCGGGGGTAAGACCCACTCCATGCTCGCGGTCTGGCATCTGTTCAGTGGTAACGACCTCACGGCGTTTCCGCAGCATGTGCAGGGTTTATTGCACGATCAGCCCGCAGACCTCTTTCGCCGTCTGATCAAGCGCGTCGCCATTGTGGGTAATGAGCTTGCCCCAGGTCAATCCTGGGCAAAGCCCGATGGCACGGTGATCCATACCCTCTGGGGAGAACTGGCCTGGCAGCTCGGCGGTGTCGAAGGCTATGCGATGGTCGCCGATGCTGACCGCTCCGCCACGAACCCCGGTTCTGCCCTTCGGGACCTGATCGTTGCCTACTCGCCTGCATTGATTCTCATCGACGAGTGGGTTGCTTACGCTCGCGGGCTGTATGGTCGCGATGACCTTCCCGGCGGGTCGTTCGAGACCCAGTTCACCTTTGCCCAACAGTTAACGGAGGTCGTGAAATCGGTCCCCGGCGCGCTGCTTCTCGTCTCTATCCCGGCCTCGGACATCCGCCGAGATAGCGACGAGCCAGCAGCCTCCGATCTCGAGGTTGGAGGCGCCAATGGGCGAGCCGCGCTTGAGCGCCTGCAGAATGTTGTCTCCCGCGTGGCCCAGAACTGGACCCCCGCGAGCTCGCAGGAATCGTTCGAGATCGTGCGCCGCCGGCTGTTCGTCGAACCCAACGCGGATGCCCGCCGCCGGATCGATGCCACCGCCCGCCAGTTCTCGGAGTTCTACCGCAAGCAGACCGGAGAGCTACCCGCCGAAACTCGCAGCCCTGAATACGAAGCACGGATCCGCGCGGCGTACCCGATCCACCCTGAGCTCTTCGACCGGCTCTACGGTGACTGGTCTACATTGGAGCGGTTCCAGCGCACTCGTGGTGTACTGAGGCTGATGAGCGCCGTCGTTCACGCGTTGCATGTGGCAGAAGACGACTCCCCCCTAATCATGCCCGGGTCGATGCCGCTGGCATCGGCCGCGGTGCGCGACGAGGTGAGCTCTTACCTCGATGACGCGTGGAAGGCTATCATCGAGACCGACATCGACGGCGAGAACGCTACCCCTGTGCACATCGACCGGGAACGGCCCCTGTTCGGCGCCCGAGCGCTCACCCGACGCATCTCCCGAACCTTGTTTATGGGTTCAGCCGCGACCCTTGGTAGCACGCACAAGGGCATCGAGCGCCAGAAAGTCTTCCTCGGCGTCGCCATGCCCGGCGACACTATCGGTAACTTCGGCTCTGCTTTGCAGATGCTGGGGGACCGCTCCACCTACCTCTATGCGGAGGGGCAGCGCTACTGGTTCGACCGACAGCCCTCGCTCAACCGCATGGCTGGGGAACGCGCCTCGGCAATGCATCCCGAGGACGTCTACGGGGAGGCGGTGCGCCGACTTCGGCTTGGCTCGCGCAGCACGCCGGAGTTCACCGATATCGAGGTGGCCCCGTTGTCAACCTCCGACCTGGCCGAAGGAGAATCCTGCCGCTTGGTGATTGCCCACCCACTGCACACGCACAACGCCCGGGGCAAGGAGTCAACGGCGTGGAACTTCGCTCTGGATCTTGCCCGCAGTCGCGGGGGAGCGCCGCGTCAGAATGCGAACACTTTTGTTGTGCTCGCCGCCGACGAGGCCCGCTGGAGCGAGCTTAACGAAGCCATCCGCATCTTCCTTGCCTGGAAATACATCGCGGCCAGCGTGGGAGAGCTCGACCTGACGGCAAGTCAGGCTGAGCAGGCCCGCACTCGCTCCGATGAAGCCAACCGGGTCGTCGACCAGCGGGTGGCCGCCACCTGGATCTGGGCGCTGTACCCGGTGCAGCCTGACGGTGCTCAGCCTCTGTCGCTCGAGACCAAGAAAATCGAAAGCGGTGAGACGCGGCTGGCCACACGAACTGGAGAAAAGCTCGCCAAAGACGACGTGATCTTCACGCAGAGTTCCCCGCGCTCGATCGCCCTGGAACTCAGTATTCACCTGCGCACGCGGTGGAACGAAGGTCGAATCAGCGTGGGCGAGTTGTGGCAGTACCACGTGCGCTACCCGTACCTTGCGCGACTTAGGGACAAGGCCGTGTTGACCGACGCTGTTCAGTCGGTGATGACCGATCCAGGCTGGTCAGAAATGGGCTTCGCCCTCGCCTCTGGTTACGATGAAAATACTGGCGACTTCATTGACCTGCGCGTGCCCATCTACGAGTCGCAGGCACCGACGATCACTGACGATACGCTGCTCGTCGTCCCTTCTCTCGCTGAGGCTCAGCGGATTCGGGAAACGGGTAGGAAGCCAGAGCCGAAGGACTCGGGCGAGCCGGACGGCGCAGGCACGGATCCACACCCAGGCGGAACCGCTGCCGGAGGAAACGAGCCGACCGGAACAAAATCGACTGGTTCGGGCGTCTCGGTCTCTGTTCCCAACGCGCGTTTCTCTGGCGTGGTGGAGCTGCGCACCTCGGAAAACCTCGCTCAGCAGTTGCGGGAAATTGCCGAGGAACTGCTGGTTCACGTGCAGAGCGCCGACCCGGACACTTTCGAGGTGCAGCTCACCATCAACGCAGGGCGACACCACGGTTTCGACATCGACACTGTTCGCACGGTCAGTGAAAATGGCCGAAATCTCGGGTTCGCCAAGAACCGGTTCGAGGAGCTGTAATGACATCGGGTCCCCCGGTCGTTGTTGGGCGGCGTACGGTCGCACCCGATCCGTCCATTACGAGCGCAGTCGGCAGGCATCATAGCTTCGAAACGGCGATCGCTGACCTTGTCGACAACAGCGTGGATGCTGCGGCCACTCAAGTGCTGCTCCGGTTTCTCCAGTTGAATGGTGCGGTGACCGGGTTTCAGATTATTGATAACGGCCACGGAATGGACTCCGAAGCCCTCGATCAAGCGATGACCTTTGCCAAAAAGCGCGAGTATGGAGGCAAGGACCTCGGTCATTTCGGCATCGGGATGAAGGCTGCATCGTTGAGCCAAGCGGATATCCTGCGGGTCTATTCGCGTCGTGATGGAGCCCAGGCCGCCGGCAGGTCCATCCGCGCCGCAGCGCCGACCGAGGTCGAGGAGCTCGAGTACGCGGGGGTTGATTCCTACCTCGCTGCCTTCAAACTCGATTTCCCCTTGGCCACGGGCACTGTGGTCGAATGGGCGGAGCCGCGCACGTTTTTGACCGCCACCAACGAGGACGATCGTGCCCGCTGGCTCGATGAACGGATTGGGGCTATCAGGACCCATCTTGGCATCGTCTTTCACCGCATCCTTGAAGCGGAGAAACTGACCGTCACGATCGAGGTCTTCGATATCGTTCGTGGCCGACCGGGCGTTCCACGCACGGTCGAGCCAATCAACCCTTTTGCATATCGACAGGTTGGGCAGGGACCTTTCCCTGCCCAACTCACCATCACGATTGACCGTGCGACCGTGCGAGGCCGAGTGCACCTCTGGCCCGCCGCACAGTCAGGCTTGCCCAGCTATCGCCTGAACGGGCGTCCGGGCAGCCTGGCCCAAGGCTTCTTCTTCTATCGCAACGATCGACTCTTGCAGATGGGCGGCTGGAATACGCTCACAGTCAATCGACCCGAACTCGAGTTTGCGCGGATCGAACTGGACATCGATGAAAGCGTCTCCGATCACATCGCCATCAATCCCGAGAAGGCTGGCCTAGAACTCGACTCCGATCTGAAGGCAGCCATTCTGGAGGCCATGGTGGGTCAGCAGGGGCAACGCTTTGCAGACTTCCTGGAAGTGGCAGAATCCACCCGCCACGAATCACGTCGGTACACTAAACGCGCCGTGACTCTGGTTGAGCCTTTCCGAGGGTTCAGCGCTGACATGCTCGACGCGTTCTCCGCCTCGGTTGAGTTCTCGGATCATGCGGCTGTCGACATCCGTTGGGAGGTGCAAGACAGCGAGGATCCCATTCGAGTCGATCTTGCTCAACGCTCGATCTGGCTCAACGCCCGCTATCGCGGCGTCATCGTGGGTCACGAGAGCGGTGACAACTACGACGCCCCGTTGGTGAAGACCCTGCTGCTCTTGGTCTTCTCTCGCTACTTCGAGGGGGACATGCTCGGCTCACGCGAAAAGGCGGAAATCGCGGCCTGGCAACAGCTCCTCACCGCGGCGCTCCGCGATGAGATCGCAGCCCAGGCTCGACGAATGGGGAAGGTCAGCAATGAGTGATCGTAGCGGAGGTGAGGACCTCCTTCACCTCTCGCCCGAGACAGTGGAAGCCTATTTCACCGCGGGGGTGCAATCTGCATTTACGCTGGACGGACGGGTGAGCGCCCGTCTGGAAATCGACCCTCAACATGAGCAAATGCGCCTCCTTTGCCCGGCAGTCGGGAGTGACCCCGACGTGATTTCCTATGAACGGATCTCCTTCGATCGTGTCGGAATTCTTGGAGCGCCCGGAGAATGGTTCGAGCTAGTTGTCGACGCCTCGGGGATGCACTACGAGGCCTACGTTTTACTGGAGTCCGTCGTTGATCAGCTGCGCGGCGGCGCATCCTTCCGCCATGCGGTGTCCGAATCCCTGTCGGGCCTCAAAGATCTTCTGGCTAGTCGCAAGCGGATGAGTGAAGCCGTGATCACCGGACTCGTCGGGGAGCTCCTACTGCTGCGCCACATCATCTCGGAACGTGGCGATGAGGCCGCCCTCGCGGCCTGGCTCGGTCCTCTTGCCGAGGAACATGACTTTGCCCTGGAAGAATTCGAGGCAGAGGTCAAGACCACCCAATCCGAGGGGCGGATCCACCTGATCGGCTCCGAGACCCAACTTCTTCCGACTCCAGGCCGTCCGTTGTACCTCATTTCAGTACAACTCACAAGAGCCGGTGCCGCCGCAGACTCCTTTACCTTGCCCGAACTTATTGACGCGGTGCGCGCCTCCATCGATGTGAGTCGCCTACGTACCTTCGACAAGCACCTTGAATCTCTCGCTTGGCATCACGCGGATGCCGACCTGTACTCGGTTCGCTACCAGCAGCGTTCCGTGCCGCAGGCCTATCTGGTTGATGGCGAATTTCCAGCGCTCACGACGCCACGGCTGAATGAGGTCGTGCCGCAACGCGCCCTTGTTAGTGGGGTCACCTACCGCGTCGACGTTTCCACGCTGCACCCTACTCAGCCCCCTGCGCCGCTTGCCACCTTCTGCGAGGACACCGAATGACAACGACCGAGATCCCCGCTGCGGTCAGTACTGCTATCCGTGGTGCGCTTCAGGGCATGAACCACAGCGGTCCGGAAGGCCTGCTCGACACGGTCAATCTGAAGCTCAAGCGATCGGGCGTGACCTTGAGTGAAACTGAACTTATCGACGCGATCGTCGCCACCGGCGTCAACGACCCGGCGCGAACTTCGACCCACATTGCGCTCGCCCGATGGGACGCCGAACCTGAGGCTGACTGGATCGATGGTACGCAAGCCGGAACCCTTCCACGCCGCACGCGAACCCTCGACCTGCTCGAACTCGGGGAGCAGAGTCGCCCCCGCTTGGACGAGGCATTTCCCCGGCTCGCGCAGCAAGACATCGTTATTTCTGGTCCGTGGGATGCCTGGTACACCGCGCAACGCCGGCAGGAACATGACTTCTACTGGAAGGCCTACCGGGGAGTCCTCGAAGGCAAAGGGTGGGACCCGACCGCCATCGCTGCCGTCGACGTCTCGACGACGAACATTATCAGCCGGCTCGCTGACCCTGCAGTGAAGAAGGCGTACCAGTCCAAGGGGCTCGTCGTCGGTTACGTACAGAGCGGGAAGACCGCCAACTTCACCGGCATAGTCGCGAAGGCCATCGATTCCGGCTACAGACTCATCATCGTGCTCACAGGCACGGTCGAACTTCTGCGGGCCCAGACGCAGCGCCGCCTCGACATGGAACTTATCGGCGAAGAGAACATCCTCGAAGGGCGCGATCCCAGCAACCCAGACTTGATCAAGGGCGTCGACTACGTCAGCACGGGTGACCAGGACTGGATCGACGGTAAATTTCTGCGTCACGGCGTTCCGATCATCGAACTTGACGACGTGCCACTCATCAAGCGCCTGACAACCATGTCCGGCGACTACAAACTACTCAAAGCGGGAATTGACGCCATTGATTTTCGTCGGGCGGGCGCTCTCAAGGACCGGACAAAACCCGTCAACGACCCCGTCAACCTGTACTCCAGTGATGTTCGCATTGCGGTCGTCAAGAAGAACCCTGCTGCCCTGAAGAAACTGCTTGCGGACCTGAAAGCGGCGCGTGCTGATCTCGGTGAGATCCCTACGCTGATCATCGACGATGAGGCAGACCAAGCATCGGTCAACACAATCAACCCCAATCGGCAGCACCTCGCCGAAGAGGACAAGAAGCGCACCGCTATCAACGGACTGATCAGCAAGATGCTTGAGCAGTTGAAGCGCGCCCAATACATCGGTTACACGGCCACGCCCTTCGCCAACGTTTTCATCACGCCTGATGATTCCAAGGACATCTTCCCCAAAGACTTCATTATCAGCCTCGAGCCCTCGCCCAGCTACATGGGCGGCAAGTCCTTTCACGACATTAATGGGCTCCCGTCGGACGAGGCGATCACAGCGACCAACTCGAACGAGAAAGCCTTCGTTCGCAACCTCCTCTGTGACGATGGTGAGGGAGAACTGCGTGAGATTCGCGATGCACTTGACGCATTCGTGCTTTCCGGTGCCATCAAGCTCTGGCGCCAGATAAAGGACCCCGCCTTGCGCTTTCGTCATCACACCATGCTGGTGCACGAGTCTGTGAAACAGGATGAGCATTCCGAGCTGGCCAACAAGATCCGGTCGGTGTGGATGCATGCCGATTACTCCAGCCCAGCGGGACTCGATCGACTTGAGGAGCTTTTCCTCACAGACTTTTTGCCGGTGCACCAAGCCCGGGACACCTGGGGAACGGAAATGCCGGTCACTTTTGGTGATCTCATGAGACCGATCGGCCGAGCAGTCGATTTGGTCACCGCCAGCGGAGACCCGGTGGTCGTGGTCAACGGATCGAAGGACAGCGACTACAAGGCCGTCGATTTCCAGAGGGGGCCGTACTGGCGCATTATGGTGGGCGGCGCCAAATTGAGTCGCGGGTTCACTGTCGAGGACCTCACTATCTCTTATTACCGGCGCAGGGCCGGCGCTGCCGACACACTCATGCAAATGGGTCGCTGGTTTGGCTACCGTCCGGGCTACAAAGACCTGGTCAGGCTTTACATCGCACGCGATGCCAAGGACACGCGAGGAAAGACCTATGACCTGTATGAGGCCTTCACCTCGATCATTGAGGACGAGGAGGCCTTCCGGGACCAACTCCGAAGCTTTGCCATACTCGACGAAGATGGCCGTCCGCAGGTCCTACCGATTGACGTGCCGCCGATGGTCTACCAGCAGCTGCCTTGGCTGAAGCCGACAGGGGCCAACAAGATGTACAACGCCGTCCTCGACTTCGAAGGCGACGGTGGTAAGTTTAAAGAGTTCCTGCGCCAACCCGACCGCGGCAAAGGAGCGACAAACGAAGCACACTTCGCTGCAGTCCGCGACTGGGTAAGCGCCTTGGGAGAGCTCCAGACCTTCGAATACAAGGAAGGCCAACCGGCAAAGACGAAATCTTTTCAGGCTCGGGTCGCGATCGTGCCGGCGCATGATCTGTATACGCAATTGAAGAAGTTTCAGTGGACGGTCAACTATTCGTTGGAACCGACACTTCGGTTCATGAAGAACGCTATCGACAAGGGCGAACTGGTCGACTGGGCGGTCATGGTCCCCTATTTGGCGGACGCGCCGATTCGGAACGTTGACGGTATCGATGTTCCTCTCCTAACGCGTACCCGTCGGCAAGATCGTCCTGGCTTCACCGGCTTTTCATTCCGGCAGAGGTCCGCCATTATGCGCATGGCCGGCAGCCCGTATGAGCACGGCGGGCCGGCAGCAGACGCGCACCACACCCCGACCCGAGGGGCGCTGCTTCTGAACTTCTCGGCGGACCCCGATGAAAAGGATCCAAAGGGTCGCAAAGCCACGGATCCAGGTTGGGAAGGCCCCACTGAATCTCCCGATGTCGCAACAATCTTTGCGCTGGCCATGCCCTACATGAGCGCTCCGCGGGGACGGATGGGATTTCGAGTGCGCGACGACTCCCAGCCGGACAAACCCATCCTCAATGAGGAGGATCTCAAGAAGCTCGGCATCACGGGCGACGAGTAAGCCCAAATCAACGCCCCGCTATCATGGGTAGCCGGGGTCGGCTCTCTCCCGAGCGTAATCTAACGAGCAGGCGGAGTGAGGCGACCTTCCCCGGTCGCCGAGGTGACGTCCATGAGTGCAATGGGAAGCGCCTCAGCAAATGTCAGGGCGGGGTACTGGGCGTGCGTGTGCCGATGCCATCGCGACGGGTGACGAGGTCGTCCGTCGATCATCCACGTGGCGAGGCCGCGGGCGTCCAGCTGCGCTTGCAGCCACTCGAGCTGATCGCGGAAGTGTTGCCGAGCAGGTCCCGACGGCTCGTGACAGCCGTACGCCAAGATCACGGCATCTGCGGAAGCAAGAGCTTGGGTGAGGCTTGAACGCGCCGCGAGCCAGCCGTCGGGCTCGACCCCAGCGAGAGCGATCCCGTCCGTGCGGTACGTGGGGAGCGCGAAGACGTTCGCAATAGCCATGGACGAGTAGCCCAGCGTTTCCTGTGCGTGTTTCACTCGCTGGAGGGTGCGCATGCCATTGGTCGTCGGCGGGTTGGAGAGTACTGCGAGGAGAGTGCCCTTCCGGCTCGAAGGCTTCGCGATCGTCATCTTGAATCTAATCTACCTGGACTTGCTTGGCAGAGAGGTCGACGCATAGTGGCCGATGTGTTGCACGTCTGTATTGAATGGGTGGAACTGGCCATCAAACACGAACGAAACGTGGACAGCCTCATCAAGGGCCTCGCCGTGGGAAACAATTTCGGCGGATGTCGACCACGAATCACTGCAAGTCAAACCCTCAACGTCCGTCGGCCGGTCGAAGCCGTCGAATCGGCAGCCCACGTTGCGCAAGATCTGAGCTTGTCCCCGCGCAATCCTTTATAGACGGATTGCCAAGGTTGGACAGGCGTAGCGCTGTTGCATTTATGGACCATCACTAACTTGAAGTCGACTGCCATCGTCGGTTTACCGCCGGGATGAGCGAAATGGGCCTGGCTGGATTGGCGAAGTCGTCGATGGGGACGACGATAGGGTTGTAAATCGACGTTGTTCATTCCGGCCGCGCTGAATGGGGCGCATCGAGGTCAATATGAATGCGTCATGTAGTTGGGGGGAATGTATTGCGAATAAAGACCTACAATCCGTACAAGTCAATAGTCGAGACACCAATAGCCGATGAGCTGCCTGACTTCACCCTGATAACAGGGGCAAACGGATCCGGCAAGACGCATCTTCTTGAGTCCATGCGCGAGATGGCGACTCAGTTCGACGGTGGTTACGGCGGCCGGATGCCTAGGATGCTGGGTACTGCCGACCTGCAGATCATGGATCACATTTTGGCATCGCCAGAGACTCGAGAGCAGAAAGTAGATCAGCTGCGCGCTTCGGTCGCTGAGCAAAACAGTCGGACTCGTGGCACTGCCGATCACAGGCAGATGATGCAGAATTTCCTCGTTCAGAATGGAATTCTGAGCGCTGCAGCGTTATCTGCTGCAGAGCTGAATGCTGGCAAGCCGCTCGAGAACTGGACTGATTCTGACTTTGCAAGGTTCACGCCCTTGGAGATCGGACGCAGGGACCATTTCTCAGTAATGGTTGCGGACGTCTTCTTCAACTATGTCTATTTGCACACACTGAATGGCTACAAACAATGGCGTTCAGCAGAGTTCGGTGACGACGTTGACTGGATCGAAGCTGATGACTTCTTACGGATGCACGGAACTCCACCGTGGGATCTGCTCAACCGAGTTCTCGAGGATGTTGGCCTCAACTACCAATACGAGACACCGGAGCCGTTAGTGATGCCACCCTACCCAGCACCACGACTCGTGGACATCGGTACCGGCCTAGACCTTCCACCGAGCGAGCTTTCCTCCGGTGAAAAGACGCTTCTCACGATTGCTCTCTCGATTTACTCGGTCAACAACCGAAAAAACGCCGTCGAGCCCCCTTCCGTTATTCTGCTCGACGAGCCGGATGCGACCCTGCATCCATCGATGGTGCGAAGTCTCCTGAAATTGGTGCGTGAGGAGATCGTTGGCAACCTCGCCGTTCCGGTAATTATGACAACCCACTCGCCGACGACCGTCGCCCTCGCCGAGGAAGATTCCATATTCGTCATGCAACGCACAGCATCTCCGCGCCTCCGGAAAGCCAGCAAAGATCAAGCGCTAAAATCCCTCCTCGTTGGCGTGCCTGCGCTGAGCGTGCGAGCGGAAAATCGTCGCACGGTAATAGTCGAGAGTCCGAACGATGAGCGGGTCTACACGATGGCGGCCGCTCTCATTTCCCCCATGATCGGCAGTGAGCGTTCCCTTCAGTTCATGGCCGCCGGGAGCTCACTCCTACCAAACGGTTGCGATGCAGTGGTCGACCTAGTAACTCGCCTGCGCGCAAATGGCAATGATCTGGTGTGGGGATTCGTCGACCGAGATGAACGCTCGCGGGAACCGGGCGCACACGTCTACTTCGACGCAGCGCGCCACTCCATCGAGAACTTGTTCTTAGACCCGCTCGCCGTGGGACTCCTTCTTCTTCGAGACGGGGAACCGCGAATGGTAGCCGCGCTGGGGTCGACAAACTACGTCAGCTTCGATAGGTCCCGCGCTGAGGCACTCGTGAGCTGGCTAACTGAAAAACTCGTGCAGAGCGGAGACGATCGGACACCCAGGTCCGTGTCCTATTCGGACAATTGCATCCTCGACATCGAGGCTTTCTGGCTCGACACTCGAGGTCATAATCTCTGTGACAGGTTGCTCACTGTCTTCCCCAGCCTGAAAGCGCATAAGGGCCGCCTACTGGATGACGTAGTTAAGTTTGTATGGGCGGAACATCGATGGGTCGTTCCACTCTCAACGGTGAACACGATGACACGCTTTCTTGAGGACTAGTACTGATCTTCGGCATCGAATCTGCCCCTCTGACAGCCCAGCCCAGCCCAGCCCAGCCCAGCCCAGCTCCAGCGCTGGAGCCAACACAGAGCTCAATCCCACGCCTCTTGCAGATCGAGGGGGACTAGGCATTATCGCTGCAGAAGTCACAGGGCATACCTGTTGTTGCGCACGGCGTTCTCGGTGCGGACTGATCGTCGAGGGCGGTGCGGTCATTGAGTCCCAGCTGCGGCCACTCATCCGCCGGGGCAATTTTTTAGAATGGTTTGAGCGGGATGCCACGGTGCGTATGTCTGAGGTACTGGAACGAGGCGCGTGTCTTCTGCGCCGGGCCCCCGCCCTAGCCAGAAACGGTCATGAAGGTACCTTGCTCCTGCCGAGCATCCGCTGCCTGCGTGTTTTCGGAGGCGGTCGGCGCCGTCATGTCGGCGGCCGGCATGAGTACTGAAGGCAGCACCTTGCCATGTCGTTGCCGCAGATAGTCGATGCTGGCCTCAGAGCTCGGGTCGTAGCCAAGAGCGTCCTTGACGAAAGTCATTCGATGGCGAGCGTCTTGGATAATTCGGGCCCAAGTGACTGCCCGGATTGTGATGTGGTGCCCCTCTTGCTCAAAGTCTTGATAGACATCGTCAGGCAAATTGCCCTGACCAAACTTGTGCTTTATGCGGTCGTCGATCTTGTCTCCGACGATCCAAAACTCCCAGACGGTGTCAATGGCTGCGAATCTTGTGTCGGCTGCAACCGTCTGAGCGTAATTCTCGATCTGGGCAAGTTGCTCTTGTCCAATTGAGATTGAAGGTCGCTTGAGCTCAATCACGATGTGCTCACGGTGATTACGAGATTGTTCAATGACTCGGCTGAGCATCATGTCCACGACGACGATGCGCCCGTCTGCATCCATCACGGGCAAGTCGAGGTCGCCCGGTGCCAAGTCATGTCGTCCCAAAAGACCGGTATGGGCCTTTAGGGCTGTTCGCAGGGTGGTGTCGTCCGCAGTCAGCGCGTACTCCTCGCGAAATACCCAGGTTTCCTCGGCGAGGATACGGTGGAGCTGGCGGCGCTCAGTCACCAGCTTCTTTAGAACGGAGTCATTGATGATTTCCTCTAGCCCGGTGAGAAATTCTAGGCGCCCGACAACCTGACTTCCTACGCGTAGAAGCGCCCCCAGGGAAGTCTTCTTGATGAGGTCGCTGAGCTCGTCGGCCTCCTCAGCAGTCAGATTAAGGACTTCTTCCAAAATGTGACGAACGCTAGAGGGGCTCGTCTCCACAGCATTTTTCAAGAGCTCTAAGGACAGTTTGCGGGCTGCGAAGTCTGTCTTCTCAACTATGGGTGCAGCCGCAACGGCGACGATGTCAAAGATTCCGCGGGCTGCCTCTTCCACCCGATTCTTCGGGGGCTCTCGAAATGGATATGAGTCCTCATCTCTCCACTGCCTGATCAGGCGGGCAGAACGCTCATCGTCCTTGGCGGCAAAGTGCTGCCGTAACGCGTCGCGAGATGCTTCAATCACCGACTTGACAGGCTCGGGAGCGCCATCTTCCAGAGCCAGCATGTCGACGTCATCGGCGAAGCCGGACCACTTGATATAAGCCGTGAAATTGTAGCCAGGAGCATGAATGCTGGGTTTCATGTCATGCAGCGAGTTCCCTGAAGCGTCGCATAAGTAAAGGTGACGACGCATTGCGGACTTCCATTCGATCACGGTGACCGTTATCGCACCGTCTACTCCTTCGACCAGAAGTGGAATGTCAATCTGATCTTTCTTGAGCGCTTCCACGCTCAGCTGATGACCGCGCCAAGAGAGCTGGAGGCCGTACTGCTCGATCTGAAGCGCGAACGTTGGTAGCAAATCCTCGATGACAGCATCGGATTGCACATACGACGCCCCGCGCGAAGTCAGGTTTGCGATTTCGACCGTGACGCCGGTTGAGGCATCGGGTGCGGGAGAGAGTTCAGATACGCGAAATTGCTTGAGCTCAGCGCTGTTGGCCGTGATCGAAAATCGCACGCGTCCGTCGGCTGTACTGTCCGAAATACTTGTCCACCGAACCGAGTTGCCGACGCCGAGCGCAGCCCAACGTCCCTCACCCTTTGCGCCGTGCAATGCCCGCCCACCTGGGCTCTGTTGCGTCAAGCGTTTCCATGAATGCCCGAGTGCCCCAAAAGTCTGCTTTCGGTCGTCGGGTGCGATGCCAGTACCATCGTCTGCGACAGTTAGTTTCTCGATCCCACCGAGGGCACCGAACTCCACTTCAAGAGCGATGGCGGTGGCATCCGCATCTATTGCATTCCAAATCAACTCAGCCAAGGCCACCTTTGGTGTCTTGGCTAGCGTCGCAAGGTGCGGTTGTTCGACCACAACGTCTAAAGTTTCCATGCGCCCAGCATGGCAGGGATCACCCGTTGCCTCGTCCAAAGCCGCGATACGCGCTGTCCGCTTGGTCACCCCCACATCGGGCAGCAGTCGGACCGGTCTCAAGCGTCCAGCGGTGGTCCGTGTCGAGGTCCTCGGCGCCTGCGGGCGTCCACACGTCAGGAGTCCGTGGCCACCGACCCCGGCACCTGCATCACCCGCCTGCTTCGTTCCTGGTTCGTGCTCCCGAGGGTTGTCGCCTCCGGGTTGGGCTTGGCGTCCTCATACGGGCGGCGGCCTGAATCCGCTTGACCGAGACACTATTGGCCCCGCATCGCTTGGATTTCTGTGCCGCCGAAGCGTCCAAGCGGAGCCTTTTGAGGGTCGCGGCGCACCTTCGTCATGATGACGGAGGTGGCTGCGATGACGGTGTCGATGCGGGTGATGAGTGCCGGGGACGGCTACAAGTACCTGCTGCGCACCGTCGCCGCCAGCGACGGCGACCGCTCGATGTTGACTCCGCTCACCCGGTACTACACCGCGGAGGGCACACCGCCTGGCCGCTGGATGGGCGGCGGCCTTCCCGGGCTCGGCGGCGGCCTCATCGTCGAGGGCGATCAGGTCACCGAGGCGCAGCTGCAGCTGCTAATCGGGTTGGGGCGCGACCCGGTAACGGGCGAACCCCTCGGGCGCGCGTACCCGGTCTATCGCTCTGCCGCCGACCGCGCCCTGGACCGGCCACCCGCCGACGGTGACGGCATCACCGAACGGGCTGCGGCATCCGCTGTGGAACAGCCGGACGAGAAGCGGCGGCGGGCAATTGCGGGGTATGACTTTACGTTTTCGATTCCGAAGTCGGCGAGCATCCTTTGGGGTGTGGGTGACGCGGCCACGAGGGAGCGCATCGTGGCGGCCCACCATGCGGCGGTGGCCGAGGTGCTGGCGTACATGGAGCGGGAGGTTGCGGCGACGCGCACCGGCACGACGGCGCAGGGCGGTGCGGTGGCGCAGGTCGATGTGACCGGGCTGATCGCGACGGCGTTTGATCATTTCGACAGCCGGGCCGGCGATCCGCACCTGCACACGCACGTCGTGATCAGCAACAAGGTGCAGACCGTGCTCGACGGCAAGTGGCGCTCGCTCGACGGCCGGCCGATGCACGAGGCCGTGGTGGCGCTCTCCGAACTACACGAGAGTCTGTTCGCTGACGAGCTCACGCGATCGCTCGGCGTGCAGTGGGAAAGGCGGGAGCGGGGGCGAGATCGCCACCCGGCGTGGGCTCTGGCGTGCGTGCCGGAGGCGCTCGTTGCGGAGTTCTCGACGCGTGTTCGGCACATCGATGTCGAGACCGACCGGCTGATCGAGGAGTACGTGACCAGTCACGGGCGACGTCCGAGGCCGGTGACGATCATGAAGCTGCGCGCGCAGGCCACGCTCGCCACACGGCCGGCGAAGCAGGTGCACTCGCTGGCGGATCTCACGGCGGCGTGGCGGGAACGTGCTTCACGCGTGCTCAGGCACGAAATGTTGCCGGTCGCCAAGTCGTCGCCAGTGCTGCTGCGTGCCGAGGACTTACCGCGCGAGGCCGTGGATACGCTCGGGCTGAGCGTGATGACGGCCGTCAGCGAGAAGCGTGCCACCTGGCGGCACTGGAATCTCCAGGCCGAGGCCGCACGCCAAACGATGCCGTACCGGTTCGCGGCGGCATCCGATCGGGTGGCCGTCGTCGGCCTCATAGTGGATGCTGCCGAGCGCGCGTCCCTGCGCCTCACGCCGCCAGAGCTCGCCGTGAGCCCTTTGGAGTTTCAACGGGAGGATAGGACGTCGGTATTTCGGCCGAAGCATTCCGAAGTGTTCACGTCGACGGAGTTGCTGGACGCGGAAGCTCGGCTGCTCGAGCGGGCTGCGCTTGTGACGGCGCCGCGAGTGGCGCTCGATACGGCCGCTGGTGCTCGGTTGCCGGGTGGTGGGCGGCTCGCCGACGACCAGATCGCGGCGCTCAGGTCCGTCGCTGGCTCGGGCCGCGTGATCGATGTATTGGTGGGGCCGGCCGGCGCGGGCAAGACGACAGCGATGAATTTGCTCCGGCGGGCTTGGGAGTCAGCGTATGGAGCAGGATCAGTCGTCGGGCTCGCGCCGTCGGCTGCCGCCGCGACGGTGCTGGCGACGGATCTCGGCATTGCGACCGAGAACCTGGCGAAATGGTGGCAGACCCATGTCGACCAGGGCTCCTCGTTTCGGGCCGGGCAGCTCGTGATCATTGACGAGGCATCCCTAGCCGGCACGCTGCCGCTGGATCGGATCGCCGCGCTGGCGGCTTCAGTCGGCGCGAAGGTGCTGCTGGTCGGCGACTACGCGCAGCTGCAGTCGGTCGATGCAGGTGGTGCGTTCTCGCTGCTCGTGCACGATCGAGCGGATGCGCCCGAACTCATCGACGTGCACCGCTTCGTGCACGAGTGGGAGAAGACCGCATCCCTTGGGCTGCGCCAGGGCAACCCCGACGTGATCGACCGGTATGCCGCGCATGACCGTCTGCATGATGGCAGCACCGAGGAGATGGCGGATGCTGCCTACGAGGCGTGGCGTGTGGACATCCGCTCGGGAAAGTCGACCGTGCTGATCAGCGACTCGAATGAGGCCGTCGAAGCGCTGAACGTGCGAGCTCGCACCGAACTGATTCTGGAGGGTCGGGTCGACGCGCTGCGCGAAGTCGCCCTGCATGACGGAACCCGCGCCGCTGTCGGTGACACGGTCATCACCCGGAGGAACGACCGGCGGCTGTACGCGTCGCGTAGCTGGGTGCGCAACGGCGACCGGTGGAACGTGATCGGCGTGCATCGGAATGGTTCGGTTGAGGTGCGGCGGCAGGGGCGACGGTGGGGGAGCACGGTGTTGCTGCCCGCGTCGTACGTCGCTCAGTATGTGGAGCTGGGCTACGCGGTCACCTCGCATCGGGCGCAGGGGATAACGACCGATACCGCGCACGTCGTTGTCGCGCCGAGCACGCCGCGCGAGAACCTGTACGTGGCGATGACGCGGGGTCGCGAGGCGAACACCGTCTACGTCGCCGTCGACCGGCCCAATGTTGCGCACGTGGGGCCGCGGCCAGGTGACGCTGCGGATGTGACGGCGCGCAGCATCCTCTATGGCATTCTGCAGCACGTCGGCGCCGAGCTGTCCGCACACGAGACTCTCGCGGCCGAGCAGGATGCCTGGGGATCGGTGGCGCAACTCGCGGCGGAGTACGAGACCCTCGCGGCGGCCGCGCAGCACGACCGATGGGCGGCGGTCGTGCGGGCGAGCGGTCTCTCGCCTTCGCAGGCTTTGGATGTGGTCCATTCGGATGCCTTCGGTCCGTTGACCGCGGAGCTGCGTCGAGCCGAGGCCCACTTCGTAAACGTTGCGAGCCTGCTGCCGCGCGTGGTCGCGGCCCGCGGGTTTGAGGATGCGCAGGATATTGCGGCGGTGCTGCGTGCCAGGGTCGCGGCGGTCGTCGCGCGAGATACCGGGGCAGGTCGCACGCGCCGGGTGCCTCGTCTTGTCGCCGGGCTGATCCCTCGTGCTATCGGTCCGATGGATGCTGCCATGCACCAGGCGTTGGCCGAGCGCGCCGACCTGATCGAGTCGCGTGCGGCCGCCGTGCTCGACCAGGCGTTGCTCGCGGGGGAACCGTGGACTCGAGCGCTCGGCTCCGCGCCGCGTGGATCGGCCGCCGCCAGGTGGCAGCAGAACGGATTCACTGTCGCGGCCTACCGAGACCGCTACTGCATCACCGGCGCTCTGCCGCTCGGTGCGGCACCGGAATCGACGGCACAGAAGCTCGATGCTGCTCGGGCTCGTGCCGCGCTCGAGGCAGCACGGCGTCTGAAATCTGTTAATTCAGATGATTCACCCAGACGCACTGCGAGTGCGATAATTCCGGCCAGGGAATCAGCTGCAAACAAACTTTCAGTCTAAATCGTATACGCCGATCGCGAAGGAGGCGGGATCACTTCGGCTGTTGTGATCGCGCACCATTGCCCTGCGACTCTAGAAGTTTCGTGCGCCGTGTGAGAAAGTACGAAAACCATTTTGCTCCCAACCGAGAGATGTACTCAATGACTGAATTTGCTTCGCTGTTGGAATTTCACCCAATGAAAAGGAGAGGGCTCCTCGCCATAGGTTGTGCAAGGTGGCATTCATTCGAACGCAGCCGACACGTTACTGAGGGATATTCAGCGTGACCAGGTGTCTCGGAACGGTCTCCAGACCTGCGGGTTCAAATCCTCTGCGAGCAGGTCAAGGCGGTAGTCATCCTCTGGAATCGGATCGCGAGCAACCGGGAAATAAGTGGTGATTCGTTTGGCTTGGTTTGCCCTTTTGGCACCGCCTGCGGCCGCTGCCACGGTGGGACAACCTCTCATCGACTTGGTTCAGATGATTGCCACTCCTTTAGCTGGAGTCATTGGGGTAATACTCGGTTCACTATTGACAGGCCGGCGTGCACGACTAAACGCTGAGTCCACTCAACGCTATGAACGAAAATCGAACGCATACCTGTCTGCAATCGAGCCCGCCTTCCAGCTGAGCGATAAAATGCGCGACGTCGTAATTCATACGCCGCGGGGCGGTGATGATCCTGAGAGCGACCGACTCGCAGGCGAGGCGTTTCTTGCGGTTGTCGAGATCCGCGGCCAACTCGATCGACACGTATTTGAGCTCAGGGTTATCGGCTCCACAGCTGCGGTGAAAGCGTACGAGGCGCTCCGCGTTCGCACTGACGAGTACATGGCTGAGATAAAATTGCAGCTCGAAACTGATGGAATATTTCGAGGACTTCCTGGTCGAAAGTATCTTGAGGACCTAGATATCCTCTGTAAAAACGTCTTGAGCGAAATGCGCAAGGACCTCGGCGTGACAGCCTAACCATCCTGGCGATTCCGCGAGCTGGTCCCGACTGCCGTGACAAAATTGTGGTGCTCGAAACCCCGAGCCCGGAAGAAGTCCAACGCGGTGTCCATATCGGCGCACAGACGGATACGTGCACTCACCCGTTCTGCCATCCAGCAATTTTGTTGCGCAGGAGTGCGTGACCCATAGGGGACTGCGTGGGAGCATTCGTTGTGAATTGGCGTGCGGAACTCTTTCTCTTGTGGGTATCCAGTCCTATAATTTTGGCAGGCAACCTCTATTACGCGCCGTCGCCCGTTGCGATGGTATGACTTTCAGTCCCTTCAGGTTCTTGTTGCCGAACATCTGAAAGGCCGCGCCATGTTCGAACTCATCCTGGCCGCCACTGCCCGCAGCTACTTCTTCTTGCGCCGGTTCATACCGACCGCCATCGTGATCGACGCGATCAATACGCGGCGCGGGCTGAAGTGGGGGGTGCCAGCGATGCTGCTCGCCGTTCCATATGCGCTTGCTGCTGTCTATTGCCGAGCCCAGATTGAAACCGGTGGTACGGGCTGGCTGAACCTGCTCGTATTGCTGTTTCTGTGGAACACACTCAAGTTTGTTTTGATCGGGCCCATCAGCCTGCTGAAGTTGATCGCGGTACGTGTTCGTGAAGCCGTGGCGCGCCGTCGCATGACGCGGGCGCTGATCGCCGACAGCGTCGAGCTTTTCGACGAGCCGGTGCTCGTGTCGAGCCGCGGCTGACGCCACGTCACAGCCGGCGTACCTCCTGGTAGCGGCATGATTGGCTCACACACCGTCCGCGCACAGGAGGCTTCACTATGACGATCCCGCAAGAGCAGTTCGACGACCTGCTCGGCCGCGCAGCGCTGGCTGCGCTGTTCTACTATCCGGAGGTTGCTGTCGACGATGACGGTCGCAAACTGCAGAACGACATCGCCTACTGCCTGGAGCCCGTCGCCGGAATCGCAAACGAGGATGCCGAGCGGCTCCGCGTCGTGGTCGGGCGTGTGATCACGAATCCGACCGCGCATCGCTCTGAACTGCTTGCTTTGGTCATCGAGCTGGCCCCGCCGCCTGCCGAGTAGCCGCGATCATGAAGGACCCATCTGAGGAAGGTGCCGTGCTGCGGAAGGAGCTGGCGGAGCATCCGTCTCTTGATGAAGAGGCCGAGAAGCGGCGTCAGTATGTGGTGGCGAATCGTGACCGGATCCGCGAGCTCAATCGTCTTTGGCGGTCGGAACATCTCGACCGGGCCCGGGAGCTCAATCGAGACTCGATGCGTCGGGCCGTGGCTCGCCGGCACCGCGAGGCGGAGGTGCGGGCGCTGGGGAGGGAGCGGGCGAAACGCTGGCGGGTGGAGCATCCGGAGCGTAGGCGTGAGTACCAGCAGCGGTGGGTGGCGGAGAATCGCGAGAAGGTACGCGAGTATTTTACCCGCTACTACGAGGCCCACCGCGAGGAGGTGAACGCCCGGGCCGCGGCCAGGCGGGATGCTGACCCTGAGCGCACGAAGCAGATCACCCGGCAGTGGGCCGAGCGCAACAAGGAGCGCCGTGCCGAGCTGCAGCGCAACCGGCGCAGCGTCCCGGAGATCTACCAGGCCGAGCTAGAGGCCAACGCTTCCGCGCGTCGACTGAAGCGCAGCCTGAGTCGGGCAGGGCTCCCGCCGAAGCGCATTCACGTTTCGACCGCTGCGGAGCGCCGAGCCAACGAGCGCGAGGCCGACGCGTATTTCAATGACCCGTCACGGCCCGAGCATCTGCGGCAGTTCACCGTGTTCGCCGAATCGCTCACCGAGCACATGCTCAAGAACGGCGACCGGATGCGCGAATTCGCCGACGCCTACGTGTCATCCCGGGCGCGCGTTGGGTTGCCGTCGGTGTCGGTGGAGGACGTCGTCTACGCCCGCGCCGTCGAGATCGTCGCAGAGCGGATGCGCCGGGTCGACCTACTGACCGGACGCGACGTCGCCGCGGCCGTGCGGAGCACTAAGGCTGAGGCGCTTCGGGCGGAGCGGCAGGATCAGATGGATGTGCTTGTGAAGGCCATTGTGGTGCATTTTCACCAATACAGTGGGCGGTTGGTAGCCAAGGCAGAGATGGAGAACCGGGCGCGGGCACATCTGGGCGTGCCGCGGGTGCCGGCCGCGTCGTTGGTGGTGCAACTTGCGCTGCAGGAGGTCATCGAGCGCGTGCCCACGAGCAGGTTGACCCAAGCGGATGCTCGGACCGCGGCCCGCATCGCGGGCCTGCACATAATGATCTCGCTCGAATCTCGCGACGTGGTCGACCAATCGGTTCATCGACGGGCGCTCTCGTAGTCGGTGGCGACGACGGCTGGACAGTGAAGGAAACATCATGTCGGATGACGCACGAATCACGGGACACACCGTGACCCGCACCCTGCACATCGAAGCCTCGCGCCAGCGTCTAGTTCCCATGCGATCATGGGCAGATGGAGTTTCCACCTATCGGCTGGACAAATAAGAGCGTTTGTCTTGACCACATTGAGGACGAATATCTCAGGGCACGTCTGGCGCCGGATGTCGCAGAACACGTCTGTTCGTTTTGCCCGCGAACGTCTACCAATGGCGCAGCGGCCATTGCCGTTAATCTTGAACACTTGGCGGCAGTAGTTGCCGAGGTCGCTGTACGGTTTTACGAGGACGCGGTCAACGCACCTTTCATGGACGGAGAGATATCTGTTCAGGACTTCGACACTCTCGAGGTCGTTTACAACATGCTTGACGATTCCCTACCGGCTTCACTTCTGGACTCAATAGTCAAGTCAGTCGCCGAACTGATTCACGAGCCACAAATCTGGATAAGGCTCGATAACGTTTCCTACGTGGAGTTCGGCTGGTCGAGCTTCGCCGACACCGTCAAGCACACCTCACGGCTCGTTCTTGCCCCTCGGTCTGGTCACGCTCAGGAACCCACACCGCCTGAGGATCTGTACACATTCCTAACGGCGCTTTCGGGGATCGTCAATGAGACGACGGGTCTAGTGCAAGTGCTAGAAGCCGGAGCGCGTATTTATAGAGCCCGAATTGAACGCGACGCTGGGGCATTGGAGAGGGAAGTCCAGGAGGATCCAGCCAAGAAGCTTGGCCCAGCTCCCCAGGGGAGCGCAGCTGCGGGCCGAATGAATGCGCAGGGCATTTCACTTTTCTATGCCGCGATGGAGGAAGAGACCGCTTGTGCCGAGGTGGTCGCGCACAGCGCATACAACGAAGCAGTAGTGGGGGAGTTCACGGTCCAACAGCCATTGCGCATCTTCGACCTGACGCGGGTACCAGTGCGGCCGAGTATTTTCGATGAGAGTGCCGGTCCGATATATCCGTTCATCGCGTTCTTTGACCTCTTCCGTGATGCCATCACGCAGCCAGTCATCCTCGACGGTAAGCACCCAGTCGATTACGCGCCAACTCAGGTCGTCACGGAGTTTCTGCGGTGGGGCACGCAAGCGAAGCTGGACGGCATTGCATGGGAGTCCCGCGTAGTACCTGACGGCAAGAACATCGTACTGTTCTACGGTCCTGACACGCCGATGCGTTCAACTAAGGAACCGGACAAGGAAGAGTCCGAGCTTTGGAGGCTCACATTCGGGGCCGCGGCGGAGCCTATATTCATTATCGACCCTTCCTCGATACGTCGGTATGAGGCCGAACGGACGGTTTCAGTGCGTAAGTCGCGGTGGTGAACGGATCGCAAATGCCGCCTTCGGTCTCCTCTCCGACTGCTCTAACTCTTAAAACCCGAACGCAACGAGATCGCTGAGGAGTGGGCTGAGCGAGACAGGGCATCATGTGGCGTCGCGTGCGGACGCTGGGAGGGTGCTGCAGTGGGGGGGGTTTGTCCAGCCTGAAATCCCTAGTTCGTCACGACTCCTTGCCGCCTCAAGCCTTCAGGCTCCTTCAAGGGAATATCAATGCAGTGGAGAGTGGTGGCAACGAAGTCGATCCAGCCGCAGAAGCCGAAGCAGACATCCTTGAGGAGCAATCCGCGGCCCGGACTCTCGCGGAGCTAACCGGACTGCCAGGCATCTACGCGTTTCCTACGGGTGGCATCTCGAGAGCTTGGTGGATCCCGATCGAGGAAACACTCTTATCAATGTCGGCCGGATCGCCGGCGTTGCCTCTCGAATACGAGGACACCATCACCAGCACCGGCGGTGACCCCGTCTGGCCCGCGCCCAACGGGATACCGGCGGGAACCACAAGTCGCACTGGGTTTGATCCCCGGCGGCGAACGTGAGCCGGTCGGCCGGGTCCGCTAGCGCATACTCCGGCCTCAACCGGGCCACGCTCTCCCGAAATCAGGTGATCGACCCCGTCCACGCCGACCGCTCGGCCAAAACCGTCGCCGGCATCCGCGCGTCCTGCGACGACAACTCCCGAATCCGCGGCTCCAGATTCCGCATTCCCGACGATCGGTCGATGCCCTCATACTTGGGCGGTTTCTCCGACCTGATCGCTTTCGCGATCGTGTTCCGCGCGAGGCCCAACCGCCGGGCAATCTCGCGCTGGACAATCCATCACTCAAATGAAAACGCCGAACCAAAGCCCACTCTTCCACCGTAAGCACCCATCAATCGTGATCGGGTGGCTCAGTTTTCACCGTCGTTTTTGGCTCACATCCTAACCGTCGTCGACGATGGGAGGGAGAAACGCGGGAGGGTCAATTCCTCGGGCTTTCCAACGGGATCCGGTGCGTGTCCTAAACGGGCCGGCGAGCAATGCGGCGTTTGATCCGACTCGTCCATGGCCCCACTGAGGGGGACGTTGCATCGACCCAGCAAACGCGTCCCCTAACATTCGAACATGTCGCCGAACGTGTTCCCCATTGAACCAATAGCCAAAGATCTGAAGCTGCGGTGGTTGACTCCCCAGTACAAGGAAGATCAGCACGGGGTTTACCGGACCGCGTTGCTCAGTGCCCTCTCCAAGACCGACGGTGCAGCTCCAAGAAACATCGCAGTGACAGGGCCCTACGGCAGTGGGAAGAGTAGCATTCTCCGCAGAATTGCCGAGGATCTTCCAGATCAAACCGTGAGCATTTCCTTATCCAGCCTTGGTGGCAACGAGCCCAGCACCTTGGGCGATGGCGAGAAAGCCGAAGCGTCCTCACCCAAAGTAACGAAGTTCATCCAAAAGGAGATAGTCAAGCAACTCCTGTACAGCCAAACCCCGGAAAAGATGAGGGGATCCCGCTATCACCGGGCCACAGCGTTCAACCCCTTGGACGCGATAGTTTGGGCGTTAGTCGGAGCGCTCTCTGGCGGCTTTCTGGCCTTCTTCGCCGGGGGAGACCAACGATTCGAGCAATTACTCCCCAACGGTTGGGATGAGCTACGTCCTATCGTCTGGGTGACGGGGATTGTCTTGCTGGGCGTCATCCTCTACATGGCTCAATCCTGGACGCACGGCCGGTTCCACCTGGAAAAACTCAGTGCAGGACCGGCCTCGATGACCCTCACTGACAAGTCGGCCTACTACTTCGACGAGTTCCTCGATGACATCGTCTTCTACTTCCGACGCACACGCAAAAACATCGTGATCTTGGAAGATCTCGATCGATTCGACAACGCTCACATTTTCGACACTCTGCGTGAATTGAACACAATCCTGAATACTGCCGGTGGCCCCAAAACCCCGCCCATTCGTTTCGTCTACGCAATCAAGGACAGCATGTTCGAACAGATCGTGACCGAGGAAGAGCCGGCGCGGAGCGTCGAGCCGGGTACCAGCAGAACCAAGTTCTTCGAACTAGTCATTCCGATCGTCCCATTTATTTCTCACCGCACAGCACTCGACTTGATCGAGCCCCAGATGGAGCGCTCCTTGCCTGCAGTCGGGAGTGCTGTCGTGCGACTCGTGGCCAAGCACGTCACGGACATGCGGCTGATCAAGAACATCGGCAATGAGTACGACATCTTCAGCCAGATGGTTTTTCGGCTTGACGGAATCAAGAACCTAAGAGCTGACTCTCTCTTCGCCATGATCGTCTACAAGAATCACCACCTCGGTGACTTTGAGAAGATTACGTCTGGCACGAGCAATCTGGACAAGGTTTACAGGCTGATGCGAGAGACGGTCGAACGAAACCTTGGCCACATTGACGATGAGATCGCGAAACGCTACCGAGAACAGAACCAGCTCGAACTGGCAAGCGAACGCAGCAAGGACCTTGCGACGAGGTTGATGGAGTTCTTCGACTTTGACAACAGCCACATCAATTCCATCGAGGTCGACGGAACGGTTTTCTCCCCGGAAGAGTGGACGACTGCGCAATTCTGGCGCAGCGTCGGCGCGGCAGAGACGCTGCTCCTCACCTCGACCACTCAGGGGCGCCGCTTCCGCCGAGCCCGAACCGACTTGGAGAGCCTTCTCGGAACGAAAATTAGCATCTCTGGGTGGATTGCGGGCGAGACCGATCGTCTCACTAGTGAGATTGAACTTTTAACTGACCGCAAGAGCACCCTCCGCCGCGCGACTCTGGCAGAGCTTCTCGCGGACACTGACCTAGTCACCGATCCAAAGACCGGGAATGACCTGAACGATTCGATGGCGGAGAAGATAGAAACCCCGCTGTTCGCGAACGCCGTGATCGCCGTCCTCGGCTCACCTCTCGCCACGGAGCTTGTCCGGTTCGGCTTCATCGACCGCAACTTCGGGCTTTACGCGGCGAGATACTACGGCCGCAACGTCAGCGCCAATGCCATGACATACATCATCAAGGTCGTCCAGCCGAGAAGCCACGATTACATCTACGCCTTCGACAACCCAACCGACATCGACCAGCTGGAGATTGCTGCCGGCCACGACCTCCTCAACGAGCAAGCAATCTACAACGTCGAGATTTTCGATCACCTACTCCGAGTTCGGCCACATTCGCTCGACCGTGCGTTACAACGTCTCAGCAAGCCCTCAGATGTTGAGGTCGAGTTCCTAGACCAGTACCTGAAATACGGCGCGGCGCCCGACCTGCTCATATCCAGACTCGCGGGCACGTGGACAGACATCTTTCAGTTCCTCAACAGCTTCGACGGCATCAGCGAAGCGGATACCAATCGGCTATTGTCGGCGGCGCTGTCCGGTGCGCGCGATCAGGTCGGCTTCTACACGATTGACCGGGCGGCTGCGCAGCGGATCGAAGGCTCCGTCGCGGAACTAACTGCCTTCACCACCACTGCGGTGCGGTCAAGCGCGACACAACTCGGCTCTGTGGCGTCGAAGCTAGGCTTGAAAATCCCCGATCTTCAACCCGTCTCACCCCCGCTAAGGGGGGAGCTCATCGCTCGCAATGCATTCGACATCAACTGGAACAACCTCCTCGCGCTCGCGTCAGGCGGTTCTGCATCTCTCGATCGGTTGCGCGACTCTGTCCCGCAGCCGACCTATGAGTACCTCATCATTCACCTGCGGACCTATCTACAGGCTCTCGATGTCGACCACCCAACGGTGGGCGCGGCAGAAGCGTTCGACAGCGTGGTTTCCGATCTCGCCGGAGCCGATCTGGGGACCGTCACGGACTTCGCTATGCGGGCAGTCCCGGATGCGGTGACCCGCGACCTGCTTCAAGTGAATGTTGCGGTTTGGCCTGCCCTCGCCAGGGCTGGTCGGGTGGCTCCTACTCTCAACAACATTCACCAGTACATCATCGAATCAGGGACTCAAGGAGTTGACTCCGAACTGGGCCGATTCTTGGAGACTCAGGCAAAGATCGTAAACGTTGGCGAGATCGAGGACGCCAATATGGCACGTGGGGTCACCCGAGACATCATCGAGAGCGCCTTCCTCACGGATGGAACCAAAATCAGACTCATCGAGGATCTCGTGGCTGATCTTCCGCTCGCGACGGCGGAAATCAGTCCGCAGCCCGGTGAACTATTCGGCGCGCTGATAGAGGCTGAACTACTGATCGATGATGAGAACGCTTTTGTCGCCCTACGGGCCGAACCGTGGGAAGCCCGACGAGCGGTCGTCAACGCATCCATACAGTTCCCCACGTACGTCGCCAACATCGCGCTGACCGACGAGGAGCTACGAGAGATCGCAACCGACCTGACGGTGTCGGCGGAAGCGCGGGAGGCGGTGCTGCGACAGCTCGGGCATTATTCCGACAGGCTTACCACCGAGATTATGGTCGGTTTTGCTCAATTCGCTTTCGCGAACAGAGTCGCCGTGGCTGGGTCCGACATCGAACTGATGCTGCTGCATCATGTCCCGCCGCGCCCGATCGTGAAGCTGATGGTCGACCACCTCGATGATCTGCCGGCCGCCGAGTTGCTGACTGTTCTCCAGAAGCTCGGCAATGAGTACGCCCGCGTGCCTGGCCGCCAACGTCAGGCGACCCTGCCCGATGACGATGCGCACAAGGCGTTGCTGCAGCGCCTGCAAAGTGTCGGACTGGTCGGCAAATGTATGCCGGACAAACAACCCGGCTACGTCAGGGTCTTCATTAAATACGGGGCGTAAGCCCGTCCCAAACGTCCTCCGCACGACACTCGGGCGCGGATTCACAGCCCTATGAAGGGAGACAGTTTTCTCGGCCAAGGACAATCCGCCTCGTCTCGTGCTCGCCGCATAAAGGAGACAGGGCGAAAGGCTCAAACCGAGGGAGACACCCGTCGTTCCCGGTAGAAGTAATAGTGATCCGCCATGCGTACGTGCGGGAGCAAGAGGACACCGGCATATCAGGCATTCACGCGGATTCCACCGCCCGGGCTGCGGCCAGGCGGGATGCGGACCCCGAGCGCACGAAGCAGATCACACGGCAGTGGGCCGAGCGCAACAAGGAGCGCCGGGCAGAGCTGCAGCGCAACCGGCGCAGGGACCCGGGAGTCTACCAGTCTGAGTTGGAGGCCAACGCTGCCGCCAGACGTGTCAAGCGCAGCCTGAGTCGGGCCGGGCTCCCGCCGAAACTTTTGCACGCGACGACTGCGGCTGAGCGTCGGGCCAATGAGCGCGAGGCCGACGCGTATTTCAACGACCCGTCGCGGCCCGAGCATCTGCGGCAGTTCACGGTGTTCGTCGAATCGCTGACCGAGCACATGCTCAAGAACGGTGCCCGCATGCGTGAGTTCGCCGAGGCCTATGTGTCGTCACGGGATCGCGTCGGTCTCCCGCCGGTGGCGGTGGATGACGTCGTGTATGCGCGAGCCGTCGAGATCGTCGCAGAGCGGATGCGCCGGGTCGACCTGCTGACCAGCCGCGACGTCGCGGCGGCCGTGCGGAGCACGAAGGCCGCGGTCGGGCGTGAGGAGCAACGGCGGCAGTTTGAGAATTTCATGAAGATGGTCGTGACCGATGTGGGCCGCAATCGAGAGCGGTATCACTCCGACGCAGAATTTGAGAATAGAGCGAGGGCGAACCGCGGATTGACCCGTGCGCCCATTGAGTCGCTAATCGTGCGGCTCGCCTTGCAGAACGTCGTCCAGCGTGTGCCTCGGATATGCTCACGGCCGACGACGCTCGGGAGGCTGCCCGCATCGCTAAGCTTTACGTTGCAACGTCGTCCCACAAGGCAAAGGCGCCGGTCGACGATCGGATTCACCGACGGTCGTTCGGGTAAGTACTGTGGGCTTTGCACGTGCATTCACAGGAAAAGAAGCGGAATGAAACACGGGAGAGTTCACTTCGGCATCTCCGAGTCCTGCCTGGCAAACTGGTTATAGAAAGCCGACGTCGAAGAATGCGTCAAGGCCGGCATGACCGAAAAGGAATCCGCCGAGCTCCGCGATGCGAAGAAACAAATCCGGCTGCTCGAACAGGAAGCCGAGGTCATGCGCCGCGGTGTCGCCTATCGATCCCGGGACGTCAACCCAATCGCACTTCGATAGGCTCGGGGGAATGGCTCACATTTGATTATGTGTTGCGACGATGGCGAGAAAGCGCCCAGCTCCTCATGCCCCGTGACATGCAGTCAAGGAAGACGCCGTTGCGTCCCCGCATGGAATCATGAGCGCGAGGGCTTACTCGTGAGGATGGTGCAGGCATGGGGGGCTCGTAGAATGAGCCGGTAGGTCAGGATATTGACTGGCCCTACCGCCGAAGGTATCGACTAGTGCAACGGATTTGAAAGTAATTGGGGACATTACGTGAACGATTCTGCAAATAGGTCACGAATTCGAACTGTGCCCGAGAGCTCTGGGAAACCTCGCCAGGCCGGTGTCGTGACGTCACATGAGCGGCCGATTCGTCGCGGCGAGAGGATCCGCCTTCGTTGCATGGCCTGGATTGCTCAGAAGGTTAAGGGCTCAGGGCCAATCTCGCCAGCAGAATCCGCGACGGCTCTCATCGAAGGAGCCCAAATCTCCAGTTCCGAAGAAGAGAATTCCGGATTGCAGTCTGCTCGTTTGGAGCTCGCACTGTGGCAGGAAGGCTACCTTGAACGACGGAGCTCACAGTATGACAGTGCGATTGGCAACATTCTGGTGGTCGCTGGACTTGTCTCGGCGGCCTCGGCGGCAGTTCTCGCTCTTCAGCCAGACTTGTCAAGCAGCGCTTGGTGGCTGATCGTCGCTTCCGGGTCATCCGTCCTTGCTTCCATAATTCTTCTCGCTCCAAGTCTGGTCAAATCCAAGAACGATGAGAACGGCACTGGCTGGTCTTCCTCCGTGACGGTTGCCGATCCGGTCAAGCGGCATATCATCGTGGTCGATGCAAGGGCAGGCGCTCTCGCGGGATATATGCGCTACCGCATGGGGCTTGTCTACACGGGTTTCGCATTGGCAATCCTCGGAGGTGGTTCCCTCATTCTCTACTTGATAATTGACGTTGCACTGCCCTTGATTTTCCACTGATATGCGTGTCTACAAAGCCGCCACTGATCTACCGAGGTGGGCGTGTGCTTCCGAATCGCAGTGTGTAGCGATAGCCAGTGAGACGGTGCTGGCCGACGGGCTGAAGCAGCCCCCGGAACCCATCCGGGGCCTTGCGCCTCGACGCCGGGTGCGGTGGGCTTGAACATTTGGTCTTCATTGCACGGTTCACAAGAAATCTTCTGAATGGACGTCCGACGGGTGGAATCAGCCAGCGGCACCTCCGCCTTAGGCTGTTGTTGGGTGCGCTGCACTCTTGACGACATTCGTGCCATATTTTAGAATTTTGGCCATGATCAAACTCGGCACGGCGGCGGGTCGCGGTGGTCGTTCGTCGGGAGATTTGACGCACGCACGTTTATTCAACGTTTATTGCTTCGAAACGGGCCGAAATGGGTCGAGAAATTTCGAGAGAACGGAGGCGCCTAAACCGAAGAACTCCTAGTCAGGTCCAGATTATTCGAGGTTTTGACAGCTGCCCAAAGGGCTCAATCAGCATCCGGGCGCAAACCGTCGGTCCCGGGTTCAAATCCCTAGCCCCTTAATGAAAACATCCATCTGCTCATTAAAGCGCTCGTACCGGTGCAGAGCGACGACAAACGCTGATCGAAAATCTTGGTCGGTTCCGCTGCCGCGCACCGTCCGCTGCCGCGCCCTGGCGCCCCGCGACTCTTTGCCCTGACAACTGACCGCATCGTTGCGCTGTGGATTGATACGTCGCTCCGATTTTGTCCGACTGCAGGTGATGATTGCTGGATTCACCGACGGCAGGAGTAACTACTCTTCTGTGCGCGACAGCCTTGCCTACGGCCGCCAACCCTCAGCCCGCAGCAGAACGACGAGTTCCAGGCCAAAATCAGTGATCCCGTCGGAACGGCGGGGATCGCTAGAAATGACTATGGTGCTCGGTGTCGCTTTGCCGGTTCCGGTTCGGACCAGTGCGGCTCTGGTAGGTGCGGGCAACTCTTGCCAGATAGCGCTCGTGCCGGCTCCAGGCAAATGTGTCGGCGAAAGCGTGAGCGTATCCCATTCATCGGAGAGGAGTGAGAGAGCTCTCACATGTCGTACGTCGAGCTCAGACAAAGTATCTACGATCAGCTCACTTGCGTCGATCCGATCCGGATTTAACGACGCATCGCTGACGGCATTCGCCAAAACGCGTCGCTTGGAATCCAAACTCGTTTTGATCGCGGTCTCAACGGCCTCTACGAAGATGCACTCAAGCCTCGCGTCAGTCTTGAGCCGTTCCAAGAAGTCACGCTCGTTTTGGGAGCGCGAGATCCGCTCTAGGAATTCCGCTGCTTTCGCGGCGCGACGTGCCCGGATATCGCTGATGATCACCTCCAGAGGCCCCCCGACAAAGGGGACGGAAGTCACGACCGCCTTGGCTATGGTTTCGATCCATCCAGGGGCGCCATTTTCAGTCATAACTTCACCTTACTGATGAACGAAAATGCGCAGCGTGATACGTGTGTTTCAGGACGCGCGATCGTTGGGCGGGTGTTGGTTGCGTTGGCCCGATATGAGTCGGCGTGAACATCTGCCAGCAGAAGCAGAAGCAGAAGCAGAAGCAGAAGCACAAGTTGCTGGGATGCGAACGGTGAACGCGCTTGTGCAGCGCGAAGTGGACAACGGTATCGGCGACCCATCCCGACTTCTTGCGAATATCGGCACGTTCCATGATGCCTAGAGACGGGCGCGGAGCCAAGGCTGAGACACAGCGGATGCCGGCTGTCAAGGGCCATGCCCACTGGTGGCCACTGGAAATGCCCGCTGGTGGCCAACAGATCTGCCCAGCAGAGATCGGCGGCGTTGGCCATGCGCGGGGCGAGTGTTAGTTCATTGGCGTCACGCCCTGCCCGGCGAGGGCCTGAGTGAGGCGGATCGATTCGCCCGACGTCTGACAGGCGTGAGCGTGGTGGAGTAGCCGGCCGACGGTCGCTGTCGCGAGGGTCTTGGGCATGAGCTCGTCGAACCCGGAAGGGTGCAAATTTGACGAGACGGCGATGGATCGCTTTTGATAGGCGGCGTCGACGAGGCGATAGAGCCCCCCGGCCGCGTCATGTCGCATCCCCACGATTGCCATTCCCAACGAACGACAGGCTAGCAGTGCACGTAAGGCGCGCTGTATACCCCGTTTGGGCCGGACGAGCTTGTACTGCGGGTCCTTCTTTGGGCGCGTGACGACCTTGAGGATTGCGATGTTCGCGTAAAATCGCGATCGACGTCTTGCCGAGAGCGAGGCAAGGCAAAGTGTCGCTGCAATCGCTCCGGCCAAGAGTGGACCCTTCCCCCTCCAGTTGCGTGACAATCGCGGGCGAAGATCGTTCCTCTAGCGAGACTTGAAAGGTCGGCGAAAACTCGGCGCGATAGCGTCCCAAACGGGATCGAGCTGGGTCGAGGTGTACCGAAGAGTGAGCTAAACTAAAATCACCAACGCAAACAGCTGGATCGAGGAAACCCGATCTGACTAGGCTTTTTTCGAAGAATGACCGCATAGAAACGGTCAGCGGCGCGGGGTGGAGCAGTTCGGTAGCTCGCTGGGCTCATAACCCAGAGGTCGTAGGTTCAAATCCTGCCCCCGCAACAGATGCCCCCGGAACCCTTGGTTCCGGGGGCTTTTTCGTGCATGCAGTTCGTGCCCGCGGGGTGCCGTAGCGTTGTCGTCATGAGCAATGACGCGACCATGTCGATCGATACCGAGCTGGACGATGCGCGGGCAGCCACCACGTTGTGGCCGACTTTCTCGACACCCTCTCCGATGTCGATCTCGACGGCGAGTCGCTGCTCCCCGGCTGGACCCGGCGCCACGTCGTGGCGCACCTGGCCCAGAATGCTCTCGCCGTCGGCCGCCTCGTAAACTGGGCGGCGACCGGTGTCGAGAACCCGATGTACGAGTCGCGTGAGGTGCGCGACCGCGATATTGCGGAGACCGCGCTTCTGGCCCCGAATTCGCTGCGCGCGCTGTTCCACAGCGAAGCCGCAACCCTCACGAGCGCCTGGCTGGCCCTGCCCGCGGCGAGCTGGTCGGCCAAGGTGCGCGGCGGGCAGGGTCGCGTGGTGCCGGCATCCGCTACGCTCTGGATGCGCACCCGCGAACTCTGGGTGCACGGCGTCGACCTCAACGTCGGCGCGGGGTTCGATGCCCTTCCCGAGCGGATGCTGCGGCGCACGTTGGGTGACGTGGCCGGGTCCTGGCCGGCGAGCAGCATCCGTTTAGTCGTTGCTGCACCATACGCGACAACCATTGGCGATGACGATGCTGCGAGCGTTGTCTCCGGGAGCCTCGCCGACCTCACTGGCTGGGCGACCGGGCGAACGACCCGGGGCATTTCCTGCGGTGAGTCACCGGTTCCGGCGGCTCCGCGCTGGCTCTGAAAAAACTTATTGTGAATATGTCATGACATTAAACGTAATGGGCGCTACTGTGGAGGAACGGCGACAGGCCGACCACTCCTAGCTCAGAAAGTTGCTCATCGGAGTATGACGACAACACCGCGAACCCCGCACGATGTGCTGACCATTGGTCGCGTCAGCGTAGACATCTATCCGCTGCAAGATGGCGTCGGCCTCGAAGATGTCTCGACCTTCGGCAAGTACCTCGGTGGCAGCGCCACCAACGTTGCGGTCGCCGCTGCGCGCCACGGTCTGAACTCGGCCGTGATCACCCGCACGGGCAACGACCCTTTCGGCAACTACGTGCACCAGGAACTGGTGCGCCTCGGTGTCAGCGACGAATTCGTCTCGGGGGTCCCAGACCTCAACACGCCCGTCGTGTTCTGCGAGATCTTTCCGCCCGACGACTTTCCGCTCTACTTCTATCGGGCTCCCAAAGCCCCCGACCTCGTCATCAACGGCGACGAACTCGACCTCGAGGCCATTGCGAACGCGCGCATCTACTGGGCGACCGTGACCGGTCTGAGCGACGAGCCCAGCCGATCCGCACACTTCGCGGCCTGGCGCGCCCGCGGCCGCAGCCCGCTGACGATTCTCGACCTCGACTACCGCCCCATGTTCTGGGCCTCGCCCGACGAGGCGAGCGCCCAGGTGGCACTTGCCCTCGACCAGGTGACCGTCGCCGTCGGCAACAAGGAGGAGTGCGAGATCGCCGTCGGCGAGACCGAGCCTTCACGTGCCGCCGATGCCCTGCTGGAACGCGGCGTGGAACTGGCCATCGTAAAGCAAGGCCCCAAGGGCGTGCTCGCGAAGACCCGCACCGATACCGTCGAGGTGCCCCCATACTTCGTCGATGTCGTGGACGGGCTCGGCGCCGGCGACAGCTTCGGCGGGGCACTCTGCTACGGACTGCTGCAGGACTGGCCGCTGCGCCGTATTCTGCAATTCGCCAACGTGGCCGGCGCCATTGTGGCCGGCCGCCGTGAATGCTCGACGGCCATGCCCACCACGAGCGAGGTCGAGCAGATTCTGGCCGGTGTGAGCGCATGACCACGCTGGACTTCGATGCGCTGCGCGATGCCCGCGCGCAACACCCCGAGCGGATCGGCGAGATCCTCGCCAGCCGTACCCGGCGGGAGCTGATTCGCGATGACGGTCGACTGTTCATCGTCGCCGCCGACCACCGCGCTCGCGGCGCCCTCGGCGTGCGCAACGACGCCACCGCCATGGCCAACCGCTACGACCTGCTCGAAAGCCTGGCCGCCGCACTCTGTCGCCCCGGCGTGGACGGCGTGCTGGGTACCCCCGACATCATCGACGACCTCGCCCTGCTCGGACTGCTCGACGACAAGATCGTCGTGGGGTCGATGAACCGCGGCGGGCTCTGGGGTTCCTCGTTCGAGATGGATGACCGCTACACGGCTTACGACGTCGACCGCATCAAGCGCGACCGACTGGACTTCGCCAAGAACCTCGTGCGCATCAACCTCGAAGACGCCGGATCGCTGGCCACCCTCGAGGCGACAGCGCTGGCCGTGAGCGAGGCCGCCGCGGCCGGTCTGCCGATCATGCTGGAACCGTTCATGAGCAGCTGGGTCAACGGTCGGGTCAAAAACGATCTCACAACGGATGCCGTGATCCTCTCGATCGCGATCGCGGAAGGTCTCGGAAACTCCAGCGCCTATTCCTGGCTCAAGCTCCCCGTCGTGCCCGATATGGACCGCGTCATGGCCGCGACCACCCTGCCGACCCTGCTGCTGGGTGGTGACCCGGTTGGCGATCAGACCGAAACGTTCGAATCCTGGCGTCACGCCCTCGAGCTTCCCGGAGTGCGCGGACTCGTCGTCGGCCGCAGCCTGCTGTACCCGCACGACGGCAATGTCGAGTCAGCCATCGACACCGCCGCTGCCCTCGTGCACGGCGCCTGAAACTTTCATCCACTCGAAGTAGAAAGAAGATCACCATGCCCGCAAACACCACGGATCTGGCCCTCGTCGCGCACTGGATTGACGGAAAAGAGCAGGCGGGAATGTCCGGCCGAACCGCGCCGGTCTACGACCCCGCGCTCGGCACTGTCAGCAAGAACGTGCCGCTGGCCAACCAGGCCGAGATCGCGGCTGCCATTGCGAGCGCCAAGGCAGCCTTCCCGGCCTGGCGCGACCTGTCGATCGCCAAGCGCCAGCAGATCCTGTTCAGCTTTCGGGAGCTGCTGAACGCCCGAAAGGGCGAGATGGCCGAGATCATCACGAGTGAACACGGCAAGGTTCTCTCCGATGCCCTCGGCGAGATCTCCCGCGGCCAGGAGGTCGTGGAATTCGCCACCGGCATTCCGCACCTGCTCAAGGGTGACTACTCCGAAAACGTGTCCACCGGCGTGGATGTCTATTCGACCCGCCAGGCGCTCGGCGTCGTTGCCGTGATCAGCCCGTTCAACTTTCCGGCCATGGTGCCGATGTGGTTCTTCCCGCTGGCCCTCGCGGCCGGCAACTCCGTCATCCTGAAGCCGAGTGAGAAAGACCCGAGCGCTGCCATCTGGATGGCGAAGCTGCTCAAGGAAGCCGGCCTTCCCGACGGCGTATTCACCGTGCTGCAGGGCGACAAGGAATCCGTCGACGGCCTGCTCGAGCACCCCGACGTGAAGCCCATCTCCTTCGTGGGCTCCACCCCCATCGCCCAGTACGTCTACGAAACCGGCACCCGCAACGGCAAGCGCGTGCAGGCCCTCGGCGGCGCCAAGAACCACATGCTCGTGCTGCCCGACGCTGACCTCGACCTGGTCGCCGACTCCGCCATCAACGCGGGCTTCGGCAGCGCGGGGGAGCGCTGCATGGCCATCAGCGTGGTCGTCGCGGTCGAACCCGTCGCCGACGCCCTGATCGAGAAGATCGTCAGCCGGATGAAGACCCTCACCGTGGGCGATGGCCGCAGATCCTGCGACATGGGACCGCTGGTCACCGAGGTGCACCGCGACAAGGTTGCGAGCTACATCGAGATCGCCGCGCAGGACGGCGCCGCCATCGTCGTCGACGGCCGCGGCATCGAAGTTGACGGAGACCCGAACGGATTCTGGCTCGGCCCGACCCTGATTGACGCCCTGCCGGTGACCTCCAAGGCCTACACGGAGGAGATCTTCGGACCGGTACTGCCGGTGGTGCGCGTGGCAAGCTACGACGAGGGCGTTGACCTGATCAACTCCGGGGCATTCGGCAACGGAACCGCCATCTTCACCAATGACGGCGGCGCCGCCCGGCGTTTTCAGAACGAGATCGAGGTGGGTATGATCGGCATCAACGTTCCCATTCCCGTGCCCGTGTCGTACTTTTCCTTCGGCGGCTGGAAGAACTCGCTCTTCGGCGACACCAAGGCCCACGGCGTCGAGGGCGTGCACTTCTTCACCCGCGGCAAAGCTATCACCAGCCGCTGGCTCGACCCGAGCCACGGCGGCATTAACCTCGGCTTCCCGCAGAACGCCTAGGCCACGCCATGACAACGCCGTCCGCTGACTGGTTCTATGCCCAGGGGTCCCTGGAGCGTGACGGTTGGGAGTCGGTCGTCGACCGAACCATTAGCGGATGGCGCTACACCGGCATTCGCGTCGCAGCCCTGGCAGCGGGCGACACCGTCTCGCTGAACGCCGAGGCGGTCGAACGCATCGTGGTGCCCCTCGCCGGGTCGTTCACGGTGCGGTACACCCTCGCGGGGGAGACCGAGGAGCGCGTGCAGGCGCTCGCGGGTCGGGCATCCGTTTTTCACGGCCCCACCGACACCCTTTACCTACCCACCGGTGCCGTCGTTTCGATCGACGGCGCCGGCCGGGTGGCCGTGGCCGAAGCGCCGACCGACCGGGAACTGCCGGTGGCCTATATTCCGCAAGCGGATGTGCCGATCGAGTTGCGCGGAGCCGGCCGGTCGAGCCGGCAGGTGCACAACTTCGGCACGCCGGCCAGCCTCGCGGCCGACCGGTTGATCGTGTGCGAGGTGATCACCCCGGCCGAGAACTGGTCGAGTTACCCGCCGCACAAGCACGACGAATATACAGCCGGCGTCGAGTCGCAGCTTGAGGAGATCTACTACTTCGAGAGCGCCGTCACCCGCGGCCAGAGCGCGCCGGAGACGGCGAACCCGTTCGGCCTCATGCGCACGTATTCATCCGAGGCCGGCGACATCGACATCATGGCGGAGGTGCACACGGGCGACGTGGCCCTCGTGCCCTTCGGCTGGCATGGCCCCTGCGTTGCGGCTCCCGGCTACGACCTCTACTACCTCAACGTGATGGCCGGGCCGGATCCCGACCGCTCATGGCGCATCAGCGACGATCCGGCGCACGGTTGGATTCGCGATACCTGGGTCGGCCAGGCGTTCGATTCCCGGCTTCCCTACACGGCATAACTTTTCCCCGAAAGGACACAACGTAGTGACTACTCGTCGCATGACAGTCAGCCAGGCCCTCATCGAGTTCCTCGCCCACCAGTTCACGGTCGACGGCGCCGTGCGCGAGCGCACCATCGCGGGCACCTTCGGCATCTTCGGTCACGGAAACGTCGCCGGCATCGGTCAGGCTCTCAAGCAGCTCTCGCTTGAGGACCCGACGCTCATGCCGTATCACCAGGCGCGCAACGAGCAGGGAATGGTGCACGAATCGGTGGCTTTCGCACGGATGCGGCGGCGTCGGTCGACCTTTGCCTGCACCGCCTCGGTCGGGCCCGGTGCCACCAACATGCTCACCGGTGCCGCCCTCGCCACAATCAACCGCCTGCCCGTGCTCCTGCTTCCCTCTGACACCTTCGCCACCCGGGTGGCCGACCCGGTGCTGCAGCAGTTGGAACTGCCCAACGACGCCAGCATCAGCGTGAACGATGCCTTCAAGCCGCTGTCGCGCTTCTTCGACAGGGTGCAGCGCCCCGAACAGCTCTTCTCTGCTGCCATCGGCGCGATGCGGGTGCTCACGGACCCGGTTGAAACCGGCGCGGTGACCCTGTGTCTTCCCGAAGATGTCCAGGCGCAAGCGCTCGATGTGCCGTTGGAGTTCCTGGCCGATCGTGAGTGGCACATCCGTCGCCCCCGGCCGGATCGGGGCGTTATCGACAAGGTGGTGCGCGCCATCCGTGAGGCAAAGCGGCCCCTGATAGTCGCGGGCGGCGGCGTCATCTACTCCGACGCTGCCGCTGAGCTCGCCGCCTTGGTTGAACTGACCGGCATTCCGGTGGGCACGTCGCAGGCCGGTGTCGGATCGCTGCTGTGGGACCACCCGCAAAGCCTCGGCGCCGTGGGCGCTACCGGAACGACCGCGGCCAACCGAATCGCCCGGAACGCTGACCTGATCATCGGAATCGGCACTCGATACAGTGACTTCACGACCGGCAGTCGCACCACGTTCCAGCACCCGGGCGTGCGCTTCATCAACATCAACGTGGCATCCTTCGACGCGATCAAGCATGGCGCAGCCATCGCGGTGGTAGCGGATGCCCGTGAGGCCCTGTTGGAACTGACCGAGGGTCTTGAGCGGTACCAGGTCGATGCTGAATTCGCCGAACGCATCCGTTTGGAGAAGGCGGAGTGGAACGCGGTTGTCGACGCGGCCATCGCCCCGAGCGGTCGGCCGTTGCCAGCCCAGTCGGAGATTATCGGTGCCGTGCAGCAGGCCTCTGACCCGCGCGACGTGGTCGTCTGCGCCGCCGGTTCACTGCCCGGAGACCTGCACAAGCTCTGGCGGGTGCGCGACGAACTGGGTTACCACGTTGAATATGGCTTCTCCTGCATGGGCTACGAGATTGCCGGAGGCATCGGCGTGCGCCGGGCTGCCCCCGACCGCGACTCGATCGTCATGGTCGGCGACGGCTCCTATCTCATGATGCACACGGAGATCGTGTCGGCCGTGGCTGAGGGGCTCAAATTCATCATCGTGCTGGTGCAAAATCACGGCTACGCCTCCATCGGGCATCTGAGCGACACGGTGGGCTCACAGCGGTATGGCACGCAGTATCGTTTTCAAGACAAGGCTCACAATAACTTTGAAACGGATGCGACGCTGCCGATCGACCTTGCAGCCAACGCGGCAAGTCTGGGGATAGCCGTGATCAGGGTGGAGCCCGGGGTGAACGTCATCGCCGACCTGGCTGCGGCCGTGGCCACGGCGAAAGCGTCCAGCACGGCCACCCTGATTCACATCAACAGCGATCCCCTGCTGTTTTCACCCGATACGGAGAGCTGGTGGGACGTTCCGGTGGCCGAAGTATCGGACCTCGAGAGCACGACGCAGGCGCGGATTGACTACGTGGCGCAGCGTGAAAATCAGCGCCCGTACTTAGGCGCCTAACCTGCGTCAGAATAAATTTGTCAGTATGTCAAGACAAACTCTTGACGACTGGTTATCAACCCTATACCCTGGTCAAAAGCAACAACATCAGGACATTAAAACAAACTCAATGTGGAGGCAATAAAGTGCGATTCGTAGTTTTGGGTGCCGGCAGGATCGGGCTCTCTCACGTCGGCACGCTGAAGGCGCAGGCCGGCGTCACCGACCTCCTGATCGCTGATCTCGATCCGGCCCGCGCTGCGGCCGCGGCAGCTTCGGTTGGCTCCGCGTCTGCCACCATCGACGAGGCCTTCGCCTCGAAGCCGGACGGCATCGTGATTGCCGCACCGACCTCGGCCCACGCCGAGCTCATTGTGCGGGCCGTGCGAGCGGGTATCCCGACCTTCTGCGAGAAACCCCTCGCCGAGAACCTCAGCTCGAGCATCGCGCTCGTCGAAGAGGTCGAGCGTCACGACGTTCCCGTACAGATCGGGTTCCAGCGCCGCTTCGACGCTGGCTACACGGAGGCCAAGCGGGCGCTGGAGAACGGTGAGATCGGCGAACTGCGCCGCCTGCACGTGCTGACCTTCGATCCGACGCCGCCTCCGGCCGAGTACATTCCGACCAGCGGGGGAATCTACCGCGACTGCCACATCCATGACTTCGACATTCTGCGTTGGGTCACCGGCCGCGAGGTGGCTACGGTCTTCGCTACCGGTGCGAACCGTGGAGCGTCCTTCTTCGGCGAGGCCGGCGACGTGGACGAATCCGCAGCCCTGCTCACCCTCGATGACGGAACCCTGGTCACCGTTCAGGGTTCGCGTTACAACGGCGCCGGCTACGACGTGCGCATGGAACTGGCCGGAAGCCTCGGGAACCGGTCCGTTGGACTCGACGATCGCGTTCCGCTGACCAGTGCCGAACCGGGCGTCAGCTTTCCCACCGAGTCTGCCTGGCCCAATTTCCAGGAGCGGTTCGCTCCTGCCTACGCTGCGGAACTGGCCCGATTCGTCACCGTCGCTGCCGGCGAGACCGTGAGCCCGTGCACTCCTCGGGACGCCCTCGAAGCGCTCTACATAGCCGAGGCCGCCGAGCTGTCCCGTGCCGAGGGACGCCCCGTGCGCCTCGACGAAGTCAAGCGGTGACCGTGGCCGAGATGAGTCTGCTGAGCCGCATTGCTGCCGCACCCATTTCCTGGGGCGTCTGCGAGGTTCCCGGTTGGGGGTTTCAGCTCACACCCGAGCGTGTGCTCGGTGAGATGCGCGAGTTGGGCGTCGTGGCCACCGAGTTCGGTCCCGAAGGTTTCCTGCCGGTGAGTCCGAGCGATAAAGCTGCGATCTTGGCGGATGCCGGGCTGAAAGCCGTCGGAGGATTCGTGCCGATTGTGCTTCATGACGCCGGCAGCGACCCCGTTCCGGTAATCGAAGCCGAACTCGACTCGTTTCTGGCAGCCGGGGCTTCCCGGCTCGTTCTCTCAGCCGACACCGGCCAGGTCGGCTACGACTCCCGCCCGACGCTGAGCGAGCCGGAGTGGAAAACGCTCCTGACCAACCTCGACCGCCTGGTGCAGACGGCGGCCGCGCGGGGCGTGGTGGCATCCATCCACCCCCATGTCGGAACGATGATCGAATCGAGCGCTGATGTCGAGCGCGTGCTGAGCGGTTCCAGGATCGGGCTCTGCCTCGACACCGGACATCTGTTGATCGGGGGTACCGACCCGGTCGCACTGGCCAACAACAACGCCGCTCGGATCACCCACGTGCACCTCAAAGACGTGCGCCGCGATCTGGCCGAGAAGGTGCAGCGCAAGGAGCTCAGCTACACCGACGGTGTGGGTCTGGGCATGTACACCCCGCTCGGTACCGGCGATATCGACATTGCAACGATCGTTCGGTCTCTGGAAGCAGCGGGCTATGCGGGCTATTACGTGCTCGAGCAGGACACGATCCTGACCGAGAACCCGGCAGAGGGCCAGGGCCCATTCGCGGATGTGCGCACCAGCATCGACTTCATCGCCGGTTTGGCGACTCCCTAAGACTCTTCACGACCGACAGCACCATCCGCACCACACACGGCACCGCCTCAGTCACAATGTATCCAATGGAGGATCCACTCATGAAGCTCAAATCTCGCTGGATGGCGGCGCTCGTCGTCCTGCCGCTCGCCCTCACCGGTTGCACGTCCACCACGAACACGGCAGCCACCACCGACGCTGCGGCCTCGGGCGACCAGGTCACGATCGCAGTCGTAACCCATGGCTCCCCGGGAGATACCTTCTGGGACGTCGTCAAAAGCGGCGCCGAGCAGGCCGGCAAGGATCTCGGTGCCACTGTCACCTACCAGGGTGATGGCGACCCGGTGAAACAGAGCCAGCTCATCGACGCCGCCGTTGCGACCCATCCCGACGGACTGATCGTCTCGATGGCCAACCCGGACGGAGTCAAGAACGCCATCGAAAAGGCCGTTGCCGCCGGCATCCCGGTGATCACGATCAACTCCGGCCTCGAGCAGTCCAAGGCATTCGGTGCTCAGACCCACGTCGGCCAGAGTGAGTTCATCGCTGGTCAGGGTGCGGGAGAGCAGCTGGCGAACGCTGGTGTCAGCAACGTCATCTGCGTCATTCATGAGGCTGGCAACAGCGGACTGGAAGAACGTTGCAAGGGAGCGGCCGACACCCTCGGAGGCACGGTCACCAACGTTCAGGTCGACGTCGCGAACGTCGCCGACGCCCAGAACACGATCAAGAGCAGCCTGCTCGCCGACCCGTCCATCGATGGCGTGCTCACCCTGAACCCCGGCATTGCTGTAGCGGCCAGCCAGGCGATCGAAGAAGCCGCCAGTTCGGCGAAACTCGCGACCTTCGACGTGTCCTCCGACGTCACCCAGCTGATCCTCGACGGCAAGATCCTGTTCGCCGTCGACCAGCAGCCCTACTCCCAGGGCTACCTGCCCGTGACCTTCCTCACCCTCCAGGCTCGCAACGGCGATGTCGTCGGTGGCGGCCTGCCCGTGTACTCCGGCCCCGGCTTCGTCACCAAGGACAACGCGGAGCAGGTCGCGAAGTTCGCGAAGAATGGAACGCGATGACCACCACCGCACCCGCGGTGACCGATGAAAGGATCAAGCCAGCCGGTCTGATCATAACGCTGCTGCGTCGACCCGAGGTCGGCGCGGCGGTGGCCGCCCTCGCCATCTTCATCTTCTTCTCGGTCTCGACGACGGCGTTTCTGACGCCGGCCGGTGTGGCCACCTGGCTCTACTCGGCATCACTGTTCGGCATCATGGCCGTCGCCGTGGCCCTGCTCATGATCGGCGGGGAGTTCGACCTCTCCGCCGGGGCCATGGTCGGTACAACCGGACTCATCGTCGGAATCGTCACGACCGAGTGGGGCGTCAACATCTGGCTCGCCCTCGTGATCGCCCTGGCGATTGCACTGGCAATCGGTGCGGCGAACGCCTTCGTGGTCATGAAGACCGGGCTGCCGAGCTTCATCGTCACCCTCGCCACCTTCTTCATTCTGCAGGGGGTGAACCTGGCGGTCACCAAGATCATCACCGGTACGGTGTCCATTCAGGGCATGAGTGCCGTGCCCGGCTTCGATGCCGTCAAGGTCTTCTTCGGTTCCTCGTTCGCACTGTTTGGCATGGACGTGAAAATCTCCATCGTCTGGTGGATCGCCATAACCGCACTGGCCACCTGGATTCTGCTTCGGACCCGCTCGGGAAACTGGATCTTCGCGGTCGGCGGGCAGATCACCAGCTCGCGCCAGGTGGGCGTGCCGGTCATGAAGGTCAAAATGGGCCTGTTCATGACCACCGCTGGCGCTGGCTGGCTCGTCGGCATGCTTCAGCTGTTCGACGTGTCAACGGTGCAGGCCACGACCGGCATCGGACAGGAGTTCATCTACATCATCTGCGCTGTCGTCGGCGGATGTCTGCTGACCGGCGGCTACGGATCGGCAATCGGTGCCGCTCTGGGCGCCCTGATCTACGGCATGACCTTGCAGGGAATCGTGTTCGCGCAGTGGGACAACAACTGGCTCAAAGCGTTCCTCGGTGGCATGCTGCTGCTGGCCGTGCTCGTCAACCTTTATGTACGCCGCCAGGCAGGAGTTCGCTCATGACAGACGCACAGGCATCCGCAGCCCCGCCCATTCTTGAAGTTCGGGACATCGGCAAGACCTATGGTTCCATTCTGGCGCTGCAGGGTGTGTCGGCCTCGGTCGGTGTCGGTGAGGTCCTCTGCGTTCTGGGGGACAACGGTGCCGGCAAATCCACGTTCATCAAGATTCTGTCCGGGGCCCACGCGCACACCCACGGCAAGCTCCTCGCTTACGGGGTCGAGCGCACCTTCGGCAGCCCGCGTGAAGCCCTGGATCTGGGCATCGCGACGGTCTATCAGGACCTGGCCGTCGTTCCGCTGATGCCGGTCTGGCGCAACTTCTTTCTCGGCTCCGAGCTGACCCGCGGGTTCGGCCCGTTCAGGCAGCTGGACGTCAAGGGGATGCGCCGGATAACCAAGGAAGAGCTGGCCAAGATGGGCATCGACCTGCGCGACGTGGACCAGCCCATCGGTACCCTGTCGGGTGGTGAGCGCCAGTCGGTGGCCATCGCCCGAGCCGTGTACTTTGGCGCGAAGGTCGTTATCCTCGACGAGCCGACCTCGGCTCTGGGCGTCAAGCAGGCCGGCGTTGTGCTGAAATACATCGCCCAGGCGCGCGATCGTGGTCTCGGCGTGGTCTTCATCACGCACAACCCGCACCACGCCTATCCCGTCGGCGACCGGTTTCTGCTGCTCAAACGCGGAACCAGCCTGGGGGACTTCAAGAAGAGCGAGATCACGATTGAAGAGATGACCAAGCTTATGGCCGGGGGAGCAGAGCTCGACGCTCTGGCGCACGAGCTCGCTCGCGCCTGACTGTCCGGCGCAGGAAAAAGTCTGGCCGTCCGCCCCCTCGGGGCAGGCGGCCAGACTTTTGTAGTGGTCTTGGCAGGATTGCTACTTTTCGACCAGAGTCACTTCGAAGGAGTAGAGGTCTGGGCGGTAGCAGTGCTGCCCGAACTCGACGGCACGGCCCGAATTGTCGAAGGCCGTGCGGTCCATCGTGAGCAGTGCCGAGTTCTTCTCGATCTCCAGTAGGGCTGACTCGTCGGCGGTGGACTTGCGGGCGCCGATGTGCTGGCGGGCCACCCGCATCGTCACGCCGCGTGAACGCAGCACCTGGTACAGGCCGTGGGCGACGAGTTCATTGGGTTCGATGCCGATGAACTCCGCGGGAAGCCAGTTCTCCATGACGGCTACCGGCACGTCGTCCGCGAGTCGAACGCGACGAATGTGCAGGGTCGGGCTGTCTTCCTGCACCCCGAGGCGTTCGGCGGTCTTGGCATCCGCTCCCTGGGTTTCCAAGGTGAGCAGGTGGGTGGACGGCACTTTGTGCGTGTTGGTGAGGTCGTCGTAGAGGCTGGTCAGTTCGACTTTGCGGGTGACCTGGCCGTGCACGACCTGGGTACCGATGCCGCGGCGACGCACGAGCAGACCCTTGTCGACGATTTCCTGGATGGCGCGGCGCACGGTGGGCCGACTGAGGCCCAGTCGCTGGCCGAGCGCGACCTCGTTCTCGAGCCGTGACCCGGCGGGCAGTTCACCGCTCAGGATGGCCTTTTCGATGCGCTGTGAAACCTGAAAGTACAGGGGAATCGGCCCGGATCGTTGCAAATCCATGAACATTCCCATAGGGAGGACGTTTTCTTCCTGCGCGCTCACCTGACACCTCACTGACAAGCCAAGAGCTTTGGCTAGTTGTCATGACATTATCAGGTCATAGCGACGTATGTCAGGGTCCGGTCAAGCACCGAGGCTGGCGACCGCTGAAATCGAGCCGCGAACGGATGCCGCCGCCTCTTCCGCCTCCGCCGCGCTCGTGCCAGCGCCCAGCGTGAAACGGACCGCGGTTAACGCCACGTCGCCCGCGAAGCCCATGGCGGTGAGAACGTGCGAGGGCTCGCTGCTGCCGGCCGCGCAGGCGGACCCACTCGAACAGACAATGCCGCGCTGTTCGAGCTCGAGCAACACAGCCTCGCCGCTCGTGCCCGGGAATACGAACGACGCCGTGCCCGGCAGGCGTTCCGTGGGATGGCCGGTGAGCCGGGCGGAGGGGGTATCGCGCAGCACGGTGCTGATGAACTCGTCGCGAAGAGTGCTGGTGCGGGCGGCGGCTTCGGCGCGGTCCGCGACGGCGAGCCGCAGCGCGACGGCGAGGGCGACCGCTCCGGCGACGTTCTCGGTGCCGCTGCGTTTGCCGCGCTCCTGGCCGCCACCGTGCAGCAGCGGTTCAATCGCCAGGCGACCGCGTAGAAACACCGCGCCGATGCCGGGGGGAGCGCCGAGTTTATGGCCGGAGAGACTCAGTGCGTCCACGCCGAGTCCGGTCACGTTGAGGTCGAGCCAACCGCCGGCCTGCACGGCGTCGGTGTGAAAGGGCACACCCTGCGCGTGGGCCACTGCAGCCAGCTCCTTGAGAGGCTGCACGGTACCGACCTCGTTGTTGGCGTAGTGCACCGAGACCAGGGTCGTGTCGGGGCGGAGCGTGCGGGCCAGGTCGGCGGGGTCGACGCGGCCCGCGGCATCTACTGGCAGCAGCGTGATTTCGAAACCGTGCAGCCGCCGCAGGTAGTCGCAGGAGTCGAGCACGGCCTCGTGCTCGATCGGGGTGGTCACCACGTGGCGGCCGCGCGGGTTGCCGAGGGCAATCCCCTTGATCGCGAGATTGCCGCCTTCGGTGCCGCCGCTCGTGAACACGACCTCGCCGGGCCGGCAGCCCAGCGAGCGGGCGATGCTGCGGCGCGCGTCCAGCAGCGCGGCAGCGGCCGCCTCACCGACCTGGTGGTGGCTCGACGGGTTGCCGAAACCGCTTGTGAGATGCGGCCACATGGCCTCGAGGGCCTCTCGGCGCACCGGGGTCGTCGCGGCGTTATCCAGGTAAATCATGGGTCAGAGAGCAAACCCAGCCGGCGTGTTCACCCGAATGGCCACGTCGAGGCCGAGGTCGAGCGAGTGCACGCTGTGCGTGAGCGCTCCGACCGAGATGACATCGACGCCGGATTCCGCAATGTCACGCACGGTCTCCAGCGACACGCCGCCACTGGCCTCGACGATGGCGCGACCGGCGACCTGCGTGACACCGGTACGCAGGTCCTCCGGGCTGAAGTTGTCGAGCATGATCGTGTCGATGCCGGCCACCAATACGTCTTCGATCTGGTCGAGGCGGTCGACTTCCACCTCGAAGTGGGTGGTGTGCGAAAGCTTTGCGCGCACCTCGCGCAGCGCTTCGGTGAGACCGAGCGGCCCGGCGGCGAGGATAGCGAGGTGGTTGTCCTTGGCCATCACCGTGTCGGACAGGCTGAACCGGTGGTTGTGGCCGCCGCCATCTCGCACGGCCGCGCGTTCCACTGCGCGGAGGCCCGGCGTGGTCTTGCGGGTGTCGACAATGCGAGCCGTGGTGCCGGCCGTCTCGGCGACGTACCGGGCGGTCAGCGTGGCGATTCCGCTCATCCGCTGCACGAAGTTGAGACCGATACGTTCAGCCTGCAGGATACCCCGGGCCGGGCCGGTCACCTCGGCCAGTGTTTCGCCCTGGGAGAAGCGGTCACCGTCGGCGACGAAGTGGCGCACCTCGATACGGGGGTCGGTGAGGGCGAAAGCGGCGGCGAACACGGCACTGCCGCTGTACACGCCGGGCTCGCGGGCTTCGAGCCTGGCAGTCGCGACGGCATCCTCGGGGATGAGCACGGCCGAAGTGAGGTCGCCCCAGGGAGCGTCTTCGTCGAGAGCGGCCTGCACGACAACGTTGATGGAGTGATTGCTCAGCATGCGATGGCCTCCTGGGCCGGAACGAGTTCGAGTGATTGCGGGCGTGGCTGGGAGCTGCGTGCTTGCGAGACTGAGCGGGCCAATTCGGGCCGGGTCTCGGCGAAGTCTGAGCGGTAGTGTGCGCCGCGCGATTCCTCGCGCGCGAGGGCTGCGGTCACGAGCAGGCGGGCGAGGTCGAGCAGGTTGCGGTCTTCGAGGGCGGCGACCGCGGTGCTGGCGGGGTCGGGGGCTGTCCACTCGGCAAGGTTGGCGGCGGCTGCGGCCAGGCCCGCGCCGGAGCGGTGTACTCCGGCGTAGTCCCAGAGGAGTTGCTGGAGTGTTCGGCGGTCGACCAGAGTTGCCGGATCGGCTGACGACGATCCTGTGGCGGTCTCGACCAGCTCGACCAACGCGTAGGAGAGATCTGCCGAGCGAGTCGCCTGGTCGAAATGGTGTGAGAAGGGAGAGACCGGCGAGCGGGCGTGACCTTCCGTGCGCGTGGGCCAGGGCTGGTCGAGGGCCCGCACCGAACGGTCGGCGAAGACGGCGGCCTCCAGCAACGAGTTGGAGGCAAGCCGGTTAGCGCCGTGCGCACCGGTTCGGGCGACCTCGCCGACGGCGAACAGGCCGGGCAGGGTGGTGCGAGCCCAGGCATCCGTTTCGACACCGCCCATCCAGTAGTGCGCGGCCGGGGCCACCGGAATTGCTTCGACCGCCCAGTCCAGGCCGGCGGCACGGCAGGCGGCCGTGATGGTGGGGAATCGGGTTTCGAGCTTTTCACGGCCAAGGCCGGTGGCGTCGAGCAGCACCGGGGCGCCGCCCTGCCATTCCATCTGGCGGGCGATGGCCCGGGCGACGACGTCGCGTGGGGCGAGTTCGGCGTCGGGGTGCTCGGCCAGCATGAAGCGCTCGCCGAGCTGATTTCTGAGCACGGCGCCCTCACCGCGCACTGCTTCCGAGACGAGCGGCGTGCCCGGCACGGCGAGGGCGGTCGGGTGAAACTGGTAGAACTCCAGATCAGTAACGGATGCCCCGGCCCGCCACGCCGCCGCCACACCGTCGCCGGTGGCGACCGGCGGGTTGGTGGTGTGCGTGTAGAGGGCGCCGGCACCGCCCGTGGCGAGAATCACAGCGTCGGCTTCGAGTGAGCGCTGCACGCCGTCGGGGTCGAATATCCGTGCGCCGCTCACCGCGCCGCTGTCTTCGACCAGTAGGTCGACCAGCATGGTGTGTTCCCGTACCTCGATCGCCGCCCGGCGCCGCACGGTCGCGACGAGCGCAGCCTCAACGGCAGCGCCGGTGGCGTCGCCGCCGGCGTGCACGACCCGGGAGCGCGAGTGGGCAGCTTCGAGTCCGCGCGCCACCCCGGATTCGTCCCGGTCGAAGTCCACGCCGAACCGGATGAGGTCGCGCACCCGCGCCGGGCCCTCCTCGCAGAGCACCCGCACCGCGCCCGGGTCGCACAGTCCGGCACCGGCGCGCAGCGTGTCGAGCACGTGCGCGTCGACCGAGTCGTCACGAAACAGGGCAGCGGCGATGCCGCCCTGCGCGTACCGGGTGTTACTTTCCGGCAGTACGGATTTGGTGACGAGCACCACGCGGTGCCCGGCATCTGTTGCCCGCACCGCGGCCAGCAGGCCGCCGAGTCCGCTGCCGATAACGAGAACGGATGACATCAGGCGCCGACCAGAACCGGCGGCCGGGACGCCAGCATCCGCTCGAGGGCAACTCGGGCGTGACTGGCGACATCGGCAGAGACCGTGATCTGATTGAGCACCTGCGACGGCGCCTCGCCGCCGCCAACGAGGGCTTCGAGCACCCAGGCCAGGTAGCCGGCGTGGATGCGATACATGGTCGAGCAGGGGCAGATCACCGGGTCGAGGCAGAAAATCTCGTGTTCGGGGTGCTGGGCGGCGAGCCGGTTCACGAGGTTGATCTCGGTGCCGATGGCAAAGGTCGAGCCGGCCGGGGCCGCGGCGATGGCTTTCGCGATGAAGTCGGTGGATCCGGCCGAGTCGGCGGCGTCGACGACCGCCATCGGGCATTCCGGGTGCACCAAGACCCGCACGCCGGGGTGTTCGGCGCGGGCGGCGTCGATCTGCGGCACGGTGAAGCGGCGGTGTACGCTGCAGAATCCGTGCCAGAGCACGACCTGGGCGTCCTCAAGCGCATCGGCAGTGTTGCCGCCGAGCGGTTTGGTCGGGTTCCACATCGGCATCTGCTCCAGGGGCACGCCCATAGCCTTGGCGGTGTTGCGGCCGAGGTGCTGGTCGGGGAAGAACAAAACGCGTCGGCCGCGCTCGAACGCCCACTCCAGCACGGCCTTGGCGTTCGACGAGGTGCACACGATGCCGCCGTGCTCGCCGCAGAAGCCCTTGAGCGCGGCGGAGGAATTCATGTAGGTGACCGGAATCACCGGAACCCGGCCGGAGGCATCCGTCTCGGTGCCGTAGAGCTCTTCGAGCTGTTCCCAGCATTCGGTGACCGAGTCGATGTCGGCCATGTCGGCCATCGAGCAGCCGGCGGCCAGGTTCGGCAGAATGACGGCCTGGTCGGGGCCGGAGAGCAGGTCGGCGGTTTCAGCCATGAAGTGCACGCCGCAGAACACGATCGCGGCCGCGTCGGGGCGGCTCTGCGTGGCCTGGGCCAGCTGAAAGCTGTCGCCCACGAAATCGGCGTGCCGCAGTACCTCATCGCGCTGGTAGAAGTGGCCCAGAATCACGACCGAGTCACCGAGCACGTTCTTGGCCTCGACGATGCGGGCACTGAGCTCTTCGGCCGAGGCCGTACGGTAGCGCTCCGGCAGGGCGCCCTGACGGGGAGATCCGGCTGGAATCACGTCGCCCATCGACGAGCCGGGGCCGTAACCGGGGGTGCCGGCGTCGAATTCCCACGGCGAGGTCGCCAGATCGGGACTGCACGTGCTGCCGGCGGCTTTGCCGGTGCCGATGAGACGAATTGTGGTCTCGACCGAGGGAATAGTCATGGTCGTGCTCCTTGAGAATGAAGAGGGGTGAGGGGGAGTTAGCGGGTCGGTCCCGGCGGGTCGTGCTCGTTGGCCCGATCGTCGTAGCGGTAGAGCCGCGCGGGTCGGTGGCGCGCACCCGCCACGTGCTGATCGGTGCTGATCAGGGTGCCGCTCGACTCCATCGAGCGACGAAAGTTGGCCGGGTCGAGCGCCTTCTGCAGCACGGCCTCGTGCACGTCGCGCAACTGGGCGAGGGTGAACGTGTCACCGAGAAAGGCGTGCGCAATGCGGGCGTATTCGACTTTGGTGCGCAGCCGCCAGAGGGCGTATTCCACGATGCGGTTGTGGTCGAACGCCAACGGCGGCAACTGGTCGGCGGCAAACCAGCGCACGTTCTCCCCAACGGATGCTCGCTCCGCTACCTCCGAACGCACCAGCGCCCAGTACACGACCGAGACCACGCGAAGGCCGGGGGAGCGGTCGATATCGCCGAACGTGTACAACTGCTCCAGGTAGCGCGGGGACAGGTCCGTGGTTTCGCGCAGGGTACGGCCGGCGGCGGCGGCGAGCTCTTCGTCGGCCGGCAGCCATCCGCCGGGCAACGCCCAGAGATTCCGGTGCGGGTCGCGGGTACGACGCACGAGCGGCAGCCAGAGCGTCTTCAGGCCCGACTCGTCGTCGGTGCGCAGGGCGAAGATCACGGTCGAAACCGCCACGGTCGCCTGAGCGCTGCCGCGTTCGAGCGGACTCTGCTCGGTCAGGTGGTGCTCCAGCACGGGGATCCAGTCGTAAAGGTCGGTGTGACTTTAACTGCTGGATCCATCATATAGTCAAATTGACTCAAACACCCGAAATGTTTCAGATTCAGGCTCCGCGTGCGGCCGCGGCGGCCTCCCGCGCGCCGGACCGGCTGATGCCCATTCCGGTCACGCCCCACAGAGTGACCCGGGCCATCGCCTCGATGGCGATGCGTGGACTCATCTTCGACGAGCCGCGCACCCGCTCGACGAAGGTGATCGGCACCTCGACGACGCGCAGGTTGGCACGCACCGCGTGCAGCAGCATCTCAATCTGAAAGCAATAGCCGAGGCTGTCGACGCTCGAGAGGTCCATGCGCTCGAGCGCCCTGGCCGAGTACACCCGGTAACCGCCGGTGGCGTCGCGCTGCGGTAGCCGCAGCAGCAGACGGGAATACCAGGAGCCGCCGCGGGAGAGTGCGCGCCGGTGCCACGGCCAATTCTCGATGGCCCCGCCCGGAACCCAGCGTGAGCCCATCACGACATCGGCCGTGACGGCGGCATCGAGCAGTGTGGCGAGCTGCTCCGGCAGGTGGGAGCCATCCGCGTCGAGCTGCACCAACCGGGTATAGCCGCGGCCGAGGCCCCAGCCGAAGCCATCGAGGTACGCCGCGCCGAGACCGGTCTTCTCAGTGCGGTGCAGCACGTGAACGCTGGAATCCCGCGCCGCGATCGCGTCGGCGAGGGTGCCGGTGCCGTCGGGCGAATCGTCGTCGACGACCAAAATGTGTACCTCGGGCACACTGGAGCGCAGTCGATCCACGATCGAGGCGATGTTTTCGGCCTCGTTGTAGGTCGGCACGAGTACCAGCGTGGTGGAGTTGGTTGGCACGACGTTACCTCGTCATTTCGATGATGCGGGTGCGGTTGACCAGTGTCGTCTGGGCGACGCGGAAACCCTGGATTTGAAGCGTGTGGACATCCGTTTCTTTCCGCGAATCTGCACTCCCCGAGTATTGCAGCAGCCACACCGTGTCGAGGTTCGCTACGGCCGGCAGCACGTCGATCAGTGGTGCGACCTCGTCCCACAGCCAGGTCGTGTCATCGTACGGGCGGGTCAGGGTCACGTCGCGCAGTCCGGCGAAGGCGTCGGGGTAGAGATGCATCGCCAGCCGGGGCAGGCGTGACGGGCGCACGCTCTGGTCGAAGACCACGCCGTCGCCCGGCGTTGCCCGGGCGGCGATGATGTCGGCTGCCTGGCGCCAGTCGCTGCCCTCATTCTTGCCGAAGTCACCGCGCTGCACCGCATAGGCGGGCACGATCACGGCCACGAGGGCCAGGACGCTCGCGACGCGCAACCAATTGCTGGCCAGTGCCGCCAGGCCCACGGCGATCACAATGCCCACCGCCGGGGCGCAGAGCGAGAGGTAGCGCAGTGAATACATCGGCGCGATCAGGTGCGTGCCGATGAGCAGAGTCGCGCTCGGCACCAGCATCCAGGCCAGAAAAATCGTGAGTCCGGCGCGGCCCGGCCGGCCGGCCGGCCGGCGGGTGCCTGGGCGGCGCAGGAATACCGCGACCATGGCCACGATAATGAGCGACCAGGCCATGATCGCCACCGGAATGGTGTCGAACCACTGCATCACGGCCGCTTCGCTCACGCTGACCTGGGGGCGTCGGCCGATGAATGCGATTTGTTCCCGCTGCGCCGAGCCCGCCAGCGCAATCGGAGCGGCCAGCAGCAGCCCGATCGCGCTCGCGCCGACCCAGAAGAAAACGCTCTGCCACAGCGGATGCCGGCGGCCCAGAACGAGGACCGCCACCGCGTGTACCGGCAGTAGCAGCGCCAGGAACAGGAAGACATAGATGCCGAGCGCGAGCAGCAGGGAATAGCAACCCCAGAGCAGGAGCTGCCGGAGCCGACTCCCGGAGCTGCTTCGCACAGCGTGCACGAGAAGCACGGTCAGCCATACCCCGATAGCCGTGGCGATGGCGGTGGATCTCGCCTCGGAGCCCATATAGGTCACCCGCGGAATGATCGCAAAGACCAGTCCGCCGGCGATGGCAGTCCGAGGCCCCATGAAGAATCGCGCCAGAACGACCGTTCCCGCCGCCGCGACGCCGATCGCGATCGCGCTCGGCAGCCTGGTGGCGAGCTCGGATGCACCGAACAGGTCGATCCAGCCGTGCAGAAAGACGTAGTACAGGCCGTGCACGGCATCGACGTTCTCGAGCATGCCGAACAGCGAGGGGAACGATCGTTCGGCCGACATGACGCTGGCCGCCTCATCACCCCAATACGATGGCTTCCAGGACCAGGCGAACGACACCAAGAAGGCCACGAGGCCCACGAGACCGGCCGACCAGACCGGTGAAAGCCGTCGCCACCGGCGTCGTTCGGGCACCATGGGGGCCACGAGGTGGGGTGCGATAACAGAGGTCACCCCATGAATCTACCCAGCAAAAGTTAACGGGAGCCTTCGAAAACCCCTCAGTTGCCTGCGAAGACCAAACCTTTCGCGGGTCGGCCCCGGTATCGGCATCGTGATCGGCGTCCTGATCGAGCGGCCAGCTAGGCTTTCGCCATGACTCCAGGCGCCGCAACGTATGAATCCGCAACGATCGATTCCGACGCGGTCGGCGTTGCCGTTGCCCAGTTCGCCCCGGGGCCAGATCGGGCGCTCAACCTCGCCACGATGCGGCAGCTGGCCGAAACGGCTGCCGGTCGTGGCGCGCGGCTCGTCGTTTTTCCCGAGTACTCGGCATTCTTCGAACCGAAACTCGGTCCGTCGTTCGTGTCGGCCGCGGAACCGCTCGACGGAGAATTCGTGGCCGCACTGGCCGCGCTCGCCGCCGAACTCGGCATCCACGTCGTGGCCGGCATGCTCGAAACGACCGTGGACCCGGCCCGGTTCTCGAACACCCTCGTCGCTCTCGATAACACCGGGCACCGCGTGGCGACCTACCGCAAGCTGCACCTGTACGACGCCTTCGGCGACCGCGAATCGGAGTGGGTGTTGCCTGGCACCGTGACCGACCCCGAGACCTTCGACGTCGGTGGCCTGCGGGTGGGGCTGCAGACCTGCTACGACATCCGCTTTCCCGAGGTCACGCGTCGTCTGGTCGACGCGGGAGTCACCCTCGTGCTCGTGCCGTCCGAGTGGGTGCGCGGCCCCCTCAAGGAACACCACTGGCGCACGCTGCTGACGGCCCGGGCGCTGGAGAACACCGTTTTTGTGGCCGCCGCCGATCACGCCCCGCCGATCGGCGTTGGTAGCAGCCTCATCATCGACCCGATGGGCGTTGCGCTGGCCAGCCTCGGCGAGGTAGCGGATGTCGCCGTCGCGTTCCTCACACCGGCCAGAGTGACCGCCGTGCGCGCGATAAACCCGGCCCTCGCGCTCCGACGGTTCACCGTCGTGCCGCGCTGAGCGGCACCGAGAATCAGCGTTCGGTGACGCTGGCCTTGGTCGCGCGGGTCTGGGCGGCCGCTCGAATGCCGATGGCCGGTTCCACCTTGGGGCTGGCATTGGCGTCAACGGCGGCGCCTTCTTCTGCGGTCACCACTAGCCCCTGCGAGCTGTTGGCTGAGCGGGTGAGCTGGGCGACCCAGTTCGGGTTGATGCTCGGTGCGTGCCCGCCGGCAAACTTGAAATAGAGCGGAATGGCCGGGTGCAGCCAGGCTGAGCTCCGGCCGTCTCCGACGACGGCGGCATCACGCCACGACAACAGAAAACTTTCGCCGCGGCGCAGCTTTTGAATGATCACGAGCTGCAGGTGTGCCAGCATGCGATCTTCGAATTCCACGACGACACGGTCGTACGTGAGAGAACCCATGATTGCCACTTCCATTTCGCTGCGATCGGATGCGCTCGCTAAGAGCCGGGAGCCGGAACGAATGAAAGCGAAGTATGCACTTTGGTGGGGAACCGGGTACTGCTACCCACTGTCCTCCGTTTGGGGGGCAAACGCAAGGTTTTCAGAAAGTGCCCAGCTGACTCGAAGTCGAAACGATCGGGAGTGGGGACGCGAATTCGAGCCGGAGCAGCACCTCGAGCGGGCGCTCGACCTGACCGAAATGTCCGGCGCTGCCAATCGTGCTGATCACGCATTGCGGCACAACTGAACGGAGCTTTCCGTCGTCCTGGGCCGTGACGAACACGTCCCGGTCGCCGTGCACGGAGCGCACCGGGCAGCTGATCTGCGCCCAGTGCGCGGCGGTATCGTAGGCGCCGGCACGGGTCGCTGCCAGCACGAAACCGGCCGGCCGTACCTCGGTGCCGAGGGCGGCGACCACGCTGGCATCGACGGCCTGACCGTAGCGAAACAGCGGAGAGACCAGGGAACGCAGCAGGCCGAGGCGCATGACCGCCCGTACCAGACTGCGGCCAAGCGGGCCGGCGAGCTGCAGCATCCGCATGGTCTGGAACAGGGCCGAGAAGGCGGGCAGCGGAAAGAACCGGCGAAGCGGGTGACGAACACTGTCCTGGATCGAGAACGAGGTCGCCGAGACCAGGCCGACGGATGCCGTGGCGCGCGTTTCGCTCGCCGCCAGCGCCAGTGCGATGAACCCGCCCATGGAATGACCCACAACGTTCCAGCGTTCGTAGCCGAGGGAGCGCGCCAAGTCGGCGACCAGCTCAGCCATCGATTCGACGCCGAGCGTCGAATGGTCGGCCGGCAGTGGTGAGTCACCCCACCCCGGCAGGTCGGGGATGATGAGATCGGTCAGGTCGCGGGCGGTCGCATCGGCGGCCTGCAATAGGGGAGTCCAGGTGGTCCATGACCCGGCGGCGCCGTGCAGCAGGATGGTCGCGGTCGTGCTCGCGCTGCGGCGTCCGTGCCGAACCGTGACGGTGCCGCCCTTGAGCCGCATGGAGCTCGTGGTCAGGCCAAAGTGGCGGGCATCCGAATCGAGCGGGAACGGGCTGTAGCCGAGCACGGTGGCCGGTGGTGCCGGTTTTGGCCGGGCGGGAACGTGGGGGCTGGGGCGTGGTCCGGGCTTCGGTGAGTCCAGGGCGCCGAGCGGTGCCGCGGCGTGGTTTCGGATCGCTGGTCGGGACATCAAGATGCTCATGTCAGTAGTTCGGTGCCGCAGACCAACCGGATTGCCCGCCTGGCCTTCTCGCTAACCGCGGCCGTCCAGCCAATTGACAGGCAGGAATATCGCGCGCCTGCAGCCCGTTGCCGACTACGGGTACCCAGGATCTGCCTGGTACCCCCCAACGAACGTGTCCGGTCTGACCGACCGGCTGATTGTGAAAGAAGTGCCCGTGAATCTCTTTTCTCCGCTGAACCTGGGCGACCTCGAACTCCCCAACCGTCTCGTCATGGCGCCGCTGACCCGCATCCGCTCCGGCCAGTCCGGTGTGCCCGGCGACCTGGTTGCCCTGCACTACACGCAGCGCGCCTCGCTCGGCCTGATCGTGAGTGAGGGCACCTACCCGAGCCACGCCGGCCAGGGCTTCCCCGGCCAGCCCGGGCTGGTCGAGCCGGAGCAGCTGGCGGGCTGGAAAGCGGTCACCGACTCGGTGCATGCCGCCGGCGGTCGCATCGTCGCCCAGGTCATGCACGCCGGTCGAGTCACCCACGAGGCCACAAACGGCGGCTTCCCCGTCGTCGCGCCGAGTGCGATTGCCATCAACGGCAGTACCCGCACCTACGACGGCAAGCAGGCATACCCGGTACCGCACGCGCTCACGACCGAGGAATTGCCCGGCATCATCGCCGAGTTCGTGCTCGCCTCGCAGAACGCCATCGCGGCCGGATTCGACGGCGTCGAACTGCACGGCGCCAACGGTTACCTACTGCACGAGTTCCTGTCTCCCGCCTCCAACGTGCGAGACGACGATTTCGGCGGCTCGCCTGAACGACGCGCCGGGTTCGTTATCGATGTCGCTACCGCTGTTGCCGCGGCGATCGGCGCCGACAAGGTGGGCCTCCGCATCTCACCGGAACACAATATCCAGGATGCCCTCGAAACGCATGCCGCCGACCTCGCGGCCACTTATGGTGCCCTCGTCGACGGTCTGGCTCCGCTCGGCCTGGCCTACCTCAGCGTGCTGCACGCCGACCCGCGCGGAGAATTCGTGCAGAACCTGCGTATCCGCTTCGGCGGCGTGTTCCTGATCAACAGCGGATTCGGTGCCATCACCGCTCGCGACGAGGCAATCGCCCTCGTGAGCGACGGCGTCGCCGACGCCGTGGTCGTGGGGCGCGCCGCCATTGCGAACCCAGACCTGCTTCGCCGCTGGCGCGATGACCTGCCGGTGAACGAGCCCAACCCGCTCACCTACTACGCCGATGGTGCCGAGGGCTACACCGACTACCCCGCTCTAGCCTCGTAACCCCGCGTCACCCCCCTCACGCGCTGGGTGCATAACTCCTGCAATTCGTGCGCCGTCAGCGAAAGTTCCGCGTCATTGCGGCGTTCAGAATCCGCTGTCGCAGAATTTGCAGGAGTTATGCACGGGAGAGTGCCGCCAGCTGGGCCGAGGCCTGCTCGAGCAGGGGCTCCTTCTTGCAGTAGGCGAAACGCACCAGGGGCGCGTACTCGGCTCGGTTGGCGGGGGAACAGAACGCGGCTATCGGCACCGCGACGACCCCGGCAAGCCCGGGCAGCTTTCGGCACAGCTCAGCGCCATCGGTGAAGCCGAGCGGTGTCGCATCCGCCACGATGAAATACGAGCCCTGCGGCACACTGATCTCAAACCCCGCCGCCCGCAGCCCGGTCGCCAGCACATCACGTTTGGCCTTCATATCGGCGGCGATTCCGGCGAAGTAGGCATCGGGCAGGTCGAGCCCCACGGCGATCGCCGGCTGGAACGGTGCCGCGTTCACGTAGGTGAGAAACTGCTTGACCGCGAGAATCGCCGTGACGATGGCGGCCGGCGCACTCAGCCAGCCCACCTTCCAGCCGGTCAGGCTGAACGTCTTGCCGCTCGAGGAGATGGTGACCGTGCGTTCCCACGCTCCCGGCAGGGTCGCGATCGGGATGTGCGGCGCGCCAAAGGTCAGGTGTTCGTAGACCTCATCGGTGACGATGATGGCGTTGTGCTGGTGGGCGAGCTCCACGATCAGCTCGAGGGTTTCGCGGGGAAAGACCGCTCCGGTGGGATTGTGCGGATCGTTCACGACGATCAGTCGGGTGCGGTCGGTGACCGCGGCCCGCAGCGCGTCCAGGTCCGGCTGAAAATCGGGCGCACGCAACGGCACGGTGCGATGGATGCCTCCGCCCAGGCCGATCAGACCGCCATACGCGTCGTAAAAGGGCTCGAAGGTGACGACCTCGTCACCGGGCTCGATCAGTGCCAGAATCGTCGCGGCGAGAGCCTCGGTCGCTCCCGCAGTCACCAGGATTTCGCTGCCCGCGTCGAGAGTCAGTCCGTAGAACCGCTGCTGGTGCCGGGCGATCGCCTCGAGCAGAATCGGCTGGCCTCGGCCCGGCGGGTACTGGTTGACTCCGTCGCTGATCGCCTGGCGCGCCGCCTCGAGCACCACGGCCGGCCCGTCCTCATCAGGAAAGCCCTGTCCGAGGTTGATCGCACCGGTGCGCGCTGCGAGAGCGCTCATCTCGGCGAAGATGCTCGCCGCAACGCTGCCGTCCGCGGCGAGTAGTCCGGCACCTCTGGCCGTGCGTTGCCAGGCGCCAGAAATGGTCAGGGCGGGTTCGGCCCGTGATGAATGCTGCATGGTTTCCAAACTATCGCCCCGGCAACGTCTCGGCTTGATCATTGAATGCTCTCAGTGTGTACATATCGAACGTTCAGGTTTGGGCGCAAAGCTGGCAACGCTTGGAAGGAGCACCCGATGACTGACAACACCAATGATTCCGGCACCACCCCTGACAGGTCCGATGATGCCGCAGCTTTTGCCGTGAACGATTCCGGCGAGGCTACCCCGCCCATCGCACCACCGATGGTGCCGCCGACCGACGCGCCGGCCGCGCCTTCCGCACCGACCGCGCCGTCGACCAACGCCGTGCCCGCCGTGCCGGTCGTTGCCGCACCGAGCCAGCCGGCAGCATCCGTTTCACCGGAGCCCGTCGTGAACGCATCCGCCGAGACCCATCCTGCAGACAACAACCCCGCCGAAACCTATCCCGCTGCCAACCCAACGGTTGCCTACCCCACAGATTCGTACCCCACGGATGCCTTCGGTCGCCCGATTGAAACCCCGACAGCGTCGTCCTCCGCCTACGCCCCGAACGCAGCACCCCAGGCCTATGCGACAGCAGACTCCTACCCGACGGACGCCTATACCGGCCAGCCCTTCGCCGCCAAGTCCAAGGAACCCGGTCGCCGCAAGGGTAGTGTCGCGCTGATCGCCGCCCTCGCCATCGGTGCCCTCGTTGGCGGTTCGTCCGGTGCCGGCATTACCGCACTCATGATAAGCGGCCAAAACAACGGTGTACCGGTTAGCCAGGCCTCCGGCCCGAGCAACGTCGTGGTGAACAACACCAAGAGCGTCAACCAGATCACCGCCGTCGCGGCCAAGGCCTCGCCGAGCGTCGTGACGATCGACGTTTCCAGCAACTCAGCCGGCGGAACCGGCTCCGGCGTCATTCTCACCGACGACGGCTACGTGCTCACCAACACCCACGTGGTCACCCTCGACGGCGCAGCCTCCGATGTGAAAATCGAGGTGAAGAGCAACGACGGCAAGCTCTACGCTGCGACTCTGGTCGGCACCGACCCCATCTCCGACCTCGCTGTGATCAAACTGACTGACGCGAGTGGTCTCAGTCCCATTGCCTGGGGCGATTCCTCCGAGCTCAACGTCGGTGACAGCGCCATCGCCATCGGCGCCCCGCTCGGCCTCTCCGGGACCGTCACCGACGGCATCGTCAGCGCTCTGAATCGCAGCATCACCGTCGCGAGCTCGGCCGCCCCCACTTCGCCAGACACCACAACGCCCAACGAAGGCCAAAACCAGAACCCGTTCTTCTTCGACTTTCCGAACCAGGACGGCACCCAGTCGCAGGGCTCGCAGGCCGCCACCGCCAGCATCGCGCTCCCGGTGATTCAAACGGATGCCGCCATCAACCCCGGCAACTCCGGCGGCGCGCTGCTCAACGGCAGCGGTGAACTGATCGGCATCAACGTGGCCATAGCGAGCGCCGGCAGCACTACCTCCTCGTCGGCCGCCGGCAGCATCGGCGTCGGGTTCTCCATCCCGTCGAACTTCGCCAAGCGCATCTCCGACGAGATCATCGCCAACGGAACGGCCACCCACGGCCTGCTCGGTGCGAGCGTGAAGGACGCGTCCAGTTCGACCAGCAGCACGGTTGGTGCGCTGATCAGCGAGGTCACCTCCGGTGGCGCCGCTGCCAAGGCCGGTCTGACCGCCGACGACGTCATCACCAACTTCAACGGTGTGCCGATCACGGACTCGATCGACCTCACCGCGCAGGTGCGGGTGCTCCCGGCCGGCGGCAGCGCCGATCTCACCTACGTCCGGGACGGCAAGTCGATCACTGTCTCGGTCACTGTCGGCGAGCTCTCCAGCTAACCGCTCGCTTCTGTTCCTTCCCACAATCGCGTCGCCGGCTGGTCCGGCGGCGCGATCTGTTTTTGTCAGCATGTGCGTTCGGCGCGCGGTGCGTGGCAAATTCGTGGGCTGGTAGGCTCGATCGTCCTACCCAATAACCGGAAAGCTGGCCAGCCAGGTGCACCAACGTGGTACGGGTTTTCTTCCCGGGGTGTCGTACGTGATGCCCGTTCTCAACGAGGCGACGCACGTGCGAGCCGCCGTTGAGAGTCTGTTGGCTCAGGACTATCAGGGACCGTTCGAGGTCACCCTGGCCCTCGGCCCGAGCATCGATGGTACGACCGAACTGGTCGAGGAAATGGCCGCCGTTGACGCGCGCATTCGGGTAGTAGCCAACGAGGTCGGGTCGACTCCGGCGGGCTTGAATATCGCCATCCGTGCCTCCCAGTACGCGGTGGTCATCCGCGTCGACGCGCACTCCGTACTGCCTCCTGAGTACGCCCGCATCGCCGTGGAGACCCTCGAACGCACCGGAGCAGACAACGTCGGCGGCATCATGGATGCCCGCGGCATCAGTGCTTTCGAGCGCGCAGTGGCCCGCGCTTACGGCACCCGGATCGGCCTCGGCGGCACACCGCATCACGTTGGTGGGGCGGAAGCCGCCGCCGAAACCGTGTACCTCGGCTGCTTTCGCACCGAGAGCATCCTGAACGTCGGCCTGTTCGACGAGGACGTCAAGCGCGGCCAGGACTGGGACCTGAACCGACGCCTCCGCGAAGCAGGCGGCACGGTCTGGTTCACCCCGAAACTGCGCGTGCTCTATCGGCCGCGGCCGACCCTGGCCCAGCTGGCCCGGCAGATGCTCTCGACCGGGCTTTGGCGCGGTGAGCTGGCCAGGCGGTATCCGGGGGCCAACGGCATCCGCTATTTCGTGCCGCCGGCCATGGTGCTGGGAGTGGCACTCGGACTGCTCCTGGGCATCGGCGGCGTGGTGCAGACAGTCTTCGGTGCGGCGCCGTGGCTGCTGCTGGGCCTGATCGTTCCCGCCGGGTATCTGCTCATCGTGGTCGCTGCGACGCTTGCAGCGGCCCGGCCGGACGGATTTCGTGCGTCCCTCAATTTTCTCGTAGTCTTGCCCTGCATTCACTTCTGCTGGGGGATCGGGTTCGTGCTCGGATACCTGAAACTCACCAGCAATATCACGGCACACACGGGAAGGTGAGCGGATGACCAGTTCGCCGAATATCGCCCGCGACCCGGCGGCCAGGCCGGAGTCGATCGCACAGCTGCGCGCCGTCGCCCAGCCGCCGGAGGTGCGCCTGCGCGCCAACGCTGAGCATTGGACGGCGAGCCTGTACCTGCGCGACCTGTCGCCGTACCTCACCTGGATGCTGCTGAAGACGCGCATCTCGGCCAACGGTGTGACCGCGCTCATGATCCTGGCCGGCTGGTCGACCGCGGCAGCCCTCCTGATCCCCGGAATCTGGGGGGCGGTACTCGCTCTCGCGCTCAGCCAGGTGCAGATGCTCATCGACTGCTGCGACGGCGAGGTGGCGAGGTGGCGCGGTACCTCCTCGCCCGCCGGAGTGTTCCTCGACAAAGTCGGGCATTATTCCACCGAGTCGCTCATTCCCATCGCGCTTGGCATTCGGGCGGCCGCCTACCCGTTCGAATCGCCCGAAGACTTTCTCTGGACCAGCCTGGCGCTGCTGCTCGCCCTGATCATCGTCCTGAACAAGGCGCTCAACGACATGGTGCATGTCGCCCGCGCCAATGCCGGCCTGACCAAGCTCGCCGATACCCACGGTGAGAAGACGCCCACCTCGAGCCTGATCGCCCGGGTGCGCCGGCTCGCCCGCTTCGTGCCGTTCCACCGGCTGTACCACTCGGTCGAACTGACCATGGTGATCTTCGCCGCGGCCGTGATCGGGCTGTTCCTCGGGCAGCCGCTCGTGGACCGGGCCGTGCTCATCGTGCTGGTACCGCTCGCGTTCCTCTCGCTCATCGGCCATTTCGTGGCCATCATGGCGTCCAAGCGTGTCCGTTCTTAACGACTCCGTCCCGACGGTCGGCGTCGTCGTACTCACGCAGGGAACCCGGCCGGTCGACCTCGACCGGGGCATCCGCTCGGTGCTGGCGCAGCAGGGAGTGACGCTCGATGTGGTCTGTGTCGGCAACGGCTGGCAGCCGACCGAGCTGCCGGCCGGCGTGCAGACGCTCGGACTCCCCACCAACCTCGGCATTCCGGCCGGCCGCAACCGCGGGGTATCGCACGTCACCGGCGAGTATCTGTTTTTTCTCGACGACGATGCGAGCATTCCCGACCCGAATTTTCTGATCGCGGCGATCGGCAAGCTGCGCTCCGACCCGACGATCGGGCTGCTGCAGCCCCGTGTCGAAGACCCGGCCGGAATCGAATCGCCGCGTCGGTGGATTCCCCGCATCCGCAAGGGTGAAGCGACCACACCCGGACCGGTGTTCTCGGTCTGGGAGGGGGCCGTACTGCTGCCGCGCGCGGTTTTCGACGCGACCGGCGGCTGGGCCGAACCGTTTTTCTACGCCCACGAAGGAATTGAACTGGCCTGGCGCGTCTGGGACCAGGGCCGGGTCGCCTGGTATGCCGGCGATCTGGTTGCCAACCACCCGGTGATCCTGCCCACCCGGCACGCCGATTACTACCGGCTGAACGCCCGCAACCGGGTCTGGCTGGCCCGCCGCAACCTGCCCGCCCTGTTGGTGCCTCTGTACGTGGGCTCGTGGACGGCAATCCAGGTGCTGCGCTGGGCGCCGCGCAACCGGCTGGCACTGCGCGCGTGGTTCGGCGGCTGGCGTGAAGGGTGGCAGAGCGACCCGGGGCCGCGGCATCCGCTCCGAGCCCGTACCGTCTGGCGGATGACCCGCGCCGGACGCCCGCCGATCATCTGACGGAAGGTAGTCTTGTTCGGTGGTAATTCGGAAAGACGTCAGGCGTGCAATCAAACTGGTCAGGGACATTGTGGCCTCCCGCAAGGCCCAACACAGACTCCAGGGTCCGCTGAAGGCGCGCGAGCTCCGCGAAGATGACCACTTCAAGATCGCCGTCTACTTTGCCGACGGGCCGGTCAACCTGTACCAGATGCGGCAGTGGTACCAGCCGCTCGCCACGCTCGCCAAGACCTGGCCGGTGCTCGTTCTCAGCCGTACCGGTGGCGGCACCCTCAAGCTCATGGATGAGTCTCCGGTTCCGGTTGCGTACGTGCGCACGGTTCCGCAGCTCGAGCAGATTGTGGCCGAGCAGGACATTCGCATCGTATTCTACGTCAACCAGAACCCGCGCAACTTTCAGATGATGCGCTACGGGCGCTGCTGGCACGTTTTCATCAACCACGGTGAGAGCGACAAGATGTACATGATCACGAATCAGTTCAAGGCGTACGACTATTCCTTCGTCGCTGGAGACGCCGCTCTCGCCCGGCTGGACCGAGTGCTCTGGGACTACGACTTCGTCAAGCGCGCCATCAAGATCGGGCGCCCCCAGGCCGACTACTTCAGCGGTGAGCTGCCCTACACGCCCGATGAACGCCAGGTCGTGCTCTACGCCCCCACCTGGGAGGGTGACCGGTCAGCTGCCGCCTATGGCTCCGTCGCGACCCACGGGGTCGCCCTGGTCACCGCCCTGCTGGCCACCGGCACGCACCGGGTGATCTACCGGCCACACCCGCGCAGCGGTGTCGTCGACCACACCTACGGGGCCGCCAACAAGAGCATCATCGCGGCCATCGCTTCGGCCAACGCGCGCGACCCGCACGCGCAGCACGTCTACGACGCGGGCCCTGACCTCGGCTGGCAGCTGGCCGCAGCGGATGTCGCCATCGTCGACATCTCCGCTATGGTCTACGACCGCCTGGCCACCGGTAAGCCGCTCATCGTCACCCGACCGGTGAACCCGACGGCCGTGATCGACACCAGCGGGTATCTCTCGGACTGTGAGTGGTTGCCCGCCGAGAACGCCGCCGGCATCGCGGTTGCCGTCGAACGGCTCACGCACGATGAGGCCGCGGTGGAACGGCTGCAGGGATGGGTGCAGCGCTACTTCGGCGACACCACGCCGGGCGTCGCGACGGAGCGACTGCACGCGGCCGTTGCGCACCTGATGGACGAGTGGGATCGGTTCGCGACCGTGCACGACGCTGATATCGCGATTGTGCCCGACTCGGCGACGATTCCCGACGCCGAGTAGCGCCGCGACGCGGCCAGGTGCTGCCCGCGCGGTCCTCTACTGCGCGCGCGTGGCAGGCCGGCAGCGCGAGCATCCGCTCACCGCGCGTGCGGCAGGCTGGCGCGCGACGCTACGTGGCTGAGGGATCCGTGGGCCACGAAACGGATGCCGGCGGCTCCGTCGGCGCGGCGGCCACCGACCTGCCCCGTCGCGTTTCGCGTACCGTGATCGCGCGCACCCGGGGTTCCAGATCCGGCTGAAAACCGGCTGGTGCCGGGCCGAAGGCGAGGCGTGAGGCCTGCATGACCTTGTTCCCCAGAATATGGTTGCCGGCACCGCCGATCACGGCTCCGATGCCAAACGGCAGGGCTTTGCCAAGCAGGCTGGCGCTACCGCGGGTGGCGAACTGGCGCAGAAAAGCACTCTTGAGCCGGTCGGTCAGCGGGCCGAGAATTGCGCGGGGCAGGCTGTTGGTGATGAGCTCACCCCAATAGGTGTTTCGTGCGGTTCCTGAGCCGGTCACCTGCCCGGCGAGCTGCCGCACCAGATCGCTGCCCTCGCGGCCGAGCATCATGGTCATGACGAGGGCGCGGGCACGTTCCGGGTCTTCGACCGCGATGCCGTGTACCTCGCTCACCGACTGGGTGAACAGCGCGGTCGCCTCGAGAAAACCGGCGGTCTCCACTCCCGACAGGGCAAGCGTGATGCCGGTGCCGACGCCGGGGATGACCGCGGTTGCGCCCACAGCCGCGCCGCCGGCCGTGACGGCTGCCAGATAGCGTTTCTCCAGAATGCGCACGATCTGCTCGGGGGAGGCGTAGGGATTGCGCCGTCGGATGCTGCGAATATGGGCGAGCACAACCGGTCGGTGAACGGCCAGAACCCGATCGAAGCCCTTGACGAACCCGCTCGGCAGCGCGCCGCCCTGCGGAGTTCCGCCGGTCGACGACAGCATGGGTGTGCTCTTCCTGGCCATTGCTCGCTCTCCTCGGTTGCGTCTCGTCGAGTGTACGTGGTGCAGAGGGGCGCGCGTTGGACGCGCGGGCGGGCGCCGACGTACAAATACTATGTTTCATCAAATGTCCACCCGCTAGTCAAGAATCCTCTGCGCCGCTACAACTGAGGAATGCTTGAGCCCAAATCAGAAGCCTCCCGACTGCTCGGCCTCCACCTGCGGGAGCGCCGCCTGGCGCTCGGGTTCAATCAGGAGTCCGTCGCTCTGCTCGCCGGGCTCAACGTTTCGAATTACGCCCGTATCGACCGGGGTCACGGCAACCCCACGATGTACACGCTCATTCGGCTGGCGGCCGTGCTGCAACTCGAATTGAGTGAGCTCGTGACCGGTCTCGCCGTCGAGCAGCTACCGCCGACTCGCGACGCCTACATCGCGATCGACTTTCGTCGTTCCCAGGAACCTCTCGCGACTCGGCGACTGCGCTAGGGTCAGGGTGCCGGCTTGACGCCGTAGTCGGTGTTGTAGCGTGCCAGCACGTCGGTGATCGGCCCGTCGAGCACAAGATCCCCCTTGTCGAGGTAGAGACCACGGGTGCAAAAGCGCCGCAGATCGCGTTCATTGTGCGAGACGATGAACAGGGTGCGACCACCCGCGAGAAGTTCTTCGATGCGGCGATAGCATTTCTCCCGAAAAGCCTTGTCGCCCACGGCCAACACCTCGTCGACCAGCAGAATGGGTTCTTCGAGCCGGGAGATCACCGCAAAGGCGATCCGTACCTTCATTCCGCTGGACAGGTGCTTGTATGGCGTGTCGATGAAGTCGGCGATTTCGGCGAATTCAATGATCTCGTCGAAGCGTTCGGTGATCTGCTTGCGCGTCATGCCGTGCAGACCCGCGGTCAGATAGACGTTGTCGCGCACGCTGAGGTCGTCGACGAACCCTCCCGTAATCTCGATCAGCGGTGCCACACCTTCGCTGACGTGCACGGTTCCCTGATCGGGCAGTACGACTCCGGTGACGAGTTTGAGCAGGGTGGACTTGCCCTGACCGTTACGCCCGACGACACCGATGGCCTCGCCCGGTTGCACGCTGAACGTTACGTGCTGCAGTGCCCAGAATTCGCCCGGCCGGCTGCGGCGTTTGCTGGCGCCGAAGAGATCCTTGAAATTGCGACGCCCACGCCGATTCCGGCGAAAGCGGATGCCGACATCCTGCAGCGAGATCACCGGCGTTCCCGGAGTGGGCGCTTTCCCCTGGGCCACTAGATCTCCTTCAACACGGCACGCTCGGTGCGGCGAAAGACCAGCAGTCCGAGCCCGAGGAAGACGAGGGACATGACGGCGCTGATCGCGACCGCGAACCAGTCGAGTTGCTCCGGAAAGAATGCCGATCGATACAGGCTGAATATACCGGTCAGCGGGTTGAAAGCGGCCCAGAAATGCAGCTCGGGCGGCAGGTCGGTGGTGCCGTAGATGATGGGCGAGGCGTAGAACAGAAAACGCAAAATCAGTTTGACGGCCCGCTCCAGGTCGCGGAAGAACACCACGAGCGGGGCGACCAGCAGGCCAACACCGGCGGTCAGGATCACCTGAATGAGAATGGCGAGCGGAAAGAACAGCGCGTCGGCGTTCAATTCGGCGCCGTACAGAATCGCAAACAAAGCGAGCACCGGAATCGACGCGAGAAACTCGATGCCCTTGGAGAGCACCAGGCGGTTCACCCAGATGGTGCGGGGGATGCGGGTGGAGCGGATGAGCTTCGCCTCGCGCAGAAATGCACGCGTGCAGTCCGAGACAGCGCCGTTGAACCACATCCAGGGCAGCAGGGCAGCCAGCAGGAACACGATATAGGGGTCGGTACCGACGTTTTTGTCAAATACCTGGGTGAAGACGAACCAGTAGATGCCGGCCATCACGAGCGGATCAAGAATCGACCAGAAGTACCCGAGTACCGACGTCGAATAGCGCACACGCAAATCGCGCTGCGTCAGCAACCACAGCGAATGCCGATATCGGGCGATCGGTGTGCGCTGTTCGGGGCGCACCTGGGCGTAACTACTCACGCGGTCTATCGTATGGGAGTACGGGTAGCGTTCTGTGCCAGTGGCCTCGCCGTTGCGCCACGCACGACGAAACCCCCACGCCGGGGCGTGGGGGTTTCGGGTGGTGCAGTGACGAAGGCCTAGACGAACAGGTTGGCGCGCTCGAGGTCTTCGGCGAAGTCCACCTCGACGGCGTAGAAGTCGGAGATGTTCACCGGCTCCACGAGCATGCGGTTGTGTTCGATGGCCAGTTCAATGCCGCGCTCAAAGTAGTCCTGGTCAGCGACCTTGCTCAGTTGGCGGATCAGCGTTGCCTTGTCGGCGCTGGACACGAAGTTGATGCCTACAGCTTCGCCGAGGCCGTTCTTGACCGTCTTGGACAGTTCCTTGATGTAGCCCTCGGCGCTCGTGGTGTACTTGACCTCTTCATCGGACACCTTGTCGGTGTTTACCGTGACGAAAGACTGGTCGCGGGCCATCATGGCCGCGGCGCGGTCGAGGATGGCCGGGTCGAAGACGACGTCGCCGTTCATCCAGAGCACGCCGCCGGGCTTCGACGCCTGCAGGGCGCGCAGGAGACTCTTCGAGGTGTTGGTCTGGTCGTACTCTTCGTTGTAGACGAAGGATGCCTGCGGGAACGCTTCGATGATGTGCTCGAGTTTGTACCCGACGACGATCGTGACCTTGGCAGCGTTGCCGAAGGCGTGGTTGATGTTGTCGAACTGCTGTTGCATGATCGTGCGGCCGTCGTTCAGCTCGGTGAGCGGCTTTGGCAGCGAACGCCCAAGGCGGCTGCCCATGCCGGCCGCCAGAATGACAACTTGCGTCTTGACTGCGCGCATTTTTGCCTGCGTCGTCACGATTATCTCCTCAAGAATGGTTGGGGCTACGCCGCAAAACCCACTCAGTTGCGAAGAGTTTGCTTAGGATTCACCCACATGTTCACGTAAAGACACACCGTTATGTCAATCTCACCATAACCTGTTGGGTCGTTCCGAGGTAAGAATCAGCTCAGCACGTGTCCATTTCGTGACCCGGCGTGGAGCCTACTCACAGGTTGAACCGGTGGCTGCGACGTCTCCCGCGCCCCCGGGTCAGCGGTCCTTGGTAGGTTAGCGAAGTGACTTTTGTGCCGCCCCACCCCGAACGTGACGATGAGTCTGTCGCGAACCGCGCAGCCGAATCGACGGCACCGCTCGCCGCAGGGCCGTCGGCCAGCAAACCAGCCGTGCGCAAGCCGGCTGCGCGTAAGCCCGCTGTGCGTAAGCCCGCGGTGCGCACGACGGCGTCAACCACGTCCGCTGTCGCGACGCCGACTGCTGCCAAGACGACTGCGGCCAAGACGACTGCGGCCAAGACGACTACTGCCAATCCGACTGCTGCCAAGCCGATAGCGGCCAAGCCGACTACTGCCAAGCCGACTACTGCCAAGCCGATAGCGGCCAAGCCGACTGCCGACCAGCACGCAGTCAAGCCTGCCGCAGCTAAGCCGACTACTTCCAAGCCGATAGCGGCCAAGCCGACTGCCGACCAGCACGCAGTCAAGCCTGCCGCAGCTAAGCCGCCTACTGTCACGCCGGTTGCCGGCGCGCGTAAGCCAGCAGTGCGTAAACCAACTGTGCGCAAGCCGACCGTACGGACAACGCCCCCGAAGAAACCGACGACGCTGAATTCCCCTCCGGTTGCCGGTTCGTCCAGGCCGGCCGCACAGACGCTCGCCGAGAACTCCACCGACGAGACCACGCGGCCGTACGTGACCCGCGACGCCCTCGTCACGCTCGAAACGGCAGCGTCGCAGGCTACGCCGGTTGAACCGCTGCCGGATACCGCGAGCGATCCCGCCGAGCCGACCACGCCCGCCACGAATTCTCCCAGCGCCACAGCAGGGCCAGCCGTGAAGTCCACCGGCTCCGCGCCGGCCCCGCCGACAGCAAATCCGGTCGCCCAGCCCGTCGACCAGCCGACTGCAAAGCCGACAGCGCAACCGACCGTGGAGCCAGCCGCCCCGCTGACCGTGCAGTCGACGGTTCAGCCGGCAGTCGATGTGACTTCGATGGTGCAAGCCCCGATCGTCATTGAAGCCGTCGGCCTCGTGAAGAGGTTCGGTCACAACGTCGCGGTCTCCGATCTCGACCTCAGCGTTCGAGCGGGTTCGTTCTACGGCATCGTCGGGCCGAACGGGGCCGGAAAGACCACGACCCTGTCGATGATCACGGGGCTGCTGCGGCCGACCGCCGGAAAAGTCCTGATCCACGGTATCGACGTCTGGGCTCGGCCCAACGAAGCCAAGCGCGTGATGGGTGTTCTACCCGACAGGCTACGCCTGTTTGACCGCCTCACCGGCGCACAACTCCTCTACTACGCGGGCACTCTGCGCGGCCTCGACAACGACACCGTGCGCGCCCGTTCAGCCGACCTGGCCGCCGCGTTCGGCCTCGAGGACGCCCTCAACCGTCTGGTCGCCGACTATTCCGCCGGAATGACCAAGAAGATCGCTCTGGCCTGCGCCATGATTCATTCCCCGCGCGTGCTTGTTCTCGACGAACCGTTCGAGTCGGTCGACCCGGTTTCCGCGGTCAACGTCACGGAGATCCTGCAGAAGTACGTCGCCGCCGGGGGAACCGTCGTGCTGTCCAGCCACGGCATGGACCTGATCCAGCGCGTCTGCGACCATGTTGCCATCATCGTGCAGGGCCGCGTCCTGGCGGCGGGAACCGTCGACGAAGTGCGTGGACAGAAGACGCTGGAAGATCGATTCGTCGAACTCGCCGGTGGGCGCAAGGTCGCGGAGGGTATGGAGTGGTTGCACAATTTTTCGGACTGAAACTCCGGCTGCTCGCCAACCTGTTCCGTCGTAGTCCCTGGCAGGTCGTCGGCCTCGTCGTGGGCCTGCTCTACGGCCTCGGTGTCGCCATTACAATTCTGGTCGCACTGATCACGCTGCGGTTCGTTGGTGACCCGGCACTCATTCGGGATTCTCTCACCGTGGCCGGATCGGCCGTGGCATTGGGCTTTCTGATCATCCCCATCGTGGTCGGCATCGACGACAGCATGGACCCGCGAAAGTTTGCGTTCCTCGGAATTCCCAACCGTTCCTTGTCGCTCGGTCTGGCCGGCTCGGCGCTGATCGGCGTTCCGGCGCTCACTCTTTCGATCGTGCTGCTCGGCACAGTTTTCACCTGGTCACGCGGCGTCGGACAGACCCTGCTCGCCCTGGTATCCGCCGCGTTGATCCTCGCGACCTGCATTCTGTTGTCGCGGGTGAGCGCATCCCTGGCAGCCTTCCTCCTGTCGACCAGACGTTCGCGGGAATTCACCGGCATGATCGGTGTCGTCCTGCTGGTGCTGATTTCTCCTCTCGTCGTGGTGTTACTCAGCACGGACTCGGGTCGCCATGGCCGTGGCCTGCTGGCCACCCTCGCCACGATTCTGGGCTGGACACCGCTCGGCGCAGCGTGGGCTGCCCCGGGTGATGCCTCCACGGGCGCTTGGGGCGCGGCCATCCTCAAGCTGCTCATCGCCGCGGCCTCTGCTTACGCCCTGTGGCTGATCTGGCAGCTCGTCGTGGCCCGCATGCTGGTATCGCCCGGCCGTGAGGCCGCGGCGAAGCAGTACTCCGGGCTCGGATGGTTCGACCGGCTGCCGCACAGCTCCGTTGGCGCGATCGCCGCACGCACGTTCACCTATTGGGCGCGCGACTCGCGGTACTGGGTGTCGCTGATCATGATTCCGATCGTGCCGATCATCGCGATCCTGCCGCTGAGTATCGTCGGTGTGCCGCTGCATTACCTCGCCCTCGTGCCCGTGCCGCTCATGTGCATTTTTCTCGGCTGGACGATGCACAACGACGTTGCCTACGACAACACGGCCATCTGGCTGCACGTGGCCTCAGGAACGCGGGGCGTGGCCGACCGCATCGGCCGGCTGGTTCCCGCCCTGGCTATGGGCATCCCGCTCATCGGCATCGGCTCGGCCATCAGTATTTCGTTCTACGGAGACTGGTCGGTGTTGCCGTCGATGCTGGGCGTGAGCACGTGCATCCTCTTGGCCGGTTTGGGCTTCTCCGGCTACACCTCCACCCGGTTTCCCTACCCGGTGACGAAACCCGGTGACAGCCCGTTCGCGCAGCCGCAGGCCTCTGAGACCGCCTCGGCGCTGGTGCAGTCGCTGACCTTCACCGGATCGATCGTGGTGGCTCTGCCCGCGCTCATCTTCGCCTACCTCGGAATCTTCGAGGATCCGGCCTGGCACCTGCGCGCTCTCGGCGCGGGCCTCGGTCTCGGCCTTGTGGCCGTGATCCTGGGAATCTGGGTCGGCTCTCGTGCCTTCGACCGGCGCGGTCCGGAGATGCTCGCCTCCGCCCAGCGCGCCTGACCGGCTGACTGCTTAGACTGGTCCCATGACTGAAATTCGTGCGAGCATTGCAGAACCCGGCCAGCCCGGCGGCGGAACGTCCACGCTCGACCGCGAGCTCGAAGAACTCCTGAATAAGGAGCAGATCGAGCCCGGCGATCACGAACGGTTTTCGCACTACGTCCCGAAAGACAAGATTCTCGAATCGGCCATTTCGGGCAAGCCGGTCAAGGCATTGTGCGGCAAGAAATGGCTGCCCGGCCGTGACCCGGAAAAGTTTCCGGTGTGCCCGACCTGCAAGGCCATCTACGAGAAGATGAAGGCCAAGTAGCTCAGCAGCTAGCGGTACGAGGTGGGAATAACGGCTTCGCCGCGACCCAACCGAAAAGCCTCGATCGGCAGTTCCTGCATAACGGATGCGTTGTGCGCGCGTGCGCGTAGCGTCCCGGCCGCCCCCAGATACCGTTCGTCGACCCTACCTTCCTGGATCAGCGGAACCAGGAGCGCCCGCTCCAGTCCGCTGCCCGTGTCGGACTGAGCACCCGGGCCGTCGCCGAGCAGCACGATTTCTTCCTGGGCGGTGCCGACGGCATCCACTCGGCGGAGTGCATTCTTGCGGCCGCCGATGGAGAGCTTCGCGGTCGACGTTTTCGCGACAGAGATCCAGTCGTCGCCGTGGCCCTTGTGCGCGACCAGCTTGTAGACCAAGCCGGCGGCGGGTTCGCCCGACCCCGTGACGACCGAGGTGCCGACGCCAAAGGCGTCCACCGGGCTGGCGGACAGGGCAGCGATGGCGAATTCGTCGAGGTCGCTGGTGACCGTGATCTTCGTGTTGACCGCGCCGAGTGCGTCGAGCTGCGCGCGTGCTGCGGCAACGACGGTGGGCAGATCTCCGGAGTCGATACGAATCGAGCCGAGCTCCGGCCCGGCGATCTTGACTGCCAGGGCGATGCCGGCCGGTACATCGTAGGTGTCAACGAGAAGTGTCGTGGCGGAACCAAAGGCATCCACTTGCGCCTGGAACGCTTCTTCCTCGCTGTCGTGCAGCAAAATGAACGAGTGGGCCGCGGTACCCATGGTCGGCAGACCCCACTGCCGGCCGGCCTCCAGATTGCTCGTCGATGCGAAGCCGGCGATGAAAGCGGCGCGCGCGGCCGCGACCGCCGAGTGCTCGTTGGTGCGCCGGGATCCCATCTCGGCGATCGGGCGGCCGAGGCTCACCGAGACCATGCGCGCGGCGGCACTGGCAACGGAGATGTCGTAGTTGAGCACACTGAGCACGAGGGTCTCCAGAATGACGCCCTCGGCGAAGGTACTCTCCACCAGCAGCAGGGGAGAACCGGGAAAGTAGGCTTCACCCTCCTGGTAGCCCCAGACGTTGCCGCTGAAGGAATAGTCGGCCAGGAAGTCGAGGGTGGCAGTGCGCACGACCGAGTTCTCGGCGAGCCAGGTCAGTTCCTCGGTCTCGAAGCGAAACTCACGAATCAGTTCGAGCAGGCGACCAGTGCCGGCGACGATGCCGTAGCGGCGACCGGCGGGCAGACGGCGGGCGAAGGCTTCGAACATGCAGGCACGATCGGCGGTGCCGCTCTGGATGGCCGCATCCACCATGGTGAGCTCGTACCGATCGGTGCGCAGTGCTGGTGTGCGGCCGGCTGGGCCACGGTGTGCTGGAGCGAGGAACGCGGGGGACGGGGTCACCCGGCACAGCTTATCCGCTTGATCGGGCTAGGCTTGATCTCCGTGACCGATGCACCGATTGGTATTTTTGATTCCGGAGTGGGCGGCCTGACCGTCGCCCGGGCGATCAAGGACCAGTTACCCAACGAATCCATCCTGTATATCGGTGACACGGCCCACTCGCCGTACGGGCCGAAGAAGATTGCCGACGTGCGCGGTTTCGCCCTCGACGTGCTCGACGATCTCGTGGCTCAAGACGTCAAACTGCTCGTGATCGCGTGCAACACGGCGTCGGCAGCGATGCTGCGGGATGCCCGTGAGCGCTACAGCGTGCCGGTGATCGAGGTGATTCAGCCCGCTGTGCGCCGCGCTGTCGCCACCACTCGCAACCAGCGCGTGGGGGTCATCGGCACCCTCGGCACCGTCAACTCGCGCGCCTACAACGATGCCTTCGCCGCCGCGCCCCAGATCACCCTGTTCAGCCAAGCCTGCCCGCGCTTCGTCGAGTTCGTCGAGGCGGGCGTCACGACCGGTGACGAGGTACTCGCTGTCGCCGAGGAATACCTCGCGCCGCTCCGCGCAGCGCACGTCGACACTCTCGTGCTCGGCTGCACCCACTACCCCTTTCTGCGCGGCGCCATCTCCTACGTGATGGGGGAGGGCGTCACCCTTGTCTCGAGCGACACCGAAACGGCCAATGACGTCTACCGGGTTCTGGTGAGTCAGGGCTTGGAACGCTCGCGCACCAGCCCGCCCAGCTACCGGTATGAAGCCACCGGCGACAGCGCCGAGGACTTTCTGGCCCTCGCCCATCGCCTGATCGGACCGGAGGTCAGCCGGGTCGACCTGATCGAGACCGGCACGCTCAACCTCGCCGAACTGGCAGCAGCCCCACAGTCCCCACTACACCCGAAACACTAGGAGTACTCCGTGACCGAGAACCTGCGCGCCGACGGGCGCACCAACGACGAACTGCGCCCGATCACAATCGAGCGTGGCTGGAGCGACCAAGCTGAAGGGTCGGCCTTGATCTCCTACGGCCGCACCAAGGTGCTCTGCACGGCGTCGTTCGCCAACGGAGTTCCGCGCTGGATGAGCGGCAAGGGCAAAGGCTGGGTCACCGCCGAATATTCGATGCTGCCCCGCTCGACCAACAGCCGTATGGATCGCGAATCGGTCAAGGGCAAGATCGGTGGTCGCACCCACGAGATCAGCCGCCTGATCGGCCGCAGCCTGCGTGCCGTCGTTGACATGAAGGCGCTCGGCGAGAACACCCTGGTGCTCGACTGTGACGTACTGCAGGCCGACGGCGGTACCCGCACCGCAGCCATCACCGGTGCTTACGTGGCCCTCGCCGATGCCCTCGAGTGGGGACGCACCAAGAAGTTCATCTCGCAGAAGGCGCAGCCGCTCATTGACAGTGTCTCGGCCGTGTCCGTCGGCATCATCGGCGGCGTGCCCATGCTCGACCTGGCGTACACCGAAGACGTGCGCGCCGACACCGACATGAACGTCGTCGTCACCGGGCGTGGCAAGTTCGTCGAGGTGCAGGGCACCGCCGAGGCTGCACCGTTCGACCGCAGCGAGCTCGACACACTGCTCGACCTCGCCCTGAAGGGCGCCGTCACCCTGACCGAGTTTCAGACCAGCGCGCTGGCCAGCTGACCGTGCAGATTGTTCTGGCCACCCACAACGCCCACAAGGTCGAGGAACTACGGCGCATTCTGGCCCCGCAACTTCCTGGTGTGGAGGTGCTCGCCTATGACGGCCCCGAACCGGTCGAGGACGGCATCAGCTTCACCGAGAACGCCCTGATCAAGGCGCGTGCCGCCGCAGCGCACACCGGACTACCGGCGATCGCTGACGACTCGGGCATCTGCGTCGACATTCTCGGCGGGGCACCCGGAATCTTCTCGGCGCGTTGGTCTGGGCCGGCCAAGGACGCCGGCGAAAACCTGCGCCTGCTGCTCTGGCAGCTCAGTGACGTTCCCGAGGAACACCGCGACGCCCACTTCACCTGTGTGGCAGCCCTCGCCCTGCCCGACGGTACCGAGCGGACCGTGACCGGCGAATGGCCGGGGCAGCTTCTGTTCGAACCGGCCGGCGCCAACGGGTTCGGCTACGACCCGATCTTTCTGCCCGAGGGCTACGCCATTTCGGCCGCCGAACTGTCGGCGCACGTGAAGAACCAGGTCAGCCATCGGGCGATCGCGTTCGAGGGGCTCGTACCGGTGCTGCGCGAGGTTCTCGGCCGGCCGTAGGGTGCTGAGAACGGCATTCATTCCCAACTAGCCCAGCGGCTGGCGACCGGCCTCTCCCGGCCCTAATCTTGAGCCATGGGCCACGATCACGCGCACGTCACCGGCTCGAACCGACGGCGACTGACCCTCGCCATCGGCATCGTGGCGTCCGTGCTGTTGCTCGAAGTGATCGGTGCAGCTCTGACCGGATCGCTCGCGCTGCTGGCCGATGCTGGCCACATGCTCTCCGACCTGTTCGGGCTCATCGTGGCTCTGACCGCCACCGTGGTCGCGGCACGTCCGGCGACAGACCGGGCCACCTTCGGCTTTCAAAGGGCCGAGGTGTTCGGCGCGCTGATCAACGGCCTGATTCTGCTCGCCGTGGCCGGCGCCGTTTCGGTCGCCGCGATCGCGCGCCTCATTAGTCCGAGCGAGAGCGCGGTGCTGCCCACCCCCATGCTAATTGTCGCCATCATCGGGCTCGCGGCGAACATCGCCGGAATAATGCTGCTGCGCCCGGCGGCCGCTGGGTCGATCAACATGCGCGGCGCCTACCTTGAGGTACTCGGGGACGCGCTCGGGTCGGTCGCCGTGATCGTCGCGGCCATCGTCATCCTCCTGACCGGTTTCACCGGTGCGGATGCCGTCGCCTCGCTGGTCATCGCCGCCATGATCGTGCCGCGCGCCTTCGTGCTGCTCCGAGACGTGGTGCGCGTGTTCAGCCAATCCACGCCGGCCGACACGGATATTTCCGAGATTCGACGCCATCTGCTCGGCACGGCCGGCGTGGTCGCCGTGCACGATGTGCACGTCTGGGCCATCACGAGCGGAGCCCATGTGTTCACCGCGCACATTGTGGTGGAGGCGACGGTGCTCGCGCAGGGCACTGGCGCTCTGCTCGATGAGTTGTCCGGATGTCTCAGCACACACTTCGACGTGGCGCACTCGACCTTTCAGCTGGAACCGGCCGAGCATGCCGAGCACGAAGACCACCAGCACCGCTGAGTTGCTGGCGATCAGGTTCTGATCAGCCCTCGTGGCGTCCGTTGTGGTTGGTTTTGAACGTCTCGGGGTCGAGCAGGTGGCTGCCCGTCTCGGTCGTGGGCTGGCCGCGCAGCCGGCGGGCCTTCACGACGGACAGCACGTAGTGATACACCGTGGGAATGAGGGTGACGACCACCGCGCCGAGCAGGATCAGGTCGATGTACTTCGTGACGAATTCGGCGACCGGCGGAATGTAGCCCAGGAAGTATCCGCCGAAGGTGAGACCGGCGCCCCAGAGCAGTGCACCGATCAGGTTATACAGGGTGTATTTGCGGTAGTCCATGTGGCCAACGCCGGCGGCGACCGGTGCGAACGTGCGCACGATTGGTACGAACCGGGCGACGATGACGGCGACGCCGCCGAATCGCACGAAGAATGCGTTCGTGCGGTCGACGTTCTTGATGCTGAACAACCCGGATTCCTTGCGTTCAAAGACGCGGGGACCGAATTTATGCCCGATCAGATAGCCGACCTCACCACCGAGAAAAGCGGCAAACCCGATCGCGAGGGCGACCCACCAGATATCGATGCGGATGACGTTGGCGGCGGGAAAGGCGAGCAGGCCGGTGATGACCAGCAGGGTATCGCCCGGCAGTAGAAACCCGACCAGGAGGCCGGTCTCGGCAAAGACAATCGCGCAGACGACGAGCAGGGCCCACGGGCCAGCCGACTCGATGATGTGTGTCGGGTCGAGCCAGGGAATCAGTGCGGTGTGAATCACGCGGGGAACTCCAGTCGGCGGGGGGGGCAGACGTTCGGGTAGCGACGGCGGATGCCGAGACACAGGGTATCGCCTCCTAGTGAGAAAATGCCCGGCCGCCACCCCCTGAAACAGGGGGTAGGTCAACCGATTGGAGGGCTGATCTCGAGGTCCCTTGCCGTGGCATCCGCTTTACGCTGGGCGCGGTCGATACGCCAGGTGCGATACCCGACCACGATCGAGGCCGCGATGAGCACACCCGCGATAATGTACGCCGCACTCTTGACGCCGGGGATCGTCGCCGCGTAATAGCCGGTGAGGGTGAGTCCCACACCCCAGGACAGCGCTCCGAGCAGATTGCTGGTGAGAAATTTGTAGTAATTCATGCGGCCGACGCCGGCGACTACCGGAACGAAAACCCTAGCCCACGGCATGAATCGGGCGATGACCACCGACCACCAGCCGAACTTGCGGTAGAAGGATTCGGTTTTGAGGATCGCGGCCTGGGTGCGTCGACCGCCGTGTCGTTCGAGGTATCCGCGCCCGTAGTGACGACCGAGCAGAAACCCCACCTGGTCGCCGAGGAACGCCGCGATGCCGGTGCCTAAGACCAGGATCACGATGTTGATGTTGCTCGTAGACGCGGCCACGAGGCCGGAACCGAACAACAGCGAGTCACCGGTGATGAACGGAATGAACACGCCCAGAAAAAGTGCTGTTCCGGCGAAGACCAGACCCCAAATGAGAAGATAAAAAAGAACGGCGCCCGTGTGTGAGAGTACGTCGTTCAACTGACCGTCGAGTGCTGAAATAGGGACCATGTGCGGGAGAGGGGACTTGAACCCCCACGCTCGAAAGCACAGGAACCTAAATCCTGCGTGTCTGCCAATTCCACCACTCCCGCGGGTGTGTTCCTAGTCTAGACGGTGGGGGTCGTTGCCGAGCAGCGCTGCCGCATGCGACTCCATTTGGGCGCGAAGCGCAGCGACGAGCGCCGCCACCGCCGGCAGCCGCAGTGACTCGGTGCGGAGCACCATCCAGTACGGCAGCCGCTCCTGAAAATCTTCCGGCAGCAGGCGCACCAGATCACTGTGCTGATCGGCCATGAAGCAGGGCAAAAATCCGATTCCGGCACCCGCCCGGGTTCCCTCGACGTGCACGAACACGTTAGTAGAACTGAGCGACTCGCGCATCTGCGGCACGAGCCGCCGCGGGGCGTCGAGGTCGTCGACCTGCAGCATCGAATCCACGAAATAGACCAGTGGATGCTCGGTCAGCTCGGCAATGCTGGTCGGAGTGCCGTGGGTATTCAGATACTGCCGCGAGGCGTACATTCCGAGGTTGTAGTAGCCGAGCAGAATCGACTCCGCCCGGTGCACCTGGGGTTCACCGACGACGATCTCGATATCCAGCCCCGAGCGGTGCTGCAGCGCGCGGCGGGTGACGGTGACAATTTCGACCCGCAACAGCGGATGCCGTCGCTGCAGCGTGGCCACGGCCGGAGCCGCGATGTAGGCGCTGAAGCCGTCCGTCGCCGACATGCGCACCACCCCGGAGATCTGTTGGGCTTCCCTGTCGGAGCCACGCAGCAGGGTCACGGCGGATTCCACCCCCTCGGCTGCGGTGCGTGCGCGTTCTCCGAGCTCGGTCAGCTCCCACCCGCCGACGGCGCGTGCCAGCAGACGACCGTCGAGCGCCTTTTCGAGGGCCGCGATGCGCCGCGACACGGTGGTGTGGTTCAGGCCCAGGCTCTCCGCCGCGGTGGTGAACCGGCCAGTGCGTGCCACGGCCAGAAAGATGAGCAAATCTTCGGGATTGGGAGCGGTACCGACCGCTGGAAAGGTCATATCTGCAATTATGCACACGGTCTCTGTCGTTTTGGTTCTTGTTGCCCACCCGTCGTGCGGGAATACTCAGTCGAGTCGTGCTTCTGTTGAGACGACCGAACCCTTCCCGCACACCTCTCACGCCAAGTACGTGTCATCGACGACACAAAGGAGACAGACAATGAGTGTCAATCAACGCGTTGGGGCTGCCGGTTCCGGCAAAGCCGGACGAAGCGCTGGATCAGAGGCGGAAACTACCGGCCTCAAGAAGATCGTCGCCGCCTCTATGGTCGGCACGGTTGTGGAATGGTACGAGTTCTTTCTCTACGCGACCGCGGCCAGTCTGGTTTTCGGCACGGTCTTCTTTCCCAACGCCGGCAGCGAGCTCGACGGCATCATCGCCGCCTTTCTGACCTATGCGGTGGGATTCATCGCGCGACCGCTCGGTGGCATCGTGTTCGGCCAGATCGGTGACAAGCTCGGTCGCAAACACACCCTGCAGGTCACGATCATCATGGTCGGTGCCGCCACCTTCCTGATGGGTTGCCTGCCCGGCTACGACACCATCGGCTACTGGGCTCCGGCGCTGCTCGTAGCCCTGCGCTTCATTCAGGGCTTCGCCGTCGGTGGCGAGTGGGGTGGCGCGGTCCTTCTGGTCGCCGAGCACAGCCCGAACAAATCGCGCGGCTTCTGGTCGAGCTGGCCACAGGCGGCCGTTCCGGTCGGTAACCTGCTCGCCACTCTCGTGCTTCTCACCATGACCTCAATTCTTCCGCCCGAGCAGTTCCTGAGCTGGGGCTGGCGGGTAGCGTTCTGGCTCTCCGCGATCATCGTCGTGATCGGCTATTACATCCGCACCCACGTCAGCGAAGCCCCGATCTTTCTCGAGGCCCGCGCGCAGGTTGAAGCAGAAAAGGCCGTTAATTACGGTGTGCGCGAGGTCATTCGCAAGTACCCGAAGGGCATCCTCGGAGCCATGGGGCTGCGGTTCGCCGAGAATATCCTGTACTACATCATCGTGAGTTTCACGATCGTCTATTTGAAGACCGTGCACGAATACGACACGGGACAGCTGCTGATCGCCCTGCTCATCGCTCACGTTGTGCACTTCATCGTGATTCCGCAGGTTGGACGGCTCTCCGACCGCATCGGCCGCAAGCCCGTGTACTTGGCCGGTGCTGTGCTCGGTGCCACCTGGGCGTTCTTCGCCTTTCCCATGTTCGACACGCTGAACCCCGTGCTCATCATTCTCGCCGTCACGGTGGGCCTGTGCTTCCACGCCCTGATGTACGCGGGCCAGCCCGCCATCATGGCCGAGATGTTCCCGACCCGCATGCGTTACTCGGGGGTGTCGCTCGGCTACCAGGTCACGTCGATTCTGGCCGGTTCTATGGCGCCGATCATCGCGGCCGCCCTTCTGCAGCAATACAACACCTGGGTTCCGGTTGCCATCTACATCATGGTCGCCTGCGCGATCACGGTGGTCGCCGTGGTCACTCTCAAGGAGACCAAGGGAGTATCGCTTCGCGACGTCGACGCCGTGGATGCCCGCAAGCACGGGCTCGAGCCCGTGGGTACCGGCAGCTGACCCGGCTCGTGTAACCCCGGTCAGGGAGGCGGAGCGCCGTTGGTGCCCCGCCTCTCGCTGGCCCGCCCGTGCAGCGATCGTGCAATCAAAGGAACATCATGACTGATCTCACCGACGCCGTCAGCGTCAGCGCTATTCGCACCACCGAACAGCCCCTCGCGGGGCGTCGCGCCCTGGTGACGGGCGGTGCAAGCGGCATCGGCGCCGCCGTCGTGCGGGCGCTCGCCGCCCGTGGCGCGCACGTCGTCGTCGCCGATATCGATACGGCTGGTGCTACGGCACTGGCCGAAGAGGTCGGCGGGTCGAGCTGGACCGTCAATCTGATGGACACCGAGGCCCTCACCGACGAGGCCCTGGCCACGGCACTGAACGGCGTCGACATCCTGGTCAACAACGCCGGAATCCAACGGATCAATCCGATCCAGTCCTTTGCGCCGACCGATTTTCACAATATCCTGACCCTCATGCTGGAGGCGCCGTTCCTGCTGATTCGGGCCGTGCTGCCGCAGATGTACGCAGCCAATTTCGGACGAATCATCAACGTGTCATCGGTCCACGGCATTCGCGCCTCGCCGTTCAAGAGCGCCTACGTGTCGGCCAAGCACGGCCTGGAAGGCCTGTCCAAGGTGACCGCGCTCGAGGGCGGTGCCCACGGGGTCACGAGCAACTGCGTGGCTCCCGGCTATGTGCGCACTCCCCTGGTCGAGAAACAGATCACCGACCAGGCACTCGTGCACGGTATTCCGGAGGCGGAGGTGCTCAGCAAGATCATGCTCACCGAGAGCGCGATCAAGCGGCTGGTGGAACCGGCCGAGGTCGGCTCGCTTGTGGCCTGGCTGGCCTCCGACGACGCCGCCATGGTCACCGGTTCGAGCTACACGATGGACGGCGGCTGGTCGGCCCGCTGACGCGGGGTTTGCGTGGAGGGTGCCGCCACGCTGGCCCGACGGATGATCGCAACGGATGCCCGGCATCCGTTGCGATCATTTTTGCTGTTCAGGGTATGGAAAAACAAGCCCTGTGCATAACTTGCCCGAGAATTCCTAAAACAGGCCATCATTCGGGGATGACCGAAGCCGTTCGTATCATCACAGAGCAAGTGCGACTGCGGGTACGCCGTGAGGGCGTCGACCTGGCAGCCGACAACGCGCTGGTCGAGCAATACGTGCGTGACGAACTGCGCCGGTACAGCGAGCGGGCGCTCGGCGGTAGCGCCCCGATGATCGCTGACGAGCATCAGGCCGCCCGCGAGGTCGTCGCCGCGCTCACCGGCTTCGGGGTATTGCAGCCGTTTCTCGACGATCCGGAGATCGAGGAAATTTGGATCAACGGTCCGGCCCGAGTATTCGTGGCGCGCGACGGGGTTCCAGAGCTCACGACTTTGTTGCTCGCCGAGCAGGACGTGCGCGACCTGGTCGAGCGGATGCTGCAGGCATCCGGCCGCCGCGTCGACCTGTCGTCGCCCTTCGTCGACGCCTCCCTGCCCGACGGTTCCCGTCTTCACGTGGTGATCCCGGACATAACGCGAAAATACTGGGCCGTGAATATTCGCAAATTCACCAGGCGCATCCGTGACCTCAACCAACTGGTCGGGCTGGGTGCGCTCACCCAGCAAGCCGCTGATTTTCTGCGGATCTGCGTGCTCGGCGGGCAGAACATTCTGGTGTCCGGTGCCACGCAGACCGGCAAGACCACGATGCTGAACGCCCTGCTCTCGTCGACGCGACCTGGCGAACGCATCGTGACCGTCGAGGAGACCTTCGAACTCGACCTGTCCGCCCGCGACGTGGTCGCGATGCAGTGTCGCCAGCCGAGCTTGGAAGGCACCGGGGAGATCACCCTGCGGCGCTTGATCAAGGAGTCGCTGCGGATGCGGCCCGACCGGCTCGTCGTCGGCGAGGTGCGCGAGGCTGAGAGTCTCGACCTGCTGATCGCTTTGAATAGTGGGCTGCCCGGCATGTGTTCGATTCATGCCAACAGTGCCAGGGACGCGCTCGCGAAGCTCTCGACCCTGCCGTTGCTGGCCGGCCGCAATATCGACTCCTCGTTCGTGCTGCCGACCGTGGCGGGCTGCATAGACATCGTGGTGCACTGCGAAATCGACCGGCACGGCCGGAGACGGGTCACCGAGATCATCGCCCCGAGCGGCCAGCTGGCGGGGTCGACCATCGAGGCGAGTCCGCTGTTTCTCTCGCCGCACGGGCACCTCGAACCCACCGGTTCGCACCCCACGAAGCTCGCCAAGTTTCGTGCGGCCGGCGTCGACCCGGCCTCGGTGTTGCGGCAGGGGGCCGCATGACTCTCGTGCTGGGGTGCCTGCTGGGCAGCGGTCTGGTGCTGGTTCTCGCGCCGTTCCTCTGGCCAGCCGGATCCGTGCCCAAGCGTGCGGGAGTGGGGGAGCGGATGCGCGTGCGTCTGGTTCAGGGCGGCCTGCGATCGGTGCCGGTGCCGGCGTTCCTGGCGTTGTCCGCGATCGTGGGGGTGGCATCCGCTGCCCTGGTGCACGGAATCTTTACCGTTCTTGCGCTCAGCGCGGTCGCCGGACTGGTCGGCCTGCTGCTGCCGTGGCTGATCGTGTCGTGGCGGGCGGCGGCCAGGCGCCGGGCCAACCGCACGGTGTGGCCCGACGTCGTCGACCATCTCGTGTCGGCGCTGCGGTCCGGGCTGGCCTTGCCCGACAGCGTGAGCAGCCTGGCCCAGGCCGGACCGCTGGCCACGCGCACCGCGTTCGCGCAGTTCGAGCGTGAATACCGCGCCACCGGCAATTTCACGTACTGCGTTGACGAGCTCAAACATTCCCTCGCCGATCCGGTCGCCGATCGCATTCTGGAAACCCTGCGGATGGCCCGGGAGGTCGGCGGAAGCGACCTCACCCTCGTGCTGCGCAGCCTCGCCGCCTGGCTGCGCCAGGATGCCGCCGTGCGGCTGGAGGTGGAAGCCCGGCAGTCGTGGGTGGTGAACGCGGCCCGACTCGGCGTCGCAGCTCCATGGATCATTCTGGTTCTGCTCGCCTCCCGCCCCGAAGCCGCCATCGCCTACAACTCGCCGGCTGGCATCGTGGTAATCACGAGCGGCCTGGCTCTGTCGGTCATCGCCTACCGTGTGATGATCGCCCTCGGTCGTCTGCCGGAGGAACGCCGATGGTTTACGTAGGCCGGTGTCGCCGATGAGCGCCGCCCTGAGTTCGTCTGCCCTGGGTTCGTCTGCCCTGGGTTCGTCTGCACTGGGCTGGGCCGTACTGTGCGGTACCGGCCTCGGGGTGGGGTTGTGGTCGCTCGTGAGCCTGACGCCGCGCCTGACCCGGCCCCGACTGCTTGATCGAGTGGTGCCCTATATCCTCGATATTTCCCCGGAAGCACGCCGCATTGTGGCCCGGCGAACGGTGAATCCGATTCCTGTGCTGGGCAGCCTGTTCGCCCCACTGTTTAGCGCGCTCACTCGGGGGTTGTCGAGTCTTCTCGGCGGCAGCGACACCGTTGCCCGGCGCCTGCACCAGGCCGGGTCGGCAAAAACGGTCCTGGAGTTTCGCTCAGTGCAACTGGTCTGGGCGTTGCTCGCGTTCGCTGTTGGAACGGTGGTAACCATCGTTGCCTTGCCCGAGCTTCTGCTACCCGCCCGTCTGGTTGTTCCGTTCGTGGCAGCGATCGGCGGGGCGATTTTGCGGGACTGGATGCTGCAGCGTGCGGCGACCGCACGCTTGGCGCGCATGCGCAGCGAACTGCCGACCATTCTGGAATTCCTCACGTTGTCTCTGTCGGCCGGGGAAGGCATCCTGGATTCGATCCGCCGGGTGTCGCGTACGAGCTCGGGGGAGTTGTCGCGAGAATTTGCCGGGGTCGTCGCCGACGTGCACACCGGGGTGCCGATCGGGACAGCGTTGCAGTCACTGGCGCGCAGCATCCAGTTGCCGGAGGTGACCCGATTTGTCGACCAGGTCACCGGTGCACTGGACCGGGGGTCGCCGCTGGCCGAGGTATTGCGAGCGCAAGCTCAGGACTCCCGCGACCAAACCAAACGCACACTCCTCGAACTGGCCGGCAAGAAAGAAGTCGCGATGCTCGTTCCGCTGGTCTTTCTGATTTTACCGATGACCGTTCTGTTCGCCATCTTTCCCGGGCTGGTCGTTCTGCAGGCCGGTTTCTAAACGCACCGCCCGTATCTCCCTCCCACAAGAAAAGAGAATGCCATGTCCCGAATCATGCTTCGCCTCCAGGGTTTGCTCCGTGATGAAACGGGTGACGTGCCCGGTTGGGTTTTGATCACGTTGATGACGGCCGGATTGGTTCTCATCATCTGGGGACTTGCCGGCCCCGCCCTCAGCGGGGTGTTCCAGCAGGCCATGGACCGCGTCAGCACTTTCTGACCCGTCGGAGTGCACAAAGTCGGTAAGCGGATGCATTACCTCGCCTGGCGCTGCCCTCAGCGGCTGCGCGATGAGGCGGGTTCCGCCGTGGCCGAATTTGTCATGGTGGTCTCGCTGCTGACCTTTCTGACGCTCATGGTCATGCAGCTGGCCCTCGCGCTGCACATTCGCAACACCGTGCTCGATGCTGCAGCCGAGGGCGCCCGCTACGCGACGCTCGCCGACAGCAGCCTGTCCGCTGGGGCTGAGCGCACGCGCGATCTCATCACGACGGCCATTGGCGCGAGCTATGCCACCGATGTCGTGGCCCAATACGGAGTGAGTGCCGGATTTCCCAGTGTCGAAGTGCGGGTGATCGCACCGCTGCCGCTCATGGGACTGCTCGGTGCTCCGCGCGGATTGGAGGTGGTCGCTCATGCTGCGGTCGAATCGTTGGAGTAACCACTCTGAGGCTGGCTCTGCCTCACTGGAGTTCATCACGGCCGGGATGATCCTGCTGGTTCCTCTGGTCTATCTGGTGCTCGCACTGTCAGCCCTGCAGGGCGGTGCTCTCGCCGTGGAGGGCGCCGCCCGGCAGGCGGCCAGGGTCTACGTGCAGTCCCCGGACGAGGCCACGGCCTCGGTGCGCGCCCGCCGAGCCGTCGCGTTCGCGCTCGAGGACTACGGCCTTTCGGCCGGGGACGCCGACGTACAGATCGAGTGCACGGGTGGTTCGAGTCAATGCCTGACTCCACGGGGGCTCGTCACGGTCACCGTGCGCATCGCCGTAGCGCTGCCGCTCGTGCCCGATCTGCTCGCCCTGAACCAGAGTGCGAGCGTGCCCATGACGGCGGAGTCGTCGCAACTCGTCTCCCGGTTTGGCAGCCTCGGATGACCAGACGCCTGCCGCCCGCGTCGAACGAGGACGGCTCGACCCTGCTGCTCGCCATTTTCTACGGCTTTCTGTCGCTTTGCCTCGTACTCGTGGCCTTGTCAGCGACATCGCTCTATCTCGGCCACAAACGGCTGCTCGGCCTCGCCGACGGTGCGGCGCTCGCCGGGTCCGAGGCGTTCACCCTCGATGCGGTTCAGGTCGGGGTGGTGGGGCCGCGCCCATCGCTGCGCTCGGACGACGTGTCCGCGGCGGTCGATGAGTATCTGCGGCTCGTTCCGCACGACTCGTTCGAGGCGCTGGCCGTGACAAGCGCGGTATCCGCTGACGGGCAGAGCGCGTCGGTGACGCTGCGATCTTGGTGGCGCCCGCCGGTACTCACCCTCGTCGTACCCGACGGCGTGCCACTGGAGGTGACGGTGGTCTCGCGGGCAGTCTTCCACTAGTTCTACTGAGGTGGAGAAAGTCGCACTGGTAATCTCAGAATAGAAGCGTACGATGCACAGACACGTAGTCGACAATGGGAGCCTCCTACCTCGTAGGGGGCTTCACGCTTTTGCACGAAGTTGACACTCGTGCCAGCCCTGGTCCCGGTTGGTAGTGCCGGCGATCTCGGGTCGTCGTTCATCCGGGCTGGTCGCCGCCGGGTGACGTGGCCCAGGATGGCGGCTGAGCAACACCAAGATCGGCTGTGAAATCATGGATGCACTACTGGACGCGCAAATTGTGGAGCAGCTCGATTTCGAGTCCCTTCTCCCCTGTGAGGGAGTGCACCACGACCGCGGATTGAGCGGTCATGATCCGGCCGAGTCCGGCGGTTTCATGGTGATTTCACCCTGCTGCGGTCCCAAGGTGATCCAGTGTTCCTCGCGCGTTGACGCGATGCGGGTGTCGGGCGTGCTGTACTGCGGTGCTTGCCAGCACGAGCACCTGACCAGCGAGTACCAGTTCGTTCCGCTGCAACTGTAGACCCGAGCTCGCGCCCCGCATTTCAGAGCGGATGCCGCGAGCTGTACTCTCTAGAGGTGCCCCGACGGTGCCGACAGGAGCAGTGTGCGTACCAGGCGGGACAAACTGAGCGGTGCGGGAGCTCAGCTCGCCACCGAGGTCAGCATCAATTTCGGCTCTTCACTGGCCGGACTGCTCATTCCGGTCGTCGGTTCGCCCATCGTGGTCGCGGCCCGCCAAATCGTCATGGTCGTCGTCGTACTGCCGCTCGCCCGGCCCCGCCTGAGAAATGTGACCTGGGCTCGAATCTGGCCGGCGCTGGCCCTCGGCGTCGTGTTGGCCGTCATGAACCTCAGTTTCTACCAGGCCGTCAACATGCTCGGACTCGGCATTGCGGCGACGATCGAATTTCTTGGACCCTTTGCCCTGGCCCTCGTCACCAGCCGACGCATCCTGGACTTCGTCTGCGCTGCGGCCGCCGCCGGGGGAGTGTTCCTGTTGACCTGGTCGGACGGGACGCTCGACCCGCTGGGCATCGTGCTCGCGCTCATCGCTGCCGCCTCGTGGTTCTGCTACATTCTGCTGACCCGCAAGGTGGCGACCGAGTTCGCCGGCCTCGAGGGGATCTCGATCGCCAGCCTGGTCAGCCTCCTGATCGTGGTGCCCATCGCCCTGTTCACAGTGGATCTGTCGGCCTTCACCTGGGGTGTCGTCGGGCTGCTGCTGCTCGTGGGCGTGGTCTCCTCGGCCTTTCCGTACACCCTCGACACCTACATTCTGCGTCGGATCAGCCCCCGCCTGTACGCGATCATCACGAGCTTCGGCCCGGTCATCGCGGCCGGTTTCGGCGCACTCGTGCTCGGAGAGACCTTCACCCTGCTGCAGCAGCTCGCCATCGTCGTCGTATGCGTTGCGGCCGGCGCGGCGATCGCGACCCAGCGCGACCGCCCGACGTCCGACCTCGAGCTGACCGCGACCGCCATTCCCTAGAGTTCAGCTCTATTCGACGCGCAAGCCCAGATGGGCGGCGAGGAGCGGCGCCAGCAGGCTCAGCTGGGCGTCGTCGATGGTGGCGCCGCGCAGGCCTTCGAGGCCGTGCACGGCCGAGAAATCGCTCGAACGCAAGTCGACATCTTTGAGCTTGGCAGCGCCGACATCGAGCGTGCCGATGCGGCAGTTCTGCAGTTCTAGGCGCTGCGCGGTGGCGCTACCGAGGTCAAGCTCCTCGATGATGCAGTTGCTGAGGAGTACATCGGTGAGCGAGGCGTTGCGCAGGTTCACGAAATCGAGCTTCGAGCCGTCAATATGCACGGACCGAAGTGTCGCCTCGTAGGCCTCGACCGAGCCAAGCCGGGCGTGCTCGATGCGCACGTCCCGCCAGCTGGAGCGCGGCGCACTGAACACCGGTGCGTGCAGGTCGGTCAGGAGGCACTCCGCGAAGGATGCCCCGCGCAGTTTGGCCTCGTGCAACGACACCTTGCTGAATTCGCACTCGCCGAAGGAGATGCCGGTCAGGTCGCGGCCATCGAGGTCGACGTCCGTGTAGCGTTCGGCCTCGCGACCGTCGCCGGAGCGCAGCCGTGAACCGGCGTCGTCGGTCAGGTCGGGCAGGGTGATGCGGTCGATAGACGCCTTGCGGGTGCTGGGCCCTTTGCGGGTGCTGGCCTTGGCCACCCTCAGGCGATGGGTTCGAGCAGGAAGACGGGAATGTCGCGGTCGGTCTTGACCTGGTAGTCGGCATAGTCGGGGAATGCCGCCACGGCGCGCTCCCACCAGACGGCCTTCTCATCGCCGGTGACTTCGCGGGCGCGCATATCCCACTTTTGCGGGCCGTCCTGCAGTTCCACTTCGGGGTGGGCCACAACGTTCGCGTACCAGACCGGGTTCTTGGAGCTGCCGCCGAGCGAGGCGACAGCGACATACTGGCCGTCGTGCTCAACGCGCATGAGCGGCGCCTTGCGCAGCTTGCCGCTCTTCACCCCAACGGTCGTCAGCACGATCACGGGCATGCCGCGCAGGGTCGTGCCCTCGGTTCCGCCGGACTTCTCAATCTGGTCGACCTGGTCGCGCACCCACTGGGAGGTGCTTGGTTCGTATTCTCCGATGAGGGGCATACCTGCCGTAACGCCCGGGCCCCCGCGAACATTCCGCCCGGCCTGTCCCGGCGAGTCGCGGGTTGACCACAGTAGGCACCGGTCTGACCCGCTGTGACTCGCAAACAGGACTCGGGACCGCTATCAGTCGGGAGCGCCACCCGATTTCGTGGGACTAGAGCAGGCGGCCAGGGCGGTGCGGCGCGTACCGGGGAATATAGCGGCGCAGCAGAACGGCGCCGCAGAGGCCGATGGCCCCCATGACCCCGCTGGCCACCGACAGGGACACGAGGGCGGTCATGCCCGCCACGGCCAGTGGTGCCGCGGCGCTGCCGAAGTCGGCGGTGAACCGCCAGGCGCCGAGGAACGGGGCCGGATTCGGGCGCGGAGCAAGGTCGGCGCCGAGCGTCATGAGCAGTCCGCTTCCGACGCCGTTGGCCAGCGACAGGAACATGGCCACGCCGATGAACCACTCCACATTGCTGGGCAGGTCGTGGGTGAAAGCGAGCGCCAGGTGGCCCGCACCGAGCCCGATCATCGAGGGCAGGGCACTCCAGATGCGGCCGAACCGGTCCATGATCTGGCCGCTGACATAGAACAGGGCGAAGTCGATTCCGCCGGCGATGCCGATGATGAGTGCGGTATCGGGGGCGCTGATACCGATGCTGACCGCCCAGAGCGGCAGCATCACGGTGCGGCTGGCTCGCATCGCCCCGATCAGACCGGCGCCGCTGCCGAGCCGCAGGAGCACTTCACGGTGACTCCAAATGGTCTGGAACAGTCCCTGCATGGGCGCGGCCGGCCGCGCCGTTCCGGTGCTGCTGATGGCGCCGGTACTCGTGTCGGTGGCATCGAATACAGTCTCAGGAGTAGACGGAGTGGCGAAGGTTTCCGACGGGTCCGGCAACAGCAGCAGCATGACTGACGCGCCGACGCAACAGATGATGAACACCCAGAACACGGCCTGGGTGCCACCGGTGAGGTGAATGATTCCGGCCGAGAGAAACGGGCCCACGAACCAGCCGGCCCGAAACACACCGCCGAGGGTTGAGAGCGCCCGCGCCCGATACACCAGCGGCACGTAGTTGGTCATGAAGGCGTGCCGAGCGAGGGCGAAAATCGCCGTGGCCAGCCCCACCAGAAAAATACCGAGACCGAGCACGAGCGGGTTGGGAGCCATAATGCAGACGATCAGAGCACCGACGGTCAAAGCGGATGCCCCAACCATCGCGTTGCGTTCCCCGATACGCGAGACGATCCAGCCGCTGGGTATATCACCGACGAGTTCGCCGAGCATGACCATCGCCGCGATGACGCCGGCGATGGCGAGAGACGCCCCGAGATTGCTGGCCACCACCGGAATCAAGGGGATGATCGAGCCCTCACCGATCGAAAACAGCAGGGTCGGCAGAAACGCCACCAGGGCGACCGAGCGCAGGCTGAAGGGGCGGTCGGCGTTGCTCATCGGTTTCGATGCTACTCCCGGCGACCCGGCCCCGCCGCAAACTTCGCCCGGTAGGCTGGACGGAACATGATTGACTTGGATTTCTCAGTACAGATCGCCGCGCTGCGGACCACGTTTGGCGACATCCGCTCGGTGATCGACATGGATCGACTGCGTGCGGACATCGACGACCTCAGCGGCGAGGCCGGTATGCCCGATTTGTGGGACGACACCGACCACGCCCAGAAGGTGACCAGCGACCTCAGCCACCGGCAGGCGCAGCTGGCCCGCATCGAGAGCATCACTACCAGGCTCGACGACCTCGAGACTCTCGTCGAGATGGCCAACGACGGCCAGGGCGACCAGGAGCTGGCCGATGAGGCCACCCTCGAGCTCGCGAGCCTGCAGAAACTGCTCGGCGAGCTCGAGGTGCAGACCCTGCTCAACGGTGAGTTCGACGAGCGCAACGCCGTGATCACCATTCGCGCCGGTGCTGGGGGAGTGGATGCCGCCGACTTCGCCGAGATGCTACTGCGCATGTACCTGCGCTACGCCGAACAGCACGATTACCGCACGACTGTACTGGACATCAGCTACGCCGAAGAAGCCGGCATCAAGAGCGCGACCTTCGAGGTCGACGCTGCCTACGCCTTCGGCACGCTCAGCGTCGAGGCCGGCACGCACCGCCTCGTGCGGATGAGCCCGTTCAACTCGGCTGGCAAACGCCAGACCTCCTTCGCCGCGGTCGAGGTGGTGCCGTTGATCGAGCAGACCGAGTCGATCGAGGTGCCCGACGGTGATATTCGGGTGGATGTCTTCCGCTCGAGTGGCCCCGGCGGCCAGTCGGTCAACACCACCGACTCCGCCGTGCGTATCACCCACCTGCCCACCGGCACCGTGGTGAGCTGCCAGAACGAGAAGAGCCAGATCCAGAACCGGGCCGCCGCCATGCGCGTGCTGCAGTCGCGTCTGCTGGTGCTCGAGCGCGAGAAAGAGGCCGCAACCAAGAAAGAGCTGGCCGGCAACATTACCGCGAGCTGGGGAGACCAGATGCGCAGCTACGTGCTCGCGCCCTACCAAATGGTCAAGGACCTGCGCACCGAGTACGAGGTCAACAACCCCAGCAACGTGTTCGACGGCGACCTGGACGGATTCATCTCGGCCGGCATCCGCTGGCGTAAGAAAGCTCCCGAAGACTAGACGGATGCTGGGGCTTCGGCCCCTCGGGTATGTCGCTGTAGGGAAAACGCCCGCGGATGCTTAGGCTCTAAGAGCTATGATCCGTTTTGATCACATAACCAAGAAGTACCCCGGCACCACTCGGCCGGCACTGAACTCGATCGACGTCGAGATTTTGCGAGGCGAATTCGTCTTTCTGGTCGGCGCCTCCGGATCGGGCAAGTCGAGCTGCCTGCGGCTCGTGCTCAAGGAGGAAAAGCCCACGAGCGGCAGCATTCACGTGCTCGGCCAGGACCTGCGGTCGATCTCCAACCGCAAGGTGCCCTACTTTCGCCGCAACATGGGCGTGGTCTTTCAGGACTTTCGCCTGCTGCCGAACAAGACCGTGTTCGACAACGTCGCCTTCAGCCTGCAGGTGATCGGCAAGAGCCGCGGCTTTATTCAGGAAGCCGTGCCCGACACCCTCAAAATGGTCGGGCTGGCCGAAAAAGCCCAGCGCCTGCCGCACGAACTCTCCGGTGGTGAGCAACAGCGCGTGGCCATCGCCCGTGCCATCGTGAACAAGCCGCAGATTCTGCTGGCCGACGAGCCCACCGGAAACCTCGACCCCACCACGAGTGCCGAGATCATGTCGCTGCTCGCGAGCATCAACGCCGGCGGCACCACCGTGATCATGGCCACTCACGAGGCCGGCATCGTCGACAAGATGCAGCGTCGCGTGATTGAGCTGGTCAACGGCGAGATCGTGCGTGACGAACGCCAGGGCGGCTACGCCACCGCCTCCATTCCCGTGGTGCTTCCCTCCCCGACAGCGGATGCCCCCGCCAGCGACCCGGCACCCGCCGCGTCGGTCTACGCCCGGTCGGCTGCCGCCCCCGAACCAGCGTTGACGCATCCGTCTGCCCCGGTTCCGGAGACCAGCGTGTCGCTGCACCAGGCTGCAGCGGCTGCCGTCGCTGCGGCGTCGGACGCGGAGCCGCTGCCAGTTGCCGTGCCCCGCGTGGCCCCGGCGCTCGTTGCCGATGACGAGGTGCCCCCGATGACCCGCCCGGTGCTTCCGCTTGCACCCAACGATGCCCCAGAGCAGCTCACCCTCGCCGAGAAACTCGGTCTGCGGGCGCCGGGGGAGAAACCCGACCAAACGGGCGAGCAGAACGTGGGGCCGACCCGATGAGGCTCGGTCTGGTGCTGTCCGAGGCCGCGAACGGTCTGCGGCGCAACGCCTCTATGGTCGTCTCCGTCGTGCTCGTCACCTTTATCTCGCTCACTTTCGTCGGTGCGGCCGTTCTCATGCAGATGCAGATCGGCCAGATGAAGAACTTCTGGTACGACAAAGCTCAGGTCGGCATCTACCTGTGCTCCGACATCTCGCCCGGCGAAACCTGCACCGGCGGCGACGCGTCGCCGGAGCAGATCGCCGCGGTCGAGGCTCAGCTGAAGTCGCCGACACTGGCACCTTTCATCGACAACTACTATTTCGAGACGCACGAGCAGGCGTTCGAGAACTTCAAGAAGCAGTTCGCCGGCAACCCGGTCGCCGACTATGTCACGGCCGACCAGCTCAACCAGACCTTCTGGGTGAACCTCAAGGATCCGTCGCAGTCAGCGGTGTTGGTGGAGAGCCTATCGGGAGTCGCCGGTGTTGAAAATGTGGCTGACCAGCGTAAATACCTCGATCAAATCTTCTCAGTGCTCAACGTCGCCAGCTATACGGCCATCGGTATCGCCGGGTTGATGCTGATCGCTGCGGCGTTGCTGATTGCCACGACCATCCGCTTGTCGGCGTTCTCCCGGCGGCGGGAACTCGGAATCATGCGGCTGGTGGGTGCGAGCAACCGGTTCATTCAGACCCCGTTCATTTTGGAGGGCGTGTTCGCGGCTCTGCTCGGTTCATTGCTGGCGGGAGGTGCGATCGTGGCGCTCGTGTACTTCTTTGTGCAGGGCTATCTCGGCGCGAGGCTCACCGGCTTCGCCCTGGTCGGCATGGACGATGCGCTCGTCGTGGTACCCATCCTGCTCGTGGTCGGCGCGGTGCTGGCCGCATTCTCGGCCAACTTCGCGATCACCCGCTACCTCAAGGTCTGACGCGCCGCTAGACTGGTGGGCTGTCTGCCGGATCGGCCGGCGGCATCCGCTTAGAGAATAAGAATTGAGGTGAAGACATGCCCAGGGAACGTGGCGAAAAGGTCGTGGCGACCAACCGCAAAGCCCGACATGACTACCTCATCAGTGACACCTACGAGGCCGGAATGGTCTTGAGCGGCACCGAGGTGAAGTCCCTGCGCGCCGGGCGAGCGACCCTCGTCGACGGCTACGCCTTCATCGAGGGTGGCGAGGCCTGGCTGGACGCGGTACATATTCCGGAGTATTCCGGCGGATCGTGGACCAATCACCCGCCGCGCCGCAAGCGCAAACTCCTTCTGCACAAGAAGGAGATCGTGAAGATCAGCCATAAGACTAAAGAGGGCGGCTACACGCTCATCCCGCTGCGCATCTATTTCGCCGACGGCCGAGCGAAGGTGGAGATTGCCGTGGCCAAGGGTAAAAAGGAGTACGACAAGCGACAGACGCTGCGGGAACGCACCGACAAGCGCGAATCGGATCGCGCCATGTCGGCGCAGCGCCACCTCGGTGACTAGCCGCCTCCGGCCTTCTGTTGTAGGATGGGGGGCTGCACCGATACTGGTGCAGATTGGTAACTCAACAGCGTGTGACACGAACCCGTCGCTCTGCGCTTAAACGCGTGCGATGTGCATGGGGATGATCGGTTTCGACATTGTTTGCGCAATTGTGAGAAGCGGGTCGAGGATGCAGGGTTATCTCGTTAACGATCTCTGCAAAATATAAGTGCTAATTCAAACCGCACTGACTTCGCTCTCGCTGCCTAAGCGAAAGCACTAGAGAAGTCCGCCAGACCGGGAATGCTCTCTACCCGGATCCTGACGTCATCTAGAGAACTTGCTTCTACACTGAGCCACGGGGTGTAGAGGGACTTAAACGAAGGCTGGGCCTGTCGGAGTAGATGCCAGTGGCAAATTCCGGGGCCGAGAAAGCGATTTCACTGGATACACCCGTAGAAGGCATATGACCACAGCAGTGGACCGGGGTTCAATTCCCCGCATCTCCACCGTAGGTTCTGTCACACGCTGTTTTGTTGCTTCTCGACTGCGGCCGCCCACTGGGCGGCCGCAGTTCGTTAACCCCTCAGCGCAGGCGCAGGCCGATTGACGTATGAATGGGGTCGCGCTGGCCGCCGGAGTGCACGATGAATTCGCCGTCGACACTGAGTTGGCTCGCGTGGCAGCGCAGAGCCGCCACGACGGTGTCGTACTGGTTGCGAAAATCGAACCATTCCGCATCCGCTGTGGGAGTGTCGCGGATCTCGGCGTAGGGCAGTGCGAGCGCGCGGCTGGCAGCGAGCGTGGCGTCGTGTACGCGCACATGGTCCGGATGTCCGTAGCCGCCAATTTCGTCGTAGCTGATCACGAGGGTTGGAGCTACGTGTCGCAGAACCGCGACGAGGTCAGTGGTGACCTCGTCGAGTGACGCGCGAGCGAGGGCATCCGCTTCCGAATCGGTGGCCGGGCCGGCCAGGCCGGGGCGAATCCACTCCATGCCGGAGTCGCGATAGCGCCGTTCGGGCAATCCGGTCGCGCGGGCCGGTGCTTCGCCGAGCCAGAAGCCTTCGTTGACGCCGAGGGTGAAGGCTGCGCGTTCAAGTTCGCGCTCGCGTTCTTCGGCCAGTGCGGGGGTGTCGGCGAGCGCTGAGAGCGGCCCGGCGACGACTTCTCCGCGCTCCCCGCGCGTGGCCGTGACCAGGGTGATGCGCATGCCGCGGCTCGCGAGATATGCGATCAGGCCGCCGGTGCTGATGGTCTCGTCGTCGGGGTGCGCGTGCACGAACAGTACCGATGTGACGGAGTCGAGGATGCTCATACGTCAATCAGTCGTGGGTCGGACGAAGGGTTCGGGGCGACGAGATCGTCGTGGTGGATGGCGTCGAACAGGGTGTGCAGGGGCTCGCCGCTTCCACCCCACTGCAGTGAGATGATCTCGGCGGCGATCGAGACGGCTGTCTCTTCGGGCGTGCGGGAGCCGAGGTCTAGCCCGATCGGGCTGCGCAGCCGGGCGAGTTCAGTGTCGGTCACTCCGACCTGGCGCAGGCGTTCCAGGCGGTCGAGGTGCGTGCGACGTGACCCCATCGCGCCGATATAAGCCACCGGGGGGCCGTGCAGGGCCGTTTCGAGCAGGGGAACATCGAATTTCGGGTCGTGGGTGAGCACACAAATGACAGTTCGTGGGTCGATGAGTCCGCCAGCGATCTGCTCGCGCAGATAGCGGTCTGGCCAGCTGACGATGACTTCGTCGACGCCGGGAAACCGAGCATGGGTCGCAAAAACCCCGCGGGCGTCGCAGACCGTGACCCGGTAGCCGAGAAAGGTACCGAGGCGAGCCAGGGCCGTCGCGAAATCGATCGCCCCGAACACGAGCAGACGGGGCCGGGGAGCGTAACTCGCGAAGAACACCTCCAGTCCCTCGCCGCGTCGCTCGCCATCCGGGCCGTAAGTCAGCGTCGTGTTGCGGCCAGCGGCGAGCAGCCCTTGGGTGTCATCGCCGATCGCGCGGTTGGCACGCTCAGAGCCGAGGCTGCCCTCGCACCCGTCCGGCCGCACCACGAGGTGGCGGCCGATCCAGGCGGCGTCCGGATGCTCGATCACCGTCGCGACGCCGACCGTACGCCCGGCAGCCACGTCGTTGTGCACCCCTTCGAGCAGGCTGAAGGTGTCGCGCGAGATGGGTTCAACGAAGACATCGAGGATTCCGCCGCAGGTGAGCCCCACCGCGTACGCGTCGTCGTCGCTGATGCCATAGCGCACGAGCACCGGCACGCCGTCTTCGGCGACCTGGGTGGCCAGTTCGTAGACGGCGCCCTCGACGCAGCCGCCAGAGACCGAGCCTGCCACTGTGCCGTCCGCGCTGACCAGCATGGAGGCACCGGCCGGGCGCGGAGCGGACTGGAAGGTGCGCACAACCGTGGCCAGACCGGCGGTATTACCGTTCTTCCAGCCGCTGAGCAGGGTATCCAGTACTTCACGCATAGCCTGTCCCTTCTATTCCCGTGCTCTAGCGGCCGGACGCGCGCCGACCGAATTGGTATGCGATGAACGCTACCGTGGCCAGCAGCCCCAGAAGTTTCACCGGGTCGCTCAGCTGGTCGGTGAGGACGCCTTTGACCAGGGTCATGGCGTCCAGGCTCGGCGCCGCAGCGGGTGTCGAACGGTGCGGGGCCGCCCGATGCCCGCCGGCGGGTGCGACGCGGGGCGGCACCGGGCGGGGCGGCAGGCCGGGCCTGGCCGGGGCATCCGCTGTGACGTCGGGCAGCGTGTCGGCGGCGGGCGCGTCTCCCGGCGGAATATCGGTCACATCGGTCACCGCCCGCGGAGAGGCCTGCGCGAGGGTGGCCGGATCGTCGACGTGGTCGCCGACGGGAGTTGAGGCAGTGCCGTCGTCAGACCCGCCGCTCTCGATCAGCTCCTGCAGATTGCCGGCAAACAACCCCATCATCTGCTCGGTGACGCTGCTGATGACGCCTTTACCCATGGCTGCAGCCTTACCCGACAGGGACAGGTCAGCGCTGACCGTGCCCTGGGTCAAGCCGTCGGTTTCGACCAGCACGAGCGTGACCGTGGCCTGGGCGGTGCCCTGTCCGCGGGTTTCCTGGGCTTTGCCCGAGAAGACGGCGCGGTGCGCGTCGGCGTCGCGCTGGTCGACGTTCATCTGGCCGCGGTACTGCATGGTGACCGGGCCGAGTTTGACCTTCATGCCCACCTGATAGTTGTCATCGGAGAGCTTGTTCAGAATCTGCGCTCCCGGCACACAGCCGGCGACGCGCTCGAAGTCCATCAGGGTGTTCCACACCGTGTCGACGGGGGCGGCGACGGTGAAGGTGGTGTCGATTTGCATCAGGGTGTCCTCTGCTGGGTCATGACGGTTGGGTGGGAAGTTGGTCGACGAGCGGATGCCAGCGGGTCGCCGCGGATCGCGGCAGCCACCTCGGCGAGGGCGACGTAGCTGTGGCCGCTGACGAAGGCGTCGCAGTAGGGCAGGGCGGCGGCCATACCCCCGACCAGTGGCCGGTAGTCCACGGCGGCTTTGCGCGGATTCACCCAGACGATTCGGTGCGCGAGCCGGCGGAGCCTCGCCATCTGGGCATCGACGTCGGCCGGGTCGTCCTGCGCCCAGCCGTCGGAGAACACCACGATCACCGCTCCCCGGGCCAGGCCACGGCGTCCGAAGTCGTCGATGAACCGACGGATGCTGGTCGCCAGCCGGGTGCCGCCAGCCCAGTCGGTCGCGGTGGCGGCCGCCTGCGCGAGCGCCTGGTCCGGGTCGCGCAGCGCGAGCTGCCGGGTCAGCCGGGTGAGGCGGGTCGAGAACACGAAGGCTTCGGCGCGGGCTCCGGCGGCCGCGCCCTGCAACAGCGAGAGGAACACCCGGGTATAGGGCTCCATTGAACCGGACACATCGCAGAGCAGCACGAGCCGTCGCGGTTTCGGGCGGCGCCGAGTGAAGTGCAGACTGATCGGGTCACCGCCGGTGCGTTGCGCGGCACGAACAGAGCGGCCCAGATCGAGCCGGTCCCGGCTCTGCGGCGACGGATTCGTGCGCCGGCTGAGCCGGGTCGGCGTTGACAGCACGATGCGGGCCACGAGCTGGCGCAACCGGGCAAGCTCCTCGGGTGCGAGATCGGCGAAGGCCATCTCGTGCAGGTGCTCGTCAGTGGATGCCATGGCGAGAGTGGCGTCGCGTTCGTGGCGGTCATCATCGTCGTCGCTCGAGTCCGAGCCGGGCAGCGGCGCGGGCGGGCTGGCCTCGGCGTGAGGCTCGGGAGCGCCGACCGGCCGGTTGATCGGCGGGGCGGCCTTCGTGCGGGTTTCGGAGCCGATCGCCGGGGGAGCGTTGGGGTCGCCGCGGCTTTCGGCCGGGTCGAGCCGGCCGTCGAACACGGCGTTGAACACCGCGTCGAAGCGATCGAGGTGCTGCTGCTGGGAGACGAACACGATGCGGCAGGCCCAGTACAGGGCGGCCCGGTCGGTCGGGGGGATGAGTCGCAGCGCCTCGGCCAGCCGTGCGGCCCGGTCGGGTGATACCGGCAATCCGGCGCGGTGCAGGGCGGTGCTGAAGCCGGCGGCAAGGGCCGCCGCTTCGATCGGTGGGTACCGCACGCGTTCAGGCACCGGCGGCCTCGGCGACCCACGCGGAACCGCGGGACGCTGCCAGGCCCTGATCGTCCCGGTTCTTCAGCACGGAACCCCAGGTCTGCTCGACAGCGCGGGCGCTGAGCTGCTCGATTCCGAGCACGCCGAGGGCGCTCACCCAGTCGATTGCCTCGGCGATTCCGGGCGGTTTGACCAGGTCGAGCGAGCGCAACCGGGTGATCGCGGCCGCAGCATCCGTCGCGATTGCCTGCGAGCTGTTCGGCACCCGACGCCGCACGATCTGCGCGATCCGCTCCGGACCGGGGTAGTCGATCCAGTGGTACAGGCAGCGCCGGGTGAGGGCATCGTGCAGGTCGCGGGTGCGATTGCTGGTGAGAATCACGATCGGCGGGTGGGTGGCCTCGACGGTTCCGAGCTCGGGAATGGTCACGGCCGCCTCCGCGAGTAGTTCGAAGGTGAAGGCTTCGAATTCGGCGTCGGCCCGGTCGATTTCGTCGAGCAGCAGCACCGCCGGGCGCGGGCCGGCATGCTCGATCGCCCGTAACAGCGGGCGGCGCAGCAGGTAGTCCCGGCCGAACAATTCAGTTTCGGCCAGTTCAGCGCCGCGCGCCTCCGCCAAACGGATGCCGAGCAGCTGCCGCGGGTAGTTCCACTCGTACAGGGCCTCCCCGGCGCTGATGCCCTCGTAGCACTGCAGCCGAAACAGTTCGGTATCGAGCAGCCGGGCCAGCGCCTTCGCAATCTCGGTCTTGCCGACCCCGGGCTCGCCCTCGAGCAGCAGCGGCTGCCGCATGCGCACGGCCAGAAACACCGCCGTCGCGAGACCCTCATCGGCCAGGTAGTCCTCGGCGTCGAGGGCGCTCTGCAGCGCAGCGACGGAGGGCACAAGTTCGGCCACGGCCTCCGCACTCATTGCTCGCACCAGTGGCGGCAGGCCAGGGCTCTAGCGCGGGGTCGCATACTGCTCCGGATTCTTCAGAAAAGACGCACGGCAGCCCGCTGAGCAGAAATAGACCGTCTCGCCGCCAGACTCCACCTGCAGTGATGAGGGCAGCGCCGCCACGGACATGCCGCAGACCGGGTCGATCGCGCTGCCAGCCGGTTCAGCGGCGCTCGCCGCTTCAACTGCAGCAGCATGAGACGGATGCCCACGCCCGGCCCGTTCCTGCACCAGCTGCGCGAAAATCGACACCGCAATCTCGCCGGGCGTGCGCGCCCCGAGGTCGAGCCCGGCCGGACTGAACACCCGCGCGCGCTGCTCTGGTGACACGTCGAGCGAGGCGAGCACCGCGGCGCCGCGCCTAGGACTGGCCACGAGCGCGATATAGGGCGCCCCCGCAGCCAGGGCGGTGAGCAGCGCTGCCTCTTCGTCGCGGCCGTGGGACGCGACGATGAGAGCGGCGTCGCCGGCCTCGAGGGCGGCGGTCGCGCCATCCGCTTGAACGAGGTCGAAACCCACGAGCGGTGCCAGGGCGGCGAGCGCCTCGGCGTCGGGGGTTGACCCGACCACGACCAGGCGCGGCAGCGGAATGCGCGGCTCGAGAAAGATCTCGATCGCACCATTGCTCACGCAGGGGTTGGAGACCTCAACCGCGCCGTCTTCCACAATGCTCGACGGCATCCCGGCGACCACTTTGAGAAGCAGCGGCTGGCGGCTTTCGAGTACCTGCAGGCTGTACAGGCGAACGGATGCCTCCACGCACGTTCCCCCGACGAACCCGTCGATCTCGCCGGTCGCGCGCACGAGCGCCGTGTCGCCAGCGTGCGCGCTCGTGGGGCGTTGGGCGCGCACGACCGTCGCGTGTACGAAGGCCTCACGGCGTTCAACGAGCTCCCGCTCCAGGGTTGCCTGGCCCACGGCTACACCGGCGGTCTCGTACGGCCCTGCATGGCCTCCCAGACCCGGGCCGGCGTGCACGGCATGTCCATGTGCACGACGCCGAACGGGGCGAGGGCGTCGACGACGGCGTTGACGACCGCCGGGGGAGACCCGACCGTGGCCGACTCTCCGATTCCCTTGGCACCGATCGGGTGGTGCGGCGACGGGGTCACGGTGAAGCCGGTCTCCCAATCGGGCACCTCCATCGCAGTGGGAATGAGGTAGTCCATGAACGAGCCGCCGAGGCAGTTGCCCTCTTGGTCGAATTCGATGAATTCCATCAGCGCCATGCCGACACCGTCGGTGAGCCCGCCGTGGATCTGGCCCTCGATGATCATCGGGTTGATGCGGGTGCCGCAATCGTCGACCGCGATGAAGCGGCGCACCTTGACGTGCCCGGTGCCCGGATCGACGTCGACGACGCAGATATAGGCGCCGAACGGAAACGTGAGGTTCGGTGGATCGTAGGTGACCTCGGCGTCGAGGTTGCCGTCGATGCCCTCTGGCAGCGCGACCGTTCCGTGCGCACCCATCGCGATCTCGGCGATGGTCTTGCCAACGCTCGGGTCGCCCTTGACGAACCAACGGCCCTTCTCCCATTCGAGGTCTTCCGGCCGGGTTTCGAGCATCGCCGCGGCGATGAACCTGGCCTTCTCCCGCACCTTGCGGGCCACGAGGGCCACGGCGGCGCCACTGACCGGGGTGGACCGGCTGCCGTAGGTGCCGAGGCCGAACGGCGTCTGGTCGGTGTCGCCGTGCACGACGTCGATATCCTCCGGCGGGATGCCGATCTCCTCCGCCACGATCTGCGCGAACGTGGTCTCGTGCCCTTGCCCCTGGCTCTGCACCGAGATGCGCACGACGGCCTTACCGGTGGGGTGGATGCGCAGTTCGGCGCCGTCCGCCATGCCGAGGCCGAGGATGTCCATGTCCTTACGGGGGCCGGCACCGACAGTTTCGGTGAAGAACGAGATGCCGATGCCCATCAGTTCGCCGCGCTCGCGCTTCTCCTTCTGTTCGCGGCGGAGTTCGTCGTAGCCGGCCATCTTCATCGACAGTCGCATGGTGGGTTCGTAATCGCCCGAGTCGTACTCCCAGCCGGTCTTGTTGGCGTAGGGAAACTGCTCCTTCTTGATGAAGTTTTTCAGCCGCAACTCCGCCGGGTCCATCTCGAGTTTGCGGGCCAGGATATCGACCATCCGCTCGACCAGGTAGACCGCCTCGGTGACCCGGAACGAGCAGGCGTAGGCCACGCCGCCGGGTGCCTTGTTGGTGTACACGCCGGTGACGGTGCAGTGCGCGGCGGCGAGGTCGTAGCTGCCGGTGAAGATGTGAAAGAAGCCGGCCGGATACTTGGTGGGCTGGGCGGTGGCGTTGAAGGCACCGTGGTCGGCGAGCACGCTGGTGCGCAGCGCCAAAATCTTGCCGTCCTTGGTCGCCGCGATCTCGCCCTGCATGATGTAGTCGCGGGCGAACGATGTGCTCATGAGGTTTTCGGAGCGGTCCTCGACCCATTTCACCGGTTTGCCGGTGACGATGGAGCCGACCACGGCGAGAATATAGCCCGGGTAGATGCCGACCTTGTTGCCGAATCCGCCGCCGATATCGGGGGAGACCACGCGAATCTTGTGCTCAGGAATGCCGGAGACCATCGCGAACAGGGTGCGGTGGGCGTGCGGGGCCTGCGTGGTTTCGTACAGGGTGAGACGACCGTCTATGGGGTCGAAGTCGGCGACGGCGCCGCAGGTTTCCATCGGCGCCGGGTGCACGCGCGGGTAGACGATCTCCTGGGTGACCACGACATCGGCGCTGGCGAAGACGGCATCCGTTTCGGCCTTGTTGCCGGCTTCCCAGTCGAAGATGTGGTTGTCGGTGCGGCCTTCGAGGTCGTCGCGAATGACGGGAGCGCCCGGATCCATTGCTTTGCGGGCGTCGACGACCGGCGGCAGCACGTCGTACTCGACCTGGATCAGTTCGAGGGCGTCGCGGGCCGCGTATCGGTCTTCGGCGACGACGAACGCCACCTCCTGGCCCTGAAAGCGCACCTTGTCGGTGACGAGAACGGCCTGAACGTCCATCGACAGGGTCGGCGCCCAGGCCAGCCCGAGTGCCTGCAGGTCGCTACCGGTGATGACGGCGAGCACCTTGGGGTGCGCGAGGGCCTCGGTCGTGTCGATCGAGACCAGCCGGGCGTGGGCGACGGGAGCGCGCAGAATGGCACCGTGCAGCATGCCGGGCAGCACGATGTCGTCGACGTAGTGGCCCTTGCCACGCACGAAGCGCGGGTCTTCCTTGCGCTGCATGCGGCCGTGGCCGACGGGCCGATCGTGGTCGCCGGCGGCAGGGTTCGATGGGCGGTCCTCGAGAATGGTCATGCGTGCACCTCTTCATCTGTTGTTTCCGTGGTGGCACCGACCGGATGCTCGGCCGCCCACTGAATGGACCGCACGATGGTGGCGTAGCCGGTGCAGCGGCAGATCTGGCCGGAGATGGCCTCGCGAATCTCGAGCGGTTCGGGGTGCGGGTTATGGTCGAGCAGCGCGCGGGCGGTGAGCATCATGCCGGGAGTGCAAAAACCGCACTGCAAGCCGTGCTCCTCCATGAAGCCCTGCTGCACCGGGTCGAGGGTGGCGCCGTTGGCGAGTCCCTCCACGGTCGTGATCGCATGCCCGTCGGCCATGGCGGCCAGTACCGTGCAGGATTTCACCGGCTGGCCGTCCATCAGCACCACGCAGGTGCCGCAGTTGGTGGTGTCGCAGCCCCAGTGCGTTCCGGTAAGCCGCAGGTCGTCGCGAATGAAGTGCACGAGCAGCACCCGGGGTTCGATCTCACGGGTGACGAAAGTGCCGTTGATGGTCATGCTGATCTGCATTGAGCTCAACTCCTAAATCGTGATCTCGGAAACGGATGCCGCGGCGCGGCGACAGGCCGCCCGCACGACCCGACGGGTCAGTTCGTCGGCGAGGTGCCGCTTATAGTCGATCGGGCCGCGCTGGTCGGCGAGGGGATCGCAGGCGAGGGACGCAAGGCGCCCGGCCTCGGTGAACAGTTCCTCGGTCGGAGCCTGACCGACCAGCACGGCCTCGACCTCGGTGACATTACGGTCGAGTCCGACGGCGGTGAGGCCGACGGCCACCCGGCTGATTGTGCCGGCGGAGTCGAGGCTGACCGAAGCGCCGGCCGCGGCGACGGCCCAGTCGCCGACGCGGCGCTCGACCTTCTCGTAGGCGCTGCTCGAGCCGGTGCGAATGGGTATGCGAACCTCGATCAGCAGTTCGTTTTGGGCGACGGCCGTCTCGTAGGGGCCGCGGTGGAAGTCGGCCATCGACAGCATCCGCTCGCCGGCCGGACCGCGCACGACGGCCATCGCTTCGAGAACGTGGCAGACCGTGGAGAGATCTTCGGCCGGGTCGGCCTGGCAGAGCGAACCGCCGATGGTGCCGCGGTTGCGCACGATCGGGTCGGCGATGACCCGTTCGGCGTCGGTGATGATGGGAAACAGGCGCTTGATGTCGTCGGATTCCAGCAGGGTCGTGTGCCGGGTCATCGCGCCGATGCGCAGCACGTCCTTATCGACGAGCAGATAATCCAGCTCGAACAGGTCGTTGATGTCGATCAGCCAGTCCGGGCGGGCCAGGCGCAGTTTCATCATGGGAAGCAGGCTGTGGCCGCCGGCGACGACCCGGGATTCGGCCCCGTGACGGTCGAGCAGGGCGAGAGCATTGTCGACCGAACTGGCGCGAACATAGTCGAACGGAGCCGGAATCTGCACGGGCTTCTCCTCACTGAGAAGGTTCCACGGCACCGCGCATCGTTGCGCGACACTGTTGTGTGCCACAGCTTGCTCCCGGCCGCCGAGACTGTCAATATCGACCTAAGCGAAAGGTTATGAGCTGTGGCAATGACGCTGAATCAGCTGAGGGCCTTTGCCCTGGTGGCCCGGCTCGGGTCGCTCCGCGCTGCCGCGGCCGCCCTGAACATCAGCGAACCGGCGGTCTCGTCGTCGCTCGCCGCGCTGCGCCTCGACCTCGGTGACGCCCTGTTCGTGCGAGCCGGCGCCGGCATCGCCCTGACCGCCGGTGGTCGGGCGCTCGCCGATCACGCCCAGGAGATCGTGGGCCTGGCCGACCAGGTGCGCTGGGAGGTGTCGCACGCCGAGGAATCCACCGCGAACCTGCGGGTCGTCGCCACGGCCGGGTTCGCCGAGCACGCGGCCGGTCGGCTGCTCGACGCGTTCACCCGTCGGGTGCCCGGTCATTTTGGCGGCATCGACGTGGTGGTCGAGTCCGCCGACGATGTGGGGTCGCTGCTGCAGGACCACGCTTACGATGTGGCGCTCGGCGCTCGTCCTCCGCAGGGAAACCAGTTGGAAGTGGTGCCCTTTCTGCGCTACCAGCGGGTGCTGGTGGCCGCGCAGGAGCATCCGCTCACCCGGCAGCCACCGTCGCTCACCGCACTGCTGGGAGAACTGTGGTTCAGCGGTCCGGCCGGGGTGGAGGAGTTCACCGCCGAGAGCAGCTGGCTGGCGGCAACCTTTCTCGCCTCAGCGCTCGGCGTGCCAGAGATCGTGCCGCTCAGCAGCGAAACGGATGCCCTCGCCGCGGTTCGCGACGGCGAGGGCATCATGCTCGCGTTCATGCACATCGTGCGGGCCGAGGTTGCGGCCCGGTCGCTCGTGGTGGTACCTGTGCCGAACACGCCGATTGCCGGGTTGTGGTGTGCAAGCACCCTCGATCACGGTCGCGCGCCGGCCGCCGCGCGCACCCTGCAGCGGTTCGTGACGACCGCGGAGGCCACCGCTGCGATGCTCGCACCCGGCGGTTCCCGCGGGGTCGCGCGTCGCGGCAGCAAGGTGCACGTGGCCCTCTGGAGCTGACTGGAACCGGTTAGGGGCGACGGCTCCAGGACTTCCAAAAATTCGATTCTGCTGCTGCTGCTTTCTGCTGTTCCAGGGCGTGCAGCCGGCCGTAGCTGAAGGTATTCTCGCCGCGCAGGTAGGCCTCGACTCCGCCGCGCTTGAGCAGGCGATCGCGGGCGATGACGCTGTCGTGCTGGTCGCCGAGAATGGTCTGGAGTTTCTGGGCGAAGCGGCTCACCCGGGCCGATCGCTTGGGGCTGAGCGGATGCGCCGTCTCGGCCGCGTAGCGCAGTCGTTTGGCGCGCTTGCGAGCGGCGTGCAGGGCGAGGTCTCGTTCCGCACCCGGTACGGTCTTGGCCGCCAGGCGCGCGGCTCGGCGCAATTTCTTCCACTCTCTGGTGACCAGGGCCGGTACAACGACCCGGGCATCCTGGTCGGCCGCGGCCGTGAGCGGCCGAGTGGCGACGAGGGCATCAAGAGCGTCCAGCAGCCGAAAGTAGCGGTGGGTGTCGAGGGCGGTGATGAGCGTGAGTTGCGCGGAGTGGGCATCTGTTTCGGAACGGCTTTCGAGGCGTTCGCGAATGGGGCCGAGGAGCAGCGCGGGGGTTTCTCGGTCGAGCAGGCCGACCACGCGCCGCTGCAGTACTTCTTCGTCCCGGGAGCCGCCGAGCACGGCGGCGAGCCAGCCGAGTTCGGTACGGAGATGCTGCACGACCGAGGGATCGACGAGCGAACGATAGGTGGCCAGCACCGAGCGCAGCCGGCGGGTGGCGACGCGCATCGCGTGCACGGAACCGGCAGTGTTCTGACGAATCCGCGGGTCGTGCCGGCGAATGGCACCGATCTGCTCGGTCAGGCTGGCCAGCAGAACATGGCCCGCCGGGCCGTTCGGGGTGGGACGGCGCGGTTTGGTGCTGCTCCCTGCCGGGAACCGGTCGCCGAGCGCGCGGGCAAGCTTCGAAACGTGCTGCGACACGAGGATGCCGCCGCTCGCGAGCACCGACTGGCCCGCGTCGAGCAGGTCCTCCGGTCCGTCGACGAGTTCGATCTCCCATTCGCGCCAGGCGGCCGAGGCGGGTTCGTGGATGAGCCGTTGGGCCTCGACCCGGTCGTCGCAGAGCACGGCGAGGGTTTCGCCGCCAACGCCGATCAGGGCGTGCACGACGCGGGTGGTGCCGAGGTGCACGACGGGAACGAGCGGGGAATCGCGGGTGTAGACCCGCACGAGCTGGGCGAGCGACTCAGGGACGGCATCCGCTTCGCCGTGGACGTGTTTGCCGAGAGGAGCGTGGATTTCGCGTCGGCGTCCGGCATCGAGCGGCCGTTTGAGATGCCAGCCGGCGTCGTCGCCGCCGGTGCGGCGGCGTAGGGTAATGTGCGCGCGGGCGAGGACGAGGGCACTCGTGTCGAAGTAGACGGCCTCGAGGTCGTGGGTGACGGGCTCGGCGATGGCCTGCACGCCGGGTAGATCGTTCAAGCGCGGCAGCAGGGCCAGCTCGTCGACGTCAAACTTGCGTTCTATCTCAATACCACCGGTAGCGTCCACGGTTCAAACCTAGCGCGGTCGCGCCAGGCTTGAACCGTGCGGCGGTGTCGGAAGCGTCAGACGCCCGCGAGCCACAGGTCGGGGCCGAAGATCTCGTAGTGGATGCGATCGGCCGGCACGCCGGATTCCAGCGCCTGGGCGCGCAGGCTGCGCATGAACGGGAGCGGACCACAAAGGTACACAGAGGCATCCTCCGGGATCGTCACGTTCGCCAGCGACATGAAGCCCTCGTGGTGGCCAACGCTCGGGATCTCCAGCCAGAGCTCGAGTTCGGCCGCCTCGAGCAGGGCGACGTCCTCGGTCATCTGGTCGCGCAGGGCCCAGCGCTCGAGGTTGCTCTCGGCGTGGAGCACTCGAACCGCGCGCTTTGAGCCGGTGTCCACCAGGGAACGCAGGATGGAAGCGCTGGGCGTACAGCCGATGCCGGCCGAGGCCAGGATCAGCGGGCCGGTGCCGTGGTCGAGGGTGATGTCGCCGCACGGAACGGAGAGAATGAGGGTGTCGCCGACCTGAACGTCGCGGTGCAGCACGGGGGAGACCTCGCCGTCAGCGTCGAGCTTGGTGGTGAAGACGCGAGTCGTGTTGGTGCCGGCTGAGAGGGAGTACTGACGCACCTGTCGGATCCCGTCGGGCATGACCGCGGTGACGCTGACGTACTGGCCCGGCAGTGCGGGCGTGACGGGGGTGTCGTCGGCGGGTTCGAGGGTGAACGTGATGGCGTCGGTTCCGGCCGCTTCCTTCTTCACGACGATCCACGGGGCGAGCGGCTTGTCGCTGGCGAGTCCGGAGTAGAGGCCCTTCTCCATCTTGATCAGGGCGTGGGCCATCAGCCAGTAGACCTCGGTCCAGGCGGCGGCGATCTCGGCGGTGATCACGTCGCTGAGTTCCTCGGCGATGGCTTCGAACAGGTACTTGTAGACGATGTCGTACTGCTCGGGCTGAATATCGAGTGAGACGTGCTTGTGGGCGATGCGGGAGAGCATTGCCTCCGGCGTGGTGTCGGGGTTCTTCACCAGGTGGGTTGCGAAGACGGCGATGCTGCCGGCCAGCGCCTGCTGCTGCGAGCCGTTCTTTTGATTGGACCGGCTGAACAGCCCGTCGAACAATTTGGGGTGGGCGGTGAGCATGCGGTGGTAGAAGTTTTTCGCGATCTGGGGCATCCGCTCGCCGACCAGCGGCAGGGTGGCTTCGATGAGGGGAGTGGACTGGGGCGAAAGCATGAATACTCCTTCTGCGTGTCGGCACCCGTTTGTGGGGGCCTTCATCAAAAGTAGCATTTCATATACCAATTAAACGGATGCTTTCTACAAGTCGTAGAAATTAGGGACTTTAGTCCTACCGCGCCAAACCCAGTTCGACCAGCATCGGGCCACCCGGTTTGCCGTGCGGGAGGCTGGCGATGACGAGGTCATCCAGTTCGCGGTAGAAGGCTTCCCGGGCGCGGCGCAGGGCGCCGCGGAGGCCGCATCCGCTGATCAGAGGGCAGGGGCCGCTTATGGAGTCGCAGGCTGCCAAGTCGGTGCGCGTGTCGAGTGTGCGCAGGAGCGCACCGACGGTGACCTCTCGGCCGAGCGCGCTGATGCGCACGCCGCCGTTCCGGCCGCGCTGTGCCTCGACCAGGCCGAGCTCGCGCAGTTTTAGCAGCGCTTTGCTGACGTGGTTGTAGGGCGTGCCGACCTCGGCGGCAACGACCCGCGAGGTGCAGGTGACGCTCTCCGGCGCCGCACAGAGCAGCATGACAACCCGCAGGCAGACGTCGGAAAAAGCGTTGATCCTCATGTCTTAACTGTAGGTGCGCCAGTGGCCCGGGCGGATATGAGAGAGAATGGGGCAAGTGAACACTGAGTCGGAGACGCTGTTTGAGGTAATCCGCTTCGTGGACCTGGCTGGCGTGCTCGCCAATGCCGTTCTCGGTGGTGTGGCTGCTCGCACCGCCCGTCTCGACATTGTCGGTTTTGTGGTGCTGGCGATCATGAGCGGGCTCGGCGGTGGAATGATCCGCGACACCCTGCTGCAGCAGGGAACGCCGGCGGCGCTGGTCGACCCGGCCTACCTGATCTGTGCCATTCTGGGCGGGGTCATCGCCTATTTCGTGACGTTCAACGGACGCTGGACTCGCCGCGTGCTGCTGCTGCTCGACGCGCTCGCCGTGGGCTGCTGGTCGGCAGTCGGCGCGCAGAAAGCGCTTGAGGCGGGCCTCGGCTGGCTACCGGCCATTCTGCTCGGCATCATCACGGCGGTCGGTGGTGGCATGGTGCGGGACATCATGCTGCTTAAGGTGCCGACGATTTTCGGTGGTAACACGCTCTATGCCACGAGCGCCCTGCTGGCGAGTACAGAGATGGTCATCCTGAGCAAGCTCGGGTTTGTGGCGATCGGCACCGCCGTGGCCATCCTCAGCGGCGCGGGGCTGTCACTGCTCGCCAAGCGCTACGGCTGGATCCTGCCGACCGGCTACGCGCTGCGCATTCCGAAGCCCATTCTGCTGCTGAACCCCCGGGCCTGGCGGCAACGTCGGCTCGACGCGCGCAATGCCCGCAACGGCATCTTCCCCGACGATCCGGGTGCGTCGGTCTAACTCGGCGGTGCTGGGTTCAGCACCGCGAGCGTCGCCGCGTGCAGCAGGCCATTCGTAGCCAGGGCGCTGCCGTGCCACGGACCGGGCCGTCCGTCGACCGAGGTGAACGTGCCGCCGGCCTCCTGCACGATCGGGGCGAGGGCGGCCATGTCGTAGGGCTGCAGGTCGAATTCCCCGGCCGCGTCCAGGTGGCCCTCGGCCAGCAGCATGTACGACCACATATCGCCGTAGGCACGGGTGCGCCAAACCTGGCGGGATAGCGTGACGAGCTCGTCGAGGTGCCCGGCCGCGTCCCACTGCTGCAGGCTGCCGTAGCTGATGGATGCTTCGGCGAGGGTTTCGATGCCGGAGACGTGCAGGCGAGTGGGGGCGGCATCCGCTTGGCCGGCGCTTGCTGGGAGCGTGTCGCTCGACCAGGCGCCGCTGCCGGCCGCGGCCCACCAGCGTTTACCGAGGGCGGGGGCGCTGACCACGCCGAGAACGGGCACGCCGTCGATGGCGAGGGAGATGAGGGTGGCCCAGATCGGGATGCCGCGGAGGAACCCGGCGGTGCCGTCGATCGGGTCGATGATCCACTGGCGGGTGGTCGAACCGGCAGTGCCGAACTCCTCGCCGAGGATGCCGTCGTCGGGGCGCTCGGCGGCGATTAGGGCACGGATGGCGCGTTCGACGGCCTGGTCGGCATCCGTCACCGGGGTGCGGTCGGGTTTGGTCGTCACGACGAGGTCGAGCGCGGTGAAGCGCGCGCTAGAGATGGCGTCGGCGGCATCGGCCAGCGTCAAGGCCAGCTGGAGGTCGTCGGAGAGGGCGTAAATTCGCGGTTCGGTCACCCTTCCAAGGATAGTAATTTCGTGAGCGGATGCCGGTCACGGTCGCTTTCCCGCCTCGATTCGCATCGAGCCCTCTTGGGGTGTTAGGGTTACACGTTGCCGCGGGTCATTCCCGGCTTTCATATGCACCTCTAGCTCAATTGGCAGAGCAACTGACTCTTAATCAGTGGGTTCCCGGTTCAAGTCCGGGGGGGTGCACCACCAGCCCCGTTGTCACTGTCTTTTGCAGTGCGGCGGGGCTTTTTTTGTGGCCTTCTCGAGCCTGCGCATCGGATCTGCTCTCGTGGCACGTGCGTGAGAAGGCGGCACTGGTTTGAACACGTGCCAACTTCTCCAATACGCGCCATGAAGAATGTCGGGCCACCGCACCTCGTTAGACTGGGCCGCACCGCACCTCCGACCCGCAGCGACGCGGAAAGGTCTCTATGCCCCGCACGGATTCGATCGACGCACCCTCCGATGACAGCACGAGAGCGGCGTCGATGACGGGCGCATCCGTTTCTGATGACAAGGACGTGCTCCTGCAGCGTGACGGCCGTCTGGCCCGCATCATCTTGAACCGGCCGAAAGCGCTCAACGCTCTCACGCACGGCATGATCCGCACCATCGCCGCAGCCCTCACTGACTGGGCCGATGACCCCGCCGTGCAGACCGTGCTGCTCACCGGCAGCGGCGACCGCGCGCTCTGCGCCGGCGGCGACATCGTCTCGATTTATCGCGACGCACGAACCGACCCCGACGAGAACGCCCGATTCTGGGCGGACGAGTACACCCTGAACGCCCAGATCAAGCGCTACCCCAAACCGTTCGTCGCCCTGATGGATCGCATCGTGCTCGGCGGGGGAGTCGGCCTGTCTGGTCACGCTTCGCACCGCGTCGTGACCGAACGTACCAAACTGGGCATGCCGGAAACCACCATCGGCTTCGTGCCCGACGTCGGCGGAACCTACCTGTACTCGCGCACCCCCGGCGAACTCGGCACCCACCTCGCCCTCACCGCCGTAACCATGACCGGCGGCGACGCCATCGCCCTCGGCCTCGCCGACAGCTTCGTCGATTCGGCCGAACTCGATTCCCTGGTCGATGCCCTCACCCGGATGCCCGCTGCCGCCGCCATCGCGCAGTTCGCCTCCCCGGCGCCCCCGGCACCACTGCTCATCGAGCGCACCTGGATCGACGAGTGCTACGTCGGCAACGATGTGGCCACGATCATCGACCGCCTGCAGAAGTCATCGGTCACGGCAGCCGGGCAAGCCGCCGACGCGATCCTGGCCAAGTCACCGACCGCCGTCAGTGTCACCCTCGCATCCCTCCGCCGCGCCGGCGACCTCGCCACACTCGAAGAGGTGCTGGAACAGGAATACCGGGTATCGCTGCGCATGGTGGACGGCCCAGATGTGATCGAGGGTATTCGCGCTCAGGTCATTGACAAGGATCGCAACCCGGCGTGGCAGCCCCGTACGCTGGCCGACGTCTTCGACGCCGACGTGCAGGCCTATTTCGCGCCGCTGGGAGAGCGCGAACTGCGCTTGCCGCGCAGTCTCATAAACGAAACCAGACAGACCACCGAACGAGAGGCCACCGCGTGAGCGACACCACCAAGACCAACACCAGCGAGACCAACACCGCCGACAGCTACGAGAACATTCTGCTCGAGCGCCACGGCCGGGTCGGCGTGATCACCCTCAACCGCCCGAAGGCGCTCAACGCCCTCAACTTCGCCACCATGCAGGACGTCGTCGGTGCCGCGACCCGGCTCGACGCGGACCCCGAGATCGGCGCGATCATCATCACCGGCTCTGAGCGGGCCTTCGCGGCCGGCGCCGACATCAAGGAAATGTCGACCATGAGCTACATGGACATGTACCTGGGGGACTGGTTCGCCGGCTGGGACTGCCTCGCCGCCGTGCGCACCCCGGTCATCGCCGCGGTCTCCGGCCACGCCCTCGGTGGCGGCTGCGAACTCGCCCTGATCTGCGACTTCATCATCGCCTCCGACACCGCCACCTTCGGCCAGCCCGAGATCAAGCTCGGCGTCATTCCCGGCATGGGCGGATCCCAACGCCTCACCCGCGCCGTCGGCAAGGCCAAGGCGATGGAGATGATCCTCACGGGCCGCACCATCGACGCCGTTGAAGCCGAACGCGCCGGCCTTGTCGCCCGCATAGTGCCGGCCGCCGAACTCCTCGCCGACGCCCTCGCCACAGCGACCGAGATCGCCGCGAAATCGGCGCCGATCGCCATGCTGGCCAAGGAGGTCGTGAACGCGGCCTACGAAACGATGTTGGGGGCGGGCGTCCACTTTGAACGTCGCCTGTTTCACTCCGTGTTCGCCACCGACGACCAGAGCGAGGGGATGGCCGCCTTCGTCGAAAAGCGCAAGCCGGTCTTCACCAACCGCTAGCGCCCGCGCCTCCAGCTGTACTCGTTCTCGGGGCGCCCCGGCGTGCCGTAGCGGGGTGCGCGCTGAACGAGGCCCGCGTCGGCGAGGTACTCGAGATAGCGGCGGGCGGTCACCCGTGACAACCCGAGCGGCTCCATCAGCTCGCTCGCCGACACCGGCGCGACCTGCGCCTGCAGGTAGGCGACCACCGGGGTCAGAGTCGAATCGGCCAGCCCCTTGGGCCTGGGGATATCGGTCGGCGCCCGCAGACTTGCGAAGGCATGGTCGACCGCTGACTGCGTCACAACGGATGCCTGCGCGTTCAGTTCCGCACGAAAGTCCCGGTAGCTGGACAGTTTCGTGGCAAAAGTGGAGTAGGTGAACGGCTTGATCAGGTACTGCACGACCCCGGCCGCGATCGCCCCGCGCACATTGTCCAGGTCGCGCACCGCGGTGATGGCAATGATGTCCGTGGCCAGGCCGGCCGCCCGAATACGCCGACTCACGTCGAGCCCGTGGCTGTCGGGCAGGTTCATGTCCATGAGCACGAGGTCGATCGGAGTGCCGGCCGAGGCGGCCGCCGCGACCCGGCGAAACGCGTCCTGGCCGGTACCGGCCGTTCCGACGAGCTCGAACCCGGCCAGCCGCCCGACATAGACGGCATGGGCCTCGGCCGCGAGCGGTTCGTCCTCGACGACGAGCACACGAATGGGCGGTACCGTCTCAGACATGGTCGGCCTGGGCGTGACTTGCGCGTATGTCGGCGGGAATAACGACCGTGAAGACGGCACCCTCGCGTCGCCCGATCGTGAGCGTGCCGCCGAGGCGAGTCACAGCCTGCCGAACCAGCGCCAGGCCGAGACCCCGACCACCCACCGAGCGACCGGGCGTCGTGGCGCCCAGACCCGCGGCGCCGCCGCCCTTAGTGCTGAATCCGAGCAGCAGTACATCGTCGATCAACTCCGGCCCCACACCGGCTCCGCTGTCAGCGACCTCGATGGTGACGGCCTGCTCGGTCGACGAAACGGTAACCGATACCCGGCGAGGGTCCGCGCCGGCGGCCGCCGCGTCGAGGGCGTTGTCGACCAAATTGCCGAGCACGGTCACCAAATCCTGAATGGACAGCCCCGACTGGGCGAGCGTGCCAGATGCGGTGACGGTGAGGGTGATCCCCAACTCATTGGCCTGTGCCGATTTGCCCATGATCAGGGCACTGATCACCGGTTCATCGACCGATCCGACCATCTCGTCGGCCAGCTGCTGACTCAGCTCGAGATCTTTCGTGGCGAATTCGAGAGCCTGATCGGTGCGGCCGAGTTCCATGAGCGACACGATCGTGTGCAAGCGGTTGGAATGCTCGTGGGTCTGCGCCCGCAATGCATCGGAGAGGGTCTGCATTGACTGCAGCTCACTGCCGAGCGTCTGCAGATCGGTATGGTCACGAATCGTCGCCACATAGCCCATCGGGGTCGCCCGGGAGCGACTCGCCGAAGCCAGCGCGGGCTCCTGGCTGACCACGAGCACCCTCGTGCCGGTCACATGAATCTCGTCGTGCGCGGAACGACCGCTGCGCAGCAGCGCACCGAGGCTCGGTGGCAGGCTCAGTTCGGCCAGGGTGGGCGGGGGAGTGGCGCTGTCAGCGGCCGGCCGCGACGGAATACCGAGCAGCCGCGCCGCTTGGTCGTTGTAAAGCACGAGATCGCCGTGCAGGTCCACCAGCACGAGCCCTTCCCGCACCGAGTGCAGCACCGAGTCGTAATAGACGAACAATTGGGCAAGATGTTCGGGACCCCACCCGAGCGTTACCCGGCGCAGGTAGCGACCGAGCAGCCAGGAGACCACGGATCCCGACGCGAGTAGCCCGAGCGCCAGTCCGAGCACCGAGGGCAGTCGGGCATTCAGGGCGATCGTGACGTTGCTGGTGGTGGTACCGACTGCGACCAGCGCGCGAACAGTGCCGTCGGCATCCGTTACCGGTACCACGGCGCGAACGGATGGCCCGAGCGTTCCCGTGCTGATTTCCGTGAAGGCTGTTCCGGAGAGTGCCGGTTCGATCGCGCCGATGTATTCCTTGCCGATCTCTGTCTGCGTGGGATGGGTCCAGCGGGTGCGGTCCGGAGCCATGATCGTGATGAAGTCGAGGCCGGCGTCTCGGGTCAATTTCAGGGCATAGGGCTGCAGGGTCGGACTCGGGTCGGCGGACTCGCTCGCCGCGAGCACCAGGGGACTGTCGGCGATTGCCGTGGCGACGGCGAGCATCCGGTCGCTGGTTTCGATGTAGCCGCGGTCGCGGGCATCGACGAAGAATGCGGTGGCGACAAAGACGGTCAGTACGACGATGAACAGCGCGTTCGCGAAAAAGAGCCTTTTTGCGATGCTCCACTCCCTGCGCATTCTGCCGACACCTCTCGTCTGTGGAGTCTCGTGGACTCATGAACAATATGACCGCAACCGTGACCTCGCGGGGCACATCGGCCAGTGTGGAACGCATTGCAGTAGCCGGAGCCCGTGGTGGGCGAGGTTTAGCCTAGACATAGGAGTCTGACATGGCATCGACGCCATCAACCCATACCAAACCTAGCAAATCCGCCAAGCCCAAGAAGAAGCTCGACTCGTCGCACTACCTCTATATGGCCGTCATCGTCGCCGTCGTGCTCGGCATCGTCGTCGGCCTGGTCTGGGGCGGCCCCGATGGCTTCGCTGTCTCGCTGAAGCCGCTTGGTGCCCTGTTCATCGCCCTGATAAAGATGATGATCGCCCCGATCATCTTCTGCACGATCATCCTCGGCATCGGGTCGATCGCCAAGGCCGCCACCGTCGGCAAGATCGGTGGACTGGCCCTCGGCTACTTTCTGGTCATGTCGACCTTCGCGCTCGGCATCGGCCTGGTCGTCGGCAACTTGGTCCACCCGGGAGAGGGCATCAACCTCACGGATGCGACTTTCAAGGCCACCGAATCGGCCGACACCCAGTCGTTTTTGCTCGGAATCGTGCCTGCCACACTGTTCTCGTCGCTGACCAGCGGCAACATTCTGCAGACCCTGCTGGTCGCACTCATCGCCGGTTTCGCACTGCAGAAGATGGGCAAGGCCGGTAAGCCGATTCTCGAGGGAATCGCGCACGTGCAGGCCCTGGTCTTTCGCATTTTGATCATGGTCATGTGGCTGGCCCCGATCGGTGCCTTCGGCGCCATCGCCGCGGTCGTCGGCGACACCGGCATTCAAGCTGTGATCAGCCTGTTCACCCTCATGGTCGCCTTCTACATCACGTGCATCATCTTCATAGTGGTCATCCTCGGTGGTCTGCTCAAGATCGTCACCGGTGTGAACATCTTCAAGCTCATGCGCTACCTCGGCCGCGAATACCTGCTGATCTTCTCGACCTCGTCATCCGAGGCAGCTCTACCCCGCCTGATCGCGAAGATGGAACACCTCGGCATCTCCAAGCCCGTGGTCGGTGTCACCGTGCCCACCGGCTACTCGTTCAACCTCGACGGCACAGCGATCTACCTCACCATGGCGTCTCTGTTCATCGCGAACGCGCTCGGCCAGCCGCTCGCCCTCGGCGAACAGATCGGCCTGCTCGTCTTCATGATCATCGCCAGCAAGGGCGCAGCCGGAGTGTCCGGTGCGGGTCTGGCTACCCTGGCCGCCGGACTGCAGGCACACGCCCCGCAACTCGTCGGCGGCGTCGGCTTCATCGTGGGCATCGACCGCTTCATGTCAGAGGCGCGCGCACTGACCAACTTCACCGGCAACGCCGTGGCGACCGTCATGATCGGCTCCTGGACCAAGGAAATGGACCGGGGGCAGGTCGACCGTGTCCTCGATAAGCTCGAACCGTTCGATGAGCGCACCATGCTCACACACGGCCACGTGAGCGCTGCGGAGACCCAGCGCAGCACCGAGAATGCCGCGCAGACCGACGTGCTGGAGCGCGCCTGCGCGAAATAGTGAGCACTAGACTCGCGCTAAGGGTGTCGTCCGGAGGAATCCTCCCGGGCGGCACCCCTTTTTCATGCCTGTTTTTCGGCTGACCGAAAAGTGGCTGTGTTAGGATTGTTGACGGTCTTATAACCCTTCACCAGGACGCGCAGGCGTAGCCACCATTTGAGATGGAACGGCCGCTTTCGTATGGTGTGGTGCCGAAGGATGCGATCCCATGATTGCTCCAGTCCGCGCTGAATCACGTCACCGTGATTGTCGCGTTTGGGCCGATTGGTGCCAACCCGTCCGACAAGAGAGCACGCCACAGTGTCGGCCGTAAAATCGGCTACGTTCGGCGTGCACCGGAGAACGCGTGACCGAGAGCACCACCGATACCATTGCCGTCAAGGCAGACCACCTCTACAAGGCCTTCGGGCGTCGCCCGCACGAAATCGTCAAGAAGCTGAAGGCTGGTAAGAGCCGCGCCGAGATCTCGTCCCTGGGAGTGGCCGCCGTCATCGACGCCTCCTTCGAGGTGAAAAAGGGCGAGATCTTCGTCGTCATGGGCCTGTCCGGCTCGGGCAAGTCCACCCTCATTCGCATGCTCAACGGACTGTGGGACACCACCTCCGGCATCGTGACCGTCGGCGACACCGACATTACCGGCGTGTCCGCCAAGGAACTGCGCGACGTTCGCCGAAAAAGCATCTCCATGGTGTTTCAGCACTTCGCCCTGCTACCGCACCGCACGGTGATCGATAACGTGGCCTACGGTCTCGAGATTCAGGGCATGAACCGCGTAGATCGTCTCGCGAAAGCGCAGACCATCATCGATCTGGTCGGCCTGGCCGGCTGGGCCGACAACCTGCCGTCCGAACTGTCCGGGGGAATGCAACAACGAGTCGGCCTCGGCCGAGCCCTCGCCGCCGACACCGACGTGCTGCTCATGGACGAAGCCTTCTCGGCCCTCGACCCGCTTATTCGCCGGGAAATGCAGGAGCAGCTCATTGAGCTGCAGGCCGCACTCGGTAAGACGATCATCTTCATCACCCACGATCTCAACGAGGCCATGTTCCTCGGCGACCGCATCGCCGTGATGCGCGACGGCCGCATCGTGCAGATCGGCACCCCCGAAGAGATCCTCACCGACCCGGCGAATGACTACGTCGCCCAGTTCGTGCAGGACGTCGACCGGGCCCGCGTACTCACCGCCGCGAGCGTGATGGAGCCTGTGCGTTCAGTCATCACCAAAACGGCCGGCCCCCGGGCCGCGCTGCGCACGATGCGCGACCTGCAGACATCCGTCACTTTTGTGCTCAACCGTGACCGCAGTTTTGCCGGAATCGTTCGTGACCGTGACGTGCTGAAGCTTGTCAAGAGCGGTGAGACCGACCTGCGCGGCATCATCCGCGATGACGCCACGGCGGTCTTGCCCGAAACTGCCCTGGTCGACCTGGTTGAACCCTCGGTCGAGAGCGAACTGCCCATCGCCGTCGTCGATGACAAGAACCGACTGCTCGGTGTTATTCCGCGCGTTACCTTGCTCGCTGCCATCGGCAACGTCAGCACCAACACCGGCGCCCTGCCCGTGGTGATGCCGCCGTCGACCATCTCGATCAGCCAGATCACCGACATTCTGGCGGAGACCGCCGACGATACGCCGAGCGATGCCGAAGGAGCCCGCGCATGACTGACTTTCGCCTACCCCTTGGTTCCTATGTCGAGTCCTTCGTGGACTACATCACGGCGACCTTCGGTTTTGTGTTTGACTTCATTAAATACATTTTCGACGGCGCCTACGAAGCGGTAGATTTCGTGCTCAGCGCACCGCCCTTCTGGGCAATTATGATCGTACTGGCGCTGCTCGCTCTCGGTCTTCGTGGCTGGAAGTTTGCCGTCGGAACGATTGCGGGCCTGGTCGTCATTCTCGGCGTCGATCAGTGGGCCAATGCCATGGATACCCTGGCTCTCGTTCTCGTTGCCAGCGTGATTGCGATCGCGATCAGCCTGCCGCTGGGTATCCTCGCTGCCAAGTTCGACATCGCGTCGAACATCATTCGGCCGATCCTAGACTTCATGCAGACCATGCCGGCCTTCGTCTACCTCATTCCAGCGCTGATTCTATTTCGAGTCGGAGTGGTACCCGGTATCGTGGCGACGATCATTTTCGCCATGGCACCCGGCGTTCGTTTGACTGAGCTCGGCATTCGCAGCGTTGACAAGGAAGTTGTGGAAGCTGGGCAGGCGTTCGGCGCCTCCCCGATGCGCATTTTGCGGCAGATTCAGCTCCCGCTGGCTACCCCGACCATTATGGCTGGTGTCAACCAAGTCATCATGTTGTCGTTGTCTATGGTTGTTATCGCCGGCATGGTTGGCGCGGGCGGGCTCGGTCAGCAAGTTGTCACGAGCCTGAATCGCATTGATATCAAACTCGGCTTCGAAGCCGGTCTGGCCGTGGTGATTCTCGCTATTTTCCTGGACCGCATCACTGCGTCGCTCGGAGATACGCATTCCACGGGCATGTTCGGCACCATTCGCCTCGTCCTGCGCGCCAAGACAAAGCCGGATATCTCGGCCGCTGAGGTGCCTGGCAGTGCATCCACTGCCGCGCCCGCCGAACCCGCTCGCGTCTGAACCGTTCCCACAAATTTACGATTGCAACCGCATTCGTTCACCAGTACGGCCTCGGTCGTATGCACCACGAGTCAACCCCAGTCACCCACAGCAGGTGGCACGAAAGGAAGACATATGAAGAACCGATACAAGTCCATTCTCGCCCTCGGAGCCGTCGGAGCGCTCGCCCTGAGCGGATGCGCAGCTTCGACCGACGAAGTCCCCACGGTCGGCAACGGCAACGATGACCAGAAAGCCATCACTATCGCAGTGTTCAATGGCTGGGATGAGGGCATCGCCACTTCCGAGCTGTGGAAGGCCATTCTCGATGAGAAGGGCTACACCGCCGAGCTCGAATACGCGGATGTCGCTCCGGTCTTCTCCGGTCTCTCCAGCGGTGACTACGACTTCACCCTGGACGTGTGGGCACCCAGCACCCACGCGAACTTCATCAAGGAATATGGGGCTGACCTCACCGACCTCGGCTCCTGGAACGATGAGGCGTCGCTCACCATCGCCGTGAATGAAGACGCCCCGATCGACTCCCTGACCGAGCTCGCGGCAAACGCGGATCTGTTCGGTAACCGGATTGTGGGCATCGAGCCGGGCGCAGGGCTCACTGCAGCCGTGACCGACAAGGTCATCCCGACCTACGGGCTGGAGGACATGGAGTTTCTGACGTCGTCGACGGCAGCCATGCTTACCGAACTCACCGCCGCAACGTCGGCCGGCGAGAACATTGTTGTCACCCTGTGGCAGCCGCACTGGGTCTACAGCTCCATCGGACTCAAGAACCTGACAGACCCCGAGGGAACCCTCGGCGACGCTGAGGGCCTGCACGCCTACGGTAAGGGAACCATGGAGGCGGACTACCCCCAGGCCGCGAAGTGGCTGTCCAACTTCACCATGGACCTCGACCAGCTCGGTTCGCTCGAGAACGCCATGTTCGTTGAGTATGACGGCAACGACTTCGGACCGATCGTCGCCAAGTGGATCGAAGACAACCAGGACTACGTGGACAGCCTCACCAGCTAGTCACGGATTCTGCACGAAGAACGGCCCGCGTCCTTGGACGCGGGCCGTTCTGTTTAAGCTGGCGAGTTACGCGGCTTCGAGCTCACGCACCTGCTGCAGCCAGCCGTCGAACAGTTCGCTGTCGAAGTCGTCGACACTTTTAAGCTTGAACTCGCTCATCTCGGCGGATCCGCTTGCATTGAGCTTGCCCGAGTCATCCTTAATGGCCTGGCCGCGCCAGAACAACACGGTGACAAAGGTGGGGTACGCCTTGAAACCGGCGATCGGCAGTTCGTCGTCGAGCCAGACCGGATGCCCGTGCCACAGTTCCGTCGATGTCTCGGGCAGGGCCAAGTCGAACGTGTCGCGCAGCAGGGTGACGACGCTCGCGAGCGGCTCGACCGGAGCGGCAACGTACTCGTCAATGTTCGCCGGCTTCACGGCCCTGGTGATAGTAGCGACGGAGGGTGCGGCGACATGGAATTCGGTGGGGGTCGACGTGGATGCGAGTGTGGATGTCAGGTGAATAGCCTCTTTCGTGGGGATTCTCGAGCCCGACGGGGTGCCGGGCAGAAATGTGTGTCTGACTCCACACTCTCACGGCGCGCCCCTGTGCGGCTGGGCAGGCACTCAGGAAATGGGTCGTGTTCCGCACAAAAAACACCGCCCGCCGACTGGAAGGTCGACAGACGGCGTCTGGAGACTGCGCTACGCGGCCGGCGTTGCCGCCGTGCCGACAATGTCAACGACGAATACGAGGGTGTCCGTGCCGCTGATGCCGGCTTGGGTGTTGCCCGCTTCGCCATAGCCCTCGCTCGGTGGCAGAACCGCAATCACCTGGGATCCGACGGTTTGGCCGACGAGCGCGGCGCCAAAGCCCGTGACGACCTGGCTGGTGACGAAGGTGGCCGGTCCAACGGTGGTCCAGGACGAGTCGAAGGTTTTGCCGGTCGCCCAGACAACCCCGGTGTATTCGACCGACACGGTGTCGCCGTCGGCGACGACGGCGCCATCCCCCAGCTTCGTCGTGGCGATCTGCAGGGCCGTCGGCGGGTCGGTATCGGGGATGGTGATGGTGGGAGCGCCGTTCTCGGCGAGTTCAACGGTGGGCAGTCCAGCCACGACTGGCTGGTCGGCGCCGTCAGCCCGGTCGGCGAGGTTCGTGATCGAGATGACGTCGGTGACGAACACGACCGAGTCCCCGGCGGCGATTCCGAGCTGGGTATTTCCGTCTGCGCCGAACGCGTCGTCCGCCGTGCTGACGGTTACGATGCGGTCGCCTTCAACGGAACAGTTGACGGCCCGCACCAGACCGGCAAGGAACGTTTCGCCCACCGTGATGGTCTCGCTCGCACCGCTAGTCGGGTAGGTCGTTTCCTGCACGGTCGCGCCGGTCGTGCCGTTGTAGACGGAGAGTGACACCCCGACCAACGAGCCCGCACCGGCCTCGGTGGTTCCTGTGCCCTTGATCGCCACCGTGCGCTGGGTGGCCGCCGGAGTCAACGGCTCGGCGAACTTGAACGCGGGCACGGCGCCGAAGTCGCCGGTCACGTCGACACCATCGGACACAGCGCCGGGTGCGGTGCACTCGCTGAAGGCGGCATCCGCGGCGGGGGTGGAACTGGTTGCCTCGGGAGTGTCGCTGCTTCCGCAGGCGGTCAGAGCGAGCGTGAGCCCCACAATGGTCAGGAGCGCAGGAATTTTCGACACGGGGCCTCTTTCGAGAACGGAGCTGTGGGCAAGCACTGATTGATGAATGTATTCGTGGCGCGACGGCCAAGTGCCCACTCTGCCACTATTCGCCTATGAACCGGCTGAGTGGATGCGACGGCGCGCCGCCCAGCGCACGTCAGTCGTCGAGACCGCGGGCGATCAGCGCCTCGCCCAGGGCATCCGCTGCGTAGAGCGAGCGCACGACCACCGGAACGGCGATCGACAACGGTGAGCCCCGGGTACCGCGGGCCGTGCGGGCCTCGAGCACCTCGCGAACGATGTCGGAGACGAGAGGAATGCAACGGATGGTCAGGGCCACCAACAGCCCCACCCGGTCGGCGTCGATGAATCGATTGAATGGACGGAGCAGGGTTTGGAATGCTTCCAACACCGCGGTGACCGTTGTCGTCATCGTGAACAGGGCGGCCAGAGCCACGGCAACGATCAGGCGGCCGGCCATCAGCGCGGCGACGGTCCAGCCCGAGAGCAGACCCTGGATCGGTACGGCTACCAACAGAATCAGCAGAATCGGCGCGATCTGGGCGACGGCCGCGCGCAGGGGCACCTGGGCGATGAGGAACAACAGCACGACTCCTGCCGCAGCGCCGCTGGCGACCCACGGGTCAGACGAGGTACCGATCAGCAGCACGCAGAGCGAGAGCAGAAGCAACTTCAGCAGCGTCGGTGCCCGGTGAATCAGTGAGGTTCCGGGGCTGTAGAGGCCGATCATGCGCGGCTTTTCACCGCAACAGCTTTCACTGCAACAGGGCGCGGTAGGCCGCGAGGGACTCGGCGGCCTCGCCGTCGGCGACCACCGCACCGTCTTCGATCACGATAACGCGGTCGAACTCCTCGACCAGGTGCAGATGGTGGGTGACCACGATGACCTGTTGGGGGAGCGTCTGCAGCAGTTCGGAGATGCGTCGGGCATTGCGGGCGTCGAGCAGGGTAGTCGGTTCGTCGGCCACGATTGTGGCCGGCTCCGCCACCAGCACGGCGGCGAGGGCGAGCAACTGCTTCTGACCGCCGGAGAGACGGTGCGCCGGATGGTCGGCGTGCTCGCTCAACCCGAACTGTTCGAGGGCCACCGCCGTGCGCTCGGCGATCTCGGCGGCAGACAGGCCGCGACGGCGCAGGGTGAATGCCACGTCTTCCTGCACGGTGGGCATGACGATCTGATTGTCCGGGTTGGTGAAGATGAACCCGACCTTACGGCGCACATCCCGGGCGTGGCGGGCCACATTCTGCCCATCCACCGTCACGATGCCGCTGGTCGGCGTGACGAGTCCATTGATCATGCGCACCAGCGTGGACTTGCCCGAACCATTGGCGCCGACGATACCGATGCGATGCTCGGTCAGGCTGAGGTTCACATCGTGCAGCACGGTGCGGTCGCCGAAGGACTGCCCGACCCGCTCGAAATGGATGATGCTCACGCTCGGGCCTGACGACCCAACGGCCTCGCGATGAGCCCGGGGTATGCCTTGTGTACCTGGCGGGCGACGAGCACGGTCAGCACGACCTTGATCAGGTCGCCGGGGATGAACGCGACGTTCAGGCCCAACGTGGTCCACAGCGGCAGGCCGAGGTTCAGGGCCATGACAGGAACGCCGACCAGGTAGACGGCGACGATTCCGCCCAGAATCGTGGCACCGAGGGCCAGCCAGAACGGGTACTTCGGCAGCAGCCGGGCGGTGAGGTAACCGGTGACGAACGCGCCGAGCAGCCAGCCGTAGAGATAGCCGGCCGCCGGGCTCACCGTGAACACGCCGATGCCGCCGCGCGCGCCGGCCAGCAGGGGGAGTCCGACGGCCGTCAGCACGAGAAACAACAGCACGGCGAGGGTTCCCTTGCGCGGGCCGAGGATGGCCCCAGCGAACATCACGCCGAGGGACTGCAGGGTGATCGGTACCGGCCCGATGTTGAGTGGTCCCGCCAGGCCGAGCGCCGCGATGAGGGCGGCGAAAATGGCAATCTGGGCGAGATCGCGGGCGGGCAGAATACGTCGAGTACGGGTGCTCGAGCGAACGGTGTCGGTCATGGTTTCAAATCTAGAATTGCGTGCGCACCGGCCGCTGAAGAATACCTACAACAAAACGCCGCGAACTCTAGAGGTAGTGATTTGAGCGCGTCAGCAGCCGGGACCGTGAGGGTTGGCGTTGCAGTCTTCGGCCACGAGCACGGTGGATTCCTTCGCGGCGACGACGGTGAATGGGGCGGACGGCACGGTAACGATTCCTTCGACGGGGCGCCAGCCCTGGTCACCGAAGCTGTAGGCGGCTCGGTAGTCGACCGTGAGGGTGACTGAATAGGTGCCCTTGGCTGTGTATTTGTGGCTGGTGGGGGTGGTGGAGAATTCGGCCAGGCCGAGGTTCGCCCAGCTGGCGCCGCCGGTGGGGCTCGACGCGGTGCTGCCGTCGCCGTAGTTCCAGCGGTAGCCGATCGGTGTGAATAGAACCTGGGCGGGTTGGCCGAGCAGGAGTCCGTCGCCGATTTGAGCGGATGCTCCGGCCCAGAAATTGGCGGCCAGTCCGACGATGGCCCAGCCGTTGGGCTCCATGCCCGTCGCGGCAGCGGGCGCGGGAAAGTTCTGCAGGTCGGTGACCCGGATGATCGTGTCGGGCGAGCAGCCTGTGCAGGGTGTGGTCGGGGCGGCGAGGGTGATTGGCCACTCGGGGTGCCGTGAGACAACGGGGAAGTCGCCGGAGCCACAGAGTGTCCACTCCTGCTCCGAGGTCAGTTGGCCGGCGGGGTGTGCGCAAATCTCGGCTACCGTCGGGCCGGTCCCGGCGCGGCCGGCAGACCCGCCAGACTTGCCACCCGACGTCCCAGTACCTTCCGCGGTCAGGTCAACGCCCGGACCTACGACAATTGCACGTGTTGGGCACGTCTCCGCGCTCAGAGTTGCGGGGGTGCATAGTTCCTCGTTGGCGAATGAAGGTGGGATGAAGGCTGCGCTCAACGTGACACCGATTAGGGCGCCTACGGCGAGCAGAAATTTGAACCGGACCATACTCGGGACTCCGAAACTAGAAGTTGATTGGAATGGCTCGATGAAGTGACGAACACGACAACCATCGGCCATCGCACTTGTCGATCGGGTGTGGAGACTGAGCGCCCGGCGGCATCGATCATGGTGCTGCCGCTCACGTCGATGCACACATACGTGTGGATCTCCCAGGTCGCGCCGGGTGTTGCGCTTGACGACTGAAGGGTCATGGAATCGAATGATGTGGTGCCTGTCAACGCGCGGCCTCTGCTGACGAGATCCTCTCTGGCCGCGACCACGCCAGCGAGTTCCGAGCCAGTCGTTAACGATAGGTAGCTATTCCACGACTCGGAACCGATGGCACCGGCTCTGTCGCCAGCCGCAAGGTAAGTCGAATAGGCGGCCTCCGCGGCTGCCAGGGCCTCGTCGCTTGTGGTGAAGACTGGTGGAGTGGCGGTCGGCGCTGCCGTTGCCGCAGCGACTGGCTTTGGGGTGTCGCTGGGGGACGGAGCGGGGGTGGCTGAGCATCCGCTGAGCGTGCCGGCAGCGATAAGCACCATTGCAGTCATGAGCACCGATTTGTGCAGGGGGTGACGACGCGGTCGGGTTCGCATGCGGTCACCCTAGACCGGATTGCTACAATCCCGTTTAAGTTATGCACAGGCTGGTGCCGAGGCTCAAATCGCGCTACGGGTCAGCCAGAATGTGCTCCCGTGGGCGGTTGTGGTGACGGGTCGACAACGTCGGGCCCGCTGAACAAGCGCACGACCAACGTGCTCCGCGCCGCTATGACATCTCCGTCGACCAGCGGCCGGTCGACTGCGCAGGCCCGCGCGCCAGGCGCACGACCGCCGTGCTCGGCGCTGCTGTGACATCTCCGTCGACCAGCGGCCGGCGAGGAAAGACCCGTGGCACCCGGCCGTCAAACATTGCGTTGCGGTTGTTGGCGGATCTGGCCGGTTTAGTGCTTATAGATTTAGTGCTTATAGGAGTGACATTTCCTCGTGTCGGTGGGTGGGTGTTGTCTTAGATCATGACCAGCATGGCGATGGAGCTCCCCCGGGTGGTGGCCGCTGTGGCCGCGTTGGGTGGTTCCAGTGCGGAGTTCGCGGGTCTGTCCGATGCGGAGGTGCTGGCGGCGCGCGCGCCGATTGCCGCGTTGCTGCGGTTGAGTAATACGGTGGCCGCGTTGCTGGCGGGAACGATTGCGGAGCGGTCGCGGCGGCAGCTGGGCCAGTCCGGGTTGGCGGCCCGGCACGGGTTTGGCACCCCCACGCTGATGGTGCAGCACGCCACCGGGTTGAGCCGCATCGAGGCGGGCCGGCTGCTGGCGGTCGGGGTGTTGATGAGCGAGACCGAAACGGCGGAACGCGAGGCGGCCGCCGCGCGCGAGGCGGCCCGGGAGGCGGCGCGGGTCGCGGAGGCCGCGGCGGATGCTGCGGCGCAGGCCGCCGCTGCTGCCGCTGTCGAGGCGGCGGCGGAGGCGCAGCGGGCGTTCGCCTGGGAGGCGGCGCAGTGGGAGGCGCGGGAGGCCGATCGGGCGGCGGCGTGGGCCGAGTTGTATCCCGGCCTGCCCCTTCCGAAGGGTCAGCCCCGGCCCGTGCCGGTAATCGCCGTGCCACCGGTCACACCGGCACTGCCCCTGGCAGCGCCGGTGGTGGTGCCGGTCGTGGTGGTGCCGTGGCAGGCGCCGATCATGCATGCCGTCGCAGCCGGCATTTTCTCACCAGGCGTGGGCGATGCCCTGCTGCGAGGCTTGGGCACTGTGGATCAGGCGGTCACCGCGGAGAAGCTCGCCGCGGCGCTGCGGGTGGTGTTGGTGGAGGCGCCGGGCCTGAACACGGAGCAGGCGTTTAAACGGGCTCGGCGGCTGCGGGATGAGTTGGATGTGGCGGGTATTCTCGCGCGGGAGAAGCAGGCCCGTGATGACACGTCGTGGTCGTTGTGGCGGCGGGCTGATGGCATGGTGACGGTGCATGCGTTGCTGCCGCCGGAGCAGGGCGAGTTGTGGATCGCGACCTACGATGCGCTGACCAGTCCGCGGCGGGGTGGGGTGCGGTTTGTGGATCCGGAGCGGGCGTTGTGGGCGCAGAGCGTGCGGGATGATCCGCGTACCGTTGATCAGATCGCTGCGGATTCGTTCACCCAGCTGCTCAAGCTCGGCGCTGAGGCCGACCCGAACACCTTGTTCGGTGGTCGGCGTCCGGTGGTGCAGGTCATCGTCACTGACTACGACCGCCCCACCACCATCCCCGCGCCGGCGGGGCAGGCAGTGCCGGCCCCCGAAGCGGATTCCCGCTCGACGGCACTGACGCCGTCGAAGGCTGTCGAGCCGACCGCGACAAACACAGTCCAGCCGGTGGAGGGTATCGAGGCCGTTGGGACCACCGGGATGACCGAGATCGTCGAGACGATCGGAACTACAGGCACGACCGAGGCTGGCGAGGTCACCGGGATCGCCGATCGCAGCGCGGCCACGCGGGCCCCGTCCACCGGGACGGCACAGACGGCCGGGCAGGCCACGCCGAGCACGCGGCCTTCCCCGGAGGTATCAAGAACGGGGGTGTTCGGCTATATCGAGGGCAATCCGGCTCCGGTATCGGAGGAGACCATTGCCCGACATCTGTGTGACACCGGCTACCTGGGTATTCTGTTCAGCCAAACCGGGCAACCCCTCAATGTTGGCCGGGATGCCCGCCTGTTCAACCGCGAGCAACGCCGTGCCCTCGCCGCGCGTGACGGCGGATGTCGCTGGCCTGGCTGTGATGAGCCACCGTCGTGGAGTGAAGCTCACCACGTTGAAAACTGGGCTGATCTGGGTTTTCCAACATCGACCAGGCCATATTGCTCTGTGTTCTACATCACCTGCTGCTGCACAACCGGCACTGGAAGATCCTGTTCCTCGACGGAGAGTATTGGCTACAGCCCGCCGTCGACATTGACCCGGAGCAGACGCTGATTGCGCTGCCCAGCAAGAACCCGCTCATGCAGGAGCCCACGCTGCTCGAATCGCCGCAATAGCGTTGCGCTGCGGCCAGCGCAGACCGGTCGCGTTGGACGATTGGCGTCGACAAGCTCGACCGGAGACTGGGCTCCGCGCCTGAGGCGCCGACGGGCGCGGGGCGGCCCAGGGGCTCTACCGGCACCGTCAGACGGTGCGCCCTACGTGCTCGCCTGGGTGTCGGCGAGAACGGGAGCCGGTGCGGTGCGACCGGCCATGATCGCATCCGCTGCCCTCACCAAGGCGAGGTGTGAGAGCGCCTGCGGAGTGTTGCCCATCTGGTGTCCGCTGGTCACGTCGTATTCTTCCGAGAGCAGGCCGACATCGTTCACGAAGCCGAGCAGGGTATCCATGAGCGCGGTGGCGTCGTCGAGGCGTCCCGAGGCGGCGTATTGCTCGACCAACCAGAACGAGCAGGCCAGAAACGGATGCTCACCCGGAGGCAGGCCGTCCACGGTGGCGCGCGTGCGGTAGCGCAGGAGCAGGCCATTGTGGCTGAGATCCGCCTCGATCGCGGCCACGGTGCCGAGCATGCGCGGATCGGTCGGCGCGCAGAAGCCGACCTGCGGGAGGACGAGGAGGGAGGCATCCACTTCGGAACTGCCGTAGTACTGCACATAGCTGTTTCGATTTACGTCAAAGCCGCGGCTCTCGATGTCGGCGCGCACCTCGTCACGCAGGGTCTTCCACCGGTCGAGCGGGCCGTCGAGGCCGCACTCCTCGATGCCGCGCACCGCACGGTCGAAGGCGGCCCAGACCATCACCCGCGAGTGGGTGAATTCGCGGGCTTGGCCGCGCACCTCCCAGATGCCCTGGTCGGCGCGACGCCAGTTTTTTTCCAGAAAACTCATGAGGGCTCGCTGCAGCGGCCAGGAGAACTCGTTCTCCTGCACCCCGGCGGCGCGGGCGGCGTGCAGGGCCACCATGACCTCGCCGATCACATCGGACTGAAACTGATCGACGGCACCGTTGCCGACGCGCACGGGGGAGGCGCCGTTGTAGCCGGGCAGGCTGGTCAGTTCCCTCTCGGGCAGATAGCGCTCGCCGGAGAGTCCATACATGATCTGAACATCTCCGGGGTCGCCCGCGATGGCGCGCAGCAGCCAGGCGCGCCAGCCGTCGGCTTCCACCTCATAGCCGTGGCTGAGCAGTACTTCGAGCGTGAGTGAGGCGTCGCGGAGCCACACGTAGCGGTAGTCCCAGTTGCGAGTGCCGCCGGCCTGCTCGGGCAGCGACGTCGTCGCCGCCGCCACGATGCCGCCGGTCTGCTCGTGGGTGAGGGCGCGCAGCACGAGCAGCGAGCGCACGACCTCGGCGCGCAGGGGACCCTCGTGGCTGCAACTCGACGCCCAGTTCTGCCACCAGGCGCAGGTCGAGGCGTGGACAGCGTCAATGTCGATAGCCGGCGGAACCTCACGGTGCGAGGGATACCAAGTCATCTGCGCGTCGACCGTCTCATCGGCGGTGACCTCGAAGTGTGACACGTGGCGATGATCCGAGGCGCGCAGCTGGGGGCCGCGCACCACGATCGCGTCGGGCCCGGCGATCGCGACGAGGCCGCGCACCCGCTCTCCCTTCAGCTGCCGCACCCACGGCACGGTGGTGGCGTAACCGAAACGAAACCGCAGGTCCTGGTTCATCTGCACCGTGCCGCTGATGCCCCGCACGCGCCGCACCAGGTCGGCCCGACCGTCGCCGTACGGCATGAAATCGAGCACCTCGACCTGACCGGTGGCCGTGGTCCACACCGTTGACAGCACGAAGGTGTCGCCCTGGTAGCTGCGCACCGCCGTGGCTGTCGTATCCGCGGGGGCCAGCAGCCACCGGCCGTGGTTCTCGTCACCGAGCAATGCACCGAACAGCGAGGCGGAGTCGTAGCGCGGCAGGCAGAGCCAGTCGATGCTCCCGTTTCGTCCGACGAGGGCAGCCGAGTGGCAGTCACTGATGAGTGCGTAGTCCTCGATATTGAGTGCCATCAAACCATCCTGTCAGCAGCCGGGTGAGAATTCGCTCCGGATCGGCGCGGCGGGCAGCCGGGTCAGGCGACCAGGCGAGCCGCGGCGAGCGTTGCCGACGCCTTGTCGATCCAGGCAGCGGATGCCGCGGCCACCTCGGCATCGCTCGTCGGGGCAGGCACTGGCAATGCTGCGGCCGGTTCGCTCCAAGTGGTGATCGGCGCCGGAGTCCAAGACAGCGCGGTCGGCTCACCGCTGGTCTCACCGCGCAGGACGGCTTGCTCGGTCGTAATGGCCTCGGTGAGCTCGGTTGCGATCTCCCGGGCTTTCAACCCGTGAAAGATGACCTCGGTGTCGTCCGCGCTGCGGGCCACCAGGGTCCAGGCGCCGTGCTCGCCGACCAGCGCACTGAGCTTGTCGTGCAGCAGCTCGAAAATTTGCTCGTCGCGCAGAACCGGAGCCGGAGCGACACTCATCGCTGCGCTCGCTGCCAAACGTCGGCGTCGACGACCAAACATGACAAGCCCCTTCCGAACACACGATCACTCTGCTGCAGCCAGCAATAAACTAATTCCCCCAGTTTCGGTGATAGAACGCCGGTGAGGCGGGGGACACGCCGATTACGAGCGGAAGTCAACTCTCAATCTTGCGTTTATTGGCATCTTCGATGACCGTTCCGGCGGCGACAGCAGCGCTGAGAGCCCAGCCGAGCCAAAGCATCACGAGGCGCCAATCCCGGGGGCCGTGCCGCGTGGCCTGCACGGTGTTCCAGCCGCCGGCAATCACGCCGATCATCGCACTATTGAATACGAACTTTCGCATGTGAACCTCCGGCATCAGGTTACCCGGGAATGGGCGCGGACCGGCTGGTAACCTTGGTACGGCAACACAGGTGTGCACCTCGGGTGTGCCCGGAACGGATGATCCATTACTTCTTCAGCCGAATCCACACGGTCCCAGACTGACCCAGCATCGCCCATCGTGCCCGTCGATGCCCCGGTCGGCACCTACACGCTTGTCGTCGTCTCGAACCGCCTGCCGGTGGATTATGAAGAGGGTGCCGACGGCGCCGTCACCTGGCGTACCTCACCAGGCGGGCTGGTCACCGCACTCGAACCGCTGATGCGCTCTTCACACGGAGCCTGGGTCGGCTGGCCGGGCGTCGCCGACCGCGATTTCGCACCGTTCGAGAACGACGGCATCTCGCTCGTGCCGGTGCGGCTGAATGAAGAAGACATCGAGGACTACTACGAGGGCTTCTCCAACGACACTCTCTGGCCGCTCTACCACGACGTCATCGCGCCGCCGAGCTTCCACCGCGAGACCTGGGACGCCTACGTGTCCGTCAACCGCCGTTTCGCGGCGGCCGCCGCAGCGGTCGCCGCCCCCGGAGCTACGGTCTGGGTGCACGACTACCAACTGCAACTGGTGCCCCGCATGCTGCGCGAAGCCCGCCCCGACCTCATCATCGGCTTCTTCAACCACATTCCGTTCCCGTCCTACGGCATCTACGCTCAGCTGCCCTGGCGTAAACAAATTCTGCACGGCCTGCTCGGCGCCGATGTCATCGGATTTCAACGACAAGAGGATGCCGGCAACTTCTCCCGCGCGGTGCGTCGTCTTCACGGCTACCCGACCCGCGGCGTTGTCATCGACGTGCCGACCGGTGAGGCCTCAACGGGACAGGGTGGCGATACCAGACGGGTCATCGCCAAGCACTTTCCCATCTCGATCGACGCCGCGGCCTACGAAGAACTCGCCCGGCGCCCCGAGATCCAGGCCCGCGCACGGCAGATTCGTGAAGACCTCGGCAACCCGAAAACCCTCATGCTCGGCGTCGACCGACTCGACTACACCAAGGGCATCGGGCACCGCATCAAGGCCTTCGGCGAACTGCTCGCCGACGGACGCCTGAGCGTCGAAGACGTCACCCTGGTGCAGGTAGCCAGCCCGTCCCGCGAACGAGTCAGCACCTACATGGCACTGCGCGACGAGATCGAGCTCGCCGTCGGCCGTCTCAACGGTGACTTCTCCACCATCAGCCACACCGCCATCAGCTACCACCACCACAGCTACCCGCGCGAAGAAATGGTCGCGATGTACCTCGCCGCCGACGTGATGCTGGTCACGGCACTGCGCGACGGCATGAACCTCGTCGCCAAGGAATACGTGGCCGTGCGCTTCGACGTGGACGGCGTTCTCGTTCTGAGCGAGTTCGCCGGCGCTGCCGACGAACTCAAACAGGCCATTCTGATCAACCCGCACGACATCGACGGAACCAAGGATGCCATCGTGCGCGCCGTCGAGATGCCCAAGCGCGAGCGCACCCGGCGTATGCGAGCGCTACGCCGCAAGGTCGCCGAGAACGATGTCGCCGCATGGTCGGCCTCGTTCCTGCGCGCGCTCACCGGGGGAGCAGCGGTGCCGGCCGGAATCCCCGACGACCTCGATCAGGCCCTACAGAGCATTGCCGGCGCCGAAAACCTGCTCATCGCCCTCGACTTCGACGGCACCCTCGCCCCGCACGTCGACCATCCCGAAGACGCGCGCGCTATCGCCGGCACCCGGGAGGCCGTGCAGGCCCTGCTCGATCTGCCCGGTGTGCGCGTGGCCTTCGTCTCCGGTCGGGCACTGGTCAGCCTGCAACAGGTCGCCCAGCCGCAGAGCGCGGTACTGCTCACCGGCTCGCACGGTATCGAGGTGCAGCTGGACACCCCCGAGATCGAGCTCAACCTGCTCTCCACCGAACTCGAGCAGCTCGACACCCTCGCCCGGGTGCTCGAAACCATCTCCGGGTCGATCGCCGGCACCACGATTGAGCGCAAGCCCGCCGGACTCGCCCTGCACACCCGGCTGGCCACCGAGAAAGACGGTCAGACCGCGCAGCGTCAGGCACGCGACCAACTCGGTGACCAGTTGCCGGGGCTGACGATTCGCGAGGGTAAAAACGTGCTCGAATTCTCGGTGCGCTCCAGCACCAAGGGTGACGCCCTGACGCAATTGCGCGAGTACACCGGCGCCGACCGAGTCTTCTACGCCGGCGACGATGTGACCGACGAGGATGCCTTCGCCGGCCTCGACGAGGGCGACGTCGGCCTCAAAATCGGCCAGGGCGCAACCCTCGCCGGCTACCGGGTACGCAGCCCGCAGGAGGTCACGCAGGTTCTGGTGCGCATCGCCGCACTGCGCTCTGGCCGTGCGCTCTGACCCGGCCCGCCAAGGTTCTAGACTCGGAAGCATGTCTGAGATCGATGTGAAACCACGTAGCCGCGACGTCACCGATGGGATCGAGGCCACGACCTCTCGCGGAATGCTCCGTGCTGTCGGCATGGGCGACGCCGACTGGGACAAGCCCCAGATCGGTATTGCGAGCTCGTGGAACGAGATCACGCCCTGCAACCTGTCGTTGGATCGCCTCGCCCAGGCCGCCAAAGAGGGCGTGCACTCCGGCGGCGGCTACCCGCTGCAGTTCGGCACTATCTCCGTCTCCGACGGCATCTCAATGGGGCACGAGGGAATGCACTTCTCCCTGGTTTCCCGCGAGGTTATCGCCGACTCGGTCGAGGTAGTCATGCAGGCCGAACGCCTCGACGGCAGCGTGCTGCTGGCAGGCTGTGACAAGTCCCTGCCCGGCATGCTCATGGCCGCGGCCCGCCTGGACCTCGCCAGCGTTTTCCTCTACGCCGGATCGATCGCACCGGGCTGGGTCAAGCTCAGTGACGGTACCGAAAAAGACATCACCATCATCGACTCGTTCGAAGCTGTCGGCGCGGTCAAGGCCGGGCGCATGAGTGCAGCGGATGCGAAGCGCATCGAGTGCGCATTCGCTCCCGGCGAGGGCGCCTGCGGCGGTATGTATACGGCCAACACCATGGCCAGCGTCGCTGAGGCCCTCGGAATGAGCCTGCCCGGCTCGGCGAGCCCGGCATCCGCTGACCGTCGCCGCGACTACTTCGCGCACCGTTCCGGCGAAGCCGTGGTCAACATGTTGCGCCTCGGTATCACCGCCCGCGACATTCTCACCCGCAAAGCGTTCGAGAACGCCATCGCCGTGGCCATGGCCTTCGGCGGATCCACCAACGTCGTGCTGCACCTACTCGCCATCGCCCGCGAGGCCGAGGTTGAACTCACTCTCGACGACTTCAACCGCATCGGCGACAAGGTTCCGCACATCGGCGACCTCAAGCCCTTCGGCAAGTACGTCATGAACGACGTCGACCGCCAGGGCGGCGTTCCCGCCGTCATGCGCGCTCTGCTCGAAGCCGGCCTCATCCACGGCGACGCGCTCACCGTCACCGGCAAAACCGTGGCCGAGAACCTCGCCGAGATCGACCCGCCGGCCCTCGACGGTGAGGTACTGCGCACCCTCGACAACCCCATTCACAAGAGCGGTGGCATCACCATCCTCAAGGGCACCTTCGCCCCCGAGGGTGCCGTCGTCAAGACCGCCGGCTTCGACGCCGCCGTCTTCGAAGGACCGGCCCGCGTGTTCGAACGTGAACGTGCCGCGATGGACGCCCTGACCGACGGCAAGATCTACAAGGGTGACGTGGTCATCATCCGTTATGAAGGCCCAAAGGGCGGGCCGGGCATGCGCGAAATGCTCTCGATCACCGCCGCCATCAAGGGCGCAGGGCTCGGCTCCGATGTACTACTGTTAACGGACGGTCGATTCTCAGGCGGCACAACCGGACTGTGTATCGGCCACATAGCACCCGAAGCGGTGGACGCAGGTCCAATCGCCTTCGTGCGCGATGGGGATCTGATACGGGTCGATATCGCAGCTCGCACGCTTGACCTACTGGTTACCGATGCAGAGCTGGCCGCCCGCCGAGATGGCTGGGCGCCCCTTCCCCCGCGCTACACCCGCGGTGTACTCGCCAAGTACTCGAAGCTCGTGCACTCGGCAGCTGAAGGCGCCATTACCGGTTAGCAGTCGCTACTGGTGACACCACCTTCTGACCTCGCTCAGCGGCACCCCAACCAATCGATTCGAAGTAGGGATTCAACGATCATGACCACGGAAACCACTCCCGTGCCCTCAGCTCCCGCATCCGCGGAGCCGGAAATGCTCACCGGCTCGGGCGCGATCATTCGCACCCTCGAACTGCTCGGTGTGACCGACGTCTTCGGCATTCCCGGCGGCGCTGTCATTCCGCTCTACGACGAGCTCATGACGCAAGACAAGATCCGGCATATCCTGGTGCGCCACGAGCAGGGTGCCGGCCACGCGGCTGAGGGCTACGCCTCCGCCACCGGTCGCGTGGGTGTCGCTATCGCCACGAGTGGCCCCGGTGCCACCAACCTCGTCACCGCCATAGCGGATGCTTACATGGACTCCGTTCCGCTACTCGCGATCACCGGCCAGGTCTTCTCCACCTCGATGGGAACGGACGCCTTCCAGGAGGCCGACATCATCGGCATCACCATGCCGATCACCAAGCACTCCTTTTTGGCTCGTACCGCTGAGGAGATTCCGGCCGCGATCGCCTCGGCCTATCACATCGCTTCCACCGGCCGCCCCGGCCCGGTGCTAGTGGACATCACCAAGGACGCGCAGCAGAACCTCGCGCCGTTCATCTGGCCTCCCAAACTCGACCTGCCCGGATATCGGCCGATCGTGAAGGCCCACGGCAAGCAGGTGCAGGCGGCAGCGCAGCTACTGCTCGCCGCGAAGAAGCCCGTGCTGTACGTGGGCGGCGGTGTCATTCGCGCCCACGCATCCGCTGAACTCCTCGCTCTGGCCGAGGCGACCGGTGCACCCGTCGTGACCACCCTCATGGCCCGCGGGGCCTTCCCCGACTCGCACCCGCAGCACCTCGGCATGCCGGGCATGCACGGCACGGTTCCGGCCGTGCTCTCGCTGCAGGAAAGTGACCTCATCATTTCGCTCGGAGCACGCTTCGACGACCGGGTGACCGGAAAGATCAGCGAGTTCGCGCCCAACGCCAAGATCGTGCACGTTGACGTCGACCCGGCTGAGATCTCAAAGATCCGCCTGGCCGATGTACCCATCGTCGGCGATGCCAAGGATGTCATTGCCGACCTGACTCTGGCCTGGGCCGAAGCTGCCCAGGGTGCTGCCCCCGACACGAGCGAGTGGTGGACCTATCTGCACGGCCTGAAAGAAGAGTTCCCGCTCGGTTTCACCGAACCGACCGACGGACTGCTGGCCCCGCAGTATGTGATCCAGCGCATCGGCGAGCTCACCGGCCCCGAAGCCGTCTACGCGGCCGGCGTCGGCCAGCACCAGATGTGGGCGGCGCAGTACATCAAGTACGAACGCCCCAACTCCTGGCTCAACTCCGGCGGCGCCGGCACCATGGGCTACTCCGTGCCCGCGGCCATGGGCGCCAAGGTGGCCGAACCCGACCGCGTGGTCTGGTCGATCGACGGTGACGGCTGCTTCCAGATGACAAATCAGGAACTCGCGACCTGCACGATCAACAAGATCCCGATCAAGGTCGCGATCATCAACAACTCCTCACTCGGCATGGTGCGGCAGTGGCAGTCACTGTTCTACGACGGACGTCACTCCTTTACCGACCTCAACACCGGTCACGGCACCGCCATGGTGCCGGACTTCGTCAAAATGGCGGATGCCTACGGCGCGCTCGGCATTCGCGTCACCAGCAAGGACCAGGTTGATGACGCCATCAAACTGGCCCTCGCCACCAACGACCGCCCGGTCGTGATCGACTTCATCGTGAGCCCCGGCGCCATGGTCTGGCCGATGGTTCCGCAGGGAGTCAGCAACAGCTTCGTGCAGTACGCCAAAGACCACGCACCGACCTGGGGAGAAGAGTAACCGTGACGAGCCACGTTCTGAGTCTGCTCGTCGAGGACAAGCCCGGCCTGCTCACGCGCGTCGCCGGCCTGTTCGCGCGTCGCGGTTTCAACATTGAAAGCCTCGCCGTGGGCCACAGCGAAATTTCCGGCCTGTCGCGCATCACGATTCTGGTCGACGTCGAAGACATACCGCTCGAGCAGGTGACCAAGCAGCTGAACAAACTGATCAACGTCATCAAGATCGTCGAGCTCGACCCGGCCCAGTCGGTGCAGCGCGAACACCTGCTGATCAAAGTCAAGGTCGACAACACCACTCGGTCGCAGGTGCTCGAAGCTGTGAACCTGTTTCGGGCCCGCGTCGTCGACGTGGCAACGGATGCCGTCGTGATCGAGGTCACCGGCGACAGCGGAAAGACCCAGGCGTTGCTGCGGGTGCTCGAGCCGTTCGGCATTCGCGAGCTCGCGCAGTCGGGCCTGCTCGCCATCGGCCGCGGTAGCAAGTCGATCACCGAGCGCGTCTTCAAAAACTAACGTTTTCAGCTTTTTCTAACAACTAATTCACGAGGAGAGATACACATTGTCTGAGATTTTCTACGACAAAGACGCCGACCTGTCGATCATTCAGGGCAAGAAGGTGGCCGTCATCGGCTACGGCTCGCAGGGTCACGCCCACGCGCAGAACCTGCGCGACTCCGGTGTTGAGGTCAAGATCGGCCTGAAAGAAGGCTCCAAGAGCAAGGCCAAGGCCGAAGAAGCCGGCTTCACCGTACTGTCCACAGCGGATGCCGCTGCCTGGGCCGACGTCATCGTCATCCTCGCCCCCGACCAGGTGCAGCGTCACCTCTACAAGGACGATGTGCTTCCGAACCTTAGCCGCGGTAAGGCGCTCGTCTTCGGCCACGGCTTCAACATCCGTTTCGGCTACATCACCGCTCCCGACGGCGTCGACGTCGTCATGGTCGCCCCCAAGGGACCCGGCCACACCGTACGCCGCGAATTCGAAGCCGGTCGCGGCGTTCCCGTGATCGTCGCCGTCGAGAAGGATGCCTCGGGCAATGCCTGGCCGCTCACGCTCAGCTACGCCAAGGCGATCGGTGGCCTGCGTGCGGCCGGCATCAAGACCACCTTCACCGAAGAGACCGAAACCGACCTGTTCGGTGAGCAGGCCGTGCTCTGCGGTGGTACATCGCAGCTGATCCAGTACGGCTTCGAGGTTCTCACCGAAGCCGGCTACCAGCCGCAGGTCGCTTACTTCGAGGTGCTGCACGAGCTCAAGCTCATCGTCGACCTCATGTGGGAGGGCGGCATCGCGAAGCAGCGTTGGAGCGTCTCCGACACCGCCGAGTACGGCGACTATGTCTCCGGCCCGCGCGTCATCGACCCGAGCGTCAAGGAGAACATGAAGGCCGTTCTCGCCGACATCCAGAGCGGCGCGTTCGCCGAGCGTTTCATCGCCGACCAGGACAACGGCGGAGTCGAATTCCTCGCCCTGCGCAAGAAGGGCGAAGAGCACCCGATCGAGGCCACCGGCCGCAGCCTGCGCAAGTTGTTCGCGTGGAACGCGTCGACCGACGACGACTACACCGACGGATCGGTGTCGCGCTAGCGGCATCGGCTTAACTGCAGCACGAAGGGACCCTCGTTCGCGAGGGTCCCTTCGTGCGTTCACAACGAAAGACTGGTCCGTATGGTAATTCCCGGCACCGGCACCCGCCGGATGAGTGCGGTGCGGCATGGCCTGGCGACCGTCGCCATGATCGGCGTCGTGCTGTACGTACTCATCGACGTGGTGCTGCAGCTTCTGCCGCCGCATTACAGCCCGATCAGCGACGCCGAGAGCAACCTCGCCGTCGGCCGGTACGGGTGGATCATGAACCTCAACTTTCTCGGCCGCGCGGTGTTCTGCGTCGCTGCCGTCGTCGCGATTGCCCTGACCGCGCGGGCGCTGCTGCCCCGGCGCCGCGACCCGCTGCTCAGCCTGGGCCTCGCGCTGCTGCTCATCGGGGGAGCCAGCTCGGCGGTACTCGCCTTCTTTCCGACCGACGTCAGCCCTTCCCACGTGAGCACCCTGCAGACCTCGACCATGGTCGGCGTCATCCATCTCGCCGTCGCATCCTTCGGCTTCGTCACGGCGCTCATCGCTATCGTGCTGCTGACGATCTGGCTGCGGGTTCGAGGCCTGCTGCCGAGGGTTCTGCCGTGGGCGACCGCGTTCGCCGCCATCATCCTGGCCGGGCTGTTGTTGGTCGTCGCGGCCGGTGTTTGGCTGCCCGGCATCATCGGTCTCGCTGAACGTGTGGCCCTGGTCGGGATTCTGGGGTGGACCTTTTCGGTGAGCGCCGGCATCCGTCGCCGGCCAAACCGTCAGCATCGGCGGCAACCGGATACTCTAGAAAAATGAACCCGACACGCGACGACGATGCGCTGAACTGGGCCGGCGACGATGACCCGACCTTGGTGCCGACGGGAAGCGGTCGGGCTGCGCCCGAACCTACCGGCTTGCCGGAGGGCTGGACCATCCCCGAGGTGTCAGCGTCAGCCCAGCGAGCGGTCGAAACCGGGCCGACTGATGCCGGCACTGAATCGGATGCCGAATCGCCTGCCGAACCGAAAAGTTTAGCGGTCAGTTCGGTCGCCCTCGTCGGCATGGGGATTCTAGCCGGCATGTACCTGCTGTACACGATCGGCTGGTTCATCGGGGTCGCTCGCATCGAGAAGCCGATCAGCGACCCCGTCGCCGAATTCATGTTCTCCCTCGGCGCCTGGCTCGCCGTGGCAGCGCCACTGGTTTGGTTCGGAGTCACCTTTTGGCTCACCACGAGCCGCCCACGCGCCCGACTGCTCTGGCTTCTGATCGGCGTCGTCGTACTGGCTCCACTGCCCTTCATTATCGGATCAGGAGTGGGCTCATGAGCGACACAGACGAGCGCACCGGCGACGCGACCACGGCCATCCGTCGTCGACCGCCGCGGTGGCTGCTGCTCGCGATCGCGATCTTCTTCGGGCTCTTCTATGCCTACGACGTGTGGGAAGCCATCGGCAACCTGGTCGGGCTCAACCTGCTGGCGCAGTCCCTCGACACCCAGCTGAGCGCTTTCGGCTGGGCCGTGCTGATTTTCGCGGTGATCCTGCCGATTCTGGTCTACGCGCTGGCCTACTGGCTCGGACGCAACCGGGCTTTCGGCGTTCAGGCCCTGACCCTGTTGGTCGGGCTCTGCGCGGTTGCCGCTGTATCGCTGGACCTCGGTGCCGTATTCAGCTTGGCCCGATTGATCGTCTAGTCAGAGCACCGAGAAAACGATCAGAATCATCAGTACCAGCTGGGCGATGAGCCGCGGGACGAACGGTATCGCCACCCGCCCGAAGCGCTTCGGATGGCGCGCAGCGTAGGCGTTGGCCGGAAACACCGCGGCCAGAAAGATTACGAGTGCGCCGGCCGCGAGCACCATGCTCGAGGGAACGAGCAGGCCAACGCCGCCGGCAATCTCGCACACTCCGGTGAAGAGCACGAGGTTGACCGGGCTGGCCAAACCATCCCGGCGCAGGCTCGGCGGAATCATCGCCGCCATGGTGCGCTTGACCTCAGGTAGAAAATGGGTGATTCCGGCGCCGATGAAGGCCACGGCAAGAATCACTCGCAGAACCAGTTGGAGTCCGTCTATTACGTCGCTGCTCATTGCTCTATTGTGCAGCCGCTAGGGTGGAAACCGAGTAGCGCCCATTGTCGCGCCACCGACAAATGCAATCTAAGGATCCGATTTTATTGTCGAAGCCCGTCGTCCTGATCGCCGAAGAACTTTCCCCCGCCACCGTCGATGCCCTGGGGCCCGACTTTGACATTCACCACGTCGACGGCACGGATCGCTCCGCGCTGTTCGCCGAGCTTGCCACCGCGCAGGCCGTTTTGGTGCGCTCAGCCACCAAGATGGATGACGAAGCCATCAAGGCGTCGCCCTTTCTGAAGGTCATCGCCCGCGCCGGCGTCGGCCTCGACAACGTTGACATCAAGGCCGCCACCGCGGCGGGTGTGATGGTCGTCAACGCTCCCACCTCCAACATCATCTCGGCCGCCGAGCTGACCGTGGGTCACATCCTGAGCCTGGCCCGGCACATTCCTGCCGCGTCAGGCGCCCTCGCCGACGGAGCCTGGAAGCGCTCCAAGTACACCGGCATCGAGCTGTACGAGAAGACCATCGGTATCATCGGCCTCGGCCGCATCGGTGCGCTCATCACCGCCCGTATGCAGGCGTTCGGCACCAACGTCATCGCCTATGACCCCTACATCACCTCGGCTCGCGCCCAGCAGCTCGGCGTAACCCCGGTCACCCTCGATGAACTGCTCGCGCAGTCCGACTTCGTCACGATCCACATGCCGAAGACCCCCGAGACGACCGGCATGATCGGTGCCGCGCAGCTGGGGCTGATGAAGCCCACCGCATTCGTCGTCAACGTCGCCCGCGGCGGACTCATCGATGAAGAAGCCCTGCACGAAGCCCTCGTCGCGGGCACCATCGCCGGCGCCGGCCTTGACGTGTTCGTCAACGAGCCGCCGACCGGTTCGCCGCTGCTTGGCCTCGACAACATCATCACCACCCCGCACCTCGGCGCCTCGACCGACGAAGCCCAGGAAAAGGCCGGCGTCTCTGTCGCCAAGTCCGTGCGCCTGGCGCTCTCCGGCGAACTCGTTCCCGATGCGGTCAACGTGGCCGGCGGCGTCATCGACCCCTACGTGCGCCCCGGAATCCCGCTGGTCGAAAAGCTCGGCCAGGTCTTCTCCGGCCTCGCCGCGCACAGCCCGCTCACGAGCGTCGACATCGAGGTGCGCGGCGAACTCGTCGAGTACGACGTCAGCGTGCTCAAGCTCGCTGCGCTCAAGGGAATCTTCACCAACGTGGTCAGCGAAACCGTCTCCTACGTCAACGCACCGCTGCTAGCTGAGCAGCGCGGCGTCACCGTGCGCATGCTCACCGACGCCGAGTCGCCCGAATACCGCAACGTGATCACGCTGCGCGGCGCCCTCGCTGACGGCTCCCAGGTCTCCGTCTCGGGTACCCTCACGGGCACCAAGCAGATCGAGAAGATCGTCGAGATCAACGGCTACGACGTGGAGGTTCCCTTCGCCAAGAACCTCATCGTCATGCTCTACGCCGATCGCCCCGGAATCGTCGCGGTGTACGGTCGCGAATTCGGCGAGGCCAACATCAACATCGCCGGCATGCAGATTGCCCGCCACGTGGCCGGCGGCAAGGCGCTCAGCGTGCTGACCGTCGACTCCGAGGTTCCGGCCGGACTGCTCACGTCGGTGCGCGCCGCGATCGACGCCGAGATCATGGTGGAGATCGACCTCACCGAGTAAAACCTGCGTCGTTTCACTGAAAACGGCTGCACGGATGCGAGTGGGCGCCTGCACTGCAGGCGCCCACTCGTGTTTCTAGGAGCCGGGCAGCAGCCGGCCGATCAGGGCGATCAGTCGGGTCATCGCCGCATCGGTGTGATCCTGCGTTGCCAGCTCGTTCTCGGCCAGCGAGCTGTTCACATAGAGGCCGTCGCTGATCAGCATGATCGTCTGGGCGACATCCGGGTCGTGTACGGCCTCTTCGATCACCGAGAGCCAGCGCCGGCGAATATCGGTGAGTACCTGCATGGCACGCGGATCCCGGCCCTGAGCGAGACGCGACCCGGCAATGTAGGCACGGTCCAGGGGACTGCCGGTGTGCACCGAGGTGCGAATGAGATAGTCGACGGGTCCCGCCGGGGCGGTGCGAATGTTCTCGGCGTCTTGCTGGGCGAGCGCATCCAACCGTGTCAGAACACCGTCGACCAGGGCGTCCTTCGACGCGAAGTGGTACAGCAGACCGCCCTTGGAGACCGCAGCGGCCGCCGAGACGGCATCGAGCGTCGCCGACCGCTCGCCACCCTCGACCAGCAGGTCTTCGAAGGCGTCGAGCAGGCGATCCCGGGTGGGAACGGATGGTGCGGCAGCATTTTTCGGCATAGGGGCCATGGTAACGAACACGCAAACTCTCGGTCGGGCAGGGGCGGACTAGACAACTATACCGTCTAGCCGGTACAGTCGAATTTGTTGCTCCGCCCATGGCGGTCGAGAATGAACCCAGAAAGTGAACGAGATCGTGTCTGCCCCCGCTGTTCCCACCAACTCCATTACCCTGCCCGGTATCGCCTCGAACCATGCCGACCAAAGCCGTGCGGCAGAGAGTCGCAGCAGCGAGACGCGTGCGGCAGGATCGGCCGGCACCGCGGCATCCGCTCTGCCGGTGCGGCACGATCGCAGGCGCTGGTGGGCCCTCGCAGTACTCATGCTTCCGGTGCTGCTGGTGTCGATTGACAACACCGTGCTCAACTTCGCTCTGCCGGCGATCTCCACGGCTACCTTGCCGACCGGTGTGCAGCTGCTCTGGATGGTTGACATCTACCCGCTCGTGCTGGCCGGACTGCTCGTAGCCATGGGCAGCCTGGGCGACCGCATCGGACGTCGCCGCCTGCTGATGATCGGATCGGCCGGCTTCGGCGTGGTCTCGGTGTTCGCCGCCTTCGCCCCGAGCATCGAGGGGCTCATCATCGCCCGCGCCGCGCTCGGATTCTTCGGCGCGATGCTCATGCCGTCGACTCTGTCGCTGCTGCGTTCCACCTTCGTCGACCGCGACCAGCGTCGCCTTGCCATCGCGATTTGGGCCACCGGCTTTGCGGCTGGCAGCGCCCTCGGCCCGGTGGTCGGCGGTATTCTTCTCGAGCATTTCGCCTGGGGCTCGGTGTTTCTGCTCGCCGTTCCCGTTTTGTTGCCGCTGCTCGTGCTGGCGCCGATTCTGGTGACCGAATCGCGAGATCCGCACCCCGGGCGCATCGACCTGCTCAGCATTGCCCTCTCGCTCGGCACCATGCTGCCGATCGTCTATGGCATCAAAAGCATCGCCGAGCACGGTGTGACCTGGCTCACGGTCGCCCCGATCGCGCTCGGAGTGGGGCTCGGCGTCTGGTTCGTACGTCGACAGCTGAGCGTCGGTAACCCCATGCTCGACATGGGCCTGTTCCGGCGCGGCGCGTTCAGCGGCGCCGTTGGCGTGAATCTGCTCAGTGTCACAGCGCTTGTCGGCTGCCTGTTTTTCATCTCGCAGCACCTGCAACTGGTGCTCGGGCTGTCGCCGTTGAATGCCGGACTCGTTCTTGTACCAGGCCTGGCCGCGATGATCGTGGCCGGACTTCTGATCGTGCCGATTGCCCGCCGGGTACGGCCGTCTCGGGTGGTGCCCGTGGCCCTGCTCGTGTCGGTGGCCGGATTCGCGTCGATCGCGCTGCGTGGTGGAGCGATCGATGCTTTCTGGATCGGCGTCGCCTTCGTTCTGCTCGGCATCGGAATCGGCGCGGCCGAGACCGTCTCGAACGAGCTCATCGTGGCGACAGCGCCGGCCGACAAGGCGGGCGCGGCATCCGCTGTGTCAGAGACAGCCTACGAACTGGGGGCGGTGCTGGGAACGGCCGTTCTCGGCACCATTCTCACCGTCTCCTACCGGGCGGCGGTGCTGTTGCCCGACGGCCTGAGCGCGGCCGACCGGCTGGCGGCGGGAGAGACTCTCGGCGGTGCGGTGTCCGTGGCCGGGCACCTGTCGCCCGCGGCCGCCCAGCAACTGCTCCAGTCGGCCCGGCACGCCTTCGACAGCGGCGTGGGCCTGACCGCGTGGATCGGAGTCGCGCTCGTACTCGGAGCGGCCGCAGTGGCACTGGTGTCGCTGCGTCGCGCGCGCTAGCGATTCCGCGAAAGCGGGTAAACGGTTGCTTCAGTAGTCGCGAAGCATCCGTTCACCCACTTTCGCGAGCTGTGGGTTAGAGGTCGTCGATCGAGTTCTCGCGGCGGGTGACCTGCTCGCCGTTCGCCGGGTCGGCGATCGTGCGGGTGGTGCTCACGCTGTTGCGGCGACGGGTCATCAGCACAAGGCCGAGGATCGTCACGAGCGCTCCGGCCGCGAGCAAAATGTAGCCGACGAGCGTCAGATCAATGCCGGTGACGGTCACGTCGAGGGCCCATACCAGAATGGCGCCGACGACGAGCAGAAAGATTCCTAGTCCGATACTCATGATTTCCTGCTTTCCGTTTGTGGTGCACTAGGGACAAGCCTAGGCACTTCGGTGAGAAAGGTAAGGTTTGACTATACGCAATTCAGGTGATCATTGACTGTTTCGGAGCCGCATGTCTCGTACTATCAAACTCGCTGTCATTCCCGGAGACGGGATTGGACCGGAAGTTGTCGCGGAGGCAGTGAAAGTGCTCGGCGCAGTCACTGCCCTCGATGACGTCACGATTGAGACGAGCACCTTTCAGCTGGGCGCCGCGCGGTTCCTTGAGACCGGTGACGTGCTCACGGGTGCCGACCTCGCGTCGATCAGTGAGCACGATGCCATTCTTCTCGGTGCAGTCGGCGGCGTTCCCGGCGACCCACGCCTGAAAGACGCGAACATCGAACGCGGGCTGCTGCTTGGTTTGCGCTTCGCCCTCGACCACTACGTGAACCTGCGGCCCTGCACGATCTACCCGGGCGTCACGAGCCCGCTCGCAGCGCCCGGCGTGGTCGATTTCGTTGTCGTGCGCGAAGGTACAGAGGGCCCCTACGTGGGCAACGGCGGTGCCATCCGTCGCGGCACTCCACAAGAAGTCGCCAACGAGGTGTCGGTGAACACTGCCTACGGGGTAGAACGCGTCGTGCGGTACGCCTTCGAGGTGGCCCAGGGTCGTGAGCGCAAACGCCTCACTCTCGTGCACAAGACCAACGTGCTCGTTTTCGCCGGCAGCCTATGGCAGCGCATCGTGAACCAGGTGGCCGCCGAGTACCCCCAGGTTGCGGTTGATTACCTGCACGTCGACGCGGCGACCATTTTCTTCGTCACGAATCCGAGTAGATTCGATGTACTCGTCACCGATAACCTCTTTGGCGACATTCTCACCGACCTGGCAGCGGCAATCAGCGGCGGCATCGGTTTGGCGGCCTCCGGCAATATAAACCCGACGGGTCGCTTTCCCAGCATGTTCGAGCCGGTGCACGGCTCGGCTCCCGATATCGCCGGCCAGCAACTCGCCGACCCGACCGCGGCCATCCTCTCGGTGGCACTGTTGCTTGATCATCTCGGGCTGACGGATGCCGCGGCTCGCGTCAACGAGGCGATCGCCGACGACCTTGCTCGCCGCTCCTCTCTCGGGCGACGCAGCACCGCTGAGGTGGGAGACGCCATCGTGACCCTTTTGACAGACAAGGTACTGAAATGACCGTGACTTTTCCCCTGACTTTTGCTCTCACTCCGTCGACCGACGCGCGCGCCGAGGCCGAACGCGAGGAGATTCTGGCCGACCCGGGATTCGGCAAGCACTTCACCGACCACATGGTCACGATCGACTGGTCGGTCGAGGCCGGCTGGCACGACGCCCGCGTCACCCCCTACGGTCCGCTGCTGCTCGACCCCGCGTCGTCGGTATTGCACTACGGCCAGGAGATCTTCGAGGGCCTCAAGGCCTACCGGCACGCCGACAACTCGATCTGGACCTTCCGGCCGGAGAAGAACGCCGAGCGGCTGCAGCGCTCAGCGCACCGCCTCGCGCTCCCCGAACTCTCGGTTGCGGACTTCATCGAGTCGGTCAAGCAGATGGTTGCCATTGACGGCGGTTGGGTTCCGTCCGCTCCCGAGACCAGCCTCTACCTGCGCCCGTTCATGATCGCCAACGAGACCTTCCTGGGCGTGCGGGCTGCCCACAAGGTGAGCTTCTACGTGATCGCCAGCCCGGCCGGCGCCTACTTCGCCGACGGCGTTGCCCCAGTGAAGATCTGGCTCTCCACCGAGTACTCCCGCGCCGGTCGCGGTGGAACCGGTGCGGCCAAATGTGGCGGCAATTACGCTGCCTCACTGCTGCCCCAGATGGAAGCGTACGAGAACGGCTGCGCCCAGGTGCTCTTTCTCGACGGTGAAACCGGCAGCCACATCGACGAGCTGGGCGGCATGAACGTGTTCTTCGTGCACGGCACCGACACGCTCGTCACGCCGCGCCTGACCGGATCCATCCTCGAGGGCGTCACCCGCGACAGCATCATGCAGCTCGCCCGCGACCGCGGTATGACCGTGGAAGAGCGCGAGGTGACGCTGGGGGAGTGGCGTGAGGGTGTCGCATCCGGTGCCATCACCGAGGTCTTCGCCTGCGGAACCGCCGCCGTGGTCACGCCGATCGGCCAGCTCAAGGCTCGCGACTTCACGATCGGCGAAGCGGATGCCCCCGCTGGCGCGATCACACTGTCGCTGCGGCAGGAGCTCACGGACATTCAGTACGGCCGCGTGCCCGACCGCCACGGCTGGCTCACTCGGCTAAACTGAACCTTTTGGCCGTTTATCGGCGGGAATGAGACACGTGAAGATCGCACGCTACAGCTACCAGGGCGCCATCGCGTTCGGCATTGTTGACGACGACGAACTGGTCGTGCTCACGAGTGACCCGATGTTCGCCGGATTCGACACCACCGGCGACCGGGTTGCCCTGGGCGATGTGAAGCTGCTGGCGCCGGTGATTCCGCGCTCGAAGATCGTGGCGATGCAGTCTTCTGACGCGTTCGTGCTTCGGCCCAACACCGCGGTCGTCGGCCCCGGTGACGCCATCGTGCTGCCGGCCGCCGCCGAGCGGGTCGAGGTCGATGGCCAGCTGGCCATCATTATCGGTAAGATCGCGAAAAACGTCACCGCAGCGGATGCCGTGAGCCGCGTCTTCGGCTACACCGTCGCGACGGTTGCCACCGCGGCCGATCTCGCCGACCGTGACGCCACCCGGGCCGGGGCCTTTGACACCTTCCTGCCGCTCGGACCCATCATCGAGACCGACTTCGACGACGCGGCGACGCCGCTGCGCGGGCTGATCAACGACGAAGAATTTCAGGCTGCGGAGATCGGTGACGATGACTCCACCCCGACAGAGGACACCGTCGCGGCCCTCGTCGCGTTCGCCTCGAGCGTGTTCACCCTGCTGCCTGGCGACGTAATTCTGGCCGGCCAGATGGACACCGCCGCGGCCGTCGTTGACGGCGACACGGTCACGATGTCGATCGCCGGCATCGGAACCCTCGTGAACTCAGTGGTTCGCCCGGCCTAAGTCTGAGGGCTCTGCGCGGGGCCCACCGTATGCAACTGGGCCCGTGATAGATCGTGGGCCCAGTTGCATAAGGTGGCCCCGGGAGCGTGAGCGGGCCCGCGTGCGTAAATTGGCCTCAGTGCGTGGGGCCAGGGAACCAGACTCTGACCTGGTTCGATGCGGTGTTCAGCAAGGCAATCGCTTCGGTTCGGTTGACCCTGGCTATCAGCATGGCGCTCATTGACAAGGACGCCAGGGTGCGCACACGCTCGTCGAGCACGGCATTCGCGTCAATTGGGGCAGCCGCTGCAGCCGGCGCTGCGACGGAGGCCGACACGAGTGCGTGCCGGAGGGCAGCCGACAGTTCGATGCGGTAACCCTCAACGACCGCTCGGCTTGGATCGTCGTGGGCGGCGAGACCGGCGGCGCAATTGACGAGCAGGCATCCAATTTGCACCGAGTCGGACGCCTGCGCGGCCGTCGCCCGGGCGAGGCTGCCGAAATAATCGAGCAGGGCCGAGGCATCCGTTGCGCCGGAGCGCAGCCCGGACAACCGGGGCCGGATGATCGTCTCGAGATAGTCGGTCACTGCGGCATCGAAGAGACCGCGCTTGCTGCCGAAGGCGTGGTACAGGCTGGAGCGGCCGAGACCCGTGGCTGCTTCCAAATCGGCCAGGGACGCCGCGTCGTAGCCCTTATTCCAGAACAGGTCCCGTGCAGCTTGCACGACCACGCCGTGGTCGAAGGTCTGCAGCCGCCCCATGTCCACTCCTTGATTCGTGTCGAACTCTCGGTCAATTTTGTGTACCGATAGGTCCACTATATAGTAAAACGATCGTTACAAAACCAGCAGAGGAGCCCACCATGGCGACATCTACCATTAGTACCCAGATCCAGCTCGTGAATCGCCCGGTTGGCTGGCCGACGGATTCGGACTTTCGCAGCGTGACCGTCGAGCTGCCCGAACTTGAGGCCGGCCAGGTTCGAGTCGCCAACGAATTCATCTCCGTCGACCCCTACATGCGCGGCCGCATGAATGACGTCAAGAGCTACGTGCCGCCGTTCGTTCTCGGCGAGACCATGGGCGGCGGGGCTGTCGGCCGCGTCGTCGCTTCCGCCGACGATGCCTTCGCCGTCGGCGATGTCGTTACCCACGGCTATGGCTGGCGCGACCTGGTTCAGGAAGACGGCGCCGGATTCCGGGTTGTTCCTGAACTCCCCGGAATCTCGCTCTCCGCCTACCTCGGCGTGCTCGGAATGACTGCCCTCACGGCGTACGTGGGCCTGCTCGAGATCGCCAAGCTCAAGGAAGGCGACACCGTATTCGTCTCCGGCGCCGCTGGTGCCGTGGGCAGCATGGTGGGCCAGATCGCGCGACTCAAGGGCGCCAAGCGCGTGATCGGCTCCGCTGGATCAGCCGAAAAGGTGGCCTTGCTCACGAGAAAGTACGGCTTCGACGCCGCGTTTAATTACAAGGACGGTGCCATCAAAGACCAGCTCGCCGCCGCGGCACCCGAGGGCATCGACGTGTACTTCGACAACGTCGGCGGCGAACACCTCGAGGCGGCTCTCGCCTCGTTCAACGACGGTGGTCGCGCGGCCCTGTGCGGTGCCATCGCGCTCTACAACAGCACGGATGCCCCCGCCGGGCCGAACAACATGTCCAACATCGTCACCCGCGGCCTGACCCTCACGGGCTTCACGATCGGCAACTTCTGGGGCCACCTTCCGGCGTTCTCCGGCGAGATGGCCGCCTGGCTCGCTTCCGGCCAGATCGTCTTCGACGAGACCGTCGTCGACGGCGTCGAGAACGCCGTCGACGCGTTCCTCGGCCTCATGCGCGGCGAGAACACCGGCAAGATGGTCGTGCGCACGAGTGAGGTCGCCCCGGCTGTCTGAGTCGAACATCCCGCACAATCCCGCACACGAATTCATTGAAAACGGAGACACTATGACCCACGTACTTTTCGTCGTCAGCGCCGCTGACCACTGGACCCTGAACGACGGCACCCAGCACCCCACCGGTTACTGGGCTGAGGAGCTCGCTGAGCCGCACCGCCTGTTCACCGCGGCGGGCTGGCAGATCAGCATCGGCACGCCGGGCGGAATCGCCCCGACCATCGATGCGGTCAGCTTGCGGGCGGACGCTGCCGGGGGAGAGGAGCGCGTTGCGCAGATCATCGACTACATCGGAACCATTTCCGGTCAGCTCGACGAGCCGCTCAGCCTCGATGACATCAACGTTGGCGATTACGATGTGGTCTTCTATCCCGGCGGTCACGGCCCAATGGAAGACCTTGCGGTCGACGCCGTCTCGGGGAGAATCCTCACTGAAGCGCTCGACAGCGGTCGCATCCTCGGTGTGCTCTGCCACGCCCCGGCCGCCCTGCTTGCCGCCAAGCGGGCCGACGACAGCTGGCCGTTCTCCGGCTACCGCATGACCGGCTTCACAGATGCTGAGGAAGTTCTTGGCGGGCTGGCCCCCAAGGCGCCTTGGCTCGTGCAGAGCCGACTGAGCGAACTGGGTGCCGACTTCATCGCGGGTGAATCGTTCGCACCGCACATGGAAATCGACCGCAACCTCTACACCGGACAGAACCCCGCATCATCGGGCGCCCTCGCCGAGGCGATCATCGCGGCCGTCGCCGACAAGGCATGACGTCGGGCGATGTGGGGACCGTCGTTCCGGCGTCGCCGACAGCCTGGCGTTGTCTAGCCGTGGCGCAGCGCGTCCAGCACGGCGTCCACGTCGTCTCGATCGTTCCAGAGATGGAAGGCGACGCGCGCTCGACCGGCCCGACCTGAGGCGGTGAGGCCCGCCGTGGTGAGGCGCGCGAGGTCGCGGCCGTCATCATCCGGCCAGCTGACGATCGCCTGGTCGAGCCGGGGCAGGCCTAGGCCGTCACACAACGCGTTTCCGAGCCCGGTATTGTGAGCGCGCACTTCGGTCATGTCCAGGCTGCGAAACAGATCGATGGCCGGTTCAGCACCGACCCAGGCAGGCCAGGCCGGCGACACGTCGAAGCGTCGGGCGTCGGGAGCGAGCGCCATCGCCGGGCCGTAACAGGATGCCCACAGGTCGTCTCCCGCGTACCAGCCGGCATTGATCGGGTGCAGTTGCGCGCCGAACGACTCAGCGACAGTGAAGAACGCAACGCCGCGTGGGGCGCCGAGCCACTTGTAGCTGTGGCAGATGGTCGCGTCGAACAACGAGGCGTCGACCGGCATCCACCCGGTGGCCTGGGTCGTGTCGCAGAGCGTGAAGGTGCCCGTTGCGCTCGCGGCGGCCCGGATAACCGCACTGTCGGCGATGGTTCCGGTGGCGGACTGCACGAGCGAGAATGCCACCAGCCAGGTGTTCGGGGTGAGGCTCACGGCCAGATCGGCGAGGTCCACCTGCCGAACAGTCACGCCACGGTGGGCCTGGGCCAGGAACGGGAACACCATCGAGCTGAAGTCGCCGCGCGGTAGTACGACTTCGGCGCCATCGGGAATGCTCGCCGCGACCAGGCCCGCCATTACCGAGGTCTGAGAGCCGATGGCCACCCGGTCGGGAGTTACATTGACCAAATCGGCGTATCCAACGCGCACCCGCTCGACAACCTCACCGTAGCGGGAGGCGCATGCCTCGCCGCGGGCCCAGACCTCGGTATCGGCTCGCATCGCAGCGATCGTGTCGATCGTCGGCAGCCCGAGGGTGCAGGCGGCGAGGTAGCCGCGGCCGGACGTGTAGCGGGTGCGGGCTTCGGCGAGGGAGAGGGCCGTCCCGCGCGTGGCCACGCTACTGCTGGCGCCCGGGTTGGGGGCCGAATGGGTGGTGGTGTGGCTGGTGCTCGTTGCTGCGGGGCTCATGATTCCAGTGTGATCACCGAGCATTCATGCGACAACGGCCAGTATCCGATGTAATGCATAACCGTTGATTATGATTAAGCGCATGATCCACCTCCCCGGGGCGAGCCCCGCCCTCGATGCGCAGGCCCTGCGCGTCGTGCGCGCGGTGCACGAGACCGGGTCCATCACGGCCGCCGCGGTCGCCCTGGGCTATAGCCAGCCCGCCGTGAGCCAGCAGCTGAAACGGCTCGAGCAGCGGCTCGGACTCTCCGTCGTCGAGCGGGTCGGCCGTGGCGTTCGTCTCACTGAAGCGGGTCTCGTGCTGGCGCGGCACGCGGTGACGGTGGCCACCGCGCTGGATGCGGCGGCAGGGGAGATCGCCGAACTTCAGGGGCTGAGATCCGGGCTCGTGCGTCTCGTGGCGTTCCCGTCGGCATCCGCTACGCTCGTTCCGAATCTGCTGGCGCGCATGAAGGCCCGCCATTCCGAGATCAGCATCACCTACCTCGAGGCCGAACCGCCCGAGGCTGTCGCCGCCGTTCGTGACAACCGGGCCGACCTGGCCATCACCTTCAGCTACCCGGGGGATCGAGTGGATCCGCACAGGGAAAGCGCGCAGGGGTTACGGGTGGCGACCTTACGGCGAGACGAGATGATGCTCGTGCTGCCGGTCGGGCATCCGTTTGACGGCAATGACCCCATTGATCTGGGCGACCTCGCCGATGAGAACTGGGTGGCCGGCTGCCCGCGCTGCCGCGGGCACCTGCTCGACCTCTGCGATCGCCGTGGGTTCGCCCCGCGGATCACCTACGAGACCGACAACGTCGCTGCCGTGTTCGGCCTGGTCGAGGCGGGCATCGGCGTGGCGCTGCTGCCCGCCCTCGCGATCGAGTCGGTTGGCGCGCGCTCAGGCGTCTCGATACGGGCCACGACCGGGCGTGACCATCGCACCCTTCACGCCGTCACGGCCGCTGGCGCCGAGCGCGTACCGGCGCTGGCCGCAGCGTTGCGCGCGCTGTCGGCCATCGCGGTGGATAGACGTTAGGCGACGCCCGCCCGGATCCCAGGCCCACCTTACGAAAGCAGGCCCACGATTGATCATGGTCCCGCTTTCCGGGCCCGGGCCCGGAAAGAAGTGGGTCAGGGATCGCGCAACTAGAATCATGAGTAATGTCTGACACCACTGCACACCCGTTTTCTACCGCCACCGGAACCGACGTTCGCGTGCGGTTCTGCCCCTCGCCGACCGGAACGCCGCACGTAGGCCTCATTCGTACCGCCATGTTCAACTGGGCCTACGCCCGGCACAACGGCGGCAAGATGATCTTCCGCATCGAGGACACCGACGCCGCCCGTGACAGCGAAGAGAGCTTTCTGCAGCTCGTCGACGCTATGCGCTGGCTCCAGCTGGACTGGGACGAAGGCGTCGATGTCGGCGGCCCCCAGGCGCCGTACCGCCAGAGCGAGCGCCATGACATCTATCTCGGCGTCATCGAGCAGCTCAAGGCCAGCGGCCACATCTACGAGAGTTTCGTCACCGGCGAAGAGATCGAAAAGCGCAACCGCGATCTCGGACGCGACCCCAAGATGGGCTACGACAACTTCGAGCGCGACCTCACCGACGAGCAGAAGGCGGCGTACCGGGCCGAGGGCCGCTCCCCGGCGCTACGCCTGCGGGTGCCCGATACCGAGCTGTCCTTCGACGACCTCGTGCGCGGCGAGATCACCTTCCCGGCCGGATCGTTCAGTGACTTCGTCGTGGTGCGCCCCAACGGTCACCCGCTGTACCCCTTCGTGAACCCCGTCGACGACGCGCTCATGGGAGTCACCCACGTGCTGCGCGGCGAGGACCTGCTCTCCTCGACCCCTCGCCAGATCGCGCTGTACCACGCGCTCATCGACATCGGCGTGACCACGTTCGTGCCGCGTTTTGGCCACCTGCCCTACGTCATGGGCGATAAAAACAAGAAGCTCAGTAAGCGTGACGCCGAGGCGAACCTGTTCCTGCACCGGGACCGCGGATTCATCCCCGAGGGTTTGCTCAACTACCTCGCCCTGCTGGGCTGGTCGCTCTCTCACGACCGTGACGTGTTCTCGATCGACGAGTTCACGGCCGCCTTCGACGTCGTGAACGTCAACCCCAACCCGGCCCGCTTCGACCTCAAGAAGGCCGAATCGATCAACGGCGACCACATTCGCCAGCTCGACGCTGCCGACTTCGCCGCCCGCCTGGTTCCCTACCTGGTGACCGCCGGCGTGTTCGGCGAGACTCCGAGCGAGGCCGAACTGGCCCTGCTCGCCCAGGGCGCACCGCTCATCCAGGAGCGCATCGCCCTGCTCGGCGAAGCGCCCGCCATGCTCGGTTTTCTGTTCGTGACCGGCGCCGACCTGGTTCTCGAAGCGGATGCTCTCACCTCCCTCCCGCAGAACGCCGTAGACATTCTCGGCGCAAGCCGCACCGCACTGGAAGGTATTCCGTCTGCGGAATGGACTACCGACCGGGTGCACGCGCTGCTCGCAGAGACCCTCATCGAGGGCCTGGGCCTCAAGCCTCGCGTCGCTTTCGGACCGCTGCGCGTCGCGCTGTCGGGCCGTAAGATCTCGCCGCCGCTGTTTGAATCCATGGAAATCCTCGGTCAGGCCGAGACCCTGGGCCGCCTGGATCGGGCCCTGGCTACAATTTCGGCAGCCTGACCTGACCGCCACCGGGCCGGGGACGCGCCGAGGAAAGCCTCGGTTTGGCCTCTCCGGCCCGATTGAGCTAGGCTACTACTCGGCCCGATCTTCGGATAAGGCATTGGGGTATGGTGTAATTGGCAACACGGATGATTCTGGTTCATTTGTTCTTGGTTCGAGTCCAGGTACCCCAGCACTAACAGGCGCAGGATTCCGCGGCGAAATCACTTATCGCCCACCCTGTCCGACAGGCCTGAAACAGGCTCTGTGACCAGAAACAGACCAATAACCCCCTTCAGTAGTGGGTTATGCGCTCTGTTGCCCGGGCAAATACGGCCTCGTCGCGGCATAGGCGGGCTGCTCACGGCATTCGCCGTGCACCTGTTGTGCATGGACGCGACGACGCAAACCACTCCTTCGTTTCTCACGCAGCGCGAGCTTTCCGAGTTGCTGCGAATGCCCGAACGCACTCTCGAAGACTGGCGCCTGATGCAGACCGGGCCGCCCTATATCAAGCTCGGCCGGCTCGTGCGGTACGACGTGCAGGACGTGCTCACCTGGGTTCACGAACACCGCCATGGTTAGGCCACAGATCGCAGCCGGTGAAGTGGGCTCAATCGACGTGCAACAGTTGGCGAGCGGCCGATACCGCGCCCGCGGCACCAGCCGTGACGATAGCGGTACCCGGCATCGCCACGCCGTGACGGCCGATACGCGCGACGAAGCCATCGCCGAGATCCATCGACAGGCGAGGGCGCTGGCTACCGGTGGTGCGGGGGCACTTTCACCGTCGAACACGGTCGCCGACGCGGTTGAGCTCTGGCTGTCACAGGTACTCACCCGGGCTAAGGCCGGCAGCCTGTCGTACTCGACCTACGAATCGTACGAGACCACGGCCCGCGTCATCATCGTGCCACGGTGCGGGGGAGTGCGGCTCGAACACCTGACGGTCGGTCGCTGCGATCGCATCCTGCAGCGAATTCTGGAGGAGGAGACGATCTCGAAGGCTCGGCGCGCACGTGCCGTGCTTAGTCTCGTATGCGGTTACGCCGTTCGCGACGACGCTCTGGTGCAGAACCCGGTGCGCGACGTACAACGCCTGCCTATGTCGCCGCGCAAAGAATCCGCACTCTCGCCGGTGCAAATCACCGCCATTCGAGGGCGCATGCAGGTTTGGAGGCTCACCCGCGACGACGGGCCCCGCCCCAACTATCGGGCGCTAATCGACGGCATGGACATCATGATCGGCACCTCGCTGCGCGTCGGTGAATGCATCGGTTTGCGGCGCTGCGACGTGGACATGACGACGCTGCCGCCGACCCTCATCGTGAACGGAACGATCGTCAGCACCAAGGCGCAGGGTACGCATCGCAAGAACTCGCCCAAGCGGTCCCGGCAACGGAGGACCATTGCGCTGCCGTCGATGGCAGCAGCAGCTGTGCGGCGACGGCTGGCACTTGCCGAGGCGGATCCGGAGGCGTTCCTGTTCCCAACGAAGACCGGCCGCTCGTTGAGCGTCAGCAATTACGAACGCCTTCTCCGCGCATTCGTGGAAGACGAGCGCGTCGAATTGGTCAGGATGGGCGTCGACGTGGACGAGTACACGACGCACATTTACCGGCGCACGGCCGCGACGCTGATCCAGCGGGCGGCCGGCATCACGCTGGCCTCACGACTCCTCGGTCACGCGAACGAGCAGACCACCAGGAACAGCTACGTGGTCACGGCCGACATGGTTGATCCGGTGACGGCCGAGATCCTCGACGAGGTGCTCGGCGAGTGAGCGATCTCGGTGTCCAGGTGATGGGCACGGATTAACAATGAAGACTTTCCTCGGGAGACCGCAGAACGCCTGCCCGGGACTACGTGCCCTTGAAACTTAGGCGACACAGAATGGGACGCACCGCAACGCCCGGCAGAGACCACGTCTCGAAACCTGTGGGTTGCGAGACGTTTTGACGAGACAGAAGTGCCTTGCGCACCTGTCCAGAGTATTGCAGACCACATCCCTTGCGGTGACAGGGATCTAGTCATTGTCGTCTGGCTGCAGTGGGCGAGTCGACGTGTCTCGTAACGTGTGTTTTTCCCACCGGATAGCATCTAGGTATGCAAGGACGGTTGGGAGACATCGGGAGGCGTCAATGACGAAGCTGATTGGGTACGCGCGGGTATCGACGAAGAGTCAGACTCCAGATCGACAGTTAGTTGATCTGCTCGCTGCAGGCGTTCGTCGCGACGACGTATACGTCGATCACGGTGTCAGTGGTGGTCGCGAGCGACGTCCGGAGTTCGATGCGGCCTTGGACGCCTTGGAGGCGGATGACACCCTCGTCGTCACGACGCTTGACCGTTTGGGGCGATCGACGGCCAACATGCTGGACTTGGCGGGAGTGCTGCGCACACGCGGTGCCGCGCTTCGCGTGTTGAACTTAGGCGGGGGAGATGTGGACACGAGCACGCCGATGGGCGGCATGGTGTTCACAGTCATGGCTGCTTTGGCCGAGATGGAACTGGCCATCAAACGCGAGCGCATCGTGGATAGTGTCAACAAACGCCGCGCGGCGGGTAAAGATCTCGGCGGGCGTCGACATCGCTTCACCGAAAGCCAAATCCTCAATGCCCGCTGCCTGGTCAACGCCGGTGAGTCTGCCACGCAGGTCGCTCGAGATCTGAGCATGTCGCGGGCTACGCTGTATCGAAGAATTTCCAAACTCCAAGCGTGAGGTAAATCAGTGGGAAGCGGCGAGTTGGAAACTGTGAACTGGAGATACGCTGAATGACGTCCAGGGGACGGTAATTTCCAGCCCCGGTCGTGTCCCGCACCCCTCACGCATTCTTGCGATGCGGACGCACCATTCGACTCTTCAGTGCGCATCTGCGCAATACATTCATGAACCTAGTTGCGGCTCGCTATCCAAGGGACCAATATCTCGTTTTCATTCCGTTGCGGGGGCACTGAATTTGGCTGGCCCGTGAAAACGGGGAGTTGGTATCGTTCTTCGCATGTGTGAGCTCTTCCTGTGCGGTGAAATTGGTTGGTAAGAAAACCAACCGACCGGAACTTTATTGGGGGATATGAAATGCAAAATCGCAACAAAATAGATCGATCCATATTTGGTGCAAGGCATGTTGCCCTAGGACTGACGACAGTCGCTGTCGTCGGATCTCTAATGTTTTCGGGAACGGTAACGGAGGCCTCGGCCGAAGAGCTTGACTCGGGAGTTTTGTCTGCAATCAGCTCCGCGGCACCGGAGGTTTTGCAGGATGTTGCACAAATCTCATGGGACAGCACGGCTGAGGCCGCGTTGGGAAATACGGTCGCCGATGTGACTATCGTGATTCCAAATGAACCAACAGAGGGAATCGCTTTTAGCGGTCCGACTTCCAATTCGACCGCCCAAGACTTAAAGTATTCCGGCATGGTTATTGGGCTTCCTTTCGCCTCGGAGGCGCTCCCCGCGGAGCCTGCTTTTGATGGGGCTGTGTCCTACGACAATGGGAATGAGTCATCAACTGTCCCAATCGTGAAGACTGACGGGTCTCTCCAGATCACGACGATCTTGAGAAGTGTCGAAGCGCCGACTTCATACATCTATCCGATTGATCTCCCGACCGATGGTTCACTCGAACTTACGGACAACGGTGGTGCGATTGTGTTCGATGTAGACCACGAGGTGACTGCGTATATCGCTCCCGCCTGGGCCAGGGATGCGTCTGGTGCGACTGTACCCACGCACTACGAGGTTGACGGAAATGCTCTCATCCAAGTCATTGCTCCCAGCATTGACAGCCTCTACCCGATCGTTGCAGACCCCCAGTTCGCATGGTTTGGGCCGCTGCCTTCAATGAAAATGAATAAAGCGGAAACTGCCAGTGCTCGGGACCTTCGAGGCGCAGCGGCGATCTGTGGAGGGATAGGTAAATATCTCGGTTGGGGAGCTGTCGCCTTATGCGGTGTGAGCGTGCTTCAGATCGCTGCCAAGTCAACCATCAATGTTTGGACGGGGCACTGCACACAGCTGGTTCCTGCACCAGGACTTATACTGGCCGTGTCATACAGCGGAGGGTATTGCAGATGAATTTGAGGGACTATTTCGGGAAAGAGGTGCGGCGGGCGCAAAACGCAACGAGCACACGTCGGATAATTTCGTATGCGCCGATAACGATACTGATCGTGCTGAGTCTTGTGTTTACTGCCAGCCTCCACGCATGGCTGTGGCTCGCACTCGTCTTTCTTGCCCTAGTTGTCGACGTGATCCTTGGAAATCGTTGGGCAAATAAGGACGCGCTCGAGCGGGCCGAGGCCAGCGCCACATAAATACGGGTGAGCTACGTGTAAGCAAGCGCGGCAAGCCTGCACGCAAATGCCTCTTTGGGTAGCTTCCATTCGTTTTCTCGGGCGGCCGTCAGCTTGAGCGCTCTGCGTTCGATGATGGCCGTCCACGACCACAAACAGCATCCTTCCTCTGGGTTGGCGTTGGCCGTTAATGTGATCGCCGCCAGAGGCCCTGGATCATAAATACCACCGTGTAATCGGCGCCATTCACACCGGAATTTGGTGGACGACGAATGAGTGAGCCGCAACGCCACGGTTGCTCCAAACGACGCCCTAAACTGCCTACAGAGTGTTCATTTCTCAATCACTGCGGGAACTGTTAACGCCGAGCCAAAACAGGGCCAATAGTGCCGTTTGAAAACAGGACCACTATCTGTGTTTTCTACTATGCCGTATCAGCGGCGGGCTGGTGGCTCTTGAGTCGATAGCTGACGCCTTGGAGGC
>NZ_JASISM010000007.1 GCF_030063145.1 Cryobacterium sp. PH31-L1
TGTTGAACGAGAACCAGCAGGTCAAGGACCGCCGCCGCCAGGCCCGCCTCCCGGCACGGGCGATCCCCGAATTGATCGCCACGGGACCAGGCCAGGTACTCAGCTGGGACATCACTAAACTCGCCGGCCCGGTCAAGGGGAAGTACTTCGATGCCTACGTCATGATCGATATTTACTCTCGCTACATCGTCGGAGCGTATGTTCATGCGTCGGAATCGGGCGAGTTGGCGGTGGAGATGATGAAGGAAATCTTCGGCATTCATGGCGTTCCTCAAGTCGTGCACGCTGACCGTGGCACGTCGATGACGTCCAAGACCGTCGCCGCGTTGCTGTCGGATCTAGAGGTCACTAAGTCGCATTCAAGGCCGCGCGTGAGTAACGATAATCCCTACAGCGAGGCGTGGTTCAAGACCCTCAAATTCGCTCCGACGTTCCCCGAACGCTTCGGCTCCCTCGCCGATGCGAAGACGTTCATGGCCTTGTTCGTCGACGGCTACAACCACGAACATCGCCATTCCGGGATCGGCCTGAACACCCCCGCCGATGTGCACTACGGCCTCGCCGAGGCGAAGGCCATCGAACGAGCCGCGACGCTGGACGCGGCCCGCGCACGCTTCCCGGAGCGATTCAGCACCAGCCACACGCCACAGATCCTGTCCATTCCCGCGACGGCATGGATCAACAAACCCACCGACAAACCCACCGAGAATGACGGGCTCGAACTAGCCGCCTAAACTCCCACTGGCCTCATTCGCCTTGACAAATTCCGGGACACACCGGCGTCATCACGCAGACGCGATTTCGATGACTCTCAGGGAGGCGCACTCCTGGGTCGCGTTGGAAGCCTGCCCGTCGAGATAGGTGTCGACGTCCGCTCCCGCATCAAGATCGACACGAGCGGTCGGATGTCCGTCCGGCGGACGAGGACACGGGTGGATCCAGATACCCATTCGCATTGGAACGCTCCCCACTGAGTCCTCGGTGTCCGTGAGACGGGACCCGATGTCCTTCGTGCGCACATCCTGGTTCGACGGTTGACTGGGGCGATCAGGCCGTTACCGGTGCACCGAAGCCATTCGGAGCCGTTGCGTCGGAGACCTGGGTTGCGGGCAGATCGTCCGGTGCAAGAGGCCGCGAGATGAGAAAGCCCTGCACCGCGTCACAACGCAGATCGCGCAACAACTGGAGCTGGCAGGGGCGCTCGACGCCTTCGGCCGTGACCGTGAGCCCGAGGCCATGTGCAGTGTCAATGACCCCGCCCACGAGCAGGGCATCGGCATGAGAGGAATCGATGTGGTCGATGAAAGTTTTGTCGATCTTCACCGTCGTGAGCGGGAGGCTTCGCAGCAGAGCGAGAGAAGAGAAACCGGTGCCGTAGTCGTCCAATGCGATGCTGATCCCGGCCCCCCGGAGCTGTTCAAGTTGCCCGATTGCCCGGGGCAGGTCGGTGATCGCGGCGCCCTCGGTGATCTCCACCTGGATCAGTGCGGGGGGAACGCCATGCCGGGTCAGGGCCCCCAGAAGCTCGGGAACAATGGTGCGCGCCGCGAGTTGGAGGGGAGACACGTTGACCGCGACTCGGCGTGGGGTGCCCGCATCAAGCCACGTCCTGACCTGCGCGCAGACCTCGTTGATGACTCTCTGCCCGATACGGTGGATGTCGCCCGAAAGTTCCATGATCGGGATGAACTCCGCGGGCGACACCGCGCCCAGCACCGGGTCAGTCCACCGCAGGAGCGCCTCCGCGGCAGAGCAGTCACCGCTGGCCAGGTCCAACTGCGGCTGATAGTGCAAGGTGAACGCGCCAGACTCGAACGCCTCCGGAAGTCGCCGTCGTATTAGCGCATTCCGCACGATCGGCGCCGCCTCGCCATGCCCATCCAGACGCGCGACCTGGCGTTTGCCGGCCTGCTTGGCCTTGAGCATTGCCCCGTCGGCGTGGCGCAGCAGCGCGTCAAGCGGGCTCAATTCCTGTTCCGCGGCAACATCGCCGGCCACCGCGATCCCGACCGACGCCGACACGTGCAGCAGGTGCCCGTCGCAGACAAACGGGACCGATGCTCCGACCACGACCCGGTCAGCTATCGTGCGAAGCAGACTTTCGTCCACGTCGACCAGCAAAATGGCGAACTCGTCACCGCCGAGGCGGGCGAGCACATCCGTCTGGCGGATGACGTGGCGCAGCCGTTCGGCGAAGGCGACCAGGATCTCGTCCCCGGTCTGATGCCCGAAGGTGTCGTTGATGGCTTTGAAACCGTCAAGGTCGATGTAGAGCACCGCGAGGCGGGTCATGTCGCCGGCATCCTCGATCGACGCGCTGCCACGCTCCTCCAACTGGCGTCGATTGGGAAGGCCTGTCAGCGAATCGTGCAGCGCGGCGTAACGAAAATCCGCCGACAACCGTTCGAAGATCTGGGACACCGAGACGACCCGTGGGCCATTCTCGGTAAGCACGAGCACGTCACGATAACGGTTGGCCTCGGGCAGTTCCAGCACCCTCTGCGCCGCGGTGGCCAGGGTCATCGTACCGGGCAGGAAGAACGAGGTCTCCGGCACCATCTGCCTGGCCGTGGTCCGAGCATGCAGGCCGCGCCCGTAGCCCAGCCGCCCAGTCAAAGTGAACTCCACCTGCTCCCGAGACAACAAAAATTGAACACCATCGTCGCGCACGACGAGCAAACGAAGCTGACGGTCCGCGCGAAAAACCCGGTCGATCTCATTCATCGGCGTCGACGCGGAAATCACCTGGACGCCCGTCGCCAGGTCCGCGAGGCAGACGACCCGATTGTCGCGGCCGACATCAGGGCCAAAAATGGTGCTCATCCTTCATCAGTACCCGCTTAAGGTTCCTGGCCCAGTTCCCCGCGCCGGAGTTTACCCACTGTTCAGCCACCCGACCCCGGGCAGCGCTGTCGACACCGCGGGCGTATCTCGCTAACGGTGTTTTCGGCATTTTTCAGCAGTAGGATTCGGCGTTCGGCCAGCGGCCTCGCAAGGTGATGGCTAAGACGTTGAGACGATCAAGGGATTCTCTACGAAGGCGGAGCGAGCAGCGGCGCCCCCGTTCGGGGTGAGCGCCCTCGGGGTGTGCCGGGGCTTTTTCATCCGCGAGGTTTCCTTCACGGGATTGCACGCGATAATTCCCCCCGGAACACTCGAATGCCGAATGGGCCGCGGCCATCGGTACGCAGGTCATAGATCGCCTGCACGTGCACGCCGAGATACTGAGCGAGCTCGCTCGTTGTGAGTACGGGCTCCAAACCGAGCCCCAAGAGATTTGTAGCATCCATAACCCGTGGGTGCCCAAGGTCACACCAGGTGAATCGAACTGGCTCGTGTACCTTCTCTCCGAGCGCCCACAAGAGGCGGGCGCCGCGGAATAAACGTTGAATAAACGTTGCTTGAATCAAGTCTTGCCACTTCAGTGAGGACAAGAAACCCTGGTCAGACGATTTTTCTGGTGCCCCCGGTAGGAATCGAACCTACGACAATCGGATTAGAAGGCCGGTGCTCTATCCACTGAGCTACGGGGGCGAGACTGGTCAAGGTTACCAACCCCTAGGCTGAACTCACACCAGCCGTCGCATCCGCTCCAGGAGCACCCTGACCAATCAGGTACGCCGAAAGTCCGTTGACGGTCAACTGGCAGAGAAACCGCCACGGAAAGAGGCAGGGCCATCGAGAACACTCGGGTCGGTTCTGGCCACCAGCACACTCCTGCTGCTCAGCGTCGGACTCGCGTGGGTTCTCGGCATCGTGGGAATCCTTCTGGCCGTGACAAACTGCTCAGCCACCGACTGCACTTGGCTGACAATCGGCTCGGGCATCGCCACGTTCGGCCCCGCGTCAGTTGTTCTCATCAGCATGGTGATCTCGATCGTGCGGATGGTTCAGCGGCGCCGGGCGTTTTGGGTTCCGATCATCGGCATGGTCGTGGCCGTGCTCATGACGGTTCTCTGTGGCACGGTCGCATTCATGACCATCGGCTGACCCCGCTCCAACCGATCAGCGTTCGATCGAACCTGGCTCGACCCGTCAGCGCAAGGCGGCGAGGTCATCCATGACGGAAGAGCCCGGAACGGCGAAAACGGGCGCGCCACTCTGCACGAGTGATGCGATCTCTTCACCCAACTGGGCGGTCGAGAAGCCCATGCCCGGCCCGGCGGTCGCCGGCAGCTGGGCCAGAATGTGCACGGCGGCGGCCTCGATGGTCCGCGCAGCGTCGCCCTCGCCGAGGTGGGCAAGGCACATCGCGGTCGAGAGTATTGCCCCCACCGGGTTCGCCCAGCCGCGTCCGGCGATGTCGGGGGCGGAGCCGTGAATAGCCTCGAACATGCTCGGTCCGGAGCCATCGAGGTTCAGATTCGCGCTCGCGGCGACGCCCAAGCCGCCCTGGATGGCCGCACCCAGGTCGGTGATGATGTCCCCGAACAGATTGTCGGTCACGACCACGTTGAACCGTTCCGGGGCCGTCGGCAGGTAGAAGCAGAAGGCGTCAACGTGCACGTAGTCGACGGGAACGGTGGGAAAGCGCGCACTCAGCTCGTCCACCGTCGACTGCCACAGGGTTCCCGCCTCGACCAGAATGTTCTTCTTGTGGCACAGAGTCAGTGTGCCGCCCCGCCGCTCGGCCAGGCGAAACGCGAACTCGACCACACGTTCAACGCCCATACGAGTGGTGACGGATTCCTGCACGGCGACGGCATTCGGAGTTCCAGCGTGCACCGTCGACCCGCGCCCCACGTAGGCACCCTCGGTGTTCTCGCGCACGATCACGAGGTCGCAGCGTTCTGGGGTGAGGCCGGCGATCGGCGTGGCCACACCGGGATAGAGCTTGACCGGGCGCAGATTCACGGCCTGCTGAAAAGTGCGGCGCATCTCGAGGATGAACCCGCGTTCCAGAATGCCGGGCGCGACGGCGGGATCCCCCATCGCGCCGAACAGAATAGCGTCGTGGCTGCGCATCTGCTCCTGTAACGCCGGAGTCCAGAGTTCGCCGGTCGCCAGGTAGTGCCGGGCGCCGGCAGAGATCTCGGTGAGTTCCGTGCTGAAACCGAACATCGACTCCGCTGCCGCGAGCACATCGAGGGAGGCGTCGATGACTTCGGGCCCGATGCCGTCACCACGAATCACGGCCAGCCGGTGGACTCTCGCTGTGCTGGTCATCCTTCTCCTCCTGGATAAATGAGTGCCGCGGCAGGTCATTGACCTGAGGATCAGCGCTCGATACTCTAGTTAGGTTACTGGTCAGACCAGTAGAAAGACCAGCACCTCCCCCTGCGAATGACAGAAAGCGGTTCCGTGACCTTGTTCTCGATTCCCTACCCGGCCGGGCTCCCCATCGGCGAGCGCTGGCTGGACTGCCCCGAGCAGGCGGAAATCGTGTTCCCGTTCGACGGTTCCCGGGTGGCGCAGTCGCCGGTCGGCACCGTGACGCAAGCCTCGCTCGCAGTGGATGCTGCCGCCTCGGTACGCGCGGAACTGGCCGGGCTGAGCACGGGCATCCGACGTACCCTACTGGTCGGCATTCACGACGCCCTGGCCGAGCGCAGGACAGAATTCGAGCAGCTGCTCGTGCTGGAGACCGGTAAACCGCTCGTGGACTGCCGCACGGAAGTGGCCCGCGCCCTCACCACCTGGTCGGCAAGCGCCGAGGAAGTTGCTCACCAGCACGGCGAAACCGTTCCCCTCGACCTGCAGCCGAGCGGTGTGGGCATGATCGGCTACTGGACGCGCCGGCCCGCTGGCATCGTCGTGGGCATCACCGGCTTCAACTATCCGCTACTGCTGGCCAGCCACAAGCTGGCCCCCGCGATCGCGGCCGGCTGCCCGATCATCATCAAGCCGGCGCCGAACACGCCGCTGTCGACGCTGTGGGCGGTCGATCTGATTCGCGGCGTGCTGCGCGAACACGGAGTGTCACCCGCGGCCGTTCAGCTCGTCACCGGGGGCATCGACGTCGGCGACGCGCTGGTGCGTGACCCGCGGGTGGCCGTAGTCTCCTTCACCGGTTCCGCCACCGTCGGGCACCAGATCGCGCGCTCGGCTGCACCACGCAAGGTCGTGTTGGAGCTGGGCGCCAATACGGCCCTGATCGTCGCGAGCGACGCCGACGTCGAGAAAGCCGTCGATGCGGTGATTCGCGGCGGCTTCTACGCCAACGGTCAGGCCTGCATCTCCGTACAGCGCATTCTGGTGCACGATGCGATCGCCGACGAATTCGAGCGGATGCTGCTGGCGCGCCTCCCCGAGGTGCGCGTCGGCGACCCGCGCGACGACAACACGCGGGTGGCGCCGGTCATCAACGAGGCCGCGACCCGGCGCATTGTGGCCTGGATCGCCGCAGCCAGGGCCGGCGGGGCGCGGGTGCTTGCCGGCGGCCATCTGGTCGAGCGCAGCATTGCGCCGACCGTGCTGGCTGACGTTCCGCCGGAGGCCCAGGCCTGGTGCGAAGAAATCTTTGGACCGGTCGTCATTCTGCAGCGCGTCTCCGACCTGGGGTCGGCCATCGAGCTGGTCAACCACTCGCGTTACGGCCTGCAGGCCGCGATCTACACGAGTTCACTGCAACGAGCGTTTCGTGCCATCAACGAACTCGATGTCGGCGGCGTCGTGGTCAACGAGATCCCCGGCTTCCGCTCCGACATCATGCCCTACGGCGGCGTGAAGGATTCCGGCACGGGCCGGGAAGGTCCCCGGTTTGCCATCGAGGAATTCACCGTGACCCGCATGGCCATGATCCGCCCGTAACCCATTCAGAGAGAAATACCGTGGACTACACCCAACTGTTCCAGTTTTCCGGCCGCCGCGTTCTCGTGATCGGGGCCGGCAGCGGCATCGGCCGGGAGAGCGCCCGCGCCCTGCACGCCCACGGAGCCACGGTCATCTGCGCCGACCGCGATGCGGTCAGCGCGGCGGCCACCGCTTCCGGGCTCGGTGCCGGAGCGACTTCGCTGCAGCTTGACGTGCTCGACCAGGCGGCCGTGCGGGCCGTTGCCGGTGACTTGCCGGATCTCGCCGCACTCGTCTTCACCGCCGCGACCAACGTGCGCAAACGCATCGCGGACTACACCCTCGACGAATTCGACCGCGTGGTGAACCTCAACCTGCGGGCCGCTTTCGTGCTGATTCAGGCCTTTGCGCCGGCCATGGCCGCCCGGGGCGGCGGCAGCATCATTGGCTTCGCCTCCATTCGGGCGGTCACGGTCGAGCCCGGCCAGGGCGTCTACGCTGCGACCAAGGCCGGGCTGGTGCAGCTGTTGCGCACGGCGGCCGCCGAATATGGGCCGGCCGGTGTTCGGGTCAACGCAATCTCCCCCGGCGTCGTCGAGACCCCGCTGACGGCGCAGATCAAGAACAATCCCGACTGGTACAACGCCTACGCCGCCAAGAGCGCTCTCGGCCGCTGGTCGACCCCGAGCGAGCTGGCGGGTGCCGTGGTCTACCTCGCCTCGAACGCGTCACGGTTCGTCACCGGGTCGGTGCTCACCGTCGACGGCGGCTGGACCGCCGTCGACGGCCGCTTCGACCCGCCGAACGCCTAGCGCGCCAGCTGGCCCACGGTATGAAACGGCCAGACCGGCTCTGCCGTAGCCGGCCGCGCCTGCTCGTACCAGTGGGTGGCCCGCAGAACCGCCAGATCTTCGAACCGGCGCCCGGCAATGTGCAGCCCGATCGGACGACCGTCAGCCGTGAACCCGCAGTTCACCGAGCTGGCCGGCTGCTCCGAGAAGTTGTACGGCGCCGTAAACGCGATGTGGTCCAGCGAGGTGGCCGCATCATTGGTCGGCATCGGCCACTCCGCCGGAAACGCGGCGACCGGTGACACCGGCGACAGCACGACGTCATACGGCGCCGTGGCCGCGACGGTCGCCGCGCGCAGGTCCTGGATACTCTGGTAACACCGCACCACCTCGGTGCCCGACACTCCAGCGCCACCCAGCACCCAGTGACGAATAAAGTCGAGAACCATCGCCTGCCGCGCTGGTTCGAGCGCCTCATAGTCGGCAAGGGAACGCACCCGCAGAAAGAGGTCGAGGTCGGCGAGGTACTTCACGGTCATCGGCGGGGCGATCTCCTCCACGATCGCGCCGGCCGCCTTGAAATGTTCCACCGCCTGCAAAACGGATGCCGCCACCTCCGGGTCGGTCGCGAGGCCGGCCCCGCCGGCCAGGTGGTACCCGACCCGCAGTCCCGCGACCCCATCGCCGCCGCAGTGCACGTCGGTCCAGTCCAGGTTCTGCTCGCCGAGACCGGTGTAGTCGCGCGGGTCTGGCTGGGTGAGCACGCCCATCAGCAGTGCGGCGTCATCCACTGTTCTGGTCAGCGGTCCGGCCACGCGGCCCATATAGGGCGGGTCGACGGCGATACGGCCGAAACTCGGTTTCAGGGTCACGAGCCCCAGCCAGGTGGCCGGCAGTCGCAAGGAGCCGCCGATGTCGGAACCGGTGTGCAGCGGGCCGATGCCGGCCGCGGCCGCAGCGCCCGCGCCGGCGCTTGACCCGCCGACGGTCCAGGCCGGGTTCCACGGGCTGCGGGTGATTCCGTGCAGGCTCGACACGCCGGAGGAGAGCATGCCGTAGTCGGGCATGACCGTGACGCCGAAGATGACTCCGCCGGCCTCGCGGATGCGCGCGGCGCTCGGCCCATCTTCGGTCGCGATCGCGGCATCGAACTTGGCGGCGGTGCCGGACGGCTGGCTGAAGCCGCGCACAGCCACGTTCTCCTTGATGCTGGTCGGCACCCCGTCGATGGTGCCGAGCGGATGCCCCGCAGCCCACCGCCGTTCGCTGGCCGCAGCCGCTTCGAGCGCTCCGATCCGATCGAGGCCCCAAAAGCAGTTCAACTCGGGCTGCAGTCGCTCGGCTTTGTCAAGTACCGCCAGCGTCACCTCCACCGGGGAGAGGTCGCCGCTGCGGTAGCGCGCTACGAGCTCGGTCGCCGGCAGGCATTCGATGGGCGCGGTCTCGGTCATGGCATCTCCAATGGGTCAGGCACAGGTTCAGGGGGCGACCCGGCGGGCCAGCTCGTCCATGGACGGCGTGGCGCTGACCAGTTGGCGCGTGTACGCGTGCAGCGGACCGTCGTAGACGTCGGCGGTGGGCCCGCATTCGACGATGCGTCCGTCGGAGATGACAGCCACGGTGTCGCAGAGGTGGCGGATCACGCCGAGGTCGTGCGAGACGAACACGAGAGTGAGCTGATATTGGTCGACCAGATCGGCGAGCAGGTTCAGTACCTGGGCGCGCACCGACACGTCGAGGGCGCTGACCGCCTCGTCGGCCACCAGAACCCGGGGCCTAGTGATGAGCGCCCGTGCAATGGAGATGCGTTGCCGCTGGCCGCCGGAGAACTGGTGCGGATGCCGGTTCATCACGTCGATGTCGAGCCCGACCGCATTGAGCTGGGCTTCGACCCGGGCGAGGGACTCGGCCCGATTGACATTGCGCAGGGGTTCGGCGACGATGTCGCGCACTTTCATGCGCGGATCCAGGGACCCCATCGGGTCCTGGAACACGATCTGCACCCGGCTGCGAAAGTCGCGCAGGTGCCGTTCGGAGGCTCCCGCGATGGGTTGCCCGAGCACGTCGACCGTGCCGGTCGTCGGTTGGTCGAGGGCACAGAGAATGCGCATGAGGGTGGATTTGCCGGAGCCGGACTCCCCCACGATGCCGAACCGCTGACCTTCGGCAACGTCGAAGGACACGTCGCGCAGGCCGTGCACGATCGGTGCCGGTGCGAACAGTGCGCCGCCGCGTCTCCGATACTGCCGGCTGAGGTCGCGCACCGAGATGGCGGGCGCACCGGTCACCTCGTTGAAGATCACCGGCGGGCCGCCCGGCTCGAGGCGCTGGTGGGCGGCGCGGTGCGGCGGCCGGATTACCGCGGCGGCGGCATCCGCGTGAACCTGGCGGGGCGCGGATACTGCCACGGGTGGCCTGCCGACGACCGGCATGGACATGGTGTGCAGGCGGCCGCGATCGTCGACCGAGGAGAGATCGGAGGCCGCGATCAGTTTCTGTGTGTACGGATGCTGCGGCGCGGTCAACACACGCCCCACCGGCCCGTCTTCGACGATCTCGCCTTGGTACATCACAAGCACCCGCTGGCAGACTTCGGCGACCACCGCGATGTCGTGGGTGATCAGCAACAGCGCGGTGCCGCGCTCGGTGACGAGGTTTCCAATGAGCTTCAGCACCTCGGCCTGCACCGTGACGTCGAGGGCCGTGGTCGGTTCATCGCAGAGCAGCAACTGCGGGTCGTTGGCCATCGCCATCGCCAGCATCACCCGCTGGCGTTGCCCGCCGGAGAGCTGGTGCGGAAAGGCGAGTGCCGCCTCGGCCGGGTTCGGTAGTTTGACCAGGGCCAGTAGCTCAACGGCCCGCTGCCGAGCCCGGCGCCGCCCGGTTTCCGTGTGGTGCACCGTCATAATCTCGGCCACCTGGGCGCCAACCCGCATGAGCGGGTTCAGGGCGGTCATCGGCTCCTGGAAAACCATGGCCATGGTCCTACCGCGCAACTGGTTCAGGCGACGTTCGGGCGCGGTGAGCAGGTCGGCGTCGACCCCGTTCAGTCGGATCGCGCCGGTGGCCGTCAGGGTTTCCGGCAGCAGCCCCATGACGGAGGTCGCGGTGAGCGACTTTCCAGACCCGGACTCCCCGATCAGGCCGACCCGTTCGCCTTCGGCGATGTCGAAGCTGATGCCGTGAAGCAGGTCGGCAAATGGCGAAGAGACCGTCAGGTCGCTCACGCTGAGGGTAGGCACGGTCATCGATTCACCTGCATTCTGGGGTCGAAGCGATCGCGGAGGCCATCACCGAGCAGGTTGAAGCCGAGCACCGCGATGGCGATGGCGATTCCCGGCCAGACGATGAGCAGCGGTTCGATGAACAGGTAACCCTGGGCATCCTGCAGCATGCGGCCCCACGACGGGGTCGGCGGCGGCGTGCCGAGCCCCAGATAGGACAGCGCGGCTTCGGCGAGAACGGCGATGCCGAAGGAGACCGAGGCCTGCACGATGAGCATGCCGCTGATATTGGGCAGAATGTGCCGCATGCCGATGAAGAGGCCGCTCTTGCCCGAGGCGCGGGCGGCCTGCACGTATTCACGGCTCATGATCTGCATGGTGCCGCTGCGGGCGATGAGGGCGAACGCCGGTGCCGTGCCGATGCCGAGGGCCACCATGGCTGTGACGGTGCCGGCGCCGAAGATGGCACCGAAGATGATTGCGAGCAGCAGGGCAGGGAAGGCGAGCGAGATGTCATTGCTGCGCATCATGAACTGGTCGAGTCGGCCCGGATTCATGCCGGCCACGATACCGAACGGCACACCGAGCACGGCCGCGATCCCGACCGCGACGGTGCCGACGAGCAGTGAGATCTGTGCGCCGCGCAGGATGGAGCTAAAGACGTCCCGCCCGAAGCTGTCGGTGCCCAGCAGATGTTCGGCGCCCGGCGGGCGCAGGATGGAATCCGAGAAGACCCCTTCCGGGTCGAACGGGGTCCAGAAAGCAGAGACGACGGCGGCCAGCACGACGAGGCCGATGAGCACGAGTCCGGCCCAGAGCGTGGCTCCGCCGCTGTGACCGGCAGCACGTCGCGTCGGCGTCCCTGGCTTGATAGCGGTCATGTGGCGCTCCGTAGTCGGGGATCGATCATGGTGAAGGCGAGGTCGACCAGAAAGTTCAGCGCCAGCACGAAAACGACCAGTACGAGCACGATGCCCTGCACGGCGGGGAGGTCGCGCAGGGCGACCTTGTCGAGCAGCAGGCTGCCGAGGCCGGGAATGCTGAATACCCGCTCGATCACGACGGCGCCCACCAGGAGGGTGGCGATCTGCAGGCCGAGCACGGTCATCACCGGAACGGCGGCGTTCCGCAGACCGTGCCGAAACAGTGCCCGCCCCGCGCCGAGGCCTTTGGCCCTGGCGGTGCGGATGAAGTCTTCCCGCATGACCTCCAAAACGGATGAGCGCACGTAGCGGCTGAGCACGGCGCCCTGCACGCTTCCGAGGGCGATCGCGGGCAGAATCAGGTGCTCGAGGAATCCGCCGACGTCCTCGCCGGGGTCGACCCAGCCGCCGGCCGGCAGCCAGCGGAGCGTCACGGCGAAGACGGTGACGAGTAGCATTCCAGCCAGAAAACCGGGCACGGCAACGCCGATCTGGCTGATGCCGGAGAGAATCGCTCCGTCGGGCTTTCGCTGCCGGACCGCGGTCAGGATTCCAAACGGAATAGCAAAGAGCAGGGCGAGCACGACGCTGGTCAGCACCAGGATCACGGTGATGCCAAGGGCATCCGTTATTTCGGGGCCGATCGGCTGGCGCGACACTGTGGAGGTACCGAAGTCTCCGATGAGCACGTGGCCGAACCAGTCCAGATAGCGCACGATCGCGGGGCGGTCGAGACCCATCAGCGTGGCTTGCGCTGCGACATCCGCTTCACTCGCCTGCACGCCCAGGGCGATGCGTGCGGCGTTGCCGGGCAGAATCGACAGCAGCAAAAACGTCACGATTGAAGCCACGACGACCGTGGTGGCGAACACGCCGATACGGCGCAGAACCACAAGAACCATAACTTTCCTCTGACTGTTTCTGGGAACACCAACCGTACGCGTTCCGGCAACCTCGCCTATCGTGCGATGGTCGACAGGTCGAGCGCGAGGCTCGGTGTGTTCTTGGGTACCCCGAGCAGGTCGGCGTCGGCGAGGGAGATGGCCGGTTGCAGGTAGAGCCAATCTGCGGCGGCTTCCTCGGCCATGGTGGTCGTGGCCTGCTTCATCAGTTCGGTGTAGGTGGCCGGGTCGGCGGCATCCGCTTCGGCGAATTTGGCCATCACCTCGGGCGAGTTGTAGCCCGCGTAGTAGGTGGGGGCCGCAAAGACCGTCACGTCACGCGGTTCACTGTGCATGATGAGCGACATGTCGTAGTCGTGGCCCGAGAAGACGTCATCAAGCCACACGGCGGGAAATTCGAGGGCCGTCACGTTGGCGGTGATGCCCACCTTGGCGAGCTGGTCCTTGACGACCTGAGCGCCGGCCACTGCGTAGGGAAGGTTGGGAATCTTGAAGGCCACAGTCAGGTCGCTAGCTCCGGCTTCGTCAAGTAGTTCGGAGGCTTTGTCGGGGTCGTAGGGGTACAGATCGGCCAGATCCTGGTCGTACCATGGGTCCGTCGGCGGCACCATGGAGCCGATCAACAGGCCGTAACCGCTGTTCGCGGTGTCCATAACGGCCTGGCGGTCGATGGCGTACATGACCGCCTGGCGCACTCGAACGTCGCCGAATGCGTCGCTCGCGTTGTTCATCGACAGGGTGACCTCGCCTGTGCTGGCACCTTCGAGCACCTGGAAGTCAGCGTTGGACTTGAACTGGTCGACCAGCTGAAACTGCGAGATGCCCGAGATGAGGTTGATGTCTCCGCTCAGCAGCGCATTGGTCTGCGCTGTTGCGTCGGTGAAATAGCGCAGGGTGACGTCGGTCATATACGGGGCGTCGCCCCAGTAGTCCGTGTTGGCGGCAAGCACGAGGCTGTCCCCGGTTTTGAACGAGCTGACCGTGTAAGGCCCGGTACCCACCGGGGCGGTGGCCAGATCAGCGATTCCGGATTCGGTGAACATCGTGCCGACCGGACCACTCATGTTGAAGAGCCAGCTGTTGCTCGGCTTCGACAGGGTGATGCGGGCCTCGGTATCGCTGACGGCCTCGATACTGGCAATCGGATCGAGGTAGGCCGGTCCGTTGGCGGTCCAGTTGTCTTTGACCCGTTCCAGGCTGAACTTGACGCTCGCGGCGGTGAATGGCGAGCCGTCGGAGAAGGTCACGCCTTCGTTCAGCAGAAAATCGTAGATCAGGCCGTCGTCGCTGACGGTCCAGGATGTGGCGAGCAAGGGGATGATGGTGCCCTCGTTGTCGAGTTTCACCAGGCCTTCGTAGACGTTGTAGAGCAGCGCCTGCGGAATGGCGGCACCGGCGGTTGTGGTGTAGTCGAGGTTGCCGGGCGTGGCCAACAGGCCAACGGTCAAGTACGTGTCCGGCTCTCCCTCGGCGGTCGTCGACCCGGTGGAACAACCGACCAGGGCCATCGAAGAAACCATGACCGTGGCAATGCTGGCGAACAGGCTTCGCCGGGTGTGTGCCCTCATTCGAACGTGCCCCTCTGGTTTGGCTGGCCCGACGACGAGCGGCCAGAAATACTGTGGAAATGTGCTGTCCATACCGGAGAAATACATGGTCAGACCAGTACACTCTGTACCAAAGTCAGCTTTACATGTAGATCTCAGATCGTCAAGATCGACCCCGATATTGACACAGCTTCAATTGGCGCCAGTTCTACGACGCTGGTCGCAACCTCGAGGGAGTGCCAATGGCCCACAAAGCCGCATTTACCGCCGTGAAAACTGTCAAGGCCTACGAACGCGTGGTCGAGCAGATCGAGTCAGCGATCAGCACCCGCGACCTCCGCCCCGGCGATCGCCTGCCAAGCGAGCGCGAGCTGATGCTCACCTTCGAAGTGAGCCGGTCGACCATCCGGGAGGCACTGCGAGTACTCGAAAGCACGGGGCTGGTGCGCTCGCGGCCCGGCGACCCGCGCGGACCCGAGGTTCTGCAAGCGTCTCCGGCTATTCTCACCAAGACCGTGAACCGTCTGGTGCGCCTGGAAACCATCGCGCTGTCGGAGCTGGTGGAGTTTCGCATCATGCTGGAGGACGCCGCCTGCACCCTGGCCGCAGAGCACCGCACCGAGGAGGAGCTGGAGGCGATGCGCGCCGCAGTGGATGCCATGCAGGCGGAGATCGCGAATGGTCCGGTCGCCTTTAGCCGAGCGGACGTGGCGTTCCACTCAAGCGTGTGGGCCGCCAGCCACAACCAGCTCATGCAGATCTGCGGGGAAGCAACCCGCGGAGCGCTCATCGATATGGTCACCGGCGGACTCGATCGTGCACCCGACTCCGCGACCAAGATGGAGCTGTCTTTGGCCCACGACCGGGAAATTCTGGCCGCGATCTCGGCGGGCGACGGACCCACGGCCGGGCGACTGGCGCGCTCATTCGTGATCGAGTACTACGGCGATGTGATCTCGCCGGAGGGCCGGGCAGTGCAGGGCGGCGTAGCGGGAGCGTGACCCAGAGCCGTAAACGTCAGAGCGCCTTGGCGGCCGCGACGAGCACCTGCGCGAGGGTGGGAACACCGGCCGCACGAAAAACCTCGGCACCTGCACCGTTGGTGATGATGACCGTGGGAGTGTTGCGAATGAGCAGCGCCTCGGCCTGCTCGGGTTCACCGGCCACGTCGATCTCGCGCATGGTCGCCCCGGGAACCAGCCGTTTCGCCTCCGCGAGAACGGCTCGCGTTTGCATGCACGGTTCGCAGAATGACGACGAATACAGTGTGAATTCCATCAGGGCCTCGCAGGTGGTGCGTTGAACATCGGTAGCCCTCAAGTTTACAGGCCCTGTCGCAGGCCACCGGTAGACTCGACGCATGACGAACAGCACGACTGGTACAGCACCGGCAACATCCCCAGCGACCTCCCCGACGTCGAAAAGTCCCGACCGATTGGTTTGGATCGATTGCGAGATGACCGGGCTCGACCTGGACCGCGACGAACTCGTCGAGATCGCCGTCGTCATCACCGACTACGACCTCAATGTGCTCGACCCCGGCCTTGACATCATCATCAAGCCCAATGACTCCGCCCTCGAAAACATGGGCGACTTCGTGCGCAACATGCACACCTCCTCCGGCCTCATCACCGAGATTCCGGACGGCGTCAGCGCCGCCGAGGCCGAGTTCCAGGTACTCGAATACGTTTTGAAGTTCATCCCGGCCGAGCAGAAGGCCCCCCTGGCCGGCAACTCCATCGGCACCGACCGAGCCTTCCTCACCCGCTACATGCCGCGCCTGGACAACCAGCTGCACTACCGCAACGTCGACGTGTCCTCAATCAAAGAGCTCGCCCGACGCTGGTATCCGCGGGTGTACTTTAACGCCCCGGCGAAAGACGGCGGCCACCGTGCGCTCGCCGACATCCTCGAGTCCATTCGCGAGCTTGCGTACTACCGACAGACGGTATTCGTGGCCGACCCGGGCCCGACCAGCGACGAGGCCAAGTCGCACGCGGCCGAAGTTGTGCACTTATTCGCCTCCGAGGTGTAATAGGATTGCTGAGTTGCCCCGCGTGAAAACGCAGGGACGCATGGTGGGTATAGCTCAGTTGGCAGAGCGCCTGGTTGTGGTCCAGGAGGTCGCGGGTTCAATCCCCGTTACTCACCCCAATGAAACACTGGCTTGTCGGGCATCGAAAGCAGGCCGCGATGTTACAACTTGACGCCGCCGAATTCGAGCGCCTGGTCATCGACGAACTCGATCTTCTGCCCGACGATATGGTCGACGGGCTCGACAACGTGATCTTTGTGGTTGAAGACCGTCCCGAAGACGGCAGCCTCGAGATCCTGGGCCTGTATGACGGGGTCGCCCTCACCGAGCGTGGCCAGTACGGCTTTGGCGAGATGCCCGATCGTATTGTGCTGTATCGTGAGCCGCTGCTGGCGATCTGCGACACCATGGACGACCTGCACGATGAAATTCACATCACCCTGGTGCATGAAATCGCCCATTTCTACGGCATTGATGACGACAGGCTGCACGAACTCGGCTGGGGCTGACTCCGGGCGGTCTAGCCTTGAAGAATGAGCTCCTTCCGTCCCGGCCGTCTCGTTGGCATTCTGGTCGGAACCGTGGTGATCCTCGGTTTCGGCGTCTACGGCCCCGCGACGCTGCTGGGGCCGCTGCCACCGGTCACCGCCACCACGGTCACTCCCGCAGCCACGGCCACGGCCCCCACTCCCCCGGTGCTTTCCGCCAACGGCGCGAGCGCAATCACCGTGCTCGCCGCCACGACCAGCGACGCGTCCGGAACGACGTCAACCGGCGCGGAGGTTTCGCAACCATCGGCGCCGCTCGCGGTCGCGGGCACGGCCGAGGCGCTTCCCATGGCCTCAATTGCCAAAGTGGTGACCGCCCTCGTCGTTCTCGACGCGAAACCGATTGTGGCGGGCGAGACTGGACCCGTGGTGACGCTCACGGCCGCCGATTTTCAGAGCTACCTCGACTACGACAAGGCCGGAGCGCGCTCGGTCACTGTCTTCGCCGACGAGCAGTGGACCGAACTCGAGCTACTGCAGGCGCTGCTGCTCGGATCGAGCAACAATCATGCCGATACCGTGGCACGCTGGGCGTTCGGTTCGGTCGACGCCTACGTAGTGGCTGCCAATGTTTGGCTGGCCGACAACGGGCTGACCGGCACCGCCGTGGTTGACGCCACCGGGCTGCACGATGCGAGCGCCGGAACCGCCACCGATCTGGCCCACCTCGCCGGCCTGGCCGCGACCGACCCGATCGTGTCTTCGATGCTGGCCAGTCCTGCATCCGTTTTGGCGGACCGTCGCGGAGTGCAGAATACGACGTCGTATCTGCCGGAGGAGGGCATCACGGGCATATCGCGCAGCTATACGGATGCCGCGGGTGTGTGTTTTCTGTTCACCGCCGAGGTCAGTGACGGCGCTTCGAGCTTTACCTTTTCTGGTGCGTTCATCGGTGAGCCGACCTATGATGCGCTCACGGCCGACCTGACCGCACTCATGACAAGCGCGCGGGCTGGCGTGGGGCCGCTGCCCGTTCTGGCCGCCGGCAATGCCTATGCAACGTTCGAATCGGCGTGGGGCGACACGGCCGCAGCCGTGGTCGGGGTGTCGCGCACCCGCTACGCCTGGCAGGCAGCGACTCCCGACGCCGCAACGGTCGAGCTCAAGGACTTCGCAACGGCCCGCACCGGAGCGAACGTGGGCCAGGTGCGGCTCACCGTCGCCGGGGAGAAACTCTCGGCGGCCCTGAAACTCGACGAGGGCATCGCCGACCCGGGGCCGGGCTGGCGACTGCTGCATCCGATCGTGATGATCACGGCCCTGCTCGACCAGTAGTTCTACAGCGGCTCAACCTCGGTGTCGACCGGGTCGCTCTCGCCCTGGTCGAAGGCGTACCGTACGCGGAGTTGCCCGCTCACGTCGCGCTCGTCGACTTCGTCGTACCAGAACACCGACTCAAGCCCGCCGACGGCGGCAACCATGCTGATGCGGGGCGCGTGTTTTCCATGCACGAGCGCCCGGGAATCGATCTGGCCCTCGAGCGGGCCGTCGATGAACTCGGCGATGTACAGGGTCGGGGTGTCACTGTCTGGGCTCATGACAGCTAATCTAGTCCCGTGTGGCCTGCAAGCGAACGGTTGCCCGAATTTCCGGGGCCTCCCGCTGGAGGTAGGTCGCCCATTCCTGCTGCCACTGATCCCAGTGTGAGCGAAACGCGTCGCCGTCGCGACTCAGCGCGCGCCGTTTGCGCAGTGCATCGTCCGCGGACAACCAGACCCGCACGTCGCTGAGCGGTTCATGCGCGGCCGCGAGGGTGCCGCAGCCCTCCACGACCAGGGGACGGGCCGGGTCAAGCGGATGCCACTCCGCCGGCCCGTTCACGGCCCAGTCGTAACGCTGCCAGGCTGCGGGTAGTCCCGCCCGCCACGGCAGCAACACCTGCCGTCGCAGGTGTTCAATCGCGGCGTCGAGGCCGTCCCAGCCCGGGTAGATGTCGTCCATGCGAACCAGCTGCGGCGTGTTCGCGTCCGCCCAGTGCGCCGCCAGGGCATCGGCGAGGGTGCTCTTGCCGGCGCCGCTCGGTCCGTCGATGAGCACGACCGGGTTCGGCCCGGCCGCGGGCAGGGCCGCCAGTATCGGGGCCAGCAACGCCCGGCGCTGGAGATCAGGCAAGGATGAAGCTCCAGGTCTCTGCCCACACGGCGACGCCGATCGCGATGCCGGCGATGGCGAATCCGATGGCGACAAGAGCGGCATCCGCTGCCCGAACGTGCGATGGCCTGGCCCAGGTACGTGGCTCGTTGCTGCCGAAGCCGCGGGCTTCCATGGCCGTGGCGAGCTTGCTGCCGCGTCGCACCGAGATGACGAGCAGGGAGAAGGCCGGCCCGAAGAACCGGCGTGCGGCACCGCGCAGACCGCCGCCATCGCCGACCCCGCGGGCTCGCCGGGCAAGTCCGAGCGAATGCCAGTCGTCGATGAACATGCCCACGAGCCGCAGCCCGGCCAGTCCGCCGAGTACGAACCGAGCCGGCAGGCGCAGCACCTGGGCCAGACCGTCGGCGAGGTCGGTCGGGTCGGTCGTGGCCAGCAGAACGATGCCGGGCAGACCGATCGCGAGCACTCGCAGCCCGATGGCCAGACCCAGCTGGGCGGAGCCCTCGGTCACCGAGATAAAACCGAACTGCCAGAGCACCGCGCCGGAGTCTTCACCGTAAAGAATCGTCGTGATCGATGCCATGGGCGCCGCGATCCAGACCGGCGCGGTGCGCAGCCAGAATTGGCGGGCGCTCAGGCCGCACCAGACGAGCAGCACGGCCTCGAGCAGCAGGGCCACGCCCGCCGACACCCAGTCGATCGACAGCAGCAGCGCACAGCTGACGATCAGTGCAACGGACAGCTTGGCCACCGGGTTGAGGCGGGCAACCACGCTGGTGCGGATGCTGGGGGTCATCAGGCTCACGGCTGTGCCACCCCCAGACTCATCGGCGCGCCGAGTCGATACTCCTCATCCGCGAGAGCGCTGACGAACTGGGCGTCGTGGGTGACCGCCACGATCGCGGTGCCCTCGTCGAGCAGTTCAGCCAGCAGGCTCACGAGTTCCTGCCAGGTGCGGGAATCCTGCCCGAACGTCGGCTCGTCGAGCACGAGCAGGCGAGGGCGGGTGGCGAGAACGGTGGCGACGGACATCCGTCTCTTTTCGCCGCCGGACAGGGTGAAGGGGTTGGCGTCGGCGAGGTGGTCGAGCCGCAGCCGGTGCATGAGCTCGTCGACGCGGCTGGTCTGCTCCGCCGGGCTCAGTCCGAGTGCGTGCGGGCCGATCGTCAGGTCGCCGCGCACCGTGGCGGCCAGAAACTGGTGCTCGGGGTCTTGGAAGACGGTGCCGATGCGGGTGAGCAGCTGCCGGGAGCGCCACCGGTGAGGTTCGGCAACGATGCCGTCCGCCAGGCTGTCGCTCGCGCGCAGCGTTCCGCCGGCCGGTTTCAACAGACCGGCCAGGGTCAGGGCGAGGGTGGACTTGCCGGCGCCGTTCGGCCCGGTCACGACGGTGGCAGTGCCGGCGTCGACCGAGAGGGTGATTCCCTCTGCGACGACGGATGCCACGCGTCGGCCGAACGGAACACGCCCGACCGCGAGTCCGTCGGCCCGGAGCAGGCTCTGAGAATTGCTGATCGCGTGCCGTACCGGAAACCGGGGTGGCCGGGCTGGCACCCAGACGCCGGCCTGAGCCAGCCGATCGCCCTGGCTGGCGAGAATCTGGCGCGTCGGCCCGTCGGCGAGCACACCGCCGGCCGGGTCGAGCACGATGACGCGGTCGACGACGTCCTGCCAGACCTCAACGCGGTGTTCGATGACGACGAAAGTGGCCCCGGAATGGTCGAGGGAGCGCACGACGGCGTCACGCACCTCGATGATCCCGACCGGGTCGAGGTTCGCGGTCGGTTCGTCAAGCAGGAGCAGTCCGGGCTGCATGGCCAGCACACCGGCCAGGGCCAGGCGCTGTTTCTGGCCTCCACTCAGGTTCGACGTGGGATGGTCGAGGGGCAGGTTGAGGCCGACCTCGGCGAGGGCACGCCGCACGCGCGGCCAGATTTCTGCCCGCGGAACAGCCAGGTTCTCGCAGCCGAACGCCACGTCGTCGCCGACCCGGGCGAGTACCACCTGGGAGTCCGGGTCCTGCAGCACGAGTCCGACCCGGCCCCGGGCCGCGGCCGCGCGCCCGCCGTCAATGAGCAGTCTGCCCGTCTCGTCGCCGTCCTCGGCGTCGCCGAGTACCCCGGCCAGCGCGTGCACCAGGGTGCTTTTGCCGGCGCCGCTGGCTCCGAGCAGCAGTACCCGCTCGCCGGGCTCGATCCGCAGGTCGAGCCCCGACACGGCGTGGTGGTGGCGTCCGGCGTGGCGCCAGCCCCAGCCGCGGGCTTCGATCTGCACGGGCCGAATCTGGGGGCCGCGAGCGGACGAGGTCGACGAGGGGGGTGGCATCCGATTAACTGATCGCGGCGGGTGCGCGCGAACCTTCCCGGCCGGCAGCGAATCGGCTGAGCGCGCCGGTGCGGGCCAGGCCGCGCATGGCGAGCCAAGATAGCAGCCCGGCGAGCACGGTGCCCGATACGACAGCGGATACGAAGTAGACGGCCTTGAAACCAACATCCAGTGCCGCATAGCTGACGGTCGTGTCGAGCAGTCCTACGGCCACCCCGGCGCCGGCACCGGCCAGCAGGGCGACGCCGAGGCGCCAATTCGTGTAGAGGAAGAGGGCGAGTACCAGCTCTGCCCCGAGGCCTTCAACGATGCCCCAGATGAGAGTGGAGAACCCCCACTGGGTGCCGATCAGCATCGACACGACGGCGGCGATGATCTCGGTGTAGAGGGCCGCGCCAGGCTTGCGAATGATGAGGCCGCCGAGCACTCCGGCAAACAACCAGCCGCCGGCCAGCAGGCCTTCGAGGCCGGGCGTGAACGTGAGGATCGCGCTCAGCGGCGACCAGGCGAGGCCCCAGGCCCAGAAGATGACACCACTCGCTACGCCGATGACGCTGGCGACGACGATGTCGACGACGCGCCAGCGAAAGTTGCGCGGCTTTTTCGCCGCAGGTGCCTCGCGAGTGGACTGGTTGAGTGAAGTCGATGTAGCGTGCACTGTTCGTGCCCTTTCCGTAGGTGAATACAGGGCACGGGATCGAGAAGCCTCCCTGCGCTGGCATGATCCAGATCAGGTTCGACGGTCGAAGCTTGGTCAGCTTCCTCTCAGCCCGGTGTACCGGACTCCCGTGATCATTTTCAATTGTAGTGCCCCGCTTAGACTTGCGGCATGGGGATCACGAGATGAGCATCGGCATTCTGCTCGTGTTGGCGGCGCTGTACCTCGTACTCCTGCGCCGCTTCATTATGCGCCGCCGTCGTATCGCTCAAGGCCTGCCGGTGAGTGGCCCGTGGCACTGGCCGTCCTGGCTGCGGCCCCGGGTGCCGGCCTGGCTGCGACGCCGCTTTGCACCTGGCCGCTTTGCACCGGGCTTGTTCGCGCGTCGGCCGCGATGGCCGCGTCGCATCCGCTCGGCGCGCAAGCCGCGCGGCCCGCGCCCGGGCCCACCTTAGGAACGCGAGCCCATGATCTATCCTGGGCCCACTTTCCGGGCCCGGGCCCGGAAAGAAAAGAGTCAGGGGGCCGAGGTGGGAGAAGGGCTACTTTTTCAGGGCCCGGATCACCCGGGCCAGGGCACGGCCGGCCACCAGCAGAAACGGCACACCAACGGCGAGTAGCGCGATGACATTCGGCTCGAATCGGGCGGTACCACCTGACTTCACGTAGGCGCCGATCGGCAGCGACACTCCGCCCCCGCCCCCGCCCGATCCGGCACCGCCCTCACCGGCGTCGCCGCCGCCGAAGCCGTAGTAGGTGAGCGCCACAGGTACGAGGGTGACGCCGTCGATCTGCACGGGGTCACCGTAGGCCGATTTCACACCGGCGGAACGGAACGTGTCTGCGAGTTTTTCCGGGAGGCTGGTCATTTCAACAGGGTAGCCGACTCGCGCCTTATGGGCGAGGCTTGAAGAACGAGGCTGGGCGTACGATTCCCGCCCCGAATCGCTCGGTCACCGAGTCGACCGCCAGCTCGGCTCCGCGCCAATCCTCGTCGGGATCCCACAACCCCACCGACCCCGACGCCGTCCCCAGCTGCTCGGCCCGCACCCCGATCAGGCGCACGCGAATGCCCGTCGCGGCCAGCAGGTCGAACGCAGCGACGGCCTCCTCATAAATGCGGCGACCGACATTGCTGGGCTCGGCCAGGGTGCGCGAACGGGTGACCGTGCTGAAGTCGGTGTAGCGCAGCTTCAATGACACGCGCCTGGCCACCAGATTCCCCCGCCGCAGGCGCGCCGCAACGAGGTCACACTGCCGCAGCAACTCGCTGCGCAATCGGTCGATGTCGGTCACGTCGTGCTCAAACGTGACCTCGTGGCCGACACTCTTTTCTTCTCGCTCGAGCGTCACCGAACGGGGGTCACGCCCCCACGATAGCTCGAACAGCTTCGAACCGGATGCCTCCCCCAGCGTCTTTTTCAGCACGTCCAGTGGCGTGTGCGCGATATCGCCGATGAGTTTCAGGCCGAGGCGGGTCAGGGTCTGCTCGGTGGCCGCTCCCACACCCCACAGGGCCGTCACCGGCAGGGGATGCAGGAACTCGATCGTGTCGTCGGCCGGAACGACGAGCATCCCGTTGGGTTTGGACAGGCCGGAGGCGAGCTTGGCGACGAATTTGGTCGACGCTGCGCCGACGGAGCAGACCAGCCGGGTCTCGGCGAACACCCGCGCACGGATCAGTTCGCCGATCACCGCCGGTGAGCCGAACAGATTGGTTGCGCCGGAAACGTCGAGGAAGGCTTCGTCGATGCCGAGCCGTTCCACGAGCGGGGTGACGTCGTCAAAAATGCTCATCACCCGGCTGGAATAGTCCCGATAGAGCCCCATGTGCGGCTCGAGCACGATCGCGTTCGGGCACTGCCGCAGGGCGAGGGCCATCGGCATCGCCGAGTTCACGCCGTAGCGCCGGGCAATATAGTTGGCCGCCGTGACGACCGACCGCCCCCCGCGATGGCCCACGATCACCGGCAGGTGCACGAATTCGGGGTGCGAGAGCAGCTCGACCGACACGAAGAACGCGTCGAGGTCGACGTGAAGCACGGTCGCTGAACGGTCGTCGACGTCGTCCGCCGAGATCTGCCGCCCGCTGCCGTCCTGTCTGCCCACCGAAAAACCCTAACCCGATCCGGCACGAACGACCTAGCGCACAACCTTTTCGGCACCGGCGATGCGCTGGGCGAAGTAGATGGGAATAATCGAGACCAGCACGAGCACCACGGCGATGACGTTGACCACGGGCGCCTGGTTGGGGCGGAACAGGTTGTCCAGAATCCACAGCGGCAGGGTCTTCACAGTCGATCCCGCGGTGAACGTCGTCACGATGATCTCGTCGAAGCTCAGGGCGAAGGCGAGCAGGCCGCCGGCGAACAGCGCCGACCGCAATTGTGGAAAAGTGACGAGCCGAAACGTCGTCCAGATTCCCGCGCCGAGGTCGGAAGAGGCATCTTCAAGGCTGGTGCCGAGGCGGCGAAGCCGGGCGATGACATTGTTGAACACCGTGACGATGCAGAACGTGGCGTGGGCGATGATGAGCGTCAGAATCGACAGTTGCACGCCGAGCCCGGTGCGGAAGGCATTGTTTAGGGCGATGCCGGTGACGATGCCGGGCAGCGCGATCGGCAGGATGACCAGCAGGCTGATGGCATCCCGGCCGAAGAATTCGAAGCGTTGCAGCCCGAGCGAGATGAGCGTGCCGAGCACGAGTGCCACCGCTGTCGAAGCCAGGGCTACCTGCAGGCTGGTCAGCACCGCATCGAGGGCACCGTCGCTCTGAAACGCCTTGGCCCACCACTCCAGGGTGAAGCCCGGCGGCGGCCAAACGAGGTTCTGGCTGGTGCTGAAGGAGTTCACGAAGACCACGAGCAGGGGCAGATAGATAAGGGCCAGCACCACGGCCGTGATGGCCGCGAGCAGGCCGCTGGCGGGGCGACTCAGACGCATGGCACGCTCCTACAGGTTGTTGAGTGCGCCCGTGCGCCGCACGGCAGCGAGGTAGGCGAAGATGATCAGAATGGGAATGAGCGCGATCGCGGCCGCGAGCGGCAGGTTGTTCGCGGCCCCCACGTTGGTGTAGACGAGGTTGCCGAGCATCTGGTTGGCTCCGCCGACGATATTCACGGTGATGTAATCGCCGAGGGAGAGCGAGAAGCTGAAGATCGACCCGGCGATGATCGCCGGCCAGATCATCGGCAGCACCACCAGGCGCAGCGTCGCCCAGGTGCCACCGCCGAGATCACCGGATGCCTCCAGCAGCGAATCCGGCACGCGCTCCAGTCCCGCATAGATCGGAAGAATGACGTACGGCAACCACAGGTAGGACAGGGTGATGATCGTTGCCGGCAGGCCGTAACCGGGGCTGTGCCCGCCAAAGGGCGAAACCAGCCATTCGAAGATTCCCCCCTGCGAGAGCACCGATCGCCAGGCGTATGCCTTCACGAGGTAGCTCGCCCAGAGCGGCATCAGAATGGCGATCACGAGAATGCGCTGGGCCCGGGGGCTGGCCACCTTGGCCATGTAGAACGCGATCGGCAGCGCGATCACAATGTCGATGATCGTGACCAGGAGCGCGACGCCGAGGGTGCGCAGCGTCACGGTCTGGTACAGCGAACCGGTGAGCACCGCCGCGATATTGTCGAGGGTCCAGGTCTGCGAAATCTGCCCGGTGAACGAGTCCACCGTCCACAGAGCGGTGATCAGCAGCGCGGCGAGGGCCGCGATGTAGACCAGGCCGAGCCAGAACAGGGGGGCACTCAGCAGCAGCGAAAGTCGCAGTCGTGGGTGCCGGCTGAGAAAGACCGAGCCCCGCCGGGCGACGGTGAGATGGTGCTGGGGCACCACCGCCCGGCGGGTGGGTGGCGCGGGAGCGTCAACCGTCATGATTTTTCCTTCTGTCTGACTCGAGCGGGCGGATTAGCCCTTGATTTCTTGCCAGGCGGTGGTCCAGTCGGAGTAGTCGGTGCACTGTACGTCGGTGCGCCCGTCGAGGCACTGGGCGATCGGTGTCGACCAGTACCAGATCTGCGCCGCGTAGTCGGCGTCGCCGGCGTGGTAGCTCGCGCAGTGATCGGGGTTGACCGTGAACTCGCAGGCTCCGGCGTTGGACGGTGCCTCACCGAAGTACTCGGTGGCTTGCGCGTTGGCTTCGGGGCTCGCGATGTAGTCCAGCCAGGCGTAGGCGCAGTTGGGGCTCTTCGCGCCTGCGGCAATCATCCAGGTGTCCGACCAGCCGGTCGCGCCTTCCTCGGGCAGTACGACCTCGGCCGGGGTACCCTCAGCGAGCGAGTTGCGGATGACCTGCCAGGTGGTACCGACCACGGTGTCGCCGGTTTCGAAGGCCTGCACCTCCTTGAGGTAGTCCGACCAGTATTCGCCCACGTTGATGCGCTGGTTCTTGAACAGTTCAACGGATGCCGCAAGCTGCGTTTCGTCGAGCGCGTACGGGTTCTTAATGCCCAGGTCCGGCTGGTGCGCCATGAGGTAGACCGCGGCATCCGCTATCGAAATCGGCGAATCGTAGGCGGTCACCGCACCCTTGTACTCGGACGACTTGTCGAAGACGACATTCCACGACGTGGGTGCCGGGGTCACGACCTCCGTGTTGTACATGAGCAGGTTGGCACCGTAGCCGTGCGGAATGCCGTAGGAGACACCGTCGACGCTGTTCCAGGACTGCATCTTCAGAAAGTCGAAGATGCCCGCGTAGTTGGGGATGAGGTCGGTGTTGACCGGGGCCACGTCCCGCGCGGCGACGAGCCGCAGGGAGGCATCACCGGAGGCCGCGACGACGTCGTAGTCACCGGTCTTCATGAGGCTGAACGCTTCGTCGGAGGTGCCGTAGGTCTTGCTGGTGACCGTGCAGCCGGTCTTGTCTTCGAAGGCGCTGACCCAGTCGACCGTTGGATCGTTGCTGCCGTCTTCGACATAGCCGGGCCAGGCCAGCAGCGAGACGCTGCCTTCCATCTCGCCGAGCTCGGCCTGAGCCTCGCTCGGCGCAGCGGTGCCGCCGCCCTGGCTGGTACCGCAGGCGGTGAGAAGAAGGGCAACCGACACGATCGCGACGCCGCTGAGGGCGCCAGCGGTGAAGCGGGTACGGGTAGAACTGCGTTTCATGACTTTCTCCATTCGGGATGTGCGGGCAGGGAGGTGCGGTCAGGGGTGGGAGATGAGTCCTGGTGGGGCTAGGGCGACGATGTCGGAGTCGTTCCAGCCGATGGTGACGCGTGCGCCGCGTCCGTTGGTCGCCACGCGGCGCGCATCGTTCTGTTCGAGCACGACGACCCGCGTGCCGGCGTCGAGGTCGACGATGAGTTGGGTGCTGCTGCCGACGTAGATCACCTCGGCGAGAACGCCGGCGGCCGTTCGATCGGCTGAAAGCGGCAGGTTCTCTGTGGTCACGCTGATCTTCTCCGGGCGCACCGAGTGGGTGCCAGCGCGACCGAGAAGCGCCTGCGAGACGGTGTCATCAAAAATGTTGGAAGTGCCCACAAACGCCGCAACGAAGGGTGAGGCCGGGCGCTCGTAGATCTCGGCCGGGGTGCCCAGCTGCTCGATCCGGCCCTCATTGAACACCGCGATGCGGTCGCTGAGCGTCAGGGCTTCCTGCTGGTCATGAGTCACAAAGATGAAGGTGATGCCGAGGTTGCGCTGGAGCTCCTTGAGTTCGACCTGCATCTGCTCGCGCAGCTTGAGGTCGAGTGCGCCGAGCGGTTCGTCGAGCAGCAGCACCTTGGGCTGCACGACGGTGGCCCGGGCCAGGGCCACCCGCTGGCGCTGGCCACCCGAGAGCTGGCTCGGCTTGCGATCGGCGAAACTGCCCAGGCGCACGGTGTCGAGGGCCGCTCGCGCCTGCTCGTGTCTGGCGCGCTTGGCGACGCCGCGCACGCGCAGCCCGTAGGCCACGTTGTCGAGCACGCTCATGTGCGGAAACAGCGCGTAGTCCTGAAACACGGTGTTCACGTCGCGGTCGAACGGGGCCCGGTCGGTGACGTCCTGCCCGAGCAGCGAAATCGTTCCGCTGGTGGGCTGCTCGAAGCCGGCGATCAGGCGCAGAACGGTGGTCTTTCCCGATCCCGACGGGCCGAGCATGGAGAAGAACTCCCCCGGGGCGATGTCCAGGTCGACGCCGTCGACGGCATGGACGCTGCCGAAACTCTTGGTCAGACCGGTCAGACGGATGGCGGGCTGCGCACCGGTCACGAGATCTCCTCACTCATTCGACGACTCCCTGCTCACTCACAGGCTAATCATATGGAGTTAGATGTCATAAATGGGCGCCAGGATGTTACGGTCGTGTCACAACCTGAAATGAGCCGCCGATGCCGCAGTCCATCCGAGCTGGATCGGGAACGCGCGCGGCCATTTTCGCCCCGCTCGACGGCGCCGGCCGGGCTGAGCTGGTGTTGCAGCGACTGACCGATGCGATTGTGTTGGGGGTGCTGCACGACGGCGAACGCCTGCCGAGTGAGGCCGAGCTGGCCCGCCAACTCGGCGTGGCCACGGTCACCGCCCGCGAAGCGCTGCAAATTCTGCGGCGGAACAAACTCGTGCACACAAAGCGCGGCCGCGATGGCGGCAGTTTCGTCACGTTCGCCGGGCGGGGTGCGACCGACCTGCAGGATGAGCGACTGGTGGCCTGGTCCCGGGTGCAGGTACGCGACCTGGGCGTGCATTACTCCGCGATCGCAGGCCTCGCCGCTGAGCTCGCCGCCGACCGGGCCAGCGCGGCCGATATCGAGAACCTCGAGCGCATCCTCGACCGGGCAGATGCCGGCACAGCGGATGCCGCGCGCCGCGGTCAGGGTACGTTTCGTCTCGAGGTGGCCGCGCTCAGCCAATCCCCCCGGCTCGTGCGTGAAGAGCTGCGTCTGCAAGCGGAATTCGGTTCCCTGCTCTGGCTCAGCCTGCGGGATGGGAGCCGCCGGGAACGCTGCAGCGCCGTGCAACGCGAGACGGTCGCGGCACTCGTCGCCGAGGACGGCGCCAGCGCCCGACAGCTCACCGTGACGCAGATCACCGAGTCCATCGAGTGGCTGATCGAGGCGAAATCACTCCTGGAGCAGAAGGGCAGGTCAACGATGACCGACAGCACAGCGACAGTGAACACCACCGCGGTACTGCCCTCTGGCACACCCGCATGACGCCCGAAACGCTCATTCCCAAGCACGATGGGCCGCAGACCGTGGCCGGTCTTGCATCCGTTGCCGCCGTCTTCGACCCGGTCTTCGCTCGGCTGGAACACTGGGCAGATCTGGTGGAACGCTATGCCGCGCGGCCCGACAGTATCGCCGACCGGGCCGACCTGGATCCGCTGATGGAATCGCTGGTGCGCCGGGAGTTCACCGGCTCCGACGGGTGCGTCATCGGAGCCGGTTTTGTTTCCGCGCCGAACTTTCTGGGCTGGCACCTGGCCTGGTGGCTGGGCGGGCCGAACTCGGAGGTGACCGGGCCGGCCACCGGCATCCGTCATCTGGAAACGGTCGAAGACCCTCTCGATGAGAGTTTTCGGGACTACACCGCGCTGGAATGGTGGCGGGTTCCGGAACAGACGGGACGCCGACACATTACCGGCCCCTACGTCGACTACCTGTGCACCGATGAGTACACGCTCACCCTCACGCTTCCGGTGTATCGAGCAGCCGAGCTGATCGGGGTCGTCGGCATCGACCTCTCGGTCGACGAAATCGAACGCGGCCTCGTACCGCGCCTCGGCGCTGACGGCATCTCGGTCACGGTCATCAACTCCAGTGGACGGGTGGTGGTCTCGACCGACACTCACCTCGCGACCGGTGCACTGCTGCGCCTGCCCGGTCTCTCGGAACACCTCAGCGGCCAGTCCGGCGGGGCACCAGGCCTGCCAGCCGGTCACACGTTCCAGTGGTGCGGAGAGACCGGACTGGCCATCGTGGCCGTGCCGGCGCCGCGCTAGCCGATCGAGGTGCCGAAGACCAGCCCGAGCAGGTAGGTGACCGCGGCCGCGCCGAGCCCGATCACAAGCTGCCGCAGGGCCCGCTTCAGCGGCGGACCACCGGAGAGCAGGCCCACGACGGCGCCGGTGGCGAGCAGGGCCACGCCGACCAAGACCGTAGCGACGATGATGGCCGCGTAGCCGCTCATGCCGAACAGGTAGGGCAGCACCGGCAGCAGCGCACCGGATGCGAAGAAGCAGAAGCTCGACAGGGCGGCACCGGTTCCGGTACCGATCGCTTCGTGTTCGTCGAGCTCTCGCGGCTGCTTGGTGACCGCGGTGATCGGTCCGGTCGCCGCGTACGCGGTGGCCAGCACGCCGCGGGCGAACGTCTCGGCCTCCTCCTCAGACATGCCACGGGCCCGGTAGACCAGGGTCAGCTCGTTGGCGGCGAGGTCGAGGTGGGAGAGCACGCTCTTGGCGGGAGCCGCGGGGCTGGATGCCTCGAGCAGTTCCCGCTGGGACCGCACCGAGACGTATTCGCCGGCCCCCATCGACAGCGCCCCGGCCAGTAGCCCGGCAATGCCGGTGAACAGAATGGTCGCGGCCGGAACCCCGGTGGCGCCGATGCCGAGCACGAGGGCGAGGTTGCTGACCAGCCCGTCGTTGACGCCGAACACGGCGGCCCGAAAGGTACCGGACAGGCGTTTGCGGCCGCGGGCAGCGAGGCCGCGCACGACCTCTTCGTGCACGGTTTCGTCGGCGGCCATGGCGCTGGTGGCGTCGGCATCCGCTTGATACGGCGAGCGGCCTTCGGCCCGCTGGGCGAGGGCCAGCACGAACACGGAACCGAACCGACGGGCCAGCAGCCCGAGAAATCGGGTCCGCAGCGCGCCGCGCCGCGGTGAGCCGATGTCGCTGCCGAGCAGCTGCCGCCAGTGATCTTCGTGCCGCCCCTCGGCGTCGGCGAGGGCGAGCAGAATCTGCCGTTCTTCGCCGGCGCGACGGTTGGCGAGGTCGCGGTAGACCGCGGCCTCGGCCTGTTCGTCGGCGAGGTATTGCCGCCACCGACGGATGTCACGGGCCGACGGCGCACGCCCGTCGCGCCCCGGAGCAGTCACGTTCACGCCTCCGGCGCCGCTTCCAGGAAACTCTGCGGAATGCGGGCGGAGTCGTGGGGTCCCGAGCCATCGAGGCCGACGAACGGTTCCTCGAAGGCTACGACCCAGAACTTCTCGCGCTGCACGGTCGGTGCGTAGAGCCCGGAGCCCTCCGACTCCCCCGGCGCGACGATCACGCCGATCGGGTCTTCGACGAGGGAGTCGGGAAAGCGGGTGCGGTCGAGGTGCACCACGACCTGCACGCCCACTCCGAATGCCTGGATTGTCACCGGCTACTCGATTGTGGCGGCGCGTTCGAGCACGAGTTCGCGCACGCGCGCGGCATCCGCTTGCCCGCGCATCGCTTTCATGACCGCGCCGATGACGGCGCCGGCGGCCTGAACCTTGCCATCGCGAATCTTGGCGAGCACGTCGGGCTGGCCGAGCAGGGCGGCGTCGATCGCGGCGATGAGGGCGCCGTCGTCGGAGACCACGGCCAGTCCGCGCCTTTCGACGACCTCCGCCGGGGTTCCTTCGCCGGCGATCACGCCCTCGAGTACCTGGCGGGCCAGGCGGTCGGTGAGGGTTCCGGCTTCGACCAGGGCGATGAGCGCGGCGAGCTGCGCCGGCGTCACGAGCGAGTCGGCGGCGACTCCGGCCACGTTGGCGAGGCGGGCGATTTCGCCGGTCCACCACTTGCGTGCGGACTGAGCGGATGCCCCGGCCGCGACGGTCGCTTCGACAGCGTCGAGCAGGTCGGAGTTGACGACGTCCTGGAACTCCAGGTTCACAAAACCCCAGGCCGCCTGCAAACGCTTACGGCGGGCCGCGGGCGGCTCCGGCAGGGTGAGGCGCAGCTCTTCGACCCATTCGCGCGACGGCGCCATGGGCAGCAGATCGGGCTCGGGGAAGTAGCGGTAATCGTCGGCGTCGCTCTTGGGCCGACCGGCGCTCGTGATACCGGTGTCTTCGTGCCAGTGCCGGGTCTCCTGCGTGATGGTGCCGCCGGCGTGGAGCACGGCCGCCTGACGCTGGATCTCGTAGCGTACGGCACGCTCGACGCTGCGCAGCGAGTTGACGTTCTTGGTCTCGGTGCGGGTGCCGAGCACGTTCGAGCCGCGCGGTCGCAGGGAGACGTTGGCGTCGCAGCGCACGTTGCCCTCTTCCATGCGGGCGTTGGAAACGCCGAGGGCCTTGGCAATCTCGCGAATGGCGGCGACGTAGGTCTTGCCTATCTCGGGGGCGTCGTGCTCGGCGCCCTCGATCATCTGCGTGACGATCTCGACCAGCGGCACGCCGCCGCGGTTGTAGTCGACGAGCGAGTAGTCGGCGCCCTGGATGCGTCCGGTCGCGCCGCCCATGTGGGTGAGCTTGCCGGCGTCGTCTTCCATGTGGGCGCGTTCGATCTCGACGGTGACCAGGCGGCCGCTTTCGAGCTCGATCGTGATCGACCCGTCGTGGCAGATCGGGTCGTCGTACTGGCTGGTCTGAAAGTTCTTTGCGGTGTCGGGGTAGAAGTAGTTCTTGCGGGCGAACCGCGAGTGTTCCGCGATCTCACACCCCAGAGCCAGCCCCAAGCGGATGCTGGATTCCAGCGCCTTCTTATTGACCTGCGGCAGTCCGCCGGGCAGGCCGAGGCAGGTGGGGCAGGTGTTGGTGTTGGCGCCGGAGCCGAACTCGTTGGCGCAGCCGCAGAACATCTTGGTCTTGGTGTTGAGTTCGACGTGCACCTCGAAGCCGAGCACCGGTTCGAACAGTTCGAGTGCCTTGTCGAAGTCCATCAATTCGCTGTTGGCCATCAGACGGCTCCCTCTTCGCTGGCAAACATTTCGGTCGGGGTCAGGGCCGGAGCCTGGCTGAGCATGGTGTGCCCCCAGCTCGATTCGAGCAGCTGCTCGATCGCGGCGCCGACGGTGTAGAGGCGGGCATCCGCTTTGGCGGGGGCCATGATCTGCAGGCCGACCGGCAGGCCGTCTTCGGGCGCCAGGCCGATCGGGATGCTCATACCGGGCACGCCGGCCAGGTTTGCCGGGATGGTCGTCACGTCGTTGATGTACATGGCCATCGGGTCGGCGAGCTTCTCGCCGAATTTGAACGCGGTGGTTGGGGCGCTCGGCGACATCAGAACGTCGACCTGGCTGAATGCGGCGGCGAAGTCACGCTGAATGAGTGTGCGCACCTTCTGCGCGCTGCCGTAGTAGGCGTCGTAGTAACCGGCGCTCAGGGCGTAGGTGCCGAGGATGATACGGCGCTTAACCTCCGGACCGAAACCGGCCTCTCGGGTGGCGCTCATCACGTGCTCGCTGGTGAGCGAACCGCTCTCCGGGTTGACCCGGATGCCAAATCGCACCGAGTCGAAGCGGGCCAGGTTGCTCGACGCTTCGGCCGGAAGAATCAGGTAGTACGCCGCGACGGCGTACTCGAAGTTCGGGGCGGAGACCTCCGTGATCTCGGCGCCCGCGGAGACGAGCAGCGCGAGGGTTTCGTTGAAACGCTGGGTGACACCGGCCTGGAAGCCGTCGCCGGAGAGTTCCTTGATGACGCCGATGCGCACGCCCCTGAGGGCGCCGTCCTTGAGACCGTCGCGTGCGGCGGCCGCCATCGACGGCCAGCCGTCGGTCAGCGAGGTGGAGTCGAGCGGGTCGTGTCCGCCGATGACGTCGTGCAGCAGGGCAGCGTCATAGACCGTGCGAGAGACCGGCCCGACCTGGTCGAGGCTCGAGGCCAGGGCGATCGCGCCGTAGCGGGAGACTCCGCCGTAGGTCGGCTTGACGCCGACCGAACCGGTGACGGCGGCGGGCTGGCGGATGGATCCACCGGTGTCGCTGCCGAGGGCGAGCGGCGCCTGGAACGAGGCGACGGCCGCGGCCGAGCCGCCGCCGGAGCCGCCGGGGATGCGGTCGCGGTCCCAGGGGTTGCGCGTGATCCCGTAGGCGGAGTGTTCGGTGGAGGAGCCCATGGCGAATTCGTCCATGTTGGTCTTGCCGAGCGGAACGAGGCCGGCCGCGCGCAGGCGGGCGACGACGGTCGCGTCGTACGGCGGAACCCAGCCTTCGAGAATTTTCGACCCGGCCGTCGTGGGCATGTCCTGGGTGGCGAGCACATCCTTGATCGCGATTGGAACCCCGGCGAGCGGGTTCAGCGCGTCGCCGGCAGCACGGCGGGCATCGATCTGGGCGGCGGTGGCGAGGGCGGCGTCGCCGGCGACGTGCAGAAAAGCGTGCAGGTCGGTGTCGACGGCCGTGATGTGGTCGAGGTGGGCGCGGGTCGCTTCGACGGCGCTGACCTCCCTGCTGATGAGCAGTTCGCTGAGTGCGGCGGCGGAGAGCTTGGTGAGATAGGTCATGGTTACTCCTCGTCCAGAATGGCGGGCACGCGGAATTTGTCACCGGCACGGTCGGGGGCGCCGGACAGTGCCTGCTCGACCGTCAGCGAGGGCACGACGACGTCGTCACGGTAGACGTTGGTCAGCGGCATCGGATGGCTCGTGGCCGGGGTGTCAGCGGTGGCTACCTCAGAGACCTTGGCGATCGAGTCGACTATCTGCCCGAGGTCGTGGGTGAGATTGGTGATCTCGAGGGGGCTGAGGTCGATCCGGGCAAGGTATGCCAAATGGGCAACCTGCTCGGCCGTGATTTCAGACATGGAACTCCAAACACTTGTGATCGATGAGTCAATTCTATTCGAACCCCACCGACCCCCCTTTGCGCGCCTCAGGCGAGCGGAGCGTCTGGCACGGGCGCAGCCGGCAACCCGGCCGGGCCCTCGGTCACCAGGATGCGAAACTGTTCCGCGTCGATGATGCGCAGACCCAGTGCCTCAGCCTTGCCGAGCTTGGAGCCGGCGCCGGGACCTGCAGCAACGAAGTCGGTGTTCTTGGATACGCTCGAGGCGCTCTTGCCTCCGGCGGCGATGATCGCCTCCTGGGCACCCTCCCGGGTGAAGCCTTCGAGCGACCCGGTAGCCACGACGGTGAGCCCGGCGAGCACTCCCCCGGCGGCCTCGGCCGCTCCCGGACCGGGATGCCCCGGCGTGGCGAACTGCACGCCGGCCGCAGCCCACTGCGTCACGATATCAACGTGCCAGTCCACCAGAAACCAGGCCAGCACCGCATCGGCGATGATGCCGCCGACACCGTCCACCTCGGCGAGTTCCTCACGGGTGGCCTCACGAATGGCGTCAAGACTGCCGAAGTGGTTGGCCAGTGCTCGCGCGGCAACCGGTCCGACGTGACGGATGTTCAGGCTCACCAGGATTCGCCACAGCGGTTTGGTCTTCGCCTTGTCGATCTCAGCGAGTAGTTTGAGCGCACTCGAGGAGGGCTGCAGGTCGGTCAGGCCGGCCTTCTTCTCGGCGGGAGTCGGATTGCGTGAAAACGGCGTGCGGATTTTCGCCACCCCGTCGTCGTCTTCCTTGGGCAAGCCGGTCTCGGCGTCGCGCACGATCACCTGGATCGGCAACAGATCGACCAGCTCGAGGTCGAACAGGCCGGCCTCGGTGGGCAGCGGCGGGTCGGTCGGCACGGTCGGCTGGGTGAGCGCGGATGCGGCAACCTCGCCGAGAACCTCGATGTCGAGGCCGCCGCGGCTGCCGATGTGCTCGACCCGGCCGCGTACCTGGGCGGGGCAGCTGCGCGCGTTCGGGCAGCGCAAATCGATGTCGCCCTCCTTCGCCGGGGCAAGGGGAGTGCCGCATTCCGGGCAGTCCAGCGGCATGACAAATTCGCGTTCGGTACCGTCGCGCAGTTCCACGACGGGGCCGAGCACCTCGGGAATCACGTCGCCGGCCTTGCGCAGCACGATCATGTCGCCGATCAGCACGCCCTTGGCCTTCACGACGTCCTGGTTGTGCAGGGTGGCCTGGCGCACCTCGCTGCCGGCCACGAGCACCTTCTCCATCACGGCGAAGGGGGTGGCCCGGCCGGTGCGGCCGACGCTGACCACGATGTCGAGCAGTTTCGTGTTGACCTGTTCCGGCGGGTACTTGTAGGCGATCGCCCAGCGTGGGGCCCGATTGGTGGCGCCGAGTTCGGCGTGCAGGGCCAGTTCATCGATCTTGATGACGATACCGTCGAGTTCGTGCACCACGCTGCCGCGATGGGCTCCGTAGTACTCGATGAACTCGGCGGCCTCGGCAACCGTCTCAACCACCCTGAAGTAGCTGCTGGTCGGCAGTCCCCACCCATCGAGCAGGCCGTAGACCTCGGATTGCGTGCTGACGGGAGGGTTCTCCCAGGCGCCGATGCCGTGCACGAGCATGCGCAGCCGCCCCAGACGGGCTTTCATGAGACGGAGTTGGTCGGCGTTCTTGCCGGCCGCCTTCTGCCGCAGCGACCCGGCCGCCGCGTTGCGGGCGTTCGCGAACACCCGCTCGCCGGCTGAGGCCTGTGCCGCGTTCAGCTCGTCGAACGCGGCGGTGGGAAAGAAGACTTCACCGCGCACCTCCATCAACGACGGATGCCCGGTGCCCGCCAGTCGAGACGGGATCCCGGGCACGAGGTCGATGTTCTCGGTGACGTCTTCGCCGACCACCCCGTCACCGCGGGTGGCCGCGGAGACAAGCACGCCATCGGCGTAGCGCAGATTGATGGCGAGGCCGTCGATCTTGAGCTCGCACAGGTAATGCACCGCGCGGCCGGAGTTCTCCGCGGCCTTGCTGGCCCAGGCGTCGAATTCTTCGATGGAGAAGACGTTGTCGAGGCTGAGCATCCGTTCGGCGTGGGTGACCGGGTCGAACAGTGTGGTTTCGGCGCGGCCGCCGACGGTCTGCGTGGGACTATCTTGGCTCTGCAGCTCGGGATGCAGGCGTTCGAGCTCAGCCAGGCGCAACACGAGCTGGTCGTAGTCGGCGTCGGAGATGACGACCGTGTCCTGCCCGTAATAGGCGTCCCGGGCGGCAAGCACGCGGGTGGTGATGTCGGCGGCCTCGGCGGCCGCAACGCTGAGCGCGTCGGGGGTAGTAGCTTCGACGGACTCAGGCATTGACCGGGACGGGGCTGGCCGAAGCGGTGCTTGATGAATTGATCGGTACGGCACTGACGGTGCGGTCGATGGTGCACTGGCCGAGGACCCGGGTGCCGACGTAGACGACGGCGGTCTGCCCGGGGGCGACGCCATTGAGCGGTTCGTTCGGAATGATGCGTAGTTCGACGGTGCCGTCGATCCCCGTCACGGCGGTGGTCGAGACAATCTGGGCGACCGCGGGAACAGGGTCGGCGTGGGCGCGAATCTGCACGTGACAGGCGAATTCCACCTCGGGATGAACGGGCGCGAGCCCGGCCCAGGTGTACTTGTTGCCGGCGATCTCCTTGATGGCCAGCGCCTCCTTCGGACCGACGACGACCGTGTTGGTGACCGGGCGCACCTCGAGCACGAAGCGCGGCTTGCCGTCGGCGGCCGGGGTGCCGATGGAGAGGCCCTTGCGCTGGCCGACCGTGAACGCGACAGCGCCGTCGTGCTGGCCGAGGGTATTGCCCTCCCGGTCGAGGATATCGCCGGTAACCGGGGCGACGCGTTCACCGAGCCAGCCCTTGGTGTCGCCGTCGGGAATGAAGCAGATGTCGTAGGAGTCCGGCTTGTTCGCCACGGAGAAGCCACGTTCGGCCGCTTCTTTGCGCACCTCGGCCTTGGTCGGCGTGGCGCCGAGCGGGAACATTGAATGGTTGATCTGATCTGCGGTGAGCACCCCGAGCACGTAGGACTGGTCTTTCGCCCAGGCGGCCGCGCGGTGCAGTTCGTTGTTGCCATCGGCATCCGTTAGGATGCTCGCGTAGTGGCCGGTGCAGACGGCGTCGAAGCCGAGGGCAATGGCCTTCTCGAGCAGGGCGGCGAACTTGATCTTCTCGTTGCAGCGCATGCACGGGTTCGGCGTGCGGCCGGCGGCGTATTCGGCGATGAAGTCATCAACGACGTCGAGCTTGAACCGTTCGGAGAAGTCCCAGACGTAGTAGGGAATGCCCATGATGTTGGCGGCCCGCTGGGCATCCATCGAGTCTTCGACGGTGCAGCAGCCGCGACTGCCGGTGCGCAGCGTGCCCGGCATTCGGCTCAGAGCGAGATGCACGCCGACCACCTCGTGCCCCGCTTCGACCGCACGCGCGGCTGCGACGGCGGAATCAACACCGCCACTCATTGCTGCTAAAACCTTCACCCAACGAGTGTACGCGGAGTGCCGGTTTGAGCCAACGTCAGCGCCCGGGCACCCGATCGGCCATGCCGGCCCGGAGCGCCTGGGCGTGGGCGGCGGGCAGCGCCGCGAGAAGTGCGTCGACGTCGGCGTCCGTGGACGTGTGGCCGAGGGTGATCCGCAGGGCTCCGCGGGAGTCGATCTCGCTGCGCCCCATCGCCCGCAACACGTGCGATGGTTCCGGCACCCCGGCCTGGCAGGCTGATCCGGTCGACACGGACACCCCGGCGGCGTCGAGCAGAAACAGCAGCGAGTCGCCCTCGCAGCCGGCGAAGCTGAAGTGCGCGTTTCCCGGCAGACGACTGGTGGGGTCGCCGTTCAGCACGGCATCGGGTGCGACCCGCGCCACGCCGGCGATCACCCGGTCGCGCAGGGCGGCCAGGCGCGCGGTCTCGCCGCCGGCAGCCGCAGACAGCTCAGCCGACAGAGCGGATGCCGCCACCGCGAACGAGACCGCCGCCGCGACATCCTGCGTGCCGCTGCGCACCTTGCGCTGCTGGCCACCGCCGTGAATGAGGGGTTCGACGGTGGTCGCGCGGCCGAGCACGAGAGCGCCGATACCGACCGGTCCGCCGACTTTGTGCGCCGAGACGCTCAGCGCGGAAACACCGACGGCAGCCAGAGTGCGAAAGTCCACCGGAATGTAGCCGTAGGCGGCGACGGCGTCGACGTGCACCGGAATGCCGTGCGCAGCGGCGAGCGCCGCCACCTCGGCGACGGGTTCGATGGTGCCGACCTCATTGTTGGCCATGATCACGCTGACCAGCGCAACATCGAGCGGGTCCCGGGCAATGGCCGCCCTGAAAGCGGCCAGATCGATGCGGCCCTGGTCATCGAGCGGAATCCACTCGATCACGGCACCGTCATGCTGGGCGAGCCATTCCACCGTGTCGAGCGTGGCATGGTGTTCGCCGCCCGGTACGAGAATGCGCTGGCGCGGCGCGCGCGCCCAATACAGACCCTTGATGCCGAGGTTGATCGCCTCGGTGCCGCTGCCGGTGAAGACCACCTCGATCGGGTCGCAGCCGAGGCTGGTAGCCACGATTTCGCGCGACTCTTCGAGCATCCGCTTGGCATTCTGCCCCTGGCTGTGCACCGAAGCGGGGTTACCGACGACACCCATCGCTTCGGCATAGGCGGCAATAGCGGCGGGGAGCATGGGCGTGGTCGCCGCATGGTCCAAATAGACAACCATGCACCTATTTTACGCCCCCAAATTTGCGGTCGAGCGGATGCCGGTGGTCGTCAGCTTCCCGCACACTGATTACTCTTGAACCCATGAGTTCCACCGATCCCCTGCGCAACCTCGGTGTACGACTAACCAGCGCCGGCGGCGAACTACGGGTGTGGGCCGAACACGCCGACGCCATGGATCTGTGTCTGTTCGACGACACCGACCCGAACTGGATCGTCAAGAGCGTACCGATGACCAGGGACGCGCACGGCGTCTGGTCCGGCAAATCGCGCACACTGGCACCCGGGCGCCGCTACGGTATCCGCGTCTCCGGCCCGGCCAGCCCGAAGAACTCGTTCCACCCGGAGAAAACCCTGATCGAGCCCTATTCTCGCGGTCTGGTACGGGTGGGTGCCGGGCTCTGGCAGTCCTCGGTGGTCGACGACTACTTCGACTGGAACGGTGCCACGAAACCGGCAATCGCCCTCGATCACACCGTGATGTACGAGGTGCATGTGCGCGGCGTCAGCCGGCTCAACCCGCTGGTGCCGGCCGCCCTGCGCGGTACCTATGCCGGGCTCGCGCACGAATCGACCATCGCCTACCTGAAGGATCTCGGCGTGACCGCCGTCGAGTTGCTGCCGGTGCAGGCGTTCGTGTCGGAGCAACGCCTCATCAAACAGGGCCTGAGCAACTACTGGGGTTACAACACCCTCAACTTCTTTTCGCCGCATGCCGACTACGCCACCCAGGCAGCGCAGTCGGCCGGGCCGGCGGCTGTTTTGCGCGAGTTCAAGGGCATGGTCAAGCTGCTGCACGAGGCGGGCCTCGAGGTCATCCTCGACGTGGTCTACAACCACACCGCAGAGGAGGGTCGCAACGGCCCGGTCACAAGCCTGCGCGGTATCGACAACGCGGCCTACTACCGCCAGGACGATTCCGGCGCGTACATCGACGTGACCGGGTGCGGCAACACGGTCAACTTCAGCCACGACGTGCCGAAGCGCCTCGTGCTCGACTCGCTGCGCTACTGGGCGAACGAGGTGCAGATCGACGGGTTCCGCTTCGACCTGGCCGCCACGCTCGGCCGGGACGCCGGCGTGGTCTACGACCCGCAGCATCCGCTGCTCACCGAGATTCGCGACGACCCGGAATTGGCCGGTGTCAAACTCATCGCCGAGCCATGGGACGTGGGCCAGGGCGGGTGGCAGACCGGTAATTTTCCGCCCGGGTGGACCGAGTGGAACGACCGCTACCGCGACCGCATGCGCGACTTCTGGCTCTCTGACATGAAGAGTCTGCGCCTGACCGGCTCGGCCGGCAGCGGCATCGGACGTTTTGCGACCCGCGTCGCCGGGTCGTCGAACACCTTCTCTGAGGCTCGCGGCCCGCTCGCTTCGCTCAACTTCATCACCGCGCACGACGGGTTCACCCTCGCCGATCTCACCGCCTACGACACGAAGCACAACCTCGGCAATGGCGAGTCGAACCGTGACGGTACCGACAACAACAGCTCCTATAACCACGGCGTCGAGGGGCCGACCCGCGACGTGGCCATTCTGGCTACCCGGCGGAAGGCCATGCGCAACCTACTCGGCACCCTGCTGCTCTCGGCCGGCATTCCAATGCTCACCGCCGGCGACGAGTTCGGACGCAGCCAGCGCGGCAACAACAACGCCTACTGCCAGGACAGCGAGCTGACCTGGCTCAACTGGGACTTCGACGACTGGCAGCAGGACCTGCACCGGGTCACCCGCCGCCTGTTGCAGCTGCGCCGGGAGAACCCGGCCCTGCGACCGGTGCACTTCGGGCGGTTCGGTGAGACGACGCCGAGCGCGAGCCAGCTCGACTGGTACAACATAGCCGGAGAGGCGCTCACCGGGGAGGCCTGGAACTCGCCGACCGAGCGCACCCTGCAGTACATGGCAGCGTCCACCCCCGAGCACGAAGCCTTCAACCGTATTTTGCTCGTGGTGAACGCCCGCGAGCAGGACGAGACGGTCACCCTGCCCACTCACGAGGGAGTGGATGCCTACACACTGCTCTGGGATTCCGGTCACGACGACCTGCGCGACTCGGTGATCGAGCACGCGCCCGGTACTCCCCTGTTCGTGTCCGGTGCGTCGATGCAGCTGATGCGGGCGCACGGCGCGTTCGTTCCGCGCCGCGCGCCGCGCGCCTGACCGGCTAGTTCGCGACGGCGACCAGACCCATTTCCGCCGGACTGATCAGCAGGTCATTGCGGGGAACGACTCGTACGGTATATCCAAAGGCTCCGGCCCGGTCGAGTTCAACCGTTCCGGTGAACAGGGTGGCGCCGCCGGCCGATGCTTCCTCCAGCGGTGCCGGTTCGAGCGCCTGAATGGCCACGTCGCGCAGCTCGTCGGTGCCCAGGCTCTTGCCGTAGACGACCTCGACAGTCACGTCCTCTGCCGCCAGTCCACCGAGTTGCACGTGTGCGCGCAGGTGCAGGTCGTCGCCCACTTCGGGCACCGACGAGACGCCGCCCGATTCCACGTGGGTGACCGCGACCTGCGGCCACGCCGACACGATCCGGCCCTTCCACGCGGCCAGTTCGCGGGCCGCTCGGTAGTTGTTGGCCGACATCAGCGCTTCGTAGTGCCCGGCCGGGCGATACAGCCGCTGCACGTACTCACTGACCATACGGTCAGCGGACAGTGCCGGCGAGAGGGTGGCGAGGGTGTGCCGAATATTCGAGACCCATCGTTCGGGCACATCGTCGGTGTTGCGTTCGTAGAACGTCGGGGCGACCTGATGCTCGATCAGGTCGTAGAGCGCTTCGGCTTCGAGCCGGTCGCGTTCAGCGGAGTCGCCGGCCGAGTCGGCAGACGGAATCGCCCAGCCGTTCTTGCCGTCGTAGTATTCGGGCCACCAGCCATCGAGGATCGACAGGTTGAGTGCACCGTTGAGGGCAGCCTTCATGCCGCTCGTGCCGCAGGCCTCGAGCGGGCGGAGCGGATTGTTGAGCCAGACATCCGTTCCCGGATACATTAGCTGGGCCATAGCGATGTTGTAGTCGGGCAGAAAGGCGATGCGCGTCCGCAGGGCGGGGTCGGCCGCGAACTGCACGATCTTCTGGATCAGGCGTTTGCCCTCTTCGTCGGCGGGGTGCGATTTGCCGGCGATGACGATCTGAATCGGATGCTCCGCGTGCAGCAGCAGGGCGCGCAGCCGTTCGGGGTCGTGCAGCATCAGGGTGAGGCGCTTGTAGGTGGGGACGCGGCGCGCGAACCCGATGGTCAGCACGTTCGGGTCGAAGACACGATTGATCCAGGTCGGAGCAATTCCGCCGGGGTTCTGGTCGCGCCAGGCGTTCAGCAGGCGGCGGCGGGCATCCTCGACGAATTGCAGGCGCATCTGCCCGCGCACCGACCACAGGTCCTGATCGGAGACATCCCCCGAGGCCCAGTTGGCCGTTGAGGTGTCGCTCGTGCCGAGCTTGGCGTGGGCGAGGCTCTTCAGCGCCGGGTCGGTCCAACTCTGCGCGTGCACACCATTCGTGATCGACGTGATCGGAACATCCGCTGAATCAAAACCGGGCCACAGGCCGTTGAACATGCGACGGCTGACCTCGCCGTGCAGGGTCGAGACGCCGTTGGCGTGCTGGCCGAGCCGCAGGCCCATGATGGCCATGTTGAACACCTCGGAGGAACCGCCGGCGTAGCTCTCGGCGCCGAGGGCGAGCAGGTCTTCCACGTCGACGCCGGGCAGCAGGTCGGTCCCGAAATAGCGTCGCACGAGCGACCGCTCGAAGCGGTCGATGCCGGCGGCGACCGGGGTGTGGGTGGTGAAGACGGTACCGGCGCGGGCCACCTGCAGGGTTTCCTGAAAGCTGAGGCCCTCGCCGATCAGGCTGGAGATGCGTTCGAGGCCGAGGAAACCGGCGTGACCCTCGTTGGTGTGGAACACCTCCGGTTCGGGCAGTCCGTGCAGCGAGCTCCACAGCTTCACCGCGCGAGCACCGCCGATGCCCAGCAGCAGTTCCTGCAGCAGGCGGTGTTCGCCGCCGCCGCCATACAGGCGGTCGGTGACCAGTCGCAGGTCGTCGGCGTTCTCGGGGATGTCGGCGTCGAGCAGCAGCAGGCGCACCCGGCCCACTTTGGCCTGCCAGACCCTGGCATGCAGGGTGCGGTCGTCGGGCAGCGCCAGGGACACCTGCACGGCGGAGCCGTCGGCCCGGCGCAGCACGGCGAGCGGGAGTCCGTCGGGGTCGAGCAGCGGGTAGCTTTCCATCTGCCAACCGTCGGGAGAGATGGCCTGGCTGAAGTAGCCGGCGCGATAGAACAGGCCGACGCCGACCAAAGGCAGCCCGAGGTCGGACGCACTCTTCAGGTGGTCACCGGCGAGAATGCCGAGGCCCCCCGAGTACTGCGGCAGGGCAGCGGCGATGCCGAACTCCGGTGAGAAGTAGGCGATGGCGGCCGGCTTCTCGCCCTCGAGCCCCTGGTACCAGCGTGGCTGCTCGAGATAGTCGCGCAACCCGTCACGAGTGGCGTTGACCTCGGCAACGTAGTCGTGATCCTGCGCGAGATCGTCGAGGCGACGCGGGTCGACGGCGCCGAGCAGCGCGACCGGGTCGGTGCCGATCTCGCGCCAGAGCTCGGGGGCAATGTGCTCGAATAATTGCCGCGTGGGCTCATGCCACGACCAGCGGAGATTGCCGGCAAGCTCCTCCAGAGCCGCGAGAGGCTCGGGGAGAACGGCACGGACGGTAAATTTACGGATGGCCTTCACGAGGTCAACCTTAGGGGTGCCACGTGTCGAACACGTAACAGCCAAATTCACCGCGTGCGCGCCAAGAGGGCAGAACGCGGAAGCCATTGCCACGCTTTCGCGCTACGGTCGTGGTGTGGCCAAGACAGCAGCAAAAAAAACGATCCTGCCGACACTATCGAGCAGCGCCCCCGCAAGCGCGTCTGCGGGCGCGGCCGCGGGGAGCCGCGCCGCGGCATCCGTTGGTCGAATCCCCGTTCTCGACCTGTCTCCCCAGCTGAACGACAACCTCTGGCCGGCCCGCGCCTTCGTGGGCGAAGTGGTGCCGTTCGGCGCGACCGCTTTTCGTGAGGGACACGACCTCATCGGAGTCGACCTGCAGCTGACGGCGCCCGACGGGAGCACCACGCGGCATCCGATGGCGTTGCAGGCCGACGGCACCGACCGCTACGGCACCGAGGCCCAACTCGGCGCTGCCGGCCACTGGACCTATCGGGTGCGCGCGTACGCCGACGACTTCGCCACCTGGGAACACAATGCCGCGATCAAGATACCGGCCGGCATCGACGTTGAACTCATGTTCACCATTGGCGGCGCACTTCTCACCCAGGCCGGCGTCGACACAGCCCGCCCTCTCGCCGCCCGCCGCCTGTTTCAGGCGGCCGCGAAGACCCTCGCCGACACCGGCAAGCCGGCGACCGAACGTTTTCTCGCCGTAGCGGATGCCGCCCTCCTGCAGGCCATCGCGGCCCACCCCCTCGCCGGGCTGGCCTCGCTCTCAGCCGAACGCACGATCATCGTCGAACGGGCCAGGGCCGGGGTCGGCTCCTGGTACGAATTCTTTCCACGGTCGGAGGGCGCCGTGCGGCGCGCCGACGGCAGCTGGAAGAGCGGAACCTTCCGCACCGCGGCCAAGCGCCTGCCCGCCGTGGCCGCCATGGGTTTCGACGTGCTCTACCTGCCGCCGATCCACCCGATCGGGCAGTCCTGGCGCAAGGGGCCGAATAATTCGCTCACTGTTGCTCCCGGCGACCCGGGCTCGCCCTGGGCGATCGGCTCGACAGACGGCGGACACGACGCCATCCACCCAGACCTCGGCACGGTGGCCGACTTCACGTTCTTTCTGAAGAAAGCCGCCTCCCTCGGCATCGAGGTCGCCCTCGACTTTGCGCTGCAGGCCTCCCCCGACCATCCCTGGGTCACGGAGCACCCGGAGTGGTTCACGACTCTGCCCGACGGCAGCATCGCCTACGCCGAAAACCCGCCGAAAAAATACCAAGACATCTACCCGATCAATTTCGACAACGATCCGGCCGGCATCCGCGCCGAGGCGCTGCGCCTGCTGCGCTACTGGATCAGTCTGGGCGTGCGCATCTTTCGGGTGGATAACCCGCACACCAAGCCGCTCGACTTCTGGGAATGGCTGCTCGCCGAGGTCAACCAGGCCGACCCCGACGTGGTGTTTCTGGCCGAAGCGTTCACTCGCCCTGCCCTCATGCAGGCGCTCGGCAAGGTCGGCTTCCAGCAGTCGTACACCTATTTCACTTGGCGCAACACAAAGACTGAGCTCGAGGAGTTCTTCGACGGCCTCGCCACCGACACCCCCGACTTTCTGCGCCCGAACCTGTTCGTGAACACCCCCGATATTCTCACCGAATACCTGCAATTTGGCGGGCCGGCCGCCTTCAAGATTCGAGCGGCACTGGCCGCGACGGCGGCGCCGAGCTGGGGGGTCTACGCCGGTTTCGATCTGTTCGAGAACGTCGCCAGGCCGGGTGCCGAAGAAAGCATCGACAACGAGAAGTACGAGTACCGGCCGCGTGACTGGAGCAAGGCCGAGGAGCTCGGCAAGTCTCTCGCGCCGTACCTCACGCTGCTGAATCGCATCCGCTCCGAGCATCCGGCGCTCGGCCAGCTGCGCAACCTCGACATCCACTCGAGCGACGACGATTCGATCCTCGTCTACAGCAAGTACCTCGACGCGGCGTTCACCGGCACCGGCCAAGCGGATGCCCTCCTCATCGTCGCCAACGTCGACCCGCACTCTGTGCGCCAGACCGTGGTGCACCTCGACGTGACCCGGTTCGGCATTGCCCGCGGCGACACCTTCGACGTGCACGACCTCGTGTCGGGCGCCACCTGGACCTGGTCTGCCGATAACTTCGTGCGGCTCGATGCTTTCACCGAACCGGTGCACATTCTGCATGTCACTCCTCACGATCCTGGCCGGGACCGCGGATGAGCGACGACAAGAAGAAACACAAGAAGAAGAAGAAGTCCACGGACAAGAAGGGTCAGGGAAAGAAAATCGACGCTAAGAAGGCTCAGTCCCCGAAGACACCGTCTGCAAAAGCTCCGTCCGTGACGGCATCGTCTGTGAAAAAGCATGTCGCCCCGCCCGAGCCGGCTGCGATCGACGATCAGGTTCTGGAGGCCGTCGCCGCCGGCACCTACTACAACCCCCACGAAATTCTCGGCCAGCACCTTGCCCATCAGACTGGTGTCTCCGACCCGCTCGTGATCATTCGCGCCCTGCGCCCGCTCGCGACCGAGGTCTTCGCCATTCTCGCCAACGGCTCCCACGTGGAGCTGGCGCACCTCGCGCACGGCATCTGGCAGGGTGAGAGCACGCTCGGACTCAGCGATTACACGATCGAGGCCCGCTACGAGAGCGCCCCGGCTTGGATCTGCGATGACCCGTACCGATTCATCCCGACCCTCGGCGAGCTGGACCTGCACCTCATCGGTGAAGGTCGCCACGAGCGCCTCTGGGACGTTCTGGGTGCCCACCACCGTCAGCACCAGGGCGTCACGGCGTCATCGACCGGCACGTCGTTCGCGGTGTGGGCGCCGCACGCCCGCGCTGCCCGGGTGATCGGGGATTTCAACGGCTGGAACGGCGTGACCCACGCCATGCGCAATATGGGAAGCACCGGCGTCTGGGAGTTGTTCATTCCGGGCCTCGAGCTCGGCACCAACTACAAGTTCCAGCTGCTCGCGCAGTCCGGCGCCTGGGTGGAGAAAGCCGACCCGATGGCCCGTCTCGCCGAGGTACCGCCGCAGACCGCATCGGTCGTCACCGAGTCCCACTACGACTGGGCGGATGACGCCTGGCTCGCCAACCGCGCAGCCAACGACCCGCACAACCAGGCCATGAGTGTCTACGAGATGCACGTCGGCTCCTGGCGCCCCGGCCTCGGGTACCGCGACCTGGCCGATGAGCTCGTCGGTTACCTGCATGAGCTGAGTTTCACGCACGTGGAATTCATGCCGCTGGCGGAGCATCCGTTTGGCGGTTCCTGGGGCTACCAGGTCAGCGGCTACTACGCACCGACCAGCCGGTTCGGCTCCCCCGACGACCTGCGCTACCTGATCGACCGGCTGCACCAGGCCGGCATCGGCGTGATCATGGACTGGGTGCCCGGTCACTTTCCCAAGGATGACTTCGCACTGGCCCGGTTCGACGGCCAGGCCCTGTACGAGCACCCGGACCCGCGTCGCGGTGAGCAGCTGGACTGGGGAACCTACATCTTCGACTTCGGCCAGATGCAGGTGCGCAACTTCCTCGTGGCCAACGCGCTGTACTGGCTCGAAGAATTCCACATCGACGCCCTGCGCGTCGACGCCGTCGCGTCCATGCTCTACCTCGACTACTCGCGCGAGGACGGCCAGTGGGAGCCGAACCAGTACGGCGGCAACGAGAACCTCGAAGCGATCAGCCTGCTGCAGGAGATCACCGCGACGGCGTACAAGCGCAATCCGGGCACGATCATGATCGCCGAGGAATCCACCAACTGGGGCGGAGTGACGGCACCGACCAGCGGTGGCGGGCTCGGTTTCGGGTTCAAATGGAACATGGGCTGGATGCACGACTCGCTCGAGTACATGCAGGTCGACCCGATGTACCGCTCGTACCATCACAATGACATCACGTTCTCGTTCATCTACGCCTTCAGCGAGAACTTCCTACTGCCGATCAGCCACGACGAGGTTGTGCACGGCAAGGGCGCCCTGGTCTCCAAGATGCCCGGTGACTCCTGGCAGCAACTCGCCAACGTTCGCGCCTACCTCGCGTTCATGTGGTCGCACCCCGGCAAGCAGCTTCTGTTCATGGGCAGCGAGTTCGGTCAGCGTTCGGAGTGGAGCGAGGAACGCGGACTGGACTGGTGGATGCTCGACCAGCCGGCACACCGCGGCCTGTTCAACCTGGTCGGCCAACTCAACCGGGTCTACCGCGACAACGCGAGCCTGTGGAGCCGGGACAACGACCCGGGCGGCTTCGAGCTGCTCGACGGCGGCGCTGCCAGCCAGAACGTCGTGTCGTTTCTGCGCTGGGACAACCACGGCGTCCCGGTCGCCTGCTTCTTCAACTTCGCCGGGGCGCCGCACACCGACTACCGGGTCGGCCTTCCGTTCGCCGGGCAGTGGGAGGAAATCCTCAACACGGATGCCGGCGACTTCGGCGGCTCCGGTGTGGGAAATCAGGGCAGCGTGGAGGCGTATAACGAGCCCTGGGCCGGTCGGCCGGCCTCGGCGACCCTGACCCTGCCGCCTCTGGCCGGTCTCTGGTTGCGCCTCCGCCGCTAAACCTGCTGCGCGAGAGCGCAAAAAGTGCCGGATTGACCTGGCTAAACGGGCACTCTTCGCCCTATCGCGGGAGTCTCAGTAGAGGAGGGCGGTCAGGCGAGACCGTGTCGGGGGAACGCGGGGATCGTCCTGGCCGACGACCTCAAACAGCTCGAGGATGCGCTCGCGGATGGCGTTGCGCCCGGGGGCCGGCTGGGCCGGAAAGAGGCTGAGCAGCCGATCGAAGGCATCCTCGATGTGGCCTCCGGACAAATCGAGGTCGGCGACCAATAGCTGGGCGTCGAGATCGTCCGGAGCGGATGCCGCACCAGAGCGAATCTGGTCGATGGTTTTGCCCTGCAGCCGCGCCAGCAGGCTGACCTGGGCCAGACCGGCCACGGCCATCGTGTCGTTCGGGTTCTGGGCCAGCGCCGTGCGGTATTCGCTCTGGGCGGTGGCGTAGTCGCCGGCCTCGATGGCGGTGTAGGCCTCCAGGTGGTGCGGCGGCAGCGGCTCCTCGACGACCGCAGCCGGTTCGGCGACGGCGTTCTCGTCGGCAGCCTCGGCAGTGCCAGTCACGCCCTGCTGGGCGGCGAGCTCGAGCACCCGAACGAGTAGTTCCGCGATCTGCTCTTCACCGAGCGGGCCGTTGAAGAGCTGTACCGGCTGACCGGTGATGACGGCGGCGACCGTTGGCACCGTCTGGGCCTGGAACGCCTGCGCGAGCTGAGGGTTCGCGTCGATGTCGACGCGGGCCAGCACGAAGCGGCCGGCCAGGGCGGTGATGAGCTTCTCGAGCACCACTAGGAGCTGGGTCGATGGCTCGCTGCGGGATGCCCACAGCCCGACAATCACGGGAACGCGGGAGGAGAGCTCCAGCAGCTCACCGAAGTTCGCGTCCGTGCCGTCGATCACAAGACTCGGAACCATGACGGCTCCGGACGGTGCCGGTGCTCCGCCCACGGGCGCACCGGTCACAGGCGCCCCGTTCGTGGCCACCGGGGGCGCACCGGCCGGGGCACGGTTCAGGAGCGAGGAGAGGTCGACCGCTCCACGCAGGTTCGATCCGGAAGGGGGCATATTCGTCATGGAAGCTCCGCCGATGTGATGAGGCCCTGGGCAAAGCCCAGAAGCACGATTTTGTCGCTCGAACCGGCCGTGGGCACATAGAACAACAGCTGGTCGCGGTAGGTGTTCGAGAAGCCCTTGGCCGTGGTGGTGATGCCGGAGAGCGCCTTCGTGGCGAGGGCATCGGCCGCCGGACCCACGGTGGCACCGGCATCGACCGGCTTGACCGTTTCGGTCTCGGTCATGCTGACCGCCACGATACTTCCGGAGTCGTTGGTAGCGAGGGCGACGGCTTCATTGGTGCCGGCGGCGGCCGCGAACTCGATCGACGCGGTCGACGGCAGGGCGGCGATCTTGGCCGCGTTCAGGTCGGCGACCTGCACTCGGAAATTATCGCCCTCGCTCTCGAACAGCCCGAAGGAGGGGCTGGCTTCGCCCTGCACCAGGATGTCGGCGTAAGCGGCGGCCAGTTCGTCCGGCGGCAGCAACAGCAGCTTGTTGTCGGGGGCGATGGCCGGAGCACCGACGATGGCCGGAGCGACCTTCGGAACGTGTGCCGACTGCTCGAGCGCGAACAGGTAATCCACTTGGTAGTTCGTGCGGGGCGATTCCTGCTTGAGAATGACCGCCACCGTGGGGATGCTGGGGTCATTTTCATCCTGGATGACGGTCATGACCACTCGCGGCCAGGAATTCGTCTGTTGCGGCAGGGTGAAGGTGAGCGGGGCGCCCGCCAGAGCGACGAGCGGGGCTACGGCCGGATCGACGGCGCGAATCTTGTAGTTGGCCAGTCGTTGTTCCAGGGCCGGGCCGGTGAATCGCGTTGCGAGAGACTCGGTATTCAGGTTCGCGTCGGCGTCCGCAGTGAGCAGCGATATCTCGCTCATGATCGTCTCGAGCTGGGAGACGGTCACGGCGGGCGGCGGCAATTCCGCGGCCGCCTCGACGGAATCGGTGGACTGCGGCGTTGGCGTTGGGGTCGAGGTTTCGGTGCTGACGGTGCTGAAGTCAGGCCACAGATCGGCCGAACAGCCGCTCAAGGCCAGACCGGAGACCACGATCATGGGAAGGATAGCCACTCGGCGAGCGATTCCTCGTCGCGACGATGTGATCTGGCTGGCTTTGATCGCCTTCGGGCGCGGCGCGCGCGGCAGCCTCGGCATACGGGGACCGCGCGGAACGTTACGGCGTGGACGACGGGAGCGACGCAGGTGCAGCAGGGCCAGCAGGTAGAGCACCAGGCCGGCTAACAGCAGCAAGGCACCACCGGCCAGCAGAGGGCCGGCCCAGGGGGTCGAATTGTCAGACGCCCACGACAAACGGATGCTGGCGGGCGCCGGTTCGATTCCGTCCGACGCGACGATCACCGAGATGCCCTCCGGCAGGGTCAGCGTGGTGGTCACGGAGTTCGTGCCGGAGTATTCTTCGAGCCACAGATCGGAGCCGGCCGGATTCACTATCGTGGCGGCGGCATCCGTCGTGGCAGCATCCGTCCCTGCGCTTCCGCCCGAGGCCCCCTCAGAATCGTCGCGCGTGACCGCCGCAGTGACGGCGGAGGTGAGCTCACCGGTTTTCTCGCTCAGGCCGACGGTGGCGAATGAGTCGTCACCGATCCAGGCCGCGACGTCTTCCGACCGCCCGTAGGCCACGAAGATGGGCCCGTCTCCGCGCACGTTGATGGTCTGGCTGCCCGGGGAGGCCGCGAGGGCGCTCGGGTCGATCACGGTGTACTTTGCCGTGCCGGTGACGGTCGAGCTCAGGGACGTGAAAGCGGGCTCGAGCAGGATCGTGCGCTGTGCGATGCCGAGAACGATCATCACGGCAGCAAGAACGAAGGCCACAATGGCAAGAACAAAACGCACGTATCACCCTTCAGCATTTGAGCTGGTCGGTACAGTCTGGTTGGTACTGTTCAGTCACTCTGGCTGACTCACGTGCCTGAAGGTCCTCAGACACGGACCTTCTACGTTACTGCGTTCACCTGAAAGGTGCCTAATAGCAGCCGAGGCCCCGACAGCCGATGCGCGGGTTCTCGCGACGGCGGCGAGACACTAAAATTGGGAATGTTCCCCGTCATGCATGATCCATCGAGGGCCGGGGCCCCATCTGTAAGGAGTAAATGTGTCTGACGACGAAGCTGATTTCACCCAGGTATTTCGCGGCTACGACAAGGACGAGGTGGCCAAGGCTATCCAGTCGCTGCGTCGCGAACTGATTCAAGCGAACACCCAGAACGCCGAGGCCGGCCGCGAGGTCAAGCGCCTGGCGGCGCGCATCGACGATCTCAACGCCGAGATCGAAGAGGTTGGAAGCCCCACGTTCTCCGGACTTGGAACCAAACTGGAAAACACCCTGCGCGTGGCCGAAGAGCAGTCCACCCGTGTCATCGCCCAGGCCGATATCGACGCCGAAAAACTTCGGGCCGCCACCACTGACGAAGTGCAGCTGCTCCGTCAGAATGCCCTGGAGCAGGCCGAACGCACCCTGTCCGATGCCGCCGTCAAGGCGCGTCGGGTGCTCGATGACGTCAGGGTCGAAGCGGATGACGTGCGCGCCCGCGCCCAGGACGACCAGGCCCAGATCGTTCAGGATGCGGTTCGTGGTGCTTCCCTGATTCGCGGCGCTGTCGCTACCGAGGCCGCGGAAGCCCGTGCCACGGTGAAGCGCGAGGTGGCGGCCATCCGCTCTGAAGCCGATCGTGAAGCTGCAGAAGTACGCGTGGTCGCCCAGCGTGAGGCCACCGAAGCCCGCGAGATCGCGGCCGGCCTGACCCACGAAACCGAGCTCACCCGCGCCGAAGTAGCCCTGGAACTTGACCAACAGCGGGCTGACCTGCAGCGCGAAACCGAGCAGGCCCGCGTCGATCTGGCCGCCGAGACCGAACAGGCCAGGGTCGATCTGGCCCGGGAGTCCGAGCAGGCCCGACTGGCCGGCGCCCACGACGCCGAACAGGCGCACACCCTGCTCGCCGCCGAGATCGAGCAGGGGCGCATCGACCTGGCCCGTGAGGTCGAACAGGCACACGCGGTGACCGAGGTCGAACGCGAGCAGGCTCAGACCGATCTGGCCCGCGAGCTCGATCGCAAGCGTGCCGGTCTGGCCCGCGAAATCGAACAGGGCCGCGCCGCCCTGGCCGCCGAGGTGGAGCAGGCCGCCGCCGATCTGGCCCGCGAGAACCAGCAGGCCAGCATCGACGCCGAGGCCGAGGCCGAGCAGGCCCGCATCGATCTGGAGAACCAGCTCACCGCCACGCGTAAGAAGGGCGAGCACGAGGCGAGCCGCCTGGCCCGGGAGATCGACCAGGCTCGCGCCGACTTCGACGTGGAGCTGAAGGCCCGCCGTGACGAGGCCGAGCAGGAGCACCTCGCCCGGCACCAGGAAGCCGTGGCGCAGACGCAGAAGTTCCAGGCGGATGCCGCCAGGCAGCTCACCGAGACAACGGAACGCACCATCGAGCTGCGCACCCTCAACGACCAGCTCGATGCCGGCGCGCGCGAAGAGGCCAAGGCCAACAAGGAGCTCGCCGAAGAGAGCGCCGCGCGGATTCTCAGCGACGCCCACACCACGGCAACAGCTCTCGTCACCGACGCCACGACACGCTCACGCACCCTCGTTGCCGACGCCGAAGACCGTCTGTCGCAGATTAGGATTGAGCGCGACGCCGTTGCCGGTTATTTTGAAAGCCTGCGCAGCGTTTTGACCCAGGCAGAACGGGTCGCAGCCGAGTAATTCCCTACTCCTGGAGTCGACACGTGAAAATTCAGAATGCCTTCCGGTTCGGACTCGTCGGAACTCTGGGTGTTGGTCTGGGCTTACTGATCATCACCTCGGTGATCACGCTGCAGACAATCATCATCTATGTCGGGGCCGCGCTGTTCATCGCGCTCGGCCTCGACCCGGCGGTCTCCTGGCTGGAGAAGAAGAAGTTCCCCCGCTGGGCGGCCATCCTCATCGTCGTCGCGGCCGTCCTCGGCGTACTCACCGGCGTCATCTTTGCGATCGTTCCGATCATCGTCGACCAGGTCTCCAAGCTGTCCAAGCTCATTCCGGAGCTCGTCAAAGCCGTGAACAGCTCGACCTTTCTGAGCGATCTGCAAAAGCAGTTCCCCGGCCTCGACATCGGGGAGATCTCCAAGACGATCACCGATTTTCTGGGCGGAAACCTCACCAATATCACGGCGACGGTCGTGCAGTCGGGTTTGGCCTTCGTCAACGGCCTGTTCGGCGGGCTCATCATCCTGATTCTCACGCTGTACTTCACGGCCTCGCTGAATAACATGAAACGCGCCACCTACCAGTTGGTTCCCGCGTCCAAGCGGGAACGGTTCACCGACCTCAGCGAACAGATCACCACGGCTGTCGGCCGCTACATCGTCGGCCAGGCGGCGTTGGCGTCGGTCAATGGCGTGCTCAGTTTCATCTTCCTGTCGATCATCGGCGCGCCGTTCCCGGCGCTGCTCGCGTTCATCGCCTTCCTGCTTTCGCTGATTCCACTCATCGGTACCATTTCAGGCTCGGTCATCATCGTGCTGACCTGCCTGATTCCCGAGATCGGCAGTTCGCCGCAGACCGCGCTGGCCGCGGCGATCTACTACCTCATCTACATGCAGGTCGAGGCCTACGTTCTGAGTCCGAACATCATGAACCGGGCCGTCTCCGTACCGGGCGCGGTCGTCGTGATCGCGGCTCTGGCCGGTGGCAGCCTGCTCGGCATTCTCGGGGCGCTGATCGCGATCCCGGTGGCCGCTTCGGTCATCATGATCGTCAAACAGGTCGTCATCCCTCGCCAGAACGAACTCTGACGCCCGACGGCCTGCCTCAGGAGGCAGCGGGCAGCGGCGCGGTCCACTCGGTCGGCAACGGCAGTACGCCGGGGTTGACGGTGGCGACGATCTCGGTAAGTACCCGACGGGTCAGATTCTCGCCCACCCAGAGGTGCTTGCCACCCTCGACAGCGACCAGACGCATTCCGGGAACGCCGGCGAACCGCAGGCGGGCGGCATCCGGCCTGAGGTAGTCGTCGAATTCGGGGATCAGCGCGACCAGTTTGCGTTCGTTGCCAGCCCACGCTGCCAGCTCCTCGTTGGTCGTGCGGTGCAACGGCGGGGACAGCAGAATGGCCCCGCGGATGGGATGCTCGAGGCCGTATTTGAGGGCCAGTTCGGTGCCGAAGGACCAGCCGACCAGCCAGGGATTGGGCAGGTGGCGTTCGGCGACGAGAGCCATCGCGGCGGCGACGTCTTCCCGTTCGGTGAGGCCATGACCGAAATCACCCTCGCTGGTGCCGCGCGGCGATGACGTGCCGCGGGTGTTGAAGCGCAGCACGGCCAGATCGGCCAGGGCGGGCAGCCGATTGGCGGCCTTCCGCAGAATGTGCGAGTCCATGAAACCGCCGGCGGTCGGCAGCGGATGCAGCGTCACCAGTGTGGCTACCGGCGCACGATCCACCGGGGTAGCCAGTTCGCCGACCAGGGTGAGGCCGTCGCTGGTGTGCAGTTCGATGTGTTCGATGGTCGCGGGCAGTTCGATGCCACCACGAATATCAGCCGGCACGGGTTCTCCTGAACTTTCGCGGGTCATTTGATCTTCCAACAGTGGGTGTGCCAGTGCCGCCGGTTGGCCAGGTCGGCGTCGTCGCCGAGTACTCCATCGCCGCGCCAGGTGACGATATGTGCGGTGCCGGGAAGGATGCCCTGGGTGCACCCCGGGCACAGGTACGTTTTGACTGCCTGCTTCGCGGGAACCGGCTGCACGTGCCAGAGGCCGTCCCGCCGCACCTCACTGCGCCGCCACCCCGCGAGCAGATGGTTCAGGTCTACGGCTTCATCGTCGTCGGCCGGCTGCTGGGCTTTGCGGCCTCGGGGTCGATTGCTGCGCGCCATGATTCCAGTCTAAAGTGCGCACCTAGCGCCGAACGCCAGCTGGCGTGCCTCTAGTACCAGCCCGAGGCCTGCGACTTGGCCCAGGCGCCGCAGGGGGTGCCGTAGCGGCCGGTGATGTAACCCAGGCCCCATTCGATCTGGGTGCCGGCGTTCGTGGCCCAGTCCTCGCCCGCCGTGGCCATTTTGGAGCCGGGGAGCGCCTGCGGAATCCCGTAGGCTCCGCTCGAACCGTTCTGGGCATTGACGCGCCAGCCTGATTCCTTCTGCCAGAGCGAGACGAGGCAGTTGTACTGGTCTTCGCCCCAGCCTCGAGCGGCAACGGCGTCGTAGGCGTACGCCTGGGCCGAGCCTGGATCAGGCACGGCGGCCGACGGAGCGGTGAAGCTCTGCGATTTCTTCTCGACGGCGACGACCACCGGGACCGGCTTGGGCTTCTCGGAAACGGCATAACCGTCGCGGGTGATGGTGTTGGTGTAGCTCCCGGCGACGAGAACACCCTGGGCCGGCCCGGTATCGGTCGTGCTGCCGGCGATTTGAAAATACGGTGACGCCGTGGCGCCGGAGTACGGGTCGACCACGGTGACGAGAACGAAGGCGCAGGCCGCGGTGAAGCCGAAGACGAAATGCGCGGGTTTCACCCGGCGTCGGGTTCGACGAGCTTTCGGCCGGGCCGCGGCCGGGACGGTGTCGATAACTTGCAGATGCCTACCCATTAGTAGTCGACCTTAGCTGACAAATTAGGTAACGACCAAGTAACGCAAGGCCAAATCACCGGACCGCGAGCATAACGTCGACAACGCTGTCGAGCACGAGGTCCACCTGCGCTTCCCGGTATCCTCCCCGTTCAGGGCGAAAAACGGCGGTGCGAACCTCGTCAACGGTGAGCTCACGACCGTCCTGAAAATACTTCACCAATTTGTTCGCCAGGCGGTCGACATCCACGCGTTTATAGCCGACAGCGAGCACGCTCGTGCGGGTAAAACGGTGCCCGGGAGTGCGGCTGAGCCGGGCCACGATCACGTCGGCGGTGCCCTCAGCGTCAGCCATCCAGGCCTGCTCGCCCCGGTCGTGGGTCGCCTGATCGCGCTCCCGAGCCGCAAAGGCGTCTTCGAGCCGCTCCAGCGCCGCGTCGACGTGTTCGGGTGAGTATCCGCCCTTGTGCATGGCGAAGGCGGTGTGACGGATGCCCTCGGCCGTCAATGCTGCACCGGTGCGGGTCGCTTCCGCCTCAGCCTTCTCCGCGACAATCGCGTGGATCGCCTCGGCCCCATCGGCGTCGCCAGCTTCGTCATGCGTGGTCGGCGGCGGTGTGGTGACGGTCTCGGTGCCGGCGCTCTCGGCCCCGGCAGCGATCCCGTCGACGGACTCCACGACACCGGTATCGGCATCGAGGTCGTTACCCGAGTGGTCAGGCTGGTCGTAGGCGCGTCGGGCGGCCGCCAGGAACGCGTCGACCTGGGTGACGTTGTAGCCGAGAGACTTCCTGCCCACTCGGGGAAATATGGTGCTCATAGCCTCATTGTCTCGTACGAAGTTCGTCGGGGAAGAATTTGCCCGTCATGCAAACACCAGGTAGAGCGCGTAGGCAGCAGCGGCCGACGGCAGGATCGAGTCGAGCCGGTCCAGAAAACCGCCGTGCCCTGGCAGCCAGGAGCTCATGTCTTTGATGCCGAGGTCGCGCTTGATGAGTGATTCGGCCAGGTCGCCGAAGGTGGCGGTGAGCAGAATGACGGCTCCGAACACCAGCCCGAACCACCACGGCTGCTGGAGCATGAAGATCGACAGCAGCACACCGGCAATCATGCAGATCAGGCCGGCCCCGATGAAGCCTTCCCAGGTCTTTTTGGGGCTGATCGAGGGCGCCATCGGGTGCTTGCCGAAGTTGAGGCCGCTGACGTAGGCTCCCGTGTCGGCAGAAATGACCAGGATCAGAAAGGCGAGCGTCCACCACTGTCCGTGGTCCTGGGCCACGAGCAGCACGGCGAAACTCGCGAGAAAGACCACGTAGACCTGAATCAGGATGCCGCCGCCCACGTCGCCGACGATGGCTCGGGCCGAGGCGCGGTGCGACGGAACGACCAGCAAGGCCAGACGCCACAGGCCAATCAGCACGATGCCGCCGAGCATGACCAGCCATTGGCCGGTTGCCCCGCCATAGAACGCGGCCGGAACGATCGTGATGGCCGAGATGATCACGGGGATACGCGGAACGTTGCGTCCGGCATGCCGCAGGGCCTGGGCCAGTTCAAACGCACAGAAGCCGACGATCACGACCGCGAAGATCATGAAGAGTTGCTTGATGATGATGAGGCTGACCAGCATGGAGCCGCCGAGCACCAGTCCGATCAGGATGGCCAGAATGAGGTTGCGCCCGGTGCGCGCTTCAATGCGTTCATTGGTCGCATCGAGTTGAGCCCGTGTGGCCTGCACCTGGCGTTCGAAATCGGCCTTGGTGGTCTGCACCTGGCGTTCGAAATCAGCGCGCGTGGTTTTCACCTGCGCCCGGAACTCGGCGCGACTGACACCGTGACCGCGTTTGTGCGGCTGGTCATTCTCCGGTTTCTCAGTCATCTGAAGCTCCTAGATCTCGAGGAGTTCGGCTTCCTTACGCTTGAAGGCGTCGTCGATGCCGTCCACGTGGCTCTTGGTGATCAGCTCGAGTTCCTTCTCGGCACGACCGACCTCGTCGTCGCCGACCTCGCTCTTGAGCGCGTCGAGCTCATCCTTGGCTTTGCGGCGAATGTTGCGCACCGAGATGCGGGCATCCTCTGCTTTGGCCTTGACGATCTTCACGAATTCCTTGCGGCGCTCCGTGGTGAGTTCGGGGAGGGTGGCGCGAATGGTGGTGCCGTCGTTGCCGACGTTGGCGCCCAGGTTCGGGGTGTCGCGAATGGCGATCTCGATGTCGCGCAGCGCTGCCTTGTCATAAGGGCCGATCAGCATGGTGCGTGCTTCCTGGTTCTGCAGCGACGCGAGCTGTTCGAGCGGCGTGAGGGTGCCGTAGTAGCTCACCAGAATTTTCGCGAACATTTGCGGGTTGGCTCGCCCGGTGCGCACGGTACCAAAGTCGTCTTTGGCGGCCTCCAGGGCCCGGTTCATGCGCGCAGTGGCGTCGGAAAGAACATCCGCGATCACGGTGACTCCTTTATTGGTGGTGGAACAATTCTAGTTGGAGACGCGAGTGCCTAAATCGGTGCCGAGGATGGCTGCGGTCACGTTGCCCTCCGGCGCCATGCCGAACACCTGCATGGGCATGTGGTTGTCCATGCACAGGCTGAAGGCGGTGGAGTCGACCACCTTGAGGCCGCGCTGCAGGGCTTCGAGGTAGGTGATGTGGTGAATCTTCTGGGCGTCGGGGTTGGTGCGGGGATCGTCGGAATAGACGCCGTCGACGCCGTTCTTGGCTACGAGAACCACATCGGCGTCGATTTCGAGGGCGCGCTGCGCGGCGACGGTATCGGTGGAGAAATACGGCAGTCCAGCGCCCGCACCGAAGATGACGACACGGCCCTTCTCCAGGTGGCGTTCGGCGCGCCGCGGAATGTACTGCTCAGCCACCTGGGTCATCGAAATGGCGGACTGCACGCGGGTTTCGGCGCCGGCCTGTTCAAGAAAGTCCTGCAGGGCCAGGGCGTTCATGACGGTGCCGAGCATGCCCATGTAGTCAGCTCGGCCCCGGTCCATGCCGCGCTGGGAGAGCTCGGCGCCGCGAAAGAAATTTCCGCCACCGACCACGATGGCCACCTCGACCTGCTTGGCGCCCTCCGCGATTTCACGGGCCAGCGAGCTGACGACATCCGGATTGACGCCGACGGCGCCGCCACCGAATGCCTCACCGGAGAGTTTGAGGAGCACCCGTCGTTTCTTGACGACCGCGGTCGGGCTGGTGTGGGCTGTTGGCGAGCTGGCCGTGTCAGTCATGTCGTGCGGGGCCTTCCGAGAGGGGGTATTACCAAACTACCAAGTACGCGCGTGTCCCCCCAGCGGGGGCACACACAAAAACGGAGGCCGGATCGCTTTCGCAATCCGACCTCCGACCTTTATTGTTAGGCGCCGACCTTGAACCGGGCGAAGCCCGACACGGTCAGTTTTGCATCGTCGAGAACCTTCGCAACGGACACCTTGTTGTCCTTGGCGTAGTCCTGCTCGAACAGGGCGACCTGCTTGAGGAAGGCCTTGACGCGTCCCTCGACGATCTTGGGCAGTGCCGCTTCCGGCTTGCCCTCGTTCTTCGATATCTCGGTGACGATCTTGCGCTCGGTTTCGACCAGATCGGCCGGAACATCGCTCGCAGCGAGGTACTCGGGGTTGGCGAACGAGATGTGCTGAGCCACGCTGCGCGCGGTCTCCACATCGGTGCCGGAGAAGCCCAGGATAACGCCGACCTGCGGGGGCAGGTCCTTGCTGGTCTTGTGCAGGTAGATCGAGAACGACTCGCCGGTGACGGCGGCCACCCGGCGAAGTTCGAACTTCTCGCCGATGATGGCAGCTTCGCCGTCGATGAGCTCTGCCACGGTCTGGGTTCCAGCGGATGCTGCCAGTCCGGCCTCGACCGTGGTCGCGCCAGCGGCGGCGATCGCGTCGAGAACCTTGTCGGCCAGAACGACGAATTTGTCGCCCTTGGCGACGAAGTCGGTCTCGCAGGCTAGTTCGATCATGTACGCGGTCGTGCCGATTTCCTTGGCAGCGACGAGTCCCTCAGAGGTGGAACGGTCAGCGCGCTTGGCGTTGCCCTTGGCACCTTTGAGACGCAGGATCTCGATGGCCTTGTCCATGTCGCCGTCAGCTTCAACGAGGGCATTCTTGGTGTCGACCATTCCGGTGCCGAGGTTCTCGCGAAGAGCCTTGACGTTTTCGAGAGTGAAGTTTGCCATACCGGGTTCCTTACTTGGTCTCGTCGGTGACGACGTTCTCGTCGGCTACCGGAGCGACGGCAGCCCGTACGGCGGCAACGTCGGCCTCGGCAACTGCGTCGGCGATGGTGGGCTCTGCGACGACGGCCTCGTCGGCAACGACGGTAGCGTCGGCAACCTTCTCGGTCTCCGCAGAAGACTGCGCGGGGGTGGTTTCGGCGTCGGACGCCTGGAGCAGTTCAGCTTCCCACGCGGCGAGCGGCTCAACTTCGGCCTCCGGCTTGGCGTGACGCTGGATCAGGCCCTCGGCTGCGGCGTCCGCGATGATGCGGGTCAAGAGGCCCACGGAGCGGATGGCGTCGTCGTTGCCCGGGATCGGGTACTGCACGTCGTCGGGGTCGCAGTTGGTGTCGAGGATCGCGATGACGGGGATACCGAGCTTGCGCGCCTCGTCAATGGCGAGGTGCTCCTTGTTGGTGTCGACAACCCACAGTGCAGACGGGGTCTTCGTGAGGTTGCGGATTCCGCCGAGGCTCTTGTGCAGCTTGACGAGCTCGCGCTTCTTGATGAGCATTTCCTTCTTCGTGAAACCGCTCTTGGCGGTGTCTTCGAAGTCGAGCTCTTCGAGTTCTTTCATGCGGGCCAGACGCTTGGAAACGGTCTGGAAGTTGGTGAGAAGTCCACCGAGCCAACGCTGGTTGACGTAGGGCTGACCCACGCGCTGCGCCTGCTCCGAGATGGATTCCTGGGCCTGCTTCTTGGTGCCGACGAAGAGGATGGTGCCGCCGTGGGCAACCGTCTCCTTGACGAAGTCATAGGCCTTGTCAACGAAACCGAGCGACTGCTGCAGGTCGATGATGTAGATGCCGGAACGCTCGGTGAAGATGAAACGCTTCATCTTCGGGTTCCAACGGCGGGTCTGGTGCCCGAAGTGCACGCCGCTGTCGAGCAGCTGGCGGATTGTTACGACGGCCATGTGCCGTACTCCTGTTCTGATGCAGGCCTCGAGAGGCCACACCAATCGGTTTGTGCAATGATCGGTCGATCATCACTCCTGGTGCCCGGCGCACGTCCGACCTGTTCACGCTGGATACTCGTGAGACGGGACCGATTGGACATGGCGGCCAAATGGGCACGCGTAGTCAGCGCACAAAGCGCTGCTGTGGATAGCATATCACCGCGGGGAGTGCGCGGGCGACCGTGCTGTGTCACCGCCTCCTCCACAGGACCTGACCTGTGAAGATATACTCCGATGCAGCCAAGCCCCGACGGCGGCGGAAGCCCGGCGGCAGGGTGGGGGCATGCAGAACCTGCGCGCGCTGGCGGCATCCGCTCTCGTTACCGTGATCGTCGTGTTTGGTGCTGGGCCGGCATCGGACGCCGTGTCAGCGGGAACTTCTCCGTCAGCCGCAGCGACCATAACGAATGCCTGGCGTTGGCCGCTCGCGGAACCTCACCGGTTGATCCGGGGTTTTGTGGCGCCGGAATCACAGTATTCCGGCGGCCATCGCGGGATCGACCTGGCGGCCGCGGCGAACGAGAAGGTCTTTGCCGCCCACGAGGGCGTGGTGTCCTTTGCGGGCCGGGTCGTCGATCGGTCGGTGCTGTCGATCATGCAGCCGGACGATGTGATCACCACGGTCGAGCCGGTGGACGCCGTGGTCGCGGTGGGCGATCAGGTTCGGGCCGGGCAGCTGATCGGCACCGTCGCGAGCGGCGGTCACTGCCCGCCCGGGTGCCTGCACCTCGGTGTTCGTCAGCACGGGTGGTACGTGTCGCCGCTGCTCTTCCTGGGGAATGTGCCGCGCGCGGTGTTGTTGCCCTCCGTGCCATAACAGCGTCGTGCCCTGACAGCGTCGTGCCCTGACAGCGTCGTGCCCTGAGGGCGACCGCGCACGGCGACCGCGCCGTCGGGGTCAGGCGCGGGGGTGCGCGAGCCCGTAGCTCGCTTTCAGGCGTTCCGCCGAGACGTGGGTATAGATCTGGGTGGTGCCGAGGCTGACGTGGCCGAGTAGCTCCTGCACCGCGCGCAGGTCGGCTCCGCCGTCGAGCAGGTGGGTGGCGGCGGTGTGGCGCAGGGCGTGCGGTCCGGCCGGACCGGTTCCGGGGATTGCGTCGAGCAGGGCAGCAACGAGTCGGTAGACGCCGCGTACGCCGAGGCGTTGGCCTGTGCGGCCCAGGAACAACGCGGCGGCATTCGGTGCCGTCGCGATGTGGGGCGGCGTCTCGGCGTGTGCGAGAAGTGCGGGTCGAGCCTGGCGCAGGTACTCGATGAGGGCGCGCTGCGCCGGTACTCCGAACGGAACCACGCGTTCCTTGGCGCCCTTGCCGGTGACCCGCACGGTCAGCCGATCCAGGTCGACGTCGGACAGGTCGAGGCCCACGAGCTCAGAAACGCGCAGCGCCGAGGCGTAAAGCAGCTCGACGATCGTAAGATCACGCTGCGCGAGGGCCTCTCCCCCGGCGGCGCGGGCCGTCAGCAGATCGAGCAGCTCGGTCATCTGGGTGTGGGTGATGACCCGCGGCAGGGTGCGTCCCGGCTTCGGCGAGCGCAGGCGTGCCGCCGGGTCAGCGCTGTCGTCGTGGCTGCGCGCCAGCCACGCGGTGAAGCTGCGCGCCGCCGCCGACCGACGGGCCAGGGTAGCCCGCGCCAGGCCGGCCTGGGTGTCCACCCACAGCCATTCCCGCAGAAGTTCGAGACTCAGATCAGCGGATGCCGTAGCGCCGCGGTCGCGGGCAAACCCGGCCAGTTGGTTCAGGTCAGTGCGGTAGGCCCTCACCGTATGCGTCGAGTAGCCGCGCTCGGCGCTGAGGTAGAGCAGAAACTCATCGATGTCGTCGTTCAGCTGCACCCGGTCGTTCCCTTCACTGCTGGCGAGAAAAGGCTTCCCGACGGCCTTCCGGTGTGAGCTCGGCCAGCTGATCGACGTAGGCGGCCGAAAACTGTGTGACGGCGGCGAATTCTCCGATCGGCAGCTGGGAGTGGGTGATCTGGTCGGTGTAGACGTGAACGAGGTTGAGCGTCTGACCGCCGTTCACTCCGGTGAGTTCGCGGGCGGGGGCGCCGAGGTCCATCGTGTAGCAGGTGGCCGCAGCTACTGATACCGGGATACCGGCGAACAGACCTTGGGTGGAATAGTGCAGGTGCCCGCCGAGAATGGCCCGCACATCACTGCCCGCCAGAACAGCGGCCAGTCGCGGCTGGTCCTGCAGTTCGAGCACGCTCATCAACGGCAGCGGGGTGGGAATCGGCGGGTGGTGCAGGGCCAGAATTGACCCGAACGGGGACGGTGTGGACAGAACCGTGCTCAGCCAGTCGAGCTGGGCATCGGTGATCTCACCGTGGTGATAGCCCGGAACGCTCGTGTCCAGGGCTATGACGCGCAGGCCGTCGAGATCCAGCACCTGGTCGACGGGCTCCTGATCGACCGACTGCCCAGCGCCGCCCAATGACGTCTCGCCGAGGAGCTCGGTACGAAACGGTTGGCGCTGATCGTGGTTTCCCATCACCCAGACGATCGCCGCGCCCCACTCGCCAGCGGCGGCCTCGACGATGCCGCGAATGCGGCGGTAGGCACCCGCTTCGCCCCGATCGGCGACGTCACCGGTGAGGATGAGGGCGTCGGGGCGAATGCCTGAACGGCGCAGTTGCTCGAAGGCACGATGCACGGTCTGGTCGGTGTCGACGGCTCCGTACGGCGCGGCGCCATCGCCCAGAAAATGGGTGTCACTGACATGCACCAAAATTTTCTCGGCGGGCGCGTACTGACCCAGCTGCACGGCTGCCATGAATCACCTTTCGTCGGTCTTCAGACTACGGGCAGCCACTGACAGCCGAGTCAGAACACCGGCAGCACCGACACCGTATCGTCGTCGTAATTGGTGATGCCCACCTTGCTGCCGTCGGGCGTGACCGCGAGGCTCGTCGGGGTACGCCCGACCGGAATACGACTGAGCACCCGGTTTGTCGCGGTACTGATCGTTACGACGGTGTTGCTCTCGGTGGACAGAACATAGAGTTTCGTTCCGTCCGGACTCACCGTCAGGGCGCCGGGGGCGGTGATGGCGATGCTGGCCCGCACCCGGTTAGTGGCGGTGTCGATGACCTCCACGGCATTCGACGGCCCAGTGAACAGGTCACGACCCAGGCTCGCGTAGACCGTCTTACCGTCGGGCGACGGTGCCGACGCGATCGGCGGGTGCGAGGTGTTGAACTCCCCCAGCGGTCCCTGGGGCGCGGCCGTGTCGATGATCAGCACGCCGTAGTCGTCGCCGTTGCTCAGGTAGACCTTCTTGCGGTCAGCGCTCGGAGTTAGTTCACCGACCGGGGCACCGGTGAAGATCGGCTCGGCGAGGGAACGGGTGGCGATGGTCGCCACGCTGATATCGAACAGAGAGGGCGAACCCCCGATGTAAAGCGACTTGCCGTCGGGGGTGGCGACGAGGTCACCGCACGCGCCGGTCTTGAAGGAATAGGCGACCGTGTTTGTGGCAATGTTCAGGGCGTAGATCTTTTCGTCGCTGCAGGTGCTCACGAACACCTGTTTCTGGTTGGTCGATACTGCGAGGGCTCGGGGGGTGCCGCCCAGCGGTATGGTCGCAACTACTTTGCCGGACACCGTGTCGATCACCGAGACTGTGCGGGCCCCGGCGTTGGCGACGTATGCCCAGCGGCCGTTTTTCGTCACGACGAGCTCGCGCGGATTGGCACCGACGGCGATCGTGGCCGGCGCGACTGGCCTGGTCGATGCGCTCGTCTTCGAGACTGTTTGATACCCGGTCTTGATGCCGCTGACGGTGACGGTGACGCGCTTGCCCACCTGGGTGTTGGAGGGAGTGAAAGTGGATGCCGAGGCGCCCGGAACCGCCACACCATTCACCTTCCAGCGGTAGGACAGCGTTACCGGTGCCGGTTTCCAGGTGCCCGGGGAGGCGGTCAGCCGCCGACCGGCCTGCGGTATTCCGCTGATGGTGGGAATCGGCGTCGCGGTCAACTGGCTGGCTGCGGGCTGAATCGCGGTCGGCTGGCTCAGCGTGCCCGGTGCGCTCATCACGGTCGACGCGAGCGCCGCCGGAGCGGAGGCCAGGACGGCCGCTCCAACGGTTAGAACGGTCAGTGTGAAGCCGAGACCTCGACGTTGGACGGATACTGATGCGCTCATGACATCCACTTCTCTGAGAATGCTGACAGTCGACAGGGTGGGGCGATTGGCGATGTTGCGGGTTACAGTAACCCCGTCACCGACCGGCGACAAGGCCGGATGAGCGGGCTATCATGGCGCCATGTCTGCCCAGCCGGACGCCCATTCCGAGGCTCTGGAACGTGCGCTGCTGCACGCCCAAGCCTGGCTTGCGTCGCTCCCTTCCCGCCCGGTCGGCCCCCGCGTCGACGCCGACACCCTGGCCGCCCTGTCGGCCGGCCCACTGCCGCCGGACCCGACTCCCGCGGCAGACGTCATCGATGAACTGGCGTCCTTCGCCGAACCCGGGCTGATGGCGATGCCGTCCGGCCGGTTCTTCGGCTGGGTCATCGGCGGAACCCTGCCGGCGGCCCTCGCGGCCGATTGGCTGGTCACCGCATGGGACCAGAATGCCGGAATGCGGTTCGCCACTCCCGCAACCGCCGTGCTCGAGGAGACCGCCGCTGGCTGGCTACTCGACCTGCTGGGGCTGCCGCCAGGAGCGGATGTCGGATTCACTACGGGCGCGACCATGGCCAATTTCGTCGGCCTCGCCGCCGGTCGGCAGTGGGTGCTCGAGCAGGCCGGGTGGGAGCTCGACCGGTACGGGCTGACCGGCGCTCCCCGGGTACGGGTCTTCGTGGGCTCCGAGCGTCACGAGGTCATCGATCTGACCCTGCGCTACCTCGGTCTCGGTGCGCCGATCGTGGTCGACGCCGACGATGAGGGGCGGTTACGGCCCGACGCCCTCGCCGAGCTCCTGCGCGCCGGCTCCGGCCCCGCCATCGTCTGCCTGCAGGCCGGCAACGTGCATTCAGGAGCATCGGACCCGATGGGCGCAGCGATCGACGTGGCCCGCCAGCACGGAGCCTGGGTGCATGTCGACGGCGCGTTCGGCCTGTGGGCTGCGGCCAGTCCGCGGTTCCAGGACCAGCTGACCGGTCTGGAACGGGCCGATTCCTGGGCGACCGACGCCCACAAGACCCTCAATGTTCCCTACGACTGCGGGGTGGCGATCGTGGCGCGGCCCGACGTGGTGCGACGAGTCTTCGGCGTTCACACCAGCTACCTCATCGCCGCGGATGCTTCAGGCGAACGTCGGAGCCCCGGCGACCCGTTCGAGAAGGTGCCCGAGTTGTCCCGTCGGGCGCGAGGCGTTCCGGTCTGGGCCGCGCTTCGATCCCTTGGCCGCGCCGGCACGATTGCTCTGGTCGATGGTCTCGCGGCGAATGCCGGGGCCCTGGCCGAAGGACTTCGGGCCATGCCGGGCGTTGAGGTGCTCAACGAGGTCGTGTTCACGCAGGTGTGTGTGAGTTTCGGCAGCGACGATCGCACCCGACGAGTGACCCAGCAACTCATTGCCGACGGCTCCGCCTGGATGTCGGGGTCGCGCTGGCACGACCGAGACATCCTGCGCATTTCGGTGAGCAACTGGTCGACGGATGCCGCGGACGTCGCGCTCTCCCTCGCCGCAGTGGCGCGGGCCTGCGCGGCCGTGGATGCTGCCGCAGACACCGGTACGGAGAAGCGGCCGGCCGCGACCGCGGTTACCCCACCGGTTACGGCACCGCACCGCTGGACCGAAGATCGCGACTGACGCACAGTTCTCGGCCCCTGTCCCTTTGGGCTCAATGGGCGCTCTGGCCCTACGCCCGCCGCACCCAGCCGGCTTCCCTCTCCTGGGCGGCCCCGTCGAGATCGAGCCCGCCAAGGGCACCGCGCACCGCCGCAGTTGACAGCCCGGCCCGACGCGACAGGTCGGCGACCGTGCGCGGCGAGCGCCCGCTCAGGGCATCGAACACACGGATCTGGTCGCTCGTGCGCGGTATCGGGCCAGGCCCGGCATCGGTGACAGCAAAGTCGAGGGGTACCTGGATCGATCGTTCCCCGACGAGCTCGGCCATCTCGGTCGGGCTGGTCACGCAGACCGCGGCGAACTCGCGAATGAGACGGTGGCAGCCGGCCGAGGTGGGGCTCGTGATCGGCCCCGGTACGGCACCGAGCGGCCGGCCCAGCGCGGACGCGTGTCCGGCCGTGTTGAGGGAGCCCGACCGCCAGCCGGCCTCCAGTACGACCGTCGCAGCACTCGCTGCGGCAATCAACCGGTTTCTCTGCAGAAAGCGCCATTTGGTGGGTGCCGCGCCGCACGGCAGTTCGGAGATCACAGCCCCGGAGGCCACGATTCGGGTGAGTAGGGAGTCGTGGCCACTCGGGTAGAACCGGTCGACTCCCCCGGCCAGAAAGGCCACCGTTACGCCGTCGCTCGCGAGTGCGGCCCGATGGGCCATCCCGTCTATGCCATAGGCGGCGCCGGAGACGACCGCGAAACCGCGGTCGACCAACCCGGCCGAGGCTTCCATGGCGATGTGCTCCCCATACCCGGTGGCGGCCCGGGCGCCGACCAGCGCGATCGAGTTTGGGAGCGCGGCCAGGGCGCCGGGTACGCCGCGCCACCACAATGCGAGCGGCGTATGTTGTTCGAGGTCGCCGAGCGATGACGGCCACAGGGCATCCGTGGCCAGCAGCAGCCGGGCATCGACACGGGCCGCTTGCTGCAGCGAGCGGATGACGTCACCCGAGTTGAGCCGCGGCCGCCAGCGTTGCAGCCCCGCGTCGAGGGCCAGCTCCAGCTCGGCGCTGGTGGCGGCATCCGCTTCGGTGGGATCGGCGCTGGGACCGGCCGCAAAGACGATATCGGGCCCATCCGGGTCTTCGCTGAGCGCGTCTCGCACGAGCGCGCCGATGCGCACCGGACTCCACGACTCGAGAATGGCGGTCAGGGCCACGCTCGCGCCAAGGCTCGCCACGAGCAGGCCCGCCGTACCGTCACCGGGTTCGGCAATGCCCGACCAGGCCGCGCGGGCGAATACCTCGCCGGCCGCGGCGGAGCCAGCGTTGTCGCCAGCGTCAACCGGCATTCCACGGCGTACGCCCGCAGTGAGCTGACTCACCCGGGTTTCGTCGAGCCCGAACAGCGTCATGATGATATTCCTTTGCGTAGATAGAGAGCTTGGCCGACCTGGTCAGGGCCGGGAATGGTGAGACCGTCGTAGTCGGCCAGGGTCCACGCGATGCGCAGCACCCGGTCGTAACCGCGCATCGTGATTCCGCCACGTTCAAGCGCCCGGTCGAGGCCGGCGGTGGTGCTCGAGGCCAGGCGCACCGCCGCGCCGCGGAGCCAGGGGCCTGGAACCTGAGAGTTCAGGCTCCAGGCTGTGCTACGAAGTCGCTCCGCCGCGGCCGCCCGGGCAGTGACCACCCGCTCCCGGGCAATGACACTCGTCATCCGCTGCGTGCCGGCGGCCAGGCGCAACTGGGCGGCGGTAATGCGTTTGACGTTGAGCTGAATATCGATGCGGTCAAGCAACGGCCCGGAGATGCGGGCGAGGTAGCGGCGCCGGGCGTTCGGCGGGCAGCTACAGCTCAGGTCGCCAGCGCCATATTGCCCGCACGGACATGGGTTGGCCGCCATCACGAGCTGAAACCGCGCCGGAAAATGAGCCACGGCATTGGCGCGGTGAATGCTGATCCAGCCCGATTCGAGGGGCTGACGCAGGGCGTCGAGGACCGGCGAGGCGAATTCGGGAGCCTCATCGAGAAATAGCACTCCGTGCGAGGCCTGCGACGCGGCCCCCGGCCGAATCTGCCCGTTGCCACCGCCCACCATGGCGGCGGCCGTCGCGGTGTGATGGGGTGCCTCCCACGGCGGCCGGGTGATCAGCTCGCCCAGTCCCAGGCCGCTGAGCGAGCGCAGCGAGCTGACCTCGAGCGAGCTCGCCGGATCGAGGTCGGGCAACAGCCCGGGCAGGCGGGCCGCCAGCATTGTCTTACCGGCTCCGGGCGGGCCGAGCAGAAACACGTGATGCCCGCCGGCGGCGGCAATCTGCAGGGCCAAAATGGCGTCGTCGTTGCCGATCACATCGGCCAGGTCGGGCTCGGCCATCAGGTCGGTCGGCACTGTTGCGGCCAGAATCGGCTCAACCGGTATCGGGGGCAGTTGGGCGCCGTGAAAGATCGCCGCATCGCGCAGCGACGTGACACCGATCACGCGGACGTCGGGCACGAGTCGGGCCTCGGCCTCGTTGCCGATCGGCACCATCACCGTGGTGTGACCGAGGCGGGCGGCCGTCATCACCCCGGGAAGAATGCCCGGCGTTGGCCGCAGCCGGCCGTCAAGGGCGAGCTCGCCGAAATGCACGACCTTACCGACCGATTCGCCCGAAACGGTGCTGTCAGCGGCGAGGCAGGCCAGAGCGATCGCGAGGTCGAAGCCGGCGCCGTGCTTGGGCAACGCGGCCGGCGACAGATTGATGGTGAGGCGGTGAACGGTGAGCGGGCATCCGCTGTTGGCGGCCGCTGCGCGCACCCGTTGCGTCGCCTGCGACAGGGCGGCGTCGGGCAGTCCGATCAGGATCATGCCGGGCAGCTGCGCCGAGATGTCGGCCTCGACCTCGACCAGAGCTCCGGTCAAGCCCAGCAGGGCGACGGCGTGGGTGCGGGCGATTCCCATCAGAACACGCCCTCGAGGTGTTCAATGACCGGGTCGCGGCCCCGCGGGGCGATCACCGCGATGACATCGAGTCGAATCTGGCGCGGCCATCGCTCGGCCGCCACGCACCACGCGGCGGCGAGACGACGCATTCGGGACAGCTTTTTCACGGTGATCGCCTCAAACGGATGCCCGAAGCTCAGACTGCTGCGCGTCTTCACCTCGACGAAGACCACGGCAGCGCCCCGCTGCACGACGAGGTCGATCTCTCCCTCTGCGCACCGCCAGTTGCGGGTGAGGATGGTGTAGCCGGCACCCTGAAGAAAGAGCGCGGCTTGGTCTTCGCCGAGTTTGCCGAGTTCGTCTTTGCGCGCCACGAGTGCCTCCGAGACCAGAGTGCGCGATCACGCACGGCCGCGGGTGGGCCGCCGCCACATTCGTGGACAGTCGCGCGGCCCTGGTACCTGTGGAGGACGGGCTATTCCTCGTGCATGACGAACAGTCGGCGCACGACCTCGCCGGCGACAAGCGCGTCCAGGCTCTCGTTGAGTTCGGCCAGCGGCCGGGTATCGGTGTGCAGCAGTTCGACCGGCAGCTTGCCGTCCCGCCACAGCTTGAGGTAGGCCGGAATGTCGCGGCCGGGCACGGAGTCACCCATATACGAGCCGAGAAGCCGGCGGCCCAGCCCGGCGAACTGCAGCGCCGGGGTGCTGATGGTCTGCTCGGGATGCGGCAGGCCCACAGAGACGAGCGCTCCGCCGCGGGTGAGCAGCGCCAGGCTGGCCTCCATCACCCGGGCACTGCCGACGGCCTCGATGGCGAGGTCGACGCCGTCGCCCGCGTATTCACGCACGAGGTCGGCCGCTTGGTCGGGCGAGCCGGCCTGATCGGCACCGCAGCGGAGGGCCAGCGCCTGTTTCTCGGGCAGCGGATCGATCGCGATCACGGTGGTGCCGGCCACCTGGGCGGCCGCCATGACGGCCATCAGGCCGACCGCGCCGAGTCCGAACACGATCACCGACTGGTCTGACGTGAGGGCGCCGGTGTTCAGCACGGCGCCGATGCCGGTGAGGGCGGCGCAGCCGAACATGGCGGCCACGTCGAACGGTACGTCCTGGTCGATCGGCACCACCGATTCGCGGGCGACAACCGCGTACTGCGAGAAGGCGGAGACTCCGAGATGGTGGTTGATGCGCTCCCCCGCCGCGCTCGCCAGCACGGCCGGGCCGTGTAGCAGGTCACCCGTTCCGTTGGCCTCTGCACCACGGTGGCAGAGCGCCGGGCGCCCGGCCAGGCAGGCCCGACAGTCACCGCAGCTCGGCACGAACACCAGCACGACCCGATCGCCGACGGCCAGATCGTCGACGCCGTCACCGAGTGCGCTCACAGTGCCGGCGGCCTCGTGACCGAGCGCCATCGGCAGCGGCCGAATGCGTGACCCGTCGATGACCGAGAGGTCGGAGTGGCACAGGCTGGCGCGTTCGATGCGCACGAGTACCTCACCGGCGCGCGGCGCCGGAACCGGAATCTGTTCGAGCGTCAACGGACGGCTCTCGGCGTAGGGCCGCGCTGCGCCGGCGTCGCGAAGAATCGTGCTGAGCATTGTTGCTGGAGTCATTTCTCCAACCTAACGCCCGACGCGACGTACGCTGGGCCTATGACTGTGCAGAACCGGCTGACCGATCTGAGTATGCGCGCCATGAACGGCGTACACCGGATGCTGCTTTTCGTCTCCGGCGGACGCGTCGGCTGGACCATCGGCACCATGGCGGCTGTCGAGCTGCACACGATCGGCCGCAGCAGCGGGAAGCGTCGGTCGACGATGCTCACGGCGCCGGTACAGGGCGGTGGGCGGTATGTGCTCGTGGCGTCCAAGGGAGGCGACGACCGGCATCCGTTTTGGTACGGCAATCTCGTGGCCCAGCCCGATGTGGAGCTGACCGTTCGCGGGGTGACTCGGCCGTTTCGGGCGCGCACCGCGACATCCGCTGAGAAAGCCGAGCTGTGGCCTCGCATCATCGCCGCCTACCCCGGCTACGGAGATTACCAGACGAAGACCGACCGCGACATCCCCGTGGTTATCTGCGAACCCCGCCCCTAGGCCAGCCGCGAAGTAGCGGCGGCGGATTCCCCGCGGAGTTGCGAGTTTCGAGGGTAAGCAAGGAAGTCCCGCGCGCCTTATTCGGGGCTTCCCTGCTTACCCTCGATGTCTGAACGAGGAGCTGGTGACCCGCCGACTCCGCGGGCCGCCAGCGGAACGCGAGCACACCCCCAGGCCCACCGCACGAAAGTGGGCCCATGGCAGATCATGGGCCCACTTTCCGGGCCCGGGCCCGGAAAGCTCGGGGTCCTAGGCGACCGGCTCGAGGGCCTCGACCACGATGGCCGGGAAGATCGGCGCGTGCACGCCGGACATCTCCTCGAGTACCCGAATCACCTGGCAGCTGTAGCCGTATTCGTTGTCGTACCAGACGTAGAGCACGACCTTCTGGTCGGTGACGATCGTGGCGAGGCCATCGACGATGCCAGCGCGCCGCGAGCCGAGGAAATCGCTGGAGACCACCTCGGGCGAATCGATGAAGTCGATCTGGCGATGCAGCGAGGAGTGCAGCGACATCGTGCGCAGGTAGGTGTTGAGTTCGTCCTTGTCGGTGGGGAGAGCCAGATTGAGGTTGAGAATGGCCATCGACACGTCGGGCGTGGGAACGCGGATCGCGTTGCCGGTGAGCTTGCCGGCCAGCTCAGGCAGTGCCTTCGCCACGGCCTTGGCCGCGCCGGTCTCCGTGATGACCATGTTGAGAGCTGCCGAACGCCCGCGGCGGTCTCCGGAGTGGAAGTTGTCGATGAGGTTCTGGTCATTGGTGAACGAGTGCACCGTCTCGACGTGGCCGTCGATGATGCCGAAGCGGTCGTTGACGGCCTTGAGCACCGGTGTGATCGCGTTCGTGGTGCAGGACGCCGCGGTGATGATGCGGTCGGTCGGCAGAATGTCGGTGTGGTTGATGCCGTGCACGATGTTCTTCAGCATGCCCTTGCCCGGCGCCGTGAGCAGCACCCGCGCGACACTGGGGCATTTCAGGTGCTGGGACAGGCCTTCTTCGTCGCGCCACTTGCCGGTGTTGTCAACGACAATTGCGTCGTGGATGCCGTACTGGGTGTAGTCGACGCTGGCCGGGTCGCCGGAGTAGATCACCTGGATGAGGGTGCCGTTGGCGAGGATGGTGTTGTTCTCCTCGTCGATGGTGATCGTGCCCTCGAACGGGCCGTGTACCGAGTCGCGGCGCAGCAGGCTGGCCCGTTTGACGAGATCGTTGGCCGAGCCGCGGCGCACGACAATTGCGCGCAGGCGCAGGCCCTGCCCACCGCCGGCGTGTTCGATCAGGATGCGCGCGAGCAGGCGCCCGATGCGGCCGAAACCGTAGAGCACGACGTCGGTGCTGGTGCGACCGTCGAGTCCGTGCTGGCCGACGACGTCGGCGAGTTCAGCGCGGAGGTATTCTTCCAGGGTGACGCGGTCGTCCTGCTCGCGAAAACCGAGCGCGAGGCGAGCGAGGTCGATTGACGCCGCCCCCAGATTGAGGCCGTCGATGGCCTGCAGAATGGGGAGGGTCTCTTCGAGCGGAAGCTCGACATCCGCTATGTGACGGGCGAAGCGATGTGCTTTGAGCAGGCCGACGACCGATTTGTTGACCAGACCGCGCCCATACACGCTCGTCACCACGGTGTTGTCCCGGTAGAGGCGCCCGATCAGGGGAATCATCGCCTCAGCGAGAGCCTCGCGGTTGCTCCACACAGCACGGGCACGATCAGCGTCCTGGATCACAGGGTTGCCTTCCTAAACCTTCGTTGGCCTTGTCCGGCCACCCGAGGCCCCGGAGTCATTCCTTACTCGTCGAGCGCAAGTTCCTTGGGAAGTTCGAAGTCTTTCGACGCGAGCTCTTCCACGTTGACATCCTTGAAGGTGAGCACGCGCACCGATTTCACGAATCGATCGGAGCGGTAGACATCCCAGACCCAGACATCCTTCATGGTCAGTTCAAAGTAGAAATCGTGTTCCGTGTCGCGGCGCACCAGTTCAACCTCGTTCGCGAGGTAGAAGCGTCGTTCGGTTTCGACGACGTACTGGAACTGACCAACGACGTCTCGATATTCCCGGTACAGGGCCAACTCGACCTCGCGGTCGTAGTCCTCGAATTCGTCTTCTTCCATGGTGATCTCATCTTACGCCGAGATTTTGAGCCACGATTTTCGGTGTAGAGGGCTCGGCCCAAGCAGGTTGATCGCGCTCATGTGTGCCGCGCTGCCGTAGCCCTTGTTCGACGCCCAGCCATAGCCGGGAGTGTCGTCGTGTGCGGCAATCATCAGGTGGTCGCGGTGCACCTTGGCAATAACGGATGCCGCCGCCACCGACCCGCAATCCCGGTCGGCTTTGATGCGGGTCACGACGTTCAACGGGGTGGCCAAAGCCTTGTTCAGCCAGTCGTCACTGCCATCGAGCAGCACGATGCTGCCGGCCACATCCACACCCTGTGCGTGCAGATCGGACAGGGCACGCTTACCGGCCAGCCCGAGGCAAGTGATGATACCGAGCTCATCGACCTCGGCGGCCGAGGCGAGCCCGACGGCCGAGTGCGTCGCCCAGGCCGACGCGAGCGGCGCGAGCCGTTCTCGGCGCGATTCGCTGAGCATCTTGGAATCGCGCAGTCCCACCGGCATGGTCAGAACGGATGCGTTCACCGCGGCGAATCCTACGGCCACCGGCCCGGCGAGGGCGCCGCGGCCCACCTCGTCACAGCCGATCACGAAGCGTGCGCCGGTGCGCAGCAGGTCGAACTCCACCTCGAGGGTGGGGTCGGACACCGCCACTACTCGGAGCCCTTGTCGGCTTGTTCCACCTCGCGGAACACATCGGGGTAGTCATCCAGCCAGGCCCAGCGTGCCAACGGCCAACTCACGACGAGGGCTCGACCGACCACGTTCTCGACCGGAACGTAACCCTTCCCTGCGGTATCGCCGTTGTAACGAGAATCCTTGGAGTTGTAGCGGTTGTCGCCCATCATCCAGAGCGAGTCCGCCGGGATGGTGACGTCGAAGTCGTCCTTGGAGACCTTTGTGTCTCCCGCCGGCAGCAGCACGTAGGCCGACTCGTCGAGCGGAATGTCGTTGACGCTCATCTGGCCGAGCGCGTTGCAGCATACGACATGGTCGCCGGGCAGCCCGATGACGCGTTTGATGAGGTGGTCGTTACTGTCTGGTGCCGAGAGCCCCACGACCGAGAGGAGCCAGTCAGCGCCGGCCACGATCGGGTTTTGCACCACGTCGGCCTGCGGCAGCAGCCATCCGCCCGGATCCTTGAACACGATGACGTCGCCGCGCTTGATCGGAATCAGCTTGGGTTCGAGCTGATTCACGATGATGCGGTCGTTGATCTGCAGGGTGTTCTCCATCGACCCGGAGGGGATATAGAACGACCGGATCAGGAAGGTCTTGATCAGGAAGGAGATGAGCAGTGCGACGACGAAAATGATCAGGAGGTCGCGGATGAACAGTAAGACGCTGCGCTTCTTGCTGGGCGCCTTCTTACTGCGAGACTTCTTCGACCCTGTCACCCGATGATCGGACCTGGAGGCGAGCACTTCATCTGTCATTTAACCGCCTGAGCTCCCCATCAGTTTAGGTGATGGGGAGCTCAGTGAAGAATCCGGTTGGATCTTTGGTTGGCGCGAGAGTTAGCGCTTTTCCTTGATCTTGGCCTTCTTGCCGCGCAAGTCGCGCAGGTAGTACAGCTTGGCGCGACGAACGTCGCCGCGGGTCACGATCTCGATGTGGTCGATGACCGGGGAGTGCACCGGGAAGGTACGCTCGACGCCGATCTGAAAGCTGACCTTGCGAACGCAGAACGTTTCGCGCACGCCTTCGCCGGAGCGGCCGATGACGACTCCCTGGAAGACCTGGATACGAGAGCGGGTTCCCTCAATGATGTTGACGTGAACCTTGACGGTGTCGCCCGCACGGAAGTCAGGAAGATCCTTCTTCAGTGATGGGGCATCTACTGCGTCGAGAATATGCATGTTGTTTCGCTCTCTGTACCCGCCACAGGTCGACTACGCTAGGTGCTTCATTCGAAGCAATCAGTATGAGGATGTGCGCCGCACAAAGCAGGTTCCCCTGTGGCAGAGTCCTGCAGCGGCACAATCGCCTATTCTGCCATGAACTGCGCCCGGCCGCAAAGCGGGGCCCGATCGGTCAGGGCCGGTCGCGCTTTTCTTCGATGATGATGGTCTCGGGGGTGCCGGGTCGGCCGAAGGGTGCACCGCGGTCAGGCAGTGGATGCTGCGGCCCGGCCGGTGAAGACTGGCCCGGCGCAGCCTGCCCGCGCGCCTGCTGTTCCACCAGGTCGACCATGGCGCGCACGCGGCGACGGGCGGTATCGAACAGCTCCCAGACGGCGAACCAGAACACGGCCAGCCCGCCGATGATGACGAGCACACTGAGCCAGCCAGCGGCATCCGTCGAAAAGGGAATGGCGATGATCAGCAGGTGCCAGAGGGCGAGCACGCCGACATCGGCGTAGGAGACCGCCCGGGTTTCGCGGACCTCCTTGCGCGCGTAGATGACGAGTGCCACCAGAAGCAGCCCGAGGCCGATCAGAACGGCTCCGAAGAAGATGCCCAGCACCGCCCAGGCACCGGAGCCGAATATGGCGGACCCGACGAGAAGCCAGAGCGGCAGGGCTCCGGCGGCAATGAATTGCCAGTGGTAGAAGGCACGGCGGATGATCACGACCCCAAGTTTATCGACGGGGACTGACACTAACCTTGGCGTTCGCTGGAGGCAGAAGATTGTGCTTTAGTTTGTGCGCGGTAACAGATCGGGGCGCACCCGTTCGGTGCGTTCGATCTGCTGCTGGCGCCGCCAGGTGCTGATGGCGCCGTGATTTCCGCTGAGCAGAATCGGCGGCACGTCGAGGCCGCGCCAGCTGGCCGGCTTGGTGTAACTCGGGTATTCGAGCAGGCCGTCCTCGTGGGATTCCTCGACGAGGCTCGCCGGGTTGCCGACGACCCCGGGAATGAGTCGGCCGATCGCTTCGATCATGGCCATGACGGCGACCTCTCCCCCGTTGAGCACGTAGTCGCCGAGGCTGACCAGGCGCACCCGGCCGCGCTCTGAGTAGTGGTCGACCACACGCTGGTCGATGCCCTCGTAGCGGCCGCAGCCGAAGACGAGGTGCTGCTCGAGGGAAAGATCACGGGCCATCGCCTGGGTGAACTGGTCGCCCGCCGGTGAGGGAAAGATGAGGATGGGGCCGCCCTCGGTCGGTGCAGCGGGCGGTGCAGCGGGCGGTGCAGCGGGCGCTTCGGCACCGAGGATCCCGTCGAGGGCTGCGCCCCAGGGCTCAGCCTTCATGACCATGCCGGCACCGCCGCCGTAGGGGGTGTCATCGACGGAGTGATGCCGGTCATGGGTGGAGTCGCGCAGATTGTGCACGCCCAGATCAATCAGTCCACTCTGCCGGGCCTTGCCGAGCAGTGACAGATCGAGCACATCGAAGAATTCGGGAAAAATGGTGACAATATCGATGCGCATGGTCAAATTCTAGAAGAGTCCGGCGCGCTCTCTCGCCTCTAGGTACCGGTCGAGCACCAGATCAACCAACGGAACGGGGGCGGATTCCCCCGGAACGAGCAGCGGAGCGGTGACCAGGTCGGCGCCGACGCTCTGGGAGCGGGTCAGGTCGAAGAAGAATCCGGGGGCCATGAGATAGGTGCTGACGGTGACGTTGGCGCTCCGGAGCCGTGCCCCGGTGACGGCGCAGGCCAGTCGGGGGGTGGCGGCCGAGAGAAAGCCAACGGTGACGCGCACGCCGAGGCGCTGTTCCAGCAGGGCTCCGACCGTGCGGCAGTCGTGCACGGCGCGTGCATCGCTCGAGCCGGCGGCAGCGAGCACGATCTCCTGGCCCGGTCCCCGCTTGTCGAACCCGTCAGCCAGAAGGCGCTGCACGAGCACATCGATGAGTCGGTCGTCCGGGCCGAGGGCGCGCGAGACTGCCGTCACACGGTCGTGCTCGCGGGTCTCACGCTGCAGGTCGACGTGCACGTGGTACCCGGCCGAGAGCAGCAGCGGCACCACGACGGCGGCGCAGTCCGGGCGTACCGCGCCGAGGCTCGCCGCGACATCCGGTTGCTGCACATCAACGAAGCCGCCGGTCACTGCCAGATCGGGGCGGGCAAGGGAGACTGCTGAGACGAGGGCTGCGATGGCGGCCTGGCCGTCAGGCGAGTTGGTGCCGTGTGAGATGGCGACGAGCGCGGCGGGCAGCAGCGTGCTGATCGCAGCGCGGCGCCCCAAGGTGCTGCGCCGTTCGGTGTCGCGCCGTTCCCCAAGCAGTGTCATGCGGCAGCGAATAGTTCAGTCTCGACCGCGACCTCGATATAGCCGCCGACAATGCGGGTTTCGTAGGTGTTCAGCACGAGGGTGGGGTTGGTGAAGCATTCGCCGGTACCGAGGTCGTAGACCTCTTTGTGCAGCGGTGAAGCGATGGTGGGGCGGTCTCCTTTGGATCCGACGATGCCGCGGGCCATGACGTTGGCCTCGGTGTGCGGGTCACGGTGGTCGACGGCGTAGATCTCGGTGGGCGAGAGCAGAAACAGGGCGATCTGCTTCATGCGAATCAGTGCGGCTTCGCCCCAGCTGGGTTCCAGATCGGTCACGGCGCAGGCGCGCTCCCAAACGACGGAAGGACGGGTCATCGTCATGTCTGTCATGGTCATCGTGCACTCCCGGGGGGTTCGTGTTGCCGTGCTCCCACGGTAGGCGAGCCATATTTCGGCCAGTCGCCCCCTATGTTTCCCCCGAGTGAAACCCGCCTCACAGCGGGAACGCCGCACTGTGGGGCTTTCGACCAGTACGGGACACACGTGCGACACGAGGGTGAAACTGCCCCGAACTACGCTCATGATCGCCCCGCTTTGAAAGGATGCTGATGCCAGCTTCTCGTGAAACCGCCTCCGCGTATTCTGCCCCAGACGCTGCGGCTCCCGCTATCGAGTCGACGCACGCCGTCACATCGACGAGCCCAGCGGATGCCGCCAGCGCCGATCAAGACGCACCGCGCCGCGTCATCGTGATCGGCGGCGGCCCGGCCGCGCACCGCCTCACCGATGCGCTGCACTCCCGCGACACCGAGCACGCCCTCTCGATCACCGTGCTGGCCGAAGAAAACCACCGACCGTACGACCGGGTCGCGCTGAGCCAGCGCCTGGCCGGCCTGATTGACCTCACGCTCGAGCCCACGGACCCGTGGGACAGCGCACGCATCGCGCTGCGCATCAACGAAGGGGCCACGAGCATCGACCGCACGCTGCGCACCGTGACGACGTCGATTGGCGCCGTGCTGGAGTACGACGACCTCGTGCTCGCCACCGGGTCCAGCGCCCCCGTACCGAAGCTGCCCGGCCGCGAGCACATTCGGGTGTACCGAACCCTCGACGACGTCGACGCCCTCGTCGACGAACTCGCCTCACTCACCGTGTCGCTCGGCCGCACCCCCAAGGTCGTCGTGGCCGGCGGAGGTCTGCTCGGCCTTGAAGCGGCCGGCGGGCTGCACAAGCTCGGCGCCGAGTCGGCCATCGTGCACTCCGGCGGGTGGCTCATGTCCGCCCAGCTCGACGAGGGCGGCGGACAGGCCCTCGGCCGGCTCATCGTCGCCCAGGGCATCGAACTTCACCTCGGTACCCGCGCCCGCACCATCCTCACGAACGACGACAACACCGCCGTGACCGGCCTGCAGCTCGGTAACGGCCGCGACATCGCCGCCGACTTGGTCGTCTACGCGATCGGCATCTCGCCGCGCGACGAACTGGCCCGCGATGCCGGGCTCACCGTGGGCGCCCGCGGCGGCGTGACGATCGGCAACGACTGCCGCACCAGCGACCCGAGCATCTGGGCAATCGGCGAGGTCGCCAGCTGGAACGATCGCTGCGTGGGCCTCGTCGCCCCGGCCAATGCCATGGCCGAGGTCGTCGCCGACCGTCTGCTCGGTGGCATCGCCGAATTCACCACCGTCGACGACGCCACCAAGCTCAAACTCTCCGGCGTCGACGTCGCGAGCCTCGGCGACGCCCTGGCCACGACGCCCGGATCCCTCGAAATCGTCTACGCCGACCCGGCCCGCGGGCTGTACCAAAAGCTCGTCATGACCGACGACGCCAAAACCCTGCTCGGCGGCATCTTCGTCGGCGACGCCACCCCCTATTCCGCGCTTCGCCCGATGGTCGGCCGCGAACTCAGCAGCGAACCCGCCGCCTACCTGTCGGCGGCCGGTGTCGAGGCTCCGGCCGGCGATGAACTGCCCGATGACGCCCTGGTCTGCTCCTGCAACATGGTCTCGGCCGGGGCTGTGCGCGGGGCTGTGCGCGGCGACGAGCCCGGAACGGAAAATGCTCGTGACGCCTGCACTGAACTGGGCGCCCTCAAGGTCTGCACCCGCGCCGGCACCCAGTGCGGATCGTGCGTGCCGCTGGTCAAGAAGATCCTGGAGGCCGATCTGACGGCATCCGGTCAAACGGTGTCACACGCACTGTGCGAACACTTCGACCTGAGCCGCCAGGAGCTATTCGAATCGGTGCGGGTGCTGGGGCTCGTTTCGAGCGACGAGATCTTCTCCCGCTTCGGCACCGGCCGCGGCTGCGATGTCTGCAAGCCCGCCGTCGGTTCCATTCTGGCCAGCCAGAACACGTCGTACATTCTGGATGCCGGCCGCGGCACCCTGCAGGATACCAACGACCGCGCCATGGCCAACATGCAGAAGGACGGCACCTACTCGGTGGTCCCCCGAATTCCCGGCGGCGAGATCACGCCGACCAAGCTGGCGGTGATCGCCCAGGTCGCGCTCGACTTCGACCTCTATACCAAGATCACCGGCGGACAGCGCATCGACCTGTTCGGCGCCCGGTTGGAGCAGCTGCCCGACATCTGGCGCATCTTGGTGGACGCCGGCTTCGAGTCGGGGCAGGCCTACGGCAAAGCGCTGCGCAACGTGAAGTCCTGCGTCGGCTCCACCTGGTGCCGGTTCGGAGTGCAGGATGCCGTCGGCCTCGCCATTCGACTCGAATTGCGCTATCGCGGCTTGCGCGCGCCGCACAAGTTCAAGTTCGGGGTGTCGGGCTGCGCCCGCGAATGCGCCGAAGCCCGGGCCAAGGACGTCGGCATCATCGCGAGCGACAACGGCTGGAACATGTACGTCGGCGGCAATGGCGGTTTCCAGCCGGCGCACGGGCAGCTGCTCGCGACCGACCTCGACGAAGAAACCCTGATCAAGTACATCGACCGCTACATGATGTACTACATCCGCACGGCCGATCGGATGCAGCGCACCGCGCGCTGGATGGAAGACTTGGAGGGCGGCCTCGACCACGTGCGCGACGTCGTCATCAATGACTCGCTTGGACTGGCCCAGCAGCTCGAGCAGGCCATGCTCGCCCACGTCGACAACTACGAAGACGAGTGGGCAGCAACCCTCGCCGACCCGGAACGACTGCGCCGGTTTCGTTCTTTCGTGAACGCTCCAACCGAACCAGACCCGAGCATCGCGCTCGTTACGGAGCGTGACCAAATAAGGCCGGCGACCCCGGCCGAACGAGCCTCGCCCGGTACTGTTCTATTAAGTGGAAGCCGCATTCCCGTTCGAAAAGAGTAAGCAAATGACAGCCCAGAGTTCCCGTACGGCTGGGTCAGTCAGCTCTAGTTCAGTAGCCGCCGGCCCAGTGACCACCGGCCCCGTCACCCTGGTGGGTGGCGGCCCAGGTACCGCTGAACTGCTGACCTTGGCCGCCGTGACCGCCCTCGCGCAAGCGGATGTCGTGTTGTTCGACCGCCTGGCGCCGAGCGACGACCTCGCCTCCCTGGCACCCCAGGCGACGCTCATCGACGTCGGCAAACGCGCCGGCAGCCACCCGGTGTCGCAGACCGGCATCGAAGAGCTCATGGTCGAGCATGCCCTCGCCGGCAAACGCGTCGTGCGGCTCAAAGGCGGCGACCCCTACGTCTTCGGCCGCGGCAGTGAAGAAGTGCTCGCCTGCCACCGCAACGGAATCGCCGTGACCGTCATCTCCGGCGTCACGAGCGCGATCGCGGTGCCGGCCGCTGCCGGAATTCCGCTGACCCACCGCGGTATCAGCCACGCCTTCACCGTGATCAGCGGCCACGCACCGCTCACCGACAACGAACTCGAAGGGCTCACCCTGCTCGGCAGCACCATCGTGGTCCTGATGGGCGTCGGCACCCTGCCGACCCTCAGCCAGGGACTGCTCCGCCACGGCATGGCGGCCGAGATGCCGGTGGCCATTATCGAACGCGGTTTCAGCGCCACCCAGCGCAGCACTGTGAGCACACTGTCTGCGGTGCTGGCCGATGCCGCTACCGCCGGCGTGCGCAGCCCCGCCGTGCTGGTCGTCGGTGAGGTCGTACGCCTCGCCTACAGCGGCGACGCCGCCGCCGAGGACCTCGTGGCCCGAGCGGCCGAGTTCGCGAGCACCGACTGATGACGGAAATGAACGATGTGTCCGCACCCGATCTGCACGGGCACCACGTACGCATGCCGGGAGCCATCGAGCCGATCGAGGTCGCGGCACCGTTTCTGCAGCCGAACCAGCTCGAGGGATTTCGCATCGGGGTCACGAGCGATCGGCGTTCCAGCGACCTGATCGACGCCTTTGAGCGGCGCGGTGCGCGCGTCGTGCACGCACCGACTCTGCGCATCGCGCACTCGCAGCAGGACGGCCCCCTACTCGACGACACCCGCACCATGATCGCCGCGCGACCGGATATTCTGCTGGCGACCACCGGTTACGGAGTGCGCCGCTGGTTCGAGGTGGCCGAGGCCGACGGTCTCGGCTCCGCGCTGACCGACGCCCTGGCCGAGACGACCATCCTGGTGCGCGGGCCGAAAGCTCGGGGCGGCATTCGGGCAACCGGTCTCAATGACTCCGGGATGAGCGATTCGGAGACGACGGCGTCGCTCGTCGACAAGGTTCTGGCCGAATACCCGCCCGGGCTCACGATCGGAATCCAGGTGCACGGCGCCACCGACGAACAACAGCTCGACCGGCTGCGCGCGGTTCACGAACGCGTGCTCGTCGTCGCGCCGTACCGGTGGATCGCCGTCGATGACACCGACGAGAGGGTGTACAAGCTGGTCGAGGCTATTTGTGCCCGCCAGCTGGACTGCGTCACGTTTACGAGCGCGCCGGCCGTGCACGCCCTGTTCACTGCGGCGGAAGGCATGGACGTCTATCCTCAGCTCATCGCGGCGCTGCAGACCGAGGTCTGCGCGGCCGCCGTTGGCCCGGTGACCAGTGCCCCGCTCATTGCAGCGGGCATCGCGCCGATTCAGCCGACCCGGTTTCGCATGGGCGCGCTGATTCGACTGGTCTGCGAACACCTCGAGCAGAACATGATCGAGCGGGTTGAGACCCAGAACGGTCTCGTGCAGTTGCGCGGCGGGGTCGTGCAGGTCGGCGAGGATCGCATTCAGCTGCCGCCGACCGCCCTCGCCATTCTGCGCGCCCTCGTACGGGCACGAGGGGCGGTGGTCTCCCGTGAGGATCTCACGCTGGCCCTGGCCGGCGACTCCGACGATCACGCCATGGAGGTTTCGCTCAGCCGCCTCCGGCAGACGCTCGGCACTCCCGGACTGGTAGCGACCGTGGTCAAGCGCGGCTATCGCCTGAACGTGTAGCTCTCGGCACACAAATGCCGGGCTCTCCCACTGTGAATGCAGTGGCAGAACCCGGCATAAGTACGGGAAACGAGCGTTAGGGGCGGTCGGTCTCGGCAGCGGATGCCGCGGCATCCGTTTCAGAGTCAGTTCCACGAGCAGGCTCGGCGTCAGCCGGATCTTCGGGCAGCTCTTCGAGCAGCCCGGGCGGCGGCGTGATCGTGACCAGGCCGTTTTTCACGTCGACGCTCGGCACGATGGCCTTCACGAACGGGATCATGACGTCGCCGGTGGGCGTTTTCACGATCAACAAATCTTGCGCGGGCATGTGCTCGAGGCGACCGATGGTGCCGATGCGCACACCGTCACGCATGACGGCGAGGCCGACCAGCTGGTGGTCGTACCAGGCGTCTTCTTCATCCGACTGCTCGGCGACGTCCGCGTCGATCCAGAGGATCGCCTTCGCGAGCGTTTCCGCCGTTGAACGGTCGGGGACATCCTTGAAAAACCCGACCGCGTGCTGGTTGTACCAGCGCAGCTCGACGAGTTCGATCGTCTTGCCGTGCCAGGCCGAACCGGTCGGAACCTGCAGGGTGAACACGGCGCCCGGGACGAAACGTCGTCCCGGGTCATCCGTGAACAGTTCCAGCTTGATTGCTCCCTTGAGGCCGTGAGCTTTGGTCAGGCGCCCCACCCGGAGTTGCTGGGTGCGGTCCTTCTCGCTGTCGGACACCGGTCTAAAAATCGGTGTCGACGACGTCGACGCGAACGCGTCGACCATCGGCCAGAGCTGCAACGAGGGTACGCAGGGCCTTAGCTGTGCGACCCGCACGACCAATGACCCGGCCGAGATCCTCGGGGTTCACACGAACCTCGAGCACCTCGCCTCTTGCAGAATTCTTTTCTGCAACGTGAACATCGTCCGGGTGATCAACGATCCCCTTGACGAGGTGTTCGAGCGCGGGAGCAAGCAACAGTTACGCCTCTTCGGTTGCTTCGGCAGCAACCTCGGGGGCCTTGGCGACCGGCTTCTCGGCCTTGGGCTTGAGAACCGGCTTCTTCTTTTCGTCAGCGACGAAAGCGACCTTCGGTTCCTTCACCTTGACGGTGCTCTTGGCGTTCTTGTCGCCCTTGAAGATGCCCCAGTCGCCCGTGAGCTTGAGGAGTGCAGCAACCTGCTCGGTCGGCTGAGCGCCGACGCTGAGCCAGTACTGCGCCCGAGCGGACTTGACCTCGATGACCGAGGGCTCCTCCGTGGGGTGGTAGATGCCGATTTCTTCGATGACACGACCGTCGCGCTTGGTGCGCGCGTCGGCAACGACAATGCGGTAGTACGGTGCACGGATCTTGCCCATGCGCTTCAGACGGATTTTGACAGCCACAATTCTCCAGTGTTAATTCGTAGTTTGGCGAACCTTGGGCCGTGAGCGTGGGGGCACACTCGGCATAAGCTCTATAGGATCACGTTGCACCGAGATAGAGGGTCGGGCACAACGGATCGCGACTAATCATTGTGTCAGAGATTGCTGTCATTGTGATAATCGAACCTCAACGGCCGTCACCGGTCCACCCAAGGAGCACCCGTGCCACTCGACTTCGCCCGATCTGCCCGCTCGACCGTGGGCATCGAGTGGGAGGTCGCCCTCGTCGACCGCGAGACCGGCGATCTGGCAAATATCGCCGACCAGGTGCTCGACGCCCTGCGCGGCCCCGACGGTTCGGTCCACCCCACGATCACGGGTGAGCTGCTGCTCAACACGGTCGAGCTGGTTTCCGGCGTGCACGACACCGTCGGCCACGCGGTAGCGGATGTCGCCGGCCAGCTCGGCGAGGTACGTCGCGTTCTGGAAGGTCGCGAGGTGGACGTGATCTGTAGCGGATCGCATCCGTTTGCGCAGTGGTTCGACCAGACCATCACCGACAAGGCTCGGTATCACAAGCTGATCGACCGCACGCAGTGGTGGGGGCGCAACATGATGATCTGGGGTATCCACGTGCACGTCGGCATCGAGGACAAGGCCAAGGTCATTCCCATCATGAACGGCCTGCTCACCTACGTGCCGCACCTGCAGGCGCTCAGCGCATCGAGCCCGTTCTGGGCCGGCGTCGACACCGGCTACGCGAGCAATCGCTCGCTCATGTTCCAGCAGCTTCCAACCGCCGGCCTGCCGTGGGACCTGCCCGACTGGGAGGCCTGGGAACGCTACGTCGACGACATGGCGGTGACCGGCATCATCGAGGACGTCACCGAAGTGCGCTGGGATATTCGCCCGTCACCACGCTGGGGCACGATCGAAGTGCGCGTCTGCGACGGCGTCTCCACCACCGTGGAGCTCGGCGCGATCGCCGCGTTCATCCAGTGCCTGGTCGAGTGGATGTCCACCCGCCTCGATGCGGGCGAAGACGTACCGCGCATGCAGCCGTGGTTCGTGCGTGAAAACAAGTGGCGGGCGGCCCGCTATGGGCTGGGCGCCGAGATCATCCTCGATGCTGCCGGTGCCGAATGCCTGGTAACGGATGACGTGCGTCGCCTCATCGAGACGCTCTCCCCCACCGCGGAGCGCCTCGGCTGCCTGCCGGAGCTGCTCGGCCTCCACCGCATCATCGACGAGGGCGGCAGCTCCCAGCGTCAGCTCGCTGTCGCGGCTGCCCACGGCGACAGCCTCCCCGCGGTCGTCGCGGCCCTGAGCCACGAACTGGCCGAGGGGCTCGGAAAGTAGCGATCAGGCATCCGCTCTGCACGGTTTACGCGTTCTTGCTGTCGCGCCAGGCCAGCCAGTCGGTGGCCGGGCCGAGGTCGTAGTCGGGGCCGGTGATGCCGACCGTGAACAGGCGAGTGCCGAGGTCGTAGAGTGCGTCGGCGTCTTGCACGGTGCGACCGCGCAGCTCGGTGGAGATCTCGATCTCATTGATATCGCGGCCGACCTCATCGCACCAGGCACCGAGCACGCCGAGCTTGTGCTCGAGCACTTCGGGGTTCGAGAACGAGTGCCAGATGTCGGCGTGCTGGGCCACGATGCGCAGGGTTTTCTTCTCGCCGCCGCCGCCAATGAGCACCGGGATGTCACGGGTGGGCGGCGGGTTGAGCTTAGCCCAGCGAGCCTCGATGCGATTGAGGCTGTCATCGAGGGCGTTCAGCCTCGTTCCGGGCGTGCCGAACTCGTAGCCGTACTCCTGGTAATCGCGCTCGAACCAGCCGGCGCCGGTGCCGAAGATGAAACGTCCGTCGCTGATGTGATCGATCGTGCGGGCCATGTCGGCCTGCAGGTCGGCGTTGCGGTAGCTGTTGCAGTTGACCAGGGCACCGAATTCGAGGGTCGTGGTCTGCTCGGCCCAGGCGGCGAGGATGGTCCACGATTCAAAGTGCAGGCCATCCGGCTCGCCGGTGAGCGGAAAGAAGTGGTCCCAGTTGAAGGCGATGTCGGCGCCGAGCGCCTCGACCTCGGTAAGAGTGTCGCGAATCTTGGAATACTGGGCGTGCTGCGGGGCGATCTGCACGCCGAGGCGCACGCTATGGTTCGTCGTTGAGGTCATGCATCCAGCCTATGGCCGTGCCCCGTGCGGGTCGCGACCCCCGCTGACGAATTCAGCGCGGGTTCCCAGCCTGCTCGTCGGGCCGATCTTGTGGCCACGGGCCCAGTTTGTGAGCTGGGCTTGTGGACGGGGCTGTGCACCGTCCACAAGCGGATGCTACCGGCCGAGCATTTTCTGCAGCGCGGCCACTTCCTCTTCGGTCGGGCCGCCGGCCTTGCCCTTGCCGGGCTGGGCGCCGGAGCCGAGGCCGAAACCCGAGCCCGCGGCATCCGAAGCAGTCTCGCTCGCGGGCTTGACGCCCGAGGCGATCGCGGCGTTCTCGGCGGCACGCTTGGCCGGGTTGCCCGACTTGGAGCCCTTCTTCTTGGCCACCGGCTTGGGCTTGCCGCCGTAACCGGCGCCGGGGATCTGGCCCATGCCGGGAATGTTGGGCATGCCGCCCTTGGCGACGGTTTTCATCATTTTGGCGGCCTGCTCGAAACGCTGAACGAGCTGGTTGACCTCGGTGACGCTCGAGCCGGAGCCGCGCGCGATGCGCAGGCGACGCGATCCGTTGAGCAGCTTCGGCGTGGTGCGCTCCAACTTGGTCATCGACTGGATGATCGCCTCTGTACGTACGATCTCGCGCTCGTCGAAGTTTTCCAGCTGCGCCTTCATGGCGCCGGCGCCGGGGAGCATGCTCATCATCTTCTTGATCGAGCCCATGTTGCGCAGCTGCTGCATCTGGCCGAGGAAGTCGTCGAGAGTAAAGGTGTCAGTCGCGAACTTCTCGGCGACCTTGCGGGCTTCGTCTTCGTCGAACGCGCCCTGCGCCTGCTCGATCAGGGTGAGGATGTCACCGAGGTCGAGGATGCGGCCGGCCATGCGGTCGGGGTGGAACGGTTCGAAGTCGTCGAGCCCCTCACCGGTCGAGGCGAACATGATCGGGCGTCCGGTGAGCGAAGCGACCGAGAGTGCGGCGCCACCGCGGGCGTCACCGTCGAGCTTGGTCAGCACGACACCGGTGAAGTCGACGCCATCCTGGAACGCCTTGGCCGTGGCGACTGCGTCCTGGCCGATCATGGCATCAATGACGAAGAGCACCTCGTCGGGATCGATCGCCTTGCGGATGTTCGCGGCCTGCTTCATGAGCTCGGCGTCAACACCGAGGCGTCCCGCGGTGTCCACGATGACGACGTCGTGCACCTTCTGCAGGGCGTACTTCACGCCGTCGCGGGCGACCTTGACCGGGTCACCGACGCCGTTGCCGGGCTCGGGCGCGTAAACGGCGACGCCGGCCTGCCTGGCGACGACCTCGAGCTGCGTGACGGCGTTCGGGCGCTGCAGGTCGGCCGCGACGAGCAGCGGGGTGTGGCCGTCTTTGGCGAGCCACTTGGCGAGCTTGCCGGCGAGGGTGGTCTTACCCGCACCCTGCAGGCCAGCGAGCATGATGATGGTCGGCGGCTTCTTAGCGAATTCCAGCCGACGCTGCTGACCACCGAGAATCGTGATGAGTTCGTCGTTGACGATCTGCACGACCTGCTGGGCCGGGTTCAGGGCCTTGCTGACCTCGTCGCCGAGGGCGCGCTCGCGCACCTTGCCGGTGAAGTCCTTGACGACCTCGAGGGCGACGTCGGCGTCGAGAAGGGCGCGACGAATCTCGCGAACGGTGCCGTCGACATCCGCTGCGCTGAGCTTGCCCTTGGTGCGAAGGTTTTTGAACGTCTCGGCAAGACGATCTGAGAGGTTTCCAAAAGTAGCCATGATGATTTCAGTTTATCGGCCCAATTGCGCTCGGTGCGATCAGTCGCTCGACCGCATGCACCACGTTGGCCCGGCGCGCCGCCACCACTGCCGGGGCGACGGGGTTGCCGCGCGGCACCACGGCTCCGGGCTCGTGCATCCAGGCCGACGCGATGCCGAAGATGAGGGTCATCAGCTGAACCGGATCCCACGCAGCGTCGACCCGTCCCGCCTCCTGCGCCAAACGGATGCGCCGCACCTGTTCGTCGCGATAGCCCAGCATGACTTCGAGGGCCGGCAGCCACGTGCCGTCGGTTTCGAGCCGGGCCCAGTCGATCATGCGCAGGTGGTCGCCGTGCAGCACCGCGTGATCAAACAGGGCACCGGCGAAGGCCGGTACGTCATGGGCGGTGAGCACGGCGTCGCTCGCGAACTCGCGCAGGTTCACTTCCAACACCTCGAGGAACAGCTGCTGCTTGTCCGAGTAATAGGCGTACAGGCGTTCCTTGCTCGCCTGCGCGTTCTTCGCGATGCGGTCGATGCGTGCCCCGGCCAGTCCGTAAGCGGCGAATTCAGCGCGCGCCGCCTCGAGAATGCGGGTCTGGGGGTCTGCTCCGTCGCGTGCCATGATTTCACTATAGTTCATACAAAACGAACTAGTTCGTTCGGTATGCACGATAGAGTCGAACTCATGCCCGGTATCAGCACAAATCAGTCCAGTTCCGCTCCGCCCGCGTCGAGTGCCACCACGCCCCACCCCCGAAAGTGGCTGCTGCTCGCCATTGTCGCGCTCGCCCAGCTCACCGTCGTGCTCGACGGCACCATCGTGAACATCGCACTCCCCCAGGCGCAGGAAACGCTCGGCATGACCGACGGTGACCGCACCTGGGTCGTCACCCTGTACTCGCTCGTATTCGGCGCGCTACTGCTGCTCGGCGGGCGCATCGCCGATTTCTGGGGTCGCAAGCGTTCGTTCATCGTGGGCATGGCCGGGTTCGCCATCGCCTCCGCCCTCGGTGGTGCAGCCCAGAGCACCTGGGAGTTACTCGCCGCCCGCGGCCTGCAGGGACTGTTCGCAGCCCTGCTCGCTCCGGCCTCGCTCGCCCTGCTCACGGTGAACTTTCCCGGCGGCAAGGACCGCATCAAGGCGTTCGCCGTCTATGGCGCTATCGCCGGTGGCGGTGCAGCTGTTGGCCTCATCCTCGGCGGCGTGCTCACCGAATATGCGAGCTGGCGCTGGTGCCTCTACGTGAACGTGCCGATCGCCATCGTGGCGATTGCCGCTGCGATCCCGGTCATCCGCGAGAGTAAAGCGCACGGCGACACCCGGTATGACGTGCCGGGAGCTGTTCTCGTGGCGCTCGGCCTCGGATCTCTGGTGTTCGGCTTCGCCCAGGCGGAGAACGGGTGGGGCACCTGGCCGGTGCTGGTGTGCCTGCCTCTGGGACTGGTGTTGCTTGGACTGTTCGTGTTGGTGGAAAGTCGGAGCAATCATCCGCTGCTGCCGCTTCGCATCATGGCGAACAAGGTGCGCGGCGGCGCGTTTCTGACGGCCCTGCTATCCGGCGCAGCACTACTCGGCGGGCTCCTCTTCCTCACGCTCTACTTTCAGATCGTGCTGGGCTACACCCCGATCCAGTCGGGCCTTGCTTCGCTGCCGATGACCGTGACGATCATGATCGGTGCCGGCGTGCTGTCAAAGTTTCTGGCCAGCACCGGCGTACGCATTCCGATGACCGTGGGACCGATCGTCGGCGCATCCGGGTTGCTCTGGCTGACCGGCATCACGGTCGGCGGCAACTACGCGCTCGAAGTGCTGCCCGGGCTGATTCTGCTCGGTGCCGGCCTCGCGATGATCTTCGTGCCGCTGCAGAACGTGGCGCTGTCGGGGATCGCCGAGCATGATGCCGGTGCGGCGAGCGCGGCCGTGACGGCCATGCAGCAGATCGGCGGATCGCTCGGAACAGCCCTGTTCACGGCGCTGTACACCGCCGCTGTGAGTTCGTATCTGGTCGACAGGGTACCGTCACAGGCCGTGCAACTCGGTGCTCTCGTGAGCGGATACCAGTCCGCTTTTCTGTGGGCGGCCGTCATCATCTTCGCGGCGGGGCCCATTGCGTTCTTCCTGGTGCGCCCGCGCAAGGAGGACCTGCTCGGCGCGGGGTCTGTGATTCACCTGGGGTAGCCGGCGCGGGCACCGGCCCACCTTAGAGAAGCGGGCCCACGATAGATCATGGGCCCGCTTTCCGGGCCCGGGCCCGGTACAGAAAGGTTAGCTGTCGAGGGCTACCAGCACGGTGTCGCCGTGCACGTCGATCGTGACGACGAGCAGGCCGTCGGTATCGTCGGGACTGATGGCGTACTCGAGCACGGCGAAGTGCGCCTCGCTGCCGTTGTGGTGCGGGTGGAAGCCGATCCGCTGCAGGCGCAGGGAGCGCAGAAAGTCGATCTGCTGGTCTCCAGAGTCCCAGATGATGGCGTTCTCAATCGCCTCCTGGTCCATTTCGTCGAGCTGCTCGGCGATGTACTGGCTGGTCACCGACACCTCAGCCGACAGGTCGGCCACCAGCGACTCGCGCACCTGCGAGTCGAGGTCCTCCATCGCGCCGATCATGGCTGCGGCAATATCCAGAGCCTCGGCGGTCACCGATTCTTCATCGGGCGAGCTGAGATCGACTTCGACGCTCTGGTCACCGAGTTCGGCCGACTCCGACCAGTAGACCTCGCCCTCGTCTTCGTCGCCGAGAATTCCGAAGAAATCGTGTTCGATGCTCATATCGCTCCCTTAATGTTGTCCATCAGCCGACGAGTTTCTGCGCGAACACGTGCGGGGTGAACCCGGTGAGGTCGTTGATGCCCTCACCCTGCCCGACGAGTTTGATCGGGATGCCCGTTTTCTCCTGCACGGCCAGCACGAAGCCGCCGCGGGCTGAGCCGTCAAGCTTGGTCAGCACGAGCCCGGTCACTCCGGCATGTTCGATGAACGCCTCGGCCTGGGCGAGCCCGTTTTGACCGGTCGTGGCGTCGAGCACGAGCAGCACCTCGGCGATCGGGCCCTGCTTCTCAACGACGCGGCGAATCTTGGTGAGCTCGTCCATCAGCCCGCCCTTGGTCTGCAACCGTCCGGCGGTGTCGATGAGCACGATTTCTATGCCCTCGTTCTTCGCCTTCTCGACGGTTTGAAAGGCGACGGATGCCGGATCCTGGCCGGTCATCTGCGGCTTGACGATTTGCGCACCGGCGCGTTCGGCCCAGGTCGACAGCTGCTCGACCGCGCCGGCGCGGAACGTGTCGGCGGCCCCGATCACGACGCTGCGACCGTAGGTGCCCAGAAACTTGGCGAACTTGCCGATCGTCGTGGTCTTGCCCACGCCGTTCACCCCGACGACCAGCACGACGGCGGGGCGCTCGGACAGCGTCAGGGTGGAGTCGAGAACCGAGAGCCGCTCTTCGATGCCTTCGCGGAGCATCCGTTGAAGATCTGTCGGATCAGTCGTGTGGTACTTGGCGACCTTGGCGCGCAGATCGGCGATGACGGCTTCGGTTAAATTCGGGCCGAAGTCGGCCTGCAGCAGGGCATCCTCGAGGTCGCCCCAGGTGTCAGCGTCGATGGTCTTCTTCGCGAACATTCCGCGCAGTGCGCCGGAGAGGGACCAGGGGGTGCGTTCAGCCATGCCCCTAGCCTACGGGGACGGCGACGGCTTGCGCGGCGACCGGTTACCCGGCTGGCGCTTGACACGTTCCGCGCAACCTGTGTGACGCCGCGTGACAGTGTGTGACAGCACGTGACCGGCTCGCTGCCCCGTATTCGTGCGGCGCAGTAGCGTTGACGTCGTTGCTTCGGATCCCAAATACCGAGGCGGCGCCGCAAACCGAGGGAGCCGACGTGCCGAACGAAACCGAGACGGTGCCCACCGTTGCAGCCGGGGCCGGCAGCGCACCAGCAGCCGCCAAGCTAACCGCGGCCCGCCCGCCACGGCCCTCAACGCGCCCGAACGGCCAGTGGAAGATCGACGGCACCGAACCACTCAACGGCAACGAGGTCTGGAAGCAGGTCGACAATGGCCTCGCCGTGCGCGACCGCATCGAACAGATTTACTCCAAGCGGGGTTTCGACTCCATCGACGGCACCGACCTGCACGGCCGTTTTCGCTGGTGGGGCCTGTACACCCAGCGGAAGCCCGGCATCGACGGCGGCAAGACCGCCACCCTCGAAGCCGAGGAACTAGAAGACCGCTACTTCATGCTGCGCGTGCGCATCGACGGCGGCCAGCTCACCACCGAGCAGACCCGGGTGATCGGTGAGGTCTCGCGCGATTTCGGCCGCGACACCGCCGACATCACCGACCGCCAGAACATTCAACTGCACTGGATCCAGATCGAGGACATGCCCGAAATCTGGCGTCGCCTCGAAGCCGTCGGACTCGAGACCACCCAGGCCTGCGGCGACGTGCCGCGCGTGTTCCTCGGTTCCCCCGTTGCGGGTATCGCCGCCGACGAGTTGATCGACCCCACCGAGTCGATCAACGAACTCGCCCGCAAGTATCTCGGCACCGACGAATTCGCGAACCTGCCGCGCAAGTTCAAGACCGCCATCACCGGCCACCCCAGCCAGGACGTCGTACACGAGATCAACGACATCGGCCTCGTCGCCGTCGAACACCCCGAACTCGGTATCGGCTACGACCTCTGGGTCGGCGGCGCGCTGAGCACCACCCCGCGCCTGGCCGAACGTCTCGGCGCGTTCGTGGCCGAAGACAAGGTGTCCGAGGTGTGGCGGGGCGTCGCATCCATTTTTCGGGACTACGGCTACCGCCGCCTGCGCGGTAAGGCACGCCTGAAGTTTCTGCTCGCCGAGTGGGGCACCGAGAAATTCCGTCGTATTCTCGAAGACGAATATCTCGGCTACACCCTGCCCGACGGACCCGCCGCACCCCGCCCGAAGACCCAGGGCGACCACATCGGCGTGCACAAGCAGAAGGACGGCCGCTTTTACATCGGCGTCGCGCCGTTTGTCGGCCGTGTCTCCGGCCAGACCCTCACCAAGCTCGCCGACCTGCTCGAAGCCCACGGCTCCAGCCGGCTGCGCACGACGCCGCACCAGAAGATCGTGGTGCTCGACGTCGCCGAAGAGCACGTCGAACCTCTGATCGCGGCGCTCGACGAGATCGGCCTCTCGGCCCGCCCGAGCCTGTTCCGCCGCTCCACCGTCGCCTGCACCGGCATTGAATTCTGCAAGCTCGCCATCGTCGAGACCAAGCAGTCCGCAACGGATGCCATCCTCGAGTTGGAGAAGCGTCTCGCCGACATCGACGCCCCACACCCGATCACCCTGCACGTGAACGGATGCCCCAACTCCTGCGCCCGAATTCAGACCGCGGACATCGGGCTCAAGGGACAGCTACTGCCGGACGGCAGCGGCGGCTCCACCCCCGGCTTCCAGGTGCACCTGGGCGGCGGACTCGCCTCGGTGGATCGGGACGAGGCCGGACTCGGTCGGACGGTGCGTGGACTCAAGGTGACCGCCGAGGACCTGGCTGACTACGTCGAACGCCTCGTGCGCCGTTTTCTGGCCGCCCGCATCGCCGACGATGACGAAACCTTTGCCCAGTGGGCGCACCGCGCCGACGAGGAGGACCTCACATGAGCGCCATCAATCTGAACGCCGTCAAACGGGAGGCCGCGGCATCCGCTGCCCCCGCCCGCACGCTGCTGCCGCGCCGGCCGGCCGCCGAGCTGCAGGCCTTGGCCGAAGCCGGCTCGGCCGAACTGGCGCAGGCCGCAGCGGCCAACGGCCGGGAAGCCACCGCCGCGGAGGTCGTCGCCTGGGTCGCGCGCAATTTCGGCGCCGACTCGGTTGCTGTCGCCTGCTCCATGGCCGATGCGGTGCTGCCCGAGATCGTGTCGACGCAGCTGCCCGGCGTGGACGTCTTGTTTCTCGACACCGGCTACCACTTTGCCGAAACCTACGAGACCCGCGACGCGGTCGCCGCCGCCCTGCCGGTCACCGTCGTTGACGTACTGCCGCTCACCACCGTGCCGGAGCAGGACGCCCTGCACGGCGCCGAACTGTTCGCCCGCGACCCCAACGCCTGCTGCGCGATGCGCAAGGTCGAACCGTTGCAGCGCTCCCTCGGCGGTTACGAACTGTGGTTCACCGGTGTGCGCCGCGATGAAGCCCCCACCCGCGCCAACACGCCGCTGGTCACCTGGGACGAACGCAACGGCCTGGTCAAGGTCAACCCGGTCGCGGCCTGGAGCTACGACGAACTGATGGACTACGCCACCCTGAATCATGTCCCGGTGAACGTGCTTCTTTCGCAGGGCTACCCCTCCATTGGTTGTGCCCCCTGCACCCAGCCCGTCGCGGCCGGTGCTGACCCCCGTTCCGGCCGCTGGGCCACCCTCGAGAAGACAGAATGCGGGCTCCACCTATGACCATCACAACCCACCGCCTCTCCGAACTCGACGTGCTCGAGAGCGAAGCGATCCACATCATTCGCGAGGTCGTCGCCGAGTTCGAACGCCCGGTTTTGATGTTCAGTGGCGGCAAGGACTCCGTCGTCGTGCTGCACCTCGCCGCCAAGGCGTTCTGGCCGGGCAAGATTCCTTTCACACTGCTGCACGTGGACACCGGCCACAACTTTCCCGAGGTTCTGAAGTTTCGCGACCAGACCGTCGCCGCCCACGGCGTGCGCCTGACGGTCGCCAAGGTGCAGGACTACATCGACGACGGACGCCTGGTGGAGCGCGCCGACGGCACTCGCAACCCGTTGCAGACCCTGCCACTGCTCGACGCGATCGCGGCCGGTCGGCACGACGCCGTCTTCGGCGGTGCCCGTCGCGACGAAGACAAGGCACGCGCCAAGGAACGCATCCTCTCGCTGCGCGACGAATTCGGCCAGTGGGACCCGCGCAACCAGCGCCCCGAACTGTGGAACCTCTACAACGGACGCCACACCGTCGGCCAGCACGTGCGCGCCTTCCCGATCAGCAACTGGACCGAACTCAACGTCTGGCGTTACATCGAACGCGAAAACATCGAGCTGCCCCCGCTGTACTACGCCCACCAGCGTGAGGTCTACCGCCGCGACAACATGTGGCGCTCGGTCAGCCCCGTCAGCCTGCCCCGCGCCGACGAAACCGTCGAAACACGCACGGTGCGCTACCGCACCGTGGGCGATATGAGCTGCACCGGCGCGGTCGACTCGAATGCGGCATCCGTCGCCGACGTCGTGCGCGAAGTCGGCGTGAGCACGATCACCGAACGAGGCGCCACCCGCGCCGACGACCGCATCTCTGAGGCCGCCATGGAAGACCGCAAGAAGGAAGGATATTTCTAATGAAGAATTCGCTCAGTCTGGGCGCCCTCATGCTCGGAACCGCCCTTCTCCTAAGCGGATGCGCGACCTCGGTCAGCGCCGAGCCCGCCACCGACCAGGGACCAGCCGCCGAACTGCGCCTCGGCTACTTCGACAACGTCACCCACGCCGCCGCGCTCGTGGGCCTGCAGAACGACTTCTTCGAGGACGCCCTCGGCGATACCACGCTGAGTTCCCAGATCTTCAGCGCCGGGCCGTCTGCCGTTGAGGCCCTGAGCGCCGGCGCGATCGACGCCGCCTACATCGGCCCCAGCCCTGCCGTGAACACCTTTGTGCAGAGTGGCGGCCAGTCGGCGGTCATCGTGGCCGGAGCCGCCAGCGGCGGTGCAGCGCTCGTCGTGCGCGACGGCATTGACACCCCGGGCGACCTGGCCGGTACCACTCTCGCGACGCCCCAGCTCGGCAATACCCAGGATGTCGCCCTGCGCTCCTGGCTCGGCGACGAGGGCTATGAGACCAGCACGATCGGCGGCGGCGACGTCACCGTCTCACCGGGCGACAATGCGCAGACCCTGACCCTGTTTCAAAGTGGCAAGATCGACGGCGCCTGGCTACCCGAGCCGTGGGTATCCCGGCTCGTCCTCGAAGGCGGCGGTCACGTTCTGGTGAACGAAGCCGATCTGTGGGACAACGGCGACTTTCCGACCACCGTGCTCCTCGTGCGTAAGGCCTTTCTCGAGGAGCACCCCGATACCGTGAGCGCCCTGCTCGAGGGTCACGTCACCGCCATGGACTGGCTCACCCAGAACCCAGCCGAGGCCGGGGCCGCTATCAACGCCAAGCTTAAAACCGACACCGGTAAGGCCCTCGCCGACGACGTTCTAGCCCGGGCCCTGACCGAAGTGACGTTCAACGTCGACCCACTGGCCTCGACCTTTCCGGTCTCACTCGCCGAAGCGGTCACGGCCGGCCTCGCTAAAGACGGCGACCTGAACGGCCTGTTCAACGTGGCGCTGCTCAACGCCGTGCTGGTGAAAAATGCAGAAGAACCGGTCTCGGCCGACGGATTGGGAACGGAATAACAGATGACCCTCACCATTGACACCCAGGCGAAAGCCGAAGAAGCCGCCGTCGCCGCACCCGTTGGCACCCTGTTTCGCTTCGCGACGGCTGGTTCGGTCGACGACGGCAAGTCCACCCTGGTGGGCCGCCTGCTGCACGACTCGAAGGCCATCCTCGCCGACCAGCTCGAAGCGGTCACCCGCACCTCCACCGAGCGCGGCTTCGGCGGCGAGGGCGGCGGCATCGACTTCGCACTGCTGACCGACGGTCTGCGGGCCGAACGCGAACAGGGCATCACCATCGACGTGGCCTACCGCTACTTCGCCACGCCCACGCGGTCCTTCATCCTCGCCGACTGCCCCGGCCACGTGCAGTACACCCGCAACATGGTCACCGGCGCCACCACAGCGGATGCCGTCATCATGCTCATCGACGCCCGCAAGGGCGTACTGGAGCAGACGCGTCGGCACCTCAGCGTCGTCGCCCTGCTGCGAGTGCCGCACGTGATCATCGCGGTCAACAAGATCGACCTGCTGGACTACGACGAGGCCGCGTACATGGAGGTGGAGGCATCCGTTCGTCTCGTCACCGCCGAGGTCGGTATCGAAGCAGTTCATGTGATTCCGGTGTCGGCCCTGGTCGGCGACAACGTCGTCGACCGCTCCGAGCGCACCCCCTGGTATGGCGGTCCGAGCCTGCTCGAACTGCTTGAAACGCTCACCGTGATCGACGATCTCGACGCGTCGGGCCGAGCCACCGAGGCGTTCCGGTTGCCGGTGCAGCTCGTTCTGCGCCCGCAGGGCGCGGTCGTCGTCGCCCCCGAACTCGCCGACTCCTACCGTGACTACCGGGCCTACGCCGGGCAGGTGGCGAGCGGCAGCATCAAGGTCGGCGACACCGTGAGTGTTGAGCCGGGCGGCGGCACCAGTACCGTCACCGGCATCGACTTCGCCGGGGTTGCACTTGACGAAGCCTTCGCGCCGCAGTCGATCGCCGTGCGCCTGGCCGACGACCTCGACATCGCCCGGGGCGCGGTGATTGCCGCCGCCGGCAGCCTGCCGCCGGTCACCCGCACCCTCGAGGCCGACCTGTTCTGGCTCGACCCGCGCCCACTCGCACCGGGCGCCCGCGTACTCGTGAAGTTCGGTACGACCGTGATGCAGGCTCTGATCAGCGAGGTCACCGGTCGGCTCGACCTGACCACGCTCGGCGCCCAGCCGGCCACGAGCCTGGCCGTGAACGATATCGGGCAGGCCAGCATCCGCTTGTCGCGCGATCTGCCGGTGGAGCGTTACGCGCAGAATCGTCGCTCCGGCGCGTTCCTGGTCATTCACCCGCAGGACGGCGCAACCCTCGCCGCCGGCATCGTCACCGCGCCCGGCGAGCCGACCCGTGCCGGCGATGGTTCGGGCGCAGGGTCGGAAGTGTCACCGTGAGTGCGCTGACGAACATTGCCGTGGCGCCGACCCCGACCGCGCTTGAACCGGCCGCCATCACGGTTGATGCTCTCGGCAAGCGCTACGGTACCGGCCCGCTCGTGCTCGACAACATCAACCTGTCGATCGAGCCCGGCCAGTTCGTCTGCTTGCTCGGCGCAAGCGGATGCGGCAAGTCCACGCTGCTGAACATCATCGCCGGCCTGGAGAAGCCGACAGAGGGCGCCGTCACCGTGGCGAGCGGCAAGGCCGCCGTCATGTTCCAGGACGCCGCCCTGTTCCCGTGGCTGACCGCGGGCCGCAACGTTGAACTCGCCCTCAAGCTCGGCGGGGTCCCCCGCAAGGACCGCCGCGCCGACGCCCTCGAACTGCTCGACCTGGTCAACCTCGCCGACGCCGCCGACAAGCGCCCGCACGAACTCTCCGGCGGCATGCGACAGCGCGTTGCCCTGGCACGCTCGCTGGCACAGGACCGCAAGGTGCTGCTCATGGACGAACCGTTCGCCGCCCTCGACGCCATCACCCGCGATCTGCTGCACGAGGAGCTGGAACGGGTCTGGCGGCAGACCGGCCGCACCATCGTCTTCGTCACCCACAACGTGCGGGAAGCCGCCCGGCTGGGCGAACGCATCCTGCTGATGTCCTCCCGCCCCGGCCGCATCGTCAACGAGTGGACCATCACCGACGCCGGCTCACGCCGCATCGAATCCCCCGAAGTCGCCCGTCTGAGCGATGAAATCACCGACCAGTTGCGACAGGAGATCCGCCGCAATGCCGCTTGACACCCGTACCGCAACGGCCCACGATCCGAGCCACGACGAACTGCGTCGTCTCGAAGCCGGACTGGATTCGCTGCAGGCCGTCCCCGAAAGCCCGCGCGGTGCCTTTCGACGAACCCTGGACGGTTTTCTGCCGCCCATTTTGCTGCTCATCGGGCTCGTCCTCGCCTGGCAGGTCTACATTCTCATCGTCAAACCGCGCCCCGATCTGATCCCCGGACCCCTCGATGTGTTCGGCGCCCTGGTGAGCGCGTGGAACAGCGACCGCCTGCAGCTCGCGGTGACGACGAGCCTCGAACGCGGCGGGCTCGGCTTTATCATCGCCGTGGCCATAGGCACCCCGATCGGACTGCTGCTGGCGGAATGCCGACCAGTGCGACGAGCGCTCGGTCCGCTGTTGTCGGGCCTGCAGGTGCTGCCCTCGGTCGCCTGGGTGCCCGCCGCCATCATCTGGTTCGGCCTCAGCGACGCCACCGTGTACTTCGTGATCCTGATGGGCGCTGTGCCCTCCATCGCCAATGGGCTCGTCTCCGGCGTCGACCAGATTCCGCCGCAGCTGCGCCGCGTTGGCACGGTCCTCGGAGCGTCGCGCGTGCAAATGGCGACCCTCGTGGTGCTGCCGGCTGCCCTGCCGGGCTACTTCTCCGGTCTTAAACAGGGCTGGGCCTTTGCCTGGCGCTCCCTGATGGCCGCGGAGATCATCGTGATCGGCGGCGACATCGGGTTCGGTCTCGGATCGATGCTGCACTTGAGCCGCGAGCTCGCCGACCTGTCCGGGGTGCTCGCCACCATCCTGGTGATCCTCTTCGTCGGCATCCTGGTCGAACTCGTCATTTTCGCGCCGATCGAGCGCCGATTGCTGCGCCGCCGCGGACTCATGGCCGCCGGCCTGCGATGACCTGCGCGCATCCACTTGTCTTCGTCCCTCGTTTGAAAGGCCCGTCATGACCCCCGCTCCCTCTGCCCTGCGCGTTGCCATTATCGGCGCCGGCCCGGCCGGCATCTACGCAGGCAACATTCTGAACCGACTCGTGCTGGAGGCCGGCCACGAGGTGACCATCGACCTGTTCGATTCGCTGCCGGCCCCGTACGGTCTGATTCGCTACGGCGTCGCTCCCGATCACCCGCGCATCAAGGGCATCGTGAAGTCGCTGCAGGAGATGCTTGACGCAGGCACGATTCGTTTCATCGGCAACGTCACCTACGGCACCGACCTCACCCTGGCCGACCTGCGGGAGCACTACCACGCGGTCATCTTCGCGACCGGCGCCATTCTCGACGCCCCGCTCGTGATCCCCGGCATCGAACTGCCCGGCTCCTTCGGTGCCGCCGACTTCGTCTCCTGGTACGACGGCCACCCCGACGTTCCGCAGGAGTGGCCGCTCGACGCGACCGATGTCGCCGTCATTGGCAATGGCAACGTGGCCCTCGACGTCGCCCGCATTCTGGCCAAGCACGCCGACGATCTGCTCACCACCGACATCCCGGCATCGGTCTACGCCGGGCTGGCTGGCTCCCCGATCACCGACGTGCACGTGTTCGGCCGCCGCGGGCCATCGCAGGTGAAATTCACCCCGATCGAGCTGCGCGAACTCGCCGACATCCCCGACGTCGACCTCATTGTCTACGCCGAAGATTTCACGCCCGATTCACACAGCGAGCAGTTGGTCGCCAGTAACAACCAGGTCAAGATTATGACCCGCACGCTGAACGGATGGCTCACCAAGGCACCGCTCGGCGCCTCGCGTCGCCTGCACCTGCACTTTCTGCACGCGCCGCTCGAGGTGTACGGCGACGGTCGGGTGGAAGGCATCCGTTTTGAGCGCACCGAACACACCGGAGACGGCGGCGTGCGACCGACCGGCGTCATCGTGGATTACCCGGTGCAGGCCGTATATCGCGCAGTCGGCTACCGCGGCAGCGCCCTCACCGAGGTGCCGTTCGATGCCGTGCGCGGCGTTATTCCCAACGACGGCGGCCGCGTGCTCGATGCGGCCGGAGAGCCTCTTGCTGGCCTGTACGCCACCGGCTGGATCAAGCGCGGCCCGGTCGGCCTCATCGGACACACCAAGGGTGATGCGCTGGAGACCGTGACGAGGCTCGTGGCCGATCTGCCGGTGCTGGTTTCGGAGGATAAGGCAGACGACTCAACCGAGACGATCCTGGCGCTGCTTGAAGCGCGCAGAGTGGAATACACGACCTGGGCCGGCTGGCGCACCCTGGACGCGCACGAGCAGTTACTCGGCGCGCAGGATCTGGTCACTCCCGGCCGGGAGCGCGTCAAGGTGATCTCCCGGGCCGAACAGGTCGCGATCTCGCGCACGGAAGCGTTGCTGACGCTGTGACCTATGTGATCGCACTGCCCTGTGTCGATGTGAAAGATCGTGCCTGCATCGACGAATGCCCGGTGGACTGCATTTATGAGGGCGAACGCTCCCTCTACATCCATCCAGACGAGTGCGTCGACTGCGGAGCCTGCGAACCGGTCTGCCCGGTCGAGGCCATCTACTACGAAGACGACCTGCCCGAACAGTGGGCCGACTACTACAAGGCCAACGTCGAATTCTTCGATGACCTCGGCTCCCCGGGAGGCGCCGCCAAGGTCGGCGTACTCGCCAAGGACCACCCCGTCATCTCCGCACTGCCGCCGCAGGCATAGGGCGCCTGCATCGACAATTAGGCGCGCACCCGCGGGTCAACCGACCGCAGCATCGGCCCGTTCCTCGGCGCGGGTTCCGACCCGCTGGCCGACGACTGCGGAGACCCCGTCTTGCCGCATACTGACGCCGTAGAGGGCATCCGCTATTTCCATGGTGCGTTTCTGGTGTGTGATCACGATGAGCTGGCTGGTCTCGCGCAGGTCCTCGAAGATGGTGAGCAACCGGCCGAGGTTGGCGTCGTCGAGCGCGGCTTCGACCTCGTCCATGATGTAGAACGGGCTCGGGCGGGCCTTGAAGATGGCGATCAGCAGCGCGACCGCGGCGAGTGAGCGTTCACCGCCGGAGAGCAGCGACAGCCGCTCGATCTTTTTACCGGCCGGTTTCACCGACACCTCGATGCCGGACGTGAGCGGGTCGTCGGGGTCGGTGAGCCAGATGCTGCCGCTTCCGCCGGGAAACAGCACCGGGAACACGTCGGCGAAGGCCGCCTGGGTGTCATCGAACGCGGCCGAGAAGATGGTCTGCATCTTCTCGTCGATGTCCGCGATGATCGTGAGCAGGTCGCTACGGGTTTCTGTGAGGTCGGTGAGCTGCTCGGTGAGAAAGCGGTGCCGCTGCTCGAGGGCTGCGAATTCTTCGAGGGCCAGCGGGTTGACGCGCCCCAGCTGACCGAGCTTGCGTTCGGCGACCGAGAACCGTTTCTGCTGCTCGGCCCGATCAAAGCGGATGCCCCCGGCCGCGCCGCCCGCTGTACCCCCTGGCGGAACTAGCTGGTCGGGGCCGTATTCGCCGACGAGCACGTCTTCGGTGAGACCCAGTTCGCTGCTCGCACGTTCCAACAGGGCCGCGAGGTGCAGCTTCTTCTCGTAGATTTCGAGTTCGAGTCCGTGCACGTTTTCGGTGATCGCGGCCAGCCGCTCGCGCAGCACGTTCTGGCCCTGCCGAAGCTGCTGCAGTTCGGTGTTCTGGCTCGCCCGTTCGGATTCAGCGCTCGCTAGCTGAATCCGGGCCTCGGCGACGGAGCGGTCGGCCGCGGCCAGCACGGCCGGAAGCGCCTCGGCGACGCGGGAGGCGGCCTCCACTTGACGGCGGCGAATGACGGCGCGACGCGCTGCCGCCTCGGCGGCCGTGCGGTCGTCCTCGAGCCGTTCCGTGAGTGTTGCGACGCGGGACGCGCCTGCGCGCACGCGTTCACGGGCGGTTTCCACCTGAAGCCGGGTCTCGACCTCGGTCTCGCGGGCCGCCTCAAGTTCGGCGTACAGGGCGTCCCGCAGGGTCGCGTCGAGGATGGGCCGCGGCTGGGACCGGGCGGTGTGAAGAGCAGCGGCTGCCCGCGCCGCGACAGCCTCGGCTTGGGTGAGCGCCGTGCTCGCGAGCTGCAGTGCGGCGGAGACCCGGTCGACGTCGGCGCCGGCGGCATCCGCTTGCACCACGAGTCGTCCGCGACGTTCGGTCACCGTGGCAAGCTGGGCTTCGAAGGCGCGCAGGGCAGCCCGCGCACTTCCCGACTGCTCCTTGTAGGCCTGCAACAGGGTGCGCTGTTCGGAAAACTCACAGCGCACCCGTTCGATCTGCGAGGTGACGCCCGCGAGCCTCTCGGCCGCCACGTCTCGCTCCGCAACGAGTTCGAGCTTGCTCTGTCTGGCGCCGGACCCGCCGCTCACGACCCACGGGCTCAAGACCTCGCCGGCCAGCGTGATGAGCGTGAGACCCTGAGTCAGCTCGGCCGCTCGGGCCACGGCAAGATCGTCGGCGATGACGGTCTGAGCCAGCAGGCCGCACAGGCCGGCCGGGCCGTGGATGACCGAATTCGCCCAGCGGATGCCCGTCTGCGCACCTAATTCGATAGTCGGCGCCGCGCTGTCGTCGCCGTCGGCCACGATCAGCTCAACGCGCCCGAAGTCGTCGTTTTCGGCCTGAACGAGGGCAGCCAGGGCGGCGTCGCGGTTGTCGGCGAGCACGGCATCGGCAAGAGATCCGAGGGCGGCAGCGATCGCCGCTTCGAACCCCGGTTGTACGCGCACGTGGTCGGCCACGAGGCCACGGATGCCGTCCAGCTTCGCACCTAACAACGCCGAGGAGCCGTCTTTCTGATCGAGCGCGAGGGAGAACGCACCCTGCCGTGCCGCCTGGGCGTCCCGTTCCCGCTCATGGCCGTGCAGCTCGTCGCGTAGACGCTCCACCTCGGCCTCAACGCCCTGAACTGCAGTCTGCGCCTGCTCGAAGGCCTCGGCCAGCTCGCCGGAATCCGGTTCACCGACGGGCGCAGCGGACCGCAACTCGTCAAGTTGCAGCTGCGCCTTCATGCTGCGTTCGGTCGCCGCGTCACGGGCATTCTGCTGCCGCAACTGCTCACCACGAACGGCAGCCAGCCGTGATGCTGCCGTCTCGGATTGCCCGGTCAGGTGGGAGATTTCGAGGTCGTGCCGAGAGACGAGTGCTGCCTGGGCTGCAATGTCTTCGTCGACCGCGTCGAGCCTCGACCGGGCGTCCACGCTCTGCACTCTGGCGGCTTCCCAGGCGATTTGAGCGGCGCCGATGCCCGCGCGGAGCTGCTCTACCTCGGCCGCAGCCTCGGTCAGCATGGTGGGGGTGACGCTCGAGACGAGGCCGGTCGACTCGGCCTCCGATCCCAATAATGCCAGCCGCTGGTTGGCCAGGGTGAAGAGCCCCCGTAATCGTTCCTGCACCGATTCCAGGGCATAGCTGGTGCGGCGTGCCAGGTCGACGGCATCTCCCACCTGGACGAGCTCGAGCCGCTCGACCCGAGCCTGTTTCTGCGAAAGCTGCTCCTGCAGCACGACCCGCTCGGTGTGGCGTTCACTCTCGGTGCGATTGTGCGCATCGAGCGCGGTGCGCAGCGCCACGACATCGTCAGCGAGCAGGCGGGCACGGGCATCTCGCACGACGGCGGCGATGGTCTGAGCCTCCCGCGCGATTTCAGCCTGGTGTCCGAGCGGTTTGAGCTGGCGGCGAATCTCTCCCGCGAGGTCGCTCAACCGCGTGAGGTTGGTCTGCATGGCGTCGAGCTTGCGCAGGGTTTTTTCTTTGCGGCGACGGTGTTTGAGAATGCCGGCGGCCTCTTCGATGAAGCCGCGACGCTCCTCGGGGCTTGCTCGCAGCACGGCGTCGAGCTGGCCCTGCCCGACGATGACGTGCATCTCACGGCCAAGGCCGGAGTCGCTGAGCAATTCTTGTACGTCGAGCAGCCGGCAAGTGCGCCCGTTGATGGCGTACTCGCTCGCGCCGTTGCGAAAAAGCGTGCGTGAAATGGTGACTTCGGAGTAATCGATCGGCAGGACGCCGTCGCTGTTGTCGATGGTGAGGATGACCTCGGCCCGGCCGAGCGGACCGCGGGTCGACGTGCCGGCGAAGATGACGTCTTCCATCTTGCCGCCGCGCAGGGTTTTCACGCCCTGCTCCCCCATCACCCAGGCGAGGGCGTCGACGACGTTGGACTTGCCCGACCCGTTCGGACCGACGACACAGGTGACGCCGGGCTCGAACGCGAACGTCGTCGGCTGGGCGAACGACTTGAACCCCTTGAGGGTGAGGCTCTTCAAGTACAACTTAAGACCCTTTCGGTTGTCGGCCGCGATCCTGGTCTCGGGGCTGGTTCAACGGTACCGTGACCGACCGACAGTGGCCGGGACATCCGCTGGTCGCGGAGTGTGGCGTGCACAACCGCGGAGTTTCGCATTACTCTGGCGCAGCATGAGCGACTTCTCGATCGATGAACTCGTCATTCCGGCATCACCGAACGCGCCCAGCTGGCCGGATTTTGAGGCGGCCGTCCACGTTCGCAACATCATCGAGGCCGAGGGTTTCGGCACGAACGACCTGCAGTACTCGGCGGCCGAGCTGCTTCCCGGGTGGCTCAACACGAAATATGACCCCAAGCGCATGTTCGTGGCACGCGTCGCCGGAGCTGTCGTCGGCCGGGCCGCCTATGAGACCTTGCCGGGCCCGAACGACGATCATGCCTGGCTGATCGCACAGGTACTGCCAGCTTGGCGCAATCGCGGCATCGGCACCGCCCTCGCCGATCGCGTCGAACTGCTCGCCGCCACTCAGAATCGGCACGAACTGATCGTGTACACGGTGTCCGCGGAGGCCGCGGGCGAACGCCTGACCGCACCGACCGGTTTCGGTTCGGTCCCGCTCGGAAACTCCGAAGTGCGATTTCTCCTCGCCCGCGGCTACCGGCTCGAGCAGGTGGAACGCGGCAGCCGACTCGAACTGCCCGCCGACAAGACCCTGCTCCGACGCTTTCGAGCGGATGCCGCGGCGCACGCCGGCGGCGACTACACCGTGCATTGTTGGAGTGAGGAGACTCCCCCGCGCTGGCGCGACGATCTCGCTCTGCTCTATACGCGCATGAGCACGGATGCCCCCACGGCCGGCCTCGAAGAGCCCGAGGACGTCTGGACCGCCGAACGGCTGGTCGACGAGGAGACTTCCCGCGTCGGCAGCCCACGTCGAATGCTCACCGCGGCCGCGCTGCACGAGCCGAGCGGTCGCCTCGTCGCGTTCACCCAGCTCTCGGTGCCAGCTGAAAGTGACCGCTCCGTCGGTCAGGAGGACACGCTCGTGCTGCGCGAGCATCGCGGGCACCGCCTCGGCATGCTGCTGAAGAGCGCGAATCTGGAGTATCTCGCGCAGGAGAGCCCCGGGCATCCGTCGGTGACGACTTTCAACGCCGAAGAGAACCGGCACATACTTGAGGTCAACGAGGCGCTCGGCTTCGTACCGATGGGTTATGAGGGCGCCTGGAAACGTGTCGTGCCGCTGACGGACGAATCCATCGAATCCTCCGATTCGAGGTAATGCTAGCCTGGCGGTTTCAGGCTGAGGGGGTTCTGGTGAGCGTACCTGCACGGATGAAAGCGATAGGGCCGGTGTCATACCTGGTCGTCGGGATGCTCGCGGCGATCGTCGGACTGCTGCCCTGGCTGGTCACCGGGATGCACCTTCCCATCCAGAATTTGTGGGCCGCCGACTCCGTGCCCGAGGACATGCCGATCGCCCTACTGCCGTTCAGCCAGTACACGATCACCCTCGTCGTCGCGGTGGTTGTGACCGGGTCAGCGCTCGCCGTGGCCTGGTGCGGCCTGGCATCGGGTGGTCGGGTGGCTGGGGCTATCGTCAGTTTTCTCGCCCTCTGGATCGGACCGACACTGTTCACGGCAGTCAGCGCCGCCGCGGGAACTCGTGTGCTCGCCGCCTACCCGGCCGAGATGCGCGACTACGGTGTGCAGGTGTTCTTCAGCGCGCTGGGCGGGAAGGGCGGATCAATCGCGCTCCTGATCCCGGCGGTCATCGTGATGGTCCTCGGCTTGGCAGTGCGCCGGGCACTGCGGCGCCGGCGCCTCCAGGTGGCTCTGGCCTGACGCCCCGGCGACCTCGCCGTACGGCTACCGCAGGCGCTGGCAGCGCGGACAGAAGTGCGAGCCGCGGTTCATGAACTGCTCGCGTACCAGAAGGGTGCCGCAGCGGGAGCACGGCGTTCCCTGTCGGCCGTAAACTTCCAGGCTGTGCGCGAAATACCCGGACTTCCCGTTCACGTTCACGTACTGGGCGTCGAAACTGGTGCCGCCCTCGGCGAGAGCACGCTCCAGAATGGTCCGTACTGCCGCGAGCAGCGCCTTCGCTTCGGCGCGCGACAGCGACGCGGCCGGCTGCTCGTAGTGGATGCGCGCGGCGAACAGGGCCTCGTCCGCGTAGATATTGCCGATGCCGCTGATCAGGTTCTGGTCGAGCAGCGCCCGCTTGATGCCGGTGTTCTTCCGTGCCAGGGCCGCCAGAAACAGTTGAGGCGAGAACGACGGGTCGATCGGGTCGCGAGCAATGTGCGCGACCTGCGACGGAAGGCGGTGCTGCCACGCGGCATCCGCTGAACGCAGCCCCGAGTAGCCGCCGGGCAGCCCGTCGCTCGTGGCGAGCATAGCGTCGACGGCCATGCTGCCGAAGATTCGCTGGTCGACGAAATTGACCCAGAGCTCGCCGTGGGTCGGGTGTTCCAACGTCAAGCGGATGCGCAACATACGATCCACCGCCGCGCCCGGCGTGCGCAGCAGCACCTGACCGCTCATTCCAAGGTGGATGACGAGTGCCCGGTCGCTATCGAGGGGAAGCCACAAAAACTTGCCCCGGCGCACGGCGGCGAGAATTCGGCGCCCCGTGAGCTGCTCGGCGAACGATCCCGCCGCCGAAACATGGCGGCGCAGGGAACGTTCATCGAAGATTTCCACCCCGGTGACCAGCGCCCGGGTGACCGCCGGTTGCAGGCCGGAGCGCACGACCTCGACCTCGGGAAGTTCCGGCACAGGGTTAAAGCGCGTTGAGCTGGTCGATGGCGCCGCGGGCCGCGGCCATTTCTGCGAATTTCTTGCTCGGGCCGACGCCCTGGGCGTTGACGGACGAGCCGATGTCGACGGTCGCGACGAACACCTTGGAGTGATCGGGACCGCTGGCTTCGAGCGTGTAGACGGGAACGCCGACGCCTTTACTCGCGGCGAGTTCCTGCAGGCTCGTCTTCGGGTCCATCGACACACCGAAGTGGCCCGGTTCGGCCAGGAGGGGCTCGATCAGGCGCAACACGAACGCGGTGGCGACGTCGCCACCGGCGTCGAGGAACGTCGCTCCGATGAGCGCTTCGACGGTATCGGCCAGAATGGAGGCCTTATCGCGCCCGCCGGTGAGGATTTCGCCTCGGCCGAGTCGAATGTATTCGCCCAGGCCCAGGCCGCGAGCGATCTGCGCCAGCGCGGCCGTGGAGACCAGGCTGGCCCGGCGCTTGGCCAGGTGGCCCTCATCAAGGTCGGGGTAGGTGCGATAGAGCATCACCGTGACGGCCTGACCCAGAATCGAGTCGCCCAGAAATTCGAGACGCTCGTTGGTGGGAATACCGCCGTTTTCATACGCAAAAGACCGGTGGGTCAGAGCAAGCTCCAGAATCACCGGTTCAATCTGCACTCCGAGGGTCGCCAACAGGGGCGACCGCTCGGTATCAACGTTTTTCATCGACCGATCTCCGGCCCATCGAAAGCAGCGACTTAAATGTCGGCGACTTTACGGCCCTTGTATTCCATGAACAACGGGGTGCCGGTGGAGTCGGTGACAACCTTGGCGCGGTGCGGCAGGCTGTAGACAACCTTGCCGCCCTCCATGGTCTTCACGAGTGTGGGAGGCGTGGCCTTCCACTGCGCGCGACGCGAGTGAGTGTTGGAACGCGACATCTTGCGCTTCGGAACTGCCATGACTACTTCTCTTCTCTGCTGTCTGAAACATGGATGTCCGCACCCATGCCTGTGTTTGTGTCTGTGGAAGCCGTAAACCCCGCAAGCGCTGACCACCGGGGATCGTAGCGCTCGTCGGAAACGAGTTCAGGTAGTTCGGCAAGCGGTTGACCGGTCTCACTGTCAAGACCAGGGCAATCTCGCCGGCATACCGGCTGGAACGGAAGTGCTAACACTACCGCGTCCCGGATCAAAGATTCCAAATCGACATGGTCGTCAAGAATCTCAAACTCGAAGGCTTCCTCCTGAGGATAACCGAAAAGCTCGGCAAACTGAACTCGAACCGGCAGGTCGATGTCTTTGAGGCATCGGCCGCACTCTCCGAGCGCCCGCGCGTACACCTCGATGCTCACCAGGATCCCCTCGTGCATCGCCTCGAGGCGCAGCTCAGTCGACAGCGTCGAACCGGCTTTCACTGCCACCAGGCCCGCGCCGAGGTCGTCGGGAACGACTATATCGAGGTGGCGTTCGTGCATGGTGCCCGGGCGGTTGATCAGGTCACGCACGTCGACCGTGTACGGCGTCTTCTTGAACTTAGTCACGGTCGTAAATTGTACGCGCTGCGCGTGGGAGGTTCGTTCAGGGAGCAATCGTGCGGGCGCGACGATCTCCGCGCAGCACCGCGGTCAGGGTGGCGAACAGCGACGTCGGCGCATAGTTTGCCCGCAAACGGATGCCCGTACTCGCGCCGCCGTGCAGCCTCCGCAGTACCAGGGTCAGGTCGGCGGCGAGAGTGTCGGCCCGCACGGGCGACCGGTCGAAACGCGACCGCTCCAGCGCGAGGAGCACCCGTTCGAGAGCCTCCGTGGACGCTGGGTCGAGGATTCCGAGGCGCTCCAGCCGGCCGGCGAACGCTCGCGGCGTGTCGGTGATCGGCGTCGGTATGCCGTGATCGAGACTGGTGTGCTGCAGCTCGATCCAGGCCAGGCCGGCGCCAGCGCCTCCGGAGCGGATGCGCCGCACCCGCGAGCGACGCAGTATCCGTCTGCTGACACCGGGCAGAAGAAGCAGCAAGAGACCCAGTGCGCTGAACCCGAGTACGGCGAGCAGGTTGCTGGCCTCGACGCTCTGCGGCGTGGTACCGCGTTCCAGGGCGGAATCGTCGGCCAGCCGGTCGGGGCTGAGCCCGGGAGCACCCGTGGCGGCGGCGCCACCGGGCGTGGTCGTCGGCGTGCCGACATCCGCTGCCTGCTCATAGTTGGGGACGGTACCGCGGCCGGGCGTCGGCTCGAATCTCACCCAGCCGATTCCCACGAAATACAGTTCAGGCCAGGCGTGCAGGTCGTGCGAGTCCACGTTGTACTGCCCGAGCCCCTGCTCGAGGTCTTGGGATTTGACGCCGGGCAGGTAGCCGAGCGAGACGCGGGACGGAATGCCGAGGGTACGTGCCATCGCCGCCATCGCGGAGGCGAAATGCACGCAGTACCCGCGCTTTTCCTGCAGGAACACACCGATCACATCCACTCCCCCGCCGTCGTAGCCGTCTTCAACGGGCGCGTCGGTGTCATAGATGAAGTCGCTGCTGCGCAGATAGTCCTGAATGGCGACGGCAGCGTCATAGTTCGATGTCGTTTCCGCCGTCACCTGCCGGGCAGTTTCCTCGATGATCGGCGGCGGTTCGACCGGCAGTTGCAGATTGCCCAGGACGCTCGCCGGATAGTCGGTGCTGGAGCGCCGCAGTTGCTCGGCGGTGGGTTTCAACTCCAGGGACGACACCGTGTATTCCTGGCCGAGGGTGTTCGCCGTTACACTCGCGATCGCCCGGGTGCGGCTGTCCCAGTACCAGCGACCGGTGAGGCCCTCGATGCTGGTGGCGCGGGCCGGCGCAGGCAGCCAATGGCTGTTGACGCCCTCGATGACGACCGATGTCGACGCTGGCACCGTTTTCACGTTGGCGTCGAGCCCGAATGGCCTCTGAATGTCGTCGACGGTATTGCGCACGTCTGCCCCGTCGATGCGCGCCGTCCAGGTCAACCCGATGACCTCATCGAGGGTGAGCAGCGTGAAATAAGGCTGCTGGGTGCCCGTCGAGGTGTAGTGAAATGCCGGTCCGGCCTTGGGCCGACGCAGGTCCTGCCCGAGATTGATCATCGGGCTCACGCCGCTGCCGAACAACAGACCGCCCGGCCGGGCCGTGACCAGCCCCCCGGCCGTGAACGCCGGCGCGACGGTGCTCAGCACCAGTGCACCCACGATGGCCAGGGAGCCCACCATGAGTGCGCCGCCGACCGGACCGGGGCCGCGCTGCCGCTCGGGGCGGTGCGCCAGCGTAGCGCGCGGACCGGTCGGAGGGCGCCGTGCCTCCTGGGTACGACGCACGTACACGTCCACCCGGAGCAGCAGCAGAAAAGCGATAGCTGCCGCCAAGAGCGCGCCGATGTCGGCGCCGTCGTCAATAATGAAGCCCGGCGCCAAGAGGGGCACGAGCCCCCCCGCTGCTCCGATGGCCGGCCAACGCAGGGTCACGGCAAGCAGGTCCATGATGACGGATATCAGCCCGGTTCCGCCCGCCAGCAAAAAGAGGATGCCGACGGTCACCTCGGCAGGTGTGCTCTGTTGGGCGATGGAGTCGCCACCGGCCGCGATCAACCCGCCGAACACGCCGACTGTCTCGGGCGTCGGAATCAGCCAGAGCAGGCCGGTTCCGCCGCCGAACAGCAGCGTCAGGATGCCGACCAGCACCGCAACGTTTGCCACCGGCACGATCGGGCGGGGCACACCGAGGCGACGCCACAGGGCGGCGCCGACCAGGACGGCGGCGGCGACACCCGCGCACACCCACCACCACGCGCTGCCGCGCAGCAGCGGTCCGAGGGCAGCGCAGCAGATCAGCAGCAGCACCAGCAAACTGAGAGCGAGCGGCCAGAGCGCGGCAGCTCGCCCGCCGCGCCGACTGCGGGGCGCCCGAGGCGGGCTCACCTGGCGTACGGGCGGCCGGGAATCTGCGGCCGGCGCCTCCTGGGCAACCAGGCTAGTCATGGCTGGCTCCTCGCTCCCCACTCACGTCGTTCCACACGTCTTCCAGGTTCTCGGTCGTGGCCAGCTCCACACAGCGCCACCCGGCGGCCTGCAAGCGGTCGCGGGCCGGCACCCCGACCGTTCGTTGCACCAACGCGACGGCGGGCTCACAGTGACGCGCGAGGGCAACGAGATCGTCGACATCCGCTTCGGACACGCTCACGAGCATCGCGAACGTCGGAAGAGATGGCTGCGCCCCCCGGAGGGCTGCACGCAGCGGCGCCCTGCGCTCTGCGGCCAGGCGAACGCTGCGGGTCGGCCATGGAACCGGCACGACACTGGCCAGGGCTTCCAGCAGGGCGCGATCACCGCCGGGGGCCCGAAAAGTGGCCGGCACGTCGCCGTGCAGCCCGCCCAGGGTCTGTTGGTCGCCCGGCAGCATCTGGCTGGCACCCAGCTCGATCACCTCGACCCGGTATCCGGCGTCGAGCAGGTGCACACCGACGGATGCTGCCAGCTCGATCTCGAGTTCAAATCCGGCCACAAGGTGCGGCGGAACATGCCCGGCGCCAAGCCCGGCCGCGCCGGCGAGGGTCGTATCGAGCACGACGCGGGCCTCCGGATTGCTGCGCTGCTCCTCTTGACGCACCATGATTTCGCCGTGCCGGGCGGTGGCCGGCCAGTTCACCCGACGCAGGGCATCCCCGGGGCGATATTCGCGGGCGATGAGTTCGTCGGAGGTGGGGGTGGCTTGGCGCACGAGTTCTCGAATGGACCCGTCGTTGCTGGACTGGGCGAGGCCATTACCCGGGAGCGGCGTCACGCGCGGCGTCACGATCAGGTCGTGGGGTGAGCCGGCATGTCGGTCGCTGTGCGCGAAACCGAACGGGTCCTGGCGTGACACGCGGAGCGGACCAACGTCGTAGACGCCGCGATGGCGCGGCACGACGGAGTACTCCAGACGCACGGTGTCGCCGGTCGCGCCGCTTCGACTAACGAGGGGGAGGATGGCCGCCGGAGGCGCCTCCACTCCGGGTGATGGGGTGTCAGCCCACCAGGCGCCACTGAGCGGAGTTGCCGAGAGGTTGCGCAGCTGCAACGAAACCACGCTCTCACCACCGACCGGAACGATCGGCGGCCGAAAGACCCGGGTGACTTCGACCCGGGCCGGGCGGAGCGAAACGTAACCGGCGGCGACGAGCGGAGCCACGATCATCAGGCTGCCCACGAACAGCATGTCACGGCTGTTGACCAGCATTGCGTTGGCAAACAGCACGACGCCGGCGGCCAGAACAACCCAGCCGCGCAGGGTGAGACGCGTGGCGAATCGGGCTGCCATCCGCGTGTACCAGTCGGCATTGACCAGTCCGGGTTCTTTCACCCCGCGTGCCATGACTACGACGCTCCGGTAGATCCAACGGCCCGCACCAGCGGCACCGATCGGGTCAGAGCGGATGCCGCGACACCGACCGGCACCGGCGTGTCAGCAAGGATTCGACGCACGATGTCGTCGATCACCGGACCGCTGTCCTGGTGGTGGTGGCCGAGCGCCCGGCTGGTGGGGACCAACCGATGGCCGAGAACGGCCACGGCGAGCGAGTCGATGTCGTCGGGCAGCACGTAGTCCCGACCGTTCAAGGCCGCCTGGGCCTTCGCCGCACGGATGAGTTGCAGGGTCGCGCGCGGGCTGGCCCCGAGACGCAGGTCGCGATCGTCGCGGGTGGCCCGCACCAGATTGACCGCATACTCCTTGACCGCACCGGAGGCGAAGACTCCTCGCGCCGTGAGCATCATGTCGCGCAGGGTCTCCCCCGACACCACGGCCGAGATCAGTGCGAGCGGGCTGTGCGTGTCGCGCGAGTCGAGCATCGCGAGCTCAGAGTCGGGGTCGGGGTACCCCATGGAGATGCGGGCCATAAACCGGTCCCGCTGCGCTTCCGGAAGGGCGTACGTCCCTTCCATCTCGATCGGGTTCTGGGTGGCGATGACGGTGAACGGCAGCGCCAGCGGGTAGGTGACGCCGTCGACGGTGACCTGGCGTTCCTCCATCGATTCCAGTAGCGCCGACTGGGTTTTCGGACTCGCCCGGTTGATCTCGTCACCGATGACGATGTTGGCGAACACCGGGCCTGGCTTGAATTCGAACCGACGCTCGGCCTGATTGAACACCGACACCCCGGTCACATCGGAGGGCAGCAGGTCGGGGGTGAACTGAATTCGCCCGACCGTGCAGTCCACTGAGCGGGCGAGAGCTTTGGCCAGCATGGTCTTGCCGACGCCGGGCACATCCTCGATCAGCAGGTGCCCCTCGGCCAGCAGAACGGTCAGGGCGATCTGCACGGCCTCGTGCTTACCATCGATGACCGTTTCGACGTTGCGCATGATCGCGCGCCCGGCTTCCTGCAGTTCGCTCAGGTCAACCATTGTGTCAGAGTCATTCGACGGAACCGACGCGAGTTCCGCCCTGCTTGAATCGGTGGAGGAGCGAGTCGGTTTGAGGTTCATACCCGCGAACGCTCCAGATATTCCGCCACGGCCCGAGGCACGTAGGGCGAGACATCGCCGCCGAGACCGGCCACCTGGCGTACCAAGGAGCTGGAGACGTGGGCGTTGGCCGGGTCGGGCAGTAGAAAGACCGTTTCTACCGCCGCCAGATTGCGATTCACGATCGCCATGGGCGTCTCGTAGGCCACGTCAACCTGCGAACGGATGCCCTTCACCAGAACGCTCGCACCGACATCCATGCAGTAGTCGACGAGCAGACCCATGCTCCAGCTGGCGACCACAATATTGGTCGGGAGCCCGGCTTCTCTGATGGCCTGTTCCAGCAGCGACACGCGCTGGCTGATCGGCAACAGGGCCGATTTGTCGGGGTTATGCACCACGAGCACATGGAGCTCGTCGAACAGGCCGGCCGCGCGATCGATCACGTCCAAGTGGCCCAGGGTGACGGGGTCAAATGATCCAGGGACAACGGCGATCCTGCGCATGATCACACCCTACTGCCAGACGCTGACGGAACGCTGCCCGATGCATCCGCTTTGCGTGGACATAATCAGCCTTTGTTGAGCCAGCTGCGTTCGGAATCGTTCAGGCGGCGCGCGATCGCATCGCGCAGGGCCGCATTGGTACGGATGCCCGGATCGCCCGTCACCAGATGGAAGGCCGCCTGTCGCACCTCCGCGATCAGGTCACCGTCGACTGCGACCCGCAGGAAACGCAGTTTCGAGCCGTCACCCGATTGCAGATCGCCGAGCACGTTGCCTTCGCGGCGCAGGGCGAGGTCGAGCTCGGCGAGCGCAAAACCATCAAGCGTCGCGGCGACATCGCCGATGCGCTGGCGGGCCGGCGACCCAGTGCGGGAGGTGGTGACCAACAAGCACAACCCCGGCACGGGCCCGCGCCCGACGCGACCGCGCAACTGGTGCAGCTGAGATACGCCGAAACGATCGGCATCGAGCACCACCATGGCCGAGGCGTTCGGCACGTCGACACCCACCTCGATGACGGTCGTGGCCACGAGAACATCGATCTCACCGGCGGCAAACGACCGCATAATGGTGTCTTTCTCGTCGCTCGTCATACGCCCGTGCAGGGCCTCCAGACGATAGGGGGTGAGCGTCGGTACGCCGCGCATGCCTTCGAGGACCTCTTCCACATTGAACAGCGGGCCGGACTTCTCTCCGTGCGACGGTTCGATTCCGACCAGGTCAGCGGGGACTTCCTCAATTTCTGCCGGAGAAATCGCCGGACAGACCACGAAGCCCTGACGCCCGAGGGCGAGCTCCTGCGCCAGGCTCGCCCATACCCGCCCGAACAGGGCTCCGTTCTCGCCCATGGGCACCACGACACTGCGGATACCCTGGCGCCCGGAGGGCAGCATTCGAATGGTACTCACGTCGAGGTCGCCGAACACTGTCATGGCGATCGTGCGCGGAATGGGCGTGGCCGTCATGACCAGTACGTGCGGCGGTTGCGCGCCCTTCAACCTCAGGGTTTCGCGCTGGTCGACGCCGAACCGGTGCTGTTCGTCGATGACGATCAAACCGAGGTCGAAGAACGTCACGGTGTCGCTGAGCAGGGCGTGGGTGCCGATCACGATGCGCGACTGACCCGACACTGTGCGGAGCAGTGCCTTACGCTTCTGAGCGACCGGCAGCTTGCCGGTCAGTAGTGTCGGCATAAGTTCGGCCGCGAGGTCAGGGCCCAGAAGCGTCGTTATCGACCGCAGATGCTGTGCAGCCAGCACTTCGGTAGGTGCCAGCAACGCCGTCTGGCCCCCGCTGTCGGCCACGGCGAGCATGGCCCGCAGGGCAACAACGGTCTTGCCCGAACCGACCTCACCCTGAAGTAGCCGGTTCATGGGGCCAGACCGGGCCATGTCGCTGGCGATCTCGGCCGCACAGGTTTCCTGGTCGACCGTCAGTACGAACGGCAGGGTCGCGTCAAAGCGTTCGAGGTACCCGCCAGGGGTGGACACGCGCGGCCGGGTTCGGCGTTCCCGCGCGAGACTGTGCCGCTGCATGAGCGCGCACTGCAGTACCCAGGCCTCGGTGAACCGCAACGTCTCCTCCGCGGCCATCCACTGTTTTGGATTGTCGGGGCTGTGAATCCAGCGGATGGCCTGAGTGTGGTCGAGCAGACCGTGTTCGATCCGCATGTCTTGGGGAACCGGGTCGGGCAGGTTACCCACGCGTTGCAGGACCTGGTCAATGAGGGTCTGCAGGGTCCAGCTCGGCGCAGCAGCGGTAGCCGAGTAGATCGGAATGAGCGGCTTGAGCATCAACTGCAGGGAGGGGTTTTCGCGTGCCTCGTCTTCTTCGGTTTCGAAGGTTTGATAGGTGGGGTTAGCCAGTTGGCTCCCCCCCTGGTAGTGGCGAACCTTGCCGGAAAAGCTGCCGCGCAAGCCGGGCCGAAGCTGCTTGAGGCGCCACTCCTGGCTGTTCTTTCCGAAAAACGTAAGCGTGAATTGACCCCCGCCGTCGGAAATGACCACCTCGACGATCGTGCCGGGCCGCGATGACATGCGCTTCTCGTGTACAGAGATGATGTCGGCGATAACCGTGATGTTGGCGCCGGGCGTGAGCTGGTTGAGCGGCCGGAGCACCTCGCGGTCTGCGTAGTCGCGCGGGTAGTGGCTGAGCAGGTCATTGACGGTCAAAAACCCGAACGCCTTTGCGAGTGCTGTCGCTTTGAGTGCACCGAGGGCAGTTTTCAGGCTGCTGTCGGGCGTGAGGGGTGCAAGCTGGGGTGCGGGCAGGGAACCCTCGTTGAATTCGGGGCCACTGGCAGCACTCGAACCGGTCATGGTTCCATCGTAAACCGGGCCTCTGACACGGCAGCTAGGCTCGATACGTTATGACGCGAATTATTTCCGGGTTTGCCGGCTCCCTGACTTTGGCGGTTCCGAAATCGGGCACCCGGCCGACCAGCGACCGGGTGCGCGAGGCCATCTTCTCGGCACTCGACTCTCGCGAAGCCTTGCACGGCGTGCGCGTTCTCGACCTGTACGCCGGATCGGGCGCTCTGGGACTCGAAGCAGCGAGCCGCGGGGCGCGAGTGGTGACGCTGGTCGAGAACAGTTACGGCGCGGCGGCCATGTGCCGCAAGAACGGCGAGGCCGTGCAGCGGTCAGCCCCGAAAGGTGCAGAACTGAAGATTACGGTGTCGTCACAGGCCGTGCAGTCGTTCCTGGCGGCCACCAAGGACGGCTTCGATGTCGTCTTCATCGACCCGCCGTATGACCTCACCGAGGTTGAGCTCGGGCACAATCTGAGTGCGTTGGCCCCGCTCCTGGCCGACGACGCGCTCGTGGTGCTGGAGCGCAGTTCCCGCTCGCCCGAGCCGGAATGGGGTCCCGGGCTCGAGCTCGATCGCCGCAAGGACTACGGCGACACGACCGTCTGGTATGCCTCTCCACCTGAACTGAATTAGCCCGCCGCGCCGTCCCAGCCTCGATAAGGGTCCCAGCCGCCCTGATCGTGCGGGGCACCGTCGACGGTGATCATGCCCGCGTTCGAAGCGGATGCCGCCACAACCGTTCCGAGGCGCCGAAAGCCCGCCGGCAGAACGGCGTCCGGCGGGAAAGTTGCCAGCAGCCCGTGGTCTTCGCCGCCTCCAAGTGCGACCTCGATGCGGTCGCCCAGGCTCGCGGAGTCAAAATCGATGCCCACTCCGCTGGCACGCGCGATGCGCCCGGCGTCGATGGCGAGACCATCGGACAGGTCGAGCATGGCGGTTGCGCCGGCGAGGGCTGCGATCGGTCCGCTCGCAATCGGCGGCACGGGGGCGAGCTGAGCGGCCACTTCGGTAGGGTGCGCGAGCTTGAGCGCGTTGGCGCGGTCAATGTTGGGTACTCCGTTGGCGTCGACGCCCAAGCGAAACAGCAGCTCGAGACCGCGACCGGCGTCGCCGAGCAGCCCGCAGAGCGATACAACGTCGCCGGGGCGCGCGCCCGAGCGCAATACGGGGGCACGGCCCTCCAAGTCGCCGAACGCCGTCACGGCCAGCGTGAGGGCGTCTGACGCGGACAGGTCGCCGCCGACCACCCCGCAGCCGGGCGCCAGCGCCTCGCAGCAGTCCCGCAGCCCGTCGGCGATGCCCTCGAGCACCGCCACGGGCGTCGACGGCGGCGCCGCAATCGCTACGACGAGGGCGGTCGGTCGGGCACCCATTGCCGCAACGTCGGAGAGGTTCGTGGCCGCGGCTTTCCAGCCGAGGTCATGCGGCGTCGACCAGGCCAGACGAAAATCCGGGCCCTGAATCATCATGTCGGTCGTCACCACGAAGCGTCCGTCGGGCGCTGCGATGACCGCAGCATCGTCACCCGGGCCGAGCAGTTGCGCGGCTGCGGTCGGCAGCCGCGGGAAGATTCGGCCGAGTACGGCGCCTTCGCTCAGGTCGGCGAGCGTTTCGGCGGCGGCGGTATGCGGGGCTGAACGCGGGGCATCCGCAGCGGTTGTCATGTAAGAAACGGTAGCCTGAATACGATGTCTCACCCATTCCTGCTCCTGCGCTTCGCTCCCCGTCGTTCCGTCGCCATCGTCACCGCGCTCGCGGGCTCACTGCTGCTGGCCGGCTGCGCGGCCGCCGTGCCGCTCACCCCGGCCGCCGATGCCACCAACGTGGCCTGCGCCGACGTGATCGTGCACCTGCCGTCCACCGTCGCCGACCAGCCGTCACGCGAAACCAACGCCCAGGCGACCGGCGCCTGGGGCGACCCGGCAGCCGTACTGCTTCACTGTGGCGTGACGGTGCCCGGGCCCACGACCGAGCCCTGCCTGAACATCAACGGCATCGACTGGATCGAAGATGACTCGGACGCCCCGACCTACCGGTACACGACCTACGGGCGCGACCCGGCCATCGAGGTCGTCATCGATTCCGAAGCGGTGAGCGGCTCGACGGCGCTGGTAGACGTGGCCAATGCGGTCGGGTATGTTCCGGCGACCGGCGCCTGTGTCGGCGCCGAAGACGTGCAGCTACCCACCGACGGGGCGACGACGGCGCCGTAGCCCCGTCTTATGAGGCCGCTCATGGCGATCGGGTCAGGAACCGTGGCGGGCGTGGGCGATGGCCACCGCGATGAGCTCGTGGATCAGCTCGGGGTAGGTGTAGCCGCTGGCCAGCCAGCAGCTCGGGAACATCGAGATGCTCGTGAAGCCGGGCATGGTGTTGATCTCGTTGATCACCCAGCCCGCCTGCGTGAGAAAGAAGTCCACTCGGGCCAGGCCTGCGCCGCCGATGGCTTCGAACGCCCGAATCGCCAGCCGTTGTACCTCGGCCAGCTCCTCCGCCGACAAGAGAGCGGGGCAGACCAGGTCGACCCCCGGTGCGTCGAGGTATTTCGCGGCGAAGTCGTAGAAGTCACGGCCGGTTACGACGACCTCGCCGGCCACTGAGGCGCGGGTCGGCTCCCCCGGGCGTCCCTGCAGCACTGCAATTTCGAGTTCGCGGCCGATGAGCCCGGATTCGATCAATACCTTGTTGTCTTGGGCGAGCCCCACCGTCATGGCCTCGGCCAGTTGCTCGGGCGTCGACACCCGACTGACGCCGACGCTCGACCCAGCACGCGCCGGCTTCACGAAGGCGGGCAGGCCGAGCTGTTCCAGGGCAGCGTAGCCCATCCCGGGCGCCTGCGCCCAGTCATCCGCTGTCAGGGTGCGCCACGGCGCCACCGGCAATGCCGCCTGCTGAAAGACGGTCTTGGCGAAGTGTTTGTCCATACCCAAAGCGGATGCCAGCACTCCCGACCCGACATACGGCAGGCCGAGCAGGTCGAGCATGCCCTGAATTGTGCCGTCCTCGCCGAACGGTCCATGCAAAATCGGGAATATGAGGTCGACCGAGCCGAGCGACCGCTCACCGGCGGCGTCGACGACGGTCAGTTCCCGGGTCGACCCGCTCTCGGGCCAGCGCACCCGGGTGCCGTTGTCGGCGACCACGGGCAGAGCTGAGGCGTTCAGGGCGAACTTGGCCGGGTCGTTGTCTTCCAGCACAAACGCCCCGTCACGGGTGATTCCCACCGGAATGACCGTGTAACGATCAGGGTCGAGGGCTGCCAGCACTCCGCCCGCCGTTGCGCAGCTGATCGAGTGTTCGCTGGAACGCCCTCCAAAGAGAAGCACCACCGTGAGCTTGTCCATCGTCAAGTGTCCTTTCGCCCTGCGGTTCGCCGGAGTCTGTTGTGAGGTGCGGCGCAATGTCGCGGGGGTTGAGTGTGCCGTCGAGCACCTGACGTACCTGTTCGACGATGGGCATGTCGACGCCCTTGGCGCGGGCAAGCTCGAGAACGGGCTTTACCGAGGCGAGGCCTTCGGTGGTCTGCTGCATCTGCTTGACGACGTCGTTGATGCTGTACCCCTGGCCGAGCAGCCGCCCGGCCGTGTTGTTGCGGGACAGCGGCGACTGGCAGGTGGCGATGAGGTCACCGAGACCAGCCAAGCCGGCCAGCGTCTCGGCCTGAGCGCCGTAGGCCACCGCGAAGTCGGTCATTTCGACCAGTCCACGGGTGATGATCGACGCCTTGGTGTTTTCGCCAAAGCCGACGCCGTCGACGATGCCGATGGCCACCGCGATGAGGTTCTTGAGCACGCCGCCGAATTCGGTGCCGATGACGTCGGTGTTGATGTAGGAACGAAAATAGCGGTTGGTCGCCAGTTTGGCCACGGCCTGCGCGGTCTCCAGGCTCACCGAGGAGACGACGGCCCCCGTGGGTTGTTCCTTGGCGATTTCGAGCGCGAGGTTCGGCCCGCTGATCGCGGCAATGCGAGCGGGGTCGATGTGCAGCACCTCTTCGATCACCGTGCTCATGCGCATACCGGTGGAGCGCTCGACGCCCTTCATGAGCGAGATGACGATCGCGTTCGCGGCCAGGTACGGTTCGACCTGTTTGAGGTTCTCCCGCAGGGACTGGCTGGGCACAGAGACGAAGACCATTTCGGCGCCGGCCAGTGCCAGGTCGAGGCGACTCGTGGCGCGCAGGCCCACCGGCAGGTTCACGCCGGGCAGGTAGTCGCTGTTGCGGCGGGCTTCGGAGATTTCTCGGGCCAACTCGGGGCGGCGGGCCCACAGAACGACGTCGGCGCCGCCATCCGTCAGAATCTTGGCGAAGGTGGTTCCCCAACTGCCAGCACCGAGAACGGCCACCCTGGTGCCTGGTTGGATCTTGGGCAGCTGGGGGGTTCTAGGCTTCAAAACGGCCTGTCTCTTTCTGGTTGTGCTCCGACGGGTTCCAGCGCTTGACCGGAGCCTTCTCGCCGCGCAGGTCTTCGAGCAGCGCCGTGATGGCGACCATCACGACCGCTGTCGCCTCGTTGAGCGTGGCAGTGTCGAGGCTGCGCCCCCGAAACTGGGAGAGGTCGAGCGGGTCGCCGATCTTCACCGTGATGGTTTTGCGCGGAAACAGACTGATCTTCTTGGAATACCGCGGCATCAGCTTCTGCGTACCCCAGTGGGCGGCCGGCACGATCGGAATGCCCTGTTCGAGCGCGATGCGCACGGCTCCGGTCTTGCCGCGCATCGGCCACAGTTCGGGGTCACGGGTGAGTGAGCCTTCCGGGTAGACGACCACGATCTGGCCTTTTTCGACCAGGCGCTGGGCGGCCTTGACCGGTTCGCTGCCGCGCACCGATCCGCCGCGCTGCACCGGAATCTGGCCCGATTTGGTCAGTACCCAGCCGATGACCGGAATCTTGAAAACGGATGCCTTGGCCAGAAACCGCGGCAGCCGCCCCAGCTTCCAAGCCACGACTCCCATGACCACTGGATCGATCTCGCTGTAGTGGTTCGGCGAGAAGACGAACGCACCGCTGCGCGGAAACTTGTGCGCGTCGATGATCTCGTAGCGGGCCGCGAGGTTCATCACCGGCAGGATCAGCCCGGCAAGAATCCAGAACGCGCTCGGCCGGCTCTTTTCCGAACGGATTCGGGTCGGCGACGGCGGAGACTCGGGGGTTTCTGGCACGTCGTTGTTTTCAGGCACGCGCCTATTATCCTTCGAGATCGAAGTCCGCCCCCAAAAGCCGCAGCTTGCCGATGAAGTTCTCGTAGCCTCGGCTGATGATTCCCACGTTGCTGACCGTACTGGTGCCCTCGGCGCTGAGTGCCGCGATCAGGTGGCTGAAGCCGCCGCGCAGGTCGGGCACGACGATGTCAGCTCCGTGCAGCTTCGTCGGCCCGGTGATGACAGCTGAGTGGTTGAAGTTGCGCTGGCCGAACCGGCAGGGGTGGCCGCCGAGGCATTCCTTGTGGATCTGAATGGTCGCGCCCATTTCCACCAGGGCGTCGACGAAGCCGAACCGCTGCTCGTAGACGGTCTCGTGCACGATGGAGGTGCCGTGCGCCTTGGTGAGGGCGATGACGAGCGGCTGCTGCCAGTCGGTCATGAAGCCGGGGTGAACATCCGTTTCGATGATGACGGGCTTCAGGTCGCCGCCCGGGTGATAAAAGCGAATGCCGTCGTCGCAGATATCGAAAGCGCCGCCGACCTTGCGGAAGACGTTGAGGAAGGTGATCATTTCGGGCTGGCGGGCGCCGCCGACGAAGATGTCACCGTCGGTGGCGAGGGCGGCAGCAGCCCAGCTGGCGGCCTCGTTGCGGTCGAACAGTGCGCGGTGGTTGTAGCCCATGAGGCGTTCAACGCCCTCGATGCGAATCACGCGGTCGGTGTCGACCGTGATGATGGCACCCATCTTCTGCAAAATATTGATGAGATCCATGATCTCGGGCTCGATTGCCGCGCCCTTGAGTTCGGTGATGCCGTCGGCACGCACCGCGGTGAGCAGCACCTGCTCTGTGGCCCCGACGCTCGGGTACGGCAGTTCGAGCTTGGCGCCCTTGAGACCGTTCGGTGCCGACATGCGGATGCCGTTGGGCTGCTTCTCGACGACCGCACCGAACTTGCGCAGCACCTCGAGATGAAAGTCGATCGGGCGATCGCCGATGCGGCAGCCGCCGAGGTCGGGGATGAACGCCTCGCCGAGCCGGTGCAGCAGCGGTCCGCAGAACAGGATCGGGATGCGGCTCGATCCGGCGTGGGCGTCGATCGCGGCGAAGTGCGCGCTCTCCACGTCAACCGGGTCGAGGATGAGGGTTCCATCTTCATCACCCTCGGTGACCTTGACGCCGTGCACCTCCAGCAGCCCGCGAACGATCCGAACATCGCTGATATTCGGAACGTCCTTGAGTACGCTGGGGGTTTCACCGAGCAGGGCAGCGACCATGGCCTTGGTGACGAGATTCTTCGCCCCCTTCACCTCGATGCGACCGACCAGCGGAATGCCGCCGCGAATGGTGATCTTGTCGGCGGTGAGGCCAACGGCTGCCCCGTGGTTCTGGGCACTCCCGCGTTCGTTCGCGTCGTCGTGCTGCCGGGCGTCGTTCAAATTCTTCGCTTCTTGATCACGCCGGGCTTCGCTGAGAGTGCTCACAAAAATACCTGTCTTCGTGTTACTTGGAGATTGATTCCGGCGACAGCGCGGGAAGGGTTCGGGGCAACCATGGCTCTCGCGTCGCTTCGAATTCATTGATCCGCGCTTCGTCACGCAGGGTCAGACCGATGTCATCGAGACCTTCGAGCAGCCGCCATCTAGTGTAATCGTCGATTTCGAAATTCACGGTCAGATCCCCGACACGCACTGTTTTACTCACCAGATCCACGGTCAACTCAACGCCAGGATCGCACTCGAGAAGGTTCCACAGGGTTTCGGCGTCCGCTTCGCTGATCTGGCCGGCGAGCAGGCCCTGCTTGCCGGAGTTGCCGCGAAAGATGTCGCCGAAGCGGGGGCTGAGCACCACGTCGAAGCCGTAGTCGCGCAGGGCCCACACGGCGTGTTCGCGGGAGGAGCCGATGCCGAAGTCGGCGCCGGCGACGAGCACGCGACCGCCCTGGTATTCCTTTTTGTTGATGACGAAGTCCGGGTCGAGGCGCCAGGCAGCGAACAGCGCGTCTTCAAAGCCGGTGCGCGTGACGCGCTTGAGGTGCACGGCCGGGATGATCTGGTCGGTGTCGACGTTGGAACGGCGCAGCGGCACCGCAACTCCGGTGACGGTGGTGAATTTCTGCATGCTACTGATCTCCATCCTGAACGAGGTCCCACGGGCTCGAGAGCGTGCCGCGAACGGCCGTGGCGGCCGCGACGAGCGGGGACACCAAATGGGTACGCCCGCCCTTACCCTGTCGTCCCTCAAAGTTTCGGTTGCTGGTCGAGGCGCAGCGCTCTCCGGGTTCGAGCTGGTCGGGGTTCATTCCGAGGCACATCGAACAGCCGGCGAACCGCCATTCGGCGCCGAAATCGAGGAAGATCTTGTCGAGTCCCTCGGCTTCGGCCTCGATGCGCACCCGGGCGGAGCCGGGAACGACCATCATGCGCAGTCCCTCGGCCTTGGTCTTGCCCTTGATGATCTCGGCGGCGGCGCGCAGGTCTTCGACCCGGCTGTTCGTGCAGGAACCGAGAAAAACTGTGTCGACCCGAATGTCCTTCATCGGGGTGCCGGCCGTGAGGTCCATGTATTCCAGGGCCCGCTCAGCGGCCGAACGCTCGTTGGCGTCGATGATGTCGGCGGGGTTCGGGACGGATCCGCTCAGGGACACGCCCTGACCGGGGTTGGTTCCCCAGGTGACGAATGGCTCGAGCTCGTTGGCGTCGATGATGACCTCCGCGTCGTAGCTCGCGCCCTCATCGGTGGCCAGGGTCTGCCAGTAGGCGACAGCGGCATCCCAGTCAGCGCCGCGGGGCGCGTGGGCACGTCCTTCGAGGTAGTCGTAGGTCACCTGGTCGGGGGCGACCATGCCGGCGCGCGCGCCGGCCTCGATCGACATGTTGCAGATGGTCATGCGCCCCTCCATGGAGAGGGCGCGAATGGCCTCACCACGGTATTCGAGCACATAGCCGGCTCCCCCGCCGGTGCCGATTTTGGCGATCACGGCGAGGATGATGTCCTTCGCGGTGACCCCGGTGCGCAGGGCACCGTTGACCGTGATGGCCATGGTCTTGAACGGGTTTAGCGGCAGCGTCTGGGTGGCCATGACGTGCTCGACCTCGCTCGTGCCGATGCCGAGCGCCATGGCACCGAAGGCGCCATGGGTGGAGGTGTGCGAGTCACCGCAGACCACGGTGATGCCGGGCTGGGTCAGGCCGAGCTGCGGGCCGACGACGTGCACGATGCCCTGCTCGATGTCACCGAGAGAGTGCAGGCGCACACCGTACTCGGCGCAGTTGCGACGCAGGGTCTCGATCTGGGTGCGGCTGGTCAGGTCGACGATGGGCTTGTCGATGGCCAGCGTCGGCGTGTTGTGGTCTTCGGTAGCGATCGTGAGATCGGGACGGCGCAGCGGTCGATCGGCCAGGCGCAGACCGTCGAAGGCCTGGGGGCTGGTGACCTCGTGCAGCAGGTGCAGGTCGATGTAGATCAGGTCGGGCGTGCCGTTCTCGCCCTTGGTCACGAGGTGCTTGTCCCAGACCTTCTCGGCGAGCGTGCGCAGGCCGGTGCTGGAATATTGTTTCGAAGTGGGTATTACGTTGGGCATTTTGAGCGTCTTCCTCACGAATCGATGGCAGCCACGCCGAACTCCGCGACGAGGGAGGCCTCAGGACAGGGACTCGTCGCGGCACAGAAGAAGTCGGCTCACCACGGATTCAGGGTAACACCTCGTCCAGCCGCCTGCCTCGCCAGCGGTCAGTCGAACGCCGACGCCACGTAGACGACGCTCACGTTGTCACGCCCGCCGTGCTCGATGGCCTCATCGACGAGAATGTCGGCGACGCTGCGTCCGTCGACATCCAAACGGATGTCCATGGCCAGGACCCGCGCGATCGCCTCGTCGTCGAGTTCCTTGGTCAGGCCGTCGGAGCAGATCAGAAAGGACTGCTCCCCCAGGGCCGGAAGCAGCCAAACGTCGGCATCGACGAATTCGTCGGCGCCGATCGCGCGGGTGATGACGTTCCGCTCCGGATGTTTCTCGGCGTCTTCGGTGGAGATCAGGCCGGCGTCGACCATTTCCTGCACCGCGGAGTGGTCGACCGAGAGCTGACTCAGAACCCCGTCGGTCCAGGTGTAGATGCGTGAATCGCCGACGTTGAAGGCCATCCAGTGGTAACCGACATCGTCGCCGGCGTCGACGAAAGCGATGCCGGCCAGGGTCGTGCCCGACACGGCGGTGCCGTAGTCGTCGGCTGCGCTGAGATCGCGCACGGCGTCGTTCGAGGAGTGGATGGCGTCGAGGATGCGCTCCGGGGTCGACGGCAGGTCGCGCGCGATGTGCTCGTCGAACACCCGCAACACGGTCTGGCTGGCGACCTCGCCCTGCGCGTGGCCGCCCATGCCATCGGCGACCAGAAAAACCGGTGACTGTGCCAGAAGGCTGTCTTCATTCACCGTGCGCACGCTGCCGACGTCGGTGCGTGCGCTGAAAAAGAGGCGGGCGGTGGCGGTGGAGAGTTCAATCGTGCTCTGCTGGTTCAGAGTCATGAGAACCCCCCGTTCGCCGGTGCCCGGCCTCTACTCGTCATTCCTTGGCGGTCGCCGAAATCTCCTCGGCCAGCGTGTGACCACGCTTCTTGGCATCGTGACGCGCCTTGATCAGGCTCGCGATGGTGGCCACGGCCATGCTACCGATGATCACACCGAGCGACGTCCAGGTGTCGATCTCCGGGGCCCACTCGATGTTTTCGCCGCCGTTGATGAAGACGACTTCGTTGGTGTGCATGGCGTGCAGCACGAGCTTGACGCCGATGAAAGCAAGGATGACCGCAATGCCGTACTTGAGGTATTCGAGCCGTTCGAGCAGTCCGCCGAGCAGGAAGTACAACTGGCGCAGGCCCATGAGAGCGAAGATGTTGGCCGTGAACACGATGAAGGGGCTCTGGGTGATGCCAAATATCGCCGGGATCGAGTCGAGCGCGAAGATGAGGTCGGTGGTGCCGATCGCGATGAACACGATCAGCATCGGGGTGAAGGCCTTTTTGCCATCGATCAGGGTTCGCACCTTGGAACCGTCGAATTCTGACGAGATACGGATGCGACGCCGCAGCAGCCGGATGACCGCGTTCTCTTTGTCCTCGGTTTCTTCCTCGTTGGAGAACGCCTGCTTGACGGCGGTGTAGAAGAGGAACGCCCCGAAGATGTAGAAGATCCAGGCGTAGCTTTCGATCAGCTGGGCACCCGCGAGAATGAAGATACCGCGCAGCACGAGGGCGATGATGATGCCCACCATCAGCACTTCTTGTTGGTATTTTCGCGGTACCGAGAACCGCGCCATGATGATCACGAAGACGAACAGGTTGTCGATCGACAGGCTGTACTCGGTGAGCCAGCCGGCGAGAAACTGCCCGGCATGCTCTGCGTCACCGAGCAGCAGCATGAGCAGGGCGAAGATCAGCGCCAGGGTCACATAGAACGCCACCCACAGGCCAGCCTCGCGCATACTGGGCACGTGCGGGCGCTTGTAGACGATGAGCAGGTCGGCAACGAGAATCAAGGTCAGAACGACCAGTGATCCAACTTCGAACCAAAGCGGGAGAGCGAGTTCCACGGGGGCCTTTCAAGAAATAACGGGAGTCGGGTGTTACAGAACCCGAAAGTCTCTCCCGCACCAATAGGACCCAAATGGAGCCAATCGATACCATCGCGACCGGGGCCCCGACAGCGCGGCCCGTATTGACGATCGCGATATAGAACCCGATCGGGCCCAGAGGGATACTCCCCTTCGCTTATGAAATTCTAACAGCGTAGCGGGCCCGCGCGCACCCGGTCCAGGATTCCCGGGTATGCCGGCTTCCTTACAGTTTGATGCGGCGTTGAGTCTTCCTAATGCCCCGTCGCAGGATCAGCAGGAGAACACCCGCATGCAGCAGCATGGCAGCGCCGCCGATCATCACGATGTGGTGCAGGCCGGCCGCTGTCGCCAAGGGCGAACGATGACACGGTCACGATGCGGCGGCGGCGACCTATAGTTGAAGGCTATGACCATGCACCGGGTTCGATGACTTCCGCAGAAAACGACCGTGCATACGTCCACTGGGCTCGGGAAGGCATTTCGGCCTCAGCACTCTGGCGTTCGGCCAATGGCGCGCCCGCCCCCTCCAGTGTCGTGCCCGTTGACGACACCATCACAGCGGATGCCGCGTATCGGCTGGCTTCGCAGGGCGTCGCCATGCTCTGGAGCGGGGACTTTCAGAACGCCCGCCAGATTCTGACGGCGCTCGAGCACCGTACTCGGCCACGTCCCGACAAATCCCAGCGCACGACCGGCGAGTTGTTCTACCGGTATCGGCAGAATCGTTCGCATCGGGCTCGGATCCTCGGCCTGCTGCTCGTTCCGATGCGGGCCGGCAATATCATCGAGTTGCGGCGCGCCCCCGACGTGGTCGCGGCCACGGTCGACGCCTATGGGAGCATCGCGGAGGAATCCGTTGTGTCGCTGCACGAGGTGCTCGGCACGATCGGAGCGCACCAGTGGCGCACTAAGGGCATTCCCGTTGCCGCGCTGAATGCGTCGATCTACCCCCACTACGGCACGTTCTTTCCGGTGCGCAGTGAATACGTCGACCTCGTCGCGACGGCTCCGCTGGCCGCGCCGAACCTCGCCTTCGACATCGGCACCGGAACCGGGGTGCTCGCGGCAGTGCTGGCGGCTCGGGGCGTGCCGCGGGTGATCGCGACGGATATCGAGTCGCGAGCCGTCGCATCCGCTCGCGAAACGATGGTGCAACTCGGGCTCTCCAAACGCGTTGAGGTTCAACTGACCAATCTCTTTCCGGCGGGGCGCGCCGATGTCATTGTGTGCAACCCGCCGTGGATTCCGGCGACCGCGCACTCGCTGCTCGACGCCGCGGTGTACGACCCCGGTTCGCGCATGCTCAAGGGCTTTCTGGCCGGTGTGCTTGACCATTTGCAGCCCGGGGGCGAGGTGTGGCTCGTGCTTTCCGATTTTGCCGAATTGGTGGGGCTGCGCACCCGCGACGATCTACTGACGGCCATCGAATCGGCCGGCCTGCGGGTGATCGAGGCACTCGACGCGCCCGCCGTGCACTCCCGCGCGACCGACACGAGCGACGCGCTGCACGCGGTGCGTGCGAACGAGGTCACCACGCTCTGGCGACTCTGCGCCAGCTAACCCAGCGCTGCTCATGTCCTGCGTCGGAAGTTCGTGCGAACCTGCATTCGCACTGGCAGTCGCGTTTTTCGATTCGCGAGCGGACGCGCGGCCTCCTAGAACAGCGGCCAGGGCACTGCGGACTGGCCACCGCGCGGGGCTGGAAACCGGGGCTCGGCGATCAAGTGATCGCAGCGTGCGGCCAGCTGCGCGATCTCGGGACCGGTGATCAACCCGGCGAGCGTGTCGCCGAGCTGGCCCGACAATTGCGAACGCACTCGTTCCACACCGGCCAACTCGTCAAGTGTGAGCTCCTCGCCCAACCATCCCCACAAGACCGTACGCAGCTTGTCATCGACGTGAAAGGTGAGACCGTGATCGACGCCATAGCGGTGGCCGTCTGGCATGGCCAGAATGTGGTCGCCCTTGCGATCGGCGTTGTTCACGACGATGTCGAAGACCGCCATGCGGCGCAGGGCCGCCGAATCTTCGTGGATGAGGGTGACGGCGCGGTCTTCTTCGTCCCGTCCGTCGAAAACCTGGCGCCAGCCGGCATCCGGTACAGCGGTGGTCAAGACGAGGTCGACCGCTGCCTGGTCCGGGTCGGAATCCTGCCAGAGCTGCACCATGCCAACACCGCCGGGTCCGTCGCGCAGCCAGGTACGCGGTACCACGTTCCAGCCGAGCGCTTCCGAGACCAGGTACGCCGCAGCCTCACGGTGGGCGAGGATTGCGCCCGGAAAGTCCCAGAGCGGGCGTTCACCGGCCATCGGTTTGTAGACGACCACGACTTCGTCGATGCGCCCGAGGAAGGTCGCATTGGACGCTGTGCGGATGCGGCCGGTGAGCTCGAGCTCCGCGGTGTCGAGGTCCGACCCCATCAGCTCAGCTGTCGCCGGGCAGGGCGCAGACGTGCCCGTCCGCATCGATGGGAGTGCCGCAGAGCGCGCAAATGGGGCGACCGGCCCCGACGACCTCGCGGGTACGCATGGCGAAGGCCTGCGCAGAACCCACCGGAATGCGCACCACGAGCATTTCCGCCGGTTCCCTGCTGGCCGCGTCGGGGTCGTCCTCGTCATCCACGAGCGGAAAGGCCTCAATCACGACCTGCGCGGTGCTCGCGTCCCAGCCCAGGGTCATGGTGCCGGTGCGAAACTGCTCATCGACCGGTTGCTCCAAGGGGTCGTTGTCGACCAGTTCGATCGGCGTGCTGGCCGGCACGCTGAACGAGTTGCACTCGTGCGCCGTCAGCTGCTCGAGCATCTCGTCGATCTTCTCGGCGAGCAGCTCAGATTGCTGTTTCTCGAGGGCGATGCTGATGATTTGGGCTCCGGTACGCACCTGCAGGTAAAACGTGCGTGATCCGGGCACGCCAACGGTGCCGACGACGACGCGATCGGGCCAGTCAAATTCGTGAACAATTGTGGGCATAAAACTATTTTAGGAGCGCAATGTCTGTGGCGCATCAGGTCCGGCCCCGCCGCCGACCGGCGCGTCGGCCGCGCCGACAGTCGTACGCAGCCAGGACAGGTCACCGGCGTCGGTATTGGTGGCGATGACGTTCGGGCGATGCGCCCCATAACGCACGATCGAAACCGAGGCCGGACCGACCGAAATGCGTTGAAACAGGTCAAGGTGCATACCGAGCGCGTCCGCCAGAATCGACTTGATGATGTCACCGTGGCTCACCGCGACCCACACGGCGTCCGGCCCGTGCTGCGTCTCAAAGATCGCGTCCTGGCGCCGGATCGCGGCAACCGACCGGGCCTGCATGGTCGCCATCGATTCGCCGCCGGGAAAAACGGCCGCTGACGGCTGCGTCTGCACGACCGCCCACAGTTTTTCCAGCGCAAGCTCGCTGAGCGAGCGGCCCTGCCAGTTTCCGTAGTCGCATTCGGTGATGTCCGCGTCCATCGAGCTGACCGGTGAACCGGCCTGGTGTCGAAGGATCAGGCGCGAGGTTTCCTGGCACCGTTCCAGCGGGCTGGAGACCACGCCGACCAGCGGAACCGCGGCGAGCCTTTCCCCCGTGCGGGCAGCCTGCTCGCGCCCGACCTCGTCGAGCCTGACTCCGAGGGTGCGTCCGGCGAGCATTCCGGTGGCATTGGCGGTGGTGCGACCGTGCCGCACGAGAATGACTGTGGCCATGACTACGAGCCTATACAGGCTGAAGCACTCCCTTAAACAAGAAGTGCCCGGCACCCCAGGAGAAGGCAACCGGGCAATTGTGACCCCAGCGGGATTCGAACCCGCGTTACCGCCGTGAGAGGGCGATGTCCTAGGCCGCTAAACGATGGGGCCGTTTTTGCAACTTACCGAGTATGCCACACAGTTGAGCGCACTTCCAAACTGAGCGCGCGCGGCGCGTCGCGACTGCTGCCAGCACCCTTCAAGAAGGCGGATGCTGTTGCGCCACGACTAAAATCGGGGTTAGCTCGGAGCATGAAACTGACCAAGCTGGAGCATGCCGCTCTCATCCTCGAACTCTCGGGCAAAAAGCTCTACATCGACCCCGGTTCGTTCACTACGGCGCTCACCGGAACGGCCGGCACCGTCGCCGTCGTGATCACCCACGAGCACGCTGACCATTGGACTCCCGAGCAGCTCACCCGCATCATCGAAATGAATCCTGACCTCAGCATTTTCGCTCCGGCCGGTGTCGCTCGGGCCATCGCGGCCTCCAGCCTCAGCGACACCCCGGTCACCATCGTCAAGGCCGGCGACGTCATCGAGGTCGCGCCGTTCACCCTGCGCTTCTTCGGCGCCACCCACGCGGTCATCCACGAATCGATCCCGGTCATCGACAACGTCGGCGTACTCGTGAACGAGGAGCTGTATTACGCCGGCGACGCCTTCACAATTCCAGAGGGAGTGGAGATCGGCACCCTCGCCGTGCCGGCCGCAGCCCCGTGGATGAAAATAAGCGAGGCGATGGACTTCATTTTCGCCATCAAGCCCAAGCGCAGCTTCCCCACCCACGAAATGCTGCTGTCCCGAGCCGGAAAAGACCTGTCCAACTCCCGATACGAGAACGTCACGAAGCTCGGCGGGGGCGAGTTCTTCCCACTGGAACCGGGCGACAGCCTCGATCTGTAGGCCGCGCCGCACCGGAGCATCCGCTCGGAACCGGCCCACCCACAGGCAACTTGCAGCAACTGCAAAATAGAGTGCAGTTACTGCAATTGTGGCCTGCTGGGCCACCAGAACCGAGGGAAACCGATGGACTCCGAGTGGGTAATTGATGCGCAGGGCCTGGAGAAATCCTACGGATCGGGTGCGAGCCGTTTCGATGCTTTGAAAGGGGTGTCCGTTCAGATCGCTCCCGGTGAGACCGTGGCGATCGTCGGCAAGAGCGGGTCAGGCAAGTCAACCCTGATGCACCTGCTCGCCCTGCTCGACGAACCCGATAAGGGAACCCTGCAGGTTACCGGCCAAGACGCCAAGTCGCTCTCTAAGCGCGCGGTGAACGAGCTGCGCAACAAGGAGTTCGGCTTCGTCTTTCAGCAGTTCTTTCTCACCCCCAACGTGAGTGTGCTCGACAACGTCATCCTGCCGCTCAAGATCGCCGGCATGGGCGGCAAGGAGCGCCGCAAGCGCGGCATGGACGTTCTCGAACAGCTCGAGCTGGCCGACAAGGCTGGCAACAAAGCCACGACCCTCTCGGGCGGTCAGAAGCAGCGCGTCGTGATCGGTCGCGCCCTCGTGAATGCCCCGCGCGTAATTTTCGCCGACGAACCCACCGGAAACCTCGACACCGCCACCGGCGCCGTCGTCGAAGACATTCTCTTCGAACTCAACCACAGCCAGGGAATCACCCTGGTCATCGTCACCCACGACGAGGACCTCGCCGCCCGTTGCGACCGTCAGATTTACATTCGCGACGGACTCGTCGTGTCGCAGACCACGTCAAACCACACCCATTCGCCCCACACCGGCGCCCATGCGCTGGTCACCCCGGAAGCTCAGACCACCGCCGGAGGCGCAGCATGAGAACCAAAGACCTCGTCGCCACCGCGATCTCCAATACCTTTCGCAGCAAGCTACGCACGACCCTGACCGTTCTGGCCATCTTCGTCGGTGCCTTCACGCTCACCCTCACCAACGCGGTCGGTGCCGGCGTCAGCCAGTATGTCGACGCCCAGGTGGGTGCCCTCGGCTCCCCCGACGTGTTCATCATCACGCAGGCCAGCGACGCCACCACGGCCGGCGACGGCCCGGTAAAGTACGACGCGGGCAGCTCAGCATCGGTCTCCAGCCAGCAGGGACCTCCCGGCACCACGACCAAGGCACTGACCGACACCGACCTTAACAAGATCGGCGACACCGCCGGCATCGTTTCGGTCGATCCGATCCGCGCTGTGCAGCCCGACTACATCGAATACGGCACTGGCACGCAGTACGAGTTCAGCATTAACGCCACCTCGGCCGTCACCACCGCCGACCTCACCGCCGGCGGGCAACTCGACGGCAGCGCCAGCGAGGCACAGCTTGTGCTGCCCGACACCTTCGTGACTCCGCTCGGATTCGCCTCGGCGGACGACGCAGTGGGGGCATCCGTTTCGATCGGAATCACCGATATTCTCGGCGAGAAGCACACCGTGAACGCCACAGTGGTCGGCGTTTCGTTGGAGAGCCTGCTCGCTGCCGGCGCCGGCGCGAACGACGCCCTGATCGCCGAATTAGCCGACGCGCAGTCCGGCGGCATCGAGACCGCGGTCACGAGCTACGGCGTGGCCGTCGCCCACTTCGACACAGCGCTGTCGGCGGATGGCGTGACCGCGCTCAAGGCCGACCTCGCCACCGAGGGCTACACCGCGAGCACCATCGAAGACCAGCTCGGCGCCGTGCAGACGGTGATCAACGGCATCGTCGGCGTGCTCAACGCCTTCGCCGTGATTGCCCTGATCGCAGCTGCATTCGGCATCATCAACACCCTGCTGATGAGCGTGCAGGAGCGCACCCGTGAGATCGGCCTGATGAAGGCCATGGGAATGAGCGGCGGCAAGGTCTACACGCTGTTCAGCCTCGAAGCGATCGTCATCGGCTTCCTCGGCAGCGCCATCGGTGCCGGCGTGGCTATCGGGCTCGGCTCCGTGCTGAGTGCTGTGCTGTCGCAAGGCCTGCTGTCGGGTCTACCAGGGCTGAACATCCTCCTCTTCGAGCCGACATCGGTGGCCTTCGTCATCCTGCTGGTCATGTTGATCGCGTTCCTCTCCGGCACACTGCCGGCCCAGCGCGCGGCCAAACAGAACCCGATTGAGTCACTGCGGTACGAGTAGCACCGACCACTGCCAAACATCGATGAACCAGGACGAGGCATGACCGACAGCCCGACACCACGCCGACACACTCGTGAGGACAAGCATCACCAAACGAGCCTGCGCGTGGAACGGAGCGCGGTCAGCCTCGTTCTGGAACACGGTTTCGACAACGTCACCGTGGACATGATCTGCAGCCAAAGCGGCATCTCACAGCGCACCTTCTTCAATTATTTCAAGACCAAGAAAGCCGCCATCATCGGGGCTGAACCGCCCAGCATCGATGAGAGTCGGGCCCGAGAATTCATCGCGGCCCCCGGCGACGATCTGCTGCCCGATGTACTCACCCTGATGAGCGCGATCGGCCCCCGCGAGGGGATCGACGAGCAGCTGTTCACCGACCGGCTGCGCATCTTTGGGGCGCATCCCCAGCTCATGCAGGAACAGATGGAACGGATGACCCGGGTCACCGCCGAAATCATCGAGCTGGTCTCCCTGCGCCTCGGCCGCGGCATTGCCGTGGACGCCGAGAACGACGTCGATCGGGCCTTTCGCCACGGGCAAGCCGAACTGCTTACCCACGCCATGCTCGGCGTCGTGCGCTACATGGCCCTTCAGTGGATTCCGGACTTCGAGCGGCTGAGCAACACCGACGTGAAACCAGCTCAGCGCGACCTGGCGCCGACCTTGGCCGAATCGCTCGACCGAACGCTGACGCTGCTGCGCCGCACGCTCAGCACCCCGGGGCTCTGACCGGCTACTGATCCGATTCCAGCGGGAGCCATTTCAGGAGGGCGGCCCGCAGTTTGGCCAGGTGCAGGGGACGCATGAGGTATTCGTTCATGCCGACCATGCGGGTGTGATCTGCGTCGCCGCGCACCGCGCTGGCGGTCATCGCCAGAATCGGCATGCGGGTACCCGGCGGCTCTGCCGCCCGAATGGCCGCGGCCAGTTCGTAGCCGTTCATCTCCGGCATATGCAGGTCGGTGATCACCAGATCGTAGTTGCCGGTGGTCCACCGCGCGAACGCGAGGGCACCGTTGTCGGTCATATCGGCCTCGTAACCCAGCAGGTTCAGCTGCCAGAGGATGAGCTTCTGGTTCGTCGGGTTGTCTTCGGCCACGAGTATGCGGGTCGCGCCAGGAGTACGACGGGCGGCCCGTGCTTGGTGCGCGGGGGAAACATCCGCTGGCGTCTCGCGCAGCAGCGGGGCTGGCTGCAGAACGTTACGGGTGCGGGAACCGGCCTCGTCTGACGCCGCCTCAACGTCCACCCGTGGCATGAGCCAGTTGATCGCGTCCTGAAGCTCCTGAAAGTGCAGCGGTTTGGTGATGTAGGCGTCGCAACCAGCCTCACGGGCGCGATCCTGGTCGCGCGACATCGCCATCGCGGTCAGTGCTATCACCGGAATCTCTGCGGTGATCGGGTCACTCTTCAACTCGGCAGTGGCGGCGAATCCGTCCATCCCTGGCAGCTGGATGTCCATCAGGATCAGATCCGGCACTTCCAGACGGGCAATCAGGAGGCCGGTCTCGGCGTCGACGGCCTCCAGCGTGGAGTGGCCGGCCCGACTGACGAGCAGGGTGGCCAACTTCATGTTGATGGCATTGTCTTCGATAATCAGGATTCTGGCCATGTGTCACCCCTGAAGTGGGTCGCCCGACGTCAGGGCTCGCTTGACCTCGGCCATGAAAGCCGATCGGTTGAAGTCTTTCGTGCCGAGCACCCGCACGGGCTGACTCGGATCGCTGTCGACCGCTGCAAGTTCCTGTTTGGTGAGCTGTTTTCCGGTGACGACCAGAACGGGAATATGTTCGGTGCTCTCGTCGCTCTGCAATGCCAACACCACCTGGTATCCGCTGAACCCCTCCATCATCAGATTGAGCAGCACGAGGTCGGGATGCAATCTCTGCGCCATCTCGATGGCTTCATTCTTGGTGAAGGCACGCTCCACCGCATACTCCGGTCGGATCAGGAATCGTGCGATCACGTCGACGGTTTCGGGGTCGTCGTCGGCTACGAGCACTCGTCGGGTGCGCAGCGCGTCGGGGCTGAGGCCGAGCACGTTCAGCGACTGCTGCAGCGCGGCCCGGCTGATCGGCTTTTCCAGCACGGCGGCCGCACCGTGGGTCAGAGCGAGACTGATGTCGGTGTCCCCCGCGATGATCACGATGGGTACCGCTGCAAGATCGGAGAACTCGTGCAGTCGAATCAGAAAGCCCCAGCCGTCCATTCCCGGTAGGCGGATGTCGAGGGTGATGAGACTGAGGTGCTGGTGCGGGGCGATCGCGAGGCCTTCCTCCCCGCTGGTCGCCACGATGACTCGAAAGCCCTCAGCTTCGAGCAGCAGCCGAAGCACTTCGGCACCCTTGGCGTCGTCTTCAATGACGAGGGCAACGTGCTTCTCCGACCGCGCCTCGAACTCCTGCTCCGGCCTCGACTTCGCGGCCGCGGCCAGGGAATCCGCGATCGGCTGCCCGGTCGTGGTCGAGTACACCTCGACGTCGAGCGAAGCCGACCCCGCGTTCACTGTCGCTGCGTTTGCAGCGGTGGATGATTGAAACGGATGCGGTTTCGGCCGGTAGGTCGAAGGCTCCGTGGTGTCGGTCGGAGGAATTGCGGCCCCGCCAATGGGTGACTTTTCCGCTCCTTCCGTCGACCACGCCGGCCCTATCCGGTCGCTCGCTCCCAGCGGCAGCCACACCGCGAAGCTTGCACCCTCGCCCTCGGCGCTGGCCACCGCGACAGTCCCGCCCTGCAGCTCCACCATCTGCTTGACCGTGGCCAGTCCGAGTCCCGTTCCCTCAAATCGGCGTGCCAAAGTACTGTCGATCTGGCTGAAAGCCAGAAAGAGTTTCGACATGTCTCCCGAGGAGATGCCCATTCCCGTGTCGATGACTCGAATCTCCAGGAAGTCCGTGACGCCGCTCTTGGGCAGGGGAAAATCATGAACGGGCCAGGAGCCGTCAATCTTTCCGACGGCGCTGCGCGGTACGCGTTGGGCGAGGAGGGTGACCTGACCCTCGTCGGGGGTGAATTTCACCGCGTTCGAGAGCAGGTTGTAGACGATCTGTTTGGTCTTGCGCATGTCAAGCTGCGGAACGCCGAGGTCGTCTGCACCCTCAAATCGAAGCTGAATGCCGTGCGCCGAGGCGCTTTCGCGCACGATCAGCAGGCTTTGTTCCAGCAACGAGTGCACGTCAACGGCCTCCAACTCGATGTCCATCATTCCTGCCTCCACCTTGGACAGGTCGAGGATGTCGTTGATGAGGGCGAGCAGGTGATGACCACTGGTGTAGATATCACCGATATAGTCGCGCTGGGACTCACTCATGTCGCCCATGAGACCGTCTTTCAGAGCTTCGGAGAAACCGATGATCGCGTTCAACGGTGTGCGCAGTTCGTGCGACATGGTGGCCAGAAACTCAGTTTTCATGCGGCTGGCGTGCTCCAGCTCGATGTTGGTTTCCTTGAGCGCCTGCTCGAACCGTTTGCGTTCCGTGACATCGCGGGCGGAGGCGAAAACGCCCTGTACGACCCGATCTCGATCGTAGAACGTTGCCGCGTTGTAGGAGACGTCGGTTTCATCGCCGTTGAGCGCTCGCACGGTGAGCTCGTAGTCGTTGACCCTGTTCTCGGCCAGGGCCCGCCGAATCGCGGTGTCGACTCGGGCATGGTCGGTGAAGAAGTTACGGCAGGGAGCGCCGATCAGTTCGTCCCTGGTGCGACCGGTCAGTTCGACCATCTGTTGGTTGACGTCGGAGATGATGCCCATGGTGTCGGTCATCATCAGCGCATCGATATTCGATTCGATCAGGGAGCGCGTGTAGAACTGCTGATCACGCAGCCGCTGGTCGAGCACGGATTGGGCGATCTCCACCTGTTTGCGCGAGGTATTGTCGGTTCCGATCAGCAGGTAGCCGATAATGGCGGCATCGACGTCCCGCAGCGCGGTCACCGAAACGATTGCCGGAAAACGGCTACCGTCCTTACGCACCTTGGTGAGTTCATAGATGTCTTCAATGCCGCGACTCGCCTTGAAGACGAGAGCCTCAAAACCGGGCTTAATTGTGGTGCCGAACTCCAGGCTGAGCTGGGCTGCTCGCAGAACGATCTCTTCGGGGTCGTGCATCTGGGCCGCTGTGACCTTGTTCACGACTTCCTCGGCGGCGTATCCGAGCATGCGCTGCGCGCCCACATTGAAAATCTGGATCACGCCTTGGGCATCCGTTGCGATGCTGGAGAAGTTGGCACTGTTGAAGATGGCGTCCTGCAGGCTCACGGTCTGCTCCAGCAGGTTCTTCTCTAGCGCGGCAGCTTGGGCGACCGAGCTCTCGCCGCCCGGGAGACTTGCCTCAACGACAACGGTGACATCAGAAGGAACTGGCGGCCGAGAGTGATTCTTGCGGCTGTGGGGTGTCATGTCATCACGCCTTCCGTGATCCATCGATGCGCAGTGAGCGTCACGTAGATGAGACGCTTCACGGAAAGGCTGAAGAGGCACGCGGTCGGCAACTTCGCCTCGCTTGATTGCCGCGAGTCGACCGGGGGAATTTCCCTCGGTTAAATCTATATCATGAAATACCCTCAGATACCCCCTTATTGGGGTAGTCGCGCATGCCCACCCCGTCACAAAAAAAGTTCGGGCTCGGCTTGCGCCGAACCCGAACCCGAAGTGCTGTGGTGATGGGTTAGTAGACCTCGGTCACCACGACCTCGCCGTCGACAACGTTGACCTCAGCGGTGACCGTAAGGTAGTTCTCCTCGGATTCATGGCGGATCTCGGAGGAGAATCCGTAGTTTACGTCGTACGCCATGGTTACGACACCGTAGGTGTCGGTGCTGACCGTCAAACCACCCTCTTCATAGGACAGATCCACCGTGAGGTCGGGCGCCGTTACGAGGGTGTAGACCACGTTGGAGTAGTAAGAAGAGATGTACCCCAGGTACGGGCAGTCGTCCGACGCGGCCTCGCCCGCGGCGAGGCAGGTCGTGATGAGTGTATTGACGGCTTCCAGTGCGGCGGCTTCGTACTCTGCGGTTGGAGTGGCCGTGAACTCGTCGTCACTCGATACGAACTCCCCGGAGCCGCCGAGCAGCCCGCTCACGACATAGGTCACGGATGATTCTTCGAAATAGTCGGTGGCGGGCATGGCCACTTCGTAGGTGCCGGGGAAAGCCGGCAGGTTCAGCCCGCCGTCCTGTGTCGTCCCGACCGACGTACCGTTCGCCTCGAGGTCGACATCGCCCATTCTGGACGGCAAGTAGACATCGATCTGGCCCGGCTCGGCGTTCAGAATGGACCACTTATCGGCGATCAGCCAGGCGGTGCTCGTGCGGGTGAGTTTCAGCACGGCAGAATCGGCGACTCCGCCCTGTTTGAAGTGCACCTCGATCTGGGCGACATCTCCAACAATGCTGACGTCCGAGATGGCGGCATCTTCGATGCGATCGGTTGCCAGCCCAAAGATGTCGTTGGAGAGCAGGCCGTCACCGGCATCCGCTGACGACCCCAGCAGCTTCAGAGCCGTCGTAGCGTTGCCCTTTTCCAAGGCATCCAGGTAGGCGGTTGCGACATTCTGCGGGCCGAACACCGAGGAACGCACGATGCCGCCTGCCACGCTGCCAGCAATGATGAGCAGTACAGCGGCACCGACGATGATGGCACCGATCTTGACTCGCTTGGCAGTGGCCGGCGACATGGTGGTGGTCGCGAACGGAAGCGGTGCCGCACCCGGCTGCCCACCCGCGGCGGGAAAGGCGCTGGCAGCGGCAGCGCTGGCGGGATCGATGCTGTACGGCATCCCCGCAGAGGCAACAGGCGCGCCAGCTGCAGCGGGCACGAGCGGTGCCGTCGGGACGACGGGCAGCAGGCGCTCCTGACCCGAGAGCTTAACCAGGACGCCAATGGTCCCTGGCGTTGCATAAGCCAGGACAACCGGCGCGACGAAGCGCGTCAGGGCCTCAATCGCAGCACCCCAGATGGCGAAGATCAGAAAAGTCCACGCAGCGGGGCCGAACGTTCCCGAGGCCGAGGCCCTTTCGGGGGCGGTCATCGACGCCGTGAACAATGCGCTGCCGAGCAGCTGGAGAATCAAGCCGAATACCACGTACGTGGCGATGGTGGCCAACCACGACGCGGGGGCCGGGAGTACGCGGTTGCGACGAACCGCGAGCAACAGCGAGGCGACAACCGCCAGAATGACGGCGAGCAGAACGATGAGCCAGATAAAACCGGTGACTCCCTCGGTGAACACGGAAATGCTCTGCTGAGGCTGTTGGTCGGACGCGCCGCCCAGGCCGGATAGCGCGCGCTCCAGGTCGCTCAGGTCTGCGGAGAAGGCGCCCAGCAGACCGATCACGACGGCGTTGATAGCGATGGTGAACAAGAATACGGGGAGCACACCGACGAATTCGTCGGCTTCAGAAAGCGGAGTCAGAACGGCCAGCACGACCGCCATGACAGCGATGAACGTGCCGAGGTGCAGGGCCGCAATGCGCACGGTGCCCCACGGCAGCCAGGTTGCGCGAGCGACCAGGCGTGACCATCCGTCTGTGGCCTGCAAACGAGCCACATACGAAACGGCGAATCCAAGGACGAGTGCACCCAGGAAGGAACCGACGGATGCCGCGGAGGTGGAGCCGACAGGAATGTCCAACTCCAGGTCGGGGAACTGCACGGGCAGCACGGCCGCCAGCACTGTTGTCCCAATAGCGAGCGTGAGCCCGGACACGGCCGACAGGATGAGGGCCGAGGATGTCTGCCAAACCCCGCGCCCAACGAAACGACTGGACAGATAGATTCCGGCCAGCAGAGCGGCGAGCACTAACAGCGGCAATGCCCCGACGCTGACACTGCCGGAGAAGACGACGAAGAAGTCAACTTCTGCCGACGCACCCAGCTGGCCAAACATCGCCATGGCGACCAACTGCACCGGGCCGGATACAAGCCAGCCGGCCGAGAACATCTCCCAGCCGGTGAGAAGCCCGGTCAGGGCGACCGTCAGGAGTGCGACCACGAACGCCACTCCGTATCCGATTCCAGCGGATGCGATGGCTCCCCGCCACGCGCGCGGCGCGATCGTGGAGAACACGTTCGGAGCGCTCGGCCCCTGGGCCAGGGGCCGGCCCACTGGTAGGGCGTAAGGATTTTCCTGTGTCGGCGCTGCCTGAGTAGGAGCGGCCTGGTCTGGAGCGGGCTGAGTAGGAGCGGCCTGGTCTGGAGCGGGCGGAGTCGGCGCGGGCGGAGTCGGTGGCATCGATCCAGGCTGGAACGGATTCGGTGGCGTGGACGGCGGCGTGTTTTCAAGCGACATAAATGTCGTAATCTCCCCAAGATTGATGTGTGTCGACGGGCACAGGGTGAACATCACCTGTGCATTCCATGAGAAACTCATGGCAGTATGAGCCTATTGCACACAAAATACGTCGCTGACCGGTAAATCCGACGCTCGATCGGCCAACTCGCCGGCGCATTTCTCGGACGGCCTGATAAAACCTCTCGCTGCTCTCCGTTCACCAAGTCAGACTAGGGATGCGCTATCGCTGGCGGACGGCGCTGAATCGAAGTCGTGGATCCGCTCAAGCGCCCCATCCGGCCTGGCTGCCGCCGACGCGCTCAGCGGAAATCTTCGCCTGATACCCGGATGCTGCATACGCCGTCATCGGGTCGGCCGGGAGACCCCGGCTCTCCCGCCAGGCGGCGAGCGAGGGGCGAACGTCTGTGTAGAAGGCATCCATCAGAATGCCGTTGGCTCCGAGCACATCGCCGGCGTTCTGGGCCAGGGTCAGGGCACCCTGATCGACGAGCAGCGCGCGGGCGGTCATCTCCTGCACGTTCAGCACCGAGCGAATCTGCCCGGGGATCTTGTCTTCGACGTTGTGGCACTGATCGAGCATGAATGCCACGGTCGATTCCGGGCCGTAGCCGCCGCCGCGAATGACCTCGTAGAGAATGCGGAACAGCTGGAACGGGTCGGCCGCACCGACGATGAGGTCGTCGTCGGCGTAGAACCGCGAGTTGAAGTCGAAGGAGCCGAGCTTGCCGAGGCGCAGCAGCTGGGCGACGATGAATTCAATATTGGTGCCAGGAGCGTGATGGCCGGTGTCGAGGCAGACGCTGGCTTTCTCACCGAGCGCGACCACCTGCGCGTAGCTGGTTCCCCAGTCGGGTACATCGGTGTGGTAGAACGCGGGCTCGAAGAACTTGTATTCGAGCACGAGACGGTGGTCGTCGCCGAGGCGGGCGTAGATGGCGGCGAGTGACTCGGCGAGCCGGTCCTGGCGACCGCGGATATCGCCCTGGCCGGGGTAATTGGTGCCGTCGGCCAGCCAGATCTTGAGGTCGGTCGACCCGGTCTGGTGCATGATATCGATGCACTCGAAGTGATGGTCGATGGCCTTCTGGCGCGTCGCCGCGTTGGTGTGAGTGAGGCTGCCGAACTTGTAGGCGTCGTCCTGAAAGGTGTTGGAGTTGACGGTGCCGAGCGTGACACCTTGGTCGACGGCGAACGCCCGCAATGTCGAATAGTCTTCGACCTTGTCCCACGGAATGTGCAGGGCGATCTTGGGTGCGAGACCGGTGTACTGGTTGACCGTGGCGGCATCACAGATCTTCTCTTCGATGGTGCGCGGGGTGCCCGGCGTTCCGAACACCTTGAACCGGGTTCCGGAATTACCGAACGCCCAGGAGGGCAACTCGATGGCCTGCTGCGCAAGAAGCGGCTCGATCGAAGCGAAAGTGGTCATGAGGTGATCCTGTTCTCTTGGAGGGTGTTGAGCTTGGTCGTCAAGGTGTCAGCGGAACGTTGTAGCTGAGCAGCGCGGTGCCTTGCGTCGTCCAGGACACCGTCGTGATGCCTACATTGAGCACTGCGGGGAAGACCGCGCGGTAGCGGTCTGCCGGAATCCCCAATGCGCGACAGAGAATGAGGCGCATAAGGGTCGAATGCATGACAACGAGCGCCGTTCCAGCAGGATGCTTGGCGGCGATCGCCGCGAGGGCAGTCCAGGCTCGCTCGGCGGCGTCGACCCCCGGCTCGGCCCCCGGCAGCGGGGATGTACCCGGATGTTCGACGAATCGGGCGGCTTCTTCGGGAAACGATGCCCTCATTTCTGCAGAGGTCAGCCCCTCTCCCCGCCCAAAGTCGACTTCACGCAGCGCGGGAACGACGCTGAGAGGGAGCCCGAGCGCCATCGCCGATGGAGTAGCGGTGATCACGGCGCGCGACAGGTCGGAGGCGTAGACCGCGTCGATCGGCTGCCCCTGGGCCCAGCGTGCAAGATCTTCGGCCTGGGCGATACCGAGCTCGGTGAGCGCGACATTTGAACTTCCGACGTAGCGATTTTCGGCGTGCCACGCTGTCTCGCCGTGACGCACGAGAAACAGGGTCGTCACGGTGTGATCCAGTTCTTCGAGCCGAGTTCGGCGACGAATCTGTCGTAGCGATCGTTCCAGAGCGCCGCCGGAGCGGAGCGCGGCTCGACGACCCGCCCAACGATCGACATGCGCGAGGCGGTTTCGGGCAGAGAGCTTCCGGCTGTTCCCGCCCACGCGGCCAGGACAGCCATGCCAATCGACCCCTCGGACAATCGCGGAATACTGATCGTGCGTCCGAGCAGATCGGCACGAAGTTGGGTCCACCATTCGTTGTACGTGCCTCCCCCGGACGAACTCAATGTGCCGTCGACGGCGGCAGCGCGAGCCATCATCTCCAGACTGAGGCGTTCGACGCAGGCGGTACCCAGCATGATCGAGGCGAGGAGAAGGTCTGGGTCGAGCAGAGTTGCGGCTGCGCTGAGGCTGTAGTCAATCCCGTCAACGGTGACGAACCCGTGAGCATCGGGGCGGATCACGGGGAAGCGCTCACCGGTACCGGCCAGAGGATAACTCGTCGGAATCGATGAGAGCCGGTGCCCCAGGCCGCTCAGGCGCGCGGATGCCCCCGCCAGGTTGATGGAGGGTAGCGCGGCGGTGATCGCTCCGGCACCGACGCTCGAGGCACCGCCCGGAAACCACAGTCCGTCGTGGGGCGCGCGATGCGAGTAGACCGCTCCGCCGTCGTCGATGATGATGCGGTCGGACACCCCCTTGAGCACCATGGTGGTCCCGATCGTGGTGTGCCAGTCACCCAGGCCAAGAGTTGCTGCGCTGAGTTGCGCGGCACAGCCGTCGGTCATTCCGGCGAAGACGGGAATGCCGACGGGCAACCCGGTCACGTCGGCCCACGATGCCCCCGATCGGCCGAGCTCCGTGCCGGGAGCGACGACGCTCGGCAACTGGTCGGGGTCGATGCCGAGTGCGCTGAGGGCGCAGACGGGCCATTCCAGTGCAAGTAGGTCGTATCCCGATTTAAGGGAGTGACTCCAGTCAGACGCGACACGCGTTCCGACGATTGCGGATGCCAGCACGTCGGCTTGGTGGGCGACCCAGCGATTCTTGGGAAGCAAGCCGTTGCGCGCGAGCCAGGCAATCTTCGGCAGGGCCCAGGTCGGCTGAATTTTGTAGCCCAGTCGCGCCCAGCGCGCCGGGTCAGACAGGTTGGCTTCCGCTCCGATCGCTCCAGCCCTGGCGTCGTCGTACATGAGGCCGGTCGAACACGGCCGACCCGCGGCATCCACTGTTGTGATGGTGCCGGAGGTTGCGCAGATGGATACCCCCGCGATGCGGGCTACGGACGTGGACGCTAGTGACGCCAGTGCCACGGCCAGCGCTGACCCGGCATGGTTGATCCAATCCTGCGGATCCTGTTCGTGTCTGTCACCCGTTCTCCGACTCACCAGGGGCGCAGCGGATGACGCGGCGACATGCCCCTCATCGTCGACGATGGATACCTTCGCACTCTGAGTGCCGAGATCGATGCCGATCCACAGCGCTGTCATCGCCACTCTGGACCTGTTCCAACCGGCATCAGGCGGTGCCTGCAAGGTTCTTGCGGCGCTCGGCCATGTCCGTGCGCTCGAAGTAGTGTGCCACGGTGTCGTCGCCGAGGCCGATCACCCCACCGATCGACAGCGCCTGCACGCGGGTTCGGGCACCCTTGACGGTCATGAGGGTGATCGCCTCAACGGCCTCTGCGCTACCTCCGATCGCGACAATGCCATGATTGCCCAAAAGTACGACCGATGGCAGCTCGCCCCGCGTCGCCACGTAGTCACGCAGACGTTGAAGGAAGAGCCGGCCGAGCGCGATACCGGGTGCCGCGTACGGCACGAAGAGGGGGGTACCGATGACGACGGCCTCGTCGGAATAGACCCACTGCGCGAACGCCGACTCCGCGTGCACGCTTGCGAGCAGACCGAGCACCGATGTCGGATGGGTGTGCGCGACATAGGCGGTGGGCTGCACCGACTGCACTGCTACGTGCACGAGCGTCTCGATCGACGCGCGCCGCCTCGTCCCGGTATGCTCACCAGTGTCGAGCATCTCGGTGAGGTCCTCCTGGGTCGAGGTGGGGTCATCCATCAGGTCGATGAGAGGTTGAACGTCGGTGACGACGAAGTCGTCACGAGTCACCGTAGACATATAGGCGCCCGATGCCTTCACGACGATTCGACCATCGGCGAGGCGCCGGGAGGTGTTGCCCTCGGCCAGGATCACTAAGTCTTTGGCGGGCTCGCCCAGGGAATGAGTCAGGGCGACGAGATCGTCGGTTACAAGTTCGGGTTGCCAGCTGGTAACCATGGGGTCTCCTTATGGGTCAAGAGTGAGCGACAGCTCAGTTGTCAGAGCGCATCGGGCGTGGGGCCGCGCTCGACGCGCGGGCGACAAGTTCGGGGACCAGCAGTTCGTGGTGGTGCGCATGGGCCTCGCCACGGTCGATCTCGTCGAGGAGCAGGCGCACTGCTTGCCGGCCCATTTCTTCACGCGGCTGACGGACGGTCGTAAGAGGAACAGTGGCTGCTTCCGACCAGGACAGATCGTCAAAACCCACGATCGAGACATCGTCGGGAACGCGGATGCCGCGGTGTGCGAACTCGAGGAGCACGCCGAGCGCGGTGAGGTCGTTGCCGCACATGATCGCGGTCGGCAGTTCGGCGGTGGCCCGTGCGGCGAGCGCTGCGCCTGCCATTCGTCCATCGGTGATTCGCCAGGAGTCGGTAGGGACCCGCTCGGGCAAAACATCAACTTCAGCGAGCGTCGCGGCGAAGCCATCGAACCGACGATTGGCCTGCAAACTGCTGGCGAAGTTGCCGACGAAGGCGACGTTACGGTGGCCGAGCTCAATCAGATGCTCGCCAGCCAGCCGACCTCCCGCGACATCGTCGGTCTTGACCCAGCAACGCTCGGTCTCCTCGTTTACGCGGTCCACGTAAACGAGGGGGATATCGCGGGCATCGAGGCGCTCGACCGTCGCAGCGAGGGCGCGCACCGGCGCGATCATGATGCCGTGAACGCGCTGCTGCACGAGCAGGTCGAGGTTGTCCTGTTCACGCGCGACATCGTCGCCGTTGTGCACAATAACCACCCCCACACCGAGTGACTTTGCTTCGGCTTCGGCACCCAGGGCGACGTCGACGAAAAACGGATTGACCAGATCGGCCAGGGCGAGCCCCAGGGTGCGCTGGCGACCGGCAGGGTACTTGCGGGCCCGTTGGATGGGGGTGAAACCCAGATGGGCGATTGCCGCCAGAACGCGGTCCCGAGTCTGGGGGGCGACGTAGCCGGGACGATTGAGGACGTTACTGACGGTGCCCGCCGAGACGCCCGCATATTTTGCGACATCGTGAATGGTCGCCATCGTCTTCCTCCATCCTGCTGGGGACGGGTGGAGCCTGCAACGAAGAACGTTGCAGGCTCCACCCCCTGTGTGGATTCAGCTCGACCCGGGTGGAGTCAGCTGTCAGCTCGCTTAGAACGAGAAGTCACCGACGTTGGACTTGTCGAACACGAACATCGGGCCGAGAACGACCTCTCCCCCGGTGCCGACAGCGAAGTCTCCAAGCTTTCCAGCGGTGAACTTGTCGCCCTCCTTGCCTGTGATCGTGCCCTGAGTGAGTGCGTCCGCGGCGTAGGTGGCCAGGTACCCCAGGTCCTCAGGATTCCAGAGACCGAACTGCTCGATGATGCCGCTCGTGACATAAGTCGCCATCTCGCTCGGCAGACCGAGGCCAGTGACCCACACTTTGCCCTGGAACTGCGGGGTGTCAGACAGGTAGTGTGCTGCTTCCTTCACCGACACCGTGTCCGGAGCGATGATGGCTTTGAGATCCGGAATGCTCTGCATGAGTCCCTGAGCTGCCTGGTAGGCCTTCTGGTCAACGTCTTCACCGTATGCAACCTGGGCGATCGTGATCTCCGGGTGTTCCTTCTCGATGAGAGCAGTCATCGCATCGACCCAGGCGTTGAGGTTTGCTGCGTTGGCACCACCGGAGAGGATTGCGATGGTACCTCCGGCCGTTCCGAGGTGCTTCGAGGTCAGGTCGACCAGTCCCTGGGCGATGCCATCGACCGTGGCCTGGTTGATGAAGATGTCGCGGCAGTCCGTGTCGGTGTCGAAGGCAACGACCTTGACGCCAGCGTCCTGTGCCGCCTTTAGATCGTTGCAAACGGCAGCCGGGTCGTTCGCCGCGATGGCGATCGCCTTCTGGCCGGTCTGGATCGCCGTTTGGATGAACGGAACCTGATCGGCCGAACCGGTCGAGGTCGGACCGACCTCGGAGAAGTCAAGGCCGAGTTCGTCCGCAGCTGCTTTAGCACCCTTGTCGGAGGCCTCGAAGTACTTGTTGCCAAGGCTCTTGGGGATAACGGTCAAGCTTCCGGCGCCAGCGGCGTCGGTCCCGGTGGAGCCGCCCGTGGGTGCGGCGCAGCCGGCCAGCAGCACCGACGCGGCCGCGATGGCCACGGCGATGGATGCAGCGCGCCTGTGCGCCGACTTACTGAATGTGAAATTCACTGTTTTGCCTTCCTAGTGGTTGCTTGGTACAGATTTCGGATTAGGGATTGCCCGGTGCTTTTCAACGCCTGCCGCGATCACGGAGGCCTTCGACCGCCGCCGCCGCGAGATGAATCCCGCAATACCGGCGACAACGACGGAGAAGATTAGGGTGGCGCCAGTGACGATGCTTATCGTGTCGGAGCCGATACCGGCGAGCTGCAGCGTCTTGTTCAGCGTTGCGATCAGCACGCCGCCGGCCAGTGCCCCGAGTATTGAGCCGCGGCCGCCCCAAATCGAGACGCCGCCCAGCACAATGGCTGTCACGACCTGCAACTCAAAACCAAGGCCGTTCGTTCCAATCGCATTGCTGTACTGCAGCGTGTAGTACACACCGGTCGCCGACGCGACCAGCCCGCTGAGAACGAACAGAATGAGCCGTGTGCGATTGACCCGAACGCCCGAGAACGCGGCCGTCTCGGAGCTCAATCCGATGGCGAATACACCGCGTCCAAACGGAGTGAGGTGCAATAGCACCGCGAAACCGATCGCGACCACGATGATCGCCACGGTCACCATCGGAACTGGAGCACCGACGAACAGCGGAGCGCCGATGAACTGCGTGACCTCACTAGGAAAACCCGTGATCGCCGTAGTGCCAAGCAGCCCGACGGCGATGCCGCGAAACAGCGCCAAAGTGCCGATGGTGACCGCCAGGCTCGGCAATCCGACGACCGTCACGAGCACGCCGTTGAGGAGGCCCACCAAGCCACCGCCAACGACCGCGACCCCGGCGGCTAGTGGAAGGGGAACTCCAGCGTGAAAGCTCAACCCGAATATGGCACTTGAGAAGCCGACCACACTGCCGACTGACAGATCAATGTCGCCGGTGATGATGATCAGGGTCACCGGCAACAGCATGAGCAGGATCGGCGCGGAGTTCAGGATCATCGTCAGGTAGGTATACGGCTGAGCAAAATACGGCACCGTGGTGATGGCAAAGATGATCAGCAGGATGATGGCCAGGACGATTGCCGTCTCTGTACGCAGCAGCATCCGGCGCCACAGCGGGTGGCTGTGCCTGCGGTACTGTGCGGCAGCACTACCTACGGCGTTGGTTGTGATCGTTACGGTGTCGGCTCTCATGTCGCAGTCCCCTTTCTCTTCGCCCGGCGAATGCGGGTGATGAACACAATGCGGTCGAGCAGGATGGCGCCGACAATCAACACACCGACGATCGACTGCTGCCAGAGGCTCGGCACTCCGAGAACGGGAAGCGCGTTGCTGATGGTGGCGAGAAAAAAAGCGCCCAGTGCGACGCCCCAGATCGTGCCGGACCCGCCGACGATGGCGACTCCGCCCACCACGGCTGCCGCTACAGCCTGCAGCTCATATCCGGTACCGACCTGCGCATCACCGGTCGCGAAGATCGCGAGGTAGACGAGCCCGCCGAGACCGGCAAGGGCGCCGCTCGCTACGAAGGCTGTGACTGTCAGACGACGCTCGCCGAGCCCGAACAGCGTGGCTGCCTCGGGGTTGGAACCGAGCGCGTACAGGTCGCGGCCCACCCGCCGACTCGTCATGAACCATCCGATCAGCAAGACGATGATCGCGACAACGATCAGCAATACCGGAATGCCCAGGAACTGCAAGGTACCGAACGAGCGGTACTCGTCGGGCAACCAGCTGGATCGAATAAAGTGCGGGCCGATCCAGAGGATCGCGATCCCCCGGTAGGTGTACAGCGTGCCCAGAGTGATAACCAGCGATGGCACTCTGAGGAAGGCGACCAGCAAGCCGTTGACGAGTCCCAGAACGGCGCCGAGGAGGATGCCGCTCAGGATTACCAGAGGTATCGGGATACCCGGAAAGTTGGAGAATAAGCTCCCGGCCGCGTACGCCGAGAGGCACAGGATCGAGCCGACCGACAAGTCGATGTTGCGGGTGATGATCACGATCGCCTCGCCGAGAGCGATGAGGATCAGAATCGTCGGCTGCCGAAGCAGCTCACGCCATCCGCCGTCGCTGAAGAGGAACCCTGGTTGCGTCACACTGGTCAGCGCCACGAGCGCGAAGATCATCACGATCAGGCCGACCTCACGGGCGCGGAGGATCCTGCCCAACAATGAACTCCGTCGTTGGCTAACCGGGACGGTGTGCGTCACGCTCATGCGGCCACCTCCGGTGCATGCGTCGCGGCGTACATCACATTCTGGGGCGTTGCCGTCGCGCGCGGCAGTTCCGCCGTAATCCGACCTTCTCGCACAACGAGCACGCGGTCTGCCATACCCATGACCTCCGGCAATTCGGACGAAATCATCAGCAACGCGACGCCCGTTCCGGCCAGCTCGGACAGCAGGCGGTGCACCTCGGCCTTTGTGCCCACATCAATGCCACGGGTCGGCTCGTCCACGATCAGCAACTTCGGTTTTGTGGCCAGCCACTTCCCGAGTACGACCTTTTGTTGATTTCCGCCGGAAAGCATTTGTGCCTCGGTGTCGAGGGCATACATTTTGACCTGCAATCGCGCCGCCCAGGTACGAGCGCTCGGCTCTTCGAGCGGTGCGATGATGAATCCGAATCGGGCCAGCTTGTGGCGGATCGCGAGAGTGATGTTGGTCTGGATGCCCGCCGTCATCGCCAGGCCCTGCTTGCGCCGGTCCTCGGGAACGAAGCCAATGCCCAGTCGCATCGCCGCCGCGGGGCTCGTCCGGGGCACGTCGATACCGCTCATTCGAACCGATCCCGAGTCGTAGGGGTCCACGCCGAACACTGCGCGGGCGATCTCACTTCGACCGGCACCGACGAGGCCGGCCAGGCAGACGATCTCACCCGAACGCACGGTGAAACTGACGTCCTGGAAAACTCCGGCGCTGGTCAGTCGCTCCACCTCGAGTACGGGTTCGCCGATCAGTGCTTCCTGCTTGGGGTACAGGTTGTCGACGCTTCGACCAACCATTTGATGGATGATCTCGTCTTCGGTCGTGCCCGTCGTGGCGTTCGTGGCGACGTAGCTGCCGTCCCTCATGACGGTGATGACATCGCAGAGTGCGAACACCTCGTCAAACCGATGGGAGATGAAGATGAGGCCCTTTCCCTCGCCGCGGAGCTGGCGTGCGATGCCCATTAAACGTTCGACCTCGATTCCCGACAGCGCCGCAGTCGGCTCGTCCATGACGATGACCTTGGCACCGACCGAGATTGACTTGGCGATTTCGACGACCTGCTGGTCTGCGATCGACAGTCCTCGCGCCTCGCGGTCGGGATCGATCGGCACGCCGAGCCTTTGCGTGAGCTCGCGAGTCTCGCGGCGCATTTTCGCGCGGTCGAGCGCGCCAAATCGGGTGTACGGCTGACGGCCAACGAAGAGGTTCTCGGCGACCGAAAGGTCGGGGAACAGCGTTGGCTCCTGGTAGATGACAGCGATGCCCGCGGCTTTTGCCTCGCGCGTGTTGTGAAAGTCGACGCTTTCCCCGTCCAGCAGAAATGTGCCAGCGTCGCGGCGATACAAACCGCCGATGATCTTGACGAGCGTTGACTTGCCCGCGCCGTTCTCGCCGATGACGGCATGGATAGAGCCGGCCTTGAGAACCAGCTCTGCGTTGACCAGCGCGGCCACCGCGCCGAAAGTCTTGGTAACGCCATGGAGTTCCAACAGTGCGGTGTCATTCATGCTGCGCTCACCTCGATTTCGATCACATAGGTACGGCTCTCGCCCGGCTCCAGTCGGGGCAACATGCCGTTGGCCCGTGCAGCGGCGCGGCCCTGAATTTCGGGGGTGTTTGCAGGTTCGAGACCCAGCACATAGTGCTTTGTGGCGGTCAGTTTCCATTGAAAGATCGCCGGTAGCGTCTGGGAGTGACGGAGGGTGAATGTCAATCCCCGGGCCGCGTTGGTCACCCGGGCGACGCGCTCATCGCCAGCGGTGTGGATATAGACCTGCTCGCGCGTGCCGGCCACGGGCTCACCGATTTCAGCCCGCTGATTGAAACCAGTAGCCGCGTCGGGGTCACGCGACGTTACGGAGGCGGCGGGGATGTCGATGACGGTCCCAGCGTCGAGCAGCGGCCACCCGAGGTTGACGTGGTAGAGCACCATGTGCGGGCTCACGCTCTCGCCCTCGTTTGTCACGGTGTCCTCGATCGTGAAGGAGGTGGACCCGACACGCGAGGTGATGCGGCGGCGCAGCACGAGATTCTCCTGGAATACGCCCGTCTGGCGTACTTCCCCGGCCACGGTGATCAGCTCGGGAGTCACTGTGACCTCTGTCACCCGCGCCGGTACGGCCCCGATGCGGCCGTGCATGCCGGAAACGCCATCCTCATCGTCTACGGGCGGGCCGAAGGTGTCGAGTCCACAGGTCGTGACTAGGCCACCGCCAAAGGTGCGGAGCCACCCTCGCCCGGCAGGCTCGAATGCGTCGGGACGCGTGATCCCAGTCGACGAGAGCCAGGCAAGCGGGATCCCATTAATGGTCGCGGCACCAATATCGAGGGCGCGGTCGGGATGAACGTCGAACTCGAACCCGCCGCCGTTCACCACTCGGAATCGGCGAGCACCACGTGCCGGACCATCCTCCTCAACGAAGCGATCGACGCGCGCGACCTGATCAAGCGATCCGACCCGGAGGAGGACCTGGTCGACCGGCGTTCCGAAGATTTCAGACAAGGCCCAGCTCCAGATTTCCGGGACCGAAATGCTTCAGGATGACGATGTCATCGGTTGCGCTGCGGTTGGTGATCGTGACGCCAGCACGGGCCGCCGATTCAGAGACGAAGAACTCGTCCTGGCTGAGTTGCCCGAAACGGATCAGCGTCGCTGCCTGCGCGTCGTGCACTCCGAAAGTGCCGCCGCCCTGAACAAAGAGGGCACCGTAGGCATCCTGGTCCCTGATCGTTACCGTTTGTCCTGGGCGTACCGTGAGCTCTTTGGCGCTAAAGGACGTGGAGCGAAAGACGATCCAGTTCTCGACATAGCTTGAACCGCCGTCGGCCGCTGACGTGGAGGTGCTGTACGGGAGCATGAACCGGTTGGGTACAAAATCGACGTCAAGATTCTTTTCCCAGTCCAAAAGGTCGAGAAGAAACTCATAGTCGCCGTGGTGCGTTGGTGGCACGTCCTTCCAGAGCAGCTCCTCGGGGACCTCCTGGTTGTTACTCCACGATTCGCACATTGCGAACACGTCGCTGGCGGATTGCGGCTCGTAGGTGCAGATGCTCGCCGGAGCGTGCAGAACACCCGCCGGAATGTCCCATCCCGTTCCAAGTTGAGTTCGGTATCCGAGCGACAGATCGGTGATGCGATTGTCGCCACCATCGGCGAAGCGCATGAGACGCTCCTTGACCTGGTCGCGGGTAGTGCCCGGTTGAAATCCGAAAAAGGAGATGGGTTGCAGGCCCAGGTTGTCGTTCATATGGGGTGAGTAGTAGTACGCCTCTGGCTTTCCTACCTTGTCGACGAGTGCGGCCTTCTCGTCAGAGTGGTGCACGTGGAAGGGCAGGGGCATCAGGTTGTCGTAGAACTTGGAGTACATCGTCCAGCCTCCGAAGCGGTCCCACAATCGCGACCCGATCAGGTCGGCCTTGTGGTGATCAACAAACTCATCGAAGGGCAGGAGGCCGCCGTCGGGGTCGACGACGAGGCTGAGACCCTCGTGGGCCCCGGTGAGTGGACCGTTGTCAGCGCGGATCGACGAGGCTAGCCAGCGCTCGTCAATGCCGCCGCGCCCGTGACCGAGCGGAAAATAGTCATCCGGGTGCAGTCGGATGCGCTTACCAGGAGTGCAAAAGGCACGGGGAACCCAGGCGGGTGCAAACCGAACAATTCCTTTGCCGGCTTCCAACGCACGATCGTACGCGGTTGCCGACGTGACGATATTTTCGTAGGCGTGAGAGGTCATCGGTGACACTCATCTTTCAGTTCGTGCATCACCCAGGAGGCGACACTGCCAACAGGACCGGTTCAATGAACCGCCTTTTGGGACAGTAACACCACCCTCGTTGTGCGTCAACATACTTATTCAACACACATTCGCTCTTACAAACTCCGGCAAAGAACTGCATTAGTGTTAGGTAACGCGAAAAGTTAACAGACAAGTCACAAAGAATCGAGACCGTGATGGCCACAACCGGAAGTACCGAATCCGAAGAGCGACGCCGGCAATTATTGGCCTCCCTTGAGCACGAGAACGTCATTCGACTAACCGAGGCCGCCGGGGCTCTGGGTGTCTCAGCCATGACCATCCGTCGTGATCTGGCCGATCTCGAGGCGGAAGGACTGCTGCGCCGCGTGCGTGGCGGAGCGATCTCGGTCATCGGCCCACGCCCCTTCGAAGAGCGGCGTTCCGTGCACTCGCGGGCGAAAGAACTCATCGCAGACAAAGCGCTGGCTCTCGTTCCACGTTTCGGTTCGATCGCTTTCGATGCGTCGACGACCGTTGGAACCATGGCGAGCAGGCTGGGTCCGAGGTCCGGTCTCATCGTGAGTACGAATTCCTATCCGACCTACGCGAGTCTCAAAGGAACCCTCGGAGTGAACCCCATTCTCATCGGCGGTGAGACGGAAGAATCAACGGACACGTTCGTAGGCCCGCTGGCGGTACAGGCCGCCCAGTCGTTGCGCTACGTCAGGTTCTTCGCATCGGCCAGTGCCGTCGACGCCACGTTTGGAACCACTGAGGTTTCGCTAGCCGAAGCGCAAATGAAGCAAGCCTTCGCTCGGGTGTCCAAGGAGATTGTGCTCTGCATCGACTCGTCGAAGCTGCACCAGCAGGCCACGGCGGCGTCCCTGGAATTGTCGAAGATTGCCATTCTCATCACCGAGCTCGACCCGGGCGACAGCCGGCTCGATGAGTTTCGAGATCGCGTCGAGTTGCGCTGAAGCAGCCACGAACGAGTCGTGACCTTTCGTGTGCTTATTTGTTATGTTTCACAACTGCGCACATTTAGCGTATGGTCATCCAGCAGACCACCTTCACCGACGCAGGAGCAGGAGCCAGAACGATGACGAACCGGACCGCGGCCGAACTGGTCGCTCGCAGCAACAGGCTGGGCAGCGATCCCAAGGTTACAAACTTCGCTGGTGGAAACACTTCCGCCAAGGGCACCGACACCGATCCCGTCACAGGCGAGCCGGTCGAATTGATCTGGATCAAGGGTTCCGGCGGCGACCTCGGCACGCTGGCCCCGTCCGGTCTTGCCGTGCTGCGCGTCGACCGGTTTCGCGCCCTGCAACACGTGTACCCGGGGGTGGAGCGCGAGGACGAGATGGTGGGAGCATTCGACTACTGCCTACATGGCACCGGCGGTGCAACACCGTCGATCGACACCGCGATGCACGCATTAGTCGATGCCCAGCACGTCGACCATCTGCACCCCGACTCGGGCATCGCGATCGCAACCGCCACCGACGGCGAAGCGCTCACCAAGAAGATTTTCGGCTCCAAGGTTCTCTGGGTACCGTGGCGCCGACCCGGATTCCAACTCGGACTCGACATCGCTGTGCTCCAGAAGCAAAATCCGGATGCCATTGGGTGCATCCTCGGCGGACACGGCATCACGGCCTGGGCCGAGACATCCACGGCATGCGAAGCAAACAGCCGCTGGATTATCGACACCGCCGAGGCCTACATCGATGCGAAGGGTTCGAATACACCGTTCGGTGCCGCAGTCGCCGCGAATACCGCGCTGCCACAGCACGACCGCCGAGCCAAAGCCGCCGCTCTCGTTGCCACGATTCGAGGCATCGCCTCGCAGGACAAGCCGATGGTCGGCCACTTCACCGACGACCCCCGCGTGCTGGAATTTCTCGGAAGTGCCAATGCAGCCAGACTTGCCGCTCTCGGCACGAGCTGCCCAGACCATTTTCTGCGGACCAAGGTCAAGCCGATGTTGCTTGATCTCCCGGCCGGAGCATCCGTCACAGCGTCTATCGAGCGACTGAAGACACTCCATGAGGCCTACCGCGTCGACTACGCCGCCTATTACGACAAGCATGCAGCCCCAGACAGCCCCGCCATGCGCGGCGCAGATCCGGCCATCGTTTTGGTTCCCGGGGTCGGAATGTTCAGTTACGGTGCCACGAAACAGACCGCTCGCGTGGCCGGGGAATTCTATCTCAACGCCATCAATGTCATGCGGGGCGCCGAGGCGCTCTCCACCTATTGCCCGATCTCCGACGCAGAGAAATTCCGCATTGAATATTGGGCACTCGAGGAGGCGAAGCTGCAGCGGATGCCCAAACCCAAGAGCCACCAGGGCCGGGTCGCCCTCGTCACCGGAGCGGCATCGGGCATTGGCAAAGCGATCGCTACACGGCTCGCGGCTGATGGCGCCTGCGTCGTCGTCGCGGACCTCGACCTGAAAAAGGCGCAGGCTGCGGCAGCGGAATTAGGTTCCGTCGATGTGGCCATCGGCGTCGCTGTCGACGTCTCCGACGCCGACGCTGTGAAAGCCGCGGTCGATGCAACGCTGATGGCGTTCGGCGGTCTGGATCTTGTCGTGAACAACGCCGGGCTGTCCATCGCGCGCTCATTGCTGGAGACTACTGAGGCCGAATGGGATCTGCTCCACAACGTCATGTCCAAGGGATCGTTCCTGGTCTCGCGCGCCGCAGCGAGCGCCCTCATCGAGCAGGGAATGGGCGGCGATATCGTCTATATCTCCTCGAAGAACTCGATTTTCGCTGGCCCGGATAACATCGCGTATTCGGCGGCCAAGGCCGACCAGTCCCACCAGGTTCGGTTGCTGGCTGCTGAGCTGGGCGGGTATGGAATCCGCGTCAACGGCATCAACCCTGACGGTGTCGTGCGAGGGTCCGGCATCTTCGCGTCGGGCTGGGGCGCTAATCGGGCCAAGACCTACGGCGTCAGTGAAGAGAACCTCGGCCAGTTCTACGCTGACCGAACCATATTGAAACGAGAGGTCATTCCCGAGAATGTCGCTGACGCCGTGTGGGTACTCACCGGCCCCGAATTGAGCCGCACGACGGGTGTGCACATTCCGGTCGACTCCGGCGTCGCCGCCGCGTTCCTGCGATGACCCGATGACCCGCGCAGCTGTCGCCGCAATCGATCTCGGCGCGACCAGTGGACGTGTCGTGGTCGGTCGCTTCGACGCTGACGCTGTGCGCCTCGACGTGGTCGAGCGGTTCTTGAACAATCCGGTGCGCTGCTGGGAGGGAACAACAGACGGGCTGCACTGGAACGTGCTCGAACTCTTTCGTTCTGCCCTGGTTGGCCTCCGCAAAGCGGTGATTGATGAGCCTGATCTGCGCAGCATCGGAATTGATGCCTGGGGGCTCGACTATGGGTTGTTGCGTGGCGGTGCGCTGCTCAGTAATCCCTACTCGCATCGCGACGAACGCACGATCGAGGGCGTGCGGGCGACCCATGAACTCATCCCTCAGAAGGAGCTGTATGCCGCCAGCGGCATTCAGTTCATGCCGATCAACACCGTCTATCAGTTCACCGCCGACCGGCTTGCCGGACGAGTGCAAGCTGGCGACACGGCCCTGCTGATTCCCGATCTCATGGGGTATTGGCTGACTGGCGTGCCTGTCGCCGAGCACACCAACGCCTCGACGACGGGTTTGCTGGACATTCACACGCGAGGTTGGTCGACCGAGATAGCGAACCGCCTCGGCTTCGCCGCAAGCCTGTTCCCGCAGCTGGTCGAACCTGGAACGATGCTCGGCCCACTACTACCGACCGTGCAAGCCGAGGTTGGCGGGCAGATCCCCGTTGTCACCGTGGGGTCACACGACACGGCCTCTGCGGTGGTCGGAGTGCCGGCCCGCGACGATGAATTCGCCTACGTCTCGTGCGGTACCTGGGCGCTCGCCGGAGTCGAACTGGAACGGCCCGTGCTCAGCGAGGCGGCCCGCGTCGCCAATTTCACGAACGAAAGCGGGCTGGACGGTCGCATCCGGTTTCTGCAGAACATCACGGGTCTCTGGCTGCAGTCGGAGAGCATCCGCACGTGGGAGCGAGCAGGACTTCAGATCGACCTTCCCGCACTCATCCGTGAGGCCGCGGCCCTCCGTCGCGGATCGGTGTTCGACGCCAACGATCCTCGCTTGCTCACGCCCGGCGACATGCCAGCTCGCATTGCGCAGTGCTGCGTCGAGGCCAATCAGCCCGTGCCGCGGACGCTTGCAGAGGTCACGCGCGCAATCAACGAGAGCCTGGCCGAGGCGTTTGCGCACACCGTTCGCACCGCTTCGGAGCTGTCGGGCAAGACTGTGAGGGCCATCCACATCGTTGGCGGCGGATCGCAAAACGCTCTCCTGTGCCAGTTGACCGCAGACCGCAGTGGACTGCCCGTGATCGCTGGTCCGGTCGAGGCAACCGCCCTCGGCAACGTGCTCGTGCAGGCGCGCACCGGGCGGCTCATCTCGGGCAGCCTCGAAGCGATGCGCTCCGTCATCACCCGGTCGGTGACGCTGCAGCACTACGCGCCGCGCGGGTGACATCGCGCCGAAATACGCCCGCATTGGAGGGGGTTGATCAAGCGTTTCTGGTGCACCGGCATATTCCGTCTCACAGACTCGGCGTTAATCGCACGACGCGACCACCGAACTGAATGGATCCCATGAGCAAACACCTTGTTGTTGGAGCCGGACTCATCGGCCGCCCCCTGGCCGAACGCCTCGCAGCGCGCGGCAACACCGTGACCATTGCCACCCGCTCGGGCTCGGCCGCCGCAGGCGCGTCCGCTGTGGTACTGGATGCGAGTGATCCGGCAGCTTTCACTCACGCCGCAGCGGATGCTTCCACCATCTTTCTCTGCACGAATCCGCCCTATACCGATTGGGCTGCACAATGGCCACCCGTCTACGAGGCGGTGATCGCCGCCGCATCCGCTACCGGTGCCAGGATCGTCGTGATGGGTAACCTGTATTCCTATGGGTCACCGACCGGCGCCATGACCGAACACTCAAGTGAGTCGACCACCGAAGCCAAGGGACTCATTCGCCGCGCGGGCTGGGCGAAGTTGCGCGCCGCGCATGACGTCGGCAACATTCGTGCTGTCGAGGTGCGGGCCAGTGACTACTTCGGGCCTGGGGCCACCGGCACCGCGCACCTGGGCGAAGCGTTTTTCACCGCTGTTCTTCGCTCAAAGACGGCTCATGTCGTGGGTAAGCCGAACCTCGCGCACAGCTGGAGCTACCTGCCCGACATCGTGACCACGCTCATCGCCGCGGCAGACTACACCGGCGAGTGGGGCCGAATCTGGCACGTTCCGAGCGGTACCTTCAGCCGTGTCGACATCGTTGGGCAACTCAATGCGCACTACGGCACGCGGGGAAAAGTCACCGGCTATCCGCAGGTGTTGCTGCGGTCCCTCGGAGTGGCCAATCCGATGATGCACGAAGTGTGGGCGTCGAGTTACCAGTTCGTGGTGCCGTTCGTCATTGATTCGACCGAGACCGAACGCGCACTCGCCGTCACCGCCACGCCGTGGAACGAGGCACTCATCGCGACGGCCGAGAGCTACCGCAGCAGGATTTGACGGCCGGGGGACGGCCTACGGGACGATCGGGGTGGATGGAAGTGGGTCCGTCGTGTTATAGGAGTCGTTCGAGAAGCTGTGAATCAGTCATGAAACTCTGTAGAACCCAATGCCCGCAGGCGAAAGTGGCGCGCACATTTCAGAGCGGATACTCCCCCGCGCGCCCCTACACCGCCTCGCGCCCAGCCTCCCATGACCATCCTTGCCACCGTGCTCTGGGCGCGGAAGCCGAGCGATTGCCTTTGAGGGCAGCCTCGGCCGACCCAACATCGACGAACGGCGAGTTTGCTGGCCGGCCGCAGTGGATGGGCGTAACCACGAGCGTTGTCACGCACTGGAGCGGAATACCCGCCACCCCCGGCGGTTGCACCCAGTAATGACTACCTCAACCCAGCCCCGCTCCCGCACCGCCCTCGTCGTCGGAGCCTCCGGCATCACCGGATCCGCCGTCGTCGACCAGCTCTCCGCCGAGGGCTGGAACGTGCTCGCCCTGGCCCGCCACGTCGGCCGTGACCTTCCCGGCGTGCGCTGGATCCAAGCCGACCTGCGCTCCCCCGCCGACCTGAAGCGAGCGCTGGCCCACGAGCTGCCCGATCAGGTGTTCTTCACGGCGTGGTCTCTCCAGGCAACCGAGGAGCTCAACATCGAGGTGAACGCCGGCATGGTGCGTGACCTCCTCGCCGCGCTCGCCCACGCGCCCGTTCGACATGTCGCCCTCGTTACCGGGCTCAAGCACTACCTTGGCCCGTTCGAGACTTTCGGGCAGGGCACCATGCCTGATACCCCGTTCAACGAAGACGAACCGCGCCTCGACGTGGCCAACTTCTACTACGCGCAGGAGGACGAGCTGTTCGCGGCATCCGCTCGCCAAGGATTCACCTGGTCGGTGCACCGCTCGCACACCGTGATCGGCCACGCGGTCGGCAACCTCATGAATATGGGTCTCACCCTCGCCGCCCAAGCTTCCCTGTGCAAGCATCTGGACATACAGTTCGTGTTCCCCGGCAGCGAGACGCAGTGGAACAGCGTCACCGACATGACGGATGCCACAATCCTCGCCGAACAGATGGTCTGGGCTGCAACAACGGATGCCGGCGCCAACGAAGCGTTCAACGTGGTCAACGGCGACGTCTTCCGCTGGCGTGCAATGTGGCCAAAGATTGCCGCTTATTTCGGCGTCGAACCGGAAGGATTCGTTGACGAGCCGCGAACACTCGACGTGCAGATGGCAGGCATGGAACCCGTCTGGACAGATATAGCAAGGGAACACGGCCTGATCGAGCCCGACCTGGGGCGCATCGCGTCGTGGTGGCACACCGATGCGGACCTCGGCCGCAACATCGAAGTCTTCACTGATATCACCAAAAGCCGCCTCGCTGGCTTCACACCGCACCACCGCACGGTCGACTCGTTCACGTCGCTGTTCGACCGCTACCGCGCCGAAAAACTCATCCCAGACGCTGCCATCTGAGAACGGCGTCGTGCCGTCCGGGTGCGGGACGGCAGGCGCGGCTCAGTCCGGTGGTCTTCCCGAAGCAGTGTCGTTGTCGCTCCCGGCCATCCCCCACAACCGCCCTCGGTGGTGTGTGCACAAAGAACAGAGCTCGGCGGGCCGTTGTGCCTGTATTCTTTTCGTATCGGCTGGGCTTCGCTACCCCCCGCGGAGGGAAGGTCGGGGGAATGCAGTTGGTCGGTCGCATCTTCGCGGCAGTGGTGGGCGTGGTCGGGCTTATCGTCTTGTTCGGGTGGTATGCCGGGAGCACAGTGTTGGCCAGCGGGCTCTTTTTGATGAAGCCGACCGCGGCGGTGGCACTCGTGCTTCTCTCGACCGCCCTGTTTGTAACTGACCATCGACGTCTCTCCGCAGTCCTCGCAGGGGCTGTGAGCGTAATTGGTGCCCTGTCATTTCTCGAAAACATTCTGGGTGTGCCATTGGGCGTCGATACCCTGCTCCCCAGTATCCCTCTGTCTGGGATCAATCCGATGATCGCGCCATCCACTGCCTTCTCTCTTGTCATACTGGGCGGCGCTGTACTCTTCAGTTCGTTTGCGCGAAGCACGCTCGCGCTCACACTCGCCGTCGGTACCCTGTGCGTCAGTCAAACCATGATCCTTGGGTACGTCTACGGTGTGTCTTCGCTGTACACCGTTGGCGGATATAGCAGCACGGCATTGGTCACGGCTGTGGGGATCGCGGTACTCTCCGCGGCCACATTGCTGCAGCATCCTTCCCATGGTTTAGCGGGGTTATCCCGGGATAGAGGCAGCGCGGGAAAGCTGCTCCGTCCGGCAATCCCGTTCTTCATTTTCGGTCCGTTCACCCTTGGCTTGCTCTGTCTGTGGGCGCAGCGCATGGGCTGGTTTAACACTGCTTTCGCCGTCGCGGTCCTCGTCCTCAGCATGACTATCCTCGGCTGCGCACTGACCTGGCTAGCGGCTCTGAGATTGCGACAACTCGACCGACAGCGGGAACGCGCACTGGCGAGGCTGGCCGAAACGAACCAGAGGCTCGAGACCACGGTCGCGTTACGAACCCACGAACTGGCAGAAACGGCTGATGCATTCGCGGCTATCGTTCGGCTGGCACCCGTCGGCATCGTCGAGCTCGATGCTCAGGGAGGGCTCCTCACCGCTAATGAACAGTGGCTCAGGCTCAGTGGATTGACCCTGGAAGAATCCATGGGTGAAGGCTGGGCCTCTGCTCTGCACCCCAACGACGTCGACCGGGTACTCATGGACTGGGGACGTTGTGTCTCTGCCGGAATCGGATACTCGACCACGATGCGTTTTCGCACGCCGGACGGGGAGATCAATTCCGCACAGGTCGTCACCACGCCGATGCGCGATGAAGGAACGGTGATCGGACACTTGGCCAGCGTCACGGATGTAACCGCACTTCGTGGCGCACAGGAATCGGAGGCGGCTGCCCGTGCGCGATTCGAAGCTGCCTTTGCCTGGTCGCCTCTGGGTACGGCGATCGTGTCACTCGACGGGCGTGTGCTGGAAGCGAACCGTCGCCTCTTCGAACTCGCGGGTCGGTCGACCGGAGTATTGGACGAACCAATCGAGTCGATGTTCATGCCGCTGGAATCCTCTCGCGCAGATGACCTCCCTTCCGGAGATTTTATGGACTCCCGTCAGCGCATTGATCGACGGATGTTCCGCAGCGACTCCGAGGATGCCTGGGTGAAGGTCAGCGTCGCTAAGATCCACGACGGCGACCACGTGGAGGGTCTTCTATACCAGCTGGAGGACATCACAGCCCGCCGGCTGGCAGAGGCCCGCGTGGAGCATCTGGCCTTTCACGATCCGCTAACGAACTTGCCGAACCGGCTACTCATGATGGATCGATTAACCCAAGCTCTTCGCCAGGCGGCACGCCACGGCACTGGAATCGCCGTGTTGTTCATCGATCTGGATCGGTTCAAGATCGTCAATGACAGCCTCGGACACCAATCTGGCGACGCAGTACTGACCGAAGTCGCCGCACGGCTGCTCCACGGTGTCCGGGCGACCGACACGGTAGCACGCATCGGCGGTGACGAATTCGTCATCATCTGTCCCGAAGTCGACAGCAGCCAGAACGTTACCCAGCTCGCGGATGCGCTCCAGAAGTCCCTCGCCGTGCCCATTCCACTCGGCGACGATATCGCGTCCATTGACGCTAGCATCGGCATCGCCTTCGGCGTCGGGCACGATGATCCGGAAGCGATCCTGCGCGCTGCGGATCAAGCGATGTACCTGGCTAAAAAACACGGTCGAGCGCGCTACGAGGTTTTCGATGATGATTTGCGCGGCCGGATCGACCGCAGACTCGACACCGAGATCACCCTGCGCAGTGCCGTCGACCTCAATCAGATCGAAACCTGGTATCAGCCGATTGTGGACCTGCGAGAACGGAGGGTCGTGGCCACCGAAGCTCTGGCGCGCTGGCGGCGCCCAGAGCGAGGGCTCGTGCTGCCCGGTGACTTCATCGCGATCGCCGAAGAGGTCGGCCTGATCAAGCAGATTGGCAGCACAGTCCTGGGACAGGCGTGCCGGGCTGCCGCTGCGTTAGACGGGACAATGGCCGTCAGCGTAAACGTCTCTCCGCGGCAGTTCGTGCGGGACGACTTCGGCGCGGTGGTCACACGAGCACTGATCGACTCTGGGCTGTCGCCAAAACGACTCTGGTTGGAGCTGACCGAGAGTGCGCTCGTTGAAGTGATCGACTCCGCCGCCAAGACATTCCAAGAGCTGCGCGATATCGGCGTGCGCCTAGCCATCGACGACTTCGGCACGGGCTATTCCTCCTTCTCTCACCTCCGGGATTTCGATGTCGACCTGCTTAAGGTAGACATGGCATTCGTGCGCAATATCGAAACCTCCGCACACGACCGAGCGATCGTGGACAGCGTCGTCCGATTGGCAGATTCCTTGAAGTTGGACGTTGTCGCCGAAGGAATCGAAACGACAGGGCAACTGGACCTTCTATTGAAAATGGGTTACCGCTTCGGGCAGGGCTACCTCTTTTCGAAGCCGTCTCCGAACGCATCTCCGGTCGTTCTCTTCGAGAACTTTCCCATGTCTCCAACCCCGTGACACTCTTGCAAGGATCACCAAGATAAGGCCGCCGTTGCCTTCTCGGTCACAGCATCACGTGTTGTCATCACGGTACCTTTCCCGCCAAACCCAAGTCCCGCGTGTGTGCCCGGGAACACCGTTTGAGAGGCAGTCCCAGTTTGAGAAGTCGGGGAAGTCGGGTACGTTTTAGATGTGGCTGAATGGTTCGGCGGCGTGCTCAGGGGAGGGCCTGGTGGTGGATCTAAACACTGCGGACGGCGCGAAGGTTGAATTTAGAATGAGCGACGACGGTGTCCTGCTCCTCCGCTGGCTGCCGGGCGTGCAGATAGAAGTTGAGGACGCGCGCGCGGCGATGGCGCAGGTCAATCACATGTGCCAGCAGGAACAGCATGCCATGCTCGTCGACATGGCAGCGGTCGCTTCGGTCAGCCGCGAAGCTAGGGCTATATGGTCAATTCCCTGTCGCGCCTCACGCATTGCTCTCCTAGGAAAATCGCCGGTGGACCGGGTACTGGCGAACTTCTTTCTGGGCGTGCACGTCCCGCCATGTCCGACCCGCTTTTTCACAGCGCGCAATGAGGCGATGGACTGGCTCATGGCCCATGTTTGAGCGTAGGAACGTCCACACGGAAACGCTATGAGCGCCGGGAATGGAGTTGAGGACCCACGCTTACAACAGTTGGTCGATGGTATTGTTCGTTTAGCTTCCGGCGCGCTGGGCTCCCGAATGACACCGTCGCCACGCGGAGACGACATCGATGCCGTGATCACCGGAGTTAATCTGCTCGCGGAGGAACTTGAGTATATTTACTCGGATTTGGAACAACGGGTGGCCGACCGAACGTTTATGTTGCAGCGCGCTCAGGCGGAACTGGAAGAGATGGCCAAGACGGATGCCCTTACCGGCTTGGCAAATAGAATCCTCCTCAACGAACGCATCCAGGAGGCAATCCTAGCTAGTGCGGACAGTGGCACAATTACGGCGGTCCTTGTTCTTGATCTGGATTCTTTCAAGGGTATTAATGACAGCCTGGGCCACGGTGCGGGCGACATCGTGCTGGTCGAAGTTGCTCGACGTCTTAGGTCCAGCGTCAGGGCTACCGATACCGTGGCGCGTCTGGGCGGGGACGAATTCGCAGTGGTAATAACGGGATCCTCGACAGACGAGATCTTACTCATCGCGCACCGGATATCGGAGCAGCTTCAGGATAGCGTGCGAGTTGGACCCGAAACGGTGTGGGCGATGGCCAGCATTGGGGTGTGCATCGGCAGTTCGGGGTATCCGCCCGAGGCGCTCATGCGTGATGCGGACATCGCCATGTATCAGGCGAAAGCGCAGGGTCGCAACAATGTCCAGCTCTTCCATCCCGACATGCTCGCTGCCGTCCGAGAACGCCTGCGCATAACCGCCGAACTACACAGCGCAGTTGCCAATGGCGAGCTAGCACTTTGTTACCAGCCCGTTGTCGAATTGGCCTCGGGAAAAGCCATCGGTCTTGAAGCCCTTCTGCGCTGGCATCACCCCGTACGCGGACTCATAATGCCGGACAGTTTCATCCGCATCGCTGAGGAAACCGGCCTGATCGTGGAGCTCGGCCAGTGGGTGCTCCATGAGGGAGTCGCCCAGTTGGGGCGTTGGAACGAAACCGCTCCTGATCTAACGGGCTTTCGCCTGCATCTCAATCTCTCCGCGGCCGAACTCCTTCGCCGAGATCTACTCGAAGACGTCAGGGATACTCTCGCCAGGAATGACGTGGCCCCAGGCCGCCTGGTATTGGAGATCACCGAGACCGTCTTGATGTCCAGGGGAACGGCAGAAGAACAGATCTTGACCGGGCTGCGGGATCTGGGGGTGGGCATGCAAATTGACGACTTCGGAACGGGATATTCCTCAATTAGCTATCTGCGCACTCTTCCCGCGGATACGGTGAAAGTGGATCATACCCTCATTGATGACCTAGTTTCCGACCCGCAGCAGCAAAAATTCGTTGCGGCCATCCTGCAGCTAATCTCCGCTGCCGGGCTGAAGGCCATTGTGGAAGGCATTGAAACTGCAGAGCAGGCTGCCCAACTTGAGGCCATGGGGTGCTTGTACGGGCAAGGTTTTTATTACAGTTATCCGCTGCCTCCCGAAGAAGTGTTGGATCAGCTTCGGAGTCTCTCTGAGCGTCTGTAGAATTTAGGAATGTCAAAGCTTTGGGAACGGATGCTGCTTGTACCAGCAGTAATGCGCCTCGCTTCCCGAGCTCCACGCGATCCGGTGGTCGGGTGGGATGGGTACTGGCGTGGCGTTCACGCCACAGGCCGCACGGGAGACGTGCTGTGGGACTCCGGGTCGTGGACCGAGTCTGCACAGTACTCCGACACGGTCAGAGCACATTTTGATCCGGCTTTGCCAGTGATTGACGTCGGGTGTGGCAACGGAACATACAGTCGCTGGCTTGCTGGACTTTTCCCCAATGTACTTGGTGTGGACGTTTCTTCTGGGGCTGTCGAGCGGGCGCGCCAAGAAACCACTGACCTCCCTAATGCCCGTTTCATGGTTTTGGATGCAGCGGGAGCCGGTGCGGGCGAGTTCTTACTCGAGCGGATGGGTCCCGCCAATGTTTTTGTCCGCGGGGTCTTCCACGTACTCAAGCCCAACAAACAGGCCAGCATGGCCGCCAACCTTCGAACTCTCACCGGCAGCAGCGGCCGCGTATTCCTCACCGAAACAAACTTCCGTGGAAACAGCCTTGAATACTTGCAGCATCTGGGCGCCACCCGGAGAAACATACCCCGACAGTTGCGGCGCGCTCTGGAAAACTTGCCTCGACCCGGGTGTTTCGGGGCGGAAGAAAGACTCAGCGCATTTTCGGATGCCGACTGGCAGCTCATCGAGGACGGGCCGGTGGACATCGAAGTTGTCCCCATGAACAGCGCTGGTCTCTCACAGCAGGTTCCGGGTTATTTCGCAGTTTTGGCCGGGGCTTGAAATGAAACTCATTGAGGTCTCGAACACCTCCCCGTCCGCTAGCTCTTTGGCAAAATCTAAACAGGTTAGCGACCCCGCTGTCCGTGCGGCAGATATTCTCCAATACAGAGGGGGGCAGCGTGCATTCTGAAGCGCACGAGACTTCCAGCGCGACAGTGAACTTGGTCCTGCGCTTCGTACGCGAGCGCGGTGGCGTTCAGGCGGTCACCGACGTGCTGGCGATGGCCGGGATCACTCAGCCGGTCGAGGAGCTCGAGGAAACGTCCACGTGGATCGGTTACGACACCCGTATTCGGCTGTTTGAGGCAGTGACGGACGTGCTCGGTCCGGGGACGATGTTCAAAATTGGTGAATCCGCCGCGGCGGATACGCTCCATCCGGCGATTGCCCAACTCCTGAGTGCTTTTGCCTCACCCCGGGCTGTCTACTACCAACTCCCGAGAATGGTGCCAAAATTTAGCACCACGTCTTCGTTGACACTCGTCAATGTTGGTGCCACGGAGGCGACGCTGAATTTTCGTCTCCATGATGGCTACGCTCCGTCTCGGCTGGATTGCGAGTATGCGCAGGGCCTGTTCTCGGCCGTTCCACGGATCTTCGGGCTGCAATCGGCGCATATCGTGCATGACGAGTGCCAGTTCGACGGAAATTCGGCTTGCGTCTACCACGTCACGTGGTCCCGGCGACTCCACTGGTGGTCCTGGAAAAACGGCCGGCGTGCGGCCGATCGCGGCTTCGCGGCGTTACGCGAACAGATTCAGCAGATACAGCTTGTAGAGGCCGATCTCGTCAACAGTGACGACATTGATGAGGTCATTGCCCGCATAGTGAGCCACGCCTCAGCAGCGGTTCTGGCACCGTCTCATATCTTTGTTCGACGGTCGATTCACGGTGAGACGCCACTCCTGCACTTTTCGGGTCTTGCCGATGATCAAGCAGCGGATCTCGCGGAGCGTCTGTTGAAGGGCGACAGCCTCGGTAGTTCGGCTGTAGTCGTCGATGTGGCGTCAACTCGCCGGATTCACGGGCGCCTCGCGGCGCTGTATCCCACGGGACAGAAGCCCATGGATGCCGATCGGGCACTTCTGGAAGCCTACGCCAGTCACGCGGCGGCAGCCCTTGACCTTTTCACTGCGGTCGAGGACAGCCGCCGCGAAATGGGGCGGTCTGCGGCACTTCTCCAGTTGGCTCAGGAGCTGGCCACGGCTGAGAGCACGACGGGCGTCGCCGAGATCGTCGCGGAGGCCCTGCCGACCATCGTCGCGTGTGACGCCTCGGCGGTCTTGCTCTGGGACGCGGAAAGCGCGTCGCTGATGACTGTCGCCTGTGCTGGTTTTGATCCGGTGGAGCGGGACGTGCTGCTCGCAACGCCGATTCCGGCCGCAACGACTCCCGAAGTGATCGGGCTGCTTACTTACCGTTCACCCATCCTGATCACGGCGAAGGAGGCCAGCCCCGTGTTAGGGGAGTTGTTCGGTGCAGTGGGGACGCCCAATATTATCGTCGTCCCGCTCGTGGACGGCGATCTTATGTTGGGGATCGCCGTCGCTGTGTGGCGTCGCCACCTTACGCCCGAGGCAGAACAAGCAGCGCTAATCCGAAGCGTTGGGGTGAGTACCCAAGGTGTAACGGCGCTACAAAATGCCCGATTGCTCGCGACCGTGCGGCACCAGTCCCTGCACGATTCCCTCACCGGGTTGCCCAATCGAGTGCTGTTCGCCGAGCGGCTGGAAAAAGCGCTCGGCGACAATCGGTCCGCTCAGGGCACGGGAACGGCGGTCATGGTCTGTGACCTGGACAACTTCAAGAAGGTCAACGACGACTTCGGGCATGGCGCCGGCGATGAACTGCTCCGCCAAGTCGCTGCGCGTCTACGCTCACTCGTGCGTCCGGAGGACACTCTCGGCCGCCTCGGCGGCGACGAATTTGCATTGCTCTTCACCAATGTTTCGGGTAAGTCGACGGCACTGGACATGGTCGGGCGCATGGTCGACAGCCTCAATCTGCCGTTCCATCTTGACGGCCGAGACTTGAGAATCTCCACGAGTGTTGGCGTGGCGTTTTATCCGGGCGAGGGTGGTCGTGGCGAAAGGCTCCTCGCTGCAGCCGATACTGCGATGTATGAGGCCAAGAAGACGGGCCGCAACCAGATTGCGATATCTGGAGACACCGTATCGGCTTCGGCGGAGGTGTCCCTTGAGGCCGAGCTCTCCGTTGCTTTAGAACGAAACGAAATGTCGCTGTACTTCCAGCCAGTTGTCAACATCTCCGCTGCCGGTAGCGTCAGCATAGACGGCGCCGAGGGGCTGATTCGCTGGAATCATCCCCGCCTTGGGCTGTTGTCGCCGGCCGCATTCCTGCCCCTTGCGGAGGAGACCGGAATAATCAGCCAACTGGATTTGTGGGCGGTGGGGAACGCCTGCGCGGCGCTGGCTGGTTGGGCGCAGCCAGGACAGGAGCCGTTGCACGTCGCCGTCAACCTCGCGAGCGCGACGCTAGTCGACCCCAGGCTGTTGTCGACAGTGCGGGACGCCCTCGCCGAGCACCATCTCTCACCAGGACGTCTCATTCTTGAAGTCGTCGAAAGCCGTGCTCTAATCGACCTCCCCGGTGTCATCGAACAGCTCACGGCGCTTCGCCAGCTGGGCATCCGAATTTCTCTCGATGATTTCGGTACCGGTTTTTCCACGCTCGCGTGGCTTAATTCACTGCCGATCGACCAGATCAAGATCGATCGCACCTTTATTATGAATGTTCCGGCCCCGTCTTCTGTCGCGCTCGTTCAGGGAATTCTTGCGCTCGCGCACAAGCTCGATCTCGAGGTAGTGGCCGAGGGTGTGGAGTCCCTCGACCAGCTCGCCACTCTTCGTGAATCTTCCTGCATACTGGTGCAGGGATACCTCCTCGGCCGCCCTACTGCAGTTTTCGAACCTGCATTTCTTGAAAAAGCGATGAATCAAAATCTGGAAATGCTCGGGGCCAACAGCACCGTCGCTAGCGGGAGCGCCCCGGTCTAATCGTCAGCGGCGGTACCTGGTCATGCTCCGCGCGGCGCCCCCGATCATCGCGAGCTTGCAGATGTGGTCCGCCCGCGCCGGCGCCATCGAGCTGCGCACGAACCGCGAGGCAATCGAAAGGTTGATGCGGGTGCCAATTCGGAACACGCCCGCTCCGGAGCCGATCTGAAGTCGAGCTCGACGGTCCAGATCGCTTTCCTGACCAGACCGTGCGACGGATCTCGGTGCCGGGCTCCAGGCATCCGCTGTGATCTCCGCCCCCCCGGCAGATGCATCAACCCGGAGTGAGGACGCAGAACTCGTTGCCCTCGGGGTCGGTGAGCACCACCCACGGCACATCGCCCTGTCCTATGTCAGCATCCATCGCGCCGAGAGATCTCAACCTGGCGAGCTCAGCCGCCTGATCATCGCGAAGGTACGGACGCAGGTCGAGGTGGACGCGGGTCCACACGGCGATGTCGGGGACGCGAACGAACTCCAGATAGGGGCCGACCTTCGCGGCCGATCGCAGCCGTGCAGAATCGTCGGTCACCTCGTGCAGGGTCCAGTCCATCGCCCCGTTCCAGAATTGGGCCATCCCCCGCGGGTCCGCACAGCTGACCACCACCGCGGCGATCGGCCCCGTATCCGCGTAGATCTCCCGAGGCTCGAGCACGCAGAACACGTTGCCCTCCGGGTCGGCCAAAACCGTCCACGGCACGTCGCCTTGACCTATATCAGCGGATGTCGCTCCCAACGCTTTCAATCGCACGACCAGTTCCTCTTGATGAGCCAAGGAAGAGGTGGCGAGGTCGAGGTGTGCGCGATACTTCACCGCTTCGGGATCTGGAACCGTGACGACGTCAACGCAGACGGCGGCCGGATCCGGCAAAACCAAGCCGGGCGGCTCGACGTTAGTCACGCCCGGACCTTCGCTGGAAACGCCCCAGCCGAGCGCATCCGCCCAAAACCGGCCGAGCGCCGAGTCATCTCGAGCCTTGAAATTCACCTGAACCAGTCGAAGGGCCATGGCGCCCAAGCATATTCGCCGACCGCATTCGAGACCAGATAGTGCCCAAGTCAATCCGTTCGTGCCGGTCCGGCCCCGCTGACCGGATCCCCTCGAGTACCGCAGCGAACAACATGGTGCGTCCAGAGCTCCTCCTAGTGAGCGCGGACCACGATGGTCCGACCCAATCACAGGAGGTCAGGTCTCATGGCACTTCACACCCAGCAATCGCTGTCCGGATTCATCGCCTTAGACCCGCAACAAACGGTCACCGAGAACGGCGACACCGCTTCTACGTGCGCGTGGGCCAGCCGCACTTCCGTCCCGCATACAAAGTGGCAGCTTCACCGCCCTCGAGCCAACGTTCCACGATCGGGTCGCCTACCGCGCCACCGCCGAACGAGCGCTCACCCGATTCGCCAACGGCGACAGCTTTGTCGCCGAAGGGTATGTGCGCGCGTTCCAGATCGAGCGCGACGGCGAAGTCATTCAACGCTAAGAGTTCGTCGCGAAGAAGATCGGCCACGACCTCGCGCGCACCAACTATTCCGTCAATCGCACCCTTAGCACAGGTTTGAACACAGGGGTCGAGCGCGAGGTGGAAGCGGCACACACCGGCACGGTTGGAGCGCGACCGGCTGACCCGGCAGACCGCGTGGCCAGGAGAACCTCCGGCGGAGCCCGTCGAAGACGTCGTCATCGGCGATCGCGACGAGGACGTCGTGGAATTCGTCGTCGACGACGTGGAAAGGCGACGCGAGGCCGAAGCTCGTACCAATGCTGGGCCCGATTTTCACTGATTCGTCTATGGACATCCGGGTCAGTACGACTCGTCGTGGGCTCCCCCCATCGTGGCCCTGCGCCCTTCCTGATGAACCGCTGGGATTTGAACCCAAAGTCCCGCCCAGTCGCAGCCTGGCGAGAGGGGAAGATGCCACACGGATGTCGTAATCGCCGTGGTTCTGGACTGGGTGCACGATAGGAGCGCCGGCTACGCGCGCCCGTGCGAGGTGCGCGAGCGCCGAGTAACCGAGTCGAGGGTGACCGCCAGTAGGAGCACGATGCCGGTGACGATGAAGCGGAAGGACGAGTCCAGGTTCAACAGTGTGAGTCCGCTCGAGATGGACTGGATCACCAGGATTCCGAGGAGAGCGGCGAAGGCCGTGCCACGACCGCCGAACAGGCTAGTGCCACCGATCACCGCGGCCGCGATCGCGTTGAGGTTGACGTCGCCCGTTCCGCTGCTCTGGCTGGCTGCCGCGAGACGCGACGCCGCGAGGATGCCGCCGACGGCCGCGAGGGTGCTGCAGGCCATGAACACCGAGGTATAGATCCAGTGCACGTTGATCCCCGCGCGCCGCGCGGCCTCGACATTGCCTCCGACTGCATATACCGAACGGCCCCACTTAGTTCGGGTGAGCATGTAGTGCATCAGGAGAACAAGCGCGACGAAGAACACGAACATCCAGCCGATGCCCCGGGCTTGGTTGAGATACCAGACCGCGAACCCGAGGCCCACGAGCAGGGCAATGCTTTGCACGGCGATGACGGAGGTGGCCTGGGCCGACAGGTCGGCGGCGCGGCGCTCCCTCGCTCGCGAGTAGCCGACCAGAAACAGACTGCCCGTTGCCGCGACCACCATCACGTACGACAGCCAGGCCGGAACGAAAGCGAGCTGGGCAAAGTAGACGAGTGGCGATTCGAACGGCAGGTTGATGGTGCCCTGGCCTTTGAGCACGAACAGCTGTAGTCCCAGAAAACTCAGCAGCCCAGCGAGTGTGATGACGAAGGCCGGCACACCGAACCGATTGAAGATCTGGCCGTAGAGCCAGCCAATGGCCGCGCCGGAGAGCACCGCGAGCAGCACGGCCAGCCAGATATTCCACCCGTTGGTCACAAATGCGATGCCGAGCACGGCCGACGATAGACCGCTTACCGAACCGATCGACAGGTCGATTTGGGCGACGAGCAGCACACACACGATCCCGAGGGCGATGACCCCGACGGCTGCGGATTCCATTAACAGGTTGACCAGGTTCGCGCTGGAGAGAAAACCCCGGTTCAGAATCTGCAGCACGGTCCAGATGATGGCCAGTCCGGCCACGACGGGGAGAGCGCCCAGATCACCACCCCTGACTTTGTCGAGGAAGCCGGGAATGATGCCACGCAGGCCCAGACGGTTCTGCAGCCGTTCGTCCTGCAGATCGCTCGGCAGTGTGGCATGGAGTGTCGAGGTGATCATGAGCGGGTGACTCCTTTGTCAGCGGATGCGGAGCGAAGGTCGATCTGGGCGGTGCGGCGGGTGACGGCGTTGTCAGTAGCCCCAGTGATGGCAGCGATGATCTCTTCCGGCGATACCTCGCCGACGACAAAATCGCCGTTATTGCGTCCGAGGCGCAGCACGACCACGCGGTCGGCGACGGCTCGCACGTCGGCCATGTTGTGGCTGATCATGATGACTCCGAGGCCGCGCTCACGAAGCCGCTCGACAAGGTTGAGCACCTCCGCAGTTTGCGCTACTCCCAATGCCGCAGTCGGTTCATCGAGGATGATCACCTTCGGGTTCCCGAGCAGGGATCTGGCTATCGCCACGGTCTGGCGCTGGCCACCGGAGAGGGAGGCCACCGGGATGCGCACAGACGGGATCTTGGCCGAGAGCTGGCGAAGCAACTCCCAGGACCGGGTTTCCATAGCGGCTTCGTTGAGACGGCCAGGGCGAAGTTCGCGGCCGAGAAAGAGGTTGTCGATCACGTTGAGGTTGTCGCACAGCGCGAGGTCCTGAAAGACCGTGGCGATTCCGAGGTGCAGTGCTGCGGTCGGGTCCGGAATCGAAACGGGGTTCGATTCAAAGGTGATCGTTCCGGAGTCGGGCAGATGCACACCCGAGAGGACCTTCACCAGAGTGGACTTTCCGGCACCGTTGTCGCCCACAATAGCGACGACTTCGCCCGCTGCCACATCGAGGTTGATATCGGTGAGCGCCGCGACGGCGCCAAAGCTTTTGTTCACATTCCGCAGGGACAGGAGGCGGGTAGTCACGGCCTGCGGTGCTGGGCTGGATGTCGACATTGGGGTCCTCGGGGATGCTCGTCATTGAGTGAGAGGGCGGGCGCTACTAGATACTCGCGCCCGCCCGGGAAAAACGCTGTTATTCGATACCTGCCGCAGTGCAGGCGGCCGTATACTCGGCCGTGCAGACATCCGCCGCAGTCATGATCTTCCTGTCGAACAGAATCTTCTTGATGTTGTCGAGAGTGACGACCTCAGGAGTGAAGAGCTGCGAGGGAGTGTCGTAGAGGGTGGTTTCACCCTTCACGGCGTCGCCCTTGGCGAAGGAATAGGCCACTTCGGCAGCGGCATTGGCCACGATGCTGATCGGCTTGGAGATGGTGTTGAACTGCGTTCCAGCAAGGATACGCTGCGCCGCAGCGACCTCGGCGTCATTGCCCGTAACCGGTGGGACTGTTTTTACGCCGCCGGCCTTGAACGCCGCGATGGCGCCGCCGCCTGTGCCGTCATTCGCGGCCACAACACCGACGATCTGGTCGCCGAACTGGGTGATCTGGCCGCTGGCCCATTCCTGAGCTTTGGCCGGATCCCACTCGGGAGTGTCGTATTCGGCGAGGACCTCGATGCCGCTGGAATCGACGGCCTTGTGAATTCCACTCTTGATGAGACCGGCCGCCGCGTCGGTCGGCGACCCGTTAATGATCAGGATGCCGCCGGTGGGGGTGCCGAGGTTGTCGACCAAGGACTGGGCGATCTTCTCGCCGATGCCCTCGTTGTCGAACGAGACGTAGTAGTCGGCCTTTTGATCCGGGATCGGACGGTCATAGGCGATGATCGGAATCTCCGCGGCGTTTGCGGCCACCACAATGCTCGCGGCAGCCTTCGAGTCGACCGCGTCGATCACGATGGCGTCGACGCCCTGGGCGATTGCGGAGTTGGCTTGCTGCTGCTGGGTGTCGGCGCTGGCATCAGCGTTGGAGTAGATGACCTCGCAGGTGGGGCACAGTTCAGCCATCTTCGCTTCGAAAAGTGGGCGGTCCTGTTGCTCGTAGCGGGTCGAGGCCAGGTCCGGCATCAGGAAAGCGATCTTGTATGCGCCGTCCGTAGAGGCCGAGCCCGCCTGCTCGACGCAGGCCGTGAGAGCAGATGCCGCGAGCATGGTCGTAAGACCGGTGATCGCAATGCGGGTGTAGAGCTTCTTCATTGAAATTCTCCTTGGTGTGGTGATCCGGCCATCGCGATGCTGCGTACCGATTCTGTCATCAACGTGGCGAGAATAACACTGAAAAGGTTATTTACGCCATAGCAAATGTTATTTTCAGTCAACATTTTGATCACTCGGCGACTATCATCAACAAAACAGCCAGTTCCGCCCGCACATGAGAGGCTCGAATGAACCAGCCTGCTTCGCCCCGACTGTCCCGGGTGGCCCGCCAGCGCCGCCTCGTGGACTACCTAGCGGGCGTACCGTCGGCGACGGCGGCCGAACTCGCCGCACTGACCGGCGTGAGCCTGATGACCGTACATCGCGATATCGAAGACCTCGCCCACCGCAACATCCTGCGCCGATTCCATGGTGGCGTCTCGGTACTCCCCACGAGCGTGTTTGAGAGCAGCTCGGAATTTCGCCTGCAGACACAGGCCAGCGCCAAGGCAGCCCTCGCACGCACCGCGCTGACCTTCGTCGAACCGGGCATGTCGGTGATGCTCGATGATTCCACCACCGTGCTGGCCCTGGCCCGTCTTCTCAACGATGTCGGGCCCCTCACCGTAATCACCAACTACCGTCAGGCGATCGAACTACTGCGCGAGAACGACGACATCCGCTTAATCGTGGTCGGTGGTCAATACTCTCGAACGCACGATTCCAACATCGCTATGCCGAGTCACGAGTCAGTGGATTCCTACGCAGTCGACGTGGTCTTCCAATCCACATCCACTATGGGGGCAGAGATGACCTACCACCAGGAGCAGGAAATTGTGCTCATGAAACGTGCCATGCTCCGCTCCGGAACCACCCGCGTGCTCATGATGGACGGCACAAAGGTAGGGAGAACATCCCTCCACCACTACGTGCCCGTGAGCGATTTCACCGATGTGATCCTCACCGACGACGTGGATCCGGATCTCGTTGAGCGCATCGAACGACTTTCCCGGGTGCATCTCGCGCCCGTGAAACCCACCTGACAGGTATTTTTCAGCCGGCTAGGCGCATCTGCTGGTGAATAATTACCAAATTACATAGCGAAACTAACATTTTGCATGTTAGTGTCTGCCTATCGGGTAACGGCGCTCACGGACGCCTATCCCCGCTTTCCGCAGAAAGGCAGCCGGATGACCCACATCCTCGCCGCAGGCGACCACTTCGTAGCAGCATCCCTCTTCATCGATGCTATCCGAGCGCGTGCACCCCGCGAAGACCTCACCTTCTCCAGCATCACGCTTCCGTGGCCGCACACGCCGTTCGGGCCGATTGGTTCGGTGCACGAGGCCAGCGGCAGTGTGCCAGAACTCATTGACGCCCTGGCCGGTGCCCGCATCGCCGTCACCCAGATGGCGCCGTTCACGGCTGAGGTCTTCGCCCATGCTCCCGACCTTCGGCTGATCAGTGTGTGCCGGGGAGGCCCGGTCAACGTTGATCTCGAGGCAGCCACGCAGGCCGGGGTCGTCGTGTCATTCGCCCCGGCGCGCAATGCCGTTGCAGCGGCGGAATTCGCCGTCGGTCTGATGCTGTCGGCGATGCGCCGCATCGTCACCACAGACAGCGAGCTCAAGGCCGGCAACTGGCGCGGAGACTACTACGCCTTCGAGAACACGGGACTGGAGCTCGACGGGGCAACCGTGGGTCTCATCGGCTATGGCGCAATCGGCCGCATCGTGGCCCGCATACTCCTGGCGTTCGGCACCACGGTCCTCGCTTATGACCCGTACGCGAACCCGGCGGCACTCGCCGCCGACGGGGTCGAGGTTGTTGACCTGGAAGACCTCCTGCGCCGTAGTTCCGTGGTCAGCCTGCACGCCCGGCTCACCGCCGAGACCCACCACCTGCTCAACGCGGAGAACCTCGCGCTTCTCCCTCACGGCGCGGTTCTCGTCAATAGCGCACGAGGCGGGCTGCTCGACTATGCACCCCTGCCCGACCTCCTGCGCAGCGGACGTCTCGGCGCTCTCGCCCTCGATGTCTACGACGTGGAGCCTCCGCCGCCCGAATGGCCGCTCTTTTCTGCGCCGAACGTCGTTATGACACCACACCTCGCCGGTGCGACCCAGCAAACCGCGCACCGCGCCGCTAGCATCGTGAGCGCCGATATCGCTCGCTACTTGACGGGAGAGAAGCCGTTGCACGTGGCCAATCCCTTGGTCTTGGACACGCTCGCCGAAACGGCCCGCCCATGATCATCGGTGTCGACATCGGCACGTCCGTCACGAAGGCCTCAGCTATACACCGGGACGGTTCGGTCGGCGAGACTGCGAGCATGCGGTCAATTCTGATCCAACAGCCCGGAGGCGCTGTCGAACAGGACCTCGACAGTGTGCTTGAGTCTGTCGCTGCGGTGGTTCGCCAAGTTGCAGCTTCCGCATCGGAACCGATCGAGGCAGTGGCGATCACCGGTCAAGGCGACGGCCTGTGGCTGAGGGACGCCGAGGGCCGGGCGGTGCGACCTCCGATCTCCTGGATGGACGCGCGCGCGGCCTCCGTCGTGGCCCGCTGGAATACCGGAGGCGACGACAGCGTCTCGCGGCAGGTCTACCGACTCACCGGTTCCGGCCTGTTCCCAGGGAGCCACGCTGCGCTTTTGAACTGGCTCAGCGAGAACGAACCGGAATCCCTGCACAAGGCGGCCGTCGCCGGCTACTGCGTCGATGCCGTGCTCCACAACCTCACCGGGGTCGTCACTGTCGATGCATCCGATGCCTCGCTGCCATTTCTCAACGTGAATACCCGAAGCTATGTCGCCGAAGCACTCGAGCTCTGCGGCGTGGCCGAATGGGCACATCTGCTCCCCCAGCCGACCGAGTCGGGCACAATCTTCGCCCTGAACGACGTCGGCAGCACGCTGCTCGGCCTGCCCGTGGGCACCCCCGTGACCGGCGGCCCGTACGATCTTCAGGCCTGTGGTTTCGGCTCCGGAACGACGCGCCTCGGCGAGGGTACCCTCGTTGTCGGCACCACGCTGAGCTGTCAGGTCCTTACGGATGACACAACCATCATCCCGCAGGCCGACCCGGCCGGCATGTGGCTCTGCACACCAGACCCCAAGCTCTTTCTGCGCGTGATGCCCTCGATGGTGGGCACGGCGAGCATCGACTGGCTGCTGTCTTTGTTCGACCTGCAGCCGAGCGACCTGAACGCCCTCCTCGAACAGAGCCCGCCCGGTGCCAACGGAGTCGGGGCGCTGTCGTTCCTCTCTCCCTCCGGCGAGCGCGCACCCTTTGTCGACCCCGCCGCCCGCGGCCAGTTCACCGGCCTGCAGCTACGCAATACCCGGGCCGACCTGGCGCGCGGCCTGTGTGAGGGTCTTGCGTTCGCCGCTCGGCACTGCTTCGAAGAGATGGGTCTTGACGGCGACGTGTCGGCCTGCGGCGGCGGACTCCAATCCGATGCCTGGGCATCCATCTTCGCCGATGTGTTGGGGCGCCCTTTGTATCTGCCGTTGGATTCCGCCGTCGGATCCCGGGGTGCCGCCATGGTGGCGTGGGCCGGGCTCGGCGCGCCGGTGGACGAGGAACTCTGGCGTTCCCAGCGTCGCCGCATCAACCCCGATACCGAGCGCACCGACTTTTACGAGGAGGCTTACCGCGAGTATCGGCGCAGTCTGGCCAGCGCCCGCACCCAGTGGGCGGGACGTAGTCGACCGTGACGGCCCTGTGGGTCGGAGTCGATGTCGGCACCCAAAGCGTGAAAGTGTCGGTCGTCGACGGGGTGGGAGTCGTCCACGCACAGGCCTCCGCACCGCTCACGAGCGATCGCACGAACGAGCGCCATGAACAAAGCCCCGGCCAGTGGATTCATCAGACGCGACGCGTGATGGCTGAGGCTGTGGGCGCACTGGCCGAGTCCGCCCGGGTGGACATCAGCGGGGTGGCAGTGTGTGCGACCTCCGGCACCATCACCACAGTGGATGCCGCGGGTCGCCCCCTCTCCCCCGGCCTGATGTACGACGATGGCCGCGCGGGTGTACTCAGCGATGAGGTTGCCGCTGCCGATCCCGCGCTCTGGCGCAGGCTCGGGTATCGCATCCAGCCCACGTGGGCGCTGCCCAAGATCCTCTGGCTCACCCGGAATGGGTGGGTTCTTCCTGGCGTGCGTGTGGCGACGCAGGCCGATGTGGTCACCGCCGCCCTGATCGGCCGAGCCGTCGTCTCCGATTGGAGCCACTCGCTCAAATCGGGCTACGACCTGCTTGAACTCTGTTGGCCGGCCGAGGCCTTCACCTCGCTTGGCATCGACCCACAGTCACTCCCGGACGTCGTCGCACCGGGCGGCGTGCTCGGTGAATCCTCCGCGAATTGGCAGGCAGCAACCGGGCTACCGGCTGGAACACCCATTTTTGCCGGCATGACCGACGGCTGCGCCGCGCAACTCGGCGCCGGAACACTCGGCCTCGGCGACTGGCACACGGTGGTCGGCACAACCCTCGTCGTGAAGGGAGTCAGCGACCACATTGTGGTCGACGACACCGGAGCCGTCTATTCGCACCGGGCCCCGCACGACGGCCTGTGGTTCCCTGGCGGCGCGTCGAGCGTCGGGGCCGGCGCCGTGAGCGCACTTTTCGCCGGCGACGACCTGAACGCACGAACGGCACGCATCAGCTCGACGTACACTGACCGGTTCCCTTCCATTCCACTGAGCTACCCGCTCGTGACAACGGGCGAGCGATTTCCCGTGGTTCGCCCTGATGCCCGCGGCTTTGTTCGGAAGGGGGGCGTCGAACATCCGCTCGCCGACGCGATCGCCCGCGGTATCGACTCGGACGCGCTGTTCGCGTCTGTTCTTCTGGGGGTGGCCTGCGTGGAGCGTCTCGCGGTCGAAACCATGTCGGGCGCGGGGGTTCCGGTTTCGGGCACATTCAGCTCGTCGGGTGGAGGGACAAAGAATGCTTGGTGGACCCAGTTGCGCGCCGATCTGCTCGGGCGTCCTATATCCGTGCCGGTCTCAGCGGAGGGATCGATCGGCATGGCGATCCTGGCAGCTTGGGCTGCCGGGCCCGGCTCTGCCGAGCCGTTACCGTCGGTTGCCGCCCGAATGTCTCTGGTCGGCCGCGTGTTCGAACCCGATACCGCCCGGCGTGATCAGCTCAACGAGTGCTACGCCGTCTTCCGTTCCGACCTGGTTGTGAAAGGGTGGCTTGTTGCATGAGCACTCTTATTCTTGCCCGTCACGGCGAAACACTGTGGCATGCCGAGAACCGCTATGCCGGGTCGACGGATGTCGGGCTCACCGAGCGTGGCCGTGCTCAATCTGCCGCCCTCGGTCGCTGGGCTGCCGGTCAGCCGCTCGTCGGCGTCTATTCCTCCGACCTTTCACGAGCTGTTGTCACTGCAACTCCCGCAGCGAACGCACTGGCACTCCCGCTTCGAGTCGATCCTCGGCTGAGAGAAGTGGACTTCGGCCAAGGCGAGGGCCTCACGACCGCCGAGATGCGCTACGCGTTTCCGGACGCCGTCGCCGACTTTCAGCTGCGGCCCGGTCAGTCGCCGCTGCCCGGCGGCGAGTCCGGAATCGACGCGGTAGACCGCGCCTGGCCGGCACTCGAGCACATTGGAGCCCGCAACGACGGTCCCGTACTAGTGGTGATGCATTCCACCCTGATGCGGCTCGTACTTTGTCGAGTGCTCGGCATGAGCCTCGACCACTACCGCGCCGCTTTTCCGGCCGTACGCAACGTCGCGTTGACCACAATCACGCTCGGGCCTGCGCCGGCGCTGCACGGGTTCAACGTGCCGGTGCCGGAGTGAACCAGCTAGATCCAGCCTGCCGTGCCTGTCCACGCAGCATCTGCGAGACCGCAGGTCGGTGAGGAGGAGATCCCCGCACTCGGGAATGATGACATTGTTGACGCTGAACTCGTACGTCTCAATGGTGGAGACCTCAACCGTTCCGGAACGCCGCTGGTCGTCCAGGAAGACCACTGCGGCCTCCGCAATAGTCGAGTTCGCGGTCAACGCCAGCCCGGTAATTCCATTGCGAAGCAGGTCGGCCTGCTCGTCAAGTGCTCGGCGGGCCTCCATCTCGGTGGCACGTGTTCCTTTCAACCGGTGAAGAGTTCCGAACTCGTCCCGCATGCGGGCATGTGCTTGGATCTGTCCGTTCGCCAGAACGACGATGCGGATGGTGCCGACTTCGCCCGCGCGCATTCGTCGCCTAGGCATGCATGGCCAGCGCCTCGAACCATGCGAGCACCTCTCGGCGCATGTATCTCACGTGGCGGCCCATGCGTCGATACGGCGGCCCGGTGCGAGTCTGTCGCCACTCCTCGAGCGTGCGGGGCGAGACCTGTAACAGGTCGGCAACCTGCTGCCCGGTCATGATTTCTGCGTCATCGTCACTCATGACAATCAGGTGCGACACGGCATTCCGACCTCGTACGAAGTGACACGTAGGTGGCCGGGCTGATCGTGTTAACGCCGACCGAAAATAGGGCCAGTATCGCCGATTGAAAACAGGGCCACCAGCCACTATGGAGGGTGATCAATATGGATGATTGGGCGAAGATACGCCAGCTGTTTTCAACGGGCCAGCACTCGAAGCGGGAGATCGGCCGGTTGGTCGGAGTCTCTCGAGGGACGGTCGATCGGGCGTTGGAAGCGGACCGGCTCCCGAAGTACCAGCGGGCGTCGACCGGGTCGAGTTTTGACGCGTATGCGGCGCAGGTTCGGGTGTTGTTGGCCGTGACACCGCGGATGCCGGCCTCGACGTTGGCAGAGCGCGTCGGCTGGCTGGGGTCGGCATCGGTGTTCCGAGACAAGGTCGCCTTGATTCGGCCGGAGTATGTCCCACCGGACCCCGCCGATCGGCTGGTGCACGAGCCCGGCCGGCAAGTGCAGTGCGACCTCTGGTTCCCGCACGAGCCCCTGCCGCTGGGCCATGGCCAGGAGGGCACGCCGCCGGTCTTGGTGATGACGTCGACGTTCTCCGGGTTCTTCCAAGCGATCATGTTGCCCTCGCGGACCACGTCGGACCTGCTCGGCGGGATGTGGTCACTGCTGCAGGCAGCTGGTGCGGTGCCACCCCGATTGACCTGGGACAACGAGACCGGCATTGGGAAGGGCAAACTCACCGAACGCACCGCCGCTTTCGCTGGGACCCTTGGCACGGAGATCAAGCTGCTCAAAGCCCGCGACCCGGAGTCCAAGG
>NZ_JASISM010000008.1 GCF_030063145.1 Cryobacterium sp. PH31-L1
GCCTCCAAGGCGTCAGCTATCGACTCAAGAGCCACCAGCCCGCCGCTGATACGGCATAGTAGAAAACACAGATAGTGGTCCTGTTTTCAAACGGCACTATTGGCCCTGTTTTGGCTCGGCGTTAACAACGGTCGATCACCGGACTGTTCATCGTGTTCAAGAGCCTGGGTGCCACCCTCATCGGGAGGGGCGAGCACGCACCCGCCGCGAATCCTTGCACAAATCACTGGTCTCGCGATTGTCGGGTTCCCAAGCGGGAACATCGCCGTCGGTTGGCGCCGCACGGCCGCCACAACCGCCCGGTCCCTCGATCACAGTGACGCGAGTTGAGCCTTCCAGTAGGATTTGCACACTGCCGCAGCCTCCGGCGAGCCGAGCTGGCTATGCTGCACCGCCACCCGACTCTTGCCGGGTGTCGACTCGTTGATCGTGACATTGACACGGGAGTCATCCTCTAATCCACAACGCCAGTAGCGCCACTTCGCGGTCGTTGAAGTCGTCGACTCGTCCGTCACCTCGAGCCCGTTGAACGACGTACGGCCGCCGACCAGAGCAGTCCAGGCGGTAAGTGCCGCGTCCATACTGCCGGATATTGTCCTGCTGGCGCTGGAGGCAAAGGTGCCGTCTCCTTGCTGTCCGGGGATACGGCGGCCGATGTACTGTTCGTAAGCGATCGTGATGCCCTGCGCCCACCACCCGTGATTTTTCAATTCCAGATGCGCGATTTCATGTTGTACCAGCGGCACGATGTCGGGATGAGGCAGCTCCCGACCACCCATAGCGTCGATCACGGCAACCCATTCCGACCATCCTCGCTTCGTCACTTTCACATACGGGCCAACGCTTTGTGGTTTGGTCATGGGCCGAATCTATCTGATCGGGCTAGCCCGAGGCTCGTCGTCCCTGACCAGGATTTCGCCCGGCTAGTGCGGGGAGAACTCGCAGTGATGGCGCGGGTTTTGGAGGCTTGCCGGACATGCCGCCTGGCCGAGCGACGAGTGAGCCGTCCGAGTACCTCGGGTGACATGACTAGCCGCACTATACGGAGCGTCAGGTGGGGCCGCTGGAGTGCACTTCAGCACGCAAAGCCGACCCCGGCGCACATGGCGGCGCCGGAGATATCTTGAAAAATCTTGGCCCAGCTGTCGATCCGGGGCAGGTTGTTCGCTGTCTTGATGACGGGGCCGGACAGTCCGGCCCGCGATCTAATGCAGGAGGCAGCTCCATGTCCCAGTACATAGTCCTAATCTACGAAGACCAGGCGCGCTACGCGACCATGTCGCCCGAGGAGTGGGGCGCGCTGATCGACGCGCACAACACGTTCAGAAACCAGATCTCCGAGCTCGGTGGGGCCCTCACGGGCGGGGAGGCGCTCGCGTCCGTGACGACGGCCAAAACGATCAAGGGTCGCGGCATGGTGACGGACGGCCCGTTCGTCGAGTCCGAGGAGGCCTTCGGCGGCTACTATTCTTTCGAGGCGCGCGACCTTGACCACGCCGTCGAGATCGCCAAGCTCTGCCCGGCCCCCTTCGGCGGCGTCGAGGTTCGCCCGCTCGTGGACCCGTCGACGAACCCGTTCTAATCGCTCCAGGCGACGAGCCGACCGCGTCCGCCGTGCGGGAGGGCGCGGCGGCCCTGCGCTGGCGCAGGCCCGCCGCTCAGAGCGGGCCTTCGTGCTCCGCTCGACGCCCCGACGCTCGTCGATGCGGCCAAACCCGTGCCGCTCATCTTTGTCCTGGTCATCGCGTTGATCGCGATGGATGGAGAGCTCATCCTCGACGACATCTTCAACCCGGTCTCTCTCTTCTGAGAATTTTCTTCGAGAACTGTCGAAAACGGGCTTGTCGGTTCGCTGTAAGAATGAAACGATTCCATTGACGAAAGGATACGACCGTGAAGTACGTCATCATGTTTACCTTCGACCCCGAGCTCGACGCGAAAGTGCCGGCGGACCGGATGCAGGGCCTTTACGGGCGCGCGTACCAGTGGTACGCGGAGCATGCCGCGCAAATCGCCGATGGTGGAGTCCAACTGCAGCCCGTCGAGACGGCGACCACCGTGAAGTACGGCGAGAGCGGCACCGTGTTGGTCGATGGGCCGTTCTCGGAGGCCAAGGAGGTCGTCGGCGGCTTCAGTATCATCGACGTCCCGGATTTGGACGCCGCGATCGCGCTGGTCCGCACATGGCCGTTCCTCGAACTGCCCGGCTGGGGTGTGGAGATCCGCCCGATCTTGACCATCGGCAGCCAGCCCGAGGAGTGAGCGGCTCGGATGCCGCGGCCCGTCCGGACGACGCGAGCGCGCCGAGCGGCCCGAGCGGCAAGGTCGCGGCATCCGATCTCCTCCTCTCGCAAGTCGTGCGCGAGGAGTCCGGACGAATCGTGGCGGCCCTGGCCCGGTCTCTCGGCAGCCTGGACATCGCCGAAGAAGCGGTGGCCGAGGCCGTGGATGAGGCGCTCCGCGCGTGGCGGAAGGGCGGGATCCCGCCGAACCCGGGCGCTTGGCTCACGCAAGCCGCGCGTCATAACGCGCTCGATCGCCTGCGCCGCGAGAAAAGGTACCGCGAGAAGCTGGCCGGCATGGTACCCGGCGTCGATTCGGAGTCCGCGGCACAGGAAGACGCCTGGCCCAATTCGCCCGCCGAGCTCGACGACCGTCTTCCGCTGCTGTTCGGCTGCTGCCACCCCGCATTGGCGCCGGAGGCTCAACTCGCGCTCACGCTGCGAGCGGTGTGCGGCCTCACCACGGCGCAGATCGCGCGTGCCACCTTCAGCACCGAGCCCGCGACGGCGCAGCGAATCGTGCGCGCCAAGCGGAAGATCGGCGCGACAGGCATCCTGCTGCGGATACCGGAGGCGACGGATCGGGCGGCACGGCTCGACATCGTCCTCACGATCGTGTCGGTCATGTACAACGAAGCTCATCTGGTTGCCGGCGGCGACGCAGCCGCAGACCGCGACCTCGCCGATGACGCGCTGTGGCTGGCGGGCGTGATTGTGGCGGCCCTGCCGCGCGAGGCAGAGGCTCACGGCCTCCTCGCGCTACTGCTGTTCCACCGGGCGCGAGAATCGGCACGGTCCGTGGATGGCGAACTGGTGCTGATGGCCGATCAGGACCGGTCCAGATGGGACCAGACTCTCATAGCTCGCGCACGCGCCGAGCTGGAACAGGCCGCCCGGTTACGTCGCCCGGGCCGTTGGCAGCTGCACGCGGCGATCGCCGCGTGCCACGCGGATGCCGAGACCGCAGTGAAAACGGACTGGCTGCAGGTGCTCGTGCTCTACGACCTGCTCCTCGGCTACGACCCATCTCCTGTGGTGCGGCTCAATCGTGCCGTAGCCCTGGATCGGGTGGGAGCCCCCACGGCAGCGCTCACCGAGGTGGACGCCCTTGAGGGCAAGCTCACGCGGAACCACCTCTGGCATGCCGTGCGCGCGCACCTGCTGCGCCGGCTCGGACGCGACGACGAGGCACTCGCCGCGGATCTGCACGCCCTGGAACTGACAGCGAACGACGCCGAGCGTCGACTCCTCGCTGCCCGCACCGGTCGGTGACCGTTCGGTTGCGCGGCCGGTCGGTTGCGCGACCGGACGCCGGTGTCGCACCGCACGAGGCATACCAGGTTGTCGCGAGAGGTCGCCGTCGTGCTCATAGAAGTAGGCGTCGGTCTCGTGGATGTGAAATGTCACGTCGAGTGCCGTCGCGGTGCGCAATTCGCCCACCAGATATTCCGGTGTGGTCGCCACAACGAACTGAAATTCCTGGTCGGTGTCGTTTCGCACTCGTTAGTCGAGATAGTTGAACATCACCGACGTCCAAGTACCGAACGGATCTGCCGGTTGAAGTCGGGACAGAGGTCCAGGCTATCGTGGTGGTGCTCCGTGATCGTGAGTGGGCTGTAGAGCACCATCCAATGAAGCAAGTTGGTGAATTGGCAGATTCCGCCGCCCTGGCGAGATATCGCCAAAAAGCATTCGTGCCATCGTGTTCATTCCCCCACGCCGATGGTCGCAGCCGCGAAGGAATAGTCCAACCGGACGACTGAACGGCAGCGCACCCTTCAGCGCAAGACTTCGTCCGTTCGTTCGCCCAAGACGGGGCAGCACGGCCGTCCGCACAGGTCCTGGAGACGGGGCTACGCGAGCAGCCGAGTGGCGCCTGTGGTGCCCCCACTGGGACTTGAAACCAATTGGGAGGTCAATGGCCACCCCGCGAACAGTCAGCTTCCGCGTAAAATCAACGTTTTTGGGTCACTTGGGTAGTGCCACAATCACGTCATTTTCCGACATTTGTCGGCAAAATGTGGGCAAACGCGTGGGCATTTTTTGGTGTCTCAACCCCGTCAATAGGCCGGCATGAGTTCAAGGAGTCGAGCTGCACGATCAGCGATCGCTCCTGCTGCGGGAACGGCTTGATCAACGTCGTCGACACTCGCCGATGGACGGTCGAGGTCGGGGTATTGCGTCGAGTTGCGGAGCCGACGCATCGAGTCGAATTCGCGAATTTCAACCTGCCGTGGTGGGTCGAGTTGAGCGATCGCCACTTCAAGCAGAACGGCGTGTGCACCTTCGCCACGGGCCTTCAATCCCTGATTGACCAGAATGGCCGCGAGCGCGAGGCGCACCGCATCGTATGTGAGGGTGAACGCCCCGGCGGGATCGAGGTCGCGCAGGGTCACGGCTGCCGTGAGGTGCACCCGCGCCTGCGCAAGGTGACGTTCGGCGAGGTCACTATTGGCTGCGACCCCCGTGAGACGGCCTTGTTTGAGAAGCAGGTCAACCTCGGATCGGCCGCGGTCCCAATGGTTGATCATGGATTCTCCTTCTGAAGTTCAAGGCTCACGATCGGACGCTCGGTTAGGGTGCGCAGGAACGGGTCCGTGTTGGCGGCCTCCCACGCGGCTGCGCTGACGATTCGCACGTTCACCTCCCGCCCCAGGCTGGCGCCGGCGAGGCGTGCTGCCTCGTTGACAGCGCCACGGGGCGGGTTGCCGACGAGGAGTACATCGATGTCTGCCGGAGCGTCCCCCGACTCTCCCGCGCGGCGGGCGGCCCAGGAACCATAGATGAAGGCCTGATCGATTCCGGATATCCCCGACAAATGCTGGGGTATCACGACAGCCGGCCCGTACGTCAGGGCAAGCAGTTCCGCGAGGGGCCGAAAAGCTGGCGTATCCGAGCGCACTCGAACCTCGACGGACTGACCGCGCTTCTCTGTGCTGGCAAGTCCCATCTGGACAATGCGAGAGACTTCTCGGTGAGCGCTCGCATACGGCGACTTAGCGGCGCGAGCAAGTTCGGCAATCGTAAATGACCGATCAGCATTCAGGAAGAGTCGTGCGAGAATTTCTCCCTGCGCATCTGACCGGAAGAGCGGGCTTAGCGCTGGCGCCTGAATGTTCACATACGCGATATTACTATCGTCTATGTGGATAAACAACACCGGAGCGATGGAAGCCGAAATAGGCAGGACGACGCAGGCGGGACGGACGAATTCGTCACAGGGCTCAGGGACAGCGTGCATCAGGAGAGGACGGATGGGCGAACCTTGCCACGGTGGGCCAGCTAGTGCGGAAGCAACAGCCCGACTTCGACTCCCGAAAATGGGGCTACGTAAAACTTTCTGACTTGGTTCGAGCGGCGGAACTCTTCCTCATCGAGACCAGACCCACCGGCGGACTTCAGGTACAAAACAAAAAGGAGAACGGTGAATAACCTGGTCGCGACCGGGGCAAGAGCACGAGCGCTCTAGTCGGTATTCATTCAGACCGACTGCTGAACTCCCTGCGGCCGCCTGTAGGCCGGACGACGAACGCGACAGATCTGGGACGGATGCTCGGCCACGCCTCGGCCGCGATGACCCTCGACGTGTACGCCGACCTCTTCGACGACGACCTGGACAGCGGCGCGGTGGTCCTCGATCAGGCCCGAATGAATTCAAATGTGGGCAAAGAAGGGCCTGAGGCACCCGGTACTAAGGTAAAGCCCAGATCATACGGAAATAAAGATGGTGCCCCCACTGGGACTTGAACCCAGACTGTGACGATTTTAAGTCGTCTGCCTCTGCCAATTGGGCTATGGGGGCGAGCCCGGTGACGGGCATTTACAGCGTAGGTACTGCCGCGCGAGTATCGCCCGGCAGCACCTACCGAAAAGCTACTTCGAAGCGGATGCCTCAGCGGCCGCCTTCTCGGCAACCGGCGCCTGCGCGGAGGGTGCCTTCGTGGATCCGGCGGCGGCATCCGATGGAGCAGCCTTCGCCGTGGGCTTGCGCGGCGCACGAGGCGCACGCGGAGCCGTCGGCGCCTTGGCCGCGGGCGCAGCAAGAGCCGCAGCAGCAGGAGCCGGCGGCTTCGGGCGCGAAGCGAACTCTTCGAACACAGCGCGCGGGTGTTCCGTGGCACTCAGCGACACGACATCGCGACCGAGTAGCACGTTGTTGACCCAGCCCCACACGACGCGGAACTTGCGCTCCCAGCTGGGCATGGCCAGGCCGTGGTAACCACGGTGGGCGAACCAGGCCGGCAGGCCGGTGACGGCAAGGTTGCCGCTCTGAAATACGCCGACACCGATGCCGAGACCGGCGACGGCACCGAGGTTCTTGTGCAGGTACTGCACCGGCTCTTCGCCGCGCAGTACTGCGACCAGGTTCTTGGCGAGCAGCTTGCCCTGACGCACTGCGTGCTGGGCGTTGGGCACGCAGTTGCCACCGACACCGCCACCACTCAGGTCGGGGACACAGCTGACGTCGCCGGCGCCCCAGGCATCAACGATGATGTCGTCTTCGGTTCCAACACGCAGGTCCGCGCGAACCTGCAGGCGGCCACGCTCTTCGATCGGAAGGTCGGTGTGACGCACGATCGTGGGGTTGGCCATGACGCCGGCCGTCCAGACGATGAGGTCGGTCTCGAACGTCTCTCCGGTGGAGAGCTCGATCTTGCCGTCGACCGCACTGGTCAGCTGGGTGTCGAGGTGAATCTGCGCGCCGCGACCGGCGAGGTTGTCGATGACCCACAGGCTCGTCTTGAGCGACACCTCGGGCATGATGCGACCCATGGCCTCAATGAGGTGAAAGTTGGTTTCTTCGAAGCTGATCTCCGGGTAGAGAGTGAGCAGCGAGGTGGCGAAGGAGCGCAGCTCGGCGAACACCTCGATGCCGGCGAAACCGCCACCGACCACGACGAAGGTGAGCAGGCGTTCGCGTTCGGGACCGGCCGGCAGGGCAGCGGCCCGGTCGAAGTTAGTCAGCACGCGGTCGCGGATGGCGACGGCTTCTTCGATGGTCTTCAGGCCGATGGCTTGGTCGGCAACACCCGGAATCGGGAAGGTGCGCGAAACAGCACCGGCGGTGACCACGACGATGTCGTACTTGAATTCGTACGGCTCGCCGATCGGCGGGGTGATCGTGGCCGTCTTGTCGGCGTGGTTCACGTGCGTGACCTTGGCGGAGACAACATTGGTCTTCTTGAGGTGACGACGGTGCGACACAACCGCGTGACGCGGTTCGATGGATCCGGCAGCGACCTCCGGCAGGAAGGGCTGGTACGTCATGTACGGCAGCGGGTCCACGATGGTGACCTCGGCTTCGCCGGATCGTAGCCATTTCTCGAGCTTCCACGCCGTGTAAAAACCGGCGTAGCCGCCACCAACAATGAGAATTTTGGGCACGATGAGAAGGCCTCCTACATGATTATGATTGTGCGAAATCTTTGGGATTGCGCCGAATTCGCTTGATATGCCGAGTGGCCCCAATGCCGAGCAGCGTTACTAGGATACCAAACACCACGAGTACAGCGAGCGGCAGACTGATATAAGTCAATGTCAGCTGGTTGGGAAGCCAGGCCGTGAGCACGTTTTGGGCCGGAAGCGCCGGGTCGTCGTCCGCGGCTGCGGGTGCTTCGGCGGCGGGAACCTCGGTGGGAACGACCTCGATCTCGGCCCGACGGTGCAGGGTGATCCACTCCGTCAGCAACTGGCTGGGAGTGGCCCCGGTTGCCGGAGCAACGTAGCGGGTCACCGCGGCCGCGGCATCGATTAGACCGTTGCCGTAGATCGGGCTCGGCACTGATTGCCCGTTCGAGTTCGCTGTGGCAATCACCCGGTTCATGACCCCTGCCGCGTCAAGGTCGGGGTACGCGGCTCGAACGAGGGCGACGAGTCCGGACACGATCGGCGCCGCAGCGCTGGTTCCGTCCCACTGCACGTACGACGAGTCGGGCATGACACCGACCAGTTTCTCGCTCGGAGCGGCGATGGCGATGGTGATTCCCTGCGAGGAAGCGTCAAAACTCGCCGTCTTGTTGCGGTCAACACCGGCGACCGTGAGCACGCCGGGAATCGTCGCCGGAGCACCGACCTCGGTGGTACCGCTTCCCCGGTTGCCGGCCGCGGCCACGACGACGACATCATTGTCAAACGCGTAAAGAAAGGCGTCGTCCCAGCTTTCCGGCCAGTACAGCGTGTTGCGGGTCAGCGACATATTGATGACATCGGCACCGTTGTCGACAGCCCAGCGGATGCCCTGCGCGATCTGGTCATCATTGCTCACCGCGGAACGGGTGCTGCCGAACGCGACTGACACCGCCAAAATGGATGCTTCTGGCGCCACCCCGATGAGGCCCGCGCCGTCACCGGTTCCGCGACCGGCCAGCAGAGAGGCCACGAGGGTGCCGTGCTCGCCGTCATCGTCATCGCCGGCGACCGGCGTCTGGCCGTTCGCGGAACCGAGGCCGGAAACATCCGTTCCCCCGGTCACGACGCCGTTCAACTCGGGGACGCTGCCTTTGACCCCGGAGTCGATGACGGCGACGGTGACGCCGGCGCCCCGCGTGGTGTTCCAGGCTTCGGTGAACCCGTAGTCGTTCAGCCAGTACTGCAGGTCACGAATCTGGTCGGCGTGCGCTGCGGGCGCGTCAAGCATGACGGAGCCGGCGATAGTGCCGCCGAACAGCGTTGTGGCGAGGGCGAGCGCGACACCGGTGGTGACACGGCGCGAGAGTGCAGTCACTCCGAAGCCGTCCCGGCGGCCACCGCACTGTAGTCCAGGCAGACGCAGACCGAGGGCGACCAGGCCGCTCGCGCCAGCGCGAGGTCGCCGATCGGGTTTACACCGGGCCCGGCGGCCAGGGAGTGCGCGGCCAGGGCGTGCAGACACTTGACCCTGCTCGGCATGCCGCCGGAGGAGATCCCGGCGATTTCCGGCACGGTGCCAAGCTGGTCGCGGTCGAACAGAAAACTTTGGTGAGCGCGCTCGTAAGCTGCCCGCAGCTCGCCATCCTCGGCGAGCAGGTCGTTGTATTCGTTCATGACCTGGGTGGCCTCGAGAGATGAGATCGCCGCCGTCGCGGCCGGATGGCAGAGGTAGTACAGCGTGGGAAACGGGGTGCCGTCGGCCAGCCGGGGTGCGGTGGCGACCACGGTCGGCGCTCCGCAGACGCAGCGCGCGGCGATGCCGACGACGTTGCGGGCCGGGCGACCCAGCTGCGCCGAAACGAGATCGATATCGGCCGCAGTGAACGGGTCGAACGGCGGCCGAGTCACGGCACCACCGGTGCCGGTGCTTGCGGAGCGAGGCCGGCCGTCATGGTGGAGGCGAACAAGGAACCCAGCCAATCAATTGTGGTGCTTTGAATATTCGTGCTGACCGGGGTCGTATCCGCTTCGAGCGGAGCGACGACCGGCAGATCGTTGATGACGAGAAAGCTGATGTCCCCTGGCAGCACGTACGACAGCCGCTCGCGGGCCTGCGTCGTGACATAGGTACGGTCGTTCCAGCGCTCCAGCTGGCTCGTGAGCTGGTCGACCTCGGCCTTCTGGTCGGCGACAGCAGCACTGAGCTGGCTGATTTGCTGCCGCTGCTCGGCGTAGGTGCGGAGGCTCGGCGCGAGCACCACGACGGCAAGAATGAGGACGACCATCATCACGAGTGAAAATCCGGAGAACCGGATGCTGCGCAGCCAGCCGCCGGCCGGCGTCTCGGCTTCCGCGACAGCGGGTTGACGTGCTGCCGACGCGCTCTGGGCAGGTCGTTTCTGATCCACGGCAACTCCTTTCGCTGGCTGGACGTGCTGGTGAAAATGGTACCAAGCGAAAGCTGTGGGCCCCCGACCAGCCAAAATCGGTGGTCGGGAGCCCGAGCTTTGTTGTGGGGCGCTGTTACGCGGTGAAGCGGGGGAACGCGGTGCGACCGGCATAGACCGCAGCCTCGCCGAGTTCTTCCTCGATGCGCAGCAGCTGGTTGTACTTGGCAACGCGCTCGCTGCGTGCCGGCGCGCCGGTCTTGATCTGCCCGGCATCCGTGGCGACGGCGAGGTCAGCGATGAAGGTGTCCTCGGTCTCGCCGGAGCGGTGCGAGATGATGGCGGTGTAGCCGGCGCGCTGGGCGAGAGAGACGGCATCCATCGTCTCGGTTAGGGTGCCGATCTGGTTGACCTTGACCAGGATGGAGTTCGCAGCCTTGAGTTCGAGGCCCTTGGCCAGGCGCAGGGGATTGGTCACGAACAGGTCGTCTCCGACGATCTGTACCTTGTCGCCGAGTGAAGCTGTGAGGTGCACGTAGCCGTCCCAGTCGTCTTCTTCGAGCGGGTCCTCGAGGGAGACGAGCGGATAGTCGGTGACGAGCTCGGCGTAGTACGCGCTCATCTCTTCGGCCGAGAGCTTTTTGCCCTCGAAGTTGTAGCTGCCGTCCTTGAAGAATTCGCTCGCGGCCACGTCGAGGGCCAGGGCGATGTCCTTGCCGGGAACGTAGCCGGCGTTTTCGATGGCTTCGACGATGAAGTCGAGGGCCGCACGGTTGCTCGGCAGGTTGGGAGCGAAGCCGCCCTCGTCGCCGAGGCCGGTGGACAGTCCCTTGGACTGCAGCAGCGCCTTGAGCGAGTGGTAGGTCTCGACCCCCCAGCGCAGGGCCTCACTGAACGACTCAGCGCCGAGCGGCACGATCATGAATTCCTGGATGTCGACATCGTTGTCGGCGTGCGAACCGCCGTTGATGATGTTCATGAGGGGCACTGGCAAGGTGTGCGCGTTCGGGCCACCGAGGTAGCGGAACAGCGGCAGCCCGGCCGAGCTCGAAGCGGCCTTGGCCACGGCCAGGCTCACGCCGAGGATGGCGTTGGCGCCGAGGCGCTCCTTGTTGTCGGTACCGTCGGCTTCGATGAGCACGAGGTCGACGATGCGCTGGTCGGTCGCGTCGATGTCTTCCACCGCGGGGCCGAGGTCGTCGATGACGGCTTCGACGGCTTTGAGTACGCCCTTGCCCTGGTAGCGGGCTTTGTCGCCGTCGCGCAGCTCGTAGGCCTCGAACACGCCGGTCGACGCTCCGGACGGCACAGCAGCACGGCTGACTGTTCCGTCGCCGAGCAGAACTTCGACCTCGATGGTCGGGTTGCCACGAGAGTCGAGAATTTCGCGTGCGTCTACTGCCTCAATTAGGGCCACAACTGTCTCCTGATTTGTCGGGGTGAACGTCTGGGTGGACGCTCGGATGTGTCGCGGATTCAGTCTAACTAAACCCGTCAGCCGATCCGCTGATCTGCAGGGGCTGGCCGGTCCGCTCAGACGCCGAGCGGCTTGAGGTCGAGGTCGTCGCTGGTTGCAGTGTCAGCGGTCACGAACGCGAAGCGTCCGTAGCCGGCCTCGCCAGCCCGATCGAGCAGCGCCTTGAGGTTCTTGGTGCGGCGTTCCAGCCGCACCCGCAGCCCCGCGGCAACGAGGTCGCGCTTGAGGGCGACCAGACTTGCCGGGTCGGCGTCCTTCTCGTGCACCAACACGACCGCGTTGAGAGCGGATTCGGCATCCGCTTGCAGCAGGTCGACGATGCGTTCAAAGCCGATCGAGAATCCGCAGGCTGGCACGTCGGTGCCGAGGAACCGGCCGATCATGCCGTCGTACCGGCCGCCACCGCCGAGGGAATAGCCGAGCGACGGGTGGGAAATTTCGAAGATGGTGCCGGTGTAGTAGCCCATGCCGCGCACCAGGGTGGGGTCAAACTCGAGGTCCACGCCGGGGAGTGCAGCGCGAAGGGCTTCGAGGTCGGCGAAGGCCGTCTGGTCGAGCCAGTCCGGCGCACCTGCCCCGAGGGCCCAGCCGCCGGTACCGAGCTCGGTGAGCAGCGTGGCAAGGTCGGGCGCGTCGATGCCGAGGGCTCGAAGTTCGGCATCGACGCCGTCGACACCGATCTTGTCGAGCTTGTCGATCACGATCAGCGCCGGATCGGTCAGCTCGGCCGCGACTTTCCAGTGTGCGAGCAGGCCGAAGAGGATGCGGCGGTCATTGATTCGAATGGAACAGCCGGTAAGGCCGAGCTTTTCCAGCGTTGCGGCCGTCGCGGTGATCAGTTCGATCTCGGCGAGCGGGCCGGCCTCCCCGATGATGTCGATGTCACACTGCATGAACTGGCGGTAGCGCCCCTTTTGCGGGCGTTCGGCTCGCCAGACCGGAGCGATCTGAATCGACCGGAACACGGTCGGCAGCGCGGCACGGTGGGTGGCGTAGAACCGGGCGAGCGGAACCGTCAGGTCGAAGCGCAGGCCGAGGTCGGCCAGGGACGCAAGGTCGTTTTGCTCGGCCGCGGCGGCAACATCCGCTGGGCTGAGACCGCGCTTGAGCACCGCGAAAGCGATCTTCTCGTTGTCGCCGCCCAGGCCAGAGTGCAGTCGGGCGGCGTCTTCCATGACCGGCGTTTCGATCTCATCGAAACCGTGCGCACGAAAACTGCCGCGGATGATTCCGAGCGAACGCTCACGAACGGCCTTGTCGGCGGGGAGAAAATCGCGCATACCGCGCGGCGGGGTCACTGCAATAGCCATGGGGCAATTCTCTCAGGTGCCGTCGACGCGTTGCACCGCCCACCCCGAACGGGAACGCCCGTAGACTCGGGGGAAACAACTGGGGGTGTCGCAATGTCAGCGACGACGATTTTCGGCTCGGACGGGATCGTGCCGAGCGGCATCGCGGTGACCGGGGTGAGCCGGGCATTCGGCAGCGTGTTCGCGCTGCTCGATGCGACCCTCACGGTACCGGCCGGGTCGGTCACGGCCCTGATCGGGCCGAACGGCTCGGGCAAGACCACGCTGCTGCTCATGCTTGCCACGCTGCTCACACCCGATGCGGGCAGCATTCGCATCAACGGTCACGACCCGGTCACCGAACCGGAACGCGTGCGCGCCCTGATGGGCTGGATGCCAGACACCCTCGGCTCCTGGCCAAGCCTCTCCGCCCGCGCAGCCCTGCAAACCACCGGTCGCATGTACCGCATGACCCGCGAGCAGGCCGCCGCGCGCGCCGACGCGCTGATCCTTCTGACCGACCTTACGGACTTCGCCGACCGCCCCTCGCGGGTGTTGTCACGGGGCCAGAAGCAACGACTGAGCCTGGCCAGGGCGCTCGTGCACTCCCCCAGCGTGCTGCTGCTCGACGAGCCGGCCTCCGGCCTCGACCCGGCAGCCCGCGCCGCGCTGCGCCAGCTGCTCCGCCGCCTGGCCAGTGAGGGCGCCGCCATCCTCGTCTCCAGTCACGTTCTCGCCGAGCTCGACGAGATGGCGGATGCCGCGGTGTACCTGTCCGACGGCCGGACCGCGAGCCCGGAGCAGGTGGCCGCGGCCGGCGCAAGCGCCAGGGCCTGGCGCATCCGCTCGCTTGATGACGCGGCGCTGGCCGGTGCGCTCGCCGCACCGGGCGTGGTCGGGGCGCTCGTGCAGGTGCTCGGCGTCGACCAGCTCGGCACCCTGGTGCAGGTGGAAAATGAAGCCTCGGCGGCCGCCCTGCTGCACAACCTGGTGCTGAGCGGGGTTCCGGTCTGCGACTTCGGCCCCGCCGTCGGCAACCTCGAACACACTTTTCTCGACCTCACCCGAGAGAGACCGGCACGACACAGTTCGATCGTCGTCAACCCGGAGGTAACCCCATGACCAAGCGCGTGTTCCTGACCGGACTCTGGCTCATTGTCACCCTGGAACTGCGCCAACGGGTGCGCGGCGTCTCCTGGTACGTGCTGCTCGGCATCTTCATGCTGCTCGTGGGAATCGTCACTTTTCTGCTCTGGCTGGCCACCTCGGCCTGGCTGTCCGGCGGCGGCGGCGTGTTCGGGGCCATCATCTTCTTCGTGCTGCTGCTCGGCACGCTGGTCTCGCCTGCGCTGTCCGGCAATGCGATCAACGGTGACCGGGATGCCGGCACCCTCGCCACCACGCAGGTCACGCTGATCGGCACCGGGCAGCTCGTGCTCGGCAAGTTTCTGGCCGCGTGGATCACAGCGCTCGCCTTTCTCGCTGCGGCGCTCCCCTTTCTCATCTTCGCCGTCGTTCTCGGCGAGGTCTCCCTCGGCACGATAAGCGTTTCCGTGCTCGTACTCGCCGCCGAGCTCGGGGTCATCGCTGCGGTCGGTGTCGGGCTGTCTGGCATCCTGACCCGGCCGCTGTTCTCCATCGTGCTGACCTATCTCCTGGTTGCGGCACTCAGCCTCGGCACGCTTATTGCCTTCGCTCTGCTCGGCACCGCCACCCAGCAGGACGCAACCAGCGTGAACTACCAGGTGGTGTCGTCGACCTACGACGAGCAAACCGGCAAGCAGTCGGACATCATCTGCTCCACCGCGCAGACCTCGACCTACCCGGTGCCGCGGTTTGACTACTACTGGTGGATTCTCGCCGCGAACCCCTACGTTGTGGTAGCGGATGCCTCGCCCGGCAGCTTCGACGAGAACGGTTCCCCGACCGACCTTTTCGGTCAGATCGCCGTCGGCGTGCGCGGCGCCCAGACACCCCCGGCGCTGTACTCGGAGTACAACGGCTGCGACGAAGCCGCCAACGGCTATTTCGACGAGGGAGCCTCCACCCGGCCGACCGCGCAGGAGACCTACGACGGTGCTGTGCCGAGCTGGTTCATCGGCCTCACCATGCACCTGCTGCTCGGCGCGGGCGCCCTGACGTGGGCCTGGCGCCGCACCCGCACCCCCGCGACGCACCTTCCCACCGGAAGCCGTATCGCCTAGACGTCAGGACGGGAAGGCGATGATTCCGGCGTCGAAGGCGTCGTCATCGACCGCGTTGTCTGCAGCTGCGGGGGCTTCCGCTCCGCGGATCTCCGCCTGCAGATCGCGCACGGCGCCGCGCAGGGCGCGTTCGGCATCAAGGCCCTGCGAGCGAGCCGACGCCACGATGGCCAGCAACAGCGGCCCGAGGTCGGCCTCGGACTCGATCGGAAGCGGGAAACCGGCATCCGCTTCGATTAGTCCGAGCTTCTCGGCCCGGCCGAGCACCTTGTCGGCGAGGGCCAGCGCCGGCATGCCGGCCGGAATACCGTCGAGCACGCTCGTGCGCCCCGGCTTCTCTTCGGCTTTGAAACCGTCCCAAGCGGCTGAGACTTCCTCCGCCGTCTCCAGCGTGACATCACCGAACACGTGCGGATGCCGCCCGACCATCTTCTCGGTCAGCCGGGCAGCGACATCCTGAATGTCGAAATTCTCGTCGGGCGTGTGCGCGGCCAGGTCGGCGTGAAAGAGCACCTGGTACAGCACATCACCGAGTTCTTCGAGCAGATCGTCGCGACTGCCGTCTTCGATCGCCTCGATCAGTTCGTGGGTCTCCTCGACCAGGTGGCGCACGAGCGAGGCGTGCGTCTGGTCGGCGTCCCACGGACATCCGCCAGGAGCGCGCAGCCGCGCCACGGTCGCGATGAGTATGTCGAGCGAGCTCGTCGGCACCTCGGGGTTCGATGCGGGGGAAGCGGAAAACACTGGGTTCGTCATGGTCGGCACTCCTGGATCGTCGTTTCAATCGTAGGCGGGCATACTGCCAGAGGGTCGCTCAGGTACGTCGTGTATTCTGGTTCACGGTGAGCCGGGAAGTCTGGTCGGCAGTTGCTTGTGCGCGCCCGAAACACCAGAGGATTCTCATGACCGAACCGTCCAATCTGCCCACTCCCCCAAAATCTGCACCGTCGACCACGACCATTCTGCGCCGCGGCAGCTACCGCGAGTTCGTGCGTATCTCCGGCATCCTGCGCAAGGAAACGGTTGGCGGGGCGATTCTGCTCGCCGCCACCGTGGCCGCGCTCATCATGGCCAACTCCGAATTCTCCGACGCCTACTACGCCTTTCGCGACTTCACGATCGGCTATGAGCCCTGGCACCTTCAGCTCAGCCTCGGCGCTTGGGCGGCCGATGGCCTGTTGGCGATCTTCTTCTTTCTGGCCGGCCTCGAGCTGAAACGTGAATTCGTGGCTGGTGACCTGCGCAGTGTGAACCGGGCCATTGTTCCGGTGGCCGCAGCGGTTGGTGGCGTGATCGTTCCGGCGGTCATCTACACGCTGATCAACCTCGACTCCGGCGCCGAAACGCTGCGCGGCTGGGCGATTCCCACCGCGACGGACATTGCGTTTGCCGTCGCCGTGCTCGCCGTCATTGGATCAAAGCTTCCGCCAGCGCTCCGCATCTTTCTGCTGACGCTCGCCGTCGTCGACGATTTGCTCGCGATTGCGATCATCGCTTTCTTCTACACCGCAGACATCGCCCTTCTGCCACTGCTGCTAGCGATTGTCGTGCTCGCGCTCTTCTGGATTCTGACCCACAAATTCTCCTATTTCTTCGGCACCCGAGCCTGGGCGGCGTGGGCGCTGCTGCTACCTCTCGGCGTCATCGTCTGGGCGCTGGTACATGGTTCCGGTATACACGCGACTGTCGCTGGAGTCCTGCTCGGATTCGCCGTCCCCGTTCTGCGCAGCAAACGCGGAGGCGGCCCCGATGCCGGCCCCGGGCTGGCTGAAACTCTCGAACACCGCATCCGCCCCTTGTCCAGCGGTATCGCCATCCCCGTGTTCGCCTTCTTTTCCGCCGGCGTCACAATCGGCGGTCTCGACGGCATGATTCGCGCCATCACCGATCCCGTTGCGCTGGGCATCGTAATCGCCCTCGTGGTCGGCAAGCCGATCGGCGTGCTCCTGGCGACCTTCATCGTCACCAAGACCACCAAGGCCACGCTCGACCCCGACCTGGCCTGGATTGACCTGATCGGCGTCTCACTACTGGCCGGAGTCGGCTTCACGGTCTCCCTGCTGATCAGCGAGCTGGCCTTCGGGCAGGGCAGCCCGCACGACGACCATGCCAAGGTCGCCATCCTGGTTGGGTCGTTGTTGGCCGCGCTACTGGCAACGGTCGTCCTCCGTGCGCGCAACCGCCACTACGGGCGTATCGCCGAGAAGGACGCACTGGACAGCGACAACGACGGCATTCCGGATGTCTACGAGACAGACGCGGCGTCGAAGGGCTAGCTGCCGGCGCGAACGCTCGGTACGGACGGCGGGAAGATCGCAGTGAGGAGCGTCTTGGTCCACTCGATCAGGGCGTTGTCATCGAGCGGCTCGCCGTTCGGCCGCGGCATCGGCACGCTGAGTGCGCCGGTGGCCGACACGTAACGCGAGCCGGGATACATCCGCTGTAAGCGCACCTGGAGCGAGTCGGCCAGGTCGGCCGGTGCCACCCGAAGGTTGGAGCCCATGGCCACGACCTCGCTGAGGTTGGCCTGCTGGGCCTGCCAGCGCAGCCGGGACACGGCCACCAGGTTCTGCACCGGCACGGGCGGTTCACCGTATCGGTCGGTGAGTTCGTCGAGCACGAGGTCGATCTGATCGTCGGTCGCGGTGGGCGAGCTCGCGCTGGAGAGTTTCTGGTACGCCTCGAGCCGCAACCGCTCACTGTCGACGAAGTCGTGCGGAATATGCGCGTCGACCGGCAGCTCCAGCCGCAGCTCGGTCTGCCCCTCGGCGACATCGCCGCGGAAGGTGCTGACGGCCTCACCGATCATGCGCAGGTACAGGTCGAAGCCGACGCCCGCGATGTGGCCGGCCTGCTCCCCGCCGAGCAGGTTGCCGGCCCCGCGAATCTCGAGGTCTTTCAGGGCCACCTGCATGCCGGCGCCGAGCTCGTTGTTCGCCGCAATGGTGGCGAGCCGGTCGTGCGCGGTCTCCGACAGCGGCTTGTTCTCGTCGTACAGAAAGTAAGCGTAGGCCCGTTCGCGCCCGCGACCGACCCGACCGCGCAGCTGGTGCAGCTGGCTCAGGCCGAACTTGTCGGCGCGGTCAATGATGATGGTATTGGCGTTATTGATGTCGAGGCCGGTCTCAATGATCGTGGTGCAGACCAGGATGTCGAACTTGCGCTCCCAGAAATCACCGACCACCTGTTCGAGCTGTGCCTCGGGCAGCTGTCCGTGTGCCACCGCGATGCGTGCCTCCGGCACGAGTTCGGCAATCTGCGCGGCCATGCGGTTGATGCTGGTCACCCGGTTGTGCACGAAGAAGATCTGGCCCTCGCGCAGCAGCTCACGACGGATGGCCGCGGCCACCTGCCGCTGCGAGTACGGCCCCACAAAGGTCAAAATGGGGTGTCGATCTTCGGGCGGAGTCGCCAGGGTCGACATCTCGCGGATGCCGGTGACCGCCATCTCGAGGGACCGCGGGATGGGCGTCGCACTCATCGCAAGAATGTCGACGTTGGTCTTGAGCTTCTTCAGCGCGTCCTTGTGTTCGACGCCGAACCGCTGCTCCTCGTCGATGATGACCAGGCCGAGATCTTTGAAGATGATCGACGGAGACAACAGCCGGTGCGTGCCGATGACGACATCGACGGTGCCGTCGAGCATGCCGGCGATCGTCTCCCGGGACTCCTTGTCGGTCTGAAACCGCGACAGTGCCCGCAGGTGAATGGGGAACCCGGCAAAGCGTTCCTTGAAAGTCTCCATGTGCTGGCTGACCAACAGGGTGGTCGGCACGAGCATGGCCACCTGCTTGCCGTCCTGCACGGCCTTGAACGCGGCGCGAATGGCCACCTCGGTCTTGCCGAAACCGACGTCACCGCTGAGCAGCCGGTCCATCGGAATGGGCCGTTCCATATCGGCCTTGACCTCATCGATCGTGGTCAGCTGGTCGGGCGTCTCCACGAACGGAAAGGCCTCTTCGAGCTCACGCTGCCACGGGGTGTCCGGCCCGAACGCGTGCCCCTTGCTGGCCATGCGCGCCGAATACAGTTTGACCAGCTCCACGGCGATGTCGCGCACCGCTTTGCGCGCCTTGGTCTTGGCACTCGACCAGTCGCTGCCGCCCATCTTGCTCAGGGTCGGCGCTTCACCGCCGACATAGCGGGTGACGAGGTCGAGCTGGTCGGTTGGCACGTACAGCCGATCGTCGGCGTGACCGCGCTTCGACGGCGCGTATTCCAGCACGAGGTATTCCCGGGTGGTCTTGACCGGGTTGCGCCCGCCGCTCGACACCTCCCGCTGGGTCAGTTCGAGAAAACGGCCGATACCGTGCGTCTGGTGCACCACGTGGTCGCCAGCCACCAGTTGCAGCGGGTCGACGACGTTCTTGCGGCGACTGGCGAGCTTCTTAATCTGGCGCGCGTCATAGCCGACGATGCGCCCGTAGAACTCGCTCTCGCTGATCAGCGCGAGCTTGTTCTGCGGCAGCTCAAACCCGTGATCGACGGATGCCTTCAGCAGGTAGGCGATACCCGGTTCCGGCTCCAGCGGCCACACGTCCACGACGCGCACCGGCAGTTCACGCTCGGCGAGCACCTGCGCCGCTCGTTCCACGAGGCCGACGCCCTGGGCGACGATGCCGACGACCCAACCGTCGTGCAGCCGGCTTGCGACGTGCCCGACGGCACCGTCGACACTCCCGGCGAAGGTGGGGACGGCATCCGCTTCGATGCGAATGGTGAGCAGTTCGTCCATCTCGAGGTGTTCAGGCAGGACGGGCGCGTCGGTCGGCGCGGCCTGAAAAGTGCTCAGGGTCCACCAGCTGTGACCGGAGGCCGGTGCCCCCGGCGCCGAGTACTTCACACTGTCGCGCAGGCGCCCGAGGGTGAGAAAATCGCCGGATTCGAGGTCGATCGGGGCGTCGGCACCGGCCGTGGCGGCACTCCACGCTGCACCGAGGAATTCGCGATTGGTTTCGGCGAGGCTGATCGCGCGACTCGCGACCCGCTCCGGCGAGATCACCGCAACGGCCGCGTTGGTCGGCAGGTAGTGCGTGACGGGAACCAGCCGGTCGACCAGGGCGGGAGCGAGGCTTTCCATGCCCTCGACCGGGATACCCTCGGCGATCTTGGCCAGCAGTCCGGCGAGGCTGGGAAACTCGTGCTGCATTTCCCGAGCACGCTGCCGCACGGCGGGGCTCAGCAGCAGCTCCCGGCTCGGCGGCAGGCTGACCGACTCGACCGATTCGGGCAGCGACCGTTGGTCGGCAACGCTGAACAGGCGGATCTGCTCGACCTCGTCGCCGAAGAACTCCACCCGGTAGGGGTGTACGGCGACCGGCGGAAACACGTCGAGGATGCCGCCGCGCACGGCGAACTCGCCGCGCCGGGTGACCATGTCGACCCGAGCATAGGCAACGTTGACCAGCTGCAGCACGATCGCCGCGAGGTCGTGTCCGCGCCCGCCGACCGTGAGGTCGATCGGTTCGTAGTCGGTGAGGTTGTCGGCGACCGGCTGCAGGGCGGCCCGCACGGAGGCGACGACGATAAGCGGATGCCGCTCACTCGCGTCTTGCTCCTGCCACTCGCGCATGCGGCGGAGAGCGTGCAGGCGCTTGCCCACGATCTCCGCGCTCGGGCTGAGCCGTTCGTGCGGCAGCGTTTCCCAGGCCGGAAAGTCAATGATCTCAGCGCTCGTGGCGAAGCAGCTGAGGTTCTCGCGCAGCGCCTCGGATTCGCGGCCGGTCGCGGTGATGACGAACAGGGCCTGGGCGTCGTCCCGGCGCAGGTCGAGCAGCGCCGCCAGCAGCGGGGCGCGCAGGCCCTCGGTCAGACTGAAATCAGCGTCCCGGCTGGCGTAGGCGAGGGCGTTATCGAACGTGGAGGCGCGCGCGAGCGCTGCGATTAAGCCCTGAAGGATCACTGAATGAGTCTACGCAGCCTAGGAGGGCGCGTGAAACTTCTGCTGGGCGGCCACGACGCCGTCGGAGGCGATCAGTTCGATCGCGTCGGCGGCATCCGCTATCAGGTTGGGCAGAATGCTGCGCTCGGCAGCGACAAAGTCGTGCAGCACGAAATCGGCCGGGTTCTGGCGACCGGGCGGACGCCCGATACCCATGCGAATTCGAATGAATTCGTTGGTTCCGGTGGCGGCGATGATGTCGCGCAGGCCGTTGTGACCGCCGTGACCGCCGCCGACCTTGATCTTGAGCGTGTCGAAGGGCAGGTCAAGGTCGTCGTGCACGACGATCAGCCGGGAGGCGGGCAGAGAATAGAAGCGCAGCAGCGCGGCGACCGGGCTGCCGGATACGTTCATGAACGTGGTGGGCTTGGCCAGCACCAGTTTGGGTCCACCGGGTGAGAGGCGACCCTCGGCGACGAGGGCGGCCGTTTTGTGACGCTTGAAGTTTGAGGTGAGACGGTCGGCGAGTTGTGCCGCCACCATCTGTCCGACGTTGTGCCGATTGCCGGCGTAGTCGGGCCCGGGGTTGCCGAGCCCGACTACGAGCCAGAGGTTCGTATCCAGGGGAATCCTCCGTCGTGGTGTGAGACAACCCCGGGTGAACCAGTTGATGAGGGCGACTGCTACGCGGCGGGCGTGGCGGCCGGCGTGCCGGCGGTGATGACCTCGGTCTCCTCATCCTCGGCTTCGCCACGCGGCGTGTGCACGTAGACGACGAGGGTGTCGGGGTCGGAAATGAGTACGGCACCGGCGGGCAGCGTGACGTCGGCGGCGTGAATCTGCGCGCCTTCCTCGAGACCTTCGATGGACACTTCGAGGTAGTCAGGGATGTCGGTGGCTTCAACCTCGAGCAGGAGCGACTTGGTGTCGAAATCTGCCATCGTGCCGGCGAAGGACTCGCCGGTCATGTGCACGGGAACCTCAACCTGAACCTTTTCACCCTTGCGCACGACGATGAGGTCGATGTGCTCGATGATGTACTTCACCGGGTCCTTCTGCACGTCCTTGACCAAAACGAGCTGTTTCTTGCCGGCGATGTCCAGTTCGAGGATCATGTTGGTGCGACGCAGCAGCAGGCCGATGCGGTGGGCGGGCAGCGACACGTGCACCGGCTCGGTGCCGTGGCCGTAGATGACGGCGGGGATCATGCCCAGCACGCGCAGCTTGCGGGCCGCGCCCTTGCCGAAGTTTTCGCGCAGTTCAGCGATGACGCTGTTTACTTCTTTGGCTTTAGCCATGATGTTTCTCCTTGCGGGGCTGAGCGCCCGGGTCGTCGTTCGCGGGCCGAAGCCCGCGTAGGTTGGGTATTCATTCAACTCGAACGCATGTCAGCGTGAGGAAAAGCCCAAGGCCTCGTCCGCCGCGTCGATAACGGATGCCGCCGGCCCAGAATGCAGGCACGACGTTATCCCTCGCCGAAGTTCGTCTCAATCTTACACAGTTCGAGCCACCCTTGCAGCCCGGGCGTGTCGTCCGCTTGCTCTACCAGTCGTGGACGGTACCGTCGGCCAGCCGGTTGAAGGGCAGATACGCCGTCTGGTACGGGTATCTGCCGGCCTCGTCCACGTTCAGCTCAACGCCCAGGCCCGGCTTGTTGCCGGGGTGCAGGTACCCGTCGGAAAAGCTGAAGGACTGTTCGAAAACGCTGTTGGTGGCGTCACCGTGCTGCATGTACTCCTGGATTCCAAAGTTGTGAATGGCCAGGTCGAGGTGCAGCGCCGCCGCCATGCCCACGGGGGAGATGTCGGTCGGGCCGTGAATGCCGGACTTGATCTGGTACTGCGCGGCATAGTCGAGAATCTTCTTCATGGGCGAGATACCGCCGGTGTGGGTGACCGCCGACCGCACATAATCAATGAGCTGTTCTTTGATCAGGGTCTGGTAGTCCCAGACCGTGTTGAAGACCTCACCGATCGCGAGCGGGGTGGTGGTGTGCGAGCGCACCAGCCGCAGGGCATCCTGATTTTCGGCCGGGGTGCAGTCTTCGAGCCAGAACAGGTCGTAGGGCTCGAGCGACTTGCCGAGTTTCGCGGCCTGGATCGGCGTCATCCGGTGGTGACCGTCGTGCAGCAGGGGCAGTTCGGCACCGAACTCACCGCGAACGCCCTCGAACACGGTCGGCAGGTGCCGCAGGTAAGCGCGCGTATCCCAGTCTTCTTCGGCGGGCCTGGCCGCGCGCTGCGCCGGTTCATAGTCGTAACGCTTGCCGCTGGTCTGGGTCTGCGCGGCGACGCCGTAGATGGCTTTCAGGCCGGGGATGGCGGTCTGCACCCGTATGGCTCGGTAGCCGAGCGCCTGGTGCTTGCGAATGGAATCGAACAGTTCGGGCAGATCCCGCCCAGAGGCGTGGCCGTAGGCAAGGATCTTGTCGCGGCTGGCTCCGCCGAGCAACTGGTAGAGCGGCATCCCGGCGGCCTGCGCTTTGAGGTCCCACAGCGCGACGTCGACGGCGGCAATCGCGGCCATGGTGACCGGACCCCGGCGCCAGTAGGCGCTGCGGTAGAGAAACTGCCAGGTGTCTTCGATGCGGTGGGCGTCGGCGCCGAGCAGCAGCGGCACGACGTGCTCCTGCAGGTAGGCCACCACGGCCAGTTCGCGGCCGTTCAGGGTGGCGTCACCGAGTCCGACGAGCCCGTCGTCGGTAGTGAGACGCAGGGTCACGAAATTACGATCCGGGCTGGTGACGACGACTTCTGCTCTGTCGATCTTCATGCGTTCTCCTTGGTCGTGCGGGTCGTCAATGGGGAGTTCGGCACCGTACGGGCCGTCACCACTCCGCGAGTGCGCCGTCGGCATGCCGCCAGATCGGCGAACGCCAGGTGTGCCCGCGCGAGTCGGCGGCCCGCACTGCGGCCTCGTCGATCTCAATGCCGAGACCGGGGCCGGTCAACAGTTCGATGTTGCCGTCGATGAATTTCAATGGCTCCTTGTCGAGCACGTAATCGAGTACTTCGGCGCCCTGGTTGTAGTGGATGCCGATGCTCTGCTCCTGAATGAGGTAGTTGGGAGTGGCGAAGCCCACCTGCAGGCAAGCGGCGAGCGCGATCGGGCCCAGCGGGCAGTGCGGGGCCAGCTGTACGTCGTACACCTCGGCCATCGCCGCGATGCGGCGTACTTCGGAGATCCCGCCGGCGTGGGAGAGGTCGGGCTGCGCCACGGCGATGCCGGCTTCGAACACCGGCAGAAAATCCTGCCGGGTGTAGAGCCGCTCCCCGGTCGCGATCGGAATCGAGGTGGCCTGGGCCAGCTGACCAATCAGGTGGGAATTCTCCGGGACAACCGGTTCTTCAATGAAGAACGGTCGCAGAGGTTCGAGCAGCGGCGCGATCCGGCGGGCATTGGCGAGCGTGAACCGACCGTGAAAGTCCACGGCCACATCGCGGTCGGGGCCGAGAACGGCGCGCGCTGCGGCGACTCGTTCGAGAACACCGTCGATTTCGGCGACCGTGCCAACCCGGCTCATAATGCCGGAGGCGTTCATCTTGACGGCGGTCAACCCCACGGCGATCTGCGCCGCGATCGCGTCAGTGATGCCGCTCGGGTCGTCGCCGCCGACCCAGCCGTACATGCGGATGCGATCGCGCACCGCGCCGCCGAGCAGCTGGTAGACCGGCACCCCGAGCGACTTGCCCTTGAGGTCCCACAGTGCCTGGTCGATGCCGGAGACGGCGCTGCCGAAGACGGGTCCGCCGCGGTAGAAACCGCTCTTGGTCAATACCTGCCAGTGGTCCTCAATGCGGTCGGGGTCGGCGCCGATGAGGTATTCCGCGAACTGTTCGACCACGGCGCGCACGGCATCCGAATGCCCTTCCAGGCTGGCTTCGCCCCAGCCGACGACGCCATCGCTGGTTTCGAGCCGCACGAACAACCACCGCGGTGCCACGAGAAAAGTTTCCACTCGTTCAATGTGTGACACGGGCAACCTCACCGCTTTCTGCTTCGGCGGCGAGAGCCGCAAGGATCCGTTCGACGATGGTGCCGGGCGGTTCGACGATGTCCACGGTCACGCCGCGTTCATCGTCTGTGCGCACCTCGAGCGTGTCGAACTGCGATTGCAGCAGCGCGGGAGGCATGAATTCGTGGGTGCGTGCGCGCAGCCGGGCGGCGATCAGGTCAATCGACCCTTCCGGATCAACCACGAACAGGTCGCCGGCGTGATCGCGCAACAGGTCGCGGTAACTGCGTTTGAGGGCAGAGCAGGCGATGACGATGCCGTTCGGGTAGTCCCCGGCCAGGCATCGCCCCACCTCGTGCAGCCACGGCAGCCGGTGTTCATCCTGCAGCGCGTTACCGGCGGCCATGACGGCCTTGTTCGCGGCGGGGTGCAGGGTATCGCCGTCGAGGAACCGGGCGCCGAGGCGCTCGGCGAGAAATTCACCGATGGTCGATTTGCCTGAGCCCTGCACACCCATGACGACGATCGGAGGAAGACCCACCCCTAGCCCTTGGTCGCACCGGCGGTGAGACCGGACACGATGTATTTCTGGGTGAACAGGGCGATGACCATGATCGGAACGGTGACCACGACGGCCGCCGCCATCAGGCTCCCCCAGTCGATGCTGGCATACGAGACGAAGTTGAAGATCGCCACCGGCAGGGTCTTGGTATTCGCTCCGGAGAGCACCAGCGCGAACATGAAGTTGTTCCACGAAAAGATAAAGGAGAGGATGCCGGCCGTCGCAAGTCCCGGAACCGACAGCGGCAGCGTGATCCGCAGGAAGGCTCCAATGTGGGTGAGGCCATCCACCTGCGCCTGCTCTTCCAACTCGAGCGGAGTCGAGTCGAAGTAGCTGATCATGATGTACACGATGAGTGGCAGGGCGACGAACATGTGCGAGAGAATCAGCACGCCGAAGCCGCCGACCATGCGCATGTTGGCGAAGATGAAGTACCACGGCACGAGCAGGCTGACGCCCGGAATGATGCGTGCCATGAGCACGACCAGCGCGGAGCGGTGCATCGCGAAACGACTCATCGCGTAGGCGGCCGGAACTCCGATGAGCAGGGAGAAGACCGTGGACAACAAGGCCACCCAGAAACTATTGAAAATGAATCCGAAATAGTTGTTGCGGCTGAGCACGTTGTCGTAGTTGTCGAACGTCGGAGTGAAGAACACGGTCTTGCTCGCGTCATAGATGTCGACGTTGGTCTTGAGCGAGGCGACGAACATCCAGATCAGCGGGGCGATGAACAGCAGCACCACCAGGGCGAGGGCGACGACCCGAAAGATTTTGTACGCTCGCGGTTTGCGGCGCCGCGGTGCGATCGCGACCGGGCGCGGTGTCTGGGTGACAGGACGGGCTGGCAGGGTCGTGGTCATGACCGGTTCGCCTTTCTGCGGTAGGTAAGTACCCACATGATCGCGATGATGAGCAGGAAGAACAGGATCAGCACGGTGGACGCGATCCCGTAGTCGTTGTAGTCGAAGCTCAGGCCGAAGGCATAAATGTTCAGCGTCTCGACTTCGTGGAATGACCCGCCGCCCTTGCCCTTGGTGGCATAGAGGATGTCGAAGGTCTTGAGGGCGTCGATTCCGCGAAGCACGATGGTCACGATGACGGTGGCGCGCAGCAGCGGCAGGGTGACGAACCAGAATCGCTGCCAGGCGTTGGCGCCGTCGATGCGGGCCGCTTCGTCAGGTTCGTCGGAGAGTGAGGTGAGGCCGGCGAGCAGCATCAGTACGACCATCGGCGTCCACTGCCAGATGTCGACGAACATGAGGGTCGGTAGGGCCGTGTACTGGCCGGACAGCCAGGGCTGGGCCGGAATACCGATCCAGCTGAGCACCTGGTTGGCGAAGCCGATGTTCGGGTCGAAGATGAGGCGCCACATCATGCCGACGGCGACCGGGGTGGCGACCAGGGGCAGCAGGATCGCGACGCGAACCCATTTCTCGCCGCGGAACGGGCGCCAGAGCAGCAGGGCGATGCACATACCGAGGATAAGCTCGATGACGAGTGCTCCGCCGGTGAAGACGAACGTGCGCATCACGGCGGGCCAGAAGCGATCCGTATCGGTGAGTACCTCGACGTAGTTGCTGAACCCGACCAGGTTGGATGCTGCGCGCACCGAGCCCTCGGAGTCCGTCACGCTGAGGTACAGCGTCCAGCCCAGCGGCACCGCGATGAGCAGCCCGACGAAGATCATGGCTGGGGAAGCGAAGAGCCACTTGCGATGACGGTTTGCCCAGGTGGAAGAGTTCTTCCACATTGAGGGCTTGGTGGTGACCATTGTGGTCATCGTTCACCTCACACTTGGTGTTGCACGTTCAGAAAGAAGGGGGTGGCAGGGCGGACGACCGCGTTGGGACATCCGCCCCGCCTCATTAATTCGGGCTATTCGTCGTCGAGGATTCCCTGGAACGCCTCGCTCGCAGCATCCGCTGCTGCGTCGGAGTCGCCGCCGGTGATGGCGATGACGATCGGGTCTCCCACGATCTCGCGCGCTTCGGGCACCTTGATGACGAGGGGGCGGTCATGACCGACACCGTTCTTGGTGCTCGTGGCGATCGCGGCGGCGAGGTCGGCCGGGTATGTCGACGTGCCCTCCGGGTCTTCCCAGACCGACTGGCGCGCACCGGGAACGCCGTCCTGCTGCACCTCCAAGGTCAGGTCCGCGCTGGTGGCCCATTCGATGAACGACCAGGCTTCATCCGTGTAGGCCGACTCCGCGTTGACGCCGAGTGCCCAGGACGGCACGTTGTAGGCGGCCGAACCGCCAGGACCGGCCGGCATCGGTGCGAAGCCGACGGTATCGGAGACCTTTGAGGTCTCGGGGTCGGTCGCGTTCTTGTAGAGACTGTCCGCCTCGGTGTAGAAGCCCGCCTGGCCCTGGGTGAAGATGGCCATGGCCTCTGGCCAGCTCATGTCTGTGCTCACGTTCTCGGGGCCGTAGTCGCGGATCAAGCCGCCGTAGAAGGCATAGGCCTCCTTGGCTTCCGGGCTGGCGATACCGGAGTTACCATCTTTATCGATGAAGTCACCGCCGAAGCTGTACAGAAAGCTGGAGAACTGGGTGACGGCAGCGGACTTGCCGGTGCGTGCGACAAAACCGGCCACGCCGGGATTTTGTTCCTTGATTGCCTTGGCCGCGGCTTCGAGCTCGTCCATGGTGGTCGGCACTTCGAGGCCGGCCTTGGCGAGGAGGTCCTTACGGTAGTACAGAACTTCCTGCTCGGTGATGATCGGTACGCCGACGACGTTGCCATCGTAGGTGGTCGACGCGACCGGTCCGGACTGGAAGTCGCTCCAGTTCCAGTCGGCGTTCGACTCGACGTTGCCGCTCAGGTCGGCCAGATAGCCGTTCTTCGCGAACAGCTTGCCCTCCTGAAGCGGACGATACATCATGACGTCGATCTCATCGGTACCCGCATTGAGCTTCACGTTGTACTGATCGGAGAGCTGGTCTTCGCCGTACTGGCTGAGCTCGACCGTGAGGCCGGTGGCCGCCTCAAACTCGGGCAGCTTGCTCTTGATCGTGTCGGTCCACACGTGGTTAGCCAGGGTCACCCGAAGAGTCTTCGAGCCCCCGTCATCACCGGCACCGGCACTGCACGCGGTAAGTGTGCCCGCCGCGAAGAATGTCGCTGCGACGATGGCCGCAACGCGAACAACTGAATGACGCTTCACTGTGTCTCCATTCGCAGAACCGGCGCTTTGAGCCACGGTTCCCAACAGAATGCATCTTTACATCTGTCTCGAAAGGAAACGCTACCGAATAAAGCATACTTATTCAAGTTTATTGCTGGAACGGTATGATCAACCGCATGACGCACACTGTGATGTCCGGGCCGGGCGCCGACCCGCTCGTCGACTTGCCCCAGAGTCTCGACGACGGAACCCCCTCGACCAGCCTGCACGCGCGCATAGTCGACCTGCTCGGTCTCGCCATTTGCGCCGGAGAGCTGGCAAGCAAGTCGGTCTTCCGCATCGAGGAACTCGAGGAACGATACGGTGTCTCCCGTTCCGTCGTGCGCGAAGCCATCCGCGTGCTCGCCTCCATGGGCATGCTTGCCTCTCGCCGTCGCGTCGGCGTTCAAATTCTGCCGGCCTCCGAGTGGAACCTGTATGACCCACAGGTCATCCGCTGGAGGCTCGCCTCGCCGGCCCGCATCGCCCAATTGCGTTCCCTGACCGAGCTGCGTACCGCCATTGAACCGCAGGCCGCCCGGCTCGCCGCCATCCGCGCTCCCCTGGCGGATGCCAGTGAGCTGATGGGGCTGGCCGGCAAGCTGTGGGCCGCCGGCCAGGCCGACGACCCCGAGGCCTTCCTCGTGCTCGACATCGAGTTTCACCGCCTGGTCCTGGCCAGTTCGGGCAACGAAATGTTCGCCAAGCTCAACACACTGGTGGCCGAGGTGCTGACCGGGCGCACGAATTACGGGCTGATGCCGCGGCATCCGCACAATGAGGCGCTGCAACTGCACGTCGATGTGGCCAGCGCGATTCAGCGCGGCAACCCGGAGGCAGCCCACGAAGCCATGCTCGGCATCATGGAACGCGCTTTCAACGAGATGAGTTCGATCTGGGACGGCAAATCAACGCAGTGAACCCGATCAAGCGTCTGTTGACCCCTGATTATGGGACCGACCGGCGTCGTGGACTACCCTTGACAGTGGTCTGTTGATCTCAGCCCCAAAGGAGAAAACGTGTCAGAGTCCGGTTCAGCACAGGCAAACATTGGTGTCGTGGGTCTGGCGGTGATGGGCTCGAACCTCGCCCGCAACCTCGCCGGCCGGGAAGGAAACACCGTCGCGGTCTACAACCGCTCTCCCGAACGCACCCGCCTGCTCACGACCGAGCACCCCGAGGCGAACTTCGTCGCCTCTGAGGACATCGCCGATTTCGTCGCCTCGCTGACCAAGCCGCGCACCGCCATCATCATGGTGCAGGCCGGCCGCGGCACCGACGCCGTCATCTCCCAGCTCTCTGAACTGTTCGAACCCGGCGACATCATCGTCGACGGCGGCAACGCCGAATTCACCGACACCATTCGTCGCGAAAAAGAGCAGAGCACCAAGGGCATCAACTTCGTCGGCGCCGGCATCTCCGGTGGCGAAGAGGGCGCCCTCAACGGCCCGAGCATCATGCCCGGCGGCTCGGTGGAGGCCTACAAGACTCTCGGCCCCATCCTTGAGTCCATCGCCGCTGTCGTCGACGGTGTGCCTTGCGTCACCCACATCGGCACCGACGGTGCCGGTCACTTCGTCAAGATGATCCACAACGGCATCGAATACGCCGACATGCAGCTCATCGCTGAAGCCTACGACCTGCTGCGTAAGGTCGGCGGGCACTCCCCCGAGGCCATCGCCGAGATCTTCACCGATTGGAACGGTGGGGAGCTCAATAGCTACCTGATCGAAATCACCGCGGAGATTCTGCGCCAGGTCGACTCGACGACCGGCGAACCCTTCATCGATGTCGTGCTCGACGAGGCAGGCTCCAAGGGAACCGGCGTCTGGACCGTACAGAACGCGCTCGACCTCGGCGTACCCGTCGGCGGCATCGCCGAAGCTGTCTTCGCCCGCTCGGTCTCCAGCCACCCGGAACAGCGCGGACCGGTGCGGGCCACCATCACGGCCCGCCCCGAAATCGCCGTCGTCGGCCACACCTTCCAGGAAGACGTGCGCCAGGCGCTCTACGCCTCGAAGATCGTCGCCTACGCGCAGGGATTCGACGCCATCATCGCCGGAGCGGCGAAATACAACTGGAACATCGACAAGGGCGCCATCGCCACCATCTGGCGCGGCGGCTGCATCATTCGCGCCCAGTTCCTCAACCGCATCGTTGACGCCTACGATAATGACCCGTCCATCCCGAGCCTGCTCGTGGACCCATACTTCGTCGAGGCCGTCGCCGCCGGCGAGGCTGCCTGGCGCCGAGTGGTCTCGACCGCCGCCCTGTCGGGCATCCCGGTTCCCGGTTTCGGCTCGAGCCTGAGCTACTTCGACTCGCTCGCAAGCGTTCGTCTGCCGGCCGCCCTCGTTCAGGGTCAGCGTGACTTCTTCGGGGCGCACACCTACCACCGCGTCGACATGCCCGGTACCTTCCATACCCTGTGGTCCGGCGACCGCACCGAGATCGCCACCGAGGCGTCGACGCACTAGCGGCCGTGTCGGCCGGCGGCATCCGCTTCTCACTCGCAGAGAACGGATGCCGCCGGCCGCTTCGTTTAACCGGGTCGCTTCACCGGGTCGCTTCACACCCAGGTCTGGGAGAATAGCGGTACCCATGACTGACAATCACCCCGAGCTCTCCGGCTACGAGCCGCACGACGACGACCGCCCCCTGCGCGGCAAGCACTTCACGACCATTCTGCGCGTCGTCGTGGTGCTCGGGCTGATCGCCCTGGTCGTGCCGGGCGTGCTCACGACCATGCGCGTCGCCTCCGACACCGCCAGCAACGCCTGTGTGACCGCGGTGGACCAGTACTATCCCTCAGCCGTGGACTTCGACGCGCGATTCGACTTCGCCGGGCCCGGCGGGTTCGGCTGGCAGTGCTACGCGATCGACCTGAACGAGCGCGAGACCTTCGTGACGCCGCTCGGCATCATTCCCTCCGCGCCGCGCCCGCTGGCCCCCGCCACGCGCACCTAGCGACTCTCCACGCACGCGTGATCATCCTCCACTCACGCTGGCCTCGCCGAGCTGTGAGTATTGAGCGTTTCAACGTCCCAAAACGCCCGTCAAGCTCACGGCTCGGCGACGGAAACTCACGGATCGCCAATCACGACTCACGGCTCGGCGAGGTGTCGGCGCGAACGCGAGAATGTCTGCGAAACGAAGCGGGCAGCATCCGTTAGTGGCGCAATTGAAGCAGATACCGAACGGAAGGCGACGGCCGCAACCACCGCCTCCCGAAATCAGCCGCTTACGCCAGTGCAGTTACTATGCAGCGCCGTCGAACATCGAGGTGACCGAACCCTCGTCGAAGACCTCGTGGATGGCGCGGGCTAGCAGCGGAGCGATCGGCAGCACGGTGAGAGTCGGAAAACGCTTTTCCGGCGGGATCGGCAGGGTGTCGGTCACGACGACGGCGCTGATGGCCGGGTTCTGCAGCATGTCAACGGCCGGGTCGCTGAACACGGCGTGGGTAGCGGCGACGACGACGCCGATGGCGCCGGCCTCGCGCAGTGCCTCGGCGGCCAGGGCGATGGTGCGGCCGGTGTCGATCATGTCGTCAACGAGCAGGCAGACGCGGCCGCTCACCTGGCCGACGATCTCGTGCACGGAGACCCGGTTGGGCACGAGCGGGTCGCGACGCTTGTGGATGATGGCCAGCGGCACACCGAGGCGATCACTCCAGATGTCGGCGACGCGCACGCGGCCCATGTCTGGCGAGACCACGGTGAGCGTGGCCGGGTCGAGCTTCTCGCGGAAGTGCTCGAGCAGCACCGGCATCGCGAACAGGTGGTCGACGGGACCGTCGAAGAAGCCCTGGATCTGGGCGGCGTGCAGGTCGATCGACATGATGCGATCGGCGCCGGCGACCTTGAACAGGTCGGCGACCAGGCGGGCCGAGATCGGCTCGCGGCCGCGACCCTTTTTGTCTTGCCGGGCGTAGGGGTAGAACGGAGCGACCACGGTGATGCGCTTGGCGGAGGCCCGCTTGAGCGCATCGACCATGATGAGCTGTTCCATCAGCCATTCATTAATCGGAGCGGTGTGGGACTGGATGACAAAGGCATCCGAGCCGCGCACGCTCTCGTCGAACCTGGCATACAGTTCGCCGTTGGCGAAGGTGCGTGCGTCGGTGTGGAGCAGCTCTGAACCAAGCTCCGTGGCGATGTCGAGAGCGAGCTGCGGGTGCGCTCGCCCCGAAACCAGTACTAGTCGTTTATCGCCGCTGGTCTTGATTTCCGACACCTATTCTCCAGTCTTCGTGCTGTCCACGCGTTCTGTGTTGCTCAGGCTGGTGGTCGCGGCGTGAGCCGCGGCTGTGCCTGGACGGTTGGCGTGAACCCAGCCGTCCATGTTGCGTTGCGGAGCCACGTTGATGGCCAGTGCGCCGGCCGGTACGCTCTTGCGAACGACCGTACCCGCTCCCGTGTACGCCCCGTCACCAATTGTAATCGGCGCGACGAACACGTTGTGCGACCCGGTGCGCACGTGCGACCCGATCGCCGAGTGGTGTTTGGCCACGCCGTCATAGTTGGCGAAGATTGTTCCGGCACCGATATTCGACCCCTCGCCGACAGTGGCATCGCCCACATAGCTCAGGTGCGGCACCTTGCTGCCGGCGCCGATCTGGGCGTTCTTGGTCTCGACGAAGGCACCGATCTTGCCGTCGGCACCGAGCACGGTGTTGGGGCGCAGATAGGAGAACGGGCCGACGGATGCCCCGGCCTCGATCACCGCGAGGGTCGCGTCGGTGCGATTCACCCGGGCATTCTCACCGATCTCGCAGGCGCGCAGGGTCGTGTCCGGGCCGACGATGGCTCCGGTCGCCACGACAGTGGCGCCGACAATCTGCGTGCCGGGCAGCAGGGTGACGTCGGCCGCGAGCACGGCTTTGAGGTCGATCCAGGTAGTGGCCGGATCCTGCACGGTCACGCCGGCCAGCTGCCAGCCGCGCACGATCAGGGCGTTCAGCTTCTGGGCGGTATCGCCCAGCTGGGCGCGATCGTTGATGCCAGCGACGATCCAGGCGTCGGCGACCGGAACGGCGCTCACCTCGGAGCCGGCCCGGCGCAACAGCTCGATCACATCGGTGAGGTATTTCTCACCCTGAGCGTTCGCGGTGGTGAGCTGGGCGAGCTGCTCGCGCAGCGCGGCCAGGCCGAACAAGTAGACGCCGGCGTTGATCTCGGTGACGGCCAGTTCGGCCTCCGTCGCATCTTTCTGCTCGACGATGCGGTCGAACGCACCCTCCACCGAGCGGATGATGCGGCCATACCCGGTCGCGTCGTCCGGGTAGGCGGACAGCACCGTTCCCGCAGCGCTGCTCTGGCGGTGCGAGGCGATGAACGAGGCGAGCGTTGCGGCGTTCAGCAACGGTACGTCACCGTTGATGACGAGTACGTCACCGTCGAAATCGGCTGGCAGCGCGGCGACAGCCTGCTCCACGGCGCGGCCGGTGCCTGGAATCTCGTCCTGGTCTACGATCGTGCTCTCCGGCAGGTCTTCGGCCACGACGGCGGCCAGCAGGTCGCGTTCGTGCCGCACGACGGTAACGACGTAGGCCGCGTCGAGCGCCCGGGCGGTCGCGAGCACGTGGCTGACAATCGGCACGCCGGCAAGCGGATGCAGCAGCTTGGGCAGGCTGGACTTCATGCGGGTACCCTGGCCGGCGGCCAGAACAACAATGGCGAGGCGGGCGTCTGTCACAGGATTCCTAACGCATTTGGTGAAGAAAGTGAGGGCTCCGCCACCAGGATTCGAACCTGGACCGAACAACTCCAAAGGTTGCCGTGCTGCCGTTACACTATGGCGGACCATGCCGACCGAGGCCAGCAACCAGTCAAGTCTGCCAGATTCTTAGCGACGCGCAGCACCGCTGACCTCGGCCACGCGGCCACCGGGCGAAGAAACCCCCCGGTAAGCGGGATAATGGAGCAATGCCTGGCCATGATGAAGTCGACCGAATCGTCGATTCGTGGCTGCGCGAACGCCCCGATCTGGATTTCGCGCCGTTGCAGGTGCTCAGCCGCGTCGCCCGGTTGTCCAAGCACCTCGACCGGGCCCGCCGCACCGCCTTCTCCCGGTCGGAGCTCGCATCGTGGGAGTTCGACGTGCTCTCGGCCCTGCGCCGCGCCGGCACCCCCTACGAGCTCAGCCCGAAAGCCCTGCTGCAGCAGACCCTGGTTTCCAGCGGCACCATGACGAACCGCATCGACCGGCTCGTCGAGCGCGGGCTGGTGAAGCGCCGCTCCGCACCCAACGACGGCCGCGGCATCCTCGTTGGCATGACTCCGGCCGGTCTCACCCGAGTGGATGCCGCCATCACCCGGCTAGTCGACGCCGAGGCCGACCTGCTCGAAACTCTGTCGGTGACCGACCAGGAGCGGCTGGCCGCCCTGCTGCGAAAGCTCAGCCTCGACTTCGACTGAGACCGCGGGCAGCTACCGCCGCAAAGCCTTACGGGCGAGGTAATTTCCGAAGAACTGCACGAACTGCACCAGCACGATGATCAGCAGTACGGCCGCCCAGGTCACGATCGGGTTGAACTGGCGGTAGCCGTAGGTCAGGGCGAAGCTTCCGAGGCCACCGCCGCCGACGTAGCTGGCGACCGCCGACATGTCCACGAGCGCGACGAAGATGAACGTGTACCCGAGAATGAGCGGTCCGAGCGCTTCCGGCAGCAACACCGTGAAGATGATGCGAATCGGCCCGGCGCCGACACTGCGGGCCGCGTCGATCACGCCGGGCGTCACGGTGAGCAAGTTCTGCTCCACGATGCGGGCCATGGCGAAGGACGCCGCAAGGGCGATGGTGAAGATGATCGCATTATTGCCGATGCCGCTGCCGGTGACCGCACGGGCGAGCGGTTGCGCCGCCGCGAGAAAGATGATGAACGGAATCGGGCGAATGAAGTTGACCAGCAGGTTGAGCACGAAGAACACCGGCTTGTTGTCGAGAATGCTGCCGGCGCGGGTGACGTACAGGCCGAGGCCGACGATGAGGCCGCCGAGACCGCCGAAGACCAGGGTCAGGGCGACGATGTAGAGGGTCTCGTAGGTGGCCGTCCACAGTTCGGGCAGCAGATCGATCAGGGCATCCATCAGCGCACCTCCGTGACGGTCGTGAGCGTTCGAATCTGGGCCAGCACCGTGTCGATCACCGAGTCAGCGCCGGTGAGGGCGAGGGTGAGATGCCCGAAAGGGCGTCCCTGAATCTCGTTGATGCCGCCGTAGACGACCTCGAACGCCACGCCGGCGCTCGAGAACTCACCGAAAACCGCCTTCTGGTCGACCGCAGCGTCACGAAAGGCCAGCGTGACGATGCGCCCCGGGTGCCGGTCGCGCAGCACGGCGAGCTCGGCGGGCGACGGCACCCCCTTGACCACGGTCGAGACGAATCGAGCGGATGCCGCGGCTTGCGGGTTCGAGAACACGTCAAAGACCGGGCCACGCTCGATGACGCGCCCCTGGTCCATCACGGCGACCTTGGTGGCGATGGTCTGGATGACATCCATCTCGTGGGTGATCACGATGATCGTGACCCCGAATTCCGCGTTCACCCGTTTCAGCAGGGCGAGCACCTCGTGCGTGGTTTCCGGGTCGAGGGCGCTCGTGGCCTCGTCGGCGAGCAGGATTCTGGGCTGGGTGGCGAGGGCACGGGCGATGCCCACCCGCTGCTTCTGGCCGCCGGAGAGCTGGTCGGGAAAGGACCCGGCCTTGTCGGCGAGGCCGACGAAGTCGAGCAGTTCGGCCACCCGGGTGGCGCGCTTCTCCTTGGGATGCCCGGCCACTTCGAGCGGATAGGCCACGTTTCGAGCCACCGTGCGGGAGCCGAGCAGGTTGAACTGTTGAAAGATAATGCCGATACCGAGCCGCACCTGGCGCAGCTCGCGCTCACGCAGCGCGGCAATGTTCTGTCCGTTCACCCAGATCTCGCCGGAGGTCGAACGTTCGAGCGCGTTGACCAGCCGCACCAGGGTGCTCTTGCCGGCACCGGAATAGCCGATGATGCCGTAGATGTCACCGGCCTCGACGTCGAGACTGACGCCGTCGATCGCCGTGACGCTCGCGCCGTTCCTGGCCTGGGGCGGGTACACCTTGCCCACATTGCGCAGACTGACTACAGCCATCCGTTTGCCTCGCTCATTTCATACTTGAATCGCTGAACACACCAACGCAGCCCGGGGCGCGTGCTCCCCCGGACTGCGTTATTAGAGCGAATGCTTACTTGGCGGCCTTGATTTCGGCCTGAATACCGGCCAGGGACTCAACCAGGTCGGCCACCGGGGTGGTCAGCATGACCGCGGTGTCACCGGACACAGCGAACACGCCGTCCTGCACGGCCTGGGTGTTCTGGTAGATCTCGACGAGCTTCAGCAAGGTCTCGTTGTTCTTGTCTTCGTCGCGGGCAACGAAGATGTTGGCGTAGGGCAGCGCCTTCGAGTCGGTCGCGTCGTCGGTGGCGATGGCGTCCTCGAACTTGAGGCCGGCCTTCTCGGCGAAGTCATTGTTGATGATCGCGGCGGCGACGTCGGGCAGCGAACTCGCGGTGAGTGAGGCTTCGAGGGCCGTGACCTTGACCTTCGAGGCCGCTTCGTCGATGTCATCGATGCTGGAGTAGATCGTTCCGCCGTCGGTCAGCTCGATGAGCCCCTCGGACTGGAGCAGCACCAGGGCGCGGGCCTGGTTGCTGTCGTCGTCGGGCACGGCGACGGTGTCGCCCTTGACGATGTCGTCGACGGAGCTGTACTCGGAGGAGTACAGGGCGATCGGGTAGATGGCCGTTGCGCCGATCGGGGCCAGGTTGTCGCTGCTGGCCTCGTTGTACTCGGCCAGGTAGGCGATGTGCTGGAACTGGTTGAGGTCGACCTCTCCGGCCGCCAGCGCCGGGTTGACCTGCGGGTACTGCGCGAAGTCGACGAGTTCGATCTCGATCCCCTCGGCCGCGGCGGCCTCGGTGTAGACGGCCCAGTACGGGTCGCTGGCTCCGACGACGCCGATCTTGATGGCGTCACCGTCGGCGCCCGTGGCGGCTCCATCGGAAGCGCCGGCGCAGCCGGACAGCAGGGCGACCAGCGGGATGACGGCGAGGGCGGCGAGTATGTTCTTTTTCTTCACGATGATTCCTTCGAGCGATCTGGGGATTGGGCTCCCGGGCGCACCGCCATGACCGGTCAAACCAGAAGGCTGCGCCCACACGGGGCTTGGTACCGCGGCTGCGCGGGTACCCCTTAACGATACGTGCCGAAGCTGCGACGTGTGGCACGCACCGACACACTACGTCACAGCTTCTGCGACGTCAGCCCTCGATCAACTCGGTAAGTTCGACCCAGCGGGTTTCCAGCGTGGCGATGGTCTCTTCCAGTTCGGTCAGTTTCACGCCGAGCGCGCCGAGACCGGCGAAATCGGACTGATCGTGCGCGGCCAGTTTTTCGTGCTTGAGTGCGATGCGCTCCTGCAGTTTGACCACCTTGCGGTCGATCGAGCCGAGCTCCTTCTGGGCGTTGCGCAGTTCAGCGCCGCCCAGGCTGGGGATCTTCTTGGTCGAACCCGAAGCATCCGTTGGAGAACCGGCGGCCGGGCCGGCGACGGCCTTCCGGCGCACCTCGAGGTACTGGTCGACGCCGCCGGGCAGGTGGCGAAAGCCACCGTCCATGACCGCGTACTGGTTGTCGGTGACGCGCTCGATGAGGTACCGGTCGTGCGAAACGACGAGCAGGGTGCCGGGAAAGGAGTCGAGCAGGTCTTCCATGGCGGCGAGCATGTCGGTGTCGAGGTCGTTGGTGGGCTCGTCGAGGATGAGCACGTTCGGCTCGCTCAGCACGATCAGCAGCAGCTGCAGGCGGCGTTTCTGGCCACCGGAGAGGTCTTTCACCTGGGTGGTGAGCTGCGCGCTCAAAAAGCCCATGCGTTCGAGCATCTGGCCGGGCGTGATCTCTTTGCCACCGGCCATGTAGCTGGTCTTCTGACGGCCGATGACGTCGCTCACGCGGTCGTTGCGAATCTCGTCGAGTTCGAACAGCTGCTGGGTGAGCACGGCCACCTTGATGGTCTTGCCGCGTTTGACCGTTCCTTCGCTCGGCTGCAGGGTGCCGGCGACAAGGTTCAGCAGGGTGGACTTGCCGGCCCCGTTGACGCCCATGATTCCGGTGCGCTCCCCCGGCGCGATGCGCCAGGTGATGTCGTTCAGCACGGTCTTCTCGCCGAACTTCACGCCGATGTCGATGAGGTCGACGACGTCCTTGCCGAGCCGCTGCATGGCCATCGACTGCATCGTGACGGTGTCGCGGGGCGGCGGCTCATTCTCGATCAGCACGTTGGCGGCATCGATGCGGAATTTGGGCTTGGCGGTGCGGGCCGGTGCGCCGCGGCGCAGCCAGGCCAGCTCCTTCTTCATGAGGTTCTGTCGCTTGGACTCGACCACGCTACTCATGCGGTCGCGCTCCACGCGCTGCAGGATGTAGGCGGCGTAGCCCCCCTCAAAGGGTTCGATCAGGCGGTCGTGCACCTCCCAGGTGATGTTGCAGACCTCGTCGAGGAACCACCGGTCGTGGGTGACGACCACGAGGCCGCCACTCTGGGCGGCCCAGCGGGTCTTGAGGTGGCCGGCGAGCCAGGAGATGCCCTCCACGTCGAGGTGGTTGGTGGGCTCGTCGAGAAAGATGCAGTCGTAGTCGCCGATGAGCACCGCGGCGAGGGCCACCCGGCGGCGCTGGCCACCGGAGAGGTCGTCGACCAGGGCGTCCCAGGGGATGTCGCGCACGAGGCCGCCGATGACGTCGCGCACCTTGGCGTCGCCAGCCCAGACGTGTTCTTCGATGCCGCCGACGATGGTGTGGCCGACGGTCTGGCCGCTGGCGAGGTCGTCGGACTGGTCGAGCATGCCGATGGTGACGCCGCGGCGACGGGTGACTCGGCCTTCGTCGGGTTCTATGCGGCCGGCCAGCAGGCGCATGAGGGTGGACTTGCCGTCGCCGTTCTTGCCGACGACGCCGATGCGGTCGCCCTCGTTGAGGCCGGCGGTGACGCTGTCAAAGATAACGCGGGTGGGAAATTCGAGGTGCAGGGACTCAGCCCCGAGAAGATGTGCCATAGCCTCCGAGTTTACGGCACGCCGAAGTGTTAAATGAGGCGAGCCCCGTGCACCGGGCCGCTGGCTCGCACGACCTTGAGGCGGGAGGCAGAGAGAGCGACCTGCAGTTCGAGCGCGGTGTCGGCATCCGCTACCAGAAAAGCCACGGTCGGGCCGGAGCCGGAGAGAATGCCGGCGAGGGCGCCGTTCTCTTCGCCGAGCTGGAGCACCTTGCCGAGCCCGGGTGCGAGGTGCAGCGCTGGAGCCTGCAGGTCGTTGTGCAGCACGTCGGCGAGCATGTGCGGGTCGCCGGCGCGCAGTGCCTGCAGCACGTTCGCGTCGACACTGGGCTGATGCTCGGCCGGAAAGATGTCCTGCGCGTGGCGATCGCGGTGCCGGTCGAGCTCCTGGTACACGCTGGGCGTCGACATACCAAAGTCAGCCAGGGCGAGTACCCACTGGAATTTTCCTTTGGCCAGCGCCGGGCTCAGCTGGTCGCCGCGACCGGTTCCGATGGCGGTGCCGCCGGTGAAGGAGAACGGTACGTCGGCGCCGAGGGTGGCGGCAATGGCTAGCAGCTCGTCCTTCGTGGCGCTGGTCCCCCACAGGGCGTCGCAGGCGAGCAGCGTGGCTGCGGCGTCGGCCGAGCCTCCGCCCATCCCGCCGGCGATGGGCACGTTCTTCTCGATCTCGAGGTGCACCCCGCCGCGATAGCCGGTCTTGCGGGCGAGGGCCCTGGCTGCCTTGATGGCGAGATTGCTGCCGCCGGTGGCGAGGCCGGAGGTGTCGATGCTGCCGCTGAACTCGACCGAGAAATCACTGGCAGGTGTGGCGCGCACATCCTCGAACAGGGAGACGGCCTGGTAGGCGGTCGCGAGGTCGTGGTAACCGTCTTCCATGACGGCGCCGACCTTGAGGAAGACGTTGATTTTGCCCGGTGCCCGCGCGTGCACAGCGGTGGTGCCGGCGGTCGTCATCATGCTTTTAACTTAGCCCAGCCTGTGTGCCTGCACCGACCGCCGCCGCAGCTACGCGGGTGACCAGACGCGCGCGATGGCGAGAAAATCGTGCACGGTGAGCTGCTCGCCCCGCGCCTGCGGGTCGATACCCGCCGCGCTCATCAGAGCGGATGCCGTGGCCGAGTCCCCAAGGACGACCGACAGCGACTGCCGCAACATCTTGCGGCGCTGCTGAAAAGCGGCGTCGACGAGCGCGAAGGTCCTGAGCCGGAGCTCCTCGGATTCCAGCGGCTGGGGCCGCCGGTCGAAGGCGATGAGGATCGAGTCGACGTTGGGGACCGGCCAGAACACCTGGCGGCTTACCTTGCCGGCGGTGCGAAAATCACCGTACCAGGCGGCTTTGACGCTCGGGCTGCCGTAGATCTTGTTGCCGGGCGGGGCTGCGAGGCGTTCGCCGACCTCGGCCTGCACCATGACGACACCGGCGCGAATCGACTTGAAGTGCTCGAGCAGGTAGAGCAACACCGGCACAGAAACGTTGTAGGGCAGGTTGGCGACGAGCCGGGTGGGGTCGCCGGGCAGCTCGGTGATTTTCAGAGCATCGGCACGGATGACCGACAGTCTGGCGCCGGGCTGCATGAGTTCGACGGTGAGTGGCAGCTGCTCGGCCAGGCGGTCGTCGATTTCAACGGCGACGACGGCGGCGCCGACCTCGAGCATGCCGAGGGTGAGCGAGCCGAGGCCCGGTCCGACCTCGACCACGGTGTCGGCCGGTGCGACCCGGGCGACCTTGACGATGCGCCGCACAGTATTGCCGTCGATGACGAAGTTCTGGCCGAGCTTCTTGGTGGGGTTGACGCCGAGCATCTCGGCGAGGTCGCGAATCTCAGCCGGACCGAGGAGGGTCTTTGCGGGCTTCGGCTCGTCAGCAGCGTCCGTCATGCGATGCCGCCGCGCGGGGTGAGGTCCGGGCCTGGATCGTCGTGGGCGGCCGTGACCGGTTCGGCGTCCCAGCGGCCGTAGACCAGCTCGGTGTTGGCGGTGATTTGAGCGGAGAGCAGGGAGACGTCCGTTTCGAGGTGGGCGGCCATGCCGCGCAGCGTGTTCGGCAGCAGGTAGGGCGCGTTGGGCCGGCCGCGGTAGGGCAGCGGGGTGAGGAAGGGGGCATCCGTTTCGGCCAGTAGCAGGTTGCGTGGGGCGGCGAACAGGGCGTCGCGCAGCATGGAGGCGTTCTTGAATGTGACGTTGCCGGCGAACGACATATACCAACCATGATCTGCGCAGAGGCGCGCCATGTCGGCGTCTCCGGAGAAGCAGTGAAAGACGGTGCGTTCGGGGGCGCCCACCTTGAGCAGGGTCTCGATGACGGCTTCGTGGGCGTTGCGGTCGTGAATCTGCAGCGCCAGGTTGTTCTCCTTGGCAATGCGAATGTGCGCCTCGAAGGAGCGAAACTGGGCGGCGCGGCCTTCTTCGCCGGTGCGAAAGAAGTCCAGGCCGGTCTCGCCGACCGCGACCACGCGCGGCTGTCCGGCCAGTTCGTTGATGACGGCGAGTGCGTCGTCCAGGGTTCCGGCTTCTTCGAGCGCTGGGGCCTCGTTGGGGTGAATCGCGACGGCGGCCAGCATGCGCGGCTCGATCAGGGCGCAAGCGGCCGACCAGCGGGAGGTTTCCACGTCGCCGCCGACCTGGATCACCCCGCGCACGCCGACGCTCGAGGCGCGATCGAGCTGTTCCCGATAGCTGAGCGGATGCTCGCCGTCACTGATTTCGAGGTGGGTGTGGTTGTCGTAGACGGGCACCGTGAGCGGTTCGGGCAGTGGCGGGTAGCTCAGGTCACGGCCCTGAGTATTCTCGCGCCTTCGAATGGCGCTGCCGTAGCCGTCAACGCCTCCGTCGAGACTGGTGAGCGCGTTGCTAGGCATCGGCCGGCTCCACGATTGACTCGATACGCGGAAACAGCGGCTCGAGCGGGCTGACGTGTTTGCCGCCGGTCCACTCCCAGGCCCGGTCGACGCGCTGGTCGGCGAGCGCGCCGTCGCCGCCGAGAGCGGTCCACAGCTTTGCGGTGGCGATGGGAATGACCGGCGAGAGCAGCACCGTGAGGGTGCCGAGGCCGCCCACGGCGGTGTGCAGCACGGTCTCCAGTCGGGCCCGGGTGTCCGGGTTCTTGGCCAGCGCCCACGGCTCCTGCAGGGTGATGTAGCCGTTGAGCTCGTCGACCAGTTCCCACACGCTCGCTAGGGCGTCGTGGATGGCGAGGGTCTCAATGAAGGCGCGCGAGGCATCCGTCACTCGCTGTTCGGTCGCCGCAATCGCGAGGTCGTCAGCAGTCAACGCACCAGCTTCGGGCACGACGCCGTCGCAATACCGCACGACCATGGCGATCACGCGGGAGGCGAGGTTGCCGAAGCCGTTGGCGAGCTCGGACTGGTAGCGGGCCGAGAGGTCTTCCCAGCTGAACGAGCCGTCCTGGCCGAAGCTGATGGCGCGCATGAAGTAGTACCGAAAGGCGTCGGAGCCGAAGGTGTCGGTGATCTGGCGCGGCGCGATACCGGTGAGCTTGGACTTGCTCATCTTCTCTCCACCGACCAGCAACCAGCCGTGGCCGAAGACCTGCTTGGGCACCTCTATACCGGCGGCCATGAGCATAGCCGGCCAGATGACGGCGTGAAAGCGCAGGATGTCCTTGCCGACGATGTGCGTGGCGGGCCAGCGGCTGGCGAATTCCTCGTCGTTCTGGCCGTAACCGGCCGCGGTGATGTAGTTCAGGAGGGCGTCGAACCAGACGTAGACGACGTGCGATTCGTCCCACGGAACTTTGATGCCCCAGTCGAAGCTCGACCGGGAGATCGACAGGTCGCTCAGGCCGCGCCTGACGAAGGAAATGACCTCGTTGCGGGCCGCTTCCGGCTGCACAAAGTTGGGGTTCTCCTCGTACAGGGCCAGCAGTCGGTCGGCGAAGGCACTCATCTTGAAGAAGTAGTTCTTCTCGTGCAGCAGCTCGACCGGCTTGGAGTGGATCGCGCAGACCGGCTGACCGGCATAGTCACCGGTGCCGTCGACGAGGTCGCTGGTCTGCTTGTACTCCTCGCAGCCGACGCAGTAGTAACCCTCGTACTCGCCGGTGTAGATGTGGCCCTCATCGTGGAGGTGCTGCAGAAACTTCTGCGCGTTCACCTCGTGGCGTTCGTCCGTGGTGCGGATGAAGTCGTCGTTGGCAATATCTACGGTCTCCAGCAACGGCTTCCAGGCGGTCTCGACCAGGCGGTCGGCCCATTCCTTGGGCGTGACGCCGTTGGCGATGGCGGTGCGCAGAATTTTCTGGCCGTGTTCGTCGGTGCCGGTGAGTAGCCAGGCGTCATCGCCGGACTGCCGGTGCCAGCGCGCGAGCACGTCGGCAGCGACCTCGGTGTAGGCGTGCCCGATGTGCGGCACATCATTCACGTAGAAAATGGGCGTGGTGATGTAAAAAGAGCCAGCGGACATGCGTTCATCTTATGCGCCAGGCCACCGCCTATCCTCCCTGTTACGCCGGGCGGGCCCTCGCGGCCTAACCGAGCGGAAAGGCCGACCGGTCGGGTTTCGGCGCGGATGCGCCGGTCTTGGCCTGCAGTGCGTGCTCGTAGAGTTCGCGCTTGCCGAGGCCGCTGGCCGCCGACACGTCGGCCGCGGCATCTTTCAAGCGGATGCCGCCCGCCACCAGGTCGAGCACCTCGGCCACACCCATGGCCAGGTCCAGTACCCGCACTTCAGCACCCGCAACGACGATGCAGATCTCGCCGCGCACGCCGGCCGCCGCCCACTCGGCCAGTTCGGCCGCCGTGCCGCGCTTGACCTCTTCGAAGAATTTGGTCAGTTCGCGGCAGACCACGACCCGGCGGTCAGCTCCAAGCGTTGCCGCGAGGTCAAGCAGGGAGTCGGCCAGACGGTTGGGCGATTCGAAGAACACCATGGTGCGGCGTTCTGCGGCGAGGTCTCGCAGCAGCTTGATCCGCTCACCGTGCCTACGCGGCAGGAAGCCTTCGAAGGTGAACCGGTCGGTCGGCAGCCCGGAGACGGCGAGAGCGGTCAGCACTGCGGACGGACCGGGCAGGGCGGTGACCTGCACGCCGGCCGCCACCGCGGCATCCACCAAATGAAAGCCGGGATCGGAGACGGTGGGCATTCCGGCGTCGCTCAGCACGAGAATGTCGACGTCGCGGGCCAGTTCGACCAGTTCGGCGGCCTTGCCGCGTTCGTTGTGGTCGTGCAGGGCCATGAGCTTGGGCCGATTCTCGATGCCGAGGGCTTTGAGCAGGTGCACGGTGACGCGGGTATCCTCGGCGGCCACGATCGTGATCGTACTGAGGGTCTCGATCAGGCGCCGGGAGGCGTCGCCGAGATTTCCGATCGGGGTGGCAGCAAGGATGATCATGCTGCAATTCTCGCAGCCCTGGGCGAGCCTTTCGTTCGTCGCTTGCTCGGTACGATGGTCAGGTGCTCGCAACTAGTCGATGGGTTCGCTGGGGCGCGCCCCTCCTCGTGGTCCTGCTGGCCGCCGGATTACGTTTGTGGAACCTCGGCGTGCCGCACGCGCTCGTCTTTGACGAGACCTTTTATGTGAAGGACGCCTGGACCCTCTTCAATAACGGGTATGAGTCCACCTGGCCGGCCGACGCCAATCCCCTGTTCGAGGCAGGGCAGACCGACATCTTCACGACGGATCCGTCGTTCGTGGTGCACCCGCCGCTCGGCAAATGGCTCATCGCCCTCGGCATGAACCTGCTCGGCCCCGTCAACCCGTGGGGCTGGCGCCTGGCCACCGTGGTGGTCGGGGTGCTCGCGGTAGTGCTCATCATGCTCGTGGCCCGCAAGCTGTTCCAGTCGCGCCTACTGGCCCTGATCGCTGGTTTTCTGCTCGCCATCGACGGTCATGCCATCGTCATGAGTCGGGTTGCTCTGCTCGACAACTTCGTGATGTTCTTCGCACTGCTCGGTTTCGGAGCGATCCTGATGGATCGGCAGTGGCACGCGACGCGTCTGGCCGCCCGACTGGCCGGGGTGAGCGACGTCGGCTGGGGCCCCGCCCTATGGTGGCGACCGTGGCTGCTCGCCGCCGGTCTCGCCTTCGGGCTGACCAGTTCGGTGAAATGGTCGGGGCTGTATTTTCTGGCCGCTTTCGGTGTCTACCTCGTTGTCGTCGACGCGCTCGCCCGACGCCGTAACGGCATCACTTTCTGGGCCAGTGCCGCCATCCTGAAGCAGGCCCCTACCACGTTCCTGCTTCTGGTTCCCGTGGCCGTCACCACGTTCTTCGTGTCCTGGACGGGCTGGTTCGTCACCCGCGGCGGGTACTACCGGGAGTGGGCAGACGCGGCTGGAGCGGCCTGGACCGGACCACTCGCCTGGGTTCCGCACACCCTGCAGAGTTTCTGGCACTACCAGGCGGCCGCCTACACCTACCACGTGGGCCTCGCCACACCGCATCCGTACCAGGCCAACCCGCTGACCTGGCTGTTCATGATCCGCCCGACCAGCATGTACTACCGCGGTTCCAGTCAGGGCGAACTCGGCTGCCAGTTTCAGAACTGCTCCGAGGCGATCACCTCGGTCGGCAACCCGCTGATCTGGTGGGCGGCGACGGCCGCTCTGTTCTATCTGGTCTATCGACTGGCCCGCTACCGGGAGTGGCGGGTCGGCCTCATTCTCATGGGCATGGTCGCCGGCTACCTGCCGTGGCTGATGTACCTGAACCGCACAGTTTTTCAGTTTTACACCATCGCATTCGAACCCTATCTTCTGCTCGGGCTCGTTTTCGTCATCGGCATACTCCTCAAACGAGTTCCCGACCTGGCCAGGCCGGAACATCGGCATTCAGCACATTCGCAGGTGTACGAATATGACCCCCAACCGCGGGCCGGAGCCCTTAGCGCCGTCACTGTCGGCCTCGGGGTGGCGCTGCTGCTGAGCGCGTTCTTCTTCCCGGAGTGGACCGGAATGCAGACTCCATTCGCGTTTTGGCAACTCCACATTTGGATGCCAAGTTGGCGATAGATCGGTCAGATACATTCCATTTTTGGCATATACTGACTGAGAATGCTGTGTGAATGACACACAGATTCGGCTACGGCGAACGTAGACTGACGATTATCTGCTCCACGAGTAATCGCTCGCATCCCGGCTGAGAAGTCCCGATCCACTAAGGCCTCATGTCGGAAGCACTAGCCGCACCCTCGGTCCGCATCATCAGGACCCGGCCGGGTGGAGACACGAAGAATCCCACAACCGAATATTCGGCACTCCTGCACACCGTGCGCAATCTCGGCCTTCTCGGCCGTCGCACCGGCTTCTACTGGATGGTCTTCTCCATTCTGGTCGTGGCCACCCTCGGCGCTGCCGCCGGTTTCGTCCTGCTGGGTGATACCTGGTACCAGCTGATCATCGCGGCCGCCCTCGGCCTCATCTTCACCCAGTTCGCCTTTTTGGCCCATGAAGCCTCGCACCGCGCCGTGTTCACCTCCGGTAAGGCGAATGACCGCGCCGGGCGCGTGCTCGCCAATCTGTTCGTCGGCATCAGCTACGCCTGGTGGATGACCAAGCACAGCCGTCACCACGCTCAGCCGAACGTGATCGGCAAGGACCCGGACATCGAGCCCGACTTCATCGTGTTCCGCGAGGAAGACGCTGCCAAGGTCAGCCGATTCGGCGCTATTGTCACCCGCAAGCAGGGCTACTTCTTCTTCCCCCTGCTCATGTTCGAAGGCATCAACCTGCACATCCAAGGTTTCAAGACCGTCTTTGGCAAGAACAAGGTCAGCGAACGCTGGGTCGAGATCACGATGCTCGTCACGCGCCTCACCGCCTACTTCGCCGTCATTTTCTACTTTCTGCCTCTCGGCATGGCGTTCGCCTTCATCGGCGTGCAAATGGCCGTATTCGGCGTCTACATGGGCGCATCGTTTGCTCCCAACCACAAGGGGATGCCGCAGCTTCCGGCCGAAAGTCGCGTCGACTTTCTGCGCCGCCAGGTTCTCACCAGCCGCAACATTCGCGGTGGCACCTTCATCGACACCTACATGGGTGGGCTCAACTACCAGATCGAGCACCACCTCTTTCCGAACATGGCCCGCCCGCACTTGCGGAAAGCGCAGGAGATCGCCAAGGAATACTGCATCTCCCACGACGTGAAGTACACCGAAACCGGCGTCTTCGAGAGCTACGGCATCGTCATCGCCTACCTCAACAAGGTGGGCCTCGCCGCGCGTGACCCCTTCGACTGCCCGATGGTGCAACGCTTCCGTACGCACTAGTTTTCAGACACTATGAGGCAGGCCGTTTCCCCGTCGGGAGGCGGCCTTTTTCACGCCCATCGGTCGGTACGGGTGGGTATTGCGGCATTGGTACCCAAAGTACGACGATCTTGTTAGGATGAGATTCGATTCTTGGGGGATGCACATGGCTGGTAGCACGGAGCGCGGTCTGATCGGGCTCACCAGCCTCGCTCTCGCCATTGGCTTGGTCGCCCTACTCTCCCCCACTGCGAATGCCGACACCGCGTCGGACACCGCCAGCGTTGCGATTCTGGGCGGTGCCCTCACTGCCGTCGTCTCCGCACCGACCCAGATGACTCCGGTCGTGCTCGACGGCCGTTTGAGTCAGGCCTCGGTCGGTCGATCTGCCGAGTGGACGGTAACGAACGGCCGCGGTTCCAGCGCAGCCTGGTGCCTTTCGGTGAGCGCGACCGACTTCGTGAGCGCTGCAGGAACGTTTGACACACTCGAACGCACTCTCCCGGCGAAAAACCTGACCATCACGCCCGGAATCGTCACGGCTGGAACCAGCGAGGGTGCCGATGCGGCACCGACGACCGAGCCGGTCAGCGTCTCCAACCAGCCGCAGGCATTGGTCTGGACCAGCACGCTCGGCAAGGGCAGCTTCACTCTCACGCCCGAATTCAGCCTCAGCATTCCCCCCAACGCCTACCGGTCCAATTTCTCCGGCGCCGTCGACGGATCAGCCGTGAATCCCTTCGTCTCGGTTCTCACCTTCACGATCGCCTGATAGCGTCTGCGAGAAAGACATGTCTGCGCGAACCTTGATCCAATACTGACTGGCGCAGTGTCCGAGATCTGGGACCAGCGTGTGAGAATAGTTTTACCGCCTCATTCGGGGGTCATACCGAATACCAGCTAAAGGTCCACCGCATGTCACACCGTCCCGCCGTACGCCGCCCATTGCGCGCACCGCGCCTACTGCACCGTCTGGCGCTGGCGGCAGTCGTCGTCGTGCTGGCCCCGTTACTGGCCACCGTGGCGATCGCCGCACCGGCAGCCGCTATCGATGACGGGACCCTCGGCATCCGCCCGGAATTGGAATCGGACTTCTTTCATATCGATCTCGCGCCCGGTGCGGCGATCGAGGCCAACGCTATAGTCAGCAACCACACGGATGCCCCGGTCACTCTCCTGAACTACGCGGTGGACGGCCAGAGCACCGAGCAGGGCGCATTTGCCCTCGCCGCACAGTCCGACGTGCAAACCGCCGTGGGCAGTTGGGTAACCCTCGATGCCGCATCGATTACGATTCCCGCCAACTCCGAACTCACGGTCCCGTTTCGCCTCAGCGTGCCCGCGACGGCGACGCCAGGTGACTATGCCGGCGGTTTGATCATTCAGAGCCCGCCCGTTGAGGGTGCAACGACGACGGACAGCGGGGATGCTGCGCTGCGCCTGGACGTCATCCAGCGCCAGGGTGTGCGCATTTACCTCACCGTTGCCGGCACCGCAAAGACCCAGCTGAGCCACGGCACCCTGAGTTGGGAACGCTCCGGCGACGAGGTCACCTTCACGCTGCCCATCGAGAACACCGGCAACACCATTCTGTATCCGACGGCGCACCTGGGCCTGAACAGCCTGATCGGTGTCACGACGGAACTGCAATTCGCGACGCCGGAGAGCATCCTCCCCGGCGCCACGCTCAATCTGGAGGCCACGCTGCCGCAGGCTGCGTTCATTCAGGTCGGAAGCGCCGACGCCGAACTGATCTCCGACGCGGGAACCGAGCAGATCAGCACCACCTTCAACTATGTGCCGTGGTGGATCCTGCTGATCCTGCTGCTGCTCGTGGCGCTGATCGCGTTCGGCGCCTGGCGCCTGACCGTGTTTGTGCGGCGCGCCCGCCGGGCCCTCGCTCAGGTCGCGCAGACCGCCCAAACCCCGCAGGCCGACCTGGCCGAGCTGGCCGACTCCGATAACGACGCGCCCCTGCGTCGACTACGGCGATGACTCACCCGCACACACCCCGACGCCGCCCAGCGCGATTCGGGGGCCGCCGAACACACCTCATCGCCCTGCCAGCCCTCACGATTCTCGTGCTCTTAGGCGGTTTGCTCGTGCCGCAGTCCCGCGCCGAGGCTGCCACATCGACGGTCGACCTCAAGACGGCCGGCAGCTATTCGGTACTCGCCAGGAACGCCATCGCGAATACCGGCACCAGCGCGCTGAGCGGCAACGCCGGAACCAGCCCGGGCACCGCGATCACCGGATTCCTGCCCGGAATCCTGACCGGAAGCATCCACGCCGGCGACAGCCACGCCACTGCCGCCCAGGCCGACCTCGTCGCCGCATATACTGACGCCGCCGGCCGGGTACCAACCACCAGCCTGGCCGGTGACCTGGCCGGGCGCACCCTCACGGCCGGCGTCTACAAGTCCACCGCGGCCCTCGCCGTTAGCACCACCCTCACGCTGGACGCCCAGAACGACCCCACCGCCGTCTTCATCTTTCAGATCGACGCGGCGTTCAACACCGCGGCGGCCAGCAGCATTGTGCTCGCCAACGGGGCCCAGGCCTCGAACGTTTTCTGGCAGGTGGTCGGCGCGGTCTCCCTCGGCGCGGCCTCGTCGTTCACCGGCAACATCCTCGGCCTCGCCGCCATCTCGATCGGGGCCGGAACGACCTTGATCGGCCGCGCGCTGACTTCCGATGGCGCCATCTCCATGGCGAGCAACATATTCATGACCGAGCCACCGCTGAACCTGCGAACCGCGGGCAGCTATTCGGTTTTGGCCGGGGCATCCGTTGTGAATTCAGGCGGAACGACCCTGAGCGGCTTTCTCGGAGTGAGCCCCGCTACCAGCGTGTCCGGATTTCCACCCGGGCTCGTCACAGGCAGCACCCACCTCGGCACGGCCGAGAGTGCGCAGGCGCAGATCGACCTACAGCTCGCCATCAACGATGCGGCCGCACGCACCCCCACCGCCACCTTGAGCGGAAATTTGGGTGGGCAAACCTACAATGCTGGAGTGTATGCCGCCCCGGGCAGCCTGACCGTGGGTTCATCCGTCACCTTCGACGGTCAGGGCAACCCGAATGCCGTCTTCATCTTCCAGCTCGACGGAGACCTGACGACGAGCGCCGGCACCACGGTGCGGCTCATCAATGGGGCGCAGGCCTCGCGGGTGTTCTGGCAGGTGGATGGCGTCGTGCAGCTGGGCGCGGCATCCGCCTTCTCGGGCATCATCGTCGGTCAGGGCGCCATCACCGTGGGCACCCATACGAGTTTCACCGGCCGCGCCCTCACCCGATCCGGCACCGTCGCCCTGGGCAGCAACGCCTTCACGACGGAACCGGTGGTCAATCTCGGCAGCGCGAGCACGTACGCGATTCTCGCGACGACATCGGTCGCCAACACCGGAAACTCGTCGTTGGACGGGGATATCGGCGTGAGCCCGGGCACTGCGGTCACCGGCTTTCCGCCGGGAGTGCTGACGGGCACCATCCACGGCGGCGACACCGCCGCTGCCGCCGCCCAGATCGACCTCGCCGCAGCCTACAAGGACGCCGCGGCGCGGCCGGCGACCGCTGCGATTTCGGGCGACCTCGCCGGCCGCACGCTCACATCGGGGGTCTACAAGTCGACCGCGGCCCTCGCGATCAGCACGACACTCACCCTCGACGGCCAGGGCAACCCCAACGCCATCTTCATCATCCAGGTGGATGCGGCCTTCAACACAGCCGCGGGCAGCATCGTCGTTCTCACCAACGGGGCGCAGGCCTCGCGGGTCTATTGGCAGATCGCCGGGGCAGTGTCGCTGGGGGCGGCATCCGCTTTCTCAGGAACGATCGTCGGCATGGCCGCGATCTCGATCGGGGCCGGGGTCGGATTCGTCGGACGGGCACTGACGGCGAACGGCGCCGTGAGCATGAGCACGGCAAGTTCCACCAGTCCGGCGCCGGCCGCCGGTGACCTCACCGCCACAACGGCCGGCGCGACGCTGTCAGCGGTGACCCTGTTGGGCACGGACAGCCAGTTCGCCACGGGGTTGTCGAGCCAATGGTCGATCGTCGACGCGCGCGGCACCGGAGCAGCCTGGACCCTCTCGGTGAGCGCGACCGCGCCGACCAGCGCGGTCGGCACGGTCGAAACCGTCGAGCGGGTGTTGCCTGTCGAGAACCTCTCCATCACACCGGGGGCGATCACGACCGGCCCCAACACCGATGCCGCGACCGGCATCACCGCGCCCACGCTCGCCCTGTCCGCCAGCCCACAGACCCTGATCGCCACGTCGGGCCCGAACCGGGGCACCTACCTGCTCACGCCGGCCTACAGCCTCATGATTCCGGCCAACGCGTACCGGTCGAACTACTCGGGTGCTATCGACGCATCAACCATGAACCCTTACGTCACGGTGATCACGTTCACCATTTCCTGACCGGTTCCGTTGCGCGCCAGCCCCCATTCTGGGCATTGCGCCAACCTTGAGCTAACGCTGATTCAACCCTGCGTGACGAACCCACTTTTTGCGTGTCCCCCGTGTGAGGATTGATTTATCGCCTCCGGAACTCAGTCTTAGCGGATAACGAGTTCGGTTTGTAACCTGCGACATCCACTACCCCACACTTGCGTGGCCACGCTGTTTCGCGTGACTGCATCACCAGCATCAATAGAAGGGCACACCATGCGCGCATTCACGAAGACTGCAGGAATCATCATCGCCACCGGAATCCTGTTCAGCGTCGCCCTCTCCCCCGCCCAAGCGACGACCGACACGGTCGACGCTACGGTCAGCGCCGGCAACCTCACCGCCAACGGAACCACGCCGAAGAACATGACCGGCGTCGCACTTGACGGCGTCAGCGCCAAGGCCTCTACCGGAACCCCCGCGCCGTGGACCATCACGAACGCCCGCGGCACCAACGCCGGTTGGTCACTCTCGGTCAGCGCCACCGACTTCGTCAGCGCTGCTGGGACGGTCGACACCATCGCTCGCACCCTGCCGGCCGAAAACCTCACCATCACGCCTGGCGTGATCACCGCTGGCACCGGTTCCGACCCGGCACCTCTCGCCAGCCCCGTTGTCCTGCCCGCAGCTGGCCAGACCAGTGCAACACTCGTCAGCACGGCGACCCTCGGCAAGGGCACCTACACCCTCACCCCGACCTTCAGCCTGAACATCCCGGCCAACACCTTCCGCTCGAACTTCTCGGCCGCGGTCGGCAGCACCGCCGTCAACCCCTACGTGTCGACCATCACGTTCACCATCGCGTAGCCACCATTCTCGGCCGGTCCTTCGGGTGGACCGGCCGCGTAACGCCCCGCACCTCACGGTGCGGGGCGTTGTTGGGTTAAGCCCACGCGTGCGGGTGCCGTAATATGAAGACGATGACAGCGTACGTCTCAGCCCTGGACCTATTTTCCATTGGAATCGGCCCGTCCAGTTCCCACACGGTGGGTCCGATGCGTGCTGCCCGCGTTTTCGCCGAAAACCTCGTGTCCACCGGCCGCCTGGCCGAGGTGGGGCGCATCCGCTGTTCCCTGTTTGGATCGCTCGGGTCAACCGGTCTCGGCCACGGCACGCCCGATGCCGTCCTCGCCGGGCTGACCGGGCTGCGCCCGGAGACCTGCGACCCCGACCAGGTGCGTTCAGCCTGGTCTGGCCTTGGCGAGGGTGCCACCCTCACTTTGCTCGGCGGGCACCGCATTCCGATTAGCGTGGACGACGTGCGCTTCGAGCCGCGCACCCGTCTGCCCGGCCACCCCAACGCGCTCACCCTCTCGGCCTGGTCGTCCGACAGCCCAGCGGATGCCGCCCCGCTGCTCGAGGAGACGTTCTACTCGATCGGCGGCGGGTTCATCCGCCGCGGCACCGAACGCTCGAGTGCCCAGGCCAGTGTCACCCAGCCGCTCCCCTACGATTCCAGTACCGAATTGCTCGCCCTGTGCGACGCCCACGACCTCACCATCTGCGACGTCGCCCGCCGCAACGAAGAGGCGATACACGGCACCGCAGCGCTCGACGCTGGCCTCGACGCCATTTGGGATGCCATGCACACCTGCGTGGAGGCCGGGCTCAATCACACGGGAACTCTGCCGGGCGGCCTCAAGGTCAAGCGTCGGGCCGCCGCTGTACGTATGCGCCTGGAGGAATATGATGGGCTGCCGCTACACGACCGCGACACCTCGACCGAATGGCTGCACGCCTTCGCGCTCGCCGTGAACGAGGAAAACGCGGCCGGCGGCCGGGTGGTAACCGCGCCGACCAATGGGGCGGCCGGCATCATCCCGGCCGTCGGCCACTACTACCTGCGCTTCGTCCCCGGAGCGGATGCCGCCGGCATCCGTCGGTACCTGCTCACCGCTGTGGCCATCGGGTCGCTGGTGAAGGCCAATGCGTCCATCTCCGGAGCCGAGGGCGGCTGCCAGGCCGAGGTGGGCGCGGCCTGCGCCATGGCTTCCGGCGCGCTCTGCGCTGTGCTCGGCGGCACTCCACGACAGGTGGAGAATGCGGCCGAGATTGCCATGGAGCACCACCTCGGGCTCACCTGCGATCCGGTCGGCGGCCTCGTGCAGGTCCCCTGCATCGAGCGCAACGCCATTGCCTCGTCGACCGCCGTGTCGGCAGCCCGGCTGGCGCTGCACGGCGACGGAACCCACTTGGTCTCGCTCGATACCGTCATTGAAACCATGCGGCAGACCGGACTCGACATGATGACCAAGTACAAAGAAACCAGCGAGGGCGGACTCGCGGTGAACGTCGTCGAGTGCTGAGCATGTGCCCTGAACGGGGGTAGGCCGTTCTGTGGCGGCGCCACGTCAGCGGCCTAAGCTGGCTGAACGTGTGCATCGACGAGGTCGCAGCACGCCTCTTGAAAGGGTTGAATCATTCGCAGCACACTCTCACGCCGTCCGTGGGGCATCATTGGTGCCGCTCTCCTGCTCGTAACGATGGTTGGCTGCGCCGGCGAACCGACACCGGCCGTGACGGTGACCATCACGCCCACCGTGACTCCGGTGCCCAGCCCCACACCGACGCCGACGCCCTCTCCCACTCCCACCGAGGAGGCGGCGCTCATTCCGAACCCGACGGTGCCCGACCTCATTCCCAACGCGGAACCTGTGCCCTTGCCGCAGGGCCCCGCCGTCGACCAAGGCAGCACGCCCGGTGCCCGGGGCACCACCACGGCTGATGGCGCCGGGGCGCTGCTCACCTACACTGTGGTCGAGGGCGACGCATTTTTCGACATTGCCCAACGGTTCAATATTCCGGTGCAGTTGCTGCTCACCATGAACCCCTCGGTGCCCGGGCTCGGCGAGAACATCTACATCAAGCAGATCATCAACCTGGACTGGACCACCACACGCTAGCCTGCGGGTGCCGACGGCGCCAGTGCCACTGTGTCGCCGAAGTCCGATGCCGCCGAAGTCCGGCGTGCTGTAGCACGGTGTCGCTGACTCACTGCGTCGCCGGACGACTCATTCCAGCCCGGTTCCACCCGGTGTCGGTGGCCGCCGCTAGCCTTGAAGCATGAGTTCACCCGTTCCATCTTCGCCCGTCGTCTCCAGCCCCGTCGTCTCCAGCCCCGTCGTCTCCAGCCCCGTCGTTTCCAGCCCTGCTGTCTCAACGCAGTGGCTAGCCGACCATCTCGGTTCCGACAACCTGGTCATTCTCGATGCCACAGTGTTCGCCCTGGCCCCGTCCACGACCGAATCCGGCGCCGCTGGCCCCCGCTACGTCAGTGGGCGAGACGATTACCTCACCAAGGGACACATCCCGGGGGCCGTGTTCGCCGACCTGTTCGAGGTGTTCTCCGACCCGGCTGGTGAGTTTGATTTCTCAAAACCCAGCGCCGACCTGTTTGAGAAGGCTGCGGCATCCGTTGGTGTCGACAACGGCACAACCGTGATCGTTTACGACGCCGCGATCGGCCAGTGGGCGGCCCGCATCTGGTGGTTGTTCCGCGCGTTCGGCTACGACGATGTCGCCGTACTCGACGGGGGCCTCAGTAAGTGGCACGCCGAAACTCGTCCCTTCGCTACCGGCGGCGTGCGCCCGCGAATGGCCGCCGGTTTCACTGCCACGCCTCGTCCCGAGCTGTGGGTCGACAAGGCCTTCGTCGAGTCGATCGTGGCTGGAACAGCGAACGCCGCCCTCGTCTGTTCCCTGCCGCCGGCGGAATTCGCCGGAACGACCGGCTCGCGACCCCGGCCCGGGCACATTCCCGGCAGCGTCAGTCTGCCCGCTGGCACACTCGTCGACCCGGCCACAAACGCTTTCCTGCGCGGGTCCCCGCTCGACGCGGCACTTCTCCCGGCCCGCTCTGCCGCCGCATCGGTCACTTCCGAGCACCTCGTGACTTACTGCGGCGCCGGCATCGCTGCGGCCGCGAGCGCCCTTGCCCTTGTCCGTGCCGGCAACACACACGTATCGATCTACGACGGTTCACTTAATGAGTGGGCTGCCGACGCCAACGCACCGTTGAACGCGCCCGGTGTGTAAACCCTAGAGCCGGTTCACCCCGGTGACGCGCACGACCGCCGCGCCGAGCTCGTCGGAATCGGCCAGGTTCACGCTCGCGCTGATCCCCCAGTCGTGGTCGCCGGCCGGGTCGTCGAAAATTTGCCGCACGGTCCACTCCTCGACGCCGTCCTCGATCATGAGCAGGTCGGAGCTGCGCGCGTTTCCGCCGGTGAGTAGCTCGTCGTGCTCGTCGAAGTAGCCGTCCATCGCGTCGGCCCAGACATCGGCCGAGTAGCCATGCTCGCGGTCGAGTTCGCCGAGTTCGTCGTAGTGTTCCAGCGCGGCCAGCTGTACTCGGCGGAACAGCTCGTTGCGCACCAGAATGCGGAAGGCCCGAACGTTGGTGGTGAGGCGGCGAGGCGGCGGAGGCAGGATCGCGTGGGCATCCGCTTCGTGCGCGGCAAGGTCAGGATGCAGCAGCTCTTCCCACTCGTCGAGCAGGCTCGAGTCCACCTGACGCACGAGTTCGCCGAGCCATTCGATCAGGTCAAGCAGGTCTTCGTTCTTGGCCTCGTCGGGAATGGTCTGCCGGGCGGCCCGATAGGCGTCCGACAGGTAGCGCAACACCACGCCCTCGCTGCGGGCGAGCTTGTAGAACGCGATGAACTCGCCGAACGACATCGCCCGCTCATACATGTCGCGCACCACGGACTTGGGCCGAAGCTCGAAGTCCGCGATCCACGGCTGCGAGGCCTTGTAGGTGTCGAAGGTGTAGTTCAGCAGTTCTTCGAGCGGCTTGGGGTGGGTGATCTCCTCGAGCAGCGCCATCCGCTCGTCGTATTCGATTCCTTCACGCTTCATCGCGTTCACAGCCTCACCCCGGGCGGCGAACTGCTGGCCCATAAGTACGGGCCGCGGGTTGTCGAGGGTCGACTCCAGAATCGAGATCATGTCGAGCGAATAAGTGGGCGATTCCGGATCGAGAAGTTCGAACGCGGCCAGCGCGAACGGTGACAACGGCTGGTTGAGCGCAAAGTTCGCCTGCAGATCAACCGTCAGGCGGATGCTGCCGCTCGCACTCTGCTCCACAATGCCGGCCTCGCGCAGCGTCTTGTAGATGCCCAGGGCGCGCAGGGCCAGCACCAACTGGCGGCGCCATGGTTCGTGGTTGTCGAAGACCAGGGAGTGCACGTGGGCGAAAGCGTCGCCGCCGCGCCCGATTACGTTGATGAGCATCGCCGCTGTCATCTGCATGCTCGAGGTCAGGGTCTCGGGCTCGGCATCGACCAGGCGTCGAAAGCTTGGTTCGCCCCAGGACACGAAGCCGTCCGGCGCCTTCTTGCGCACGATCTTGCGCTTCTTCTTCGGGTCGTCGCCAGCCTTCTCGATGGCCTTGAGGTTCTCGGTCTCGTGCTCCGGCGCCTGGATCACCACCGTGCCGGCCGTGTCGTAGCCGGCCCGCCCGGCCCGCCCGGCAATCTGGTGGAACTCCCGCACGTTCACCTGGCGCATTTTCACACCGTCGTACTTGGTGAGGGCGGTGAACAGCACGGTGCGAATCGGTACGTTGATGCCGACGCCGAGGGTGTCGGTGCCGCAAATCACCCGCAGGTAGCCGCGCTGGGCGAGTTGCTCGACCAGCCGACGATATTTGGGCAGCATGCCGGCGTGGTGCACGCCGATTCCCATGCGAATGAGCCGCGACAGGGTTTTGCCGAAGCTCGTCGTGAACCGAAACTCGCCGATCAGCTCGGCGATGACGTCGCGCTGTTCACGAGTGGCGACTTTGGCGCTCGCGAGGGCCTGCGCGCGTTCCAGGGCGGCCGCCTGGGAGAAGTGCACGATATACACCGGCGCTTTGTCGGTGTGCAGCAGCTCTTCGACCGTTTCATGCACCGGCGTCTGCTCGTAGTAGTAGCTCAGCGGAACCGGGCGTTCCACCCCGGTGACCACGGCCGTGGGCCGCCCGGTGCGCCGGGTCAGGTCATCGCTGATGAATTTCACGTCGCCGAGGGTCGCCGACATGAGAATGAACTGCACGCGCGGCAGGAGCAACAGCGGCACCTGCCAGGCCCAGCCGCGTTCCGGGTCGCCATAAAAGTGGAACTCGTCCATTACGACGAGGTCGACCTCGGTGTCTTCGCCGTTGCGCAGCGCGAGGTTGGCGAGAATCTCGGCGGTGCAGCAGATGATCGGGGCATCCGCGTTGACGCTCGAGTCGCCGGTCATCATGCCGACGTTCTCGGCTCCGAAAGTCTCGACCAGGGAGAAGAACTTCTCGCTGACGAGGGCTTTGATCGGCGCGGTGTAGAAGCTGCGCTTGCCGGCCGAGAGTGCCGCGAAGTGGGCGCCGACGGCCACCAGCGATTTGCCGGTTCCGGTCGGGGTGCTGAGGATCAGGTTGGCGCCGGAGACGATCTCGATGACCGCTTCCTCCTGCGCCGGGTACAGGGTGAGGCCCTGGTCGGTCGCCCAGGATTCGAACGCCTCGAAGAGAACGTCGGGGTCGGTTTCGTTTTCGAGGCGCGCAAGCAAAGACATAGTCCCTTAACAGTGCACTACTTCTGCCGCTCGCGCCCCCGAACGGTCCCCCGCAGCCCTCCCCCGGCGGCTGATTCAGGAAATCCGCGCCGCAAGGTTCTCTACGAGGGCAGAATCGGGCATTTTCGGTGTTTCCTGAATTGGCCACCAACCGGCGTGACGAGATGTGACGGATGTCTGACGAAACCGGAGCGGACCCTGGGCACAGTAGTAATCACAGCCGCCGGTTCTAGGCTGGCAGCATGGTTTATGTCACCCCCAATACCGTTGCGGCTGCGACCCCCCGCCGCGCCCGGCCCCTCTGGCGCCCGGCGGCCGCAGGGCTCGCCGCCGCCCTGGCCGGCCTCGGGTTGGCCGAGCTGACCGCCGCATGGCTCGCCCCCGGCGCGAGCCCCGTGCTGACCGTCGGCGCGCTCGTCATCGACATTGTTCCGCCCGGTGTCAAAGAACTCGTGATCGGCCTGTTCGGCACGGCCGACAAGATCGTGCTCGTCGTCACCATCGTGCTCGTGCTGGCCGTGGTCGCTGCCCTGGCCGGCATCCTTGAATCGAGGCGCCCACCCTTCGGCCGTCTGCTCGTCGTTTTGATCGGCACGATCGCCCTGTTCGCGGCGCTGTCCCGCTCGAGCGCCTCCACCCTCGACGCGGTTCCGGCGGTTGTCGCCATGGGGGTCGCCGCGATCGCGCTGACCTTCCTCACCACGAGGCTGCCGATACTTCGAGCCACCGGGAGCACCGCCGCCACGCCCGACGGGGCGCTCAAACCCGGCGCACCCTTTGATACCTCGGACCGCGCCGAGACGCCCGGCCCCGACCGCCGCCGTTTTCTCGTCTACACCTGCGTCACCGCCGGCATCGGGCTACTGGCCCTGATCGGTGGGCAGCTCAGCGCAGCAGCGACCAGGGCAGCGGATGCCGCGCGCGCCCTCTTCACGCTGCCCGGGGCATCCGTTCGGCAGGCCGCAATACCGGCCGGGGCGAGCCTCGACGTGGCGGGCATCACCCCGCTGATCACGCCGAACGCGGATTTCTATCGTATCGACACCGCACTGAGCGTGCCTCGGATCGATCCCACGACTTGGCGGCTGAAAATCACCGGCATGGTCGAGAACGAGATCGAGATCGACTTCCCCGAACTTCTGGCCCTTCCACTCGAAGAGAGCACGACCACCCTGGCCTGCGTGTCCAACTACGTCGGCGGCGACCTCATCGGCAACGCCACTTGGCTCGGCTACCCCATTCGCGAGCTGCTCGCTCGGGCCAAACCCACGAGCGGCGCCGACATGGTGCTGTCCACCAGCCAGGACGGCTTCACCGCCGGCACCCCGATCGAAGCGCTGACCGACGGCCGCAACGCCATTCTTGCCGTGGGCATGAACGGTGAGCCGCTGCCGCTCGAGCACGGTTACCCGGTGCGCATGGTCGTGCCCGGGCTGTATGGCTACGTCTCGGCGACGAAGTGGGTCGTCGAACTCAAACTCACCCGCTTCGACCAGGAGCAGGGATACTGGACTCCGCGAGGATGGTCCGAACTCGGGCCGGTCAAGTTGTCCTCCCGGGTCGACGTGCCGCGCGATGGCACCTCGGTGCCCGCCGGATCCGTCGTCATCGCGGGCGTTGCCTGGTCGCAGCACGTGGGAGTGAGCAGTGTCGCCGTGCAGATCGACGACGGCCCGTGGCAGAACGCCACCCTCGCCGATGCGCTCTCCGTCGACACCTGGCGGCAGTGGGCCTACACCTGGAGCGATGCGACCAGCGGAAACCATACCGTCAAGGTGCGGGCAACGGATGCCGAGGGTCTCGTGCAAACGTCGGCCACCGCCGACGTCGCCCCCGACGGAGCCACCGGGCTGCACGAAATTTCGATGTCCGTGTCGTAGCAAACTTTCGGTCCGCTCTACCGGGGGCGAAGCACCGCGATCGGTACAGTGCGGCCAGCCTTGTGCTCGTAGGGCGCGAAGAACGGCGCCCTAGCGACGATCACGTCACGCCACAGCGTCGCCCGCTCGGCGTCAGCGGCCACCCGCACCGTCACGGTCAGTGTTCTCGGCCCCACCTGTACCTCGGCCTCCGCCGCCTGGCGCAGATTGCGGAACCACTGTGGTTCGGTCGCCGATCCCCCACCCGAGCCGACCACCAAGAACGCGCCGTCGTGCTCGAAATAACTCACCGGCACGGTGTGCGGCACCCCGGTTGTGCGCCCGGCCACGGTGAGCAGCAGCACCGACACTCCGCGAATTCGACCCCCGATGCGCCCGTTGCTGCGTCGGTACAGCAGCACCGGCATCCGCATCAGGGTGCGTCGCAGACCTGTCGCGATGCGCATGTCAGTTGCCCTCATACGCAGCGTGCAGCCAGCCGAGCAGTTCGTCGTCGACCTCGGCTCGTCTGGTCACCGAGACCTTGTGGGTGCACATGCCGCCGGCCAGCAGCAGGCGGTCGGTGGGCGGCGCATCCGCCAGATTGATACCCAATTGCAGGCGCTTGGCGCTGGCCGGTTCGATCAGGGCGAACTGCTTCTGGCGTCGCAGGGACACGCTCGACTTCTTCGGCGCGACCTCGACGTCGGAACCGAATTCGGTGACCGCATCGATCAGCGCGTCATAGACCGGTCGCAGGGCCGCCTTGGCGCCGATGTACTGCGCGTCGACGAGGGCGTCGGCGGTCTGCGAAACTCCGCGAGCCCGAAATTGCAGCACGATGAAGTTCGCGAAACCATGGCTCACCCCGTGCTCGGTCTTGAGCTGGTTCATCAGTACGGTGTGTTTGTCGAGGCCTGTGGCTTCCAACACGGTGAACCAGTCCGTCAGGTTTCGGCCGGTGTTCTGGGGCAGGTTGTCAATCATTGACTGGGTGGCGGCGTCCATGGCACCAGTAAAACACCATTGAGCGGATGCGGGTCGCTCCCGCCGCGCGGGAGGTACGCCGGAACTCCCGCGCTCCGTGAAATGACGGGCTAGCCGTTGGCGCCGCTGGTGTTGATGACACCGTTCACGCCGGCCGGGAAGAACCCACCCGAACGCACCGGGGCCGCGTTGAGGTAGGTGATGTTGAGCACCTGGGCGGCACTGCGGCTGAAGGCCAGGCCGTTGGCGTCGGTCGGCACGAGGTTGGCCTTCGACGCGTTGCCGATGCCCTGGTCGAGGTCGGTCGGACCGTCGACGGCGTCGCGCACATCGGAGATTGCCTGCGCGGTGCTGTACACCGACGGAAGCGCGATACCGAGGGCATAGAGCGTGCTGCGGATGACCCCGGCGTGATAGGCCTCGACCGCCAGCAGGCCCGCAGCGGCCTCGAGGTAGGTCTTGTTCGTGATCAGCGGCGCTGCGCCCTTGTAGGCGGTAACTCCGACGTCCTCGAAGATAAAGGCACCGAACAGGAAGTTCGCCTCGTTCGCGTAGACGTCGAACTTCTCGCCCGCCTTGATCAGCCCCGCTGCCTGGGCGGCAGCGGTGAAGCTCGCGTCGAGGTTGATCTTCGGGCGAGACACGGCCGCACTGCCGAGCGCAGAACGCAGGAACGCCACGTGGGCCTTCTCGTCGGCGGCGATCTCATCGGCGTACTTCTTGATGATCGACGTCTTGAAATGCACCATGCGACCGCCAGTCACGCCACCGCGGGTACCCGTTCCGGTGGTGAGGCTGTCGGGCAGCCCGCTTCCGGTCGTGGCGCGCAGATAGAACTCTGCCTCGAGGTACTCAAGATTGAGGGCGAAGTTCAAAATGGACGCGTCACTCGGCGCGGCTGCCGGGCCGGTCGATTCCGCGGCGAGCGCTGGGCCGCCGGTGGCGAGCATCGCCGCTCCCACCCCGAACCCGGCCACACCAGCCGCCCGCAGAAAGTTTCGGCGGTCCGAAGAATTCTCTGCACTGCGGTTGATAGCGCTGGTAATGAAACCCTGATCAAACATCCTTGTTCTCCTGTCGATTGGCGAATGTGCCGGGTGTGTCTGAAGTAACAACGGCAACCTACCCGCTCAAATCAATCTCCCGGATGGCTGGACACGCACGTAAGCAAACGATAAGAATTATGCTCACTTTTTTTGTTTGCACGTGCTGCACGTTTTCCGGCGCGACTGGGCGCCAGCCAGCGGATGCCTGCGGCCTGCGCCGGCTCGTGCCAGGCATCGAGTCAGAGCAGGAGGCCGTCGCTGCCGACCGGGGGTAACCGGCGAGCCACCCGGCGATCGTGGAGGACCGCGATACCGTAAGCGGCGAAGTACAGCACCACCATGGGAATGGCGAGCAGGAACATCGATACCAGGTCGGCGGCCGGGGTCGCGATGGCGGTGAACAGAATAATGACGAGCATCGCCACGCGCCAGGATTTGATGATGGAGCGCGCACTGATCACGCCGGCGAAGTTCAGCAGCACAATGAACACCGGCAGCACGAACGCGATTCCAATGGCGATCATGAGCTTGAGCACGAAGTCGAAGTAGTTCTGCGCGTTGATGAGCGCAGCATCCTGTCGGGGCGCAAAGCTCGTCATGAGCTCGACCACGTGCGGCAGCACGTACCAGCCGGCCGCGCACCCGGCCAGAAACAGTGGCACGGCAGTGAAGAAGAAACCGAAGGTGTACTGCTTTTCTTTGCGGGTGAGCCCGGGGGTGAGAAAGGCGAAAATCTGGTAGAGCCACATCGGGCTCGAGACGATCAGGCCGACATAGAAGGAGATGCGCAGTTTGAGGTCGAACGCACTCGTGATGTCGGGGTAGTTGATTTGCGCGTTGCGATTCTGGGCGCGCACGATCGCGTAGATCGGCTCGCGCAGGCCGTCCCAGACGAAGCTCGACAGAAACCAGCCGGCGATCGCGCCGACCAGGATGCCGAGGGCCGCCAGAAAGAGCCGCTTGCGCAACTCCAGCAGGTGCTGGCCGAGAGACATCTTGCCTGTGCGCTTGTTCGCACCTTTATCCGGGGCGCTCCGCACCCCCTGCACGACCATCTGGCCTAGACCTTCGGGTTCGGCGTGCCGCTCGAATCGGTGCCGGAGCTTTTCTCGGTCGGTGTTTCCTCGGTGCGTTCCGGCGTGATCTCGCTCTTGAAGATCTTCATCGACTGACCGAGACTGCGGGCGAGCCCTGGCAGTTTCGGAGCGCCGAACAACAGCAGTATCACAACGAGAATGATTAGAAAATGCCATCCGGTCAGGTTGCTGAGCATGTAAATTCTCCCTCGAATCAAGTCGGTCGTGCAGCAGTGTAACGGCCACACCCGTGGCGAAACCGGGTAAAGCTCAGCATTTTCTTGGGTTGTAAGATTTCCCCTAGAAATCCGGGTGAAACGGATGCCTACCCGGCGGTTCCCGCGGCGGGTTCGGCCGTGACGAAGTGCTCGAGAACGTCGCCGATGCGCATTTTGCAGCCGCCGCATCCGGTGCCGGCCCTGGTGGCCGTGCTGATGCAGGCGACGCTGGTGTTTCCGGCCGCGGCCGAGTCGGCGATGGCTCCGACCGTGACCCCGTTGCACCAGCACACGGTCGCATCGAGGGCGAACGAACTGCCCGCGGAGGGCTCGTAGTCCGGCCCGTCGTAGCGCAGCAGTACGGAGCGATCGAATGGCAGTTCGCTGCCACGTTCGAACAGCAGCGTGAGTTCGGCGGCCGTGCGCGGCATGCCGACGCAGACAAAGCCCTCGAGAATACCGTCGCGGGTTACCATTTTCACGTAGCGACCGTGCTCGGGGTCGGCCCATTGTGACACGCTCAGCGGCGCCCCGGAGCAGCCGGCAGCGTGCTCATCGACGGCACGATCCCACGGGTCGGCACCGGTATTTCCCGCCGACACGACGTCGATGCCCTCTGCCTTCAGCATGACCACGGCAGACATCGAAGCCGCCAGCGGCAACGCCTCGCCCCGGCCGAGCACCTCGGCGGCGAATCGCGCGGCGAGCCAGTCGGCCTGACGCCAGCCCGGCCCGATCAGGCCGCTTGGCCCGCCGGAGGGCAGCGCGGTGGAATCGCCGGCGCGAGGCGCAGGAGCCACGTGCGCGCAGTCGCCGATCGCGTAGATGCGCGGGTCGCCCCAGCTCGCCAGGTTTTCATCGACCAGGATTCCGGTCGACACCGGCAGTGCCGCCAGTTGGGCGAGCTCGGTGCGAGCACCGACACCGCAGGAGAGCAGCAGCAGGTCGCCGTGAATCTGCTTGCCGTCAGCACAGATCAGGGCATCGAACCGGTCCACGCCGTCGTCGTCCTGGTGAAAGAGCAGGCTTTCGGCGCGGGAGTGATTCACCATCGTCACGCCGGACCGCCGCGCGCTCTGCGCGAGCACGCTGCCGCCGCTGCGGTCGAGGTTGCGTGCCATGGGAATCTCTCCGTGATAGACCACACAGGCCTCGGCCCCGGCGTCGGCCGCGGCGAGGGCGATCTCCATGCCGAGCACGCCGGCGCCGAGTACAACGATGCGGGCTCCGGCAGTTACGGCCGCGAGCACCCGCTGCGCGTCGTCAAGGTCACGAAGCACGGTGACCCCGCGCGGGAGCGGGGCGCCGCTGGTGTCGAGGGTGGGCACGTTGGCACGCGCGCCGGTGGCGAGCACGAGCCGGTCGTAGGCTAACAGTGTGCCGTCGCTGAGCGACACCGAACGGCGACTGCGGAGGATGGCCGTGACGCTCAGGCCCAAGCGCAGGTGCACGCCGGCGCCCCGCGCGGCGAGCGGGTCGGTGATCTCGAGAGTGTCCCGATCGGCATGGCCGACAGCATATTCGGCGATCAACACCCGGTTGTAGGCGTCCGCGCTCTCGGCCCCGACCACGGTCAGCGTCGCCGCGCCGGCCCGCACGAGCGGCAGCAGCTCGTCGACGAAACGGGCACCGACTGGGCCGTAGCCGACCAGCACGATGCGCTCGGGGTTGAGGTGTTCAGACATGGGCGCCTGCTTCCACGAGCGCACGCACTCGAACGGTCGTCTTCTTGAATTCGGGCATGCCGCTCACGGGATCGGTCTCGTCGTCGGTCAGCAAGTTGGCGCGCTGGTCGCCGGCAAAGTGAAACGGTAAAAAGACCGTGTCCACGCGGATGTCGGTGCTCACCTGGGCCCGGCAGCGCACCGCTCCCCGGTCATTGCTGACCTCGACCCAGGCCTCGTCGCTGATTCCGAGCTGCTCCGCGGTCGCCGGGTGCAGCTGCAGGCGAGCCTCCGGCTGGGCGTCGGCGAGCTCCCGCACCCGCCGGGTCTGGGTGCCGCTCTGGTAGTGCTCGAGCAGGCGGCCGGTGATCAGCGTGAGGGTACCACCGACCTGCGCCGGTGCACCGCGGCGCCGAGCCGTGACGGGCACGAGGTGCGCCCGGCCGTCCGGGTGGGCGAAATCGTGCTGGAACAGCCGGGGCGTTCCGGTCGACCCGACCGGGTAGGGCCAGAAGGCCGGCTCTTCGGAGTCGAGCAGCGCATAGCTCAGCCCGGAATAGTCGGCCAGGCCGCCCTCCGATGCCCGGCAGAGTTCGTCGAACACCTCGGACGCCTCGGCACTGAACGTTGACGCCGAATCGAGCCGGCGGGCCAGTTCCTGCCAGATCCACAGTTCGCTGCGCACGCCTTCCGGCGCGTCGACGGCCAAGCGGCGACGGATGACGCGGCCCTCGAGCGAGGTCATCGTGCCTTCTTCTTCAGCCCACTGGGTCACCGGCAGCACGACGTCGGCGAGTACCGCAGTTTCGGAGAAGAAGAAGTCGGCGACGACCAGGAAGTCGAGGGTTTTCAGGGCGGCGTGAACCCGGTCGGCGTTCGGAGCCGAGACGACGACGTTGCTGCCGTGCACGAGCAGGCAGCGGATGCCGCCCGGCTCGCCGAGCGAGGACAGCAATTCGACCGCGGGAAGGCCGATGCCGGGAAGGCTGTCGGGGTCGACACCCCAGACCCCGGCGACGTGGGCGCGGGCGGCGGGATCGTTGATCTTTCGGTAGCCGGGCAGTTGGTCGCATTTCTGCCCGTGTTCCCGACCGCCCTGCCCGTTGCCCTGGCCGGTGAGCGTGCCGTAGCCGGAGTGCGTCGTGCCGACGAGGCCGAGCACCAGGCTGAGGTTGATGGCGGCGGTGGCCGTGTCGGTGCCGTCGGCGTGCTGCTCGACGCCCCGCCCGGTGAGAATGTAGGTGCCGCAGCCGGTTGCGGCTCCCCGCGCCACGCCGGCGGCGAGGCGCCGGGCCAGTTCGCGCAGCTGCCAGACCGGAACCCCGGTCTGTTCCGCCGCCCGGGTGGGCCACCACTGGCTCACGCTGCGGCGCACCGCATCGAAGCCGGTGGTGCGTTTGGTCAGATAATCGAGATCGGCCAGTTTCTCGGCGATGACGATGTGGGTCAGGCCGAGCAGCAGCACGAGGTCGCTGCCCGGGGTCGGCTGCACGTGCATGCCGGCGCCGTCGTCGGTGAGCCGCGCTGTCGCGGTGCGGCGGGGGTCGACGACCACGAGGCCGCCGGCGGCGCGAGCGCCCTCGAGGTGGCCGATGAACGGCGGCATGGTCTGCGCCACATTGGAACCGAGAATCAAAATGGTGTCGGCCGCGTCGAGCTCATCGACCCGGAACGGCAGTCCCCGGTCCAGGCCGAACGCCCGGTCGCCCGCGGCAGCGGCGCTCGACATGCAGAACCGACCGTTGTAGTCGATGCGGCTCGACCCAAGGGCCACCCGGGTGAACTTGCCGAGCTGGTAGGCCTTCTCGTTGGTCAGGCCGCCGCCGCCGAACGCGCCGACCGCGTCGGCTCCGTGCTGGGCCCGGGTCTCGCGGAGTTTCGCGGCGACGAGGTCGAGTGCGTCGCTCCAGGAGGCCGGCTCGAAGGAACCGTCTGCCTGTCGCAGCAGGGGTTCGAGAATGCGATCCGGGGAGCCCAGCAATTCGGCCGAGGTCCAGCCCTTCTTGCACAGGCCCCCGCGGTTGGTCGGGAAGTCCCTGCCCGTGACCGTCACCGCGGCCCGCGAAACGGATGCTGCGGCATCCGCTTCGCTGTCGGCTACCTGAGCAACCGGCGTCATTTCGACGGGACTGAGCGTCATCGCACACTGCAGGGCACAGTACGGGCAGTGGGTTCGGGCCACAGGCATGGGGTCTAGATCTTCTGGCCGGCGACGGACGAGCCGCGGCGAAGGTAGACGAAGGCGGTGACACACATCATGATGACATAGGCGATGGCAAAGGCATAGATCGCGCTTGAGTAGTCGCCGGTGGTGGTCTTGGAGTAGCCGAGCACCTGCGGGATAATGAATCCGCCGTAGGCTCCGACTGCGGAGATGAGACCGAGGGCTGCGGCCGTCTTGCGCTGCGTGTTGACGTCACCCGAGTTCTTATGGGCGTCCTTCACACCGCTCTTGGCGGAGAACACGCTTGGAATCATGCGGTAGGTCGAACCGTTGCCGATTCCGGTGGCGACGAAGATGAGCAGGAAGCTGCCGAGGAACGCCCAGAAGTTGCCGAGCGGCAGAACCGCGACGACCACGAGGGCACCGCCGGCCATGACGCCGAAGGCAGCGACGGTGACGGATGCCCCGCCGAAGCGATCGGCCAGGCGTCCGCCGGCCGGGCGGGCCAGCGACCCAACCAGGGCGCCGATGAAGGCGAGCGACAGCGAGGCGGACGCGACCTGGAAGGTGGAGTAGGCGGGGAACTGGTCGGCGATGAGCTTGGGGAAGACGCTCGCGAAGCCGATGAAGGAACCGAAGGTGCCGATGTAGAGCACGGCGAGAATCCAGAAGTGCGGCTCCTTCACGGCGGCGATGGATCCGGCGAAATCGGCCTTGGCGTTGGTGAGGTTGTCCATGTACTTCCAGGCGCCCCACATGGCGACCAGGATCAGCGGCACCCAGAACCAGCCGGCGAGCGAGATGTTGAGGGTTCCGACGGCGCCGAGGGTGATCAGGATCGGCACGATGAGCTGGGCCATCGAAGCGCCGAGGTTGCCGCCGGCAGCGTTGAGGCCGAGCGCGTAGCCCTTCTGGCTCTGCGGGTAGAAGTAGGTGATGTTCGACATGGAGCTGGCGAAGTTGCCACCGCCGAAGCCAGCGAGGGCGGCGACGAAGAGCATGACGCCGAACGGGGTGTCGGGGTTACCGACGCAGAAGCCGAGGGCGATCGACGGGATCAGCAGCAGTCCGGCCGAGATGATGGTCCAGTTGCGGCCACCGAACTTCGGTACCAGGAAGGTGTAGGGGAAGCGCAGGGTGGCACCGACGAGGCTCGGCATGGAGATGAGCCAGAACACTTCGGCGGTGGAGAAGGTGAAACCGGCGGCCGGCAGCGACACGACGACGATGCTCCACAGCTGCCAGACCACGAAGCCGAGGAACTCGGCGAAGATCGACCATTTCAGGTTGCGGGAGGCGATGAGTTTGCCGCCCTGGTCCCACTGCTTCTTGTTCTCGGGGTTCCAATTGTCGATCCACCGGCCGGGACGGTGTACGAGCACCGCCGCATCGGTATCGATCGGGTTGGGTGCTGATTCAACGGTGCTGGATGTCATCGAAGTTCCCTCGGGAGGTGGCGGAAAGCGGCGGGGCAGCACGGGCGGCTTCCCTCCCTCGACGTTAGCCAGCGCGTGTTTCCGGCAACCGTGGCAACCGTTACCTTTCGATCACCAGATGATCACACCGAGTTGAGGGGGGTGTTGGGGCGCTGTTACATGACGGACACATTCCAGGCCTGGCCCGGTGATACGGGCAGCGGATGCCGGGCGTGGCAGAATTGGACGACCTGCGCCCTGCGTATCCGCTGTTTGAAAGGCCCGCACATGACGATCACCGCCGCCGCCGACGGTTCTGCCCTCGGAAACCCCGGACCGGCCGGCTGGGCCTGGTATGTCGACGACTCCTCCTGGGCGGCCGGCGGCTGGAAGCACGCCACCAATAACCAGGGCGAGCTGAAGGCCGTGCTGGAATTGTTTCGGGCGACAGCACACATCGACGACGACCTGCTGGTGCTGTGCGATAGCCAGTACGTGATCAACTCGGTGACGAAGTGGATGAAGGGTTGGAAGGCCAAGGGCTGGCGCAAGGGCGACGGGAAACCGGTGATGAACCTCGACCTGCTGAAGGAGATCGACGCGGCCATCGCCGGCCGCCGGTACCGCTTCGAATGGGTCAAGGGGCATATTGGGCATCCGCTCAACGAGGCTGCCGATGAGCGTGCACGCGGCGCGGCCGAGGCGTTTCAGCGCGGTCGGCCGGCACCGGCCGGGCCAGGTTTTGCCGGGGCTGCTGCGGCAGCCGAACCGGTGGTGCCGGCGCGAGAGGCGGCATCCGTCGGGCAGAGCGGCACGGGCACGCCGACCCTCACCTCGGGCCGGGTCACCGAGCGGGCCGCCGCCTATTCGCACGACGAGCTGTTCTCGTTCGACGACCTCGGTGACGACATCGGCGAGGACCACCGCGACCTCACCGACCCGCACGGCCCCGACGCGATGCGCAGCACCAGTGAGCTGCACCGGGTGACGCTGTCGCTCAGCGCCGAGGAACACCGTCGCCTGGTGCAGAGGGCTACGGCTCGCGGAGTGACCGTCGAGGAGTATCTGCGCGGCCAGATCTAAACCGCGCGACGTCCGGTCAGCGCACCCCGATGAGAGAGCGCAGGCCGAATTCGGAGACGATCGGAATGCCGTAGTCCCGTGCCTTGCCGGTCTTGCCGGTGAGCGACGCCGGGTCCGCGGCCACGAGCAGCCGGGTGCGCAGGGTGACCGCCGTGCCCAGGGACAGACCGCGGGCGACCAATTCCCGGCCCCAGTCGGAGCGGGCACGGGCCATGTCACCGGTCAGCACAACGATGTCGCCCTGCTCCAGCAGTACGGTGTCGATCGACGCGATCGGCAGCTGCACCACCGATGCGGGTGCCGCCAGTGCTGCGGCCACGACCTCCGGAGCGACGTCGAGCATGCGTGCGACCGCGATCAAATCGGCGGAATCCGCGATGCTGAGAGCTCCGTTCGACCAGGCCACCCGCACGAGATCCTCGAAATAACGACGGTGCAGCGCGGTGCACTCGACGGGATTGATGCCGCTGAATTCGGCCAGGACCCGCAGTTCGCGGGTCTCCCGCGGCGAAAGCACCCGATCGAGCAGGCACAAATCGAGCAGGGCGAGGTAGTCGAGGTGGTCCTCGGGGCCGGTGTAGTCGGGCAGTTTCACGGCCGCGCGGGCCAGGAAGCTCGGTCTCACCACTACGTCGTCCGGAGTTGACGGGTCGCGCTGTACCCACTCGGCGTCGGTACCCGCCGCAATTCTCGGCCAGGCAGAACGCTCGGCACGGTCCAGAGCGTCGATCCACGGTGCAGCTGTCGTCGAGCCGTGCAGGTAGGCGGCGAGCAGGCTCGCGCACGCCACGGCCTGCACCAGGGCACCGGGACCTGGTCCGATTTCGATGTCGTAGGCGGCGCAGCAATCGACGAGGAGCCGACCGGCACCGGGCAAATACGTGCGGGCCAGCTGCATGGTGCAGACCGCCTCCAGTCCGCGCCCGGGGGCATAGCCAATCAGCTCGAACTCGCGCATCAGGAATCCGGTGACGAACTGGGCGTTGTGCGTCACCAATACCCGGCCGCGCAGCAGATCGACCAGGCGCGGTGCAATCTGTTCGAAGGTCGGCGCGCGCAGCAGTTCCGCCGTGCTGACGCCATGGTTTGCCACGTCGCCGGCGTTGCTTCCGGGGTTGATCACCGTTTCCCAGCGCTTGGCAATGCGACCACCCTCGTCGAGGTGCACCACGGCGACCTCGACGACCCGATCCCGCTGATACGGGAACAGTCCGGTAGTTTTCAAACATATAACGGCGTATCCACGTTCGGGCATGGTCACACTCCACAATCTTGTCTTGTGAAGTTATCCGCAAACCCCGCCCGACGCGACAGCCCGTTCGGGGGCTTGTGGGTCTTACCGCGCAGTGCTTTAATGCCTAGTTGTTCGAGGCAGTCTTTCTGGCCGAGTTTTTCGGCGGCAACAGGGTGTCGGCTTCCTCGAGTGACATTCCGTTGGTTTCGGGCACTTTGCGCAGCACGAACCAGAACGAGAGCCCGGCGAACAGAGCGTAGAGCCCGTAGGTGATCGGCAGGGACGCATCCGCCATCGGGGGAAAGCTGACCGTGATGAGAAAATTCGCGATCCACTGAGCGGCCGCTGCCAACCCGAGGGCCTTGGCGCGAATCGAGTTGGGGAACATCTCGCCGAGAAGCACCCACACCACGGGTCCCCAGGACGCACCGAACGAGATCACGAACAGGTTCGCGGCAACGAGCGCGATCGGGGCCCAGGCTCCGGGGAGGCTGAGCTCACCGTCGAGAGTGACCGACTGGCTGAACGCGACCGCCATTGTGGCGAGCGACACCGTCATACCGATGGAGCCGGTCAGCAGAATCGGGCGCCGTCCGATGCGGTCGACCAGGGCGATCGCGACCAGGGTCACGAGAATGTTGGTTATCGAGGTGATCACCGAGATGGTGAGTGAGTTCGATTCCGCGAAGCCGACCGCCGACCACAGGGTGGTTGAGTAGTAGAAGATCACGTTGATGCCCACGAACTGTTGGAACACCGAGAGGATGATGCCGACCCAGACGATCGGCTTGAGACCGAGGGCGCTGCCGCGCAGCGACCCGGACTTATGCGAGCGCGCATCGACCTTGATCGAGCGGCGCATATCGCGAATCTCGCGGTCCACGTCACCGCTCGGCCAGAGCCGCGTGAAGACGGCTCGGGCATCCGCTTCTTTGTCTTTCAGAATGAGAAAACGCGGGGATTCCGGCAGAATGAATGCGATACCGCCGTAGACGATGGCGGGTACGGCACCGGCCAGGAACATCCAGCGCCAGGCTTCAAGCCCGAACCAGAACTCGCTGCCGGCGCCGCCTGCACTGCCGGCAAACACGGCGTCGGAGAGCAGGGCCGTGAAGATTCCGAGGGTGATAGCGAGCTGCTGCAACGAGCCGAGGCGACCACGCATCTGTCGGGGCGAAATTTCGGCGATGTAGGCCGGTGCCACAACGGATGCGAGACCGATACCCAGTCCGCCGACCACCCGCCAGATGATCAGGTCGACAACGCCGAACGCGAAGCCGGAGCCGATCGAGCTGATCAGAAAGACGGCGCCGCCGAGCACCATCATGGGGATGCGTCCGTAGCGGTCGGCGAAACGCCCACCGAAGAACGCTCCGACTGCCGCACCGAGCAGCGCACAGGCCACGGCGAATCCGGTGAGGGTGGCGTTCAGCCCGAATTCCTGCTGCACCGCGTTGACGGCGCCGTTAATGACCGAGGAGTCGAACCCGAACAGAAACCCGCCGAGGGCGCCGGCGACGGCCAGCGCGATGACTTTTCTGTTGGTACTGGGTGCTGCCAGATCAGTTGCCTTCACGGACTCGGTCATCGTATTGTGTATCGCTTGTTCACCCAACCAGCCTACTTCGGGTGTCAGCGGATGCCGTGCCGGGCAGGGAATTAGAGTGTGCGCGCCACCGGGAACCGGCGTGTCCAACCTCCCGCCCGGCCAGGGCGCCATCGACGCCGAAACCGGGCAGGAAGAGCCGGCTCCGCCGCCCGATCGCGACCATGCTGAAGCGGGTCAGTCTTCGTTTTTCGTCGTCTTTGATATGTCCCCAGATGGGTTTCTCGGTGGTGGCACCGGCCCCTGTTGCAATGAAGAACGTCGAGAATCCACCGCGGGCACGGCGCTCGCTCGCGGCGGGCGTCCAGCGAGGCCGGGCTACCATCCGAGCATGGGAAGATTCACGGACAGCTGGCGCTCTCACCTCCTGGTGACCCTTTCGGGGAACAGCGAGGGTCGACCGAAATGGGTCGGCCAGATCGCGACCGGCGACGACGCCGGCTTCTTCGGCTCCGGGAGTGCTGCCTGGGCCGTGCACGGCGGCATGGCAACAATGGTGGCCGGCATTCGCGCGCTGCTCATGCAGACCCTGCACCCGGGTGCCATGGCCGGCGTGCACGATTGGTCCCGCTATCACGATGATCCCCTCGGCCGTCTGTCCGGCACCATTCAGTGGCTCATCACGGTGACGTTCGCCGACACCGTCGTCGCCGAGCGAGAATCGGGTCGGGTCGCTCATTTTCACGACCGGGTAAGAGGTACCTATCTCGACGCGCGTGGTGAGAAACGCCCCTACGCTGCGGGTGATCCCGAGCTGTTGTCCTGGGTGCACGTCGTCTTCACCGACGCTTTTCTGCAATCCCACCTGCTCTGGGGCGACGCGATCCCCGGCGGAGCCGACCAGTACGTCAACGAATGGGCCACGGCCGGTGAACTCATCGGAGTGCAAAACGCCCCGCATTCGGCCGCAGAACTCGCCGCCCAGCTCGAGGGATTTCGCAGCGCGGGCACGCTGAAAAGTGACGCCCGCGTCGCGGAAGCTGTGCGGTTCATCCGCTACCCGCCGCTAAGCCGCGGCATGCTGCCGTTCTACCGCATCATGTTCGCCGGCGCCGTGGCGTCAATCCCGCGCGAGTATCGCGACATGCTCGGCCTCAAGCGGTCTCGTCTGCCCGTTGTTTGGGGTACCCGACTCATTCTCGGTGTGGTGCGCGCCCTGCTCGGCCCGTCGTCGACGTCAGAGGATGCCGCCCGCGCGCGGCTCGCGCGCATCGCACGAACGCAGCAGCTGGGTCACCCCGGCGGAGCGTGACAGCACCGGTCAGTCACTGACCAGCATGTTCTGCCCGCCGGGCCCGCACCCCCGGCACCAGAATCACCGTGATGGCACTCACGGCGCTCAGGTACAGCACGGCGAAGACGGTGATCGTGAGCACGGTCGGGCGCACGATGGATTCACCGGCCAGTGCCTGCAGGGTGAGCAGGACAAGAACGCCGCTGTAGAGAGCGGTGAGGGTGACCACGATCCCGACGCGGGTGCGTTCGGGACGGAGCACGGGCATCCGTCTCATGAGCAGTTCGGGCAGCAGCGCGGCGAGCGGAATCAACTGCAGGGCGTGCATGCCGACGAAGTGGGGAATGCGCAGGTCACCGGCCACGGTGCTCCAGCCGAGAATCGGCAGGCCGGGGCCGCCGTCGGCCAGGCCCACGGTGTGGGCGCCGGCGATGCCCTGAAAGTTGTCGAGCTGGGCTGCGGTGGGGCCGGTCATGAGAAAGGCGAGGCCCATGCCGATGATGGCGATCACGATTCCCGAGCGGATGGCGATGGTGCGCGCCCGGTCGCCGAGCGCAGCGCCGCTCCGTCGCCCGCCGAACACGAGCAGTGCGGCGACAACCATCGCCGCGAACCAGACCGTGACGATCGAGACGGCCATGATGCTCCAGACCGCTGCATGAAACGGCGTCGAGACGTTGAAATGGCTCGTCGTGTCGCCCGCGGCGGCGCCGACGATCGCGACCATTTCGACCAGGAGCAGCACGGCGCTGATCGTGCCGGCCCACCAGGCCAGGCGTCTGCCGCGCCGGAGCAGGCCGATCAGCCAGGCCAGGGTGACGCTGTAGATGATGATGGACAGCGAGAATTTGAGCGGCTTGGCCCAGAGCGGAAGCCCGGTCACCTCGCGGTGGTCGACGACCAGGCCGATCATGCTGACGATCGCGAGAAGGGCCATGGCAGCGGCGAGCGCGAGCAGCGGACGATGCCAGGCGACGCGGTCGGGGACTGTGCCGGGCTGGGCGGCAGTGGACGTCGATGTGGTCGTGCGGAACATGGTGACTCCTTCGGTCACAGGGGCTGGGGTGCGAAAGGTCCGGGTGTTCTGGGGCGCCCCGGTTTCGGGAGTGCGCGGTGTTACGGGGTCTGGTGGTGGCGCGCGGGATCAGCGGAATAGCGCAGCGCCGAGACGTGCTCCTGGGCGGCGCGGCGCAGTCCTCTGAACAGGGCGTCGCCGAGCGCGGTTCCCACGACCACCGTCTGGGCCTGCGCGGCCCGGTCGGAGAGGGCCGCAATTTCGTCGATATCGGCTTCGGCGACGAGCTGCGCAGCGTGCGCGTAACGGCCGAGCCAGCCGCAGGCATCCGTGTGTCCCACCTCGTCGAGCGACTGGACGACTCGCGCGGCGGCCAGGCGACCCGGATTGTCGGCCGAGACGAGCCATCCGTCGAGAACCGCGTCAACGCGATCGAGCGCGCTGGGGTCGATGCCGGCTGGGTCGATGTGTTCCGACACGGACCGCTGCGCGATCGCGAAGGTGTCTTGCAGGGGCAGGTCGGAATCGATGGCGGCGAGTACCACGCGCGCGTCGGCGATAGTGAGGCCGCCGACCTCGATCAGGCTGCGGATCAGGCGCAGTCGGGTCACGTGTTCGAGACCGTAGTGTGCCTGGTTGGGCGCGGTGCGCTCCCCCGCCGCGAGTAGGTTCTCGCGCAGGTAGAACTTGACGGTGGCAACGGAAAGCCCGCTCACCGCGCTCAACTCGGCCATTTTCATATGGATAATATAACTATCCGATAGCCCTGCTGTCTATATCTGAGCGGATTAAACTTCGGGCGCGAAGAAGGCGGCCGTCGCCGCGGCGAGCGCCTGCGGATCGTAGACGTGGCACAGCTCGCGGGCGGAGTGCATCGACAGCAGCGGCACGCCGACGTCGACCACACGGATGCCCAGCCGGGTCGCGGTCAGCGGTCCAATGGTCGACCCGCAGGGAACCGTGTTGTTCGACACGAATTCCTGGTAGTCGACTTTCGCCTGCGCGCAGGTGCGGGCCCAGAGGGCGGCGCCGTGGGCATCCGTCGCATAACGCTGGTTGGCATTGATCTTGAGCAGCGGTCCGCCGCCGAGAATGGGCTGGTTGGCCGGATCGTGGCGCTCGGGATAGTTCGGGTGCACGGCGTGGCCGGCGTCGGCGGACAGGCACCACGATTCGGCATAGGCCTGCAGGCGATCAGACCCGGTGGCACCGAGGCCGTGGCCGATGCGGGTGAGAATGTCGTCCAGCAGCGGTCCGCTCGCTCCGGAACGCGACTGCGAACCGAGTTCCTCGTGATCGAAGGCGGCGAGCACGCTGATCGGGCCGCCGGCTCTCGACGGGCTGGTCGCGATGAGGGCATGCAGTCCGGCGTAGACCGAGGAGAGGTTGTCGAGGCGCGCGGCGGCGAACAGCTTCTGGTCGAGGCCGAAGGTCGCCGGGGGCTGGGTGTCGTTGCTGAGGATGTCATAACCGGCAACATCCGCTGCCGTGAGCCCGGCCAGACCGGCCAGGTGGGCGAGCAGGTCGGCTTCGGACGGGTCGCCGACGCCGAAAACAGGCGTGAGGTGGCGCTGCCGGTCGAGGGTCAGACCGTTATTGACCTCGCGGTCGAGGTGCACGGCGAGCTGCGGGATGCGCAGGAACGGCCCGGTGCGCACGAGGTGCTCGGTGCCATCCTGGGTGACCAGCCGGCCGGCCAGTTCGAGCTCCCGGTCGAGCCAGGAGTTCTGCAGCGGACCGCCATAGACCTCGACGCCGGCCTGCAGCCAGCCGTGGGAGCCGATCGTGGGTTTCGGCTTGAGCTTGAATCCCGGGGAGTCGGTGTGGGCGCCGAGGATGCGAAACGACGTCGTAGCACCGGCACCGACCGGCTGCGACCAGGCGATCACGGCACCGTCGCGCACGACGTAGTGGCCGGTGGCGTCGTCGGGCGTCCAGCTCTCCGACTCGCTCAGCCGGGTGAAACCGGCCCCGTCCAGCCGCCGGGCGACCTCAGCGGCGGCGTGGTATGACGACGGTGACGCTTGCAGAAAAGCGGAAAAATCAGCGATGTAGTCCGGTGTGGCATCCATTCATCCATCCAACCACCCACGCAGGCAAGCGGATGCCGCGGCCGGCTACCTACTCGGCGGGCGCGTCATCCGGCGCGTCGGACTGCAACGCAGCGCGCGCGAAGGCCGCGCCACCGACAGTGACGGTGCCGCGGTCGCCGTGCCAGGCCTCGGTCTGCTCGAACGCGCCGAGCCGGTCGAGCAGGCGCCATTTGGTGTCGACGAGGTGCCAGACCGATTCCGTCGTCGGTTCCTGGCCGTCGGACTGCACCCAGCCGAGCGAACCGAGCGCACGCGCAAGGGTCGTGAGGTAATCTTCGCGGCGGGCCAGGCCGCGGGTCGCGACGAAGAGCAGTAGCAGGCGGGTGGCGTCGGCCACGGCCGGGGTGCGGCTTGAATGAATAGTGCGGGCGAGGTGCCACCAGAGCTCACGGGGCGAGTCGGAGAATGCGGCACCCTTTTTGGTGAGCACCAGCATCCCCTTACTGACGCGCAGCAGTCCAACATCACGCAGGTGCCCACGCAGCTCCTGCAGCGGGCGCAGGTGCACCTCACGGTTGACGCTGATCGGCCAACCCCAGTCGAGCTCGGCAGAGGCCTCGACGACGATCGCGGGCGGCAGGTGCCCCGCCTTGGTCAAGCGAATGCCGTCAGCCCCGACCCGGGTCAGAATCCACTGCGCAGGGGCCACCATCCGCGCCATAGCCCGCTCCTGCAACAGCACCGCATCCTTCACCCGGGCCTGCCCGATGAGTCGGCGGAAACCAACGACGGCCTGTTCCGGCAGTCGCGTTTCGATCTCCTGAATCACGTTCACCCACCGAGCCTACTGAGCGATCCCGCTCAGACGTGACGGATGCCCCGCGACACGCACCAGTATCTGAGGAGGTTGCAGAGGATTGTCGCGGGCAACACACTGGGGATATGGCTAACCAATGGCGCCGCGTCGTCGCTGCACTCGCCCACCCCGATCGCAGGGCGGTGTGGGCCGCTGCGGTGCTTGAGGGGTCTGCCGAACTGGCCGAATCCAAACGAGCGAAGGCCGCCGCCGCGCTCCAGGATGCCGGTTTGCTCGATGCTGACGGTAATGCCGTCACCGCGGTGTTCGGTGAACTCCTGGAGAGCACACCCGAAGTGCGGCGCGAGGGCACGGAACGGTTCATTCGAAACGGGCGGATAGAGCAATACCCGGCGAAGCAGCCTGATCGTGACGAGATTCTGAATTGGGTTGCTGCGGCGCTGCCACCAGGGCGGATGTCGGAACGCGAGTTGGGCATCCGTCTCACGGTGGTCGTCGACGACGTGGTCACCCTGCGGCGACACCTCGTCGACGCCGGGCTGGTCTCTCGCACGCCGGATGGCGCGATCTACCAAGTCGTGCAGCGCCCCGAAGTGTCGGCGGCATCTGGCACCCTTGAGGGATGACCGACACGCGCGCATCCGCTCTGGCCATTCTGCGCACCCTCGTAGGGCGAGAAGACGCAGACTTTCACGACGGGCAGTTCGAGGCGATTGAAACACTGGTCGACCACCGCCGCCGAGCCCTCGTGGTGCAGCGCACCGGATGGGGCAAATCGGCCGTGTATTTTGTGGCCACCCTGCTGCTTCGACGCCAGGGCGCCGGCCCGACCATTCTGGTCTCGCCGCTGCTTGCGCTGATGCGCGACCAGGTCGCCGCTGCCGCCCGGGCCGGGGTGCGGGCGGTATCCATCAACTCGTCGAACGCGCACGAGTGGAGCGATGTGCGGCTCCTGCTCGACGCCGACGAGGTCGATGTGCTGCTGGTGTCACCCGAACGACTCAACAACCCGTCCTTTCGCGATGAGCAGCTGCCCGCCCTCATCGCTCGGGTGGGCCTGCTCGTGGTCGATGAGGCGCACTGCATCTCCGACTGGGGCCACGACTTTCGCCCGGACTACCGCCGCCTGCGCGATCTGATCGCCCAGATGCCCGCCGGCGTGCCGGTGCTCGCCACCACGGCCACCGCCAACAGCCGGGTCGTGCAAGATGTCGCGGAGCAGGTCGGTATGGTCGCCACCGGTTTTGACGGCGCCGGCACCGGCGCCGACACCGCAGAGAGCACGGCGGGAACGGTCGAGGTCGTCACCATTCGCGGCCCGCTCGCCCGGTCGTCCCTGCGGCTGGGGGTGCTGCGCCTGCCCGATTCACGGGCCCGGCTGGCCTGGCTACTGAGCCACCTCGGTGATTTGCCGGGCAGCGGCATCATTTATACCCTCACGGTCGCGGCCGCCGAGGACACCGCGCGGCTGCTCCGCGAAGCCGGTCACGCGGTGCGCGCATACACCGGCCAGACCGACACAGCCGAACGGGAGGAATCCGAGGGGCTGCTCAAAACCAACCAGGTGAAGGCGCTGATCGCCACGAGCGCCCTCGGCATGGGATTCGACAAGCCCGACCTCGGTTTCGTGCTGCACCTGGGCGCGCCGTCCTCCCCCGTTGCTTACTACCAACAGGTCGGTCGTGCTGGCCGTGCCACAGCGTCGGCCGACGTGCTGCTGCTTCCGGGTGCCGAAGACGAGGCGATCTGGCACTATTTCGCCACCGCCTCGATGCCCAATCAGGCCAAGGCCCTCGCCGTGATCGGTGCTCTCGAAGCCGCCGGCGCGCCCCTGTCGACGCCGGCGCTCGAGGCCAGGGTCGACCTTCGGCGTACCCCGCTCGAGCTACTGCTCAAGGTGCTCGACGTGGACGGCGCCGTACACCGGGTCAAGGGCGGCTGGCAGTCCACCGGGCGGCCGTGGGTCTACGACCAAGAGCGCTACGAACGCATCGCGGCCGCCCGGCTCGGCGAGCAGCGGGCCATGCTCGAATTTGAGAGCACCACCGGCTGCCGCATGGAATTTCTGCAGCGCGCCCTCGACGACGACACCGCCGTGGCTTGCGGTCGCTGCGACAACTGCCAGGGCATCTGGTATTCAAGTGAGGTAGCTGAGGGTGCCGCCGCCACGGCTGCGCAATCGCTCGACCGGGTCGGCGTCGCCATCGACGTGCGCGCCCAGTGGCCCACCGGCATGAGCAGCCTCGGTGTTGCGGCCACCGGCAAGATTGCGCTTAGCGATCGCGCCGAGCCCGGCCGCGCGCTGGCCCGACTGACCGACCTCGGCTGGGGTGGTCCCCTACGCGACTTGTTCGAGACGCAGGCAGCGGATGCCGCCGCCCCGCCGGCCATGCTGGCCGCCTGTGTGCGCGTGCTCGCCGAGTGGGGCTGGGCACAGCGGCCGGCGGCCATCGTCGTGGTGCCGTCGCGGCGGCATCCGTTTCTCATTGACTCCGTGGCAGAGTCACTCGCTAATGTCGGCCGGCTGCCCTGGCTCGGCGCCCTGAGTTGGGCCAACGGCGGCCCCACCGGCGAGTCGGGCGGCAACAGCGCCTACCGCCTGTCGAGCGTGTGGGACCGCTTCACTGTGGGCCCGGAGCTGGCCCAGGCCCTTGCCCCATTCACCGGCCACCCCATTCTGCTCATCGACGACCTGGTCGACAGTCGGTGGACCGTGACCGTGGCCAGCCGGGTGTTGCGCCAGCACGGAGCTTCGGCGGTACTGCCGTTCGCCCTCGCCGTGCGTTCCTAGCCGGCGGTCTGAGCGGCCCGACAGATCGGCCGAGTACGCGGCTTCATTGAACGTAACCGGAATATTCCCGGCAACCAGCGCCTTGTTACTCTGGGGATGCCGCTACCCGCGGCCTCCGCACATTCTGGGGCAGTGCCCGCATAACCCGCGCCGGCCCCAACGAGTTCGTTAGGCATTTCTTTCATGAAGCTCAGATTCATTCCCGCTGCCGTCCTGTCGATCGCTGCCCTCGCCCTTACCGGCTGCTCCGCCCCCGCAGCGGACAGCGCAACCGGCACCGACGACTCGCTCAGCAGCGTGCTCGACTCCGGTACCCTCACCATCGGCACCGAAGGCACCTACCGGCCGTTCTCGTTCCACGAAGACGGTTCGGGCGACCTCACCGGCTACGACGTCGAGGTAGCCCGCGCCGTTGCCGACGAGCTCGGCGTCGAAGCGAAATTCGAAGAGACCCAGTGGGACGCCATCTTCGCCGGCCTCACCGCCGGCCGCTGGGACACCATTGCCAACCAGGTATCGATAACCCCGGACCGCCTGGAATCGTACAAGTTCTCCACGCCGTACACCTACTCCACCGGAGTCATCGTGGTTCCCACCGACAACACGTCAATCACGTCGTTCGCGAGCCTCAAGGGCTTGACCACGGCGCAGTCCCTCACCAGCAATTGGAACGCCCTGGCCACCGAAAGCGGCGCGACCGTCGAAGGAGTCGAGGGCTGGGCCCAGTCGGTCGCCCTGGTCGAACAGGGTCGGGTCGATGCCACAGTCAACGACAAACTCACCTTTCTCGACTACCAGAAGTCCAACGGCGCCGACAACCTGAAGATCGCGGCGGAGACCGAAGACCGTTCGGAAAGCGCCTTCGCCTTCGCGAAGGACGGCACCGCGCTGGCCGACGCCGTGAGCGCAGCCCTCGCGACCCTCAAGGCCGACGGAACGCTCGCCGAGCTCTCCGACAAGTACTTCGGCGCCGACGTCAGCCAGTAACGCTCATCGATGATCCAGCCTGATTGGGAGTTATTCTTCAGCTCGTTCTGGCCGATGCTCGACGGCGCCATACGTGGCACGATTCCGCTTGCCCTGACGTCGTTCGCGATCGGTCTCGTTCTCGCGCTCGTGCTCGCTCTCATGCGGTTGTCGACCAGGCACTGGATCTCCGGAATCGCCCGCGGCTACATTTCGATCGTTCGCGGCACCCCGCTGCTCGTGCAGTTGTTCGTGATCTTCTACGGCCTGCCGTCGATCGGCGTGACGATCGATCCATGGCCGAGCGCCGTGGTGGCCTTTTCGATCAACGTCGGCGGGTATGCAGCCGAAGTCATTCGCGCCGCAATTCTCTCGGTGCCCAAGGGCCAGTGGGAAGCCGCCTACATGATCGGCATGTCGCACCGGCGTGCCCTCACCCGCATCATCCTGCCGCAGGCAGCTCGGGTATCGGTGCCGCCGCTGTCGAACACATTCATCAGCCTGGTCAAGGACACCTCGCTGGCCTCGCTGATCCTGGTCACCGAATTGTTCCGCGAGGCGCAGCAAGTGGCTGCGTTCAGCAATAAGTTCATGCTGCTCTATCTCGAAGCAGCCCTCATCTACTGGGTCATCTGCTTGGTGCTCTCCACCGGCCAGGGTTTTCTCGAGAGACGATTGGACCGCTATGTCGCCCGCTGATCTTCCGGCCGCAGATCCTGCGGCCGAGCCCGTTGTTCCACTACTCCGCGTGCGCGGCCTGCAGAAAAGTTTCGGCACCAACCGCGTGCTGGAATCGGTGGACCTCACGGTGGGTCGCGGCCGGGTGCTCGCCCTGATCGGTCCGTCCGGCTCGGGAAAAACCACAATTCTGCGCTGCCTGAACGGGCTCGAACTGCCCGACGGCGGCACGATCGGGGTCGTGGCAGCCGCCCATGTTGACCGACCCGGTACCGGTCGGACGCCCGGACGCGGAGCCACCGCCGTGCCCGTGACCCTTGATTTCGCCGCGAAGACCTCACCAAAGCAGCTCGCCGGCCTGCGCGACCGATCCGCCATGGTGTTTCAGCACTACAACCTGTTTCCTCACAAGACCGTGCTGCAGAACGTGATCGAGGGACCTATCGTCGTGCAGCGCCGCCCGGTCGCCGAGGTGACCGCGGAAGCGATCGCCCTGCTGAAGCGGGTCGGCCTCAGCGACAAACGTGACAGCTACCCGTTCGAACTTTCCGGCGGGCAACAGCAGCGTGTCGGCATCGTGCGCGCGCTGGCGCTGCGACCACAGCTGCTTTTATTCGACGAGCCGACATCCGCTCTCGACCCCGAACTCGTCGGCGACGTGCTACGCCTGATCAAGGAGCTGGCCGACGAAGGCTGGAGCATGGTCATCGTCACTCACGAGCTCGAATTCGCCCGCGAGGTCGCGCACGAGATCGCCTTTGTCGACGGCGGCACGATCGTCGAGCACGGCGACCCGAAGCAGCTGCTGCGGCACCCCCAACAGGAACGCACCCGCCAGTTCCTGCACCGGCTGCTCCACCCTTTCTAGAGCGGAGCAGCCGATGTGTGCAGGCGCGGCACCCGCTACGGGTGCGGCGTGATGATCACAACGGTGATGCGATCAAGCCCGGGACCGTAGTGCCAGTAGATGCGCCCGGCCGTAGGCGTGCGGTGCTCTATATAGGAGTCCCACACGGCTTCCCCCTTCTTGCCAGCGAGCGACACATATTTGTGCGAGCGCAACGCGGGGTCGTCGGGATTCAGCTGGAGGCGGCCGAGTGCCGTGCGCACACGTTTGAGGCGGCCGACCAGTTGTGGTTTTGTCTCGAGAATGGACAGTCCCGATGCCGCTTCCCTCGTGAGAAGGAGCGTGAAACTCATGACTGGGGCTCGGCGGGCGTGGCCGACTCGTCGACCGAGTGTTCCTCATCGGCGTACCGGGTGAAGTCGCCACCCTCGCTCGTCTCGTCCTTGCTGCTGTGCTCGAGTCCGCGCACCAGGGCGGCGCGGATACCTTCATCGTCCCAGACCAGGAGCTCACGACGCGGGATGGACACGAGAGGGGTCAGCAGAATTTCACCCTCGGCATTAACGGCCACAGCGTAACGATCGTCGCGGTGCACACCCGCTTTGCCAAACGCCATTCGCGAGCGCTCGTCGGCACTGACCTCGCCCATCGGAATGAAATCCGACTTGAGTTCCGTCATCTTCTTCAGTTCCACCATCGTCTTCACCCAATCATCTGGTGGCCCGTCCCGCCCCCGGTAAACCACCGGGACCGATCCGTGCCTGTCTGAAAGTGAGATTACCCCAGATTTACATGTGGGTAAACCCCTAGTCAAGAGATCAGGACCATGTATGATGCGCCGCGAGTCGCTGGTAGAGAGGGCCGACAAGGAAAGACCAGTCCGGTCGGCAGGGCGATCGGACTGGTCTAAGCAGGATAAATATACAACGACGATCGCCCCTGCTCAAGTGCCAAATTCACCTGTTTTCTTGTGCGCTGAGCAAAATCGGGTTATGCCATTTGGATCAACACGACGCCCGTGGAATACGCGGTCAGCGGTGCAGCGCAGCCCCGCGCTGCAGCGGCGGACGGTGCCGAGAATAGGGCTCGCTCGTCGGGGATGAATCGGTGTCGGCACGCTCGAGCAGGTAGCGGGTCACCGTGTTCCAGTCGGGAAAGAGCGGGGTGAGAAATTTGATCAGTTCGCCCTCGAACCGGTCAGCGCCAACGGCCAATCCGTCGTCGACCAGAAAGTCGCCGCGGTTGAGGTGCTTGTGGTGCGAGAGAATGAGCCTCTTGTAGGCCGGCCCTCCGGCATCCGCTCCCAAGTGCTCCTGCACCCACTCGAGCTTGTGCTGCCAGGCACTCGCATTTCCCCACGGTGCCATCGACAGAATGTAAGTGTCAAACGATTGGGCGAGGGTGTGAAACGCGTCAAGGGCACCGCTGATCGGCTCCATACGGGCGAATACACCCGGCACCTCGTCGAGCCGCTTCTCATAACGGATGTACTCGGCGTTGGTGAGTCGGTCGATCCCCGATTGCACGTTGACGAGGGTGTTGTCGAGGTCGATATACAGGATCTTTTTCATTCGGGCTCCCTGGCGCAGCTCGCTTCGTTGCGGCAACGCTCCGATCGTGACAGGCTCACCGCGGATGGGCAATGGCTGAAGCCCACCACTTGTGGTCAGCGCGGTGGCCTCGAACGGCGCTTGGACGGTCCGGGAACGATTCCGCACCGCCGACGAACGGTCATTCGACGTGTGTGTGGGCCTCGATTCGGCTGTAGCCCTGGTCGGTGACCGAGATTCGCAGGGTCGCCGGGATCTGCTCTTTCATGGAGTCGACGTGGCTGATCAGGCCAATCGTGCGTCCGCCGGCGCGCAGGGTATCCAGGGTGCTCATGGCCGTCTCGAGGGTCTCGCTGTCGAGCGAGCCGAAACCCTCGTCGACGAACAGGGTGTCGAGGGTGATTCCGCCAGCTTGCGCGGTCACCACCTCGGCCAAGCCGAGCGCGAGGGCGAGAGAGGCCAGGAACGTCTCGCCACCCGACAGCGAGTGAGTCGCCCGGGATCGACCGGTGAACTCATCGCGGATCGCCAGCCCCAGTCCCGACCGAGCACCGCCCTTCGCTCGGGAGTCGTCGTGTTCGAGGGCGTACCGCCCGCTGGTCATCGTGCGCAGCCGCAGGTTGGCCGCCACGACGATCTCTTCCAGCTGGGCCGCCAGTACGTAAGTCTCCAGCCGCATCCGTTTCGTGTTCGGTTCGTCGCCCTGCACGACGTCGGCCAGGCCTCGTACCCGGGAGTGTTCGTCGAGCAGCTCAGCGGATGCCGCGAATCGCGTGGTGACGCCCTGCACGAGCACGTCCAGCTGGCCGGCACGTTCGGCGAGTGAGCTGTGTGCGCCCACAGCGTCATCACGCGCGCCGCCCGCGGCTTCGAAGGCCAGCCGGGAGGGCTCAAGATCGACCGGATCTGGCGCAAGATCAATCAGCTCAGGATCTGCCACTGCCGCCAGGGCCGCTGCACGCTGGTCGTCATAGGACCGCACGTCGTTCACCAGCTGCACGGTCTGGCGCTCATCGAGCAGCGCCCCGGCAGCCGCCTCCTCGTCTTCAAAAGCGTGCTCCGCTAGCTGACTCGCGAGGTCAAGGTCGGCCGCATCACGAGCGTCGGCGCGCTGCTGACTGAGCACGAGGGCGTCGTCCAGGGCGCGAGCGCAGTCGAGCTCCTGCTGCAGGGCGCGCACCTGATCGGTCACGGTATCGCGATCTCCACGCTGCGCTCCCACACGGGCCATGACCAGGTCACGCTGACCAGACCGTTCGCTGTGGGTATCTGCCGCAGTATCGCGTGCCGCCCGGAGGCTCACCACCGCGGCTCGTGCGCCGGCCTGGGCGTCCCGCAGGTCGGCCTGTTCCTGCCGAAGCCCACCGACCAGGTCGGCAGCTGTGCGCGAGGTGGCCAACCGGGCCCGGGCGGCCACGCCTTCGGCGCGGAGCTCGTCGACACTTCGTTGACCGGCCAGCGCCAGCGCCTGCCCGAGACGATTCGTCAGGATGGCCTGGGTCTCCTGGGCATCGGCGAGTTCGTGCTGCTGGCTCTGCATCTGCTGTCGGGCCGCGTTGATGTCGGCTACGCTGACCGGCTCGCCCTCCGCTATCGCGGGAGCGGGGTGCACGGCTGACCCGCAGACCGCACAGGGCACACCATCGACGAGGCGGCTGGCCAGTTCAGACGCCTGCCCGGCAAACCTGCGGGTCACGAGGGCCTCGTAGTCAGCGGCGGCCGCAGTGTTGTCCCGACTGCGGTCGAGCAGTTGCGCGCCTGCACCGGCCAGCTCGGTCTGCAACGACACCACGTTTTCGGCGGCAGTGAACGCGGCGTCGGACCGGCGCACAGCGTCGTCCGCCTCGGTCTCGCTGGAGGCTGCGAGGGTTGCAGCGGCGAGTTGCTCGCTGACGAAGTCGATCTGCTGCGGCAGCTCATCGATGCGCCTCTGCGCACGCATCAAACCATTTGTGTGGCCGGTGAGCACGTCGAACAGAGCGGTGATCTCGTGGTTCAGGATGGGGAGCTGTTTTTCTTCCGCGAGTACCTCCGCGAGCGCTCCGAGACGTCTCACCAGGGCGTCCATGATCGGGCGCAGCGCCGGCTCGGACTCGCTCGGCACCGTGCTGCCGCTGACACCGGCGCGGCTGTCGCCGAACGGCAGCCAGGCAACCCGCGCCGAGGATTCAGCGGCCAGAGCGGCCTGCCAGTCGGCAGTCGCGGCCCGGCTGCTGCGAATGTGCGGCCAGACCCGGGCCGCCCGGGCGGCCCGCAGCAGGGTGCTGCGTTCTTCCTCGACCTCGGCCCGAAGTCCGTCGAGGGCGGCGAGAGCGGTGTCGGCGACGGCGCGGCGGCCCTGACGCCGCTTAGTCTCCGTGGCCGCGCGGTGCTCGGCCGTCGCTTCAGACAGCAAAGCAGCCGCACTGGCCGACTCCTCTGCCGCGGCGTCGAGTGCGCGGTTCAGGCCCGCCATGGCGCCCTGAAACCAGCCCAGGTCGGCGGCGACGGTCAGTTCAGAAAGCTGGAGCTGATGCATGGCAGCGGTGGTGTGTTCGGCGATGTCACGCTGCACGTCAGCGAGCCGGTCGTCGAGTGATCTGCGGCGCTGCACGAGCGCGGTTTCCAGTTGCTCAAAGCGGGTCGTCCCGAACAAGGTGCGCAGCACGGCACGGCGTTCATCGGTCTTTGCCAGCAGAAAGTATTGGAACCGGTTTTGGGCGAGCAGGATCACCTGGAGGAATTGGTCGGCCTTCAGGGGCAGGATCGCGCTCAGTTCCAGGCCGACGGCTTGCACCTTGGCCGCATGTGCCCGCCATTCAGTGCCGTGCAATACATAAAGCACAGCAGTGGCGGCTGCAGTGGTGGTTCCGGTGCCCTTCTTCTTAGCTCGCTCGTACTCCGGGCTGCGCAGCACACGGTAGTCACGCCCGCGCAGGCTGAAGTCGAGTTCGACAAAGGTGGAATCATCGGGCTCGCAGTAATCGCTACGCAGCGGCTGTTTTCCGTCGGGAAACCGCGGCACCCTGTCATACAGAGCGAAACAGATGGCGTCGAGAATACTGGACTTGCCGGCGCCGGTCTTGCCTGTGATGAGAAATATGCCGTCCGCATCGAAACGTTCGAAATCGACAACTTGTTCAGTCTTATATGGCCCGAAGCCGGCCAGGCGCAGTCGCTTGATCTTCATGCGTTCACCTGTTTCGCATTTTGTTCGTTCAGCAGTTCTGCGACCAACGCTCGTTCAAACTCGCTGGGACCAACTCCGTTGCGTACGAACGACAGGAAGCCAGCCACAATCTCGGGGTCACCCGTGGCCGCGCGAATGCGCTCGGCGTAGGTGGAGCGATCCGCTTCGAGAGTGATTGCGGGGCGGTGCTCGAGCGTCACGGCGTGGGCAAATCGGCTTTGAAGCGCCCGCATGGCGTCGAGCGGACGCACCTGGTCGGTGAGAATGGCTTTCACCCAGTCGCCCTCGTTCTCGGCGTACGCCTCGTCAGCGAGCAGATCGGCGAGTTCGCCGGTGAGCACCGCGAGCCGACGGGGAACGGGCAGTTCGATCCACTCGACGGCACCAGCGCCGGAGCACAGTCCGTCGGCGCCGATTTCGACCAGCCAGGCACCGCGCGGCTTGCCGGCCTCGCCAAAGGAATAGTGCAGCGGTGCGCCGGAGTAGCGCACCCGCTCGGTGAGAGTGGCCCGGCCGTGGATGTGGCCGAGCGCGACGTAGTCGCAGCCGTCGAACACCGACAGCGGTACGACGTCGAGCCCGCCGGCGGTGATATCGCGCTCCACATCGCTCGACTCGGTGGCCGGGGCGACGCCGGCCGCAAAACAGTGCGCGAGCACGACGCTGCGGCCACCACGGCCGCCCTCAGCGAGACGCAGCGCCAGGTCGTCGCGAATGCGGGTCATGGCGAAGTCGAGCACCTGTTCGTGCGTTTTCAGCGGCACCCCGGGGTGCAGGTGGCGAATGAGTGCCGGCTCCAGATAGGGGATGCCATAGAAATACACCGGGCCGTGCTCGTCGATGATGGTGACGGGTGAGGCGTATTGCTCGGGCCGGGTCACGATGTGAATGCCGGCCAGCGCCGCCCACTCCGACTGGAACCCGAGGCGGGTAGCCGAGTCGTGATTACCGCTCGTCATGACAACGGATGCCTCGGCCTCTTTCAACCGCCGCAGCGTGTCGGTCAGCAGCGCGTAGCTCTCTTTGGAGGGCATTGCGGAATCGAAGACATCACCCGCGACGGCCACCACGTCGACACCGCGTTCCGCCACCACCGCAACCAGTGCGTCCAGCACGAGACCGAGGTGCTCGAGCGTGGAATGGGTATGAAAGGTGCGCCCGATGTGCCAGTCCGAGGTGTGCAGAATCTTCATACCGATAACGCTACCGGGGCCCACCGACATGCCCGACCGGCAGCATCCGCTTACGCTGTGCACTGATATTTCTTTGTTTCTCTTCTTTTTTCTTGACAAACAAAAATAAACACAGCTAAAGTCAATGAAACCAACTTCGTGACTTAGATCACTCATCGTCGAGGAGGCAATCGTGTTCGCCGAAGAACGTCAACTCTTGATCGCGGCACTCGTGGCAACGCAGGGCCGGGTCACCGTGACCGACCTGGCCGCGCGCTTCGCCATCACCGCCGAAACTGTGCGCCGCGACCTTGACACCCTCGAGGCTGCCCGCCAGCTGCGTCGCGTGCACGGCGGTGCCGTCGCCATCGATCGACTCAGCCTGTCGGAGCCGAGCCTCGATGAGCGCCAGACCCAGCGCCTCGACGAGAAGTCGCGCATCGCCGACGCCGCCATGCGCCTGGTTCCGGCCAGCCGTACCGGTTCGATCGTGCTCGACGCCGGAAGCACCACCGAGCGCCTCGCCGATCTTCTGGCTGGCTTCACCCCTGCCGTTGCCGGCGACCAGCTCCTCGTGATCACCAACGCTGTGCCGATCGCCGGCAAGCTCAGCCGCAACGAGGCGATCCAGCTGCATATTCTCGGCGGGCGCGTACGCGGCCTGACCAGCGCCATCGTGGGTGCAGGGACCGTCGCACAGCTCGGCGCGCTGCGCCCCGACATCGCCTTCATCGGCGCCAACGGCATCAGCGACACCTTCGGCCTCAGCACCCCGGACTCGGTCGAAGCGGCCGTCAAATCGGCCATCGTCCGGTGCGCCCGGCGCGTTGTTGTGCTCGCCGATTCCAGCAAGCTCGACCAGGAAACTCTCGTCTGCTTTGCCGCCCTGGCCGATATCGACACCCTGATAACGGATGCTGCGCCATCCGCTGCCCTCACTGCCGCACTGGCGGCAGCCGACGTCGACGTGGTGATCGCATGATCGTCACGCTGACTCCCAATCCGAGCCTCGACCGCACCATCGAGCTGGCCGGACCGCTCGAGCGCGGCGAGGTGCAGCGGGCCGTCGCCGCCCACGGCGAGCCCGGCGGCAAGGGCGTCAATATCTGCCGTGCCCTCGAAGCCAGCGGTATCGCGAGCCTCGCCATTCTGCCCGGCGACGCTGACGACCCTGTGCTGCTGGCCCTGACCAGCCAGCGAATTCCGCACCTCGGCCTGCCGATCGGCAAGCCGCTGCGCAGCAACGTGGCGATCACCGAACCCGACGGCACGACGACCAAGCTCAACGAACCCGGTCCCGTACTGAGCCTCGCCCAGCAGGATGCCCTGGTGGAACTCATTCTGGAACAGTCGGTCGGCGCGAGCTGGCTGGTGCTGGCCGGATCGGTCCCCCCCGGCGTGCCCGACGACTTCTACGCGCGCATCATCGGCGAGCTGCGCACCCGACTCGGCAGCCAGGCGCCGAGAGTCGCCGTGGACTCCTCCGGTGGCCCGCTCGCCGCGGCAGCTCTGGCCCACCCCGATCTGCTCAAGCCCAATGGTGAGGAACTCGCCGAGCTGAGCGGCCTCTTCGACGGCGACACGCTCGAAGCAAACCCCGATCTCGTCGTCGACGCGGCCCGCGTTCTCATCGCCGGCGGCGTCGGTGCCGTGCTGGCCACCCTCGGCGCGAAGGGCGCCGTGCTCGTCACCGCCGAGGGCAGCTGGCTCGCCACCACTCCCCCGATGCGGGCCGTCAGCACCGTCGGCGCCGGCGACTCGGCTCTGGCCGGCTATCTGCTGCAAAGCAACCTCGGCGCGAGTGCCCCCGATTGCCTGCGCCAGGCCGCCGCCCACGGCGCCGCCGCCGCCTCCATGCCCGGTTCCACTGTTCCCGCCCTGCACCAAACCAACCCCAACGCCGTCACCGTGACGGACCTTGCCCTGATACCCGCTCTGCGGTCGGTATCGGCCACACATCCAAAGGAGGATGACCAGTGAGTGCACTGATTACCCCGGAGCTCGTTGCTCTGGACACCTATCTCGGTACCGAGCCGAAAGACGTCATTCGGCACCTGGCCGAGCTCGTCGTCGGCGCCGGCCGGGCCACCGAGATCGGATCTCTCTACGCGGATGCCCTGGCCCGCGAAGCGAAGACCGCCACCGGCATCCCGGGTGGCCTCGCCATTCCGCACTGCCGTTCCACGGCCGTGCTGGAGCCCACGCTGGCCCTGGCCCGTTTGTCGACCCCGGTCGATTTCGGTTCCCAGGACGGCCCGGCCGACCTGGTCTTTCTCATTGCGGCACCGGAGGGTGCCGACCAGGAGCACCTGAAGATTCTCGCCAAGCTGGCCCGGTCGCTCATGAAGAAGGATTTCACCGCCGCTCTGCGGGACGCGTCGACCTCGCAGCAGATCGTCGAGCTCGTCACTAATGTCGTCGCCCCCGTGCCCGTCGCCGCTGGCGCCCACGCCGGCGAAAACGCGAACGCCGGTACCGGCCCGGCAAGGACCGGCATGAAGCGCATCGTCGCCGTCACCGCCTGCCCCACCGGCATCGCCCACACCTACATGGCCGCTGACTCCCTCGTGGCCGCCGCCAAGGCCGTCGGTGTTGACCTGCAGGTCGAGACCCAGGGTTCGGCCGGACTCACTCCACTCGACCCCACCGTCATCGCCGCGGCCGACGCCGTCATCTTCGCCGTCGACGTCGACGTGCGCGGCCGGGAACGCTTCGCCGGCCTTCCCGTTATCAACGCCCCGGTCAAGCGCGGCATCGACGAACCCGGTCGGTTGATCGAGGAGGCCCTCGCGGCCGCGCTCAACCCGAACGCCCGTCGCGTCAGCGGCACCGTTGACCTCGGCGGCTCGTCAGAGGAGAAGAGTGAGCACCTGGGCCAAAAGCTCAAGCGAGCCCTGCTCACCGGTGTCAGCTACATGATTCCATTCGTCGCCGGCGGAGGCCTGCTGATCGCCCTCGGCTTCGCCCTCGGCGGCTTCGAGATCACCAAGGTTGCCGATGCAGTCGTGCTGAACAACAGCCTGTTCAACCTTCCCGACGGGGGCCTGAACATCTATCTGGGAGCGGTCTTCTTCAAGATCGGCGCCCTGTCGATGGGCTTCCTGGTTCCCGCGCTGGCCGGCTACATCTCCTTCGCCATCGCCGATCGCCCCGGCATCGCTCCAGGCTTCGTCGCGGGTGCCGTGGCCGGATTCATGGGTGCCGGGTTCCTCGGGGGCATCGTCGGCGGACTGCTCGCCGGTGTCGTCGCGGTCAACATCGCCAAAATCAACGTTCCACGGTGGTTGCGCAGCCTGATGCCCGTCGTCATCATTCCGCTGATCGCATCGATCGTCGCCTCGGGGTTGATGTTCATCGTGCTCGGCGGCCCGATCGCTCTGCTGACCGTGGGCCTCAGCGACTGGCTGAACGGTATGACCGGGGCGTCCGCCGTGATTCTCGGTGTCATTCTCGGCCTCATGATGGCCTTCGACCTCGGCGGCCCGGTCAACAAAGTGGCCTATGCCTTCGCCGTCGCCGGCCTCGGCGCGGCCACCCTCGCCAACCAGGCACCGTGGCAGATCATGGCCGCGGTCATGGCCGCCGGCATGGTGCCGCCGCTCGCGATGGCCCTGGCCACCGTGGTCGACCGCAAGCTGTTCAGCCTCGCTGAGCGGGAGAACGGCAAAGCGGCCTGGCTGCTCGGACTCTCCTTCATCTCCGAGGGTGCCATTCCGTTCGCCGCCGCCGATGTCTTCCGCGTGATTCCGGCCAGCATGCTCGGCGCCGCAGTCACCGGTGGACTGTCGATGGCCTGGAACATCACGAGCAAGGCACCGCACGGAGGCGTGTTCGTGTTCTTCGCGATCGACAACTTCTGGTTGTTCCTGCTCGCAATCGCGATCGGTACTGTTGTATCAGCGTTTGCCGTTGTCGGACTCAAGCGCTACGCCGTGCGCAAGCGTCCGGTTGACGCTCCGGAAGCCGTGCTCGTCAACGCCTGATCCGGCGCCGGCGCCGCGCGAACCAGCGCAGCCCAAACGACACGCGCGACCGCAGTTCCGCAGTACAGTGACGCCAGCCGAATGCTGGAAAAAGGAATCGAGGATGATCGTGCAGACGCTTTCAGGCAGTGCCGATACAGGCCAGGCACCAGCAGATCAGGCCGAGACCGGCCGCACCTTCTCCGGTGTCGGAGTCAGCCCCGGACGCATCATCGGTTCCATCCTGCTGATGCCTCAAGCTGTACGTGAACCCGCAGTCGGCGAGCAGCTGGCTGCGGGAACCAGCGTGGAGGACGCATCCGCTCTGCTACGCACCGCGGCGAAGGCCGTGCAGACCCACCTCACCGCTCGCTCGGCCGGGGCCTCAGGCGCCGGCCGGGAGGTGCTGGAGGCCACAGCGCTGATGGCGAACGACCCCATGCTGGTGAAGGCCGCCGTCAAGCTCATCACCAACGGCGCCTCCGCGGAACGCGCCATCTGGGACGCCGCCGCATCGGTGGCCGAGATGCTGCACAACCTCGGCGGTTACATGGCCGAGCGCGCGACCGATGTTCTGGACGTGCGCGGGCGCATCGTCGCCGAACTGCGCGGCGTTCCCGCCCCGGGAATCCCCTACTCGGACACCCCGTTCATTTTGGTCGGCGAGGACCTCGCGCCGGCCGACACCGCTACTCTCGACCCGGCGAAGGTCCTGGCCCTCGTCACCTCGAGCGGCGGGCCGCAGTCGCACACGGCCATCATTGCTCGCGCCCTCGGGCTGCCGGCCGTGGTCGCCGCCGTGGGGGTCGACTCTCTCACTGACGGCACCCGGGTCTTCGTCGACGGAGCTGCCGGAACCATCTTGGTCGACCCCAGCGCTGACCAGGTGGCCCTCGCGAAGGCATGGGAGACCACTACGGCCGCCCTCGCCGTGTTCGACGGCACCGGGCGGCTGAAGGACGGCCACCTGGTACCGCTGCTTTCCAATGTCGGTGGCGCGAAGGATGCGGTCAAGGCCGCAGCTGCCGGCGCCCAGGGCGTCGGGCTGCTGCGCACCGAATTCTGCTTTCTGGAACGCGACACCGAACCCACCATCGCCGAACAGGTCGAGGCCTATCGCGGCGTGTTCGACGCATTCCCAGGCAAGAAGGTGGTCGTGCGCACGCTTGATGCCGGCGCCGACAAGCCACTGCCATTTCTGACCGATGCCTCCGAGCCCAACCCGGCCCTCGGCGTGCGTGGCTACCGCACCGATTTCACCTCCCCGGGCGTGCTCGAACGCCAGCTGCAGGCCATCGCGCAGGCCACCGAGGGCACGAAAGCCCAGGTCTGGGTGATGGCGCCGATGATCTCCACCGCCGAGGAAGCCGAACATTTCGCCAGCCTCTGTGCCGCAGCCGGCCTGAAAACGCCCGGAGTCATGGTCGAGGTTCCCTCCGCCGCCTTGACCTCCGCGAGCATTCTCGAACACGTCGACTTCGTCAGTCTCGGCACCAACGACCTCACCCAATACGCCATGGCGGCCGATCGTCAGCTCGGCCCGCTCGCCGGCCTCAACACACCGTGGCAGCCCGCCGTACTCCAGCTGATTCGGCTGACCGTGGCCGGATCGCGCGACGAGGGCCACGACAAACCCGTCGGTGTCTGCGGCGAGGCTGCTGCCGACCCCGCCCTCGCTGTCGTATTGGTCGGCCTCGGCGTCTCGACCCTGTCGATGACCGCGCGGGCACTCTCCGCCGTCGCCGCTGTGCTCGCGAGCGTGACGCTTCCCGAGGCCGAGCAGCTGGCCAAACTGGCCCTGACGGCGCATTCGGCAGCGGATGCCCGTCGCATCGTTCGCGAGAAACTGCCCATACTTAACACGCTGGGTCTCTAACCCGCCGCACCCGTTTCACCGCACTTTTCACGCGCCTACCCCTGGAGGATCCCATGTCTGAACGAACCGCCGTCATCGCCAGCCGCGTCGGCCTGCACGCTCGCCCGGCCGGAATTTTCGTCGCCGCTGTGGGCGAGCTGCCCCTCGAAGTGACCATCGCCATGGCCGGCGAACCGGCCGACGACGCGATGGACGCCTCGAGCATCCTCTCGATCATGAGCCTCGGCGCCTCCAACGGCGACACCGTGGTGCTGCGGGCTGAAGGTGAGGGCGCCGATGAGGCTCTCGACTCCCTCGTCAAGATTCTCGAGACCGACCTCGACGCTGAGTAATTCTTGAAGCCTGGCTGGGAGAATTCTGAGCCATTTCGGAAAAATCCTTTGCCACTCGGAACTAGATAACTAAGCTAGGCACATCTTCAGGGTCTCGCAATAGGCACCTGAGAACGGCCATCCGCCGGAACCCGCACGATTTCTGTTTGCTAATGAAAAGGATCCCATCGTGAGTGAACGACAGACGTACCTGGGCAATGTCGAGAACGGCGCTGACTCCGAAGAGCACACCATCAAGGACTGGACCGACCTCGGCCAGGAAATGTGGTCCTATCTCACGGGTAAGGGTGCAGCGATCAATTACAGCTTCATCGATATGGTCGTCGAGGTTCCCCGCGATATCGGTCCTGACGCTCCGCGAGCCGTGTGGAAGTTCAACGGCACCCTGCGTGTGACGACGAGCGACGAGAAATCCGTCGGCTCCGATCCCTTCCGCGGCTAATCATGGGCTCCTCCGCGAGCGTGCCCCCGGCCCCGAACATCGATCTGCACATCGATCTCGCCTTCTCGCTGGAGGAGCCATCGGCACGGTCCGATGACTCCTCCGACGGTTCGACCGGCGACACTTTTGGAGCCGCCGACACCATGCAAGGCACGATCACTGCAGACGGTAGAGATGTGACCATCTACACGAGTAACCCGGAAATGTTCGTGCAGGGCCGGGCACTCAACCTGGAACCGTTGCGTGCACTGGCCAGCGAGTTGGCGAATCGTGGCTTGACGGTGTCCGTCACCGGCCCGGTCGGGCTGATCGCCCGGCTGGGCGACGTACAGGCATCCGTCACGCAACGTCTGGTGACGCGGTCGCCGCACATCGTTCTCGGGTCGAGAAACGCGCTCGGCCCGCTGGTGCAGGCGCGAATGCGGGGTCAGGCACGCATGCCGGTCGCGATTCCGCTTCCGCCTTCGACCGTGTTTCCGCTCGCGCCGACCTTCGACCGACGCAGTCGGCGCAGGGTCACGACGACGCACTACACGCCGGGAAGCGGGCGCCCGCGCCTCATTTTCGTCGTGGGGTCGGAGAACTGGAATGGGCAGATGCCTCGGGAGTTCAACCTGCTGCAGGGAACGACGACAATCGGTTCGTCGGCCGACGCAGACCTGCAGCTGCCCGGACTGAAACCCCTGCACGCCGAGATTCGCCACGATGACAATGACGAGTACCGGTTATTCGCGATCGGTGACGTCGGGGGCAGTTCCCGGCCGGCCGAAGACGGCCGCAGCATCGGCAATGGACAGATTCTGCGCACCGGCTCACGCCTCGAGATGGGCCCGTGGCGGATGGGCTATTTTCGGGAGGAGTTCGCCGATCACGGCCGGCCGTTCGGCGGGCGCGTCGGCGGCGAACTGGCGTTCCAAAAACCGCAGCCGCCCCGGCCGCGCAGCTGACTGGACCCGTGGGTGCAGCACCTCCGTGAGGCACCCACGGCGTTAGTACATTACGACGTGAAGAGGCCGGTCCACACCGCACGTGATCCCGATTCTCCGATGAGCGCCACGGTCACCACAGCGCCGATCGCACTGACCAGGACGGCCAGGTCGAGAATGATGGTGGCCACCAGACGCCCCCTGCGGCTCGGCAAAACGGATGCGAAACGCCCGCCGGCACCCGCAAAGTAGCGATACCAGAGCCACTGCACGACGGCCACGAGAAACAGGGCTATCACCCACGGCAGCATGGTGCGACCTAGCCCAGTGTGGGTACCAAGCAGCGGGGTGACGTTGACAAGGCGGGATTGCAGCCACTCGCCCGCCTGCACAGCCAGGGGGACCAGCCCGAGCGCGGCGAGGGCCACGAGCGGCGTGACAATGCCCAACCTCCGCCGAACAGCCGGCCAGAATGCACTCAGCAGCGCGCACAGTGCCGCCAGCGGAACCACGATCACGACGGCGTGCACGATGACGACGTGCAGCGGTAATCCGTTGAATTCCCAATTAAAGTTCATGGTGCGTCTCTCCCGATGTCGAGTCCGCGCCGCGCCGCGCCGGTTGTGCTCGAACGGCCGGAGTTCCCCGACCTGAGCGCGCACTCAGTGCGCCTGATCATTGCACAAATCGAGCTGCTTCGACGTAAATGAGTCGAAGTGGCGAGCGGTCGGCATCCGCTCGTCGCCGCAACAACTTTTCTGCAAGGTATGGGCAATACCGTGCCGTTGTTGAGGTGTGTCCAGCCGGTGCACGCCCGCCCGAACGAGGAGTCAGCATGGTCGAGCCAGAAGCATCCCTTCGGCCGCGTCACCGGGCCCGCCGGCATCCACTGCGTAACTGGCCGCTCGGCGTCGTCGTGGCCGCCGCAGCGCTCACCGTCACCTTCTTTCTGGTGCTGTCGGGGGTGCTCGGTTCCCCCGCCATCGCCACACTGCAATCCGGCACGGGCTACGCGGCCCAGACCCGCACCTACTTCATTGGCGCCGACGAGGTGGATTGGAACTACGCCCCTTCCGGCCGCAACGAGATCACCAGCGTGGCATTCGACGCGACCGCCGACGTCTTTACCAAACAGGGCCCTGACCGCATCGGGAGCACCTATATCAAGTCGCTGTATCGGGCCTACACCGACGGGAGCTTCAGCCGCCTCAAGCCCCGCCCCGCCGCCGACGAGCACCTCGGCATGCTCGGCCCGATCATTCGCGGCGTCGTCGGCGACACCATCAAGGTGGTCTTCAAGAACAACCTCGACCGCCCGTCGAGCGTGCACGTGCACGGTGTCTTCTACACCAAAAGCAGCGAGGGCGCCCCCTACGCCGACGGCACCACGGGGGCCGCCAAAGCGGATGACGCGGTGCCGCCCGGCGGCGTCTACACCTACACCTACCAGGTGCCGGAGCGCGCTGGCCCTGGCCCGATGGACGGCAGCTCGGTGATGTGGATGTACCACGCGCACACCGACGAGGTGGCCGATGACTACGCCGGACTGGTCGGTCCAATAGTCATCACCCGCGCCGGCTCCGCACGGGCCGACGGCACCCCGAACGACGTCGACCGCGAACTATTCGTGCAGTTCAAGGTCAGTGACGAGAACGAAAGCCCCTACCTGGCCCGCAATATCGACCGGTTCACGGCCGACCCGGCCAGCGTTGACCCCGCCAACGAAGAATTCGGCGAGAGCAACCTCATGCACACCGTCAACGGTTACGTCTTCGGCAACCAGCCGCTGGCCTCCATGACGGTGAAGAAGGGCCAGCGGGTGCGCTGGTATCTCATGGGGATGGGCACAGAGGTCGACCTGCACACGCCGCACTGGCACGGCAACACGGTTGTCGCCCTGGGCATGCGTACCGATGTGGTGAGCCTGCTGCCGGCCAGCATGATGATCGCCGACATGGTTCCCGACGACGTGGGCACCTGGCTGTTCCACTGCCACGTCAACGACCACATCACCGCCGGCATGCTCACCCGCTATCGGGTCACGCGGTAATCGCTGGTGGGCGGGGTGCCGACCGGCACCCCGCCCACCAGCGTGCGAGGGTAGACGGGTGACCTATACCGCTGCGAACGCCTTCACCACCCGTCCGACCCTGCAGGGAACCTTCGGAATGACCGCCTCGACGCACTGGCTTGCGACGGCGTGCGCCCAGGCCGTGCTCGAACGCGGCGGTAACGCCTTCGACGCGGCCGTCGCGGGCGCCTTCGTGCTGCACATCGTTGAACCCCACCTCAACGGGCCGGGCGGCGACATGACCGGCGTCTTCGTCACCGCCAGCGAACCGGATGCCCCGCGCATCTTGATGGGGCAGGGCCCGGCCCCCGAGAACGCCACCATCGAGCACTACCGGTGCCAGGGCCTCGACCTCGTTCCCGGGTCGGGCGTGCTCGCCGCGGCAGTTCCCGGCGCGGTCGACGCCTGGCTCGTGCTGCTGCGCGACTACGGCACGTGGGAACTGCCCGAGGTGCTCGCCTTCGCCCTCGGGTACGCGCGCGACGGGCATCCGATTCTGGGTCGGGTTGTGGCCACGATCAACTCCGTTGCGACTCTGTTCGCCGAGCACTGGCCCACGTCGAAAGCGCAGTGGATGCCGAATGGTCGCCTGCCCCAGGCCGGCGACCTCGTGACCAATGCGGCCTGGGCGCGAAGTCTTGACCGCCTGCTCGCTGCCGCCGCGGAATCGAGCGTCGCCACCCGCGAGGGGCGCATCGACGCAGCCAGGCTGGAATGGCGGGAGGGGTTCGTGGCCCGTGCCATCGTCGACTTCGGGCGCACGGCGCACCGGCATTCCTCCGGCACCGATCACGCCGGCGTGATGACCCTGGCCGATCTGGCCGGCTTCGAAGCCGACATCGAAGAGGCCGTGACCGTCGAGTTTCGCGGTTACACGATCGCCAAGACCGGCGCCTGGGGCCAGGGGCCGGCGCTGCTGGCGACCCTGATGATTCTCGATGGTTTCAGCGACGAGTACCTCGACCCGTCGACCGCGCGCGGCGTGCACACGATTCTTGAGGCGCAGAAGTTGGCGATCGCCGACCGGGAGGCTTACTTCGGCGACACCACGGTACCCCTGAATTACCTGCTCTCGTCCGACTACGCGGCCACCCGGCGGGCTCTCATCACGGATGCCGCCTCGCACGAGTTCCGCCCGGGCACCGTTCCCGGCCACACCCCGTATCACCCGGTGCTGCGCACCGAGTACACAACGGAGGCGCTGTCTGAGCAGGGTGCGGGGGCATCCGCCGGGGTGGGCGAACCGACGGTGGCCGCACCGGCCAGCGCCGCACCAACTCGCACCGTGGCCGAGCCCGAAACGCTCTCGACCGGCGAACTGCGCGGTGACACCTGCCACATCGACGTCGTCGACCGTTGGGGCAACATGGTGTCGGCGACGCCGTCGGGTGGCTGGCTGCAGTCGTCGCCGACCATTCCCGACTTGGGGTTCTGTCTCGGCTCGCGGCTGCAAATGACCTGGCTCGAGCCGGGCGCACCGTCGGCCCTGACCGGCGGCAAGCGTCCGCGCACCACCTTGACCCCGACGCTCGTGCTGAAGGACGGGCAGGCGGTGACGGCGCTCGGCTCCCCCGGCGGCGACCAGCAGGACCAGTGGCAGCTGCTCTACCTGCTGCGCACGATTGTCGGCGGGTACACCCCGCAGCAGGCGATCGATGCGCCGGCGTTTCACAGCACCTCGTTTCCGGGCTCGTTCTGGCCGCGCACCTGGGAGCCCGGCGGCGCCGTGGTGGAGAATCGACTCGGTGAGCCGGTCATCACCGAGCTGGAACAGCGCGGCCACCGTATCACCCGCGCGGGCGACTGGGCACTCGGCCGCATCTCCGCGGTCACGCGGGAGCCGCAGACCGGGCTTCTGCAGGCGGCGGCTAACCCGCGCGGGGCCCAGGGCTACGCGGCCGGCCGTTAATCCTGCGGCAAAATACCACCCTTTCGGGTTTTCTGCTGTCCCCACGAGTGGGGAGGACATCAACCTGTCTATCCCCACTAGATTGAAGCTATCGAACCGATTACCCGAGTCGGCGATGGAACGGACAATCGTGAAAATGTTGCAGACAGAGTGCCCAGAATGCCAGCAAATGGTATGGATCACGTCGGATACCCGGTTCGCGACCTATCACTCGTTGGCTAACTCCACCAAGGATTGCCCCGGCTCCCGCATGAACGTTCCGGTACCCCCCAAACAGACTGCTGCGAGCCGTCGGCGCGCGCAGGCCGAACTGCTCGCCTGGAGCCACGCGACGAGCGCGGTCGGAGCCGGCAAACACCAGGCCGCCTGACCCGATCCTTTTTCCCCGCGACCGACGACATCGACTGACCCGACCAATCGATGCCATCAGTCCTCACAAGGCGGTGCCGACCCGATTGCGGGTCGGCACCGCCTTCTGTGTTTCTTCCGGTTCGCGGCGCGGGCTCAGGGCAGGGCGGGTTGCGGGAGGTCGGCCAGTACCGAGCGCACGCGCATCGGCCTCGGCATCCGCGTTCTCCACGTATTCCTCGGGCGAGCGTGACACCCCGGTCGGATTGCGCACGAACAGCATCACGGTCGGTTGGGCCTGCAGATTGCGCGCGGCGAGCTCAGCGATCGCCCGCTTGAGAATGACCCGCGGTGCATAGGGCCAGGGCTGGCCATTCACGTGCGGGTCGCACTGCACGATGCCCAGGCCCTCCTTGATGCACGAGATGGGCACACAGGAGGACAGGTCGGGGATCGCGATGAGGTCGGGATCCAGCGGTTACAACGTATGCATAACAAACCGACCGACCGGGAGAGACTGGTCGCTCGGTGGGGGTAGACTCATTTTTCCATTTTTATCAGCCTCTTCTCAGGCCATGCCCCGTACGGTTACACACGGAGTTCCCCCACTCCAACGATTGGCCCCGGCATATTTCTCACCTCCCCCCAGGCGAGAAGTGCCGGGGCTTTTTCGTTCCCGAGCGTATATCGATGGCGGTCAGCTCGAAAACTCCGACGGCTCGGGCGGGTCGCGGCGGAATGGGTCATCCGCTCCCCACTCAAACATTGAGGTGCTCCGGGGCCTTGCGCGAAAAGCGTGCGCAACGCCCCGGAACACCTCAAAACTCGCAACTCCGCGAATAACCCGCACCGCCGCTCGACTACTGAGACACGAGCGACGGGGCAGGGGTGTCCGCGGGGTTGCGAGTTTCGTGGGTAAGCAGGAAGGCTCCGAGCGCTTTTCTCGGAGCTTTCCTGCGCACCCGCGATGTTTGAGCGAGGAGCGGATATCCCTGTTTCGGCGCGACCCGTTCCGACGCGAACCAACCTAAGGCGCGGAACGGTCTAACGCTCAGGCGGCGAGGGACTCGGCGAGGGAGCGGGCGTCGTGCTGGGCGGCAAGGGAGGCCAAGAGCAGGGCCAGCTGGTCGGCGGGGGCATCGGGCGCCTCGGGGTGCCACTGCACACCGGTGATCGGCGCGGTCTCGTGCTCGAGGGCTTCGATCAGGCCGTCAGAGGCGTGCGCGGCAGCAACGAGGCCGGCACCGAGGCGGTCGACGATCTGGTGGTGCGCGCTCTGCACCGAGATGTCGGCGCGGCCGAGGCTCGTGGCCAGGGTGCTGTCGCTGCTGAGCGTGACGTCGTGGGTGGAGAGAATCTGGTCGATCGGCACGCCGATGTTCTTGTGGATGCCGTCGTCGATGTGCTGCACCAGGTTGCCGCCGAGGGCGACGTTGATGACCTGCAGGCCGCGGCAGATTCCGAGTAGCGGGGTGCCGAGCGCGAGGGCGCGTTGCACGAGAGCGATCTGGCCCTCGTCGGCGGCGGCGAAGTGCGCTGTCTCGCCTTCGTAACCGGTTGTGCCGCCGTAGAAGCGGGGGGCGACGTCTTCGCCGCCGACGATGACGAGGGCGTCGGCATCCGCTGTGAGGTGGAGCAGAGTGGCGGGCGTGACGTCGGCCGCAGCGACGCGGGTGACGGTCCAGCCGGCCGTTTCAGCCTCGGTGACGACGCGAGCATTGAGCACCTGCACCTTGGCATGGTACGCGGGGCGGTCGGGACGCGCGGTGGTGACCTCGACGACGGCGAGCATCCGGCTCGTGAATTCTTGGTTCATGGCGCGGCTCCCGTCTCGTGGTGTTGTTTCCATTGTGGGCGGGGCGCGCGGGGCACGCGAGCGCCCCTGTAACACGGGGCAACATCGCTCCCGGTTTGAATTTTCGGCGGTTCCCAGACTCACGTCTGCCGGCCACCCTAAACTTTGCAACAGGCACGCACGTTCCTGGCGAGACCTCGCCCAGGGTCACTCCTTTTGAAAGGACCTCCGAATGACCAAGCAGTCCATCTTCGGCCGTATTGCCCAGCTCGCGAAGGCGAACATCAACTCGATCCTCGACTCGGCGGAAGACCCCGCGAAAATGCTCGACCAGATGGTGCGCGACTTCTCCAGCAGCATCTCCGACGCCGAAAGCGCCATCGCCGAGACCATCGGCAACCTGCGACTGCTCGAAGACGACCACCGCGAAGATCAGGAAGCCGCCGTGGAGTGGGGTGACAAGGCCCTCGCAGCCAGCCGCAAGGCCGACGAATTGCGGATGGTCGGCAACGCTGCAGATGCCGACAAGTTCGACAATCTCGCTAAGGTCGCTCTCGGTCGCCAGCTCACGAGCGAGAAGGAGGCGAAGACGGCCGAGCCGCAGATTCAGTCGCAGACGGCCATCGTCAACCAGCTCAAGACCGGCCTGAACGCCATGAAAGAGAAACTGGTGCAGCTCACCAACAAGCGCGCCGAGCTGATCGCGCGTTCCAAGACCGCCCAGGCGCAGGCGCAGGTGATGGACGCGGTCAAGAGCATCGACATGATGGACCCCACCAGCGAGGTCAACCGCTTCGAAGACAAGATCCGCCGCGAAGAAGCCCGCGTGCGCGGTGCCCAGGAGCTCGCAGCGTCGAGCCTCGACGCCCAGTTCGAAAGCCTCGACGACCTCGGCGAACTGACAGAAGTGGATGCCCGCCTGGCCGCCCTCAAGGCAGGCAACACCGCCGCCATCGAGGGCTAGCCGCTGAGTGGACAACTTCGTGGGGTTGAATCACCGTGACACCCCACGAAGTTGTCGAGTGAGGCCCGGTCGGTGTCGCAGAATATTCGCTGCTGGCGAAGAGGATACTGACCTACCCGGCGGCTGCGCCATACTGAGGTATGGCTCCCACCTTCGTTGTAGTACCGCAGTGGCAGGGTTCGATTTCTCCGCGCGCGATGCGCCTGGTCGACGGGGCGGCGGCCATTCAGGGCGACCTGCCGTTCTCGGCCACTCGCCTGGTCGACGTGCCGGTCGAGGCCGGTGATGCGCTCGACACCGGTGTGCACCGCTTCTCGGCCATCGCGCAGGTGCGCGAGCGCCACACCAAGATTCTGAAGGACACCTCCGACTGGGCTTTGTCGATCGGCGGCGACTGCGGCATCGCGCTGGCCGCGGTGGAGCACGCGGCGCGCACGCATCCGAATGATCTGGCCGTGGTCTGGTTCGACGCCCACCCCGACCTGCACACGCCGGAATCCTCACCGTCGGGCGGGTTCTGCGGCATGGTGCTGCGCGCAATCAGCGGCGAGGGGCCGGCCGAACTCGACCTGCGGGTGTCGAGCACCGTGCCGCTTGAGAACGTGGTGCTGGCCGGTATTCGCGACGTCGACGACGCCGAAGACGTGCTGCTGCACGAGCGCAGCCTGGTGAGCGTGTCGTGCTCGGAGCTGGCCGACCCGGCCGCGCTCGTCGCGGCCATCGCGGCGACCGGCGCCAGGCACGTCTTCGTGCACATCGATCTCGACGTACTCGACCCGTCGGCGCTCGATGGTCTGAGCGACCTGATTCCGTTCGGTCTGAGCGTGGCCGATCTCGGCGGTGCGATAGCCGCGCTGCGCGCCGAGTTCACGCTGGCCGGCGCGACCATCACCGGGTTCGCGCCGGCCTCGCCCGAGGCTGCGAACGACGACCTCCCGAGCATCCTGCGCATCATCGGAGCGCTCACGCGCTGAGCCGGCCACCCCACGGAGTCAGCGGGCGCCATTGCCGAATGACTCCTGCAATATCTGGCCGACCGAAGGCACATCCGCGACTCTCCGGGCGACTCCACGGCACCCCCACACAAAATGCAGGAGCAATGCCGGTGCGGAGCGTTTCAGTCCGGCCAGGACTGCCGGGTTTCACCAGTCAGAATTCACACCAGCCAATGGAGGCCCACATGACCGACCAACCCCGCATCCTCACCGAACGTCGCGGCCACATTCTGCTGATCGGGGTGAACCGGCCCGAGAAACGTAATGCCGCCGATTTCGCCCTGCTGCAGCAGCTGTCACTCGCCTACGGTGAGCTCGACCGCGACCCCGAACTGCGCGTCGGACTGATCTACGCGGTCGGCGAGCACTTCACCGCCGGGCTCGACCTCGCCGATATCGGCCCGAGGCTCGGCCCGAACGGACTCGAAATGGTGCCGGAGGGCGGCATTAATCCGTGGCAGGTGGATGGCATTTCGGTGAGCAAACCGGTCGTCATCGCCGTGCAGGGCACCTGTCTCACCCTCGGAATCGAACTGATGCTCGCGAGCGACATCGTGGTCGCCGCCCAATCGACGAAGTTCGGGCAGATCGAAGTGGCCCGGGGTATTTTGCCGTTCGGCGGCGCGACCATTCGATTTCCGCGCGCAGCCGGCTGGGGCAACGCCATGCGCTGGCTGCTCACCGGCGACCTGTTCGACACCATCGAGGCGCACCGCATGGGCATCGTGCAGGAGATCGTGCCGGACGGCACCCAGTTCGACCGCGCGCTCGAACTCGCCGAGAAGATCGCCGCCCAGGCGCCCCTCGCCATCCAGGCCACCCTCGCCAACGCGCGGTTGGCGGAGCGCGAGGGGGCGGCATCCGCTGAGGCAGCGCTGCAGCCCACCCTCGCCCGACTGGTGGCGACCGAGGACTCCCGAATCGGCATGCAGTCCTTCCTCACCCGAACACCCGCCGTCTTTGTGGGCCGCTGACCCCTCTCGTACCTTTCATAAAGTGGGACCACGATTGATCATGGTCCCGGTTTCCTCAGGCGGTCCCGGAGCCGCCGAGGCGACCAACGCATTCGCCAGAACCTCGGGTAGGCTGCACCAAACCCGCACACCTCCACCCCCGTCAAGGAGATTCAATGTCGAGTCAGAGCTACGACGTCATCGTGATCGGCGGCGGCGCTGTCGGCGAGAACGTCGCCGATCGCACCGCGCAGGGCGGCCTCAGAACGGTCGTCGTCGAGAGCGACCTGGTTGGGGGCGAATGCTCCTACTGGGCCTGCATGCCGTCGAAAGTTCTGCTGCGCAGCGGCGCCGCCCTCGCGGCAGCCCGCCGGGTACCGGGCGCCGCCGAGGCCGTCACCGGAACCGTCGACGTGCGCGCCGCCCTGAAACAACGCGATTCCATTGCGAGCAATTGGAAAGACGACGGCCAGGCGAAGTGGCTCGACTCCGCCGGCATTGCGTTGGTACGCGGCCACGCCCGCCTTACCGGAGTCAAGGAAGTCACCGTGACGAAAGCGGATGGCGCGGTGACCGTTCTCACCGCCACCCACGCCGTCGTCGTGAGCACCGGGTCGGCGGCGCTGCTCCCCGATATCCCCGGGCTGAAGGACATCGCCCCCTGGACCAGCCGGGACGCGACGAGCGCTCAGCAGATTCCGCCCCGCCTGGCCGTGATCGGCGGCGGTGTCGTCGCCGCCGAGATGGCCGCCGCCTACGCCTCGCTCGGGTCGGCGGTGACCGTCATCGCCCGCAGCCCCCTGCTCGGCGGACAGGAACCGTTCGCCGGTGAACTCGTCACCGCCGCGCTCCAAGAGAACGGCGTTACCGTGCTCGTCGGCCCATCCACGACACAGGCACACCGCGACAACGAGGACGCCATCGTACTCACCCTCGATGACGACAGCACGGTCACCGCCGACCGGGTGCTCGTGGCGATCGGCCGCACCCCGCGCACCCACGACCTCGGCCTCGAGACGGTCGGCCTCGACGGCGGCGAGTGGCTCGCCGTCGACGACACGCTGCTCGTGCAGGGCGACTCCCCCGCCCTGGCCGGCGACTGGCTGTACGCCACCGGCGACGTGAACCACCGGGCGCTCCTCACCCACCAGGGCAAGTACCAGGCCCGGGCGGCCGGCGATGCGATCGTGACCCGCGCGGCCGGTACCCCGGTCGATGGGGCACCGTGGGGCGCGCACGTGGCGACGGCCGACCACGCCGCGGTTCCTCAGGTGACCTTCACCGACCCGGAGGTGGCCTCGGTGGGACTCACCGCAGCATCCGCTGTGAAGGCGGGGTATCGCATCCGCATTCTGGATTACGACCTCGCCAACCTCGGCGGCTCAGCGGTGCTCGCGGTCGGCTACGTCGGCAAGGCGCGCGCGATCGTGGATCTCGATCGCGAGGTGCTGCTCGGTGTCACTTTTGTCGGGCAGGACGTCGCCGAACTGCTGCACTCCGCCACGGTCGCCATCGTTGGCGAGGTGCCGATCAGCCGGCTGTGGCACGCGGTACCGAGCTACCCCACCCTCAGCGAAGTGTGGCTGCGCCTGCTGGAGGCTTACGGTCGTCCCGGGTTCACCGACAATGACACACCATCGAAGAATTAGGCTGACCTGATGCGCCGCCTCCTCTTCGATTCACCACTCAGCCGCGCCGGGTACCTGTACGCAACCGCATTCGGCCTGGTCTGGGGCTCGATCTGGAGCACCGGCCGGGTTGAGAAACGGGCCGGGCTGTTCGTGTTCCGCGGCATGCCGCCGTGGACCTTCGGGCGCGGCGGTTCCTGCGTGGGCGGCTGCTACCTCACCAATCAGAACGTGACCGCGGCCGTGCTCGAGCACGAAGCCGTGCACAAGCGTCAGTGGCAGCGCTTCGGAATGGTCTTTCCGCTGCTCTACGCGGTTGCCGGGCACAATCCGCTCAAGAACCGCTTCGAGATCGAGGCCGGCCTGAAAAACGGCGGTTACATCCGCTAGCTCTAGCGGATGCACGAAACCGCCCGGCCTGCGAACAGGCCGGGCGGTTTCGTGTAGCCGGAGATTCTACTTCGCGGCGACGTACTCCGCATCGACGGCAGCGGCTTCGGCGAACACGGCGAGGTTCGCACGCAGTTTGGCGCCGAGGTCGGCGTCAACGCTGGTCCAGTACCAGATAGCGCGCTCGGTGACCTCGGGGCGGGTCACGCCGCCGATGGCACCGGTGATGGTGTCGAGGAACCGCGCCTTGGCGGCGTCGTCGTAGACCTCGCGGTAGAGCGTTCCGGCCTGGCCGAAGTCGCTGTCTTCACTGCGCAGGGTCGCGGCGGCGCGCAGCAGCGTTCCGTCCCCCTCCCAGGCACCCTCGCCGGCAGCAGCGGGGTCGGCGACGGGGCCGCCGAGGGAGTTGGGTGCGTAGTTCGGCTGGTCGGCTGAGTTGAAGTGGTGGCGCTGCGCGCCGTCCTGCGAGTAGTTGTTCACCGGGCTGACCGGAGCGTTGACCGGCAGCTGAGCGTAGTTGGTGCCCACGCGGTAGCGCTGCGCGTCGGGGTAGGAGAAGATGCGCGCCATCAGCATCTTGTCTGGGCTCGCCGCGATTCCGGGAACGAGGTTGGCCGGCGAGAACGCTGCCTGCTCGATCTCGGCGAAGAAGTTGTCGGGGTTGCGGTTGAGCGTGTGCGTTCCGACCGGGATCAGCGGGAAGTCGCCGAACGGCCACACCTTGGTCACGTCGAACGGGTTGAACCGGTAGGTGTTGCCCTGCTCGTACGGCATGACCTGAACGGAGACGTCCCACGACGGGAAGTTGCCGGCGGCGATCGCGTCGGACAGGTCGCGACGGTAATAGTCTGCGTCGGCTCCGGCAATGAGCTCGGCCTCTGAGCCTTCCATCTCCACGTTGCCCTGGTTGGACTTGAAGTGGTACTTCACCCAGAAACGCTCGCCCGCAGCGTTGATCCACTGGTAGGTGTGCGAGCCGAAGCCGGGCATTTCACGCCAGGAACGCGGCAGGCCACGGTCACCCATAAGGTAGGTGACCTGGTGGGCCGACTCGGGGGAAAGGGTCCAGAAGTCCCACTGCATGGTCGCGTCGCGGAGGCCGGTGCCCGGCAGTCGCTTCTGCGAGTGGATGAAGTCGGGAAACTTGATGCCATCGCGAATGAAGAACACCGGGGTGTTGTTGCCGACGATGTCGTAGTTGCCCTCGGTCGTGTAGAACTTCACGGAGAAGCCGCGCACGTCGCGCCAGGTGTCTGGGCTGCCCTGCTCGCCGGCCACGCTGGAGAAGCGCTGCAGGGTGTCGGTCTTCGTGCCCGGCTGGAACACGGCCGCGCGGGTGTACTTCGAGACGTCGCCGGTGACGACGAACTCGCCGTGGGCTCCGCCGCCCTTGGCGTGCACGATGCGCTCCGGAATGCGCTCGCGGTTGAACTGGGCGAGCTTCTCGACCAGGTAGCGGTCGTGCAGGGCGGCAACGCCGTTGTCGCCGACGGTGAGCGAGTGCTCGTCGCTGGCAACGGGAGTGCCCGTCTGGGCGGTGGTGGGCTTGATAGTCATGGAGCTCCTTGAGTGTGGATCAGCAACGCGAAGTTGACGGCGGAAGTTTAGGGGGCCGAAGTGTCGGCCTGACATTGTGCGCAGAGGCCCCAGTAGATGACCTCGGCGGCGCGCACGTCGAAACCGAGCGCATCCGCTGGGGTCAAGCAGGGGGCGTGGCCGACGGCGCAATCCACGTCGTGCACCACGCTGCAGCGGGTACAGACGATGTGGTGGTGGTTGTCGCCGACCCGGCGTTCGAACAGCGCGGGCGAGCCGGCCGGTTCGATCTTGCGCACCAGCCCGGCGGTTCCGAACGAGGCGAGCACCCCGTAGACGGCCTGCAGCGACGTACCCGGCAGGTCGGAATGTACCGCGCCGAACAGGGCGTCGGCATTGGAGTGCGGCCTGTCGGTAAGGGCGCGCAGCACGGCCAGCCGTGGCGCGGTCACCTTGAGACCGGCAGAGCGGATGCTGTCGGCCAGCAACCCGGCGTCGGCCGCGGCGAGGCGAAGCCCCCCGTCGTCGTGGCAGGCATCGGTCAAAGGCATGCTTCGACCCTAGCAGTTGTTTTGATTGATTCAAAACAATCTGGTAGCCACTTTTACCTAGCTAGGATAGCGACTATCGAGGTTCTGGGAGGAACTGTGCTCGCGATCACTCGCTTCATCACCGGCAAACGCACCGCCTGGGCGGTTCTGCTCGGCACCATCGTTGCCGTCGGACTGCTGTTCACTCTGCTTCCGGCCAATGAATCCGCTGATTTTCCAGCCTCCGGGCTGCCAGAAAGCAGCCAGGCCGCCCAGGTCACGAAACTTCTCGCGGAGTTTCCCTCGGCCGATCAGACCGCGGCGATCGTGGTCTGGAGCCGGGACGGGGCCGCGCTGACGGCGGCCGATAAGACCGCGATCACCGCCGCCGCCGGGGAGCTCGGTGCAGCGTCGATCGCCCCGCGGGCGGCGACTCCGCAGTTCAGCGAGGACGGCCAGGCCGCCCTGAGCGTGATGCCGCTGGAGGCCCTCGGAGCGACAGCCGACATCGAGAAGACGGCCACCGACATCCGCCAGGCGGCGTCGGCCGGCCTGCCGAGCGGACTGAACGCCTATGTCACCGGACCGGTCGGTTTTCAGGCAGACATCACCAATGCCTTTGCCGGAGCCGACTTTCGCCTACTGCTGGTGACCGTGATCGTCGTGGCTGTTCTTTTGATCGTGACGTACCGCAGCCCGGTGCTGTGGATCGTGCCGCTCGTCGTGGTCGGTCTGGCCGACGGCCTGGCCGGCAAGGTGGCCGGGGCGCTGGCCGAGCCGCTCGGTTTCGCCCTCGACGCGTCAATCTCGGGCATTCTCTCGGTGCTGGTGTTCGGCGCGGGCACCAACTACGCCCTGTTACTCGTGGCCCGCTATCGCGAGGAATTGCTGCACACCGAGAACCGCAATCAGGCGATGCGCACCGCCGTGACGAGCGCCGGCCCGGCGATCGCGGCGAGCGGCGGAACGGTCGCGCTGAGCCTGGCTACCCTCGTCTTCGCCGAGCTGGCCGGCAACCGGGCTCTCGGCATCGCCTGCGCCATCGGCGTGATCATTGCCATCCTGTTCGCCCTGCTCGTGCTTCCGGCTGCCCTTGTGGTGTGCGGGCGCGGGCTATTCTGGCCATTCATTCCGCGGGTGCAGGCTGCTTCCGCCGCCCCGCGCACCGGCTTCTGGACCCGGCTCGGCCGAGGCGTGTCGAAACATCCGGTGATCATCACGGTCGTATCCGTTCTAGCGATCGGGTCGCTCGCGTTCGGGCTGAACGGCGCCGCCGTCGGATTGTCCCAGGCCGATCAGCTGCTCGGTAACCCGGAGTCCGTCGTTGCACAGGACATCGTGGATGCGTCTTTTTCGGCGGGGCTGACCAGCCAGACGGTCGTGCTGTCGCCGGATGCAGCGTCCGCTGACGCCGTCGCCGTCGTCCTCAAAACCCCCGGGGTCTCCGCGGCAGTGGCCGGCGAGAACGCCGGCGGGCTCACCCGGATCGACGTCACGCTCAACAGCGAACCCGGCAGCGACGCGACCTTCGCCACGATCACCGCACTACGCACCGATTTAGCGGATGCCCCGGCCGCCGTTTCGCAGTCGCTGGTCGGCGGCACCGATGCCACGGCTCTCGACACGAAGGCCAGTGCGGAACGGGACCAGAATCTGATCCTGCCGCTGATCCTCGGCATCGTCTTTCTGATTCTGGCGCTGCTGCTGCGCTCACTCGTGGCGCCGATCCTGCTCATCGTCACCGTGCTCGGCACCTTCTTCGCGAGCCTCGGTGTGTCGAACCTGATCTTTCAGAACCTGCTCGGTTTCGCCGCCTTCAATACCAACGTGGTGTTGTTCGCGTTCCTGTTCCTCGTGGCCCTCGGCGTGGACTACAACATCTTTTTGACCACCAGGGCGCGAGAGGAAGCGCGGGCCTACGCCACCCGCGAGGGCATGGTGCGGGCGCTGTCGTCGACCGGTGCGGTCATCACGAGCGCCGGAATTCTGATCGCGGCCGTGTTCGCCGTGCTCGGCGTGCTGCCGGTCGTGGCGCTCACGCAGATCGGCGTGATCGTCTGCATCGGGGTGCTGCTCGACACCCTCGTCGTGCGCACCGTGCTCGTGCCGGCCCTGGTCTTTCTGGTCGATGACCGGTTCTGGTGGCCGTCGCGACCTGTCGCTACGCGCGGCTAGCCCGAGGGGCCTGACACTACGCGGGCTCGGGCGGAACCCGATCCTGCCAGCGGATGCGCCGCTCCAGCTGCGCGCCGAGCGCGAGCAGCGTGGCCTCGCCGCCCGGTCGGCCGATGAGCTGCACGCCCATGGGCAAGCCGTCGTCGGTCTGGTGCACCGGCAGCACGATGGCCGGCAGCCCGCTCACGTTGATCATCGAGGTGAACGGCGTGTACTGCACCTGCTGGGCGAAGTTGGCTTCGGCATCGTCGGCGTCGTACCAGCCGACCGGTCGCGGCGTCAGTGCCATGGCCGGGGTCAGAACGGCATCGAATTTCGACAGCTGGTGAATGAACGACCGCTCGAATGCGGTCAGTGCGGCGAGCGCTTCGGCGAGGTCGCGGGCGCTGAGCGCGCGGCCCCGGGCCAGCAACCACTGGGTGAGTGGTTCGAGCTGGGCGATCTCGGCGTCGGTCTCGGCCGGGATGCCCGCGGCCCCCGCCTGCCAAATGGTGCGGAATGCCGGCACATAGCTCGGGTCGGGCGTGAGGGCGGTCTCCTCGAGCCCGTGGTGCAGGGCGGCGAATCCCGCCACGGCCAGGTCGAGGGCGGCTCGCGCTTCGGGGGCGATCGCAATGGAGTAGTCGTCATCCCAGGCCGAGGTGGTCATGACGCCGAGCTGAAACCGGCCTTCGCCGCGCACCGCCGCCGCGAGCAGCGGCGTTTCATCGCCGGGGGCGCGCAGGGCGTAGTGGTGGTCGGGGTGACCGTCTCGGGGAGCGATCATGGCGTCGAGCAGCAGGGCGACATCCGCTACCGTGCGGGCGAGCGGGCCGCCGACCGGGAGGCCGCCGAGTTTGTCGATGCCGGAGGCGGCGGGCACGCGCCCACGACTCGGCTTGAGCCCGACCAGTCCGCAGGCGGCAGCGGGAATGCGAATGGACCCGCCGCCGTCGGAGCCGGGCGCGAACGGCAGCAGGCGGGCGGCGACCGCGACGGCGGCACCGCCGCTGGATCCGCCGGCACCGAGCGCGAGGTTCCAGGGGGTGCGGGCAGGTGGCGCAGCGAGGCTTTCGGTGTAGGAGGCCAGGCCGAATTCGGGGGTGTTGGTCTTGCCGAGGCTGACTCCGCCGGCGTCGTCGAGCGCCTGCACGAGGTCATCGGACTGATCGGGCACGAAGCCGTCGAACAGGCGCGAGCCGAAACCGGTGCGCACCCCGGCGCGCAGGTAGAGGTCCTTGTCGGCAAACGGGAGGCCCCAGAGCGGCGCGGTGCGGGGCATCCGTTCTTCGACGAACCGGGCGCGGGCCCGGGCGGCATCCGCGGTGACGGTGACGAAAGCGCCGAGCGCCGGGTTGAATTTTTCGATGCGCCCGAGGTAATGCTCAGTGAGTTCGCTCGGGCTGATTTCGCGGCTCTGCAGGGCCTGCCATTGTTCCAGGGCGGTCAGTTCGTGTGGATCAGCCATGTGCCGAGCCTAGTTCGACCGGGGCCCGCGGCCAGCCAACACTGGTTATGCACGCCCAGGGCGGCTAGCCTCAAGCCATGGCCAGCGCTCTGTACAATCCCATCGGCACCACCGCGCTCATCACCGGAGCTTCGAGCGGACTCGGCGTCGGGTACGCCCACGAACTCGCCCAGCGCGGCGCAGATCTCGTGCTCGTCGCCCGTCGGCAGGCCCGCCTCGAAGCCCTCGCCGTCGACCTGGCCGAGAAATACGGCACGGTCTCCACCGTCATCCCGCTCGATCTCAGCACAGCGGATGCCGTACCCGAGTTGGTGCGCGACCTGCGCGAGCGGTCGATCACCATCGGCACCCTCGTCAACAACGCGGGCTTCGCGACCTTCGGCACCGTTCTCGACTCCGACGAGGAGCGGGAACGGGAGCAGGTCGCCCTCAACGTGCACGCCCTGACCGCGTTGACCCATGCTCTTCTGCCCGACTTGGTCGAGACGGCCTCGGTGAATCCGCACACCGCGGCGCTGGTGAATCTGGCCAGCACGGCGGCGTTCCAGCCGGTACCGCGCATGGCGGTCTACGGAGCGACCAAGGCCTACGTGCTCAGTTACACCGAGGCCGTCAGCTACGAGACCAGGGCCAGCGGCCTCAAGGTGACCGCGATCTGTCCGGGGCCCGCCGACACCGAGTTCTTCGAGGTCGCCCAGACCAGCGGCGGCAAGAAGGGAACACCCCTCACCGTGGAGGAGGTCATGCGCGCCTCGTTCTCCGCGCTCGACCGCTCGGTGACCCCGTCGGTGGTGCTGGTCGGCGCCCGCAACGCCCTGCTCGCACGGGTCGCGAGCATCTACCCCCGCCGCGCGGTGCTCAACGCAGTGGGCCGCCTGAACACACCGCGCTGACGCTGCCCAACGCGGCCCCGCCGCGAAACGACAACATCGGCCCCAGCACGGGCACTGATGGGGCAGATTGCGTCCTGTCTCGAGCTACCAGCGAGATGCAGACTTCGGCCCTTTAGAGCAACGCCCGATGTGTTATTTCAGGCTCTTCTGCAGCAGAATCGTGCCGAGCCAGCGCTCGAACTTGAAGCCGACCTTGCCCATGCGGCCGATCTCCTCGAAGCCGAAGTCGCGGTGCAGCTTGATCGACGCATCCGCTCCCTGGTCTGCGATGACGGCGATGATCTCTTTCAGGCCGGCTGCCTTGGAGCGCTTGATCAGCTCGCCGAGCAACTCGCGCCCGAGGCCCTTGCCCGTCGATGCGGCGCCGAGATAGATCGAGTTCTCCACCGTGAACCGGTAGGCCTTCTTCTGCTTCCACGGGCTGACCAGGGCGTACCCGAGAATCTGGCCGGCCGGCGAGACCGCAACGATGAAGGGCATGCCCTGCTTGTTGAGGTAATAGAACTTGTCGCGCCACTCGGCGAGCGTCATCGCATCCTCGTCGAAGGTGACGGTGCTGTTGGCCACGTAGTAGTTGTAGATCTCGCGAATGTGCGGCAGATCGGTGGCCCGCACCTCGCGCATCTCGTAATCGAACGGCGCCTCGGCGGCAACTTCCGGCCGCAGGTGGCGGGGCAGCCGACGACGAGGCTCGTATTCTTCCTCAAGCACCGGGCACTCCCCTTTCTGGTTGGTTCCAGATTACCGGAAGCTCCCAGACAACTGGATCCGCTCCCTGCTCGGTGAGCAACCGGTTCGCCTCGCTGAACGGGCGCGAGCCGAAAAATCCTCGCCGGGCCGACAGCGGGCTCGGGTGCGCCGATTCGAGCACGGGTGTGTCGCCGAGCAGGGGCGTAAGCGCGCCGGCATCCTTGCCCCACAGAATCGCCACGAGCGGATGCCGCCGCCCCACCAGGGAACGAATGGCCTGGTCGGTCACGCTTTCCCAGCCGTGCCGCCGATGCGAACCGGCCGCGCCGACGCGCACGCTGAGCACTCGGTTGAGCAGCAGCACGCCCTGATCGGACCAGGCCGAGAGGTCGCCGTGCTCGGGGCGCGGCAGGCCCAGATCGGTGCCGAGTTCGGTGTAGATGTTGCCCAGACTGCGCGGAACGGGCCGCACGTCGGCATTGACGGCGAAGGCCAAGCCGATCGGATGCCCCGGTGTGGGGTACGGATCCTGCCCGACGATGAGCACCCGCACGGCGTCGAACGGCTGTCGGAACGCGCGCAGCAGGTGCTCCGGCGCTGGTAACACCTCGTGGCCGGCCGCCCGTTCGCTCGCCAGGAACTCGGAGACCCTGGCCAGGTCATCGGCCACGGGCGCTAGTGCTCGCGCCCAGCCGGGGTCGATTCGGCCGCTGGCGGCGAGGTCGTCGAGGTTCATGCGGGGTCGGGTGAGTGCCGCGGCATCCGCTTCACGGGTGTCACGAGAACGTCAGGCGCCGAGGGTGCTCACGAGCACGCCGCCGTCGGCCTGGCTGACGTTCCAGACGCTGCCGGCTCCGAGCACGCGGAGCGCACCCTCGCCGACCACGAGCACGGTGCTCTCGTCGATGGCGAGGCCGCCGTCGATGAGGCCGGCCTCGGTCGCGGCGATCAGCCGGGAAAGGCTGCCGGACTGGGCGGCGTGCACGTCCACCGTCACGTCGAGCAGTCCGATCCCCTGGGCGAGGGTGATCTCGTCGAGGCCCTCCGACACGTCCTGGGGCGTGACCTCGACGCCGCCAATACGCCAGCCGCCGATCAGGGCGCGTTCGGCAGCGATCATCGCGCCGGCCGAGAAACCGAGGTAGGGTACGCCGGCCGAGACCTGGCGGCGAATCTCGCCCGCGATCGGCAGCAGTGCGGCCAGATAGTCGGGGGTCACGCCGCCGCCGACGATGATGCCGTCGACCGCAGATACGGAGGTGAGGGCGGCCACATCGCCGGGGGCGAGCACTGTCAGTCGAGCCGCGGCGGTAACCCCGAGAGCAGCGGCCAGTTCCTCGGCGTGGGCCGAGCCCGGGCCGACGGTGATGATCGCCACGATCGGTTCGTCGCGGTCGGCTCTGAAAGCCTGAGCCGTGACCTCGGCCCTGAACGTCGCGAAAACCGGAATGTCGCTCTCGGCGTCTCCCCCGCCGCCGACCAGGTGCACGCTCACGCGGTCACCCCCTTCGTCAGGTCGGCGAGCGCTTCGGGCGCAATATCCTCGGGCGCACCCGGCACCGGCGGCAGCGCCGACCAGGGGAAGACTATCCACCTATCGGTCTCGCGCCAGGTGAAGTCGGGCACGTGCACGGTGCGCGGCTTCGTGTAAAGCGTCGCGGTGCGCACCTCCATGGCGGTCTCGCCGAGCAGGCGCATAACGAGCGCGAGCGTGTGTCCGGAGTCGGAGACGTCGTCGACCAGCAGCACCTTCTTGCCGGCCAGGGCCGGGGCGTCGAGCATCGGCGCCGACAGCACCGGCTCGGGCAGGCGCTCGTCGATGCCGGTGTAGAACTCGACGTTGATGCTGCCGCAGTTCTTGGTGCCGAGGGCGTACGAGATTGCACCGGCCAGCAGCAGGCCGCCGCGGGCGATGGCGATCACGACATCCGGGTGAAAATCACTCGCCCGCACTCGGGTCGCCAACTCGCGGGACGCTTCAGCGAAATCGGTCCACTGCAGAATTTCGCGGTCAATAGGGGGCGAAGTGGGCACGGCCTCGGCATCAAGTGTCATCCGTCAATGCTATCCATATCGCGGTTGACCAGACACAAACGGATGCCGCGCTGCCAGCCGGCAGCGCGGCATCCGCTCTCAAAAGAACAGCGCTACGGCACCTGCCGCTGATCGACCCCGTTATAGGCCGACAGCGGACGAATGAGCGCGTTGCTCTTCTTCTGCTCCATAACGTGCGCGGTCCACCCGGTGATGCGCGCCGCCACGAAGATCGGTGTGAAGGTGAGGGTGTCGAACCCCATCAGGTGGTAGGCCGGGCCCGAGGGGTAGTCAAGGTTCGGCAGAATCGCCTTGTGGTTCGTCATCGCCGTCTCGAGGGCTTCGTACAATTCGAGCAGTTCCGGCTTCTGGTAATGCTCCACGAGGGTGACGAGCGAGGCCCGCATCGTCGGCACGCGCGAGTCGCCACTCTTGTAGACGCGGTGCCCGAAGCCCATGATCTTGCGCTTCTCAGCGAGCGCCTTCTCCAGCCACGGTTCGGCCCGCGCCGCCGATCCGGCTTCGAGGCCGATCTCGGCAAAAGTGTGCATGACGGCCTCATTCGCGCCGCCGTGCAGTGCGCCCTTCAGAGCCCCGACCGCCCCGGTCACCGCCGAGTACAGGTCGGACAGGGTCGACGTGATGACCCGAGCGGTGAAGGTCGACGCGTTGAACGAGTGCTCGGCGTAGAGGATCATCGATACGTCGAACGCGTTGACGACGACGAGTTCGGGCACCTCGCCGAAAGCCATGTGCAGAAAGTTCGCGGAGTAGCCGAGATCGTCGCGGGGCTCGACCAAATCGAGGCCGTGCCGGCGACGCTGGTCGTAGGAGACGATCGCCGGCAGCTGGGCGAACAGGCGGATCGACTTGGCGAGGTCGGATTCCGGCGATGGATTCTCGGCGTCGGGGTCGCTCGCACCGATGACGCTCACCGCGGTACGCACGACATCCATCGGGTGCGCGGTCAGCGGCAGCTCGTCGATAATGCGCTTGACCACCGGGCTCAGGTGACGCAGCGAACGTTCGAGCGCCTCAAATTCGGCGAGCTGCTGATCTGTGGGCAGTTCCCCGTGCCAAAGCAGGTAGGCGACCTCTTCGAAGCTCTTCTTCGCCGCGAGTTCCTGCACCGGGTAGCCCCGGTAGAGCAGCGAGTTGGTCTCCGGGTTGACCTTGGAGACCGCGGTCGTGTCGACGACGACGCCGGTCAGTCCCTTATAGACGTGTGGTTCGACAGTTTGGGTGTCAGACATTGTGCTCCTTCAGGCCTGCGTTGAACTGGGCGTCGAAATGTGCGGGTTCAACGTGAAATCGAAGATACCCGAATCGAACTGACTGTACGAGGCATAATCGAGCAACTCGTACAGGTCCGCGCGGTGCTGCATTTCGGGCAGCATCGTCGTGAGCGAACCGGTCTGTTCGATGGCGTCGAGTCCGCGGGCGGCCGAACCCATCGCCAGGCGCAGCAGCGACACCGGAAAGATCACCAGGTTCATGCCCACGTTTTCCAGCTGCTGCACGGTGTACAGCTCGCCCTTGCCGAACTCGGTCATGTTCGCCAGGATCGGCACCGACACCGCAGCGCGAATCGTTTCGAACTCGGCCAGGCTTCCCATAGCCTCGGGGAAGATGGCGTCGGCCCCGGCGTCCTGCAGCTGTTTGGCGCGCGTGACGGCCGCGTCCAGCCCGTCGACGGCACGGATGTCCGTGCGCGCCATCACCAGAAAGTTCGGGTCACGCCGCGCGTCGACCGCCGCGCGGATGCGCTTGATCGCGGTGTCGGCATCCACGACCTGCTTGCCGTCGAGGTGACCGCAGCGTTTCGGGTTGATCTGGTCCTCGATGTGCATGCCGGCCAGGCCGGCATCTTCGAGGGTCTGGATGGTGCGGGCCACGTTCATCGGTTCGCCGAAGCCGGTGTCGGCGTCGACGATCGCCGGCAGGTCGGTCATGCGAGCGATCTGCTGCGACCGGCCGGCCACCTCGGTGAGAGTGGTCAGGCCGATGTCGGGCAGGCCGAGGTCGGCCGAGAGCACGGCGCCCGAAATATAGACGCCCTCGAACCCCTTCTGCTGAATGAGCTTGGCCGACAGCGGGTTGAACGCGCCGGGGTAACGCAAAATCTTGCCGCCCTTGAGGCCCTGGCGCAGCGCAATCCGCTTGTCGGCGGCGGTCGTGCCGGCATACAGCATTAGAAGATTCCGATCGGCGTGGCCATCGAGGAGAGCAGTCCGGGCTTGGCCACGATGGTCAGACCACCGAGGTCGGCGGCGCCGAGATCGGGCAGGCGCTGGGCCAGTGCGAGGAAGCGTTCGATCTCGGACTCCTCCATGACCGGCGCGGCAAGGGTGCGGAACTTGTTGATGTACTCCGCGCGGGCAAACGGGCGAGCGCCCAGCGGATGCGCGTCGGCGACGGCGATCTCGTCGACCAGGCGGGTTCCATTGGCCAGTTCGATCTCCACGCGACCGCCGAAGGCCTTCTCGGCCGGGTCGAGGGAGTGGTAGCGACGCGTCCACTCCTTGTCCTCGGTCGTGGTGACGGTGTTCCAGAGGTCGATGGTGTCGGGTCGACCTGCGCGCTCGGGGCTGTAGGAATCGACGTGGTTCCAGGTGCCGTCCTGCAACGCCACCGTGAAGATATACGGAATGGAGTGGTCGAGGGTTTCGCGGCTCGCGGTGGGGTCATACTTCTGCGGGTCGTTGGCGCCGGAGCCGATCACGAAGTGCGTGTGGTGGCTGGTGTGGATCACGACGCTCTTGATCGCACCGGCCACGAGTAGTTCGGGGTGCTCGTTGTGCAGCTTGCGAGCGAGGTCGATCCAGGCCTGCGCCTGATACTCGGCCGAGTGCTCCTTGGTATAGCTGTCCAGGATGGCGCGCTTGATGCTGCCGGGTTTGGGCAGCGAGACGTCGTAGGAGCCCTCCGGTCCGTCGAGCAGCCAGGCGATGACGCCGTCTTCGCCCTCGTAGATCGGGGTCGGGCTGGTCTCGCCTCGCAGAGCCCGGTCAACGGCTTCGACGGCCATCTTGCCGGCGAATGCCGGGGCGTGCGCCTTCCAGCTGGAGATTTCGCCCTTCCGCGACTGGCGGGTTGCGGTCGTGGTGTGCAACGCCTGGCCGACCGCCTGAAAGATGATCTCCTTGTCGAGGCCGAGCAGGGTGCCGATGCCCGCGGCGACCGACGGACCGAGGTGGGCGACGTGGTCGATCTTGTGCGCGTGCAGGCTGATCGACTTCACCAGGTCGATCTGGATCTCGTAGCCGGTGGCGATGCCACGAATCAGGTCGCGTCCAGAGAGGCCGCGAGAGGCGGCGAGGTGCTGCGCGACGGCGGTGATCGGGGGGATGTTATCACCCGGGTGAGAGTACTCGGCGGCCAGGAAGGTGTCGTGGTAGTCGAGTTCACGCACGGCGACGCCGTTCGCCCAGGCCGCCCATTCCGGGGACACCCGGCGGGCCGGCGCGAGGCCGAACACGGTCGCGCCGTCGCCGCCGTTGGAACGCGGGTGGGCGAGGGCCTGCGAACGAGCGGCGATCACCGGGCGACGGGTCAGGCTGGCCGCGGCAACGGAGGCGTTGTCGATGACACGGTTGATGACCATCTCGGTCACTTCCTCGGAAACCATTGCGGGGTCGGCGGCGACCTCGGCGATCTTCCAGGCGAGCTGGTCTTCGCGGGCTAGATTCTCGTCGCTCTTGTGAACTCGAACGTGGTGCAGCTGCACGGTGGATCCCTTCGTTAGTCGGCCGCAGTCGTTGATCGACTGGCCGAGTCCTCGTCGATCGCCGCGAGGACGCTCAAGAGGCTTTGGTGAAGATGAATATGGGTGGCATGGGCTGCCAGCGACGGGTCGCCGGCGATGATGGCGTCGATAATCAGCAGGTGCTCGGACGCTGCGGCACGAAGCCGCAGCGGATTTCTCCGGGCCAGCCGACGGATACGGGCCAAGTGGGTGCGTACGGCGCGTAAAGCGCCGACGAGAAAAGGGTTTTCCACGGCCGCGTCGACGGCATCTTCGAGCTCGTCGATCAGTACGTAGTAACGGTGCACACCGACATCGCCCTGGTCCAGCAGGTCCGGCGCCGTCACAAAGGCGTCGCGCAGCTTCAGGAACGGCGCGGGTTCGCGCCGAGTCGCAGCCAGGCGAATGGCCTGCACCTCGAGTGCCTGGCGCAGTTCGTATAGTTCGGAGATGCTGTCGACGGAGATGTCGGTCACTTCGAAACCGCGGCCGCGGCGGCCGACCACCAGACCGTCGGCGATCAACCGGGCCACCGCTTCGCGCAGCGGGGTGCGGGAGACGCCGATACGCTCGGCTTGTTCTACTTCGAGCAGGGCAGCGCCGGGGGCGAGGAGGCCGTTGAGAATCTCCCCGCGCAACTGACGGTACGCCCGCTCGCTGGCTCGAAGCGGTACGTCTAACCCCAACATTGCGGTTTCTGTATACACAAGACCGATCCTATTCCACATTGCCCGGTTATATGCAATACTTCAACCACTCTTTGTATACAGAGGTGCTTCGATGGAGAAGGTAGACATGAACGGCGAATCAGGTGGGGGCTACCGGGATGCCTGGCGACGCAGCATTTCGTCGCCGGAGGACTTCTGGCTTGAGGCCGCCGAGGGTATCGACTGGATCACGCAGCCGGCACGTGCGCTCGCCGTCGACGGCAAGGCCACCGGAAGCTGGTTTCCCGGGGGAACACTCAACACGAGCTACAACGCCCTGGACCGGCACGTTCTGGCCGGCAGGGGCGCCAACACGGCACTCATCTACGACTCCGCCATGACCGGCACCCGGGTTCAGCTGAGCTACCTCGAGCTGCTTGGCCGCGTCGCCAGATTCGCGGGAGTGCTCCGCGCCAACGGCGTCGGCACCGGAGACCGCGTCATCATCTACCTGCCGATGATCCCCGAGGCCGTTGTCGCCATGCTCGCCTGCGCGCGCATCGGCGCTGTGCACTCCGTTGTGTTCGGTGGTTTCGCCGCGACCGAACTGGCCGTCCGTATTGATGACGCCCGCCCGAGTGTCATCGTCACGGCATCCGGCGGTCTGGAACCCGGCCGCGCCGTGGAATACCTGCCACTGGTCGAGAAAGCGCTCGCTCTCAGCCAGGGTTCGGTGCACACCGTCATCGTGCGTGACCGTGACAGCATCCCGGGTTCAGCGGCGGACTACCAGAACGGTTCGACCGGCACGGTCTGGCTCGACTGGGCCGACGAAGAGGCCACGGCTGCACCGGCCGACCCGGTGGCCCTGAGCTCCGACGACCCGCTCTACATCCTCTACACCTCGGGCACGACCGGCAAGCCCAAGGGCATCATCCGGGACAACGGCGGCCATGCCGTCGCCCTGAACTGGTCGATGCGCAACGTCTACAACGTGGGTCCTGGTGACGTCTACTGGGCAGCCTCGGACGTCGGCTGGGTCGTCGGGCACTCGTACATCGTCTATGCGCCGCTGCTGGCCGGGGCGACCACTGTCATCTATGAGGGCAAACCCATCGGAACGCCCGATGCCGGCGCCTTCTGGCGAGTGATCGACGATTACAAGGTCAAGGTGCTGTTCACCGCGCCGACCGCCATCCGGGCCATCCGCCGCGTCGACCCCGACCTGCTCGAACTGAAGAATCACGACGTGTCCAGCCTGGCCAGCCTGTTCCTGGCCGGCGAGCGCCTCGACCCCGAAACCTTCCACTGGGCCAACAACGGCCTGCACTGCCCGGTGGTCGACCACTGGTGGCAGACCGAAACCGGCTGGGCGATCTGCGCCAACCTGCTCGGCATCGAGGAGTTGCCCACGAAGCCCGGTTCGGCCACCGTTCCGGTTCCCGGGTATGACATCGCCATTCTGGATTCCAAGGGCAAGCCGATCGAAAAGATCGGCAAGGACGGCAACATCGCCATCCGCCTTCCGCTGCCACCCGGGACCCTCCTCGGGGTCTGGGGCAGTGAGGAACGATTCGAAAGTTCGTACCTCACCGCTTTTCCGGGTTACTACGCCACCGGTGACTCCGGTCATTTCGACGCAGACGGCTACCTGTTCGTGATGGGCCGCACCGACGACGTCATCAATGTCGCCGGGCACCGACTGTCGACCGGCTCGCTCGAAGAGGTTCTCACCCTGCACCCGGCCGTTGCCGAATGCGCCGTGCTTGGCGTGCACGACCCACTCAAGGGACAGCGCGCGGCCGGTTTCGTCACCCTCAAAGCCGGAAGTACGGTGCAACACGACGTACTCGCCGCAGAACTCGTCGCCCTCGTCCGGGAGCATGTCGGCCCGGTCGCAGCGTTTCGCGACGTCACCATACTCGACCGACTGCCCAAAACGCGGTCGGGCAAGATTCTTCGCAAAACCATTCGGCAAATCGTCGACGGTGAAGAATATTCCGTTCCCCCCACCATCGAAGACCCCACCGTTCTTGACGATCTGAAACGAGCGCTGTCAGCATCCGTTTCCTAGAGCATCGGTCGAGACCACTCCCCACCCCCACCGCGCACCCACACACTTTTCCCGAAACCCGCAATTTCCGTTCTCTAGGCAAGGAGGCCCCATGAGTGAAGCAGTGAAAGACGCCCCACCGAAATCCACTATCGATTACGAGGCGTTTGAAAAGACCCCCCGTTTTCTCGAGTTGAAGCGCACCCGCAACAGGTTCGTCGTACCGCTGGCCATCTTCTTTCTGGTCTGGTACTTCGCCTACGTGCTTGCTGCCGCGTATCTGCCCGAATTCATGGCGACGCCGGTCTTCGGCAGCATCAACATCGGCTTGCTGCTCGGCCTCGGCCAGTTCGTCACGACGTTCGCCATCACCATGAGCTACGTGACCTTCGCCAACCGCAAGATCGATCCACGCACCGAAGAACTTCGCCTTGAACTCGAGCGGATGGAACAGCGATGAACGCACTGCACTCCCTGGCCACGTTGGTCAAACCGGTTGAGAACAACCCGGTCCTGAACATCTCCATCTTCCTGGCTTTCGTGGCCATCACCCTGGTGATCGTGATCCGTTCCGGACGCAACAACAAGACGGCGGCTGATTACTACACAGGTGGCCGCTCGTTCACCGGACCGCAGAACGGGTTCGCCATCGCCGGTGACTACCTGTCGGCGGCGTCGTTTCTCGGCATAGTCGGCGCGATTGCCGTCAGCGGCTATGACGGGTTCATGTACTCGATCGGATTCCTCGTCGCCTGGCTCGTGGCCCTGCTGCTCGTTGCGGAGCTCATGCGCAACACCGGCAAGTTCACCATGGCCGACGTGCTCTCCTTCCGGTTGCGTCAGGGTCCCGTGCGCGTCGCAGCGGCGACGACCACACTGGCCGTCTGTTTCTTCTACCTGCTCGCCCAGATGGCCGGTGCAGGTGGACTCGTCTCGCTGCTCCTCGGCATCAACGACAAGCTCGGCCAGTCCATCGTGGTCACCATCGTCGGCGCCCTGATGATCGTCTACGTACTGGTCGGCGGGATGAAGGGCACCACCTGGGTGCAGATCGTCAAGGCATTCCTGCTCATCATCGGCGCGTTCGCGATGACGATCTGGGTACTCGCGATAAACGGTTTCAGCCTGTCGAACCTGCTCGACAGTGCGGTGTCCGTCTCCAGCGCCGGCGCCGGCATCCTCGCTCCAGGTCTGAAGTACGGCACGAACCCGCTCGACTTCATCTCACTGGCTCTTGCCCTGGTTCTCGGAACCGCCGGCCTGCCGCACGTGCTCATGCGCTTCTACACGGTTCCTACCGCCAAGGAAGCTCGTCGTTCGGTCGTGTGGGCCATCTGGCTCATCGGCGCGTTCTACATCTTCACGCTGGTGCTCGGCTTCGGTGCGGCGTCTCTCGTCGGTGCAGACACCGTGCTCGCCGCTCCCGGTGGAGTGAACTCGGCAGCTCCGCTGCTCGCGCTCGCTCTCGGCGGTCCGCTGTTGCTCGGCTTCATTTCCGCCATCGCCTTCGCGACGATCCTGGCCGTGGTGGCCGGAATCACCATCACCGCGGCAACCAGCTTCGCGCACGACATCTACGGCTCCGTCATCAAGAAGGGCAAGGGAAACCCCGACGACGAGGTCAAGGTTGCGCGTCGTACCGTGGTCGTGATCGGCGTTCTCGCCATCGCCGGTGGTATCGGCGTGCAGGGCCAGAATATTGCCTTCCTAGTGGCCCTGGCCTTCGCCGTCGCGGCGAGCGCCAACCTGCCGACCATTCTCTACTCCCTGTTCTGGCGTGGTTTCACCACCCGCGGCGCGGTCTGGAGCATGTACGGCGGACTCGCTTCGGCCGTGTTGCTGATCATCTTCTCGCCGGTGTTCTCCGGTACGGAGACCTCCATGTTCGGTGCTGACGTGAACTTCGCGATCTTCCCACTGAGCAACCCCGGCATCGTCTCGATCCCGCTCGGATTCTTCCTGGGCTGGCTCGGATCGGTCACCAGCACCGTGAAGGAGAGCCCGAAGCTCGCCGCCGAAATGTCGGTGCGTTCACTCACCGGGCACGGCGCCGAGAAGGCTGTCGAGCACTAACCCCCGAGGTACAACGAACGGGCCGGCCAGGATCATCCTGTCCGGCCCGTTTTCTGTGCGCCGCGTGCCGCAGGCTCGGTCGGGTTGGTTGATGGCGATCTCGGCAGGCTCGATCAGCGGGGGCGTTCCGCAAGCCGGGTCGCGCCTATTGACAAGCGGCGGCGGCGGGTCTTCTGCGGGGTTGCGAGTTTCGGGGCGTTCCGCAGGCCGGGTCGCGCCTATTGACAAGCGGCGGCGGCGGGTCTTCTGCGGGGTTGCGA
>NZ_JASISM010000009.1 GCF_030063145.1 Cryobacterium sp. PH31-L1
CCCCCCCCCCCCCCCCCCCCCCCCCCCCCCCCCCCCCCCCCCCCCCCCCCCCCCCCCCCCCCCCCCCCCCCCCCCCCCCCCCCCCCCCCCCCCCCCCGCTTTTTAATGATCCGGCGACCACCGCGATCTACCCGGAGGATGTCGTCGGCAGCGTCAGAGGTGTATAAGAGACAGCGATGTTCGGTGCTGACGTGAACTTCGCGATCTTCCCACTGAGCAACCCCGGAACACCCCGATGTCTGAGCGAGGAGCGGATGACCCGCCGACGCCGCGGGACGCGCTGGTAGCCGCGGGACGCGCTGGTAGCCGCGGAACGCGCTGCTACTCGCGCACCGTCAGGGGGCCACGGGCGATCCGCGTCGGGGCCGCCTGGGCGACCGGCTTGATCACGATCAGGTCGAGGTTCACGTGCGCGGGGCGCTCAACACTCGACACGATCGTCTCGGCGATGTCCTCGGCCGAGAGCGGATCGGGAACGTTGTCGTAGGCCGCGAACGCCTTGTCGACGTCGCCGTCGAAGCGAACCAGACCGAACTCATCCGTTTTGACCATGCCCGGCGCGATCTCGATCACCCGAATCGGCTCCCCCGACAGCTCGAGACGCAACACCTCGGTCATCGCATGAGCGGCGAACTTGGCGGCGTTGTACCCGCCGCCACCGAGGTAGGCCACGTGCCCGGCAATCGACGTGACGGTCACGATGTCGGCCGACCCCGCGCCGGAGTCGATGCCGGCGCGCAGCAGCGGCAGGATGGCCGTGGTGACTCGCTTGACAGCGAGCACGTTGATCTCGAACATCCAGGACCAGTCGGCGATACTGCCGGCCTCGACGGTGTCGAGTCCCTTGGCGCCGCCCGCATTGTTGACCAGGGCGTGCACCGGGCCGGTCTCGGCCAAGTAGTCGCGCAGGGCATCGACATCCGCTTGCACCGTGAGGTCGGCGGTGAAGACATCCGCTCCCGTTTCTGAATGCAGCGCAGCGAGGCGGTCGGCTCGCCGCGCGACGCCCACCACATCCCAGCCTCGAAGCCGGAACAGACGAACTGTCGCCGCTCCTATTCCTGAACTTGCTCCGGTCACAACCACGCGTCGAGTACTCATTTGTCCATTCTGGCGGGAGAATGGATTCAATGAGCGCATTGGACCCGATCACCACTGACCCGCCGAAGCGTCGCCTTCCCCTCTGGGACAACGCTCGCTGGCTCGCGATCACCCTCGTTGTGGTCGGGCACGCCATTCTCAAACTCATCGGTGAAGCGGATGCCGCATACACGCTGTATCTGTTTATTTACGCCTTCCACGTTCCCGTTTTCGTCGCCGTGAGCGGCTACTTCGCGAAGTCGGGCCCGCCGGGCGCGAAGCAGATGCACCGGTTGCTCACCGACCTCGTCATTCCGTACATCATCTTCGAAACAGTCTGGACTTCAATCCGCTGGATTCTCGGCGGAAAATTCGTGCTCGATTACTCCACCGCGAGCTGGACGCTGTGGTTTCTGCTCGCGCTGCTGGTGTGGCGCATCGCGCTGCCCTACCTCGTGCTGCTGCGGTATCCCCTCACGATCAGCATCCTGATCTCGATCGGGGCCGGCTACATCTCCTCCATCGACGGAACCTTCACCCTGGCCCGCACGCTCGGGCTCCTTCCGTTTTTCGTGTTCGGCTGGAAGCTGCGCCAGTGGCTGCTGACCGATACCTGGCTGGAGTTGCGCACCGCCATGGTGTGGCGCTGGCGGGCCGGGGCGTTGGGATTGTTCGCCGTGCTGTACCTGCTGATCGCGCTCAACATCGATACCCTGCGCGCCCTGCAGGTGCGACGCTTCCTGCTGTACGACGAGTCGTATGCCACGTTCGACTATTCCTCGTGGTGGGCCGGCGGCATCCGCTTAGTCGTCATGGTGCTCGCCTTTGCCCTCATCATGGCGTTTCTGATGCTGATTCCGCGGCGCACCACCTGGTTCACCAGCCTCGGCAGCGCGACCATGTACATCTATCTCCTGCACACCTTTGTGCTCTACCCGCTGCGCGAGTCCGGCCTGCTCGACGGGCCCCAGCCCGGGTGGGTGCTGCCGGGCATGATCGTGCTCAGCGTGGCCATCGGGGTCGTGCTGTCGCTGCCCCCGGTGCGGAGGCTGTTCCGGCCATTGGTCGAGCCGCGGGCACGCTGGCTGTTCCGGCCGAGGGAAGCGACGCCGACCGGCACGATCGTGTTGCCGCAGCGCGATCGCACGTAGCCGCCCGTGAGAACATGACGTTGTGTTTCGCCCGCTCTTGCACGGCCATTCGGGCATCTTTATGCTCGGGGCCAGAGCGCTGGAGAGTCCGCGCTGAATGACCCGGAGGCTATCGTGACCGACAATTCTTCATCGTGGAAGTTTGAGACCAAGCAGGTTCACTCCGGCGCTCGTCCAGACCCGGTCACCAACGCGCGGGCCACTCCGATCTACCAGACCACCTCGTACGTGTTCAACAGTGCAGAGCACGCCCAGAACCTGTTCGCGCTGGCCGAGTTCGGCAACATCTACACCCGCATCCAGAACCCCACCCAGGCCGTCGTCGAGGAGCGCGTCGCGGCGCTCGAGGGCGGAACCGCGGCCCTGCTGCTGTCGAGCGGCCAGTCGGCATCCACTTTCGCGGTGTTGAACATTGCGCAGGCCGGCGACCACATCGTGTCGTCGAGCTCGATCTACGGCGGAACCTACAACCTGTTTAAGTACACGCTGGCCAAGCTGGGCATCGAAGTCACCTTCGTCGAAGACCAGGATGACGCAGCCGAATGGCAGCGCGCGGTGCGCCCGAACACCAAGCTGTTCTTCGCCGAGACCATCGGCAACCCGCGCATCAACGTTCTCGACATTTCCCTGGTAGCGGATGTCGCCCACGCCGCCGGTATTCCGCTGATCGTCGACAACACCATCGCCACCCCGTACTTGATTCGCCCGTTCGAGCATGGCGCCGACATCATCGTGCACTCGGCCACTAAGTTTCTCGGCGGCCACGGCACCATCATCGGCGGCGTGCTCGTTGACGGCGGCAAGTTCGAGTGGTCGAAGAACGTGGAGAAGTTCCCGGGCCTGACCGAACCCGACCCGTCGTACCACGGTGCCAGCTATACCACCGCGGTCGGCGACGGCATCGCCTACGTCATCAAGGCGCGCGTGCAGCTGCTGCGCGACCTCGGTAGTGCCATCGCCCCGGCGAGCGCCTGGCAGCTCATCCAGGGCATTGAGACGCTCAGCCTGCGCATCGAACGCCACGTGCAGAACGCCCAGGACATCGCCGAGTGGCTGGACAACCACGACGACATCGCCTCGGTGAACTATGCCGGACTGCCGTCGAGCCCCTGGTATGCCACCGCCAACAAGTACGCTCCGCTTGGTGTCGGTGCCGTGCTCTCGTTCGAACTCAAGGGCGGTGTCTCGGCCGGCCGCGCCCTGGTCGACAACCTGAGCCTGTTCAGCCATCTCGCCAACATCGGCGATGTGCGCTCCCTGGTGATCCACCCGGCGTCGACGACGCACGCGCAGCTCACCCCGGAGCAGCAGCTCACCGCCGGAGTCACTCCCGGCCTGGTGCGTCTCTCGGTGGGGATCGAGAACGTTGTCGACCTCAAGGCCGACCTCGAGGCCGGCCTGGCCGCTGCCCGCGCGGTCGTCAAGCGCGACCGCGCCGACGCCTAGAGACGATCCAGCCCGGGCGTACGACGTAACATGCGCCCGGGCGGTTCATTCGACCGACAGAATGGACCTGTATGGAATGGCAATCGTCAGCAGACACGGTCCCGTCGAGCTTCATCACCGAAGCCCAGGCGCGCTCGGTCCTTGGCAAACCCCCGGCGACCGGAGCCTGGCGCGACGGTGACCCGGTCGGCCACCGCCAGTTTCAAAACCTCGGCCCGCTCAGCTTCGAGGCCGGCGGCAGTCTGCCGGCCGCCCGCCTCGCCTACGAAACCTGGGGCGCCCTCAGCCCCGCCGCTGACAACGCCGTGCTCGTGCTGCACGCCCTCACCGGCGACAGCCACGTGGTCGGCGCTCCCGGCCCCGGTCAGGAGACCGGCGGTTGGTGGGACGGCATCGTCGGCCCCGGGCTGGCGATCGACACCGACCGGTGGTTCGTCGTGGCACCGAACATGCTCGGCGGCTGCCAGGGCAGCACCGGGCCGGCCTCGCTCGCGCCCGACGCGCTGGAGTGGGGCACCCGCTTTCCGTATCTGACCATTCGCGATCAGGTCAGCGCCCAGCGCATGTTCAGCGACCGGCTCGGCATCGACCGCTGGGCGGCCGTCATCGGCGGTTCCATGGGCGGCATGCACGCCCTCGAATGGGCGATCGAGACCCCGAACCGGGTCGAGCGCCTGATCATCCTGGCCGCGCCGCCCGTCACGACCGCCGACCAGATCGCCCTGAACTCGGTGCAGATCGAGGCCATCCGCACCGACCCGGCTTTTCGCGCCGGCAACTATTACGACGAAGCGGATGGCGACGGCCCGACCCGCGGGCTGGCCCTGGCCCGCAGAATGGCCCTGCTCAACTACCGAAGCCCGGCCGAACTGAACGCCCGCTTCGACCGGGGCTGGCAGAGCGGCATCAGTCCGCTCGGCGCCAACGGCCGCTTCGCCGTTGAGTCGTACCTCGACTTTCACGGCAACAAATTCACCCGACGCTTCGACGCCAACAGCTACATCGTGCTGGTCGAAGCAATGAACTCCCATGATGTCGGTCGCGGTCGCGGCGGCGTCGCGGCCGCCCTGGGCCGAATCACCGCCCGCTCGGTCGTCGTCGGAATCGACAGCGACCGTCTCTTTCCGGTCGATGGCCAGCGCACCATCGCCGCGCATCTGACCAACAATATTGATGGACCCACCGCGGTCGTGCTGGAATCCGGCTATGGTCACGATGGTTTCCTCATTGAGAACGAGGCAATCGGCGCCCAGATTCGACGGGTGCTGCACTAGGGCGAGTCCGCGCGTGTGTCGCCCGGTATGGTGCTGATAGAACACGTTCATTTCCAAACCGGACAGGCCCCCATGCAACGCATCCTCAAGGAGCGCGACCGCCTCCTGCGCAGAGCGGTGCAGGCGGCCGGGCTCGTGGGTACGGCCACGACGCTGGCCTGCCTTCTGGTGCCCGGCGGGCTGGAAGCAGACGCACGCCTCTGGTGTCTCGTGCTCGTGCTGTTTCTGGCCGCTGGACAATACCTGCTCGGCAGCACCGGGGCTCTGCGCTGGGCCGTTCTGACCTTGATCAGCGGGGAAGCGATCATACTCATCGTGGGCTTCGCCAACCATCCGGGTGTCCCACTGAACCTGATCGAGGAGAGCGTCATCGGCATGGTCTCCACCGCGCCGATGTGCGCGGTCGCGGCGATGCTGCTGACCAGCCCCCGCCGGATCCTTCTGCTCGTGGGGAGTTTCGCCGTGACCATCGCCAGTGTGGCCGTCGTGACCGTCGATGCGCCCGACCGCGCGGTGCTGCTGGCGCTGACCGTGAGCATGTGGCTGGCCTTCACTCTCGCTGCCTGGTGGATTGCGCAGAGCGTGCCCCGGGTGATGCACCGCATCGCCGCCATCGGTCGCGCCCACCGGGCCGAGCGTCACGCGAGCGAGCTGGAGGCGCAGCGCCGCCAGGATGCCCGCCTGCTGCACGATACGGTGCTCGCCACGCTCACCCTGTTGGCCCACTCCGGCGTGGGGGTGAGCCCGATGGCCCTGCAGAAGCAGGCCGGTGATGACGCCCGGCTGCTGCGCCAGCTGCGCCTCGGCGGTCTGCCGACGCCACGTCGCTCCGGGGTCTACAGCCTGGAACCGGCGTCGGTGCTCACCCTCGGCGACACCCTCGACGCCGTGCGCCAACGCTTTGAACGCATGGGCCTCACCGTCAACTGGCACGGAAGCGGGCAGGTGCAGCTCTCCAGTAGCGTCCTCGATTCCTTTCTGCTGGCTCTCTCTGAGTGCCTCGAAAACGTGCGCCGTCACTCCGGTGTCGACCACGCCGACGTGACTATAACGGATGACGCCAGCACCGTTCGCGCGATGGTCACCGATACCGGGGTCGGCTTCGACCTCGGCCAGGTGGGGTCGGAGCGCCTCGGCGTCGCCGAATCGGTGATTGCCCGGCTTCGGGACGTCGGCGGCAACGCTCGCCTGTTCTCCTCGCCCGGCGCCGGAACCACGGTCGTGCTCGAGGTTCCCAAGTGAGCCAGTTCAACGATACCGCCCCCATTGCCACCCACCCGCGGGCCCGCGGTGTGGGTTCGCGTCTGCTCGGCGGATCCTCCGAGCGCAGCTGGCCACCGGCATCCGCTGCGCATCGCACCCGAGCCGACCTGTTGCCGCTGCGATTTCCCCGCACGCTTCTGCGCGGAGACGGCCGCATCACCGTTTTCCGGTCGGACCAGAACGGTTTGGGCGCCCGTCACCTCGGTATCGGAATGAGCATCAGCGGAGCCTTCATCGCGCTGTTCCTGCTCGCGCGCCTGATCATTGAATGGAACCCGGCGCACGCGCCGGTGCTGAGCATTCTGGCCTGGGTCATTCTGCTGGTCACCGCGGTGGCCGTTCACCTCGCGGTGCACAAACTGGCCTCCCGCCTGCCGCTCTGGCTGTTCCTGGCCGCCCTCGGAGCCTGTGCGGTCGTGGTGGCCCTGGATCTCTCCGGAGCCTGGGGCGCGACCGGCGCGGGAGACTTCCCAACCGCAGCGCCCGCCGTCGGCGCGTTTCTGCTGTCGATCGTGACCCTGCGCGAGACCGGCGAGATCACGATGGCTACCGTGGCCCTCGGTCTGACGATGAGCGCGGCGACACTGTTCGAAACGCGCACTGACCTGCTCACCCTCGGCCCCGACATTCTCTCAATTGCTCTTGCGGTCGCGCCACCGTTGGTCGGTGCGAGCATCGTGCAGGCGTTTCGGCGCATGGTGCAGCGCGAACTCGATCTCGTTCTGGTGCAGAGCACGGTCTCCCAGCCGCGATTCGCGGTGGGGATGCTCGCCTCCGAGCAGCTGGCCCGGCTCGACCTCGACGCCGAGACCCTGCTCGACGACGTGGCCCAGGGCCGTACCGCACTGCCGCTGGCGCCCTCGACGGCGACCACTGCGGCCTCCCTGGCCACCCAACTGCGCTTGCACCTGATCGAGGGACGCACCGAAACCTGGCTGCACCACGCCATCACCGAGAGCGAATTTCTCGGCCCGGTCGTCGCGCTCAGCGATCCGGCCGGTCTCGCCGGACTGCTCTCGCCGCCGCAACGGGATGGGCTTCTGCTGACAATTTGGCTGCTGATCGGGGATACGGCCAGGTCGGGGGCATCCGTTTCGCTGCGCCTTGGACCGATTGCCCCCACACATGGGGCGGGTCAGCACCGCAAGGTGCGTTTTCCCATCGAGTTGACTACAACGGGGGTCGCCCGGCGGCGTGTCGATCCCGAAACGTGGCAGGCGATTCGTGCGGTCGGCCCACATGTGGACTCAAATCGGACCGGAAGCCTGCGGGTAGACATCGAGTGCAGTGTCGACAATCCCGCGGATGCCTAGTATTAGGGATTTAGGCGATAAGGTGCAACCAGTAGGAGGCAGAAAATGACGACAACAGACCGTCCCATCCGTTTAGCCCTGGTCGATGACCACAGGATGCTCCTGGGTGCCCTCACCGAGTGGATCCGCAGCGCCGCTGATGACATCGAGATGGTAGCGGCGGTGACCACCTGGCCCGAGCTGCTGACGCATCCCGAGTTTCCGGTGGATGTCGTGCTGCTCGACCTCGACCTCAAGGACAACATTCCGGTGTCCCTGAAAATCTCCACGCTCAAGACGACCGGCGTGAAGACGGTGCTCATGAGCACCTATTCCGAACCGGCCCTGGTGCGCGAAGCCCTCGCGGCGGGCGCACTCGGCTACCTTGTGAAGAGCGAGGAAGCCAGCATGATCGTCGACGCCATTCGCGCCGCCTACAACGGCAAGTCGTACATCTCGGCCGAGCTCGACTACGCGCTCAACTCCACTGAGAACGTCGAAGGCCCGCGCCTCAGCGCCCAGGAACGCCGGGTTATGGCGCTCTACGGTGCCGGCGAGCCGGTCAAGGCCGTCGCTTACCAGCTCGGCATCTCTGAGGAGACCGCCAAGAGCTACCTCAAGCGCATTCGCGAGAAGTACCGTCTCGCCGGATACGACGTCGGAACCAAGGTCGCGCTGCGCAAGCGAGCCATCCACGACGGCATCCTGCTGCAGACCGACTGATAGTTCGTCTGAAACCTGACCGGCCTTCTCGATGAGGGGCGGTCAGCGTTGTTTAACGCTTGCGGACCACCGGGATGAGTTGCGTTCCGTATGGCACGTGGTGGCCGAGCTGACGGCGCCGGCGGTCGATGGTGAAGGTGAGCAGGGTCAGCAGCACGCCCAGCCCGCTCAAAGTCACGCCGATCCACACCGGCGCGAGATAGCCGAACCCCGCCGCGATGGCCACACCACCGAGGGCCGCGCCGAGCGCGTTACCCACGTTGAGCGAGGAGTGGTTGAGCGCCGCCGCGAGGGACTGGCTCTCATGCGCAACATCCATCAGCCGGGCCTGAATGGTCGGTGACAAAGCGGATGCCGCCGCCCCCACCAGGAACACGCCCACCAGCAACCCGGCCAGGAATTGCGCCGACAGGCCGAGGGTGACGAGCGCCACAATGAGCACGCCGAACGAGATGTACATCGTGCGCCGCACGCTCCAGTCGGCCAGCGCTCCCCCGGCGAAGTTGCCGACCGTCATGCCGAGGCCGACCACCACCAGGATGAGGGGTACCGCCGCGGCGGGAAGCCCGGTGATTTCGATCACCAGCGGGGCGACGTAGGTGTACACGGCGAACAGTCCGCCGAAACCGATCGCACCGATCGACAGGGTGATCCACACCTGCAGTTTGCCGAACGCCCGCAGTTCGGCCCGCATGGTGGCCTTCGGGTTGCCGGTCTGAAACGGCACGAACACGGCGACGGCCGCGAAGGTGAGCGCGAAAATGGCGGCGACGACGAGGTAAGCGACGCGCCATCCGCTCATCTGGCCGATCCAGGTGATGGCCGGCACACCGATCACGTTGGAGATGGTGAGGCCGCTCAGCACGATCGCGATGCCACGGGCCCGCTTGCCCGGGCCCATCAGGTGGGCGGCGACGAGTGAGGCGATGCCAAAATAGGCGCCGTGCGGCAGTCCGGCCAGGAAGCGGGCCGCGAGCACGGTCTCAAAGGTCGGGAGCAGGGCCGAGGCGATGGTGCCGAGGGTGAATGCTGTCAGCAGCGCGAGCAGCAACTGCTTGCGCGGCCAGCGGGCCGCTGACGCCGCGATCGTCGGCGCGCCGACAACGACACCGAGGGCGTAGGCCGAGATGAGCCAGCCGGCCTGCGCGTTGGCGGCATCCGGTGCGGCCTGGTACAGGCCGGGCAGCAGATCGGCGGCGAGGTTCGGCAGCAGACCCATGGCGACGAATTCGGTCGCGCCGATGCCAAAACCACCCAGGGCGAGGGCCAACAGGGCAAGACGAATACGGGTCGACGACAGCTGCGTCGACCCGTCAGGAGTGAGGGGCATGCGTCAAGCCTAAGCCCGAGCGTGCTCGCACGAGAGAGCTACTCGTCGAGGGCGGCCTCGAGGCGCTCGAGCTTGCCGGTCAGCTCACCGCTGTGCCCGGGGCGGATGTCCGCCTTCAGCACCAGGGATACGCGCGGCCCGAAGGCGCCCACCGCCTCGGTCGCCGCCTTGATCACGGCAAAGACTTCGTCCCAGTCGCCCTCGATGGTGGAGTTAGGGGTTATCGTGGGCTCATGAGAGTTATTGGCTACACCCGCCTGTCGAGGGCCTCCCGGGAGGAAAGCACGTCAATCGTGCGACAGCGCGAGATCATTCGGAAAACGTGCGACGCCCGCGAGTTCGAGCTTGTCGATATTGTCGAAGACGTCGACGTCTCCGCAACGCGCTCCCGACTGGACCGGCCCGGCCTCAACGAGGTCCGCCGACGCATAGCCGCAGGCGAGGCTGATGCCGTCATGGTCTGGCGACTGGACCGGCTGGTCCGCTCGGTCGTCGACGTTGGCGTATTGCTCGACGACGGCCTCCAGATTATCTCGGCGACCGAGAACCTAGACACGACCTCAATTATGGGTCGGGCGATGATCGAGATTCTCCAAGTGTTCGCGAGCATGGAAGCTAAGACAATAGGTATCCGCGTCTCGGCGTCTCAAGCGCACCTGCGGCAGATCGGGCGCTGGCCCGGTGGCGTCCGCCCCTACGGCTACCGTTCAGTGCTTCACCCCGACGGAGTGGGTCGGGCACTGGAGCCCGACCCCGACGAGTCCGCCGTCGTCCGGCGAATGGCCGACGAGGTCCTCGGTGGGTCCTCCGTCTACGCCGTGGCTCAACGTTTAAACGTCGAGGGAATCGCTCCGCGCCGCTCGGAAACCTGGAGCCCCACGTCGATTCAGCGCATCCTCCGCTCCGACTCGGCTCTCGGGCGAGTGAAGATCAACGGCGAGCTACTGCGCGACGATGTGGGCCTCCCCGTCACCGCCTGGACGCCGCTACTGGCTCTCAGCGAAGTCGAGCGCCTCCGCGAAATCACAGATTGGACCCCCACGCCGGGACGATCAGCCGAAACAAAGGAGGGGCTTCGCAAGAGAGCCACGCGCCTACTATCTGGCCTACTCGCTTGCCCGGGCTGCGGCGGTCCCCTCGTAGTCAAAAGCCGAAAGGGCTCGACCGGCAAGCCAATCTATGCGTGCCAAGCCGCCGCCCGCGGCCAAGTCTGCTCGCGGGGCGTCGCGGTGGAGTGCGAGCGCGTCGAGGGCGAGGTCACGCGACAGTTCCTCGCCGTCGTCGGCACCTTTGGAGTCGTCGAGGCTCGTTCCTCAATTCGCGAGGTTGCGGGCCTAGCGGGCGTCGAGGAAGCGATCAGAGATACAACCGAACGCCTCCGCACGGCGGACGCCGACCTCCCTGTCCTATTCGAACGCCTGATGCTGCAACGCGCAGAGCGCGAGAGACTGGCAGCACTGCCCACGGAGCCAATCGTCGAAATGGTAGATACTGGCGAGACGTTCGCCGAAGCATGGGCGCGCGAGGACATTGCTGGTCGGCGGCGGGTTCTTCGCACCTCCGGCGTCGAGATCAATCTCGCCCCTGCCGCGCGCCGGGGCTATTGGGACCCGACTCGGGTAACCCTCGACTTCGCCGCCCAAGAGCGTGCTGCCGCCGAACGTGAACACTAGGCAGACCTCCGCAGGACGCTAAGCACTCCAACGTGCCCACGAGGAACGCCTCCATGGCTTCCGCAGGGCCTCACTGGGGGCGTAGAGCGACGTTCAGGCTTTCACTGTAGATATACACAGTGGAGCAACGGATGCCCCTATTGCCCGCGTGTGACCTCTCAAGCACAGAACGCCGCCGGTGACGCCGAATGGTGACGAAGTGACGGAACTTGCGTCACTTCCCTATTCCAGTATAAAGAGCTCTCTCTCTTCTAAAGAATAGTGAAGTGACGTTAGAACCGTCACTTCGTCACCGGAATGCACGCGAGCGCCCACGAGGTATGCGGCGAGCGCCGTCACCCGAGCTCAGCGTGCGCCTAGCAGAGCCCGAGGCCCGCGTCGATCACGGGGGAAATGTCCACTTTGAGTCCATCAACGTCGGGGTCCGCTGCCCAAATTGGCGAGATATCCGGCCAGTCCGTGTGGTCGCGTGCAGTGCCATTCACGGCGTACTCGGTCCCGTCCGGCGTGTCGAGAGTGACAAGCTGGAGAGACCGCCCGTCGACGGTTTTCTCTTCGCAGCGGACGACGACGTAGGGCGTAGTCAGCGGCCAGTCGTCGCCAAAGTCAGTACTGACGAGGAGGCCGGGGTCGTCCTCGACATTGGCGGGTACGTCGACCGGAGTGGCGGGTACGTCTGCGGCAGGAGCGTAGTCGGCGCAGATTCCTGTCTGCGGCTCGCCAAGATCGCCCCCGGGAGATGTAACGATTACGTAGCCAGCCACGGCTCCCGCGACAATTTCACCCGGCCCGCCGCCTGGCCCCCAATTCCGATCTACGCATACCTCTGTGCCGTCTACGACGACGCCGACAAAGGTCATGCCCTCCCAGATCGGCGCGTCAGGTAGCTCGTCCTTGACCAGCTGCTTGGCTTGGGCGATCCGTTCGGCGTCGCTGAGCGACGACGTCTCAACCGTTGGCGCCGCAGAAGCGCTCTCTGGCGCGGGCTCCGGAGAAGCCGAGCACCCTGCGAGCAGTACAACGGCGGCGAGCGCCCAAATGGATACTGCTGATCGGTTGACTATGGGCATGATCAGACCCTATCGAACCGCCAAGGCCGGGTGTTCGGGTGCCAAGTCGCTTGCACGTTTTGTCTTGGCCATACAGGTTTGCTTGCAAACGTGTATGACGTTAAGATTGTGGCATGACGAAAACGCCCGATCCCGCCCCTCTCGCGCTGCTCTACGTTCGGGTATCGACTGGCCGCCAGGCGAAGACCGGGCACAGCGTCGACAGCCAACCCGTTATCCTGCGCACCGCCGCCGAGAAGGCCGGATACGTCGTCGAGGTCATCACGGAGACAGGATCAGGGCGCAATGCTGCACGCCCGGCGCTCGCCGAGGCCATGAGCCGCCTGAAGTCCGGTAAAGCTCAAGCCCTCTATGCCGTTGATATTGACCGGCTCGCTCGAAGCACTCAGCATCTCCTCGAAATCGCTACCGCGTCAACCAAACAGGGGTGGCGGCTCGTGGTCACTACAACGGACGTTGACACCTCCACTCCCGCTGGGGTCATGTTTTTTACAATGTGCGCCGCGTTCGCTCAATATGAGTCGGGCATGATCTCGCAGCGCGTGAAGCGCCAACACGAAGCCCGCCGAGATCGGGGCGTCGTCTGGGGCAAGGATGAGGGTCGTCGTTCGGCGCTACCCGCCGCGACCGTGGCACGCATCCTCAGCCTCCGCGCCGAGGGCCGGACCTTGCAAGCTATCGCCGACGCGCTCACCGGCGATAACGTGCCCACGGCGGCGGGTGGCAGGTGGTATCCCTCCACCATTGTCAAGACGTTGAACAGCCCGGCCAACCGCCCACTTTTGGCCGCCTAGCGCCTTTTGGCCCAGCACTGCCTGCCCGTAGTGACTCCTGTGCCGTCAGGTGTTGGACAATCGTGGCGGCGAGAGTTCAGCGCCGATTCGAGGCTAATTGTCGTAGACTCACTACGAAATACAGGTACATCGAGCACGGATCGATGACCTCTCGCTGGCCCGAGCAAATTCCCAAAGAGAGAGAGTGCTGTGGTTCCTATGCTGGTCATGGACACAGCAGTTTCCCGCGCTGGACGCCGGTTCGAGCCGCAACAAGAACGCGAATTGCATGGAGCAGCGCTCTCCGCCGCAAAGTCACTTCCAAGTGCTCGTCGGGGTCTCACTGTCGTCCGCGAACTGAACGGCCCAATTGGAATTCCTGACTTTACAGCGCTCACCGGAGACCCGTCTCAAATACTTGAGCGCCACGCTGCACCGATCCCGCCGATAACCAATGAAATTGACGCCGGGATCGTGGCTGCTTTGAACGCCACCACAGGTCGGCCTGTTGAGTGGATTGCACGACAGCTAGGCTGGCCACCGACCACCGTGCAGCGTCGCATAGTCTCGCTCCTGCGGCTGGGTGCGATCAAGGGCGTCGGAAACCAACGATTCGTGCGTGATGCGCGATTGGGGACCTTAGGTCGGGTCTATGCCATCGAAGCAAAAGTAGACGACTGGACTTCGGCGCTGAAGCAGGTCCGCACTTATCGCGTTTGGGCGGATGCTTATGTGCTTGTTATGGGTCCGTTATCAGATCGAGTCTTGACGCGCCTCACCCCGGAGGTACGCCATGACCGGGGTGGTCTCGTGGTCGACGGCACCTGGGTGCTCAGACCGAGGCTCGGGCATGTTGCGCCCGCACGCCGGATACAAGCCGCCGAGGCCTTCGCAGCGTCAACGTTCGGCGGCGATCTACTTCCACCCCTCTGAGTGTCCGTATTTTCGAAGCCCCGCTTGCAGCGGGTCTATCCATTTGTCCGCATGGTTTCGAATTCCGGTTCGTGACGAAACGAGCGCCCAAGCCGCTTTCGCGCCGGAATACATGTCATCTAGCTTTAGATAACGGTCCTCGTACCCGCCCGCGGTTGCCAGGTCATGGACCGCGGACTGAAGCTGTGCAACATGGTGCTGGAAGGCTTCACCCGGGCCGGGTGCTGGAAGCCCGCCAAGCGATTGAGCGAGTCTTGGCGCTTGGGCAAGCAACAGCGCTCCCTCGTTGACACTCAACGTCCCTAGGAGGCCCTTGAGCGTTGGACGCGCGTACCACCGCGCTTGCCCGCCGGATTCCCGTGCTCCGTAGTCACCATAGCGACTCATTCTCTGTCGCTTGTCCCAGCCCGTTCCGACGGCGTAGGCTCCAGCGGCAACGGCAGGCAAGGCAGCGAAGTCGCCGTGTGAGACATAAACCTGGGCGTACTCGCTGAGTGCGCGAACGGTCCGACAGACCCCAGCAATCTCTTCAGCTGTAAAGCTCGGTGGCAGATCCTCGCCCGGGTGAGTGAAAGTAATAAACCATCCAGCAGGTTCGAGAGCGACGAGCGAGCCGATGTGGGCGTCGAGATCGCTCTTGCTTGCCCAGAAACTTCCACTCCCGGCAATGCTTAAAGTGACAGCTTCCCCGAGGTCACGACAATTTCGGGAGAGTTCGAGGGCCAGCGAACTGGTATTGCTCAACCCTGTGTGCAGCAGAACTGTGGGGGCAAGGAGAGGCGCCTCCAGCGTCTTTTGCATATGAAATACGCGACGAATATGTTCATCGCGGTAGGCGGGATCCGTAATATCACCTTGGGGACCGCCCCAAAGGCTATATCCCGAATAGTAGCGGTAGTCACCGACGCCGGGCATTTGTAGAGCATGTGTCATTGGGTCAAACCAGTAATCAACCCCTGCCTCACGAAGCTTTTCAGCTCGTTTCTCTATGCCAGGTTTAACTCCCACCCCGCCCCTATGCACGCGGGAGGTTGCCCAGGGAGTAAGTACAGCCCCTGACGAACTCCCCGCCTCGACGGCTTGGACCGTCCACGTATCGAGGGCGCGCGGACTATCTTCGATCATCGTCGTCACGAGATGTCGTCCAACGCGGCGGCCAGTCTCTCCCCATTCAAGTACCGCCGAGCCGGCTGCTTGTGAAGTGTTCGTCGAATGAGAGCAATAGCATCCGCGCTTAAATCTTCCCGCAAATCCCCTATGTCTGGGTATTCGCCATTGTGCAGACGATTAAAGTATTCTGGCTCGTCTCCGGCATAAGGAAAAGGGAGCCTGCCCGAGAGCGCGAAATACAACAGTGCGCCAATCTGAAAGACGTCTGAAGCAGGCATCGGCCCCCCACTGTAGCTATTCAGATGCTCTGGCGTGAGGAAATTATAGGTTCCTGGCTGCCCCGCAACAGTGAGCCCCGAACGCAACGTGTGCTTAGCAAACCCAAAGTCAAGAACTTTGTAGGCCCCGTTGCTCAACCTTCTTACATTGTTGGAGCTGAGATCGCGGTGGATCACGCCCTTGGCATGCCCTGCCGCGACGCCCAGGGCGACTTGCCTTGCCATATCCTTGGCCTGCTCCCATGGCCACGGAGTACCGAGGTATGCGGTGAGATCCTCCCCGTCTAGATATTCCTCCAGCCAGGCTGCTCCGCGAACTGGCGACCCCAACTCGACCAGGGGAGAGGCGACCTGAACGACATTTTCCACGTGGAGGTCTAGTAACAACGAAACTTCACGTTCCGCTCGCTTGAGGGTTTCAGGTGACGCGAAATCTACAGCGACGACCTTGAGGACAAACGGCTGATTATTGCGTTCAACGAACCTGACGGCCTTCTGTCCCCCCGCTGCCCCAATCACGCCTCTGTCGACGCATCCGAGAGCCGCAAGGGCTTCAACGACTAAATCTTCCCCGGCTACTGTCATGACCTGAATCTATTGGATTGAGGCACAGGAGCTTCACACAACACACCAACGACACCCACAGGGGGGGGGACCCCCGGGGTGGGCACCTTCCAATACCGTTACGGCATAGCGCCACGCTGTGCGCGTGGGTCTGGAGGATCGAGCCCTTTCCCCTTCGTCGACCCGGCGAGCGCCGCCGCCTGCATGCCGACGTGACGTTTCCTTCGAATCAGGGGCACAATGGGGGCATGTTAGTTGCCTTCTCAGTTGCCCCCAGCGGGACCGGGCGCGTCGACGGCTCCGTTCACGATGCCGTTGCCGCCGCCGTGCGCATTGTTCGAGAGTCCGGACTCCCCAACCACACAGACTCGATGTTTACGACCATCGAGGGTGACTGGCCCGAAGTGTTCGAAGTCATTCGTCGGGCGACCGAAGCAGTCGGCGAGTACGGCTCGCGGGTCTCGCTTGTGCTGAAGGCCGATATTCGACCCGGCTTCTCCGGGGAGATGACCGGGAAAATTGAACGCCTAGAGCAGGCTCTCGGCGAGAGCTAGCGCGTTTACACTGCCCCTCGGGTCATGTCCCCTAACGGCACCTATGCGCCCTCGATGGTGGTGAACATCGAGTCGGTGTGGTTGGGCAGGCCGGATTCGCGAACAACCCGCACTGCGGCGGCGACCGCGTCGTGCACGGACCCCTGTGAGTCGGCGGCGACGGACGGTGCAACGGAGAATGCGACGAGCATGGTGGCTCCCTAGAGGTAGTGGTGAGATTGGGCGATTTGATCAGCGGATGCGGGTTCGGCCAGAGCTGTGAGTCGGTACAGCTCCCAGAGCGCCCAGCCGAGCAGCACGAATTCGAGCAGGTTGCGCACGGTCAGGACGAACACCAGAAGCGGATTGGCCACAAGAAGCCAGTCATACAGGTAGGGGTAGACAACCTGGGTGAGGCCGGCGAGCGCGAGCCCGAGCAGCGCCGGTGTGCGCCAGGCCCGGCCGTTCAACACGAGACCCAGAATGATCGGTGCGGCCAGCCAGCTGATGAATTGCGGCGACCCCACCTTGTTGAACGCGATCAGGGTCACCGTCAGTGCGAGCGTCAGCGGCGGCAGCACCCCGAGCCAGCCCGCTCCCCGACGTTGGGCGCGCACGCCGAGGAGCAACACGGCAACGACGGCGAGCCCCAGCAGCGGGGTCATCAGGGCGCTCAGGGCGGTGGTGCCGGCGCCGGCCACCTGAAAGGTGAGAATCTGATGGTCGTAATAGACGAAACTGCCCGGCACACCGAGGGCGGCCTGCCAGAGCCAGGGCACGGCGACGGGCGATTCAATCTGGATCCCCCGGCCGGCCTGTTCGGCCACGAAACTGAGCACGTGGATTCCGTTGCCGCTGGACAGGCTGAGGGCTGCGGCCACGACGACGACCGCCGCGGTGACGGCGGCGGCGACCCCGAGCATCCGCCAGCGCAGTCTCGACGCCACGAACAGGGCGGCGAGCACAGCGACCGGCCAGATCTTGATCCAGGTCGCGATCGTGAGCAGGGCCGTGCCCCAGAACGGGCGGCGGCGCAGCCAGAGCAGGGACACGATGACGAGCGGCACCGTGATCGCGTCGATGCGCGCGAGCGCGATCGGGCCGAGCAGCGCCAGAAAGAGCAGCCACCACCAGGCCGCGGTGCGGTGTGCGCGCACGAGCACGGCGAAGGCCCCCGCGTTTAGCGCGGTCGCCAGCGCGAACCAGGTTGCGAGGTAGGCCGGGCCGCCGAAGGCGAACGCGGCGAGGATGGGCACGAGGGCGAGCAGCGGGTAGACGAAGTTCTCGGTGATTCCCACGATGCTTCCGGCGGCCGCGTTCTCGGCCCAGCCGCGGTAGACCACCTCGACGTCGCCGAGCGGATAGCCCGGCCCGAACACGGCCAGAAGAATCAGCAGCAGGTGCACGAGCGCGAAGGCCGACCACAGTGCGGCGAGCGGATGCCTCCGGGGTCCCGGACCGCTGCGGGTCTCGTCGTGAATTCGCACGCTTTACTTTCGCACAGCCAGCGGGCCGGGAGGCGGGACCAGCCGGGGGTATCCGTTATGTTTCGTCGAATTGACCGTCGGTCAGGCAGAAACAGCGACGTCAAGCTCGGCCGCCGTGCCTTTCGCCACCAGCAGACCGTGAGCGCGGTTCTGCTGGGCTATCTCAGCGCGCTGGTGTTCGCGGTGCTGCCCGGGGCGTTCGTCGTGCAGACGCCCGGCTGGAGCCGCGGGTGTTAGCCGTGCTGGTGCTGAAAATACGGGTGCTGCTCGTCGCCGCGGTTCTGTGCTCGTACTGAGCGTCGCGATCGGCGCGCAGCGGGTCGCTGCGCGCCTAGCGCGGGCCCGGGTCGATCCCGTGATCGAGCAGCGCGGCGACCGCCCGCGGCACGGCATCTGCAATGTCGAGCGCCGCGATCGGGCCGCCGGCGGAGGCCAGGATCGCGGCCTCGGCGTGCAGGAGGGCTGCGGTGGCGGCGAGGGGTGCGAGGGAGGCGGCATCCGTTTCGAGCTGGTCGGAGTGGGTGGCCAGGAGCGCACCGAGAATGCCGCCGAGCACGTCGCCGGAGCCGGCCGTGGCCAGCCAGGCCGGCCCGGTCGACACGGTCAGCCGGGCGCCCGACGGCGACGCGACGTGGGTGACGGCACCCTTGAGCAGCACCGTCACGTCGAACAGGCGCGCGGCGCGAATGGCCCACTCCCCGGGGTTCGCGGCGATCTGGGAGGCCGAACCGGGCTTGGCCTCGTCCGCGAGCATGGCGGCCAGCTCCCCGGCGTGCGGGGTGATCACGGTCGGGCCGATCGCCCGGGACACCAGGTCGAGGGCGCCGGCGTCGATGACGGTGGGCAGGCCCTCGGCGAGGGCTTCGGTCAGGGCGGTGGTGACGGCATTCGTTCTGGTGCTGCCATTGATGCCGGAGCCGAGCAGCCAGGCCTGCACCCGACCGGGCACGGTCACGATCTCCGGGCGGCGCTGCAACACGAGGGTGGCAGCGCGGCGCGGGCCGAGGTAGCGTGCCATGCCGAGGCCGGTGCGCACGGCCGCGTCGACGCCGAGCACCGCGGCACCCGGGTATTCCTTGGAGCCGGTGCGCACGCCGAGCACGCCGCGCGAATACTTGTCGTCGCCGGCCTGGGGCCGGTAGACCCAGTCGCGGGCCTGTTCGGCCTCCCATTCAAGCCAGCCGCGCGGTTTCACCATGCCTCAACGATAGGTCGTTTTCGGTCTGCTTGCGGGCCCACCGCCCGGACGTCACTGTACCCCGCCCGGCCCTTCGCCGTGCCGCCCCGCCGCCATTGGCGACCGCCACGGCACGGGCGATGGGCGGGTCAGTCGCTGATCGTGGAGCTCTGCGAGCCTTCCCGCTCCCGCGCTTCGCTTCGGCCGAAGGCAACGGTCTGCGACACGCAGATGATGTTGCCCTCGGTGTCCTTGAACCAGGCCGCGCGATCCTCCTTGGTCGTGGCGATGCCGTTCTCAGTCTTCAACCCCGGAAAATCGTATTCCTCAAACGTGACGCCCCGGCCGCGCAGCACGGCAACCTCGGCTTCGATGTCGTCGGTGTCGAAACCGATCGCGGTGTTGGCCGCGGTGCCGGCATTCTCGGTTTGGTACACCATGATGGCGGCGCCCTTCGGGGTGCGGTAGAGCAACCCCTCCACGCGTTCCTCCTCGGGCTCCATGCCGAGCACGTCCTTGTAGAAGCGCCGGGCCCGCGCCAGATCGCGCGCGGGAAGCACCGAGTAGGTTTCCGATTGGCTTAACATGAGCTTTCCCTTTCTGCACTTTCCTAGGTGAATGTGCATTTTTCAGGGAACACTTTACGCCCGCGTCGGCGTCTTGGCGAGGAGGGAGCGGCATCCGCTTGCCGTTGGCGCGCGCACGCCTGAGCGGACGGGGCCCGGTCCAGCAGCAGGGGCTAGTCGCGGCGGGTGGCGTCCTGCACTTCGCCGACCAGCTCCTCGATGATGTCCTCTAGAAAGAGCACCCCGGTGGTCTCGCCCTCGGCGGTGAAGGACCGTGCAAGGTGCGCGCCCGAACGCCGCATGGTGGCGAGGGCGTCTTCGAGGTCGGTGTCTTCGAAGATCGAGATCAGGGCACGGATGCGCTTGGCCGGGATCCTTCCCGCGTAACTGTCCGGCACGGCCAGCATTGCCGCATCGGCCGACGCCGAGGCAACATCGAGGTCGAGCACGTCCTTCAAGTGCACGTAGCCGGTTAGATACCCCTCAGTATCGGCGAGCACGTAGCGGGAGAATCCGTGGCGCGTCACGGCCTTCTCGACGTCGGCCGGCGTGGCCGATTCCGGCAAACTGACCAGCTTGCCGAGAGAGACCGCCACATCGCGCACCTTGAGGTTGGTGAACTCGAACGCGGCGCTGAGCGCTCCGGTTCCGTCGCTCAGCACGCCCTCGCGGGTGGACTGGGTGACGATCGTGGCAACCTCGTCGAGGGTATACGCGCTCGTCGCCTCGCTCTTCGGCTGCACTCCGAACAGGCGCAACACACCGTTGGCACAAGCGTTCAGTGTCACGATGAGCGGCTTGAACACGCGGGCCACGAACACCAGCGGCGGCGCGAGCAGCAGCACGGCGCGGTCCGGCACCGAAAAGGACAGGTTCTTCGGCACCATCTCACCGAACACAACGTGCAGGTAGGAGACCAGCAGCAGCGCAACGACGAACGCAATAGTGCCGATTGCGCCGTCCGGCAGACCGGTCAGGCCGAGCGGCACCTCGAGCAGATGGTGGATGGCCGGCTCTGACACGTTCAAAATGAGCAGCGAGCACACCGTGATGCCCAGCTGCGAGGTCGCGAGCATCAGTGTCGCGTGTTCCATCGCCCACAGCGCGGTCTTCGCGCTGCGCTTGCCCGCTTCGGCGAGCGGTTCGATCTGCGAGCGACGCGCTGAGATGACGGCGAATTCCGCCCCGACGAAGAAGGCGTTGGCGGCAAGCAGCACGACCAACCAGGCAAGTCCAGCCCAGTCGCTCATTTGTCGCTCACCTTATTTCGATCGGATTTGGTGTCAACGGCCAGGGCGGGTTTCGGCACAGCCTCCGGAGTGAAACGCAGCCGGTCGATACGGCGCCCCTCCAGCCGCTCAACGGTGAGGAAGCCGCCGTTGACCGGCACCCGATCACCGATCACCGGCAGCCGGCCCAGCTCACTCATGACGAAACCGGCCACGGTCTCGTACGGGCCCTGCTCCGGCACGACCACGCTCGTGCGTTCGAGAAGTTCGTCTGGCCGGAGCATGCCGGGAAAGGTCAGGGAGTCAGGCGAGCGCACGACGCCGGCGCGAGCCCGATCGTGCTCGTCGGCCACCTCGCCGACCAGTTCCTCGACCAGGTCTTCGAGGGTGACGACACCGGCGGTTCCGCCGTACTCGTCGACGACGATCGCCATCTGGTAGCCGCGGCCGCGCAGCTCGCCGAGCAGGTCATCGAGCTTCATGGTCTCCGGCACGCGAACCGGGTCGGTCTGCAGGGCCGACACCGGGACATCCGCTCGGCGGGCGCGCGGCACAGCAACGGCCTGCTTGACGTGCACGATGCCCACGACATCGTCGACGCTTTCGTCGACGACCGGAAACCGCGAGTAGCCGGTGGAGCGGGCGAGGTCTATGACGGCCTGCGCCGAATCGGTGCGGTGGATGCTCGCCACCCGCGGACGCGGCGACATGACGTCGGAGGCATCGTGTCCGGAGAACAGCAGCGTGCGGTGCAGCAGGGTCGCGGTGTCTTTCTCGAGCAGTCCGGCGCTGGCCGAACGGCGCACCAACGAGGAGAGTTCCTCGGCGGTGCGGGCGCCGGAAAGTTCTTCTTTAGGCTCGATACCGATGGCGCGCAGCAGACCGTTGGCGCTGTTGTTCAACAGCAGCACGGCCGGTTTGAACACCGTCGTGAACACTGTCTGAAACGGGATCACCAGGCGCGCGGTCTGAATGGGCAGGGCCAGCGCGAAGTTCTTCGGAACCAACTCGCCGATGACCATCGACACCAGAGTCGCGGTGACTATGGCGATCGTGGTGCCGAACACCGGAACCACATCGATGGGAAGCCCGATCGCGGTGAGCGGGCCGCGCAGCAGTGACGACAGGGCCGGCTCGATCGTGTAACCGGTGAGCAGGGTGGTAAGGGTGATGCCCAGCTGCGCGCTCGAGAGGTGCGTCGAGGTGATTTTCAGCGCGGAGATAGTCAGGGCGAGGCGGGTCTCCCCGCGATCCTGTCGCGCTTCGAGGTCGGCGCGGTCGAGATTCACCAGGGCGAACTCACTGGCGACGAAAAGGCCCGTTCCGACGGTGAGGATGAGGCCGAACCCGAGCATGATCAGCTCAGACACAGGCAACACCGCCAGCTCCTAGCGGCGAGGGTTTATCAGAGGAGGGTTCAGCGGTGGGAGGGTCATCCATTATTCCTCCGAGTATACCGGGCACTTCTGACACGCGCCCGGCGACAAAATGGATGCTGCCCCCGCGAAATACCGCCGGCCGCTACCAGGACACGGGCAGCGCCTTGCCCTCTTCGTAGCCGGCCGCCGACTGAATGCCCACGAGCGCTTTCTCGTGAAATTCGGCCACGGTGGTGGCCCCGGCGTAGGTGAACGAGGAGCGCACACCCGAGGTGATCATATCGAGCAGGTCCTCGATCGACGGCCGCAGCGGATCAAGGTAGATCTTCGAGCTCGAGATTCCCTCGGCGAACAGAGTCTTGCGGGCGAGATCGTAGGCGTCGAGCCGTTCAAACCGGGCCTGTACGGCCTTGGTCGAGGCCATTCCCCAGCTTTCCTTATACAGCGCGCCACTGGCATCCGCATTGAGTGTGCCCGGCGCTTCGGTGGTGCCGGCGAACCAGGAACCGATCATGACGGATGCTGCGCCGGCGGCCAGCGCCAGCGCCACGTCCCGCGGGTAGCGCACCCCACCGTCGGCCCAGACGTGAGCGCCGAGTTCGCGGGCAGCGGTGGCCGTTTCGAGCACGGCCGAGAACTGGGGCCGACCGACGGCGGTCATCATGCGGGTGGTGCACATGGCGCCGGGACCGACGCCGACCTTGACGATGGTGGCGCCGGCGCCGACCAGGTCTCTCACGGCGTCCTTGGTCACGACGTTGCCGGCCACGATCGGCAGTCCGAGGTTCAGGTCGGCGACGATGCCGAGCGCGCGCAGCATGCCGTCCTGGTGGCCGTGGGCGGTGTCGATCACCAGAATGTCGACACCGGCGGCGGCGAGCGCGCGGGCTTTCGCGGCGACGTCACCGTTGATCCCGATCGCCGCAGCCACCTTGAGCCGTCCGTGGGCATCGAGGGTGCTCTGGTACAGCGTGGAGCGCAGGGCGCTCTTGCGACTGAGGGTTCCGACCACGATGCCGTGGTGCAGTACCGGGGCGAAGTCGATGTCGGCCTCGGTCATCAGGTCGAACGCGCGACGCGGCCCGTCGACGTCATCGGCGTCGAGCGCGGTCAGTTCACCGTGCAGCAGATCGCCGAGGCGAGCGTCAGGCAGCGCGGTGGCCAGTCGGCTGGCCGCGATGCAGCCGAGGTAGTCCCCGGTACCCGAGTGGATCACGATTCCCTGCCCGGGAACGGCCGGAACCTGCCGCAATGCCCGCTCGACGGTGTCGTCGGGCGCGAACACGAACGGCGTGTCGAAACGAACCGATTGGTCTTTTACCCAGCGGATGGCCGCGTCCAGGTCCTGCAGGTGCATGTCCTGCGGCAGCACCCCGAGCCCGCCGCGCCGCGCCAGCGAGGCCGCCAGACGCGGTCCGGTGACCGAGTTCATATTGGCCGAGACGATAGGTATCGAGGCACCTGTGCCATCATTCGGGGCCAGCGAGACATCCAACCGACTGGTGACGGCCGACTGGCCGGGCACCAGGAACACGTCAGAGTAGGTCAAATCGTGGCTGGGCGTCGTTCCATAGAACTGCATACCAAGAACGCTAGCCGCTCAATGGGGTGTTAATGGCCCGGCGGGATGGGATTAGGCTAGATAGGCAGACTGACCTGGCGGTCGACATCGTCAGCGACAGACTCACTGAAAACGCAGATTGACCCGGCGATTGACCCGCCGAGGGCATCCAAATTCAAAGCAGAGAGTGGGCGATCCCACGGTGTCAAGCCAGGTAACCGGTGGAGCTTCTGACGAGACAACGTCAGGCGAATTCGGAGCAAACGAGTGGCTCGTTGACGAATTGTACGAACGGTATTTGATCGACAAGCAGTCGGTGGATGAATCGTGGTGGCCGGTGCTCGAGAGCTACCACCAGACGGCGAACTCGCCGGCAGCATCTGTTGCCTCCGCCGCAGCGGAAGCTGCCATCGCCCCGGCGCCGGCCGAACCAGCGCCCGCTGCTCCGGCGGCCGCAACGACCGCCGCACCGGTGGCGCAGACCGCGCCCGGTTCCGCCGCTCCGGTTCCCGTCACCGAGAACCAGCCGACGGCCCGCACCACTTCGAGCGCCCCGAAGCCGGCCCCGGTTCCGGCCGACGCTCCCGTGACCAGCCCGCAGGCCGTCGTTCCCGACGCGTCGGAGCCGGTCAAGCAAGACAAGGTCTCGCCGCTACGCGGCATGGCGAAGTCGCTCGCGACCAACATGGTCACCAGCCTCACCGTGCCGACCGCAACGAGCGTTCGCACCATTCCGGCCAAGCTGCTCATCGACAACCGCATCGTCATGAACAACCACATGAAGCGAGCTCGCGGCGGCAAGGTCTCCTTCACCCACCTGATCGGTTGGGCGCTGATTCGCGCGCTCAAGATGTTCCCCAGCCAGAACGTCTACTACGACGAGGTCGACGGCAAGCCCTCGGTCGTCGCCCCCGCCCACGTCGGCATGGGACTGGCCATCGATATGCCCAAACCCGACGGCACCCGCGCCCTGCTGGTTCCGGCCATCAAACGCGCTGACACGATGACGTTCGGCGAGTACCTCGCCGCCTACGAAGACCTCGTCACCCGCGCACGCCAGAACAAGCTCACCGCCGACGACTTCGCCGGAGCGACCCTGTCGCTGACCAACCCGGGCGGCATCGGCACCGTGCACTCGGTGCCCCGCCTGATGAAGGGCCAGGGCTGCATCATCGGAGCCGGCGCCCTCGACTACCCGGCCGAGTTCCAAGGTTCGAGCGTGAAGACGCTCACCGGCCTGGCCATCTCCAAGACCATCACCCTGACCAGCACCTACGACCACCGCGTCATCCAGGGTGCCGGTTCGGGCGAATTCCTCAAGATCGTGCACGAACTGCTCATCGGCCAGCACAACTTCTACGAAGAGATCTTCTCGGCCCTGCGCATCCCGTACGACCCGATCCACTGGGCACCGGACATCAGTGTCGACCTCGCCAGCGCCGTCGACAAGACCGCACGCGTGCAGGAACTGATCAACTCGTTCCGCGTTCGCGGCCACCTGATGGCCGACATCGACCCGCTCGAGTACTCGCAGCGCAGTCACCCCGACCTCGACATCGCCAACCATGGCCTCACTTTCTGGGACCTCGACCGGTCCTTCGTGACCGGCGGTTTCGGATCCCAGCGCCAGATGCTCCTGCGCGACATCCTCGGTGTGCTGCGCGACTCGTACTGCCGCACCACGGGCATCGAGTACATGCACATTCAGGACCCGGCGCAGCGCAAGTGGGTGCAGGAGAAGATCGAGAAATCCTACGTCAAGCCCACCCACCACGAGCAGATGCGCATTCTCGCCAAGCTCAACGAGGCCGAAGCGTTCGAGACGTTCCTGCAGACCAAGTACGTCGGTCAGAAGCGGTTCAGCCTCGAGGGCGGCGAGTGCACCATTCCGCTGCTCGACACCATTTTGCAGGGCGCCGCCGAGCAGGGCCTCGACGAGGTCGCGATCGGAATGGCCCACCGCGGCCGCCTGAACGTGCTCACCAACATCGCCGGCAAGACCTACGGCGAGATCTTCCGCGAGTTCGAGGGCACGCAGGACCCGCGCACCGTGCACGGCTCCGGTGACGTGAAGTACCACCTCGGCACCATGGGAACCTTCCGCGGTGAAGACGGCGCCGAGATTCCGGTGTCCCTCGCCGCTAACCCCTCACACCTCGAGGCCGGCGACGGCGTGCTCGAGGGCATTGTGCGGGCCAAGCAGGACCGCAAGCCGATCGGCACCTTCTCCACCCTGCCCATCCTCATTCACGGGGACGCCGCGATGGCCGGCCAGGGTGTCGTGCTGGAAACCCTGCAGATGAGCCAGCTGCGCGGCTACCGCACCGGCGGTACCGTGCACATCGTGGTCAACAACCAGCTCGGCTTCACGACGCTGCCGCAGGATGCCCGCACGAGCGTCTACGCGACCGATGTCGCCAAGACCATTCAGGCGCCGATCTTTCATGTCAACGGGGATGACCCGGAGGCCGTGGTTCGGGCTGGCGAGCTCGCGTTCGCCTACCGCCAGGAGTTCAAGAAGGATGTCGTCGTCGACCTCATCTGCTACCGCCGGCGTGGCCACAACGAGGGCGACGATCCCTCGATGACCCAGCCGCTGATGTACAACTTGGTCGAAGCCAAGCGCAGTGTGCGCAAGCTCTACACCGAAGCGCTCGTCGGCCGTGGTGACATTACAGAGGAAGAATACGAAGCCGCCCACCGCGACTTCCAGGACCGCCTCGAGCGCGCCTTCATGGAGACGCACGCCGCGCAGACCGCGTCGATTCCGATCATCACCCCGGAGATGGCCGCCGCGGCCAAGGCCGAGTCCGAAGCCCAGGCCCGCGAGGACGCCGCAGGCGAACCGGAGACGACCGGTGTTCCCGAAAGCGTCATCCAGCTCATCGGCGACGCGTTCAACAATAAGCCTGCCGGTTTCACCGTGCACAACAAGCTGCAGCAGCTTCTGCAGAAGCGCCTCGACATGAGCCGCAACGGCAACATCGATTGGAGCTTCGGCGAACTGCTCGCCTTGGGCTCTCTGCTGGTCGAGGGCACCCCGGTGCGTTTCGCCGGACAGGATGCCCGCCGCGGCACGTTCGTGCAGCGTCACGCCGTTCTGCACGACCGGGTGAACGGCCAGGAATGGCTGCCGCTGGCCAACCTCAAGGACAACCAGGCCCGGTTCTGGATCTACGACTCGCTGCTGAGCGAATACGCCGCCATGGGCTTCGAGTACGGCTACTCGGTGGAACGCGCCGATGCCCTCGTTCTCTGGGAAGCGCAGTTCGGTGACTTCGCCAACGGCGCGCAGACCATCATCGACCAGTTCGTCTCCTCCGCCGAGCAGAAGTGGGGCCAGCGGTCATCCGTTGTGCTGCTGCTGCCGCACGGTTACGAGGGTCAGGGGCCCGACCACTCGTCGGCCCGGATCGAGCGTTTCCTGCAGCTGTGTGCCGAAGAGAACATGACCGTGGCGCGCCCGTCGACGCCGGCGTCGTACTTCCACCTGCTGCGCCGCCAGGCGTACATGCGCCCGCGCCGCCCGCTGATCGTGTTCACGCCCAAGTCGATGCTCCGCCTGCGCGGCGCGACCAGCGCCGTGGCCGAGCTCACCAGCGGCAAGTTCGAGACGGTCATCGACGATGCACGCGTGACCGATAAGAACGCCGTGAAGCGGGTTCTGTTCATGGCGGGCAAGATCTACTACGACCTGCTGAACGAACTCGAGAAGAACCCGAACCCCGAGATCGCTCTCGTGCGTGTCGAGCAGTACTACCCGCTGCCGGCCGCTGAGCTGAAGAACGTGGCCGCCCAGTACCCGAATGCCGAACTGGCCTGGGTGCAGGACGAGCCGGAGAATCAAGGAGCCTGGCCGTTCTTCTACCTGGAGACCAACAAGCTCGGCCCGCGCGCGATGCGGCTGTTCTCCCGCCCCGCGTCGGCCTCGCCGGCCGCCGGGTCGGCCAAGCGTCACGCGATCGAGCAGGCCAAGCTGCAGCGCGACGCACTGACGCTGTAACGGTCACAGCAACGTAGGTAGCAGTGGAGGGTGACGTTGTCACCCTCCACTGCTGTTTCCGCAGCTGTCTGCGGTCGCCGATGGAAGCATCCGCTTGCCGCGTTCGAGCGGATGCGGGTCGGCTGACGTTGCGCGAGTGCTCCGACGGTTCTAGGCTCGCAGTCGACCCGAGGAGAGATCATGCCCCTTCGCACCGAAAACCGGCTCGGGGAGCCGTGCTGGATCGACCTTGTGACGCGCGATCCGGCCACGTCGATCGCGTTCTACGCCGCGCTGCTCGGCTGGCGGGCTGTCGAGACCGGGGCTGGGAGCGGGCGGTACACGATGTTCTTTCACGGCGATGCCGCCATCGCGGGTTTGACCGCCCAGGATCCGTCCAACGGCAACCGGGACTTCTGGACGACCTTTCTCGCGGTCGACAGCGTTGCCGAGACGGTTCGGGCGGCGCAGGCTGCGGGGGCCGCCGTGCTCGCCCCGCCGCAGGCCGTCGGTGACCAGGGAGAGCTGGCCGTGCTGACAGACCCGGCCGGCGCGGCCGTCGGTGTCTGGGGGGCCGCCGGCCACCGGGGCTTCGGCGCCGACAATGAGATTGGGACGCCGGTCTGGCACGAGCTGATCACCCGCGATTTCGCAGCGGCGATCGCCTTCTACGAGGAGGTTTTCGGCTGGACGCCGATTCCGCGCAGCGACACAACCGACTTTCGGTACAGCACCTTCGGCCACGACGAATCGATGACCGGCGGGGTGTACGACGCCGACGCCATGCTGCCGCCGGGGGTGCCGTCGCACTGGCAGGTGTATCTAGGTGTCGCAGACGTGCGGGCATCCGCGGCACGGGTGACGGAGCTCGGTGGCACGGTGCTGCGGGATCCATGGGATTCCGACTTCGGAACCTTCGCGCAGATAGCGGATGCGACCGGTGCCGTCTTCCTACTCGGGCAGGTCCAACCGTCGCCCGGTGCCTGAAACGCTCTAGTGTGAGGCCTGCAGCGCGCGGAGCTTCAGCAGAACCTGATCGCGCAGGTCTTCCGGCGCGGTCTCCTTGCAGGCGCGCTGCATGACATCGGTCAGCGTGCGACCGACCAGGTGCTCGCTGCTGCAGTCGGGGCAACTCGCGAGGTGCTCCCGAATATCGGCCGCATCATTCTTGCGAAGTTCGTTGTGCAGGTATTCCTCGAGTTCGGCTTTGGCCTTCTCGCAACCGCAATCGGTCATTTGTCTGCGCTCCTGGATGTTTTCTGGCCCTGACCCATACCCAGCCCGCGCTCAGCCGCGTAGCCGGCCAAAAGCTCGCGTAGGAGTCGCCGGCCACGGTGCAGGCGGCTCATCACGGTGCCAATGGGGGTTTTCATGATTTCGGCGATCTCCTGGTAGGAGAACCCTTCGACGTCGGCGAAGTACACGGCGAGTCGGAAGTCTTCGGGAATGGACTGCAGGGCATCTTTCACGGCACTGTCCGGCAGGTGATCGATGGCCTCAGCCTCGGCCGAACGCCCCGACATGGCGGTGGTGGATTCGGCGCCGCCGAGCTGCCAGTCTTCAAGCTCATCGATGGTGCCCTGGTAGGGCTCGCGCTGCTTCTTGCGGTACTGGTTGATGAACGTGTTGGTCAGAATACGGTACAGCCACGCCTTGAGATTGGTGCCCTGCTCGTACTGCGCGAACGCGGCGAAGGCCTTCACGAAGGTCTCCTGCACGAGGTCCTGCGCGTCGGAGGGGTTGCGCGTCATGCGCATGGCGGCCGCGTAGAGCTGGTCGAGAAAAGGCAACGCCTGCTCTTCGAATAGTCCGCGGGTCTGCTCGCGCAGTTCGGCCTTGGTCGGAGCAAGGGTTGTGAGTTCTGTGTCGCTGCTGGAAAGGTCTTCCGCGGAAACGGGCGTGTCTGAAGTCATCACGGGCAATTCTAAGCTGTTACCCACAGCCAGGGGTCGTTCCAACAGCATTGACACCGTTACGGATCTCCCTCAGATTGTTATCACCGACTATTCTGATAACCGATGTTGATCTCGAGATATTCCAAGCCGGAGTTCGATCCGTACGGCGACAATTCGCCGACCGAAGAGGATGCCTGGTGGCCCGCGCCGACCACGGACGCGCCGCTGCAGGCGGTGCTGGCCCTGCCGGGCTCGAAATCGCTGACCAACCGGGAGCTGGTCGCATCCGCTCTGGCCAGCGAACCATCGCTGTTGCGGTCGCCGCTGCACTCGCGGGACAGCGACCTCATGGTCAACGCGCTCCGCCAGCTCGGCGCCACGATCGAGGCCGTTCCCGGCGCCGGAGCGTTCGGCACCGACCTGCGCGTGACCCCGCCGGCCGAACTGCTCGGCTCCACCACGATCGACTGCGGGCTGGCCGGCACCGTGATGCGTTTTCTGCCGCCACTGGCCGCCCTCGCCCTCGGCCCGACCACCTTCGACGGTGATGCCGGTGCACGCCGCCGCCCGATGGGGCCCATCATCGGCGCCCTGCGCGACCTCGGCGGCGATATCAACGACGGCGGCTTGCGTGCCCTGCCGTTCACCGTGCACGGCCGTGGAGCGGTCGAAGGCGGCGCGGCGACCATCGACGCCGGAACGTCCAGCCAGTTCGTGTCCGGGCTGCTGCTGGCCGGCGCCCGCTTCGAGCACGGACTGCACCTGACCCACTCGGGCGAACGATTGCCGAGCCTGCCACACATCGAGATGACCATCGAGGTGCTGCGCGCCCGCGGAGTCGTCGTTTCTACGCCTTCTGTCGGCGAATGGAACATCGAGCCCGGGCCGATCGCCGGCCGCACCGTCGACATCGAACCCGACCTCTCCAACGCTGCACCGTTCCTGTGCGCGGCCCTCGTGGCCGGCGGCAGCGTCACCATCACCGGCTGGCCGGCTCACACCACCCAGGTCGGCGCCGATCTGGAGCAGCTGCTTCCGTTGTTCGGTGCCAGCGTCACCCGGGTCGGCGACCGCCTCACCGTCACCGGCGGCGAGCGCATTGTCGGCGTCAAGCTGGATCTCTCGACCGGCGGCGAGCTCGCCTGTACCCTCGTGGCCTTGGCTGCCCTGGCCGAGACTCCCAGCACTATCACCGGTATCGGGCACATTCGCAACCACGAAACCGACCGTCTCGCCGCGCTCGCGACCGAGATCAACCGGCTCGGCGGCCAGGTCACCGAACTCCCCGACGGCCTCAGGATTGAGCCGGCCCCCCTGCACGGCGGCCAGTGGCTCAGCTACGACGACCACCGCATGGCCACCGCCGGGGCACTGATCGGCCTGCGAATTAAGGGCGTCGACGTTGAGAACATCGGCACGACCGCCAAGACCCTCCCCCAGTTTCCCGAACTGTGGCACGCGATGCTCACCGAAGCGGCGCTGTAAATGACAGTGGAGCCGCCCGCTGGCGACCCCACCCGGGATGACGATCGTGACCGGCCTGACGCCTTGGTCGACACCGACGATCTCGCCGGCGATCCCGGCGACACCTGGTGGGCCTCCGCCGACGACGACGAGCCCGAGTTCGACGAGTCGAGCGTGCGCGTGCGTCCCGGCCGCAAGGGCTCTAAACCGCGCTCGAAGACCCGCCCGAGCCACGAGAATGCCCTGACCGGACGCATCCTCTCCGTCGATCGCGGACGCTACACGGTCATGCTCGACGAGAATCTGCCCACCGAACGGCGCATCACGACCGCCCGGGCGAGCGAGCTGCGCAAGAAGGCCGTCGTCAACGGCGACCGGGTCGACATCGTTGGCGACACTACCGGTGCCGAGGGCAGCCTGGCGCGCATCGTGCGGATCGTGCCCCGCGACACCCTGCTGCGGCGCAGCGCCGACGATACCGACGCCGTCGAGCGTGTGATTGTGGCCAACGCCGACCAGATGCTGATCGTGGTGGCGGCGGCCAACCCGGAGCCGCGCATCCGCTTGGTGGATCGCTATCTGGTCGCGGCCTACGACGCCGGCGTGAAGCCCATCCTGTGCATCACAAAGACCGACCTTGCCGACCCGGCCGCTTTTCTGGCCAATTTCGCCGGCCTCGACCTGCCCGTCTTCCAGAGCGGAGAGGGCGGCATGCCGATCGCGGAGATCTCGGCGGCGCTCGTCGGCCACGACACCGTCTTCGTCGGACACTCGGGTGTGGGTAAGTCCACTCTTGTGAACGCCCTCGTTCCCGGCACCAACCGGGCTATCGGCGTCGTCAACACCGTCACCGGTCGCGGCCGCCACACGTCGTCGTCGACCGTGTCACTGCGCCTGCACACGGATGCCGGCCGCGGCTGGGTCATCGACACCCCCGGCGTGCGGTCCTTCGGACTGGGGCACATCAACACCGATAACATTTTGAAAGCCTTCACCGACCTCGCCACGATTGCCGAGCGTTGCCCGCGCGGCTGCACGCACCTGCCCGGATCGCCGGACTGCGCCATCATCGAGGCCGTCGAGGCTGGCGAGCTCGGCGAGACCGGCCAGGTGCGCCTGGATTCCCTGCAGCGCCTGCTCGCCACCTTCGCGCCCGCCCGCTGAGGTACGACATCGATACGATGGAGGCATGACGGATTCAGCACGCCTCGCAGTCGGCGACACGGCCCCCCAGTTCACCCTGACCGACCAGGATGGGGCATCCGTTTCACTGGCGGACTTCGCCGGCAGCAAGGTCGTCGTGTACTTCTACCCGGCCGCGATGACCCCCGGCTGCACCACCCAGGCCTGCGACTTTCGCGATAACCTCGGGTCGCTCAAATCAGCCGGCTACCAGGTGCTCGGCCTGTCGAAGGATTCCCCGGCCAAGCTCAAGAAGTTCCAAGAGCACGACGCGGTGAATTTTCCGCTGCTCAGCGACACCGACCTTGAGGTGCACCGTGCCTATGGTGCCTGGGGAGAGAAGAACCTCTACGGCAAGCTCGTGACCGGCGTGCTGCGGTCGACCTTAGTGCTCGATGAGGCCGGAATCATCACCCACGCCCTCTACAACGTGAAGGCCACCGGCCACGTCGCGAGCCTGCGCAAGAAGCTCGGCATCGACGCCTGATCTGGTCGTCACAGCCAGAGGCTGCTGCAGCCTGAGCGGCGTCAGTCGGTTTTGGGCTCGGGTTCGTGACTGGTGGCGGCGACCACACGCGGGTTGAACACCAGCACGAGCACGACGATCGAAGGGGCCAGCAGCGCCCAGCCGACGTCGGGTCGGGCGTAGATGCCCTGAAAACAGCCGATAGCGATCATGACTTGCACGAGCTGCCAGGTCACGGCGGCGCCGCGAATCCACGGACGGCGGCGGAGCGCCCCGACGGTGATCGCGCTGACCCATACGGCAGCGACCACGGTGAGGGCTAACAGGGCCAGCGAGGCTCCGACGGAGTTCGGGGTGGCTATGAGCAGTTCGAGCACCCACCAGGCGCTGAAGGCCCACAGGGCGAGCGCTTCCACGGCGAGGAGCGCAATCAAAACCCCCAACATTGGGGCGCGTCGAAGTGCCCGGAGGTCAATCCAGGCTGGGCGCCCTGCACCAGAGCCGCTGTTCACAGCGAAAAGCCATACAAAACTATTGATTTGATACCTCTATTATGGGACGATATTTGAGGCCCGGTTGACGCTCACAGGGACGTGAGCTGTTTCAACGCGGTTATCGCGCAGATCCCACTTTCCTGCAACCGGCCATCACCCCTGCAACTCTGGCCAATCGGCCGTGCACCCATGTATTAAAAGGAGCATCCCTATGGACTGGCGCGATAAAGCTGCCTGCCTCACCGCTGACCCGGAACTTTTCTTTCCGGTCGGCAACACTGGACCCGCTGTGGACCAGATCGAGAAGGCAAAGTCGGTGTGCGCCCGATGCAACGTCACCGAGGTGTGCCTCCAGTACGCACTCGAGACCGGACAGGACTCGGGAGTCTGGGGTGGCCTGAGCGAAGACGAGCGCCGTGCACTCAAGCGTCGTGCCGCACGAGCCCGCCGCGCTTCCTAGCGAGCCAGCACAACCACAGAACGCGAGCCTGCGCCGCCCGGAATCCCCGGGGGCTGCGGGCTCGCTTTTTTGTGCCCGCCGCCCCCGGGATGGAGGAAGCGGCGGCAGCAGGTTGTCCGCGGGGTTGCGAGTTTTGAGCGATGAGCGGATGACCTGGTGACGCCGCGGGCCGCAAGCGCAGAAACCCGCGCAGCCAAGCGTCGGGGCTAGCCCTCCTGCATGAAGCGCAGGGGGATCTCGATGGTAACCTCGGTGCCGCTGCCCATCATGGTGTGCCAGTCGATGGTGCCGCCCAGCTCGCCCTGAATGAGGGTGCGCACGATCTGTGTGCCGAGCCCGGAGCCGACCTTGCCCTCCGGAAGCCCGGCACCGGTGTCGCGCACCATCACGGTGAGAGTCTCGTCGCTGCGCTGCGCCTCGATCGAGACCTCGCCCTCCCGTCCGGCGAGGCCGTGCTCCACCGCGTTGGTAACGAGCTCCGTGAGTACGAGCGCGAGCGGCGTCGCGTACGCACTCGGCAGGGTTCCGAAGCTGCCGAACGACTTCGGATGCACCGTGGTGTTGTGAGCGGATGCCACCTCCACCGTCAACAGCAGCACGCGTTCGAAGACGGCGTCGAAGTCGACGATCTGGCTGAGCCCCTCCGACAGGGTGTCGTGCACAACGGCGATGGCCGCGACCCGCCGCATCGCCTGGGTCAGCGCCTCGCGCGCCCGGTCGGATTGGGTACGCCGGGCCTGGATGCGCAGCAGCGAGGCCACGGTCTGCAGGTTGTTCTTCACCCGGTGGTGAATCTCCCGGATCGTGGCGTCCTTGGTGATCAGCTCACGTTCCTGGTGCCGCAGCTCGGTCACGTCCCTGGACAAAATGATCGCGCCGATGCGTTCGCCCCGGTTGCGAATGGGAATGGCGCGGAGCGACACCGTCACCCCGCGCGCCTCGATGTCGGTGCGCCAGGGCGCCCGCCCGGTCACGACGAGCGGCAGGGACTCATCGACTACGGCGGTGCCGGTGAGCAGGCTCGTAGCGACCTCGGCGAGCGACTCTCCCTCGAGTTCCTCCGCGAAACCCATGCGGTTGAACGCGGAGAGCGCGTTCGGGCTGGCAAAGGTGGTGAGGCCGTCGACATCGAGCCGCAACAGGCCGTCCGACGCGCGCGGCGCGCCACGGCGCGGCCCGGTCGGGGCACCGAGGTCGGGAAAATCGCCAGAGGCGATCATGGCGAACAGGTCGTTCGCGCATTCGTTGAAGGTGAGTTCCTGACGGCTCGGCGTGCGTGCTTCACTCAGGTTGGTGTGGCGGGTGAGCACCGCAACCGGAGCAGCGGTCACTTCAGCACCGGTCGTGCTCAGCCGGCGCAACACCGGGATGGCCCGTACCCGGGTGGGAGTCTCCTCGTACCAGTCCGGAGCGTCGCGGTCGACGATCTTCGCCGTCTCAAAGGCTTCAGTGACCTGGTTGCGCCACTCCGCCTTGATGTGCTGGCCCACGAAGTCCCGGTAAAACAGCGTGGCGGCGCTCGACGGGCGCGCGTGTGCGACAGCGACGAAACTGTCAGAGGTCGTCGGAACCCACACGACGATATCCGCGAAGGCGAGGTCGGCCAACAGTTGGCCATCCGCGACCAGCATGTGCAGCCAGTCCACATCTTCCGCGCTGCTGCGGCCCTGGGCAAGTACGAGATCACTGAGCGTCGACACTCTCCATAGCCTAGGTGTATCCGGCGGGTTACGTGGCCGGGGCGGCCTTTCGGCCGGGCAGTCTGACCCGCCGCAGCATCCGCTCTGATTCTCTGGCTGGAACCACGATGAGGTTCTCCAGTACAAAACGACGGATGCTCGCGCGCGCCGGGGACTTCGGGCTTGCGTCCCGCAGGGTGCGGCCGGTCAACACCGCGACGTCCAGTGCCCCCTGATCGTGCGGCACCAGAATCGGCGATTCGATGCCGCCAAAGCGCAACAGCATTGCCACGACCTGCCCGCGCGGATTCAGCCCGACCGCGCTCGCCCGCACCTGGTTCATCACGACGCTGACCGTGCTGCTGCCGATCACCTCGGTGAGGTCGCTCCAGGCGCGCAGAAACCGGGCCATCCCCACCGGGTCGGCCAGCCCACAGGCGACGACATGGTCGGCCACCCGCAGGGCCGTGACGGTGGCCGCGTTGCGCCGGGGCGCCAACATGTCGCTGGTCAGCTCTTCATCGCTTTCCAGACTGAACCCGGTGTCCAGCACGACGTAGTCCACCCAGTGCCGCAACGCGTCGATGGTGCGGGTGACCCGTTCGGTCGAGAGTTCCGGCCAGCGCGACGGCCGGCCGAGGCCGGTGAGTACCCAGAAGGCACCCTGGGGCGAGTTGTAGCGCTGCGCGATACGTTCGAGCTCTGATTGGTTCAAACTGTCGCTGCCGGCCAGACGGCAGGCGGCGGCGAACCCCGGCGCCTCGTCGAGCATGCCCAGGCTCGGAGCGATCGAGGCGCTGTAGGTATCGACGTCGGCCAACACGACGGTGTGACCGGCCGCTGCGATTTCCGCCGCGATGTTGATGGCGAGCGTGGTGCGCCCCGGCGCGCCGGCCGGGCCCCACACTGCGATCACCGAGCCGGTATTGAGTGCGCCGCCGGTGAAATGCCGCTCCCCCACCCGCAACGGAACGACAACCCCCGACACGAGCAAATCTTCAATCTCCGACCAGTCGCAGGGTATCGCGACAGTTTCGTAGAGGCCGAGGCTGCCGGCGTGCCTCCGCTCCAGTTCCGTCGACGTCAGGGCGACGACGCGAATGCCGCGCTCATCGCAGGCGGCAATCAGTTGTCCGGTCAGGGATTCCCGGCGGGCGCTGACGACCACGACGTGGGGCTGCCCGTGCGACAGCGTCTCGAGAAACTCCCGAGCGGTATCCACGCGGGTGACCACGCTGTGCCCACAATCAACGATGTCGGCCAGCATGCGCTGCTCGGTCGCGCGGTCCAGCACCAGCGCGAGCCGGGCCATCAGGGCGCCACCGGGGTGTTCACGGGCACGATCGCGAGAGCATCGCCATTCATGATGGCCTCGAGCACCGCGCCCACGTTGGCCTTCGGCACCAGCATCTCCACGGATTGCCCGCTCGAGGCGGCAATGATGCCGGTCGGCTCGACGATCCGCACGACGACAGCCTGCCCCACGAGAATCGTCGGCGGCGCGTACTCACTCGGCCCGGTCGCCCGCGCTGACCAGATGTCGACGACCGAACCGGCCGCAATCGAGGCAGCCAGTCGACCCGGAACGTCGACGACGACACTGGTCACATCGCTTCCCGACGATTCCCCGACCGCCGACCGGGCCACCAGTTCACCGGTCAAAATCGTCTGCGTGACGAGCAGCCTACCCTTCCAGCCGGTCGACGGAACCAGATACAGGTCGGCCGCGCCGCCGAGCTGCACCCGAGTTTCAACGAGGTCGACCGCCCTCAGCCGGTCACCGACGGTCAATGTGTGCCGTGCGGTATAGACCGCCGTGGTGCGATCAGTGCCGGCGACAATCGCGCCGACCCCCGCTATCGAAGCAGCGACCAGCACCAGCCCGATGATGAATCGGGGGTCAACCCAGAAGCGGCGACGCGTGCGTGTGGGACGGGGTGTTTTCATCCGTTACCTCGCTTCTCAGAATCGATTCCGATGGTGCGTTGGCCCTATCGTGCCCGACTTCGCCAAGTGGTGAAGAAGTTATCCACAGCTAGCAGAGCCGAACCACATGAATCTGCCAGAACGGCACGAGACGGTAGTGCAGAATCTCCGGCGCGCGGCGCAACGTTCCGAGCGGATGCACCGCCAGATCGAGATGGTCACGCGCCACCCGGTCGATGGTGCCGGCCAGGACACCACCGCGGGTGTCGAGTTCCACGAAGCGCCGCCGTCGGCACAGGTCCCGCAGCACGAAGGGAAAACCGACGCGTTCGATGAGCTTTCCGGTGGATTCTGACTCGACCGCGAGGGAGGCCAGGCTCTGCTCCGCGCTGAGCACCACACCGGCCACGGCCGAGAGCGGGATCACGCACTGAACCCGCCCATTGGCGGTGCCGGGCCGGTCCGCCGCGAGCCAGTCCCGGCCCAGCGTTGTCGGTCGAACCGAGAGGGTCTCACCGGACACCAGCACGATGCGCAGCTGCAGTGTGCCTCCGGGGCCGGCCGACCGCACCACGTTACTCAATCGGGTGCGCAGGGAGAGCTTTTCCAAGCGCGTGCGTTCCTCCTGCAGGCGCAGGTCATTGGCCTCGGCGTGCAGCTCGCGTTCGAGTTGCCCTTCGAGGTCGTCAAACAGATCATCCCAGCGCACACGTTGAAAGTAGCCGACGCCGAGCATTCTTGCTCGGGTTGTGCACAGGCTCTTTAAGCGCTCGACAGTGCAGCGATCAAGCTGATTAGGTTTTGCGCCACAAGAGTTGCACGTTCGACATCAGGAGGAACAATGACGTCACCTGGTTCCGGGTCTGCCCGTCTGCAGGCCACACCGGTGGAGCCCCACGTCGACCAGCGCGGAGTCAGCCCGCGCGGTGCCGGCCCGAGACCAATCGGAGCAGCGCACGAGCACGACACAGACCAGCTCCTGCGCGCTCTCGCACTGCGGGCCATCGAGGTCATCGCCGGAGCCAGAGACCTCGAACAGCTCGCGCGATGGGTCACCGACGACGTCTACGCCCATCTTCACATCCGTGTGACGATCGCCTCTCGTGCCAGAGCCATCACCGGAATCGTCGCGGAGCGACCGAGACTATGGATCGATCACGTCAAAACCTGGCCGACCGAGACCGGCGGCTTCAACGCGGTGATCCTGGTGTACGACAAACGCCGAGCACACGTCGTCTCGGTACAACTGGAAGCCCTGGATCAGCGCTGGAGAGCTACGGTACTCGTCGTCCTGTGAGGCCAGGCAGCCCGACGGATGCCCCATCCAGCACATCGATGCGCGCCCCCGGAAGGGCGCGCATCGATGTGCTGGCCTGGGGTCTAGCTGTTCTTCTTACCCTGCGAGCGGCGTTCGGCCCGGTTCACCGGGGCGGCACCCTCGGCTTTCTGCCCGAACGCTCCGCGCTGGGGCGGACCGGCCGCATCGGCTGGTTCGTCGTCGCTCGCCGCGACGGTCGCCGAGCGCCGGGCCCGGTCAGTGGCGGCCTGTTGAATCTGGCCGCGCTGGTTGCGCACCTCGACTCCGCCGGAGTCACTCGGTGCGGTGTAGCTGAGCTTCTCCTCCGGAGCATCAGCCGGGGTGAGACCCTTGGCGGCGACGACGGGCCCGGAGACAGCACCGGCCCCAGCAGTCACCTCAACGTCGAGGTTGAACAGGAATCCGACGGTCTCCTCGCGAATCTGACCCATCATCTGCTGGAACATGGCGAAACCTTCGCGCTGGTATTCCACCAGCGGGTCGCGCTGGGCCATGGCGCGCAGTCCGATACCGTCTTTCAGGTAGTCCATCTCGTAGAGGTGGTCCCGCCAGCGACGGTCGATCACCGAGAGCACGACACGGCGCTCCAGCTCGCGCATGGCCGGGGCTCCGAGGCTCTCTTCCCGGCGCGAATAGGCCAGCTTGGCGTCGGAGAGGATCTCCCGACGCATGAAGTCGCGGTTGATCTTGCCCTTGTCGCCGGCCTCGGAGACGACCTCATCGATGGTCAGTCCCACCGGGTACAGCGTCCCCAGTTCGGTCCACATGGCGTCGAAGTCCCAGTCGTCGCCATTGCCGTCTCCGGCATGAACATCGAGCACCTCGTCGATGACGTTGGTGAGGAAAGTCTGGGTACGTTCGTGCAGGTCGTCACCCTCGAGAATGTGGCGACGATCGCCGTAGATGGCCTCACGCTGACGGTTGAGCACGTCGTCGTACTTGAGCACGTTCTTGCGAATCTCGGCGTTGCGGCCCTCGACCTGCGACTGCGCGCTGCGGATGGCGCGGCTGACCACCTTGGATTCGATCGCCATGTCGTCTGGCACGCCCTGGCGGCCCATGAGAGCCTCGGCGGCACCGGCGTTGAACAGGCGCATGAGGTCGTCGGTGAGCGAAAGGTAGAAGCGGCTCTCGCCCGGGTCGCCCTGACGTCCGCTGCGTCCGCGCAGCTGGTTGTCAATGCGGCGTGATTCGTGACGTTCCGTACCGAGTACGTAAAGTCCGCCGGCGGCGATCACCTTCTCGGCCTCTTCGGTGACGTTGGCCTTGACCGCGGTGAACACGTCGTCCCAGGCGAGTTCGTACTCGTCGGGGGTTTCGACCGGGCTGAGTCCCTTGGCGTTCATCTCGGCAACGGCGAGGAATTCGGCGTTGCCGCCGAGCATCACGTCGGTACCACGACCGGCCATGTTGGTGGCGACGGTCACCGAACCGAGACGACCGGCCTGCGCGACGATCGCAGCTTCACGGGCGTGGTTCTTGGCGTTGAGTACCTCGTGCCGCACGCCCTTCTTGGCGAGCAGACGCGACAGGTACTCGCTTTTCTCAACGCTGGTCGTGCCGACCAGCACGGGCTGTCCGGCTTCGTGGCGTTCGACGATGTCTTCGACGACCTGACGAAACTTGGACTCTTCGTTCTTGTAAATCAGGTCGGACTGGTCGATGCGCTGCATCGGCTTGTTGGTAGGGATGGCCACCACGCCGAGCTTGTAGGTGCTCATGAACTCGGCGGCTTCGGTCTCGGCCGTTCCCGTCATTCCAGAGATCTTCGAGTACAGGCGGAAGTAGTTCTGCAGGGTGACCGTGGCCAGGGTCTGGTTCTCGGCCTTGACCGCGACCCCCTCCTTGGCCTCGATCGCCTGGTGGATGCCCTCGTTGTAGCGGCGTCCCATGAGGATACGGCCGGTGTGCTCGTCGACGATGAGAACCTCGCCGTTCATGACGACGTAGTCCTTGTCCTTCTTGAACAGGGCATTCGCCTTGATGGCGTTGTTCAAGAAGGAGATGAGCGGCGTGTTGGCCGATTCGTAGAGGTTGTCGATGCCGAGGTAGTCCTCGACCTTTTCGATGCCGGGTTCGAGCACACCGATGGTGCGCTTCTTCTCGTCGACCTCGAAGTCTTCGTCGGCAATGAGACGCTTGGCCAGGCTGGCGAACTCGTTGAACCAGCGGTTTGCTTCACCGGATGCCGGCCCCGAGATGATCAGCGGCGTACGGGCCTCATCGATGAGGATCGAGTCGACCTCGTCGACGATGGCGAAGTAGTGGCCGCGCTGCACCATATCGCTGGCCTGCCACGCCATGTTGTCACGCAGGTAGTCGAAACCGAACTCGTTGTTGGTGCCATAGGTGATGTCGGCGGCATACATTTCGCGACGCTGCGCCGGAGTCTGACCGGAGAGGATGCATCCGGTCGTCATGCCGAGGGCGCGGAAAACTCGCCCCATGAGCTCACTCTGGTAGCTCGCGAGGTAGTCGTTGACCGTGATGACGTGCACGCCGCGGCTGCTGATCGCGTTGAGATAGGCCGCGGTGGTGGCGACGAGGGTCTTGCCCTCACCGGTCTTCATCTCGGCGATGTTGCCGAGATGCAGGGCTGCTCCGCCCATGAGCTGAACGTCGAAGTGACGCAGGCCGAGGGTGCGCGTGCTGGCCTCGCGTACGGCGGCGAAGGCCTCCGGCAGCAGGTCATCGAGCGATTCGCCGTTGGAATACCGTTCCCGCAGGGTGACGGTTTCGTTTTTCAGCTCGTCGTCGGTGAGCTCATGGAAGTCTTCTTCCAGCGCGTTGATGGCTTTCGCATAGTTTTCCAGGCGGCGCAGAACGCGGCCTTCACCAACACGAAGAACCTTTTCAAGAATTGACGCCACGAATGTACTCCACTAGTCAAACGGTGCAGGCTCGCACTGCGGCAGCCCAATCGGACTGCTGCAGCACAAGCCTGCACCTCTCGTCTGGCAGATGCCAGAGCACCGACCTGGTCGGCGGCTAAGGCAATGCTAGTTGGTCAGTTGGCACGCCCGCTGGCAACGGGCACAGCCTCCTGCAACTCGCTCGACGAACCGTCGAGCTCAATGACCCCGTAGTCCCAGCCCTTGCGGCGGTAGACCACGCTCGGACGCTTCGTCTCGATGTCCTGGAACAGGTAGAAGTCGTGGCCGACGAGCTCCATGAAGTAGAGGGCATCATCGACGGACATGGGCGCAGCGGCGAACACCTTGCGACGTATCACGACGGGGCAGTATTCCTCCTCGGCGGAGGCCTCTGGGACATCCGCTTGCACGATCGGGATCGCGCCGGTGCGCACCCGCTCGAGCGTTTCCGGGTTGGCCGGGGTGATGTCGATGACGCTGAATCCCACAGCGGATGCCTCGTGCAGCGAGGTGGGGCGGTGGGCGCCGCCGCGGTGCACCTTCTTGCGGTCTTTCGCGCGACGAACGCGTTCGAGCAGACGACCCAGCGCCACGTCGAAGGCGGCGTACTTGTCGGATCCGTCTGCTTCGGCCCGCACCAGCGGACCCTTGCCGATCAGGGTGAGTTCGACCCGGTCGTTGCCGACGGCAGCGCCGTTCTTCTCGTGGTGGCGGCTGACCTTGATCTCGAGCGCGAGGGCCTTCTCGGCGAGGAGGGCAATTTTCTCGGCCTTCTCCGTCGCGTAATCCCGGAAGCGATCAGTGATCCCAAGGTTGCGTCCGACGATGTTAGTTTCCATGACGACCTCCAGTTTGGCGGACCGCCCGACAACTGGGCGATCATTGCGCGCCTTTGTCTCCACCGTAGCCGTGACGGTCAGATAAGTCACAGTATTTGTCGATGAGTTTGCTCAGAGCTCCACTACCGGTGCAGCAGACGCCGTGTTTCCGCCAGTGTGGCCAAACCGACGACGCTACCGCCCGCAGCGAACACGGCGCGCCGCGCCTCAAGCAGGGTCGCGCCGGTCGTCACAATATCGTCGACGAGGATCACCGACACCCCGTCGAGCGGATGCCGGGCGACAAGACTGTTGCTCTTGTTCGCGGCCCGAGCCGCCCGGCCGAGGCCCACCTGGTCGAGAGCGTCGGTGCGCTGCACTAGCGCCGGGGACGGGTGCAGGCCGGCCCGGTGCAGCAGGGCATCGACCGGGTGGTAGCCGCGAACGCGCCAGGCCAGACGGGACGACGGAATGGTGACCAGGTGGATGTCGCGCGGGGTCCCGCGCTGATTCGGCTCGTTCAGGCTCGGAACGGCGGCGAGCGCGGCCACGATGGCCGCTCGCAGCGGCGCGGCGAGCGCGGCGGCGGCATCCGTTCGACCGCCGTCTTTGTAGGCGGCGATCACGTGGCGAGCAGGACCCGCATAGGTCAGAGCGGCCCAGATGAGGGCGTCGTCGCGAGTGACCGCGTGCACGGAGGGCGCCAGGGCCAGCCGACAGCTCGCGCACAGGGCACGGTCGACGGCACCGCAGCCGCTGCACTCGGTCGGCAGCAGCGTGGCCCAGGCGTCGCGGCTGGCAGCGGCCAGTCGATCGCGCAGTTGTTGACTCATGGCCTCAGTGTGCCGACGGGATGACAGTGGGGATTGCGCGACTTTGCCAGCGGTGCACAAACGGGCCGGGACGCCCGCTGGGGAGGAGAAGCTAGCCGCCGAGGCCCTGCTGGGTGGCGAGCAGGGTCACGTCTCCGATGCGGGCCTGCCAGCCCGCTCCGCGTTGCACCTCGAGGCTGCCGGTGCCGGTGAGGGCGCGCAGGTCACGCACCGAGTTGCTGCCGACGATGAACCGGCTGCTGACCGGGGATTCCAGAGCGGTACTGACGCCGCCGATCTCTTGGGCGACGATGCGGGCCTCGCCACTGGGCAGCAGGCTGAGCGATGCGACGGTCAACTCGTTGATCCAGGTGGCGTCGAGGCCGACCCCGCCGCCCGATGCCAGCAGCACGGGCGCGCCGATGCCGGTCGGTACAGCGCCGGTGCGGATGATGGAGGCGACCACGAATCGGGTCTCGGAACCGGTGCCGAGCAGCGCGATCAGTCGGGCGCCGTCTCTGGACACCTTCAGCGACGAGATCGACGTGGCCTCCGGCCACGGCGTCGGCACTACGGTCGCCTCCCCCGACGGGCCGTAGACGACCAGTGCGCTCGGATCGTTGGCCGGCACTGACCAGACGAAGCGGTCGTTATCGATCGAGGGTGCGAGCAGTCCTGCACGCGTGTCGATCAGTTGGGGGTCGTCGTCGGCCCGCACGAGGTAGACGCCGTCGTTGGCCAGTACAGCAGCCGATCCCTGCCCCGAAGCGAGCGTCACCGCGGTCGGGGCCAGCCGGGCGATGGTGTCAGATAAACCGTCGATCGGGGTGACGCTCTGCCCGGTCGCCGCGAGAAAACCGAACTCGTCGCCACGCAGCACGAGCGCCCTGGCATCCACGCGCGGATCGACGAGCGGAGCGCCGGACTCCAGATCATTGATGGCCTGGGAGTTCTGGTCGATGGTGATTTCGACGGTCAGGCCCGTCGGCAGGCTGGCCGCCAGTTGGGCCTTCATGCGCTGCAGGGTCTGCCGATCGGCGTTGAGGGCTTCGCTGTTCAGATCGACCATGGCCTGCCGCCCGACGATCTGCACGGCGTCGGCGGTGAGCTTGGAACCTTCCGGAAACGCCGTGGCCACGGCACCGGTCAGCCAGGCGCTCGGTCCGTTCAGGACGGCATTGACCAGTTTGGTCGGAGCGGATGCCCCGCGCGGAAACCAACGCAGATCTGGAACCAGAAACCGAAATCCCGGGTCGTAGAAGTAGACCGGCTCGGCGCTGAACACATCATTGAAGGTGTTCTCATCGATCACGGTGCCGTTCGGGGCCGCGCTGATGCGCCACTGGCCACCGATCTGCGCAAACTCGTAGCGCAACGGCACCGGGCTCGCGTCGACCTCGCGGTATTCCCCGGACTGGTCTACTTCGGCGATCGGCGTGACGGCTACGAGGGTGGTGGCGTCGTCGATGACCGTCAGGGTGCGCCCCGAACCGTTGTCGACGGTGACGCCCGCCGCGGGATCCCAACTGGATTGAAACGCCGGAGCCAGAAACTGGCGGGCGATGTCGTAGTTGTTCTCCGGGCTGGAGGAGGCGTCGATGAAGCCGCGCAGGATGGACTCGGTCGAGGCATCCTTTTGCGGCAGTGCGGGCAGAAAGACCGGTGCCGGGTTGTCGTCGGGCGCGAGGTCATTGCCGGCATGCACCACGCCGTCGCGCGGTATGCCGGTGCAGCCGCCGAGACCGACGGCGAGACTGACCGCCACGAGCAGCGCCGGAACGACGCGCCAGGCCGAACTGCGACTACTCACGCTGGCCTCCGCCGATTCCGGGCACATGCCCGATTTCGCCGAGCGCGGCCGTGGCGTCGTCGGGCGGCAGCGGGATTGGGGACGATTCGAGGATGGCGCCGGCCGTGCGCGGCAGAGTCAATCGAAAACACGACCCATCGCCGGGGCTCGACCAGACCTGCAGCCAGCCCTTGTGTACGCTCGCGTCTTCGCGTGAGATGGCCAGCCCCAGTCCGGTCCCGCCGATCGTGCGTTGGCGTGAGGGATCAGCACGCCAAAACCGGTCGAACACGTGCGCGACCTCGGCCTGGCTCATGCCGAGCCCGTAGTCACGCACGGCGAGCGCCACCGCATTCGCGTCGCTGTCGACGGACACCACGACGGGTTTGCCCTCACCGTGCTCGATGGCGTTGCCGATGAGGTTGTGAAGTACCCGACGGATGCGCCGCGGATCGACGTCGGCGTTCAGGTACCCGCCCGGCGCGACCAGTCGCAGGTCGCTGCCCTTGGTCTCGGCGAGGGAACGCAGGCTGTCGATGGCATCCTCGGCGAGGTAGACCAGATTGGTCGGTTCGCTCTCCAGCTCCACCGATCCGGCGTCGTAGCGGCTGATTTCGAGAAGATCGCTCAGCAGCAGCTCGAACCGTTCGACCTGGGTGTGCAGCAGCTCGGCGGTGCGGCCGGTGGCCGGTGGAAAAGTCGCCCGCTGGTCGTACAGCACATCGCCGGCCAAGCGGATGGTCGTGAGCGGCGTTCGCAACTCGTGCGAGACATCCGATACAAAGCGTTGTTGCACTTCGGACAGGTCGGCCAGCTCACGAATCTGGCTCTGCAGACTGTCGGCCATGCCGTTGAACGAACGGGCGAGCGTGGCGATGACGTCTTCACCCTTCTCGGGAATACGTACTTCGAGGTCACCGGAGGCTAGCTTCTGGCTCGTCTCGGCGGCCACCCGCAGCGGCGTGACGACGAAGCGTACGACGATCCACGATACGGCCCCGATCAGAAGCACGAGGGCAACACCGGCCACCCCGAGGGTCTGCTGCACGAACAGCAGCGTCGCTTCGGCATCCTGCAGGCTGTACGCGATGTACAGCTCGTAGCGGCCAGCCACCGGCACCGTGATCTGCGACCCGACGACGATGCCGGGAATTGTCGTGGCATCCTCACCGGTCAGGGTGACCGACTGCCAGAACTGGTCGCCGTCGTTGGCCTGCACCTCGGTGCGCAGGTCGGTGCCGATCACACCGGTGGATTGCCCGAACGTCGAGGAGTCGAGCGGTGCGACGGTCGACGGATCTTGCCCAGGCACCCGCAACACGGCGACCAGCCGACTCGAGGAAGCGGCCGAGATCGAGGTGCGGGCCGAACTGAGCAGGTTCTGCACCTGCACCCGGTCGGTGGCGTCGGAGGAGTCGAAGAGGCTTTGCGCGGCGCTGGTGGCACGGTCGGATTCGAACAGCACCTGACTGAGCCGCGACTGAAACAGGTCGTTGCCGATGCTGACCGACATGTACACGCCCACCACCAGAATCGCCAGCCCGGACAGCGCGACCGAGATCGTCACCGTACGAAATTGCAGAGAGGAACGCCACGACGCGCGCAACAGCCTCGGCCAGTTGCGCGGCCTCCTCCAATAGGTCAGCTGTGGCACGGTTTGAGAAACCGTTTCTGAGGGAATCGCCGGGCGCACATGGGCGGTCGTGGTTCTCTAGCTGACCGTGCCGGCGCGATAGCCGACACCACGCACCGTCATGACGATCTTAGGATTGTCGGGATCATGCTCGACCTTGGCGCGCAGCCGCTGCACGTGCACGTTCACCAGCCGGGTGTCCGCCTTGTAGTGGTAGCCCCAAACCTGTTCCAGCAGCATCTCGCGGGTGAACACCTGCTGGGGTTTGGAAGCCAGGGCCAGCAGCAGGTCGAATTCGAGCGGGGTCAGGTTGATCGCGGCCGCTCCGCGGGTCACTTCGTGGCCGACCGCGTTCACCACGAGGTCACCGATGTGCAGCGCGAGGGCGCCGTCGACGGCGGGCGGGCGCAGGCGCGTGCGAATTCGGGCGACCAGTTCTTTGGGGTTGAACGGTTTCACCATGTAGTCGTCGGCGCCGGACTCGAGCCCTTTGACCACGTCGGTGGTGTCGGACCGCGCGGTGAGCATGATGATCGGGACCCCGGATTCTGCGCGGATCAGCCGGCACACTTCGATCCCGTCGAGGCCGGGCAGCATGAGGTCGAGCAGCACCAGGTCGGGCTTCTCGGTGCGAAACGTCTCGAGGGCGAGCGATCCATCGGCGCAGAATCCCGGGTTGAAGCCTTCGCCGTGCAAAACGATGCCGATCATTTCGGACAGGGCGGTATCGTCATCGATAACCAAAATGCGTGCAGTCATGGGTCTCTTTCCAGAACGTCAGTCACGTGTGTTCTGATGTGGTTCGCTCAGCAGATTGCCCGATGAGTAGGGCAAAGTCTGGCATAAGAGTAGCTGAGCGCGCTGACAGAGTGCCTGCGAGCGCATTTCTTGATCGACCTGTGCCAGCATTGAATGGTGACAGACCCCTGGCAGGCCCCCGACGCCCCCATTCCACCGCGCTACGGGCAGTTCGCGCCGCCCGTCTCGCCCGATCAGAGCGCGCCGCATCCGTACGGCTCGTCCCCGGGCGGCACCCCCGGGCAGGGCTGGGCGCCGCCGCCCAAGCCGGGCCTGATTCCGCTGCGACCGATTGGATTCGGTACGCTGCTCGGCGCGTCGTTCCAGGTCTTGCGCCGCAATCCGAAGGCCACCTTCGGCAGCGGTCTGATCGTGCAGACCGTGATCATGCTCGTCACCGTGGTCGTTGTCGGGCTCGTCACGTTCTGGGCCATCGACCGCATCGACAGTGCTCCGCTCGACCAAAAGGATGCCGTCACCGCCGGCTCGTTACTGGCCGGCGCGCTGTCCGCCATCATCCCGATCGCTCTGTCGCTCATCGCTTCGGCCCTGCTGCAGGCCGTCATCGTGCTCGAAGTGGCCCGCGCGACTCTCGGCGAGAAACTACGGCTCGGCGCACTGTGGCGCACAGCGGCGACCCGTCTCTGGCCGCTGGCGCTGTGGACGCTGCTGCTGACCGCCGCGCTGTTCATAGGCGTGGCCGTGATCGCCGGCATTGTCGTGCTGCTGATCAGCGTCGGCGGCACCGCCGGATTCGTGGCCGGTGTTCTGGTCGGCATCTTCGGTGGCCTGCTGCTCGCGGCCGTGAGCGCGTTCCTGTACGCCAAAACCAGTGTCGTGCCGAGCCTTATCGTGCTGGAGAAACTGGGCGTGCGGGCATCCGTTGTTCGATCCTGGTCACTCACTCGCGGGTACTTCTGGCGCACCCTGGGCATACTGCTGCTGATCGGCCTGATCGTGCAGGTGATCACCCAGATCATCACCACGCCGGTGTCACTGCTCATGGGAATCGGTGCCGCGCTGGTCGACCCGAACGGGGCGTTCACCGACGAGACGACCTACATCATCACCGCTCTCAGCCTGATCATCGCTATTCCGGTGGCCGCGGTGGCGGCCGTCGTGCAGTCGGCGGCCATTGCGCTGATCTACCTCGACCTGCGCATGCGCAAGGAGGGGCTCGACCTCGAGCTGGCCCGCTACGTGGAATCGGCGGCGCAGGGCGGCGACGTTCCCGACCCGTACCTGGTACCGACGGCTCCCGGCACGGGGTATCCGGCGGCATGACCGCATTGGGCCTGGCGCACCTCGGAGCAGTGGTCGACCGGACCACGTTCGGCGTGCCGCGTGACGTTCCAGTGGTCCCCGACGCGCCAGAGGCCCGCCAGTGGTTGCGCGAGGAACTCGCCAAAGCCCCGTATGCCGCGGCCCGGCCCACCTGGTTCGACCGGGCATCTCAGGCTTTTCTTGATTGGCTCCAGTCCCTGACTATCAGCGGCGACGGCAATTTGAAAGACTGGCTGCCGATTGTCGAGGTCGTGCTGGTGCTCGCTGCGCTGGTGGCCGGCTGGCTACTGTTCGGCGCTCCCAGGCTGGCCAGGCGACGCCGCGCCGCTCTCGACCTGTTCGGCACGATCGACCAGCGCAGCAGCGCCGAGATGCGCACGGCCGCCGAGGCAGCGGCGAGGTCGGGCGACTGGAGCCTCGCCTGCGAGGAGATTTTTCGCGCCCTGGCCCGCGGCCTCGCCGAACGCACGGTGCTCACTGTCTCGCCCGGCACGACCGCGCACGATTTCGCTGCCCGAGCCCGGCTGGCCTTTCCGGCGAGCGGTCCGGCCCTGGCTCTCGCCGCCGACACCTTCGACCGGGTGCGCTACCTGGAACAGGCCGGCACCGAGCCCGACTTTAGCGCTCTGGCCGCGCTCGAGGCCGAGTTGCGCTCTGCGTTGCCCGTCGTGTGGGTCCCACTGGCCGAGGCGGGTCTTTGATGAGCGCGACTCTGACTTCTCCAGCGGATGCGGCAGTGCCAGACCCCCGCGCCGGTGGCGGCCCTGCGAGCGCCACGACCGTGGCCACGCCGACCCTGCGCGCGCTGCTTCGCCGCTCCTCATTTTGGATGATCGCCGCCGCCGGCATCGTGGCCATCGCCATCATCGCCGTGCTCGTCTCGGGTGGCAGCCAGGCTGCCGGCCGGGCACTGGCCGGGGACAACGCGGCTCCGGCCGGGTCGATGGCCCTGGTCGAAGTGCTTCGCCAGCAGGGCGTCACCGTGATCCTGGCCGAGTCCCTGGCCGAAGTGCGCGGAGCGGTCGGCGCGGATTCCACCGTGCTGCTCTATGACGAGAACAGCTACCTCGACCGGTCGCAGCTGAGCGAACTCGGCGACCTCGCCAAGCGCACGGTGGTCGTGGCACCGGATTTTCTGGCCCTGCAGGCGCTGGCGCCCACCGTGGGTTTCGGCGGTGTCTCCGATGCGGAGACGCTGACGGCTGACTGCTCGGTTCCGGCCGCAAACCGAGCCGGGGAGCTGGTGCCGGGAGGTGACACCCTGTCGATTCCGCCGGGTGAGCATCCGCTGGTCACCGGCTGCTTTCGAAGCGGCACCGACACCTTCTCGCTGGTGCGGGTGCAGAACGAGCACACCGGCGGCCTCGTCTCGCTCGTTCCCGACCCTCGCGTGTTCAATAACGAGAACGTGACCGGCTACGGCAATGCGGCGCTCGCCCTCGGCCTGCTCGGGCCGGGTGACTCGCTGGTCTGGTACCTGCCGACCCTGGCCGACCTGCCCCGCACCGGGCCACCCTCGCTGGCCGAGCTAACCCCCGGCTGGGTGACCCCGGTGCTCGTGCTGCTCGCGCTCGTCGGCGTCGCCGCTGCCCTCTGGCGCGGCCGGCGATTCGGGCCGCTCGTAGCCGAAAACCTGCCGGTCACGGTGAAGGCGAGCGAGACCATGGAGGGTCGCGCCCGACTCTATGCGCGCAGCAACGCCCGCCTGCGGGCGATCGACGCCCTGCGCGTGGGCGCCGTGCAACGTCTGGCCCGAACCGTCGGCCTCGGCCGGCTCGCCCACCTGGACGAGATCATCGGCACGGTGGCACTTATCACCGGCCGCGCCCCCGACGAGGTTCGCCGGGTTCTCGTGGGGGCGATCCCCATCTCCGATGCCCAGCTGATCGAGCTCGGAGGCGCCCTGCATACCCTCGAAACGGCGACCAGCCAGGCCGTGCGGGCCGGGGCGCCGGCATCCGCCTCTTCTGAAATCTTCACCCCTCCAGCCGAGAGAATGGACCCATGACGACTCCCACTGATCAGATCGACACCGCGCCAACCAACGCAGCGGATGCCGCCGCGCTGCGGGCCGCCCTCAACCGGGTGCGCACCGAGGTCGGCAAGGCCGTCGTCGGGCAGGACGGCGCGGTCACCGGGCTGATCATCGCGCTGCTTGCGCGCGGCCACGTGCTGCTCGAGGGAGTGCCGGGCGTGGCGAAAACCCTGCTCGTGCGCACCCTCAGCCACGCGCTGAGCCTCGACACCAAACGAATCCAGTTCACGCCCGACCTGATGCCTGGCGACGTGACCGGGTCGCTCATTTACGACGCCCGGGCCGGTGAATTCGAGTTTCGGCAGGGTCCGGTATTCACGAACATCTGCCTCGCCGACGAGATCAACCGCACGCCGCCGAAAACGCAGTCCGCGCTGCTCGAGGCGATGGAGGAACGTCAGGTCAGCGTCGACGGCGAATCGCTCAAGTTGCCGGAGCCATTCATCGTGGCGGCGACCATGAACCCGATCGAATACGAGGGCACCTATACGCTGCCCGAGGCGCAGCTCGACCGGTTTCTACTCAAGCTCGTGCTCGAGGTGCCGCAGCGAGTCGACGAGATCGAGGTGCTGCGCCGCCACGCGGCCGGCTTCAACCCCCGCGATCTCGCCGGTGCCGGTGTGAGCGCGGTGCTCGGCGCGGCCGAACTCGCCGCGGCCCAGGCGGCCGTCGCTCGCGTCGGATCGAGCGCCGATGTGCTCGCCTACATCGTGGACCTGGCCCGCGCCACCCGCACGAGCCCCTCGGTCAGGCTCGGCGTCAGCCCCCGCGGCACGACCGCCCTGCTGGCCTCCACCAAGGCGTGGGCTTGGCTGAGCGGATACGACTCGATCACCCCCGACCACGTGCAGGCCATGGCGCTGCCGGTCTGGCGGCACCGTGTGCAGCTGCGCCCCGAAGCCGAACTGGAGGGCGTCTCGGTCGATGCCATTCTGCGCGGAGTGCTGCAGCAGGTTCAGGTTCCGATCTAACGATGACGCTCAGCGGACGGTTCGTTCTTCTCCTCGCCCTCGGCGCGGTGCCCATCGTGCTGTTCGGGCCCTCGGTGGAGGCGGCGGCCGGCGTGCTCGCCCTCTGGCTGGTCTTCGTGCTTCTGCTCGGCGGTCTCGACCTGGCGCTGGCGGCGTCGCCGCGCGCCGTCTCGGTAGAGCGGATGCTGCCCGCCCGCGTTCGCCTCGGCGAATCGGTCACCAGCGAGTTGTACCTGACCAATACCGGGCGGCGGCGCCTGAATGCCGTGGTGCGGGATGCCTGGCAGCCGTCGGCAGGTGCCGGCCTCGTGCGCGGTTGGGTGGTGATTCCGGCCGGCGAACGCCGCCTCATGTCGGTCAGGCTCACTCCGTTTCGGCGGGGGGAGCGCCGGGTTGAACAGGTGACGGTGCGCTCCCTCGGGCCGCTGGGTTTGTGGAACCGTCAGGCGACGCTGAACGCGCCGGGGCGCATCCGTGTTCTGCCGCCGTTTCACGCTCGCAAACACCTGCCCTCCCGCATCGCACGGCTCAAGGAGCTCGACGGACGCACGAGTGTGATGGTGCGCGGGCAGGGTACCGAGTTCGACTCACTGCGCGAATATGTGCGCGGTGACGATGTGCGCTCAATCGACTGGCGGGCCACGGCGAGGCGCAACGACGTCATGGTGCGCACCTGGCGGCCGGAGCGCGACCGCCGCGTCGTCATTCTGCTCGACACCGGCCGCACTTCGGCGGCCCGCGTCGACAACGAACCCCGGCTGGACACCGCCTTCGAGGCGGCTCTGCTGGTCGCAGCCCTCACCTCAGTGGCCGGCGACCGGGTGGACTTTCTGGCCTTCGACCGCCGGGTGCGCGGCCGGGTGCAGGGCGCGACCGGCGCGGCCCTGCTGTCGCAGATGGTCGATTCAATGGCGCTGATCGACCCTGAACTCATTGAAATGGACTGGGCAGCGGTTCCCGGCCAGGTGCGCGCGGTCACGAGCCAGCATGCCCTGGTCGTGCTGCTCACCTCCATCGACGCCGCGGGAGCGTCGACCGGGCTGCTGTCGGTGCTGCCGCAGCTCACCAAGCGGCACACCGTGGTCGTGGCCTCCGTGCTCGACCCGGCTACCGTGCTCGCGGCGGCCACCCGCGGTGGACGCGACGAGATCTACCGCGCGTCGGCCGCTGAGCGGGCCCTGCTCGACGTGGCGCGCGTGTCGGCCGCCATCCGCCAGCTGGGAGCGGATGTCGTCACCGCCTCCCCCGCGCAGCTCCCGCCGGCCCTCGCTGACCGCTACATCGCGTTGAAAGCGGCCGGGCGGCTCTGACTCACGCGCTGTAAATGCGCGTACTCCCCGCCTCGAATTCGCTGAGGTCGCCGGTTTCCCCCGCCCTGCTTGCGCGCCCGCCGACTACGATCATGTAGAACAGGAACGCGCCGAGCGCCACCGCTCCGATGCCGATCTTGATCGGCCACGGCCACGGCTGCGAGGTGACGAAGCCCTCAATAATGCCCGAAACCAGCAGCACGAACACCAGTCCGATCGCCACGGTGAACAGCGCTCGCCCGTCTTCGGCGAGTGCCTGACCTCGGGTGCGGGCGCCGGGGGCGATCCACGCCCAAAAGATGAGCAGTCCACCGGCAGCCGCAACGAAGATCGCCGTGAGTTCGAGCAGCCCGTGCGGAGCAATGTAGAGAAGGAAAACGTCGCCCTTGTCATAGGCGAACATGATGGCGGCCGTGGTGCCAAGGTTCATGGCGTTCTGCAGAATGATGAAGGGCACGTAGACCCCGGTGATGCCGAAGGCGATGCACTGCGCTGCAATCCAGGCGTTATTGGTTGAGACGAATCCGGCGAAGGATGCCGCCGGATTCGCGGAGTAATACCCCACGAAGTCCTCATTGGCCAGTTGCGCGAGTTGCGCCTCCGTTCCCAGGTTGGCCAAGACCCTTGGATCGTTGTAGGCCCACACGGCGTATAGTCCAGCGACGACGAACGTGACCACGGCGACCGCGAGGGTGACCCAGCGCAGCCGATACAGGGCCGCGGGGAGCTGGAGAACGAAAAACCGGGGAAGCTGCGCCAACACGTTGACGCTCACGCCGGTGAAACGCAGCCGGGCGCGGGACAGGCCGACCGACAGTCGGTCGCCTTCCAGGGTCGAGCCAGCGGCCGACTTGATCGCGGAGAGCTGAGTGGCCCCGGCCTGATAGCGCTCGATGAGTTCATCGGATTGGGCACCGGTCAGCCCCCGCCGGGCACCGAGCTCGGTCAGGCGGTCCCAGTCGGCGCGGTGCGCGGCAGTATATGCGTCTAGATCCATCTGGTTCAATAGTAGACATGAAGGAGACCGCGCGTCCCACCGACCGTGCCGCTGATTTTGACCGTGACGCCGAACTCGTCACCGGCGAGGCGGTCGCGCTCGACGTGCGGCCGGCCAGCGTCATTTTGCGCGGCGCCGGGGCAATCATCGACGCGATCGCGTATCTGGCCCTGTACCTGCTGATCCTCCTGGGCTTCTACCTGAGTTTCGCGGTCTATACCGACGCCGCACTCACCCAGGCACTGAACGTTGTCGCCCTCGTCTTCTCGCTCGTGGTCGTGCCGGTCTTGGTCGAAACCCTCACCCACGGCCGCTCGCTCGGCAAGTTGGCCATCGGCGCCCGCATCGTACGAGACGATGGCGGAGCCATCTCCCTACGGCACGCGTTCATTCGTGCCCTGACCGGTGTGCTCGAGATCATTATGACCGTCGGAGGTCTGGCCGCCATCACAGCGCTGCTCAATGGGCGTTCCAAGCGGCTCGGCGACCTGCTGGCCGGTACCTACAGCCAGCACGAACGTGTGCCGCGCAACAAAGAGGTCCCGCGCGCCCTGCCCGAAGCGCTGGCCCCCTGGGCGCAGACCGTCGATATCGCGCGCCTGCCGGATCGGCTGGCGCGTCGTGTCGCCCAGTACCTGCGCCAGTCCTCCCACCACACACCCCAGACCCGCGAGCACCTGGCCCAGTCCCTCGCCGCCGAGGTCGCCCCCTTCGTCTCGCCTCTGCCCGACGCTCCGGCCGAGTACTTCCTCGTCGGCGTAGCCGCCGTCCGCCGCGAACGTGAATTCACCGCCCTCGTCCTCGAACGCGAGCGTCTCGCCCGCCTGGCCCCAGTCCTGACCGGCCTCCCCCACGGCTTTCCCAACCGCTAGCTAAACAGCGGCGGGACGCCTTCTTCTGTTCCTTACTGAGAGCCAATGCAAAAGCTGCTGGATACAGCTTGCGGATGGTCGCCCTCGTAGACAGCCACAGTCCCGCAGGGCAAGCTGCCCGTTGCCCGTTGCCAAACAGTCGCCCTCACCGCAGCGGCTGCACGTTGCCGCTCCCGCAAAGTTCAGACTGGGGGCGGGGTGTCGGGATATTCGCGGGGTGCCGAGTTTTCGGGGTGTTTTGCGGGTCTCCGCATGCTTTTCGCGGAGGCCCGCAAAACACCCCGAATGTTTGAGCTGAGGAGCGAGTGTCCCGTCGCTCCGC